>DATLJD010000001.1:0-51854 GCA_035539135.1 Lysobacteraceae bacterium
AAGACCGAGGCAGGCGTGAGCCGCGCGCGCAGCGGGCGGCGTGGCAGAGGCGGGCAGTTGAGCTCGCTGGAGCGAGGGAGGCCGGGCGGAGCCGTGCGCAGCGCGGACGGCGGAGCGAGATGGCGTGCTCTTGCTGCACAAGGCACTAGAGCAGCCCTTGTTCTGGGCCTAACACCAGAATTAAGCCGACCCGCGAAGCGGGTTCGGCTTGAATGACTTGTTAGCCCCTAGCCGGTTTTTGGCGATTGTTGACCAAAATTCCCCGGTTCTACGATCAGCGGCGGTAGTAACAAGCGTGAGAGGGCAGAGCGTATTGTTGCCTAGTGTGGGAAGGCCGAAGTAAGCGTTTTTTGGATCAGTGAGACAAATGCCCCATTTGGAATTGATAAGCGTCCTAATGGTCTCGCCGACGTAGCGCGTATAGCCATCCAATACAAGCTTTGCATCGGGCTTAAGCGCATCGGCCACCGTTGGGAAAACGGATAGGTAATGTTGCTCAAGTAGATCAAGAGACTCAACGGACTGGTCGAGGCGAGATGCGAGCCCAATGGGCAAAGACGCCTTGAAACTGTCAAGTGCGTCGTCCATATGGGCAAGCCATGCTTCAAACAACTCTCTCTGATCGCTCATCATGGGGCTAACACCGTGAATTAAGCCGAGCCGCGAAGCGGCTTCGGCTTGAATGAATTGTTAGGCGACGGCTGCAGCGAGGACGCCCGGCCTGCCGCCCTTGAACGGACGCTAGTGTGCCAGCCGCAGGGGAAGGCCTGCCCGCTGCGATGCACAAGAGCCAACACAGCACTGCGCTTGAGCTGCTCTGACAAGGCGAAGCATGTGCTTTGGCGCTTGCTACAACCGCAAGGCTCTTGGTCTAGATCCAGCCATGCAGTTGTCGCCTAACACCAGAATTAAGCCGAGCCGCGAAGCGGCTTCGGCTTGAATGAATTGTTAGGCCTACGTGCCGGGTGGCTTACGAGAGCCACTCTGAGGCGAGACCGGAGAACAGCAAAGCCATAAACGAGAACATTGCAACATGCAGCAGCCGGTTCGCCGAAGACGAAATCCGAACTGTTTCCGGCGAGAGCGGGGAACCCCGGAATGCGCCGCCCTTTACGCCGCGAAGAACTTGATACGCCGCCTGAAATCTTGACATAGGCAGGAGTTTCTCTGAGCACACAAGCGCAAGTGCATCTGGGTGATGCGCCTCCAAGCTGCGGTGGAGATCAAACAGGAGGGAGTAGTACATGATCGCGGCCCCAAACGTCAGCGGCAGCGATAGGAGAAAGATGATCTGGAGTACAAGCGACATTGATTAGTAGGCCTAACACGTGAATTAAGCCGAGCCGCGAAGCGGCTTCGGCTTGAATGAATTGTTAGGGCCAGCATGTGCTCTTGGCTGTAAGGCTGCAACCAGGTGACTGCTGGTAGCGCCTGCCGAAAGGAAAAAAGCAGGCAGGGCGTGTCAGCCCGAGAACTGCCTGCGACGGCCTTACCAAGAAGGGCCGAGGTAGGAGTGAGCCGCGCGCGCAGCGGGCGGCGCGGCAGAGGCTGGCAGTTGAGTTGGCTGGGGCGAGGGAGACGGGGCGGAGCCGTGCGCAGCGCGGACGGCGGAGCTCGATGGCGTGCTCTTGCTGCACAAAGGACTAGAGCAGCGCTTGTTCTGGGCCTAACACCTGAGTTAAGCCGCGCCGCGAAGCGGCGTCGGCTTGGACGAATTGTTAGGCGGCACCACTATGAGTATGTTCGCCCAAAGCGAGAACGGTTGCTTGAACTCTTGCCAAGTGATCTGCGCACTTTCCGCGAGCGCTTGCAGCGCCGGACGGGTCGACTGATCCAAGGCGACCAGAACTTTAGTGCCGGGAAACTCGGCTACCGTCCGTTGCAGCAAGTAGAGCATTGCATCTGGGCGGTCCGCGCCACGGGTTACTCGGGAAATTTCGAACATTGGCACGGCAGCGTTGTAGGAACCCTCGGCCGCCACCACGCCGGCAGAAAACCACCATTCGTCGCCACGGTGCGTGTTCCATCTGTCGACTGCCATGTTCTCCCCGCGCCGCCTAACACCCTATCGATCCCAAAAACGGGATGTAAGGGGGAGTATGCGCCGGGCCCGGGCGTCCGCCAATGGGGAGATTCCTACCCGAAATCAACGGCCTGTCTGATGGTCACTGGGTGGCTCGGGTTCCACCCTGTCTGCGTTATCCGACGAAAGTGGGGTGTAACGTGGCCGAGCGCAAAGCGTGGCGCGGCAGGCAAGGGGATTCGCACAATCCGCAGACCATCCCGCAGCTGATCGAACGGATCCGTGCGCGCTGCCGGGTGCGGCACTACAGTATCCGCACGGAGCAGGCCTACGTGGCCTGGGCGTGGCGCTTCGTGCGGGCGAACGGGGGGTGGCACCCGCGCCGGCTGGGCAAGCCGGAGGTCGAGGCCTTCCTGACGCGGCTGGCGACCGAGGGCCGGGTCGCGGCGTCCACCCAGAACCAGGCGCTGGCGGCGCTGCTCTTCCTGTATCGGGAGGTCCTCGGTACCGAGCTGCCGTGGATGGACGACGTGGTGCGGGCGAAGGCGCCGCGGCGGGTGCCGGTGGTGCTCTCGCGCGAGGAGGTGGATCGGCTGCTGGCGATGCTGGACGGGCAGGCCTGGCTGCAGGCGGCGCTGTTGTACGGGGCCGGCTTGCGGCTGATGGAGTGCCTGCGCTTGCGGGTCAAAGACGTGGACTTCGAGCGGCAGGAGATCGTGGTCCGCGCGGGCAAGGGCAACAAGGACCGGCGGGTGCCGTTGCCGCAACGCCTGCGCGAGCCCTTGCAGCAGGCGATCGCGCGGGTGCGCCTGCTGCACGCGCAGGATCGGGCGGCGGGACTGGCCGGGGTGTGGCTGCCGCACGCGCTGGCGCGCAAGTTCCCCAACGCGGACCAGGAACTGGGTTGGCAGTACGTATTCCCGGCGGCATCGCCCGCGCGCGATCCGCGCAGCGGACTGTTGCGCCGGCACCACGTGGACGAGGCGACGCTGCAGCGGGCGGTGCGCGCGGCGCGCCTGCGCGCCGGCATCGTCAAGCCGGCGACCTGCCACACGCTGCGCCATTCCTTCGCGACCCATCTGCTGGAGGCTGGGCACGACATCCGCACGGTGCAGGAGTTGCTGGGGCACAAGGACCTCGGCACCACGCAGATCTACACGCACGTGCTCGGGCGCGGGGCGGGCGGGGTGCTCAGCCCGCTCGACCGTTGCAGCGAGGAGGTGGTGGCCTACGGCGAGGGCGGGGTGACGCCCGGCATGGAGGCATGGCAGGCGGCGCCGGCGTCAACCGCATTCGCGCCCAGTGGCCGGACCGCGGTGCGCGCCTGGCTGCGCCGGCTGGGCGCCGTCGCCGCCTTGGTGTGGGCGACGGTGTTCCGCTAGGTCACAGACGTTGCGGGTCGCGGCAGACGCCCGCTTCCCGTCTCCCGTCTCCCTTCTCCCGTCGCTCCCTCACGCCGCCGGCCGCAACGCCGCCAGTAACCCGCGCGCCGCCTGCACGCGGGTGGCCGCGTCCGGCAGGTCCAGCTTCACCTTCAGCTTGTCCGGGCCGTCCATGCGGTAGCGCTGCGGCTGCTTCTGGATCAGCTGGATCACCGCCAACGGGTCCACCTTCGGCTTCTCGATGAATTGCACGCGCCCGCCTTCCGGGCCGAGGTCGAGCTTGCGGATGCCGAGCGCGGTGGCGTCGAGCTTCAGTTCGGCGGTGGCGAACAGGTGTTTCGCGGGATCCGGCAGCAGGCCGAAGCGGTCGATCATCTCCACCTGCAGTTCGCGCAGGTCCTCGGCGTTGCGCGCGCCGGAGATGCGCTTGTACAGGGTCAGGCGGGTGTGGACGTCGGGCAGGTAGTCGTCGGGGATCAGCGCCGGGACGTGCAGTTCCACTTCGGCGCCGCGCGCCTCGACCAGGTCCACGTCCGGCAGGCGGCCGGCGCGGATCGAGTGCACGGCGCGCTCCAGCAGTTCGGTGTACAGGCTGAAGCCCACTTCCGCCATCTGCCCGCTCTGGTCCTCGCCCAGCAGCTCGCCGGCGCCGCGGATCTCGAGGTCGTGGGTCGCCAGGGTGAAGCCGGCGCCGAGCTCGTCCATCGCCTCGATCGCGTCCAGCCGCTTCTTCGCGTCGGCGGTGATCGACCTGCGGTCGGGCACCACCAGGTAGGCGTAGGCGCGGTGATGCGAGCGGCCGACGCGGCCGCGCAACTGGTGCAGCTGGGCGAGGCCGAAACGATCGGCGCGGTGGATGATGATGGTGTTGGCGTTCGGGATGTCGATGCCGGACTCGATGATCGTCGTGGACAGCAGCACGTTGAAGCGCATCTTCTGGAAGTCGAGCATCACCCGCTCCAGTTCGCGCTCGGGCATCTGCCCGTGGGCGACGCCGATGCGCGCTTCCGGCACCAGTTCCTGCAGCTGGCGCTGCATGCGGCCGATCGATTCGACGTCGTTGTGCAGGAAGTAGACCTGGCCGCCGCGCGCGAGCTCGCGCTGGAAGGCCTCGCGCAGCTGGGCGTCGTCCCAGGGCACGACGAAGGTCTGCACGGCGAGGCGGTTGGCCGGCGCGGTGGCGATGATGCTGAGGTCGCGCAGGCCGGCCATCGCCATGTTGAGGGTGCGCGGGATCGGGGTCGCGGTCAGGGTGAGCAGGTGCACGTTGGCGCGCAGCGCCTTCAGCGCTTCCTTCTGGCGCACGCCGAAGCGCTGTTCCTCGTCCACGATCACGAGGCCGAGGTCCTTGAAGCGCACGTCCTTCTGCAGCAGGCGGTGGGTGCCGACGATGACGTCGATCTGGCCGGCCGCGACCTTCTCCAGTTCCGCCTTGATCTCCTTGGTGCTCTTGAAGCGCGACAGCACTTCGACCCGGATCGGCCAGTCGGCGAAGCGGTCGCGGAAGTTGCGGTAGTGCTGTTCGGCCAGCAGCGTGGTCGGCACCAGCACCGCCACCTGTTTGCCGGCGATCGCCGTGGCGAAGGCTGCGCGCACCGCGACCTCGGTCTTGCCGAAGCCGACGTCGCCGCACACCACGCGGTCCATCGGCTGCGACGACTGCAGGTCGCGCAGCACCGCCTCGATCGCGGCGTGCTGGTCGGGCGTTTCCTCGAAGGGAAAGCCGGCGGCGAAAGGTTCGTACAGCGCGCGGTCGACATCGATCGCGAGGCCCGCGCGCGCCTGCCGCTTGGCCTGGATCTCCAGCAGCTCGGCGGCGACGTCGCGCACCTTCTCGGCGGCCTTGCGCTTGGCCTTGGCCCACTGCTCGCCGCCCAGCGAGTGCAGCGGCGCGGTCTCGTCGGACGCGCCGGCGTAGCGGTTGATCAGGTGCAGCTGCGCGACCGGCACGTACAGGCGGTCGCCCTTGGCGTATTCGATGTCGAGGAACTCGCCCGGGGTGCCGCCGACGTCCAGCGTGACCAGCCCGCGATAGCGGCCGACGCCGTGGTCCTCGTGCACGATCGGCGCGCCTTCGCTGAGTTCGCCGAGGTCGCGGATGATCGCTTCCGGGTCGCGCCCGACGCGCTTGCGCCGGCGCGGCTGCGCGGCGCGCTCGGGGAACAGCTGGCGCTCGGTGAGTACCGCGAGCGCGGGCGTGGTGAGCGCGAAGCCGTCCTCCAGCGGCGCCACCGCGAGCGCGAACTTCGGCAGTCCGGCGCTCCCTTCTCCCGCTCGCGGGAGAAGGGAGCCCGCAGGGCCGGATGAGGGCGAGCGCGATTCGCTTCCGCCGGGGCCTTCGCCCGCCGGCGGCAGGAACGCCGCCCAGTCCGGCAGTACCTCCGGCTGCAGCGCCGCCGCGTGCAGGATCTCCAGCAGCGCCTCGCGCCGGCCCGCGCTGTCGGCCGCGATCAGCACGCGCCCGGGATAACTGCCGAGGAAGGACTTCAGCGCATCGGCCGGCACCTGCTCGCGCACGGTCAGCGGCAGCACCGGCGCCGGCTGGTCGCCGAGGTCGGCGGCGCGCTCGCGCTGCGCATGCTGCGGCCCGCAGACTTCCACGCGCGCGCCCTGGTTGAGGCGCTCGCGCAGCTGCTCGGGCGACAGGTACAGCTCGTCGGGCGGCAGCAGCGGGCGCTCGACGTCGTGGCGGCGCTGTTCGTAGCGCTCGCGCGTGTTCGCCCAGAACTGCTCGGCCGCTTCCAGCGCGCCCTCGCACAGCACCGGCAGGGTGCCGGCGCCGAGGTAGTCGAACAGGGTCGAGGTCTGCCTGAAGAACAGCGGCAGGTAGTACTCGATGCCGGCCGGGGCGGCGCCCGCCTTCAGGTCCTGGTACAGCGCGCTGCGGCGGGTGTCGATGTCGAAGCGTTCGCGCAGCGCGTCCAGCGCGCGTTGCAGCGCGGCCTCGTCGAGCGGCAGTTCGCGGCCCGGCAGCAGGTGCACGCGCTCGATCTTCTCCAGCGAGCGCTGCGACTCCGGGTCGAACACGCGGATGGTGTCGATCTCCTCGTCCAGCAGCTCCACCCGGAACGGCTCCTCGGCGCCCATCGGGTACACGTCGAGCAGGCCGCCGCGCACGGCGAAGTCGCCGGGGTCGAGCACCTGCGGCACGTTGCGGTAGCCGGCCGCTTCCAGGCGGCGCTTTTCGTGGTCGAGGTCCAGCCGCGCGCCGACCGCGAGGTCGAAACTGCCACCGGCGATGTGCTGCACCGGCGCGAGGCGCTGCAGCAGCGTCTGCACCGGGACGACGACGATGCCGCGCTCCAGCGTGGGCATCCGGTGCAGCGCGGCGAGGCGCTGGCTGACGATGTCCGGGTGTGGGCTGAACTGGTCGTAGGGCAGGGTTTCCCAGTCGGGGAAATGCAGGATGGGCGGCCACGGGCGGCGTTGCAGCATGGCGCCGTCGGCGGTGGGCACGTCGCGCGCGAGCAGGGTGCGCAGGTCGCTTTCCAGCTGCTGCGCGCCGTGGTTGTCGCGGGCGACGACCAGCAGCGGGCCGGCGTGCGCGGCGGCCGCGCTGCCGATGTGCAGCGCCAGCGCGGAGGGCGAGGCCGGCGCGCGCCACCAGGCGCGCTGCTGGCCGGCCTGGGGCAGGGGCGGGACGGGGAGGACGGGATCGGGCATTGATAGCTGTCGGGGAAAAGACGGGCAGCGCCGGGACGCATGACGCGCCAGCGCGAAGGGGGCGCAGTGTAGCGGCAGGCGGGTGTAGGGCGGCTGCGATGGGCACGAAGCGCCCTCACCCCGACCCTCTCCCGCAAGCGGGAAGGGGGAACAGCGGGGGCGCGGCGCGGCGGTGCTGACACCTCTCCTGCGGCGGTGCTGACACCTCTCCTGCGGCGGTGCTGTCACCTCTCCCGCTTGCGGGAGAGGTCGAGCGCGCAGCGCGAGGGTGAGGGTGCCGCTGTTGGCACAAGACTCACCCTCGCCCCGACCCTCTCCCGCAAGCGGGAGAGGGGGAAAGGCCGGGCACGCACGCGCTGTGGTGGAATGCCTCCCCGCCCGCGGACCGCCCCGATGCCCGCCGACCACCGCCCGCCCGCCATCGCCCTGATGGGCCCGACCGCCTCGGGCAAGAGCGCGCTCGCGCTGGAATGGGCGCAGCGCCTGGGCGGCGAGATCGTCAGCGTGGACTCGGCGCTGGTCTACCGCGGGCTCGACATCGGCGCGGCCAAGCCCAGCCGCGAAGAACGCGCCGCCGTCCCGCACCACCTCGTCGACGTGCGCGATCCCTGGCAGCCGTACTCGGCCGCCGACTTCGCCGCTGCCGCGCACGACGCGATCGCCGCCATCCTCGCGCGCGGCCGCATTCCCATCCTCGCCGGCGGCACCGGCCTGTATTTCCGCGCGCTGCAGCAGGGCCTGTCACCGATGCCGCAGGCCGATCCCGCGTTGCGCGCGACGATCGCCGCCGAGGCCGCGCAACGCGGCTGGCCCGCGCTGCACGCCGAACTCGCGCGGGTGGACCCGGAAGCCGCCGCGCGCATCCACGCCACCGACCCGCAGCGGATCCAGCGCGCGCTCGAGGTCCATCGCGCCAGCGGCCGGCCGATCAGCGCCTGGCAGCGCGAGCACGCCGCGCCGTCGCGGCCGTGGCGGCTGCTGAAGCTGGTGCTGGCGCCGCGCGGGCGCGATGCGCTGCACGCGCGCATCGCCGCGCGTTTCGACGCCATGCTCGGGCTGGGCTTCCTGGACGAGGTGCGGGCGCTGCGCGCGATTCCGCAGCTGCGCGACCACCCGGCGCCGCTGGACCTGCCCGCATTGCGCGCGGTCGGCTACCGCCAGGCCTGGGACTACCTCGACGCCCGCGACGCCGGGCGCGACGCCGCCGACGCCTTCGCCGCCTTCCGCGAGCGCGCGCTCGCCGCCACCCGCCAGCTCGCCAAGCGCCAGCTGACCTGGCTGCGCGGCGAACTGGACGCGCGCTGGTTCGACCCGCAGCGCGAGCGCGCCGCGCTCGACGCCGCCCTCGCTCTGTTCCTGGGCCGCGCGGCCTGATTCTGCGACGGCGGTCTCGGCGGCCGCCGCGCGCCGGCCGCATGGCGCCGGCGGGTTCGGGTACCATCGGGTGGTCGCCGCCGCGGGGTCGGGTCGGGCGATGCGGGCGCGACCGCGCCACACACATATAACAAGAACCAGTTGGGGAAAGTCGAATGTCGAAGGGGCAATCCTTGCAGGACCCGTTCCTGAACGCGCTGCGCCGCGAACGCGTGCCGGTGTCCATCTACCTGGTCAACGGGATCAAGTTGCAGGGCACGATCGAATCGTTCGACCAGTTCGTCGTCCTGCTGCGCAACACCGTCAGCCAGATGGTCTACAAGCACGCGATCTCCACCGTGGTGCCGGCGCGCAACGTGCGCGTGGGCCCGGGCGGAGGCCAGGTGCAGGCCGGCGCCGAGGGCGTGGCGGAAGCCGAAGAAGCGGAATAGGCGCCGTCGGGCGCGCCGCGCTTGAAGCGCGGGCGGCGCGCCCCCATCCAGTCGCGACGCCTCCGCCCCCTGCGAGGGGCCGGAGTATCGTTGCCGCATGTTCGAACGCTCGCGCAAGGGCGAAAACGCCCTGCTGATCCAGCCGCACGCCGGCGGCCCGCCCGATCCCGGCCTGCTGGAGGAGTTCGCCGACCTGGCGCGCTCGGCGGGCGCGTCGGTCGCGACCCTGCTGACCGCGAAGATCGACCGCCCGAACCCCGCCACCCTGATCGGCAGCGGCAAGCTCGAGGAAGTGAAGGCCGCCGCCGACGCCACCGGCGCCGACCTCGTGCTGGTCAACCACCCGCTCAGCCCGGTCCAGGAACGCAACCTGGAGAAGGCGCTGGAGCGGCGCGTGGTCGACCGCACCACCCTGATCCTCGACATCTTCGCCCAGCGCGCGCGCAGCCACGAAGGCAAGCTGCAGGTCGAACTCGCGCAGCTGCGCCACATGGCCACCCGCCTGGTGCGCGGCTGGACCCACCTGGAGCGCCAGCGCGGCGGTTCGATCGGCCTGCGCGGCCCCGGCGAAACCCAGCTAGAGACCGACCGCCGCCTGCTGCAGCGGCGCGTGGAGCAGCTGCAGAAGCGGCTGGAGAAGGTCGAGGTGCAGCGCACCCAGATGCGCCGCGCGCGGGTGCGCAGCGAACTGCCGCGGGTGGCCCTGGTCGGCTATACCAACGCCGGCAAGTCCACCCTGTTCAACGCGCTGACCGGCGCCGACGCCTACGCCGACGACCGCCTGTTCGCGACCCTGGATCCGACCGTGCGCCGGGTCGCGCTCACCGGCGGCAGCATCGTGCTGGCCGACACCGTCGGCTTCGTCCGCGACCTGCCGCACGAGCTGGTCGCCGCGTTCCGCTCGACCCTCGCCGAGGCGCGCGAGGCCGACCTGCTGCTGCACGTCGTCGACGCCGCCGACCCGCTGCGCGACGAGCGCATCGCCCAGGTCGACGCGGTGCTGGAGGAAATCGGCGCCGGCGACCTGCCGCAGTTGCTCGTCTACAACAAGATCGATCGCCTCGACGGCGTGGCCCCGCGCCACGACCTGCCCGACGACGGCCGCGACCGCGACGCCCCCGACCACGCCACCGCCCGCGAGCGGGTATGGATCTCGGCCCGCGAAGGCCGCGGCCTGGAGCTGCTGCGCGAGGCGCTCGGCCACCGCCTGGGCCTGCGCCGGGTCGCCGGCGAGGTGCGCCTGCCGCCCGCCGCCGGCCGCCTGCGCGCCCGTCTGCACCAGCTCGGCGCGGTGCTGGCCGAACACCATGACGAGGACGGCTGGACCCTGAGCCTGGACCTCGCCGAGGCCGATGCCGCGCGCATCGCCGGCCACGTCGACGGCGCGCCGTTGCGTCCGTTGCTTGAGGGGCAGGGCACCCCCACCTAGAATCCGGCGGATGCGCCCGAGCGCGGCGCCATTCCTTCACCCACGCAGTCCCCGCCGCGGCGGGCCAACACGGAGCAGGCATGGCCTGGAACATCCCCGGCGGATCCGGCAACGGACGCCCCCCGCGCAAGCCCGGTGGCGGCAGCGTCCTCGATCGCCTGGCCGATCCCCTGCGCGGCCTGTTCGGCGACGGCGGTGCCGGCCGCTGGATCGCGGTCCTGTTCGTGCTGTGGCTGGCCTTCAACAGCTTCGTGCTGATCACCGAGCAGCAGCGCGGCGTGGTCCTGCGCTTCGGCCAGGTCGCGCGGGTCATGCAGCCCGGCCCGCACTTCAAGTGGCCGTGGCCGGTCGAGCGCGTGATCAAGGTCAACGCGACCCAGATCAAGACCTTCAGCGACACCGTGCCGGTCCTGACCCGCGACGAGAACATCGTCACCGTCGAGATCAACGTGCAGTACCGCGTTGACGATCCGAAGCTGTACCTGTTCGGCGCCCGCGACGCCGAGCGCGTGCTGCAGCAGGCGACTTTGAGCGCGGTGCGCGAGCAGGTCGGCCGCTCCGACCTCGACACCGTGCTCAGCGCCCGCAACGCGCTGTCGGTGTCCGCCCGCGAGCGGCTGCAGACCGCGCTCGCGGACTACCACACCGGCATCGCCGTCACCGAACTCAACCTGCCCAACGCGCGTCCGCCGGAGGAAGTGAAGCCGGCCTTCGACGACGTCAACAGCGCGCAGCAGGACAAGGACCGCGCCCGCAACGAGGCCGAGGCCTACGCCAGCCGGATCGTGCCCGAGGCGCGCGGCCAGGCCGCGCGCGTGCGCACCGTCGCCCAGGGCTACCGCAGCGCCGCGATCGCGCGCGCGACCGGCGACGCCACCCGCTTCTCGCTGCTGCTGGACCAGTACCGGGCCGCGCCCGAGGTCACCCGCAAGCGCCTGTGGCTGGAGACGCTGCAGCAGGTGCTGGCCGAGAACCGCAAGGTGGTCGGCGGCGACAGCCGCCAGCTGCTCTACGTGCCGATGGCGGGGCAGACGGGCGGGGCGCAGGCGTCGCGGCCGATGCTGACGCCGGACCTGGTCGCGCCGGCGGTCACGTCCACCCCTGACGACAGCGAGGTGCGCCCGGGCCGCAGCGGCCGCCCGGACGGCCGCGAGGAGGCTTCCCGATGAAGGCGCCGCTCTGGATCACCCTCGGCGCCGCCGTGCTGCTGGCGCTGCTCGGTTCCGTCTACGTGGTCAACGAAGGCCATGCCGCGATCGTGCTGAACCTCGGCAAGGTCGTGCGCAGCGACGTCGGCCCCGGCCTGCACTTCAAGGTGCCGCTGGTGGAGAGCGTGCGCATCTTCGACCGCCGCCTGCAGGTGCTGGACGCCGAACCGGAGCGCTACCTGACCTCCGAGAAGAAGGACGTCAGCGTCGACTTCTTCGCGATCGGCCGGATCGCCGACGTGCGCACCTTCTACCGTGCCACCGGCGGCGACGAGTCGCTGGCGGTGGCCCGCCTCGCGCCGATCATCAAGGACTCGCTGCGCAACGAGATCAACTCGCGGACCCTGCAGCAGGTGGTCTCGGGCGACCGCAACCAGATGGTCGCCCGCCAGCTGGATGCCATCAACAAGGGCGCCGCCACGCTTGGCGTCCGCATCGTCGACATCCGCATCAAGCGCATCGACCTGCCGACCGGCGGCGAGGTGATCGAGCAGGTGTACCGGCGCATGCGCGCGCAGCGCCAGCAGGTCGCCGCGCAGCTGCGCGCCGAGGGCGAGGAGCTGTCGCAGAAGATCCGCTCCGAGGCCGACCGCGAGCAGCAGGTGATCCTCGCCGAAGCCGAGCGCGACGCGCAGAAGCTGCGCGGCGAGGGCGACGCCGAGGCCGCGCGCATCTACGCCGAGGCGGCCAACCGCGATCCGTCGTTCTACGCCTTCCAGCGCAGCCTCGAGGCCTACCGGCGCGCGTTCGACGACGGCGACGCGGTGATCGTGCTCGACCGCAACGACCCCTTCCTCCAGTACATGCGCAACGACCGCTGAGGCGGTCGCGCCGGCGAGCCCCGCGATGAACGACCTGTGGTCGGCGCTGTGCCTGGTGGCCGTGTTCGAGGGCCTGCTGCTGTTCGCCGCGCCCAACGCCTGGCGCCGCGCCGCCGAGCAGCTGCACGCGATGCCCAACAACCGCCTGCGCGCGATCGGCGGCTTCGTGGTGATCGCCGGCCTGGTGATCCTGAAGCTGGTGCGCGGCTGAGGCGGCGCACGCCAGGCAACAAAAAACCCGCGGGAAGCCGCGGGTTTTTTCTTTCCGCACCGATGGTGGCCGGGGAGGGAATCGAACCCCCGACACGGGGATTTTCAAGGCACAGTCGGAAATCGGATGTTTTTCTTTTAAAACAGCCACTTGCGGCGCCTGCCAGCTTCGCGTCCTGCAATGCAATGCGCGTTCAATGCGCGGGTGATGTGGCGCGCTAGGCGCCTGTCCATCAGCCTTCGAGGCCTCTTCCAAGGCCGGCGACGCGCTCGTTTGTCGTAAGGTATCTCTGAGATGCGGCGGGGGGCGTCGCGTCCTGTGCGATTGGAGGGGGAGATCATGCCAAGGAGAAAGGCGCCGAAGCGCGTCCAGTTGATGCGTGCCGCCTATGCCGGTGGCGGGCCCACTTTGCAGACCTATGTAAGCAGAGCACTTCAGAATTTGCCTGTCTTGGGCGACCGAGAAGTCGCCCACCCGTCGCATGGGACGCTACGGATAAATCAGGAAACTTCCGACAGGAACGGAGCTTTTATTCATCTGGTTGCCAAAGTCGCTGGTGAGCAAGCTTCGACAGTGGGTGAGGGGCGCCGTCTTGTTCGTGATGCAGAACTCCCAGTGGCTCCGCCAGTGGGCCGATCCTTCAAGAATGCAGATTTGTTCGCACTGATTCGCGCAAATCACCTAGTGATTTGTACGGATGGCATCCGATATCAAGTGCTCGAGTACTACCTAAAGAACTTGTTCGAGAAGGCTCAGTTGAATAACCGGGCCGCACAGTTCGAAATTGAGAAAATTGCCAACGTCGACGCAGTTGCCAAGCTTCAAAGAGGCGGGGTCAACGAAATTCAGATTGACGGCACTTTGTATTCCGCCACGGTTAACCACCTGCGTCGCGCTCAGCCGATCGGAGCCAATCGATCCTTGGCTAACGTTGCTCGAACACTCGCCGATCAATTGGCAGCGGTCTTTGGCAAGGACCAGGACGAAGAATTCGCAGAGAGATCAGAAAATTTGTTGGTCAAGCTGACTATCAAGGCGGATGGTGGCAGTCGAAGCGAAGAGGTCGTTCTCAACAAGCTAGAAAATATCGGAATCGACCTTTTGGACGAGCTTGGAAACGACTTCACCTACACAATTAAAACTAATGACCATAAGGTCATTAGGAGTGATGAGGTGCTTGTTTCGAAGCCCGTTATTCTGGAACGACTGGAGGAGCAAAATTCGCTTTCGTACGTTGAGGTTTGGGAGGCGCTCGCGGGCGCGATGAACGAATTTGAAAGGAACGGCGATCTCGAGGTGTGAGGAAGTTATTCTCCAAACTGGATGCGCGCGTACGGTTTGGCGTCTTAGCCGCCATCCTAAGCGTGCTTGTGTCTTATCGAGGACAGCCTTATTTGCACCAACACCCCGATGCGCTAAACACCATAGTTACCGTGTTCTCAATTTTGGCAGGTTTCCTAGTAGCGATCATTTCGATAGTGGGAGATTCAGCCTCTCTCGGTCGTGCTTCTTGGAGGCGAGATCAGTACTTGGTGGAAGGGGTCAGGCGGCGGTTAATTCGGCACAAGCTGCTTTTCCAGTTGTATTTGGTCATTCTGGGGCTCGTTTTTCTATTGCAGCTTATTGGTCTCAAGGATGAAGTTGTTATCTGGTACGAGCGGGCCATTCTTTTCTTGGCATCGTTTGCATTCCTTGTTTCTTTGGCACTGCCCGAGCAGCTGATGAGCGAACGCTTACGAAAGGTAGAGCGTGACGCTGTCTCGCCACCGCCGAACTTATCGCGTCAAAGTGAGGGTCTTGACGATACCGACCAAGATCGCTAGGGTTTAATGGCCGCAGTCGCTCTTTTCCAACTTGGGTCGAACTCCGCCAACTCGCTGGCGAGAGTGTGCGCATGCCACTTTGTGGAAGCAGCCTGACGACCTAATAGCCGCCAACGACCAAGCCGACGTGCTTGGCGCATCTTTTCTTAGGGGTAGTGCGCGGCGCCCCAACGATTCCGGCCTCCAACCAATCAGCACCAGCCAATGCAAGCCCTGTGGGGCTCGTGTTGCGTCGTCCTATGTGAAAAGCGGCCGTGGCTTCCCATCAACCGGAGGTCATATGTCGTCGTCACTTACCAACCAAGACAACCAAGATGCCGTGTCCGCTTCTGTGGGCTCGGCGGGCATTCATGCGGCGCCGAAAGCAGCTAAAGCCGCGACTCTCGCGGCGTGCGGCGTTGGCGCCGCGGGTGCGCCACCCAGTATCACAGCACCCGCAAACAGCATCCGGCCGCTACGGCATGGGGTGGACAGCCTGTACCTGTCCTTCCACGGCGGGATCGATCCGGAGTTGGCCGTCTGGCTGCAGGAGTGCAAGCTTCGCGCTCAGTCCCAAAACGAGAACATTTCGTCGCTCGGGGGCGTCGGGCTGGGCGACCACCACTTCATGGTCCTCCCGCGTGGGCGCGGCCGCTTCGCCTTCGTGTTGGAGGACAACTGGTTCTCCATCCAGCTTTCCAATGCCTCGGCAGGCGTCATGCCCTTGGCGCTGGTGCAGGTGCGCAGCGAATACCTCACGGCGGTCGGGCCGGAAGAGGCCATCGCGACTATCACCGCTCTGGTGGAGGACATGGGCAAGGTGAACGGGCCGCCCAAGCTCAGCCGCGTCGACCTGTTCGCCGACTTCTGCACCGACCACGACATGGCCTGCTTCCCGGGCCGGCACTGGGTCAAGCGGAGCAAGAAGCGCTCCATCCACGAGGAAGCCGACGAGGTGACCGGCATTTCCTTCGGCGCCGGCAACGAAGTGAGCGCGCGCCTATACGACAAGACGCGCGAGCTGCTGAAGTCGGGCAAGGACTACATGCGGCCGCTGTGGGCGCGGGAAGGCTGGAACGGCCAGGAACAGGTGTGGCGGATGGAGTTCCAGATTCGGCGCGAGGGGCTGCCGGAGGCCATGCTGGGCCCCGCCGCCGAAGCGCTATCCCTGAGCGGCAACCTCTGGCGCTACCTGTGCGCCGACTGGCTGCGGCTGGCGATCCCCTCCGACTCCGACGAGACCCGCAGCCGCTGGCCGACCCATCCGCTGTGGGAGGACCTGACCCGGCTGTGGGACATCGATCCCGAAGCGCCGCCGCTGACCCGGGTAACACGGGCTCGTCTTCCCTCTGATGACCGGCTGTTCCGCCACGGCATCTCGGGGCTGACAGCCTTCATGGCGCGCGAGGGGATCACCGACTACGGGCACGGCCTCGGGGAATTCCTACAGGCGCTCGAGGGGTACTACGACAATCCGCAGCGGGAGTTTCCGGAGGGTGTGCAGGACTACATCCGGCGCAAGACCCGGGCCAAGGCGCGCCGCTACAACGTCCGGCTGGACGCGTCATGAGCGGAGGGCAGCCATGCGAACCCTTGACCTGCAGGAAGCCGCGCGCTTCCTGCACATGTCGCCCGCCGTGCTGCGCCTGCACGCCCGCCAAGGTCGGATCAAGGCGGCCAAACCGGGCAAGCGCTGGGTGTTCCTGGAGGACGACCTTGCCGCCTACCTCGACCGGCTCTACGCTGGTCGGTGGCAAGCGCCGCTAAGTGGCTCCAATCGGGAGAAATCCTTATGGGAGTCTACAAACGCGGAGATGTCTGGTGGGTCGATGTCACCACGCCGAACGGCGAGCGAATACGCCGCTCTACTGGGATTGAAGACCGGGCGCTCGCGCAGGAGTACCACGACCGGCTGAGGGTCAGCCTGTGGGAAGAGCAGCGGCTCGGGGTGAAGCCCCAGCGGAGTTGGCAGGACGCCGCCGTGCGGTGGGTGAAGGAAACCCGCGACAAGCGATCGCACGGCAAGGACGTGGCACGGTTGCGCTGGTTGGATCGCTATCTCGGGCGCCTGCTGCTCACGCAGGTGACCCGGGAAGTGATCGACCGGATCGCAGACGCGAAGGCGAAAGAATCCAGCCCGAGCAACGCGAACCGTTACCTCGCCCTGATCCGCGCGATCCTGAGGCGCGCACGCGACGAGTGGGAGTGGATCGACAGCATCCCGCACGTCCGGCTGTACCGGGAACCGAAGGGGCGCATTCGCTTCTTGTCCCCGGAGGAGGCGCGGCGGCTCCTTGCGGAGTTGCCGCCCCACCTTCGCGACATGGCGCAATTCGCACTGGCCACGGGCCTGAGACAGCGCAACGTGTCCTTCCTGCGGTGGGAGCAGGTGGACATGGCCCGCCGTGTTGCGTGGATCCATCCAGACGAAGCCAAGGCCGGACGGGCCATTGGCGTCCCACTCAATGCCTCGGCGCTGGACGTGCTGCGGCAGCGGTTAGGGCAGGACGCCGTGCACGTCTTCACCTATGAAGGGAAGCCCGTCGCGCGGTGTTCGACCAAGGCATGGAAGAAGGCGGTGGCACGGGCCGGGATCGAGCGGACGTTCCGCTGGCACGACCTGCGGCATACGTGGGCCTCGTGGCACGTGCAGAGCGGTACGCCGCTGCAGGAGCTGATGGAGCTGGGCAGTTGGGCCAGCTACGAGATGGTCCTGCGCTACGCGCACCTCGCGGCGGATCACCTGCGCGGGGCCGCGTGTCGGATCGACGGCACACTGGCGTCACAAGCAAAAAGCCCGCAACTGCTGCGGGCTCTTGGGTAACGCGATAACGCCTTGAATTTCCTGCGCGCTGCATGGTGGCCGGGGAGGGAATCGAACCCCCGACACGGGGATTTTCAATCCCCTGCTCTACCAACTGAGCTACCCGGCCACGTGGTGCTGCTCAAGAGGGCGCGATGATACGGATGCGGGCGCGCGGCGGCAAGCCGGACGATGGCTGAACGCGACGGCGTGGGGCTGCGCCGCGGCCCCGGCGAGCGGCGCATCATGGGCCGTCGCCGGAACGGGAGGTCTGCGATGAAACGCATCTCGCTGTCCTGTCTTGCCGCCGCGGGCATCGCGCTCGCGCTGGGCGCCTGCGCCAGCGGGCGGGAGCTGGAGACCAACCAGAAGCTGGCGCTGTACCGCGCCAACGCCGGGGAGCCGGTGTCGGCGTTCCGCTACCTCGGGCGCATGGACCGGTGGGAGTCGCTGGGCGACCGCGCGCTGGCGGTGTGGACGCGCCCGCGCGAGGCCTGGCTGCTCGAGCTCGGGGCGCCGTGCCCCGGGCTGAACTTCGCCATCGCGATCGGGCTCACCTCGCACACCGGGCAGGTGTCGGCGCGCTTCGACGACGTGCTGGTGCCGGACGCCACGCCGAACGTGCCGTGCCGGATCCAGACGATCCGCCCGCTCGACGTGGACGCGCTGCGCGCCGCCGGCCAGGACCGGCGCGCGGCAGATCAGCCCTCGGGCACGTAGCCCGCGGGGCGCTCGGCGCCGCCGCCGAACAGGAACTTCTCCATCTCGCCTTCGAGGAAGGCGCGGTGCTTCGGGTCGAGCGGCGACAGCCGGTTCTCGTTGATCAGCATGGTCTGGTGCGCGAGCCAGGCCTGCCAGGCGGCCTTGCCGACGTGCTCGAACACGCGCTTGCCGAGTGGCCCGGGCCAGGGCACGAAGTCCAGGCCCTCGGTCTCGCGCTTCTCGTATTCGCAGTAGACGCTGCGCGCCATCTCAGTCCTCCAGGAGCTTGCGGATCGGCGCCGGGATGCCGAGCGTCTCGAGGTCCGCGCGCGCGATCCAGCGCAGGTCGCCATTGTCCGCCACCCGCGCGCGCAGGGCCACGCCGCGCCAGTGCAGCGGTTGCAGTTCCAGCCGGTAATGGGTGAAGGCGTGCGCGATCGGGCCGAGCGGCGCGCCATGGTCGTAGCCGCCGGCGACGTGGCGTTCGAACCAGTCGCGCGCGCCGACGTGGTCCGGCGCCTCCGGCAGCGACCACAGCCGCGCCCACACGCCGCTTTCCGGCCGCCGCTGCAGCAGCACGCGGCCGGCGGCGTCCTCCAGCAGCAGCACCAGCGCGTGGCGCTCGGGCAGCGGCTTGCCGGGCTTGGGCGTCGGCAACTCGGCGACGCGGCCAGTGCGCAGCGCGACGCAACCGTCCTGCAGCGGGCAGACCACGCAGGCGGGATCGGCGCGGGTGCACAGGGTCGCGCCGAAATCCATCTGCGCCTGGGTGTAGTCGGCCAGCCGCGCGTGCGGCAGGTGCGCCTGCGCGAACTCCCACAACCGGCGCTCGACCGCGGGCAGCCCGGGCCAGCCGGCGACGCCGTGCCAGCGCGTGAGCACGCGCTTGACGTTGCCGTCCAGGATCGGCGCGCGCTCGCCCCAGGCCTGGGCGAGGATCGCGCCGGCGGTGCTGCGGCCGATGCCGGGCAGGGCGGTCAGCGCGTCGAGGTCGCGCGGCAGCTCCCCGCCGTGGCGCTCCACGCACAGTCGCGCCGCCGCGTGCAGGTTGCGCGCGCGGGCGTAGTAGCCCAGGCCCGACCACAACGCGAGCACGTCGTCGATCGGCGCGGCCGCGAGCGCGCGCAGGTCCGGCAGCGCGTCCATGAAGCGCGCGAAATAGGGCACGACGACGCCGACCTGGGTCTGCTGCAGCATGATTTCCGACACCCACACCCGGTACGGCGTGCGCGGGTGCTGCCACGGCAGGTTGTGGCGGCCGCAGCGGTCGAACCACTGCAGCAGGCGCGCGGCGAATTGATCCTGCGCGGCCTGGGTTTCAGCGTTCATCGGTCGGAGCGATCGCGTCGTCGTCGACGCTGATCTCGACGCCTTGCAGGCGCGCGCCGGCGATGTCGAGCTGCGGCGTCGTCAGCGTGCCATCCAGTGGCGGCAGCGGGTTGCCGGTGTCGAACCCGTCGATCCAGTCCATCACCGCGGGCAGGCGGAAGCGGCCGTCGAAGCGGGTGGCGTCACGCGCGAGCTGCAGCCGTGCGATGTCGGCGAAGTCCGGCTTGCCGGCGTAATCCAGCGCGAAAGGCAGCGGCGCGGTGGACGCGTCCAGCGGCGCCGGCAGCGCGGGCCAGGCCCGCGGCCATGCGGCAAGGCGGCCGCGCAGCTGCAAGTCCAGCCGCTGCGTCCAGGCAATCCGCCCACGCGCCTGCAATTGCGGCACCAGGCTGGCGTCCGCCGCCGCGCCGCGGCCGTGCAACACCAGCGTCGTTGGCGCCAGCGCGACACCGGCGTCGCCGAAGCGCAGCGGCCCGAGCGCGCCGAGCGCGAACGGCACCTTGGTTTCGCCCGTCTCGTAGGTCGCGGCGATGCCCGCGCGCAGCGGCGCGATGGCGAGCGCGGGCTCGATCCGCACCGGGCCGGACAGCAGCACGCGCGCGGGGAGGCGCCAGTCCTGGCCGTGTTCGACGGCGACGCGGCCGGCGATGCCGAGCCCGCTCGCGCGTCCGTCCAGCAGCGCGTCCACCCGGCCGAGGGCGAGGGCGACGTCCACCGGCATCGACAGCGGCGGGGCGACATAGCGCGCGCGCAATTGCGCGCGCAGCGGCACATCGGGATGGAAGCTGCGCGTCTTAAACGCAATCCCGTCGACCCGCCAGCCCGCGCCCTGGACCACGCCATCGCGTACGCGCAGGCCTTCGCGCAGGCTGGGCAGGCGCGTTTCCGCCGACGGCGGGCGCGTCGCCAGCCAGTGCTGCAGCGCCGGCAGGTCGAGCACCGGCGCATCCAGTTCCAGCCGGGTCGCGTCCAGCACCGCGCCGCGCGCGCGCAGGGTCGACCACGGCACCGCGACGTAGACGCGATCGGCCCGTAGCAGCGGCGTCGTCGCGCCGGGCTCGCGCGCGACCAGGTCGCGCAGTTCCAGCATCGGCGTGCCGCGCAGGCGGTAGGCGTTGTGGCCGGTGGCGGTGATCTCCAGCCCGAGCGCGGCGCCGACCCGGTCCAGCAGCAACGCGGTCGCGCGTTGCGGCCGCGACAGGATCAGCAGCGCGAGCAGCAGCAGCGCGGCCAGCACCGCCAGCGCGAGGAGGACGCGCAGCCCGCGCCGGCGCCAGGTCCCGCGCGGCGGCCGTGCGTCGGCGGAAGGCAGGGAAGCGATGGCGCCCTCAGCCGCCGAGCGACTCGGGCAACAGCGCGTCCACGAAGGCCTCCGCGTCGAACACGCGCAGGTCCTCCGGGCGCTCGCCGATGCCGGCGAAACGGATCGGGATGCCGAACTCGCGCGCCAGCGCGAACACCACGCCGCCCTTGGCGGTGCCGTCGAGCTTGGTCACCACCAGCCCGGTCACGCCGACCGCGGCGTTGAACTGGCGCAGCTGCGACAGCGCGTTCTGGCCGGTGGTCCCGTCGATCACCATCAGCACCTCGTGCGGCGCGGCCGGGTCGAGCTTGCCGAGCACGCGCTTGATCTTGCCGAGCTCGGCCATCAGCCCCTGCTGGGTGTGCAGGCGGCCGGCGGTGTCGGCGATCAGCACCTGGGTGTTGCGCGCCTTCGCCGCCTGCAGCGCGTCGAACGCGACCGACGCGGCATCCGCGTCCTGTCCCTGTGCGACCACCGGCACGCCGTTGCGCTCGCCCCAAGCCTGCAGCTGCGCGACCGCGGCCGCGCGGAAGGTGTCGCCCGCGGCCAGCATCAGGGTGCGGCCCTCGTCCTTGAAGCGGCGCGCGAGCTTGCCGATCGTGGTGGTCTTGCCGACGCCGTTGACGCCGACCGTGAGAAGGACGAAGGGGCGCGCCGCGCCGTCGATGGCGAGCGGCCGCGCGACCGGCCGCAGCAGCGCGATGAGGTCCGCGCGCAGCGCGGCGAGCAGCGCGCCGGCGTCGGCGAACTCGCGCGCCTTCATCCGCTTGCGCAGGTCCTCGACCAGGTCGGTGGTGGCGCTGACGCCGACGTCGGCGGTCAGCAGCGCGGTCTCGATCTCGTCGAGCAGGTCGTCGTCCAGGCGCGGGTTGCGCGAGAACAGTCCGCCGAGGCTGCGCGCGAACATGCTGCCGCGCAGGCGTTCGCGCCAGCCGGACTTGCCGGGCGCAGCGGCGGGGGCCTCGGCCTGCGGGCGCTCGGCGACCGGCGGGGACGCGGCGGGAACGGCGGCGACCGGCGCCCCGGATGCCGCGGCATCGGCGCCGGTGTCCTTGGGGGGCGCGATTTCGCGCGGGGGTTCGGCGGGCGTAGCCGGTGCGGTCGGGAAGGCCGCCGCCAGCTCCTCGACGCTGTAGCGCGCGGTGGCGGGGGGAGCATCCACGTTTGCCGCCGGATCCGGCTTCTTGCGGCGGAAGAAACTCACCATCGTCGGGTCATCGCGCAGAATGGCGCGCATGGTAGCACCCACCCCAGGGCGGTCCCGGTGAGCGCGCGCTGTCCGCGCGGCGGCGGCACGGTGCGCATCGTCGGCGGCGCATGGCGCGGCACGCGCCTGCCGGTGTCCGACGCGCCCGGCCTGCGCCCGACCTCCGACCGCGTGCGCGAAACCCTGTTCAACTGGCTGCAGTTCCGCCTGCCCGGTGCGCGCGTGCTGGACCTGTTCGCCGGCAGCGGGGCGCTCGGGCTGGAGGCGCTGTCGCGCGGCGCGCGCGAGGCGGTGCTGGTGGAGCGCGACCCGCGCCTGGCGCAGATGCTGCGCGCCAGCGTCGCCCGGCTGGCGGCGGGCGACCGCGCGCAGGTCGTGCAGGCCGACGCGCTGGCCTGGCTGCGCGCGCCGCTGCATGGGCGCTTCGACGTGGTCTTCCTGGATCCGCCGTTCGCGGCCGGCCTGTGGGAAAGTGCGTTCGCGCTGCTGCCGCCGTGGCTGGCGGAAGACGCCTGGCTGTACGTCGAGGCCCCGCTGGACGCCGCGCCGTCCGCCCCCGACGGCTGGATGCCGCACCGCGAGGGCCGCACCCGCGAGGTGCGCTACACGCTGCTGCGCCGCGCGCCGGGGCCGGCTGCTACACTGGCCGCAGGTTCCACGGCCGACGACCCAACGACGCAATGAGCGTGCTCCGCACCCGCATCGCGGTCTATCCCGGCACGTTCGACCCGGTCACCAACGGGCACGTGGACCTGGTCGGCCGCGCCGCGCCGCTGTTCGAGCGACTGGTGGTCGGCGTGGCCGAAAGCCCGGCCAAGGGCCCGGCGCTGCCGCTGGAGTTGCGCGTGTCGCTGGCGCGCGAGGCGCTGTCGCAGTTTTCGAACGTGGAAGTGCGCGGCTTCGACGGCCTGCTCGCCGACTTCGTGCGCAGCCTCGGCGCCGGCGTGCTGCTGCGCGGGCTGCGCGCGGTGTCCGACTTCGAATACGAATTCCAGATGGCGAGCATGAACCGCCACCTGATCCCGGAGGTGGAGACCCTGTTCCTCACCCCGGCCGAGCAATACGGGTTCATTTCGTCCTCGCTGGTGCGCGAGATCTCGCGCCTGGGCGGGGACGTGTCGGCCTTCGTGCCGCCTGCGGTGGCGCAGGCGCTCCGGGTCGAGCACAAGCGGCACGTCGCCTGACGGCGGGTCGCGGGGAATTGGGTGCGCCAGGGATCGGCGTGCCTGGCGGGCGCGCCTTGCGGCGCGCGCGTCGTCGCGGCGGCGGGGAACCGCTCGCCGGTGTTCCGGCCGGCCCGGGTGGGCTGGCCGCTTTCAACCTATCGGGGGAATGCGCAATGAAGATCCTGTCCCGCCTGATGCTGGCCGCCTGCCTCGTGCTGCCGCTCGCCGCCTGCAAGAAGGACGAGGGGCCCAAGGAAGCGGTCCAGGCGCCGATGGCCGCGCCCGCCGACGAGAACGTGGACGCCTGGCGCGCCTACGTGCAGGACGTCGTGCCGCGCCACATGGAAGGCGTCACCAACTCGCCCTACGTGTACTTCCTGCCCGGGGAGAGCGCGCCGGACTTCGCCGACCAGGCCCTGCGCATGGGCGACAAGATCAAGGCCGACGTCAGCCGCGGCATCGTCGCCGGCAACATGCTCGCCTACGCCTCGCCGGCCTCGGCGAAGATGGCCGACATGATCATCGCCGCCTTCCAGCCGGTGCCGCCGGCGTCGATGAAGGGCGTCAAGGTGCTCTTCATCGGCCAGGCCGCGGACAACGAGCGGGTCAAGGCCGCGGTCGAGCCGGCCGGCGTGAACTACGTCTTCGTCGAGGCGAAGTAAGCGCCGGGGGCTCCTCTCCCTCTCCCGCTTGCGGGAGAGGGCCGGGGTGAGGGCAGCGCGGCGCCTCGCGCCGCGCCCGCGACGCACCGTTCCGCCCAGGTTCCGGCCCCCGCCGCGCGGTGGGAGTAAAGTGGCGGCCTGCCGCGCATCGCGCGCGCCCGCATTCCGAAGATGTCGCTGAAGATCAACGAGCTGTGCGTCAACTGCGACGTCTGCGAGCCGGTCTGCCCGAACAAGGCGATCAGCCAGGGCGAGACCCTCTACGTCATCGATCCCGCGCGCTGCACCGAGTGCGTCGGCCACTTCGAGGAGCCGCAATGCGTCGTCGTCTGCCCCGTGGAATGCATCGAACCGGATCCCGCGTTCCCGGAGGACGAACCGCAACTGCTGGCCAAGCTGCTCCGGCTGCAGGGCACGCCGGCCTGATCCGCCTCGCCGCGGGCACCATGCTGTGGCTGCTGCTGGCCCTGCTGCCGGCGGCCGCCGCGCCGGCGTCCAATGCCGCCGCCAGGCCTGCCGACCACCCGGCGGGCGCCGCCATCGCCAGCGGCCACGCGCTCGCCACCGAGGCCGGCATGCAGGTCCTGCGCGAGGGCGGCAACGCGTTCGACGCCGCGGTCGCGGTGTCGTCCACGCTCGCGGTGGTGGAACCGATCAGCTCCGGCCTCGGCGGCGGCGGCTTCTTCCTGCTGCACGACGCGAAGACCGGCCGCGACGTCTTCCTCGACGCGCGAGAGACCGCGCCCGCCGCGGCCACGCCCGCCGCCTACCTCGACCAGGACGGCGAACTCGACCGCGACCGCGCCCAGAACGGCCCGTGGTCGGCCGGCATCCCCGGCCTGCCGGCGGCGCTGGTGGAACTGGCCGGCCACTACGGCCGGCTGCCGCTGGAGCAGTCGCTCGGCCCGGCGATCCGGATCGCCCGCGAAGGCTTCCCGGTGTACGCGCGGCTGGAGAAGGGTTATGCGAGCCGGCGCGCGGTGATGGAACGCTATCCGGGCACGCGCGCGGTGTTCCTCGCCGACGGCGACCCGCCGCAGGTCGGCGAGATCCTCAGGCAGCCCGACCTCGCGCGCACCCTCGAGCTGCTGGCCAAGCGCGGGCACGACGGCTTCTACCGCGGCGAGGTCGCGCAGAAGCTGCTCGCCGGCGTGCATGCCGAAGGCGGCAAGTGGACCGCCGAAGAGCTCGCCGGCTACCAGATCAAGGAGCGCGCACCGCTGCGCCTGAAATATCGCGGCTGGGATATCACCACCGCGCCGCCGCCGTCCTCCGGCGGCGTGGCGCTGGCCGAGATCCTGCAGATCGCCGAGGGCTGGGACCTCGCCAAGCTCGACGAAGCGCATCGCGTGCACGTCCTCACCGAAGCGATGCGCCGCGCCTACCGCGACCGCACCATCTACCTCGGCGATCCCGACTTCGTGCGCATGCCGCTGGCGCGCCTGACCAGCGCCGATTACGCCGCCGGACTGCGCGCCACCATCCATCCGGACAAGGCGACGCCGAGCGCGCTGCTGCCGGGCCAGCCGGCGCCGCTGGAGGACGAGGAAACCACCCATTTCTCGATCATGGACGCGGAGGGCAACATCGTGTCCGCGACCCAGACCGTGAACCTGCTGTACGGCTCCGGCCTGATCCCGCCCGGCACCGGCGTGCTGCTCAACGACGAGATGGACGACTTCGCGCTCAAGCCGGGCACGCCGAACGCGTTCGGCGTGATGGGCTTCGCCGCCAACGCGCCGGAGGCCGGCAAGCGCATGCTCAGCTCGATGACGCCGACCATCATGCGCTCGCCCGACAAGGTCGCCGCGCTGGGCGCGCCGGGCGGCAGCCGGATCATCACCGAGGTGCTGCTCGGCATCCTCGGCTACGACGCCGGGTTGTCCGCGCAACAGGTCGCCGCGCTACCGCGCTTCCACCACCAGTGGCTGCCGGACGTGATCTCGGCCGAGGCCGGCGCGCTGTCGCCGGACACCGTCGCCGCACTGCGCGCAATGGGCCATACCGTCAACGCCGGCGAATCGCCCTGGGGCAACCTGCAGACCGTGGCCTGGGACCGCCGCACCGGCGCCCTGGAGGGCGGCACCGACCCGCGCAACCCGGTGGGCAGCGCCGAAGTGCAACCGATCCCCTCCGGAGGCGCGTCAGCGCGTTGACAACGCCGCCGCCGCACCGCACCATACGCGGCCTCGCGCACCCCGTGCGCCAGGTCACCTGCCCAGGTGGCGGAATTGGTAGACGCACTAGTTTCAGGTACTAGCGGGTAAAACCGTGGAGGTTCGAGTCCTCTCCTGGGCACCAAGACATCAGCCGGTGGAATCCAGCAACAACCAGCTGGCTTAAAAGAACCCCGCTTTTTGCGGGGTTTTTTGTTATCCAAGCCTCCGCCGGCATCCGCGCAAATCCATGGCAAGCACCTGCACGCCGGGGTACGGATGGGGGTATACGCTCGGGGCGTCGTCCTTCCGTGGGGGTACCTCGGGCTACTTGAGTAAAGGCAGCTCGATCGCAAGACCAAGCAGCCTTACTACATCAGCTTCGCGGACGCATCGGTTATGCTTTCGCGGGCCGTTAGGAACGAACACCGTGCGGATCGCGCGGTCACCGCCCGAATCAAGCAGACACTGGCTTTGGTCCCCATCTCATCGTGGCGAGCGCCCGCTGCGTGAGCCTCGCTGCCAGGGGCCTAGCCAGATGACCAGGCATCTGCGCCGCCCACAAGCCCGCTACCGGAATTCACCTGGATACCGATATTCACGTCTTGAACACGTGAGGCAACCCGGAGATCCTTGTTGTGCGTGCTTCTTAGGCTGTTCCAAGCCACTGGTAGGGGGTGGCTCAAAGAGCACCAGAACAGCTTTACGGAGCAACCGCTCACGAACTGCTCGCACAAGTGGCCCTCTGGCAACAGCTGAGAGGTCTTGAGTTCGAATTCCTGCGTATAAACAACCGCGCTGAGCCAGAGGGGAAGAGTCTTGAATGCTGCAAGAACCAGGGCGATCGGGTCGCTGGCTACGTTGTTTCTCGCCTTGGGAGTTGTCGCCGGGGCAAGGGGGGAAACGGTAAACGACGATGGCAGCACTACCTATACACCAGGCGAGTGGCCGCTAGGCAAGACCATCGATATCCTTGCCTTTGGCGGTCTCTTCAGCTCTGGTTCTTATGGAGGCTCTTGGGGAGGGCATCAAGTTCTCGGCTCCCATCTTGCGATGAATGACGGCGGCACGCTTGCAGGGGAAGCCCAAGGGGAAAAGTGCGGAAACCCGATACTGCCGTCGTCCGGCAACAAAATCGAGCCGGAGTTGGATTTTACCACCTCTGGCGAGTTCCCATTGCACCTCAGCCGAACATACAACTATCTGTGGGATGGTGTCGGCCTCTTTGGTCCGCATTGGACGAGCAGCTTGGATTACAAGCTCGTCAACGGTGCCACGATATTCAATAACACCTGCTCAAGCAACTGCACGATCGGTGCCACGAAGAACATCCAAGGCTGGCGGCCGGATGGACGCACCGTCACTTTCCATCGCGATGCGGTGGATCCAAAGATTTACTGGGAGGACAAGGCTGCCTCGATTTCCAAGATCGTCATCCAAGAAGATGGCAAGGCCATTCTGTATAGTGAAGACAACAATGTGGAGGTCTACAATACAAATGGGACCATCTTGTCGATAAAAAACCAGGCAGGCATTGGCTGGGTGTTTACTTACGTAAGCGGCAGGTTATACCGGGTCACCCATACCTCAGGGCGCTATTTGCGTTTCAACTGGAATGGTACCCAGTTGATTTCTGTTGTCGACCCGGCCGGAAACTATTATACCTATGGGTATTCTGGGGCAAAGCTTATATCCGCGCAGCTCCCGGGCTCTCCCGCAACCACGGTCAACTATCTGTATGAGCTTTCCTCAGACCCTTACGCGCTAACCGGGAAAGCCTACAACGGGATCCGATATTCCACGTTTACTTACTCGGGTGGCCGCGCAACGAGCGGCCACCACAATGGCGCTGCAAAATACTCGTTCGCGTATACGGACAACGCCGACGGGACGGTTAGCGTGCTGGAGACCAACCCGTACGGAAAGCAATCCACCGTAATCTACAAGGACGGTAAGCGGCAATCCATTACCGGTCACCCGAGCACCTACTGCCCGACGGCTACTGCCAAGACCGAGTATGACAGCAACGGTTACAAAAAACGCGAAATAGACTACGAAGGAAACATCAAAGATTTTGTATACAGTGCCGAAGGTCGCCTGCAGAGGCAGACAGATGGGGTGGGAACGAATGTCGCCCGTAAAACGGACTTTATCTGGGATCCGGCCAAGAACAGAATAACCCGCGCCGTCGAGAGCAATGCCGTCACAGGCGCAGCGGTCCGGCAGACCGATTATGCGTTTAATGCAGATGGGCGTATTTCTACGCTTACGGTCACTGATCTCTCGGCCGCTGCACAGCCTTCACCCGCAAACAAACGAATCACGGCCTTCAGTTACTCGAAACATCCATCTGGCATGTTGGCGACAGCCGTGGTCAACGGGCCTCTGCCAGGGTCCGCCGACGCGATCACATATACCTATGACGCTCTGGGCAACCTAGTCTCGGTCAAGAATAGCCTCGGCCACGGGATTACTTATTCGCTCTTTACTCCCCTCGGTGCCCCCGGCCGCGTCACTACGCCTAACGGCGGGGCAACCGAATACGTATACGATCCGCGTAATCGCATCACCCGCGTCACTACGCATATGGCGGGCCAAGTTGGCGAGTATACGATCACTTACAATGTTTTCGGCAAGGTTGTGGAAACGTCAACGCCCGATGGTCAGGTTCGGCGCTACTACTTTGCCTCTACCAACAAGGACTGGTTGCAGGCCATAGAGGAGCCGATGCAACCTGCGCTGACGGGCGCAGCTTGGCAAGGTGTGGAATTTACGGCCAATGCCGCCGGGGACATTCTCTCGAGAAGCACTTATGTCCTCAGGCCCCAACTGAGCGTTGGTGGATGCTCGCCCTCACCGTGCATGGAAATGCAGGCCGCCACCCCGCTTGACATCGAGTCCACAGTAACGGGTATGGATGGGGACATAAGCCTCGCCGCGACCTCTGGAACTTACATCCAGGAATACAAAACCAAGGCTTATCTCGATTACGACGAATTGGGCCGCCCGCGAGCCCGGCGCGGCAGCAATGGACAGAACGAGCGCTATCGCTATGATCGCAATGGCAACATCGTTGAAATTACGGATTCGCTTGGTAAGGTAACGACCCAGACGTTCGATGCCCTCAACCGAGTTGAGACATCAAAGGATCCCCGGGGCGGTATCACGCGTTTTTCCTATGACGTGGCGGATAGGCTTGTCACAGTCACGGATCCGCGAGGGAAGATTACCCGGTACGTCTACAACGGATTTGGCGATGTGCTGCAAATCATAAGTCCCGACGCAGGCATAGTGACCTTTACATACGATTCATATGGTCGTCGCGTTGGGAAAACGGATGGGGCAGGGATCACAACGACATACCTTTATGACGGCCTAGGTAGGCTTGCTAATGTCACGGCGGGTGGCCTGACACAAACGTTCACCTACGATGATTGCGCCAACGGAAAATCGTTGCTCTGTTCGGTCACGGATCCGACTGGTAGTGTAAGTTACACGTATACCCCGGAAGGATTATTGGCTGGCCAAGCTAGCGAACTTCCGGCCGGTGGTCGAGCGACTTTGTCGTACTCGTACGACACAATGGGTCGCCTGATAGGAATTACGTACCCGAACGGGCAGCGCGCGTCTTATGGATATAGTTACGGGCGCCCTACAAGCCTGTCGATTTCAATGGGGAGCACAACCTCTTCGGTCGTTACAGCAGCGAAATACCTCCCATTCGGTCCTGCTACGGGCTGGTCCAATGGAAATGCGTCGCTGCGCAACTACACGTACGATTTGGATGGGCGGCTTACTGGGGTCAGTACTAAATATTCTTCGACGGTATTGCAGAGCCTGACCCTGGGATACAACGCTAATGACGTCATCACCAAGATCACGAATGCCGCTAATGCGAGTCTCTCGCAATCATTTGGGTACGATGAGTTGTCTCGGCTGACTAGTGTCACCGCCACCGGAGCGAACCAATCTTTTGCCTATGATGCCAATGGCAACCGGACCAGCCACAGCCATGCTGGAGTGACGGACCTATATGCCACTGCCAGCGCGAGTAATCGTCTTTCTAGTTTGGCGGGAGGCACGGTTTCGAGTTACGCGTATAACGGTAATGGCAACACTGTCTCTGGGGAAGGGGTTTCCTATACCTATGATGCCTTTAACCGGATGGCAAGCGCCGCAAAAGGCGCTATCAGTGCGACCTATGGGGTGAACGCACACGGACAGAGGGTTTTCAAGCAGGTCGGCACCGTTAGGACATGGTTTGTCTATGGCCCAGGGAATAGCCTTTTGGCGGAATACCGCTCAGGGCAAGGCTGGACCAACTACCTCCTTTTCGCTGGAGAGCCCGTTGCTCTGACGCGGGCGAACAGTCTAAGCTGGCTTCACAACGACCATTTAGGCCGCCCAGAGCTGGTAACTAATGGATCGCGTGTGGCGACATGGCGAGCAAGCAACTATGCGTTTGACCGCCACGTCACCCTGGATAGCATCGGAGGGCTTAACATTGGCTTTCCGGGCCAGTATTACGACTCCGAAACCGGCAACTGGAACAATGGGTTCCGAGATTACAATGCGAATCGGGGCCGCTACCTGCAGTCCGACCCGATAGGGCTGCGAGGTGGGCTGAATACGTACGCCTATGTCGGAGGGAATCCGGTAAACGGTGTTGATCCGTTAGGGCTCTGCGAGGGAGAGCACAAGTACGAAGACAAAACGTTGTCTCCATGCTCCCCAACAGCCGCATTCAATGCCCTCAAACAGCCAAACATAAGTGCGCCTGGGGCCCCAGCCGCAAGAGAAGGATTGACTACCCCCATAGTGCTATGGGGCAACGATGGAAACAATCGAATTTCTCAGTACGTCAATTCAGAAACAAGGACTATCGTAAATACGACCTTGGAAGGCCACCAGTTTTATCCCGGGACAGTGACTTGGAAGGTCACTAGTGGGCCAGGCGGCCATGGTTCGTGGATCACAGTTACCGGGACCGGCAGCGGGCCAAACCCAATGTGGAACAATATAGTCGGGCTTGCTTATTTCCCCAACACCGCGGCATTGGCGGCAGTCTTATGCATGTTCGGTGGAAAATGATCAGCATGAAATGGTTGGGCACACTTTTTTTGTCAGCAGCAGTGTTCTCCACGAGCGGATGCGCGAACGGTCCCGCACAGCAGCCGCAGATGGTACAGCTGTGTGTTCGTGATGATAGCGATACGGATTCACTCATTGCCGTCATTGAGAAGTTGGCGCGTGAAAATCAGATGCACTTTATTGACCGCAGTCGTCAATCGCACCAGGAGCTTAGGCGGTTAGGGAAGGATCCCGGGTATAGGCTTATCAATGTCTCAGCAAGTCGGCAGGATGGATTGGGTGTCGCCGTGGGGAATTTAGGCCTCGGGCCCCATGAACTGGCTATCGGAATTACGAGTGGTTCAAGCCACACAGAAACGGATGCCTTTGTGCGAGCTGTTATGAAAGAACTGGAAAGCAGGTGGGAGGTACGTAACGTGCGAAGCGGGCAGGGCGCTACGCCCTCTAATAAGTGCAAACCATCCTCTTAAACTCGTTGTTTAAGGCCTTGAAGGCCCGCAAAGCGAACCTTAGTTGCTGCTGTCAAACTCCTGAGCGAACGCCCCGGCACCGGCACTCCACATCCGCGGGGGCTTAGCCGCCCCTCGTTGGTGACCTTGCTTGGCCACTCTCCGGGCTGACCCGATGGCATGGAGGAAACACGAGCAGCGCGGCGCGCCGACGCTGTCATCCAAGCGGGCGCGCGCTGGGGGTATGGCTGGGGGTATCAGTCCGGCGCTGGGTGCCAAGTGAGCGTATAAAGCGAGGCATGCAGGGAGCGGTTCGAGTCCTCTCCTGGGCACCAAGGTTCAAGAAAACCCCCGAGTAAATCGGGGGTTTACTCTTTCTGGGGCGCTCGCGGCGCCCCCACCGGGCATCCCCGTTGGCGCTCGCTGCTCGCTGCGGCCCGCATCGCGCGGGCCGCGTTCGTGGATGTCGATGCGCAAGGGAACGTCGACGGTGCGCATCGAGGCCCATGAGGCGGCAGGGCTGCGTCCTGTGGGCGACAGCATCAGGCCTAGAGCGCGCCGGACGACAGCCAGCCCCACAGCGCGGCGCCCGCGATCACGGCGGGGATCGCCCATTTGGCCTTCGAAGCGAACAGGATCGCCAGCACGATGGCGAACAGCACCAGCGCCTCCACGCCCGTGAGGCTGACCCGCAGCAGGGCCAGCGTCGTCCCGGCGATCAGGCCCACCACGCCGGCGGTGACGCCTTCGAGGAACACGCGGATCTGCGGCTGGTGCACCAGCCGTTCCAGCGCGTCGTGCCCGACCAGGGTGAAAGCGAACGCCGGCAGGAAGATGCCGACCGTCATCGCGACGGCGCCCCACGGGCCGCCGCCGAGGTAGCCGACGAAGGTCGAGAAGATGATCAGCGGCGCGGGCAGCAGGCCGGAGAGGGCGAGGCCGTCGAGGAATTGTCCGTTGCTCATCCAGGCGCCGCGCGTGACCGCGTCGCGCTGCAGGAACGGGATCACCGTGTAGGCACCGCCGAAGGTCAACAGCCCGGCTTTCAGGCCGGACCAGAACAGCGCCGGCAACGGCATGGCGCTGGCGCGTGGTCCGGGCCCCGTCGATCCGGCGCCTGTCAGGCTCGCAAGGCCGGACCATCCATTCTTGACCGCAAGGACGGTTGCGGCTGCGAGCGCCACGCCGGCCAGCAGAAGCGCCATGGCATGCCGTTCGCGCCGCGCCAGGAGGTAGATCGCGCCGCCGACCGCGAGGATCAGGGCGAAGTGCGCGCCCGCCAGCTGCGCGCCCGTCGCCAGGATCGCGATGCCCCACAGCCAGCGGTCGGTGACCACGTGGCCGCCGATCCGGACGACCGCGCGCACGATCAGCGCCGCGACCGCGACCTGCACCGCCGCGAAGACCGCCTGCAGCGCATCCGTCTTCAACCCGTAGCGCACGTACGCCCACGACAGCGCAAACATGAGCAGGAAGCCGGGGAGCATGAAACCAAGCCCGGCCAGCACGCCGCCCCAGCGCCCCCGCGAGCGCATCCCGAAGTACACGCACAACTCGTGCGCCTCGGGACCGGGCAGCACCTGGTAGACCGCGAGCACCCGGTTGAACTGCGCGCTGCCGATCCAGCGCTCCTGGTCGACCAGCTCATGGCGGATCATCGCGATCTGCGCCACAGGCCCGCCCCAGGCGAGGGCACCGAAACGCAGGAAGCGCAGGAACAGTTGCAACCACGGCTCGCGCGGAACCGAATATCCGTCCGCCTCCGGGGCCGACCCTGTTGCGGGGCTACCGGACTTGGCGTGCATCGGAGGGCTTCGGGTGAGGGATGGAGCCGCCGGCGCATGCTACTACCGGCCATGTCATGCACCAGTCCTTGTATCTTGACGGAGGCGAACGTCAGGCGGCCCCGCATCCGGCAGTCGAGATGGCCAGTCGTCTCCGCAGCGGCTTCCGACATGGATCAAGGCGGCGTCGACCCCTTCGCGGCGATAATCCGAACATGAGGCCGGTCCGCTCCCGCGCGTTCGCCTGGCTCGCCCTGGTGGCGATGCTGCTGCTGGCGGCCGTGCCGTCGCTGGGGCGGTTGGCGGGCGCGCAGTCCCGGTCCGCGCCCGGCATCGTTCCTGCGTCCCATGCGATGCACGCGATGCCGGCGGTCGCGCATTCCGGGCACGGCATGCACCACGCCGCCGCGGTGCAGCCCAGCCATCGCACCGATGCACTTCATTCGCCCGGGAAGGCGCCCAGCGAAAACGGCCACGCCGGTCACGACTGCGCCTATTGCCCGCTGCTGTCGGGGCTGAACGCCGCGTCGTCGGTGCCGTGGCTGCCGCGCGCGCCGCTGCAACGCGCGCCATGGGCGGTACGGGTCGCGGCCAACCCGCCGCTCGCCGCGCCGGTGCCTGCGCTGGGCGGGCAGGGGCCGCCCGTTCCCCCGATCGCCTGACCGACGCGGCCCGAGGGCCGTCCTTCCGTCCCCGTGCGTCCGCGCCCGCCGCAGGTTGCCGCCTGCGCGCGGCCGCACGCCCGATCGCAGGAATCCGCAATGCCATCGCCTTTCCATGCGACGCGAAGCGCGTCGCTGCTGCCGGCCGTCCTCGGCCTGGCCTGCTTCTGTGCGCCTGCGAGCGCGCGCGCAGCCACGCCTCTTGCTGCCAACGCCGTTTCCGCTCCCGAGGCCACCGAGGCGGACGACGCGGACCGCGACCTCCGGCTGCTCGACATGATCGTCGTGCGCGGCCTGCAGCCCAGTTCGCTGCCGATGCGCATCCCGACCACGGTCGAAGGCGTGACCGGCGACGAGGTGCGCGCCACCGTCAACGCCACCGACGCCGAGGACGCGCTCAAGTACCTGCCCAGCCTGCTGGTGCGCAAGCGCTACATCGGCGACTACGACCACGCGGTGCTGGCCACGCGCGCGTCGGGCACCGGCAACAGCGCGCGTTCGCTGGTGTACGCCGACGGCATCCTGCTGTCGAACCTGCTCGGCAACGGCTATGCGTTCACGCCGCGCTGGGGACTGGTGGATCCGGAGGAAATCGAACGGGTCGACGTGCTGTACGGGCCCTTCTCCGCGGCGTACCCGGGCAACTCGGTGGGCGCGGTGGTGGATTACGTGACCCGTATGCCGCGTGGTTTCGAGGCGCACGCGAAGCTCGGCTACGCGCTGGAGCGCTTCTCGCTGTACGGCACCCGCGACGACTACCCGGCGACGTCGCGTTCGGCGTCGCTCGGCGATCGCTGGGGCCCGCTGTCGGCCTGGTTCTCGGTGAGCCGCCTGGACAGCGAGGGCCACCCGATCGCCTTCGCCAACCTCGCGCAGGCGAACGGTACGGAGGGCGCAGGCACGCCGGTGGATGGCGCCGTGCCGGGCCGCAACAGTCGCGGCCAGCCCTGGTACCTGGTCGGCGCGACCGGGCAGACGCACACGGTGCAGGACCGGGCGAAGCTGAAACTTGCCTGGGACCTCGCCGACGACCTGCGCCTGAGCTACGTGCTCGGCGTGTGGCGCAACGACGCCTTCCGCGATGCCGCGAGCTACCTCACCGACGCGGCCGGCGCGCCCGTGTACGCCGGCGACATCCTGATCGACGGCCGCCGCTACACGCTCGCGCCGAACGCGCTGGCGCTGCAGCGCGCCGACAGCGCGCACCGCATGCAGGCGCTGTCGCTGCGGCGGCGCGGCGACGGCGCGTGGGACTACAGCATCGCGGCGAGCCGCTACGACTACGTGCGCGACCGCGTGCGGTCTCCCGCGCTGGCCCTGCCCGACGCGCGCGCGGGCGGCGCCGGCCTCGTCGCCGACGGCGCGGGCACCGGCTGGCGCACACTCAGCGCGATGGCGACCTGGCGGCCGAATCCATCGCACGCGCTGGAGTTCGGCGTGCAGGACGATCGTTACCGCCTGCGCAGCCGGGTCGCCCGCAGCGACGACTGGATCGCCGGCGCGCCCGGCGCGCGCCAGTCCGCCTTCGCCGGCAGGACCCGGTTGCGCAGCCTGTTCGCGCAGGAAACCTGGACGCCCACGCTGGACTGGACCGCGGTGCTGGGCGCGCGGCTGGAGCGCTGGACGGCGCGCGACGGCAGCATCGCCGACGCGTCAACGCAGCTGGATTTCCCGGAACGAGCGCTGCGCGCGGTATCGCCGAAGGCGGCACTGCAGTACGCACCGGACGGCGACTGGTCGCTGAAGGCCTCCGTCGGCCGCGCGGTGCGCTTCCCGACCGTCAGCGAGCTCTACCAGGGCACGATCGCCGGCGACGCGATCGTGAACAACGATCCCGACCTCGCGCCCGAGCGTTCGCTGACCTCCGAGCTCTCGTACGTGCGCGACATAGACAAGGGCCGGCTGCGCGCGACGCTGTTCGGCGAGCGCACCCGCGACGCGCTGTACATGCAGACCGACGCCACCGTGGTGCCCAGCGTTACCAGCATCCAGAACGTGGACACGATCCGCACCCGCGGGCTGGAGCTGGCGGGCGACTGGCACGAACTCGGCGCCAGCGAGTCCTTCGACCTCGCGGCGAACCTGACCTTCGCCGATTCCATCATCACCGCCAACCACCGTTTCCCCGCCAGCGTCGGCCAGTGGCAACCGCGGGTGCCGCGCTGGCGCGCCAACCTGGTCGGCACCTGGCGCCCGGACGAGCGCTGGAGCCTGACCGCCGCGCTGCGTTACGGCGGCCGCCAGTTCAACACGCTGGACAACAGCGATACCCATAGCGGCACCTACATGGGCACCAGCCCGTTCCTGGTCGCCGACCTGCGCGCGCTGTACCGCCACGACGCGCACTGGAGCGCCGCACTTGGCGTGGACAACCTCGGCAACCGCACCTACTGGAACTTCCATCCCTACAACCAGCGCACCTGGAGCGCGGAGTTGCGCTACGACTACTGAATAGGCCCCGAGGATGCGGGTCGCGTGGCTTTCGCGCGGCTTTCGCGCGCGGTTGCCTAGCCTTCGCCGCATCGCAGAACACGCAGGGAGCACGTCCATGGCCAAGTCCGCCCTCGACACCGAGCAGGTCCACGAGCTGCTGTACCAGGCGCTCGAAACCGAGCTCGGCGGCATCCAGGTCTACGAGAACGCGATCGCATGCGCGGTCAACCAAGACCTGAAGAAGGAGTGGACGGAGTACCTGTCGCAGACCGAGAACCACCGCGAGATCCTGCTGTCGGTCTTCGAGGAACTGGGCCTGGACCCGGAAGCGCAGACGCCGGGCCGGCAGGTGGTCGCCCACCTCGGCGCGTCGCTGGTGCAGGCCATGCAGATGGCGAAGGAGAACGCCGGCCCGGTCGGCGCCGAACTCGTCGCCGGCGAATGCGTGGTGCTGGCCGAGACCAAGGACCACATGAACTGGGAACTGATCGGCCAGGTCGCGAAGAAGTGCACCGACAAGATCATGAAGCAGGTGCTGACGCAGGCCTACGAGCAGGTCGAGGACCAGGAGGACGAGCACATCTACCACAGCAAGGGCTGGACCCGGGAACTGTGGATCGATTCGCTCGGCATGCCGGCGGTGCTGCCGCCGCCGGAGGAGCGCAAGCAGGTCGAAACCGCGATCGGCGCCGCGCGCGCGGAACAGCAGCGCGGCGAGATGCTGCGGGAGCGCAAGCACTGAACCCGGTGAGCCGGGACGACCCGCGGCGCACGGCAGGGCCGTGTGACCGCCGCCCGGGACGCGTACCATCCACGCGATGACACGCACCCCAGGCAAACGCGGCAGCGGTCGCGGCGGCAGGAAAGCCGCCGCGACCGCTGACGGCGCGAACACCCGTCGCGGCAAACGCGACGATTCCTTCCACGCTTCCCCCAAGGCCCCGAGGGGCGGACGCAAGCCGTCCCGTCCCGGCTGGCTGCCCGAACCGCCGCCCGCGCGCGCCGGCGGCGCCCGCCCCGCGCCGCAGCACGATCCGCACGCCGAGCGCGAGGCGCAGCGCTACGAACAGCCGATCGCCAGCCGCGAGATGATCCTCGCGGTGCTGGCCGCCAGCGACGGCCCGATGGACGCCGACGCGCTGGCGCAGCGGCTCGGCCTGACCGCGCCGGACCGCTTCGAGGCCCTGTCCAAGCGCCTCGCGGCGATGCTGCGCGACGGCCAGCTGCTGCAGAACCGGCGCGGCGGCTACGTGCCGGCCGAGCGCCTGGACCTGATCCCCGGCACGGTGATCGCCAACCCCGACGGTTTCGGCTTCCTGCGTCCGGACGCAGGCGTCGGCAAGAACGACGACCTGTTCCTGCCGCCCTACGAGATGCGCAAGGTGATGCACGGCGACCGCGTGCTCGCCAGCGTCACCGGCATGGACCATCGCGGCCGCCGCGAGGGCGTGATCGTCGAGGTGCTCGAGCGCCGGCTCAACCGCCTGATCGGCCGCTACATCGTCGAGGCGGGGATCGGCTACGTGCAGCCCGACGACCGCCGCATCCAGCGCAACGTGCTGATCCCGCCGGGCGAAGGCCACGACGCGAAGGCGGGGCAGCTGGTGGTGGCCGAGATCGTGCAGCCGCCCGACGCGCGCCGGCCGCCGATCGGCAAGGTGCTGGCGGTGCTCGGCGACAAGCTCACCGCCTCGCTGGCGGTGGAGGCGGCGATCCACGGCCACGAGATCCCGCACGAGTTCCCGCCGGAAGTGCTGGCGCAGGCGACCGCGGTGCCGCTGGAGGTGGACGCCGCGACCGCCGCCGCGCGCGTGGACCTGCGCGCGTTGCCGCTGGTCACCATCGACGGCGAGGACGCCAAGGACTTCGACGACGCGGTCTGGTGCGAACCCAACCGCGACGGGTTCCGGCTGGTGGTCGCGATCGCCGACGTCTCGCATTACGTGCGCCCCGGCACGCCGCTGGACGACGAGGCGCAGCTGCGCGCGACCTCGGTGTACTTCCCCGGTTTCGTCGTGCCGATGCTGCCGGAGACCCTGTCCAACGGCATCTGCTCGCTGATGCCGAAGGTGGACCGGCTGTGCTTCGTGTGCGACATGCAGGTCGGCCGCGACGGCATCGTGACCGGTGCGAAGTTCTACGAAGCGGTGATGAACTCGCACGCGCGCCTGACCTACACCGAGGTCTGGAACGCGGTCGGCGACGGCATCCCCGACGAGGACCGCGACGCGGCCGTCGCGAAGATCGGCCCGCTGCTGCCGCAGGTGCAGCGCCTGCACCAGCTGTACCGCGTCCTCGACAAGGCCCGCGCGAAACGTGGCGCGATCGAGTTCGAAACGTCGGAAGTGCGCTTCGTGCTCGGCCCGCAGGGCGAGGTGACCCAGGCCGGGATGCTCCAGCGCAACGACGCGCACAAGCTGATCGAGGAATGCATGATCGCGGCCAACGTGCAGGCCGCGGAGTTCCTGCTGGCCACGCACATCCCGGCGCCGTACCGCGACCACGACAAGCCGCCGGAGGCCAAGTACGCCGACCTCGAGGAGTTCCTCAAGGAGTTCAAGCTGCGGCTGCCGCCGTGGGGCAAGGTGCAGCCGCGCGACTTCCGCGCGCTGCTGGAAAAGATCCGCGAGCGGCCGGACGCGGCGCTGCTGGAGTCGGTGATCCTGCGCAGCCAGTCGCTGGCGGTGTACGCGCCGGACAACATCGGCCACTTCGGTCTGGCGCTGGCGGCGTACGCGCACTTCACCTCGCCGATCCGGCGCTATCCGGACCTGCTGGTGCATCGCGCGATCAAGCACGCGCTGGCCGGCGGCCACCCCGACCAGTTCACCTACACGCCGCATGCGATGGCGGCGCTGGCGGTGCAGTGTTCGGAGCGCTCGCGGCGCGCCGACGAGGCTTCGCGCGAGGTGGACGAACGCTACCGCGCGGCGTGGATGGAGCAGCACGTCGGCGGCGAGTTCGAAGGCGTGATCAGCGGGGTGACCAGCTTCGGCCTGTTCGTCGAACTGGACGACTCCAAGGTCAACGGCCTGGTGCACGTCACCCAGCTGCCGAACGACTTCTACCACTTCGACCCGATCCGCAAGACCCTGACCGGCGAGCGCCGCGGCCGCGAGTACCGCCTCGGCGACCGCGCGCGGATCGTGGTGCTCAAGGCCAGCCTGGAGGAGCGCAAGATCGACTTCCGCCTGGTCGAGGAGGGCGGAGCGGCGCGCGACGCCGTGCCGACGCCGTCGCGCGGCAAGCCGGCGAAGCGGACGAAGCAGAAGTACTAGGGTTCTGCTCCCTCTCCCGCTTGCCGTGGCCTGCTCCCTCTCCCGCTTGCGGGAGAGGGTTGGGGTGAGGGTGAGTCTTCCGCCAACAGCCGCACCCTCACCCTCGCGCTTGCGCGCTCGACCTCTCCCGCAGGCGGGAGAGGTGACAGCCCAGCGCCGCGCTGCAGCCAGCTGTTCCCCCTCTCCGCTCGCGGGAGAGCGCCGCGGTGAGGCCAACCCCCGCCGCCGCTCCGCCCACGGCACAATGCGCGCATGAGCAACAAAGCCTCCCAATGGATCGCCGGCATCAACGCGGTCGCCGCCGCCGTCGAGCACGACGCCGAGCACGTGCGCGAAGTCCTGCTCGAAGCCGGCGCGAAGAACCCGCGCATCGCCGACATCGAGGCCAACGCGCGCCGCGTGGGCATCGACGTGCGCCGGGTCGCGCAGCAGGCGCTGGACGGCGTCGCCGGCGGCCTGCGCCACCAGGGCGCGGTCGCGCGCTACGCGGCGGCGAAGACCTGGGACGAGCACGAGCTGCCCGCGCTGGTCGAGGCCGCCGCCGGCAAGGCGCTGGTCCTGGTCCTCGACGGCGTGCAGGACCCGCACAACCTCGGCGCCTGCCTGCGCAGCGCGGCCGCCGCCGGCGTGACCGCGGTGGTGATCCCCAAGGACAAGGCCGCGCAGGTGAATGCCACCGTGCGCAAGACCGCCGCCGGCGCCGCCGACAGCATTCCGGTGGTGCGCGCCACCAACCTCGCGCGCTGCCTGCGCGACCTGCAGCAGCTGGGCGTGTGGACCTACGGCCTGGCGGGCGACGCGCAGGCCTCGTTCTACGACCTCGACCTCACCGGCAACGTCGCCCTGGTGCTGGGCGGCGAGGCCGACGGCCTGCGCCGGCTGACCCGCGAGCAGTGCGACCAGCTGGTCACGATCCCGATGCCGGGCGCGGGGCAGGGCGTGGAAAGCCTGAACGTGTCGGTGGCGGCCGGCGTGGCGCTGTTCGAGGCGGTGCGGCAGCGGGTGAAGGCGGGGTAGGAGCGAAAAGCGGGCCACCCCGACCCTCTCCCGCAGGCGGGAGAGGGGGAACCGCGCGCTCTTCCAGCCGACTGGCCCCTGCGCCCGGAAACCCGGATAATGCGCCAAAGCCGGGGGGCGACCCGCCGGCTTTTTTCGTGCGCGATGCATTCGCGCGACCGCCACAGCAGGAGGCCGCCATGGGTCAGTCAGTCGTCGTGTTGGGTGCCCAGTGGGGCGATGAGGGCAAGGGCAAGATCGTCGACCTGCTCACCCAGGACATCGGCGCCGTCGTCCGCTTCCAGGGCGGCCACAACGCCGGCCACACCTTGGTCATCAACGGCAAGAAGACGGTGCTGCACCTCATCCCGTCCGGCATCCTGCGCCCGGACGCGCTGTGCCTGATCGGCAACGGCGTGGTGCTCAGCCCGGCCGCGCTGCAGAAGGAAATCGGCGAGCTCGAGGCCAGTGGCGTGGAAGTGCGCTCGCGCCTGAAGATCAGCCCGGCGACGCCGCTGATCATGCCGTACCACATCGCGCTGGACCAGGCGCGCGAGAAGGCCGCCGGCGGCAACGCGATCGGCACCACCGGCCGCGGCATCGGCCCCGCCTACGAGGACAAGGTCGCGCGCCGCGGCATCCGCGTCGCCGACCTGCACTACCCGCAGCAGCTGGCCGACAAGCTGCGCGGCACGCTCGACTACCACAACTTCGTGCTGACCAAGTACCTCGGCGTCGATGCGGTCGACTACCAGCAGACGCTGGACGAGGCGCTGGCCTTCGGCGAGTACGTCGAACCGATGAAGTCCGACGTCGCCGGCATCCTGCACGAGTTGCGCAAGCAGGGCCGCAAGGTGCTGTTCGAAGGCGCGCAGGGCTCGCTGCTGGACATCGACCACGGCACCTATCCGTACGTCACCTCGTCCAACACCACGGTCGGCGGCGCCTACGCCGGCAGCGGCGTCGGCGCGGACGCGATCGACTACGTGCTCGGCATCGCCAAGGCCTACGCGACGCGCGTGGGCGGCGGCCCGTTCCCGACCGAGCTGTTCGACGACGTCGGCCAGGCCCTGCGCGACAAGGGCCAGGAATACGGCGCGACCACCGGCCGTCCGCGCCGCTGCGGCTGGATGGACATCGTCGCGCTCAAGCGCGCGGTCGCGATCAACGGCATATCCGGCCTGTGCATCACCAAGCTCGACGTGCTCGACGGCATCGAGAAGCTGAAGATCTGCATCGCCTACGAGTACCGCGGCAAGCGCACCGAGTACGCGCCGCTGGACGCGGCCGGCTGGGAGGAGTGCACGCCGGTCTACCTCGAGTTCCCCGGCTGGGACGAGAGCACCCACGGCATCACCGAGTGGGACCGCCTGCCCGCCGCCGCCCGCGCCTACCTGCGCGCGCTGGAGGAACTGGCCGGCTGCCCGCTGGCGATCGTCAGCACCGGCCCGGACCGCGACGCGAACATCATCCTCCAGGATCCGTTCGCCTGAGGCGCTCCGTCCGCAGCAACGAAAAAGCCCCGCGTTCGCGGGGCTTTTTTTGTGCGGGGCCGGCGACGACGGCTACTTCGCGGCGCCTTCGCCGTGCCGCGCGAACACCACGGTGCTGCCGTCGCGCTTCACCAGCTCCACCACGTAGGGCTGCACATGGCCGCCGGGCATCTCCATCCCGGGCGAGCCGATCGGCATGCCGGGGGCGGTCAGTCCCTTCGCGTCCGGCTTCTTCGCCAGCAACCGCTTGACGTCCTCCGCCGGCACGTGGCCCTCGATGAAGTAGCCGGCGACCTCGGCGGTATGGCAGGAGCCCTTGCCGGCCGGCACGCCGACCCGGCGCTTGGTCGGCTCGACGTCGTTCTCGTTGCGCACCTCGACGGGGAAACCGGCGTGGCGCATGTGCTCCACCCAACCGGTGCAGCAGCCGCAGGTCGGCGACTTGTGCACCACCACCAGCGGCAGCGCGCTCGGCACGGGCGAACTGGCCGCGGGACGCGGCGACTGAGCGACCGCGGTGGCGGCGACGGCGAGGCCGGCGACGAGCGCGGCCGCGGACAGGAACTGGCGCATGGCGGACCGATCCGGAAGGGAAAGCCCGATTCTGCCATCGCCGCGTGTCGCGGTCCCCGCTCCGGGGTTCAACCGCGCGTGAACGCCGACGCGCGGTTCACCGAGCCACCACCGGCGGCGCGCGATGGTGACGGCAAGCACCCCTCGCCCGGAGGCCGCCCATGCGCTCCCTCGCCATCGCCGCCCTCGCCGCGCTGCTGGCCGCGTGCGCAACCGTCCCCACCGTGCGCACCGACCACGACCCCACCGCGGCCTTCGCCCAGTACCGCAGCTACAGCTGGCGCGAGACGCCCAAGGGTGGCCCGGCGCTGGTCATGCAGCGCATCGTCGACGACATCGACGCCCAGCTCGCCGCCAAGGGCTGGCAGAAGGTGGAGGAGGGCGGCGACATCGCCATCGCCGCCCACGTCGCCACCTACCAGAAGCACCAGATCGACACCTTTTACGATGCCCCGATGTGGGGCGGCTGGGGCTGGTACGGCCCGTACCCGTGGTGGGGCGCCGGCATGGGCTACGCGCGCGCCCGCGAAACCAGCTTCACCGTCGGCACCCTGCTGGTGGACATGTTCGACACCCGCACCAAGCGCGCGGTGTGGAGCAGCGTCGCCGAGGGCACCGTGCCGTCCAAGCCCGAGCAGGTGAACCAGAAGATCGACCAGGCGGTGGCGAAAATGTTCGCCGGCTTCCCGCCGGGCAGCACGCCGCCGTAGAGCGGAGCTTGCTCTGCTGCTTTTGCGCGGGCTCCGCTGCCGCTGAACAGCGGAGCAAGCTCCGCTCTACGATCGGGGCGTTTCCTCGATGCGCGGCAGCGGCGGCGGCTCGCCGCGCCAGCGCCGGATCGCGCGCTGGAAGAACTGGCTGTTGGGCACGTGCAGCACCGTGCGCGCGCCGTCGGCGTGGGTCTCCTCCAGCGTCGTGTAGATCAGGTGGATGTCCACCACCTGCCCGCGCAGGCCCGGCTTGTCGCCGCCCTCCAGGATCTCGATGTAGTCGCCCAGCCGGAACGGCCGCGTGGTCAGGATCAGCAGCGTGCAGAAGATGTTCGACAGCACGCTCCACGCCGCGAAGAACGCGATCGCGCCGACCGCCACGAACCCGGTCAGCGTCGACCACACCGCCGCCCCCGACACCCCCAGCCGGTTGAGCGCCAGCAGGAAGGCGGTGACGTAGATGACGATGCCGAGCAGCCGCCGCGTGCCGATCACGAAGGCCGGCGGCAGCTCGTAGCGCGCGCACACCCGCCGCAGCACCGCGCGCAGCAGCGCGTTGAGCAGCCACGCCCCGACCAGGATCAGCAGTACCTGCAGCAGCGGCAGCGCCAGGTTGCCGCCGGTCCAGTGCAGGGTGGGGGCCATCCAGTCGATCATGGGGCGTTCCTTCGGCGAGGGCGCAGACTTGCGATCATGCGGAGGCATGCCGCGCGCGTCCAGTCGGGAAAGTTGCGTTCCGCGTGCATCGCGTCCATCGCTTTCCCGGGTTCGCACCACGCGGTGCAACATGCGCAGTGCGCGTGTGTTCGAGGCTCGACGTATCCGATGTGTGCCGATGCAAGTCGACGCTCGGCCGTCTTTACCGCGCCAGCTTGTACAGCTCGGGCGAACCTTCCCGAACCTGCTTTCGTCCCTGCGCCAGCAATCCCAGCAACTCTCCGGGATCCGCCGGCTTCACCAGGTGCGCATCGAAGCCCGCGGCCAGCGAGCGGGCGCGGTCCTGCGGCTGGCCGTAGCCGGTGAGGGCGATCAGCAGGGCGTCGGCGGAGGCGCCGCCGGCGCGGATGCGGCGGGCGAGTTCGTACCCGTCCATGCCGGGCATGCCGATGTCCAGGACGCAGGCGTCGTGGCGTTCGGCGTTGGCCGCGGCGAGCGCGACCGCGGGATCGTCGTGGACGGCCACGGCATGGCCCATCGCGTCGAGCAGTTCGGCGAGCACGCGCGCGGCGTCGAGGTTGTCGTCCACCACCATGATGCGGCTGGGGAGGTCGCACGTCGCGGCGCGCGCGGGCGCGGGGGGCGCCAGCGCCAGCATCGGCGTCGCCAGCGGCAAGGTGACGGTGAAGCGGGCGCCGAGGCCGGGTCCGTCGCTGTGCGCCTCCACCGTGCCGCCGTGCAGTTCGACCAGGCCGCGCACCAGGGCGAGGCCGATGCCGAGTCCGCCCTGCGCGCGGTCGGGGGTGCGGGTGGCCTGGGCGAACAGGGTGAACACCTCGGGCAACAGGTGCGCGTCGATGCCCGTGCCGTTGTCTTCCACCTCCAGGCGCAGTTGTTCGCCGGCGGCCGCCACGCGCAGGGCGATGCGGCCGCCGGGCGGGGTGTATTTGGCGGCGTTGTGCAGCAGGTTGGCGACCACCTGGGTGAGGCGGGTGCGGTCGGCGACCAGCGGCGGCGCGAGCGCCGGCAGCGCCACCTCGAGGCGGTGGCCGCGCGCTTCCACCAGCGGCCGCACCTGCTCGATCGCGTCGGCGGCGACCTGGGCGATGTCCACGGGTTCGGGCTGCAGTTCGACCAGCCCGCGGGTGACGCGCGAGACGTCGAGCAGGTCGTCCACCAGCGCGACCAGGTGCCCGACCTGGCGCCCGATCACCTCGCTGGCGCGGCGGGCGCGCGCTTCGTCGTGGCTGCCCGCCTGCAGCAGGTGGGCGGCGGTGCTGATCGGCGCCAGCGGGTTGCGCAGCTCGTGCGCGAGCATGGCGAGGAACTCGTCCTTGCGGCGACTGGCCTCGTGCAATCCGTCCTGTGCCGCGCGCATGTCGGTGATGTCGGTGTTGGTGCCGAACCACTGCACGATGTTGCCGGCCGCGTCGCGCACCGGCGCCGCGGTGCCGTGGAACAGGCGGTAGCGGCCGTCCGCGCCGCGCAGGCGCATCTCGCCCTCGTAGGGCTGGCCGGTGCGCATGCTGCGCTCCCAGCGCTCGAGTTCCGCCGGCAGGTCGTCGGGATGCACGAGGTTGGCCCACCCCTCCGTGCGCATGCGTGCGTAGTCGGTGCCGGTGTATTCGTACCAGCGATCGTTGAACCACACCGGGACGCCGTCCGGTGTCGCCATCCAGGCGAGGTGCTGGATGGTGTTGGCCAGCTGCAGCAGGCGCTGCTCGCTCTCGCGCAGGGCGGACATCGCCTGCACCGCCTCGGTGACGTCGCTGCCTTCGACGAAGATGCCGGTGACCTTGCCGGCGGCATCGCGGATCGGCTGGTAGATGAAGTCGACGAAGCGCTCCTCCATTTGCGGATCGGCGCCACGCTGGCGCTTGAGCCGGACCGGCACCGCGCGGCCGATGAAGGGCTCGCCGGTGGAGTAGACCTGGTCGAGCAGCTCGACGAAGCCCTGGCCGGCGACTTCCGGCAGGGCCGCCGAGACCGGCCGACCGATCAGGTCGCGCGCGCCGACCAGCTGCTGGTAGGCGTCGTTGGCCAGCTCGAACACGTGGTCCGGTCCGCGCAGCACCGCGATCACGCCGGGCGCCTGCTGGAACAGCGTGCGCAGGCGTTCCAGCTGGCGCTGGTGCTGGCCGCGCGCGAGGACCGCCTCGGTGGTTTCGGTGCAGGCGCAATACATGCCGGCGACCTCGCCGTCGTCGCCGAACACGCGCGAGTACGAGAAGGTGAACCAGGTCGGCTCGTCGTAGCCCTTGCGCCGCATGGTGAGCGGCAGGTCTTCCTGGTAGGTCGCCTCCCCGGCCAGCGCGCGGTCCACCATCGGCGCCAGTTCGTTCCAGATCTCGGCCCACACGTTCTGGAAGCGCTGGCCCAGCGCCCACGGATGCTTGTGGCCGAGGATGTCGGTGTAGGCGTCGTTGTAGAGGAAGGTGAGTTCGCGGCCCCAGGCGACGAACATCGGGAACTTCGAGGCCAGCATCAACGCGACCACGGTGCGCAGCGCGCGCGGCCAGCCGGCAGGCGGCCCGAGCGGCGACTGCGACCAGTCCATGGCGCGCATGCGCGCGGCGACCTCGCCGCTGCCCTCGAGGAAACGCGTGTTCCGGTCCATCCCGCCCTCTGCGCGGGCGCCTGCGGGTAGGCAGGCGCGAAGCCCCTCGAAAATAGCATCCGCGGCGTCAAGGACGTGACGTGCGGATGGCGGTGGCCGCGCAAGCTGAGCCGTTCAGCCGCGCGGCGCGCGCGAATGGGCCGTGGTCTCGCTGGCCGCGACCCGCGCCGGCGATCATGCCTGCATGCGCCTGCCTGCCGATCCGCCATGACCCGCCGCTCCGGCTCCGCCGACCTGCCGCTGCACGGCGGCCGCGTCCCGCGCTGGCTGGCCGACCGGATGAACCGGCTCGGCGCGGTGATGGCCGAGGCGATCGTGCTCGAGTACGGGCGCGACGAGCTGCTGCGGCGGCTGGCGCATCCGTTCTGGTTCCAGTCCTTCGGCGCGGTGATGGGAATGGACTGGCACTCCTCCGGCATCACCACCAGCGTGATCGGCGCGCTCAAGCGCGGGCTGGCGCCGCTGGCGGGCGAGCTGGGCGTGCACGTGTGCGGCGGGCGTGGCCGGCATTCGCGCGCCACGCCGGGCGAGCTGGTCGCGATCGGCGAGCGCGTCGGCTTCGACGGCGCCGCGCTGGCGCGCGCCAGCCGGATGGTGGCGAAGGTGGACAGCGCGGCGGTGCAGGACGGCTTCGACCTGTACCTGCACGGCTTCGTGGTCACCGACGACGGCCGCTGGGTGGTCGTGCAGCAGGGCATGAACGGCGCGGCGAAGCAGGCGCGTCGCTACCACTGGCTGTCGGAAGGGCTGGGCAGCTTCCTCGACGATCCGCACGCGGCGGTGGATGGGCCGGGGCAGGGCAACATCGTCAACCTCGCGGACGCGCGCGCGGCGAAGTCGCGGCAGGCGCAGGTGGCGTTGCTGCAGGATCTGTCGCCCGAGGCGATCGCGAAGGAATTCGTGAGCGTGGAGCGCGCTGGCGCTGCTCCTTCCCCCGCCTGCGGGGGAAGGTTGGGAAGGGGGCAAGCGGGGGAGGGCTTCGGCGCGCAGACGCCGGGTGCCCAGATGGACCTGCTCCCGCACCTGACCATGCCCGACCACCACGACGTGCGCGGCAGCGACGTGGTCGCGCGCCGGCTGCGCGGCGCGCTTGCCGCCGCGGCGGAGCAGGGCCCAAAGGATTTCGCCCAACTGCTGCAGGTACCGGGCGTCGGCGCGCGCACCGTGCGCGCGCTGGCGCTCGTCGCCGAGGTGCTGCACGGCACCCCGTGCCGCTTCAGCGACCCGGCGCGCTTCTCGCTCGCGCACGGCGGCAAGGACCGGCATCCGTTCCCGGTGCCGACCAGGGTCATGGACCACACCATCGGCGTGCTGAAGTCGGCGGTGCGCCACGCGAAGCTCGGGCGCGAGGAGGAACTGCAGGCGATCCGCCGGCTGGACGCGCAGGCGCGGCGGCTGGAGGCGACCGCGCGCGGACCGTCCGTCGACGCCTACATCGCGCAGGAGCGGGCGCGGTCGCACGAGTACGGCGGCCGCAGCATCTTCGGCTGGGAACCCGCGCCGGCCGTCCAGGGCGACAAGGCCGGCCGCCAACGCGCTGGGTAAAAACCCCGGCGCGGAGCGCTTTGCACATCGGATTTCCACATCCGGTCCACGGCCCGCCAGTGTGGTGCCCTGGTCACCAGGGGGAACCGCCATGCGTCTGCTCGCACCCGCCATCGCGCCCGCGCTCGGCCTGTCCGACCTGCAAGGCCAGCCGATCCGGTTCGGCACCGGTCGCCGCACGCTGCTCTCGTTCTTCCGCGACGCGGCCTGCCCGTTCTGCAACTTCCGCATCTACGAGCTGACCCACCAGCACGCGGCGCTCGCCGCGCTCGGCCTCGACGTGGTCGCGGTGTTCGGTTCCTCGCGCGAGGACGTGCTGCGCTTCGTCGCCCGCCACCCGCGGCCGTTCCGCATCGCCGCCGATCCGGAAGGCCGCAGCCACCTCGCGTACGGCATCCAGCGTTCGCTGCGCGGCAAGCTCAAGGCGATCGCGACCCGCGTGCCGACGCTGCTGCGCGGCCTGCGCCTGGTCGGGCTGGCCGGCCTGAACACCAACAACCTGATGCCGGCCGACTTCCTGATCGACGGCGAGGGCCGCATCGTCGAGGCCTACTACGGCGGCGACGCCGGCGACCGCATGCCGATGGAACGGATCGAGCTGTTCGTCGCGCGCGGCTTGCTCGAGCGCGGCGCGGCGTTGCACACCGCGTGACGCGCGAGCTAAAGCAAAAGCAAAGGAAGACGCGCAAGAGGCTGCAAAGGCCCGCGCCCGGGAGGGCGGGGGTATTGCTTTTCCCTTAGAAGGGCAATCCTTGCTCCGCCCCACGACTGCGAGAACGGTGGGGGCGTGTCGGGTGGGAGAGGTGGGCAGGACCGTATGCGGCATGGATGCCGCATCCGAGCCTCCATGGACGGATTCACGGCGTGTCCTGCCTGCCTCTCCCGCCCGGCGCGCTCGCGACCAAGCATTCGCCTTTCGCTTCTGCGGACCTATCGCGGGTTTTGTCGGGATCGGCCAAACGCCCATTCGCTGCATCCGCACGCCAAACCCGGTAGGGTCGCCGGGTGCAAGGAGACCCATCGCCCGCCGAGGACGCGCGCCCCGCGCCGACGCCCGACCGCGCCGCGCGCCTGCGCCGGCGCAAGGCGATCGCGGCGGGCATGCTGGTCGCCGCGCTGCTGGTGCTGGGCGCCAGCGTGTTCGCGCAGCACCGGCACCCGCACTGGGCGTTCGCGCTGCTGGCGGCGATGGCCGAGGCCGCGCTGGTCGGCGGCCTGGCCGACTGGTTCGCGGTGGTCGCGCTGTTCCGTCATCCGCTCGGCCAGCGCTGGATCCCGCACACCGCGATCATCCCGGCGAAGAAGGACGCACTTGGCGCCAGCCTCGCCGACTTCCTGTGCCGGCACTTCCTCACCCGCGAACAGGTTGGCGCGCGCCTGCGCAGTTTCGACGTCGCCGCGCGCCTGGCCGACAGCCTGGCCCAGCCGCGCAACGCGGAGAAACTCGGCGACGCCATCACGCGTGCAATGCCACACCTGATCGCGCTGGTCGACAGCGAGCAGCTGCACCGCTTCCTGCACCGGCTGGTGGACGCCCGCCTGCGCCAGGTGGACCTGTCCGGCGTCGCCGCGTTCGGCCTGCGCCAGCTCACCGCGAGCGGGCGCCACGAGGCGCTGGTGGACGACTTCCTCGCCTACCTGCAGCACGTGCTGGCGACGCCGGAGATGCACGAACGGCTGGCGACCCTGGCCGGCCGCGAGGTCTGGCGGATCCTGCGCCTGGTGCGGCTGGACCGGATGGTCGCCGACCGCATCGCGCGCAAGCTGGTGAACGGCGCGACCACCCTGGTCGGCGAGATGGCCGTCGACCGCGACCACGAGGTGCGCCAGCGCCTGGCCCAGCAGCTGGCGGCGCTGGTCGCGCGGCTGGAGGAGGATCCGGAACTGCGCGACCAGGTCGCGCGCTTCCGCGACCAGCTGCTCGACCAGGCCGAGCTCGGCGCCTACCTGCGCGGTCTGTGGGGGGACCTGATCGCCTGGCTGCAGGCGGACGTGCGGCGCGAGGATTCGCAGCTGCGCGCGCGTATCGCCAGGGGCGCGCAGGCGGTCGGCACCGCCCTGCGCGAGGACGCGGCGACCCGCGCCTGGCTCAACGGCTGGATCCAGGACGCCTGCGAGCCGCTGATCGAGCGTTACCGCGACGCGATCCGCGCCTACATCGTCGAGCGCATCGAGCAGTGGAGCGCGGAGGAACTGACCCGCGAGCTGGAACTGAGCATCGGCACCGACCTGCAGTACATCCGCTACAACGGCACCGCGGTCGGCGCGCTGATCGGCGGGCTGCTGTACGTCGCCGGCTGGCTGGGTGGGTTACTGCTGCGCTGACGCCGGCGGTCGCTGCGCCGGCAGCGGCGCCACCGGCACCTCGTGCGGCTGCCGAAGTCCAGCTTGCGGGTGTTGGCGAAATGCAGTCGTCCACCGTCGGCGACCAGTCGGCACGGTGGCGCGCCCTTCCCGTGTTCGTCGTCGCCACCACTGTCAGGCGCGATGCCGGTGCGACGCAGTGGCGGAAGTCACGCTGGCCGTTTGCAAGCGGGTCACCCAAGGCGCGCGCCGCGGCGGGTGTCCACGTGGATCGAGTCGCGCAGCAGGGCGAGCGCGCGGGTGTTGCGCTCGCGGGTCATCGACGCGCAGCAGTCGGACGGCACCGCGACCTCGAAGTCGCGCATGTGCGCGTCCAGCGCCGTGGCCAGCACGCAGCCGTCTCCGGCGATGCCGGTGACGACCACCCGGCGCACCTCGAGCTGGGCGAGCAGCACCTCCAGCGGGGTGGCGTAGAAGCCGGAGTGCTTGGGCTTGAGCACGAGGTAGTCGTCGTGCTCCGGCGCGAGCGCGCGCGCCAGCGGCGCGCCGGGCGCGTCGGGCTGGCTGCAGATCGCGACCAGTTCGCGGAAGTCGTTGAGCCAGTGGGTGAAGTTGTCGTTGACGTAGACTACCGGCGACCCGTCCGCCTTCATGCGTTTTTTCAGGCGCGCGATCGCGCGCGCGGCGGGGAGCGCCTGTGTGCGCATCGCGTCCGCGCCGGGAAAGTCCAGCGGGTTGATCATGTCGATGATCAGCAATGCGGCGCGCTCGGCATCGGGCGCGTCCTTGCGCCGCCTCGCGTCCGCCGCCGCCTTCGCGCTCACTTGCGCAGCAGCTCCTTCTTGCGCGCCTCGAGCTCGTCGCGCAGATCCTTGAGCGCCTGCTTGCCGAGCAGCTTGCGCGCGCGCGGGAACATCTGCTTCTCCTCCTCGTCGGCGTGGTGTTCGACCAGTTCCTTGAGCACCTTGGCGCGGCCGCCGAACTGCTCGGAGCCGACGTCGGTCTTCAGCAGGTCGGGCAGCACCAGGTCGCCGGCCGCACGATGCTCTTCCATGGCCTCGAAGAACATCTTGTCGTCCTCGCTCTTCTGCCCCGCCTCCTTGAACGCCGGGTAGAAGATCTCTTCCTCGATCGCCGTGTGCGCCTCCAGTTCGGCCGCGATCTTCGCCAGCAGGTCGGCGCGTTTCTTGGCGGCGCGATTGGTGGTCTTGCTGAGGTCGTCGAGCAGCTTGCGGACCTTGCGGTGGTCCTCGGTGAGGAAGGAGATCGCGTCCATCGAGTGTGCGCCTGCGGGGTAGGGCCCCTGAGCCTTGCGGCTGGGCGCTCATGCCGGCGTGAACGCGATGGCCGACAGGCGGGCGGCGGGATACGCGCGAAATTTCGTGGGCCCGCGCCCGGGAGGCCGGGGGTATTGCTTTTCCCTTAGCTGGGACGCCGCTGCGCGGCTCCCCCGGCCCGGCGCAGCGCGCCGGGCGTTCGCACGGGCGCGCGGCAGTGCCGCGCAAGCCGCCCGTGCTCACCCATGCCCAGATGCGGGCGCGCGCCATCCATGGCGCGCTGACGCAACACCCCCGCCCTCCCGGTCGCTCG
>DATLJD010000002.1:0-140567 GCA_035539135.1 Lysobacteraceae bacterium
GCAAGCCGCGAGGATCTTTCCCGAGCGACCGGGAGGGCGGGGGTGTTGCGTCAGCGCGCCATGGATGGCGCGCGCCCGCATCTGGGCATGGATGCCCAGCTAAGGGAAAAGCAATACCCCCGGCCTCCCGGGCGCGGGCCCACGATGCGCGCTTGTTGACCAGTCAGTGCAACCCGCAAAAGAGAAGGCCGGGTTTCCCCGGCCTTTTTCGCACACCAATCAGGCGATCACTTGCGCTCCGCGGCGCTCGCGTCGCGCGCGGCGCGGAACTCGGACGACGGGTCCCAGTCCGGCCAGCGGCGCGAATCGGCCAGCTCGCGCCCGACCGTGTACAGCACCTGCAGTTCCTTGGCCATGCCCGCGAAGGTCCAGTCGGCCTCCCACTCGTCGGCCGGCTGGTGGTAGCGCTCGGCCGTATAGGCCTTGCCGGCCGCCTCGCCGGCGGCGAGCCCGCCCTCGACCCAGTCCTCGCCCGAGCCCCAGGAAATCGCCGGCACGCCGCGCTTGGCGAACGGGAAGTGGTCGGAGCGGAAGAAGTAGCCCGCCTCGGGATGCGAGTCGGGGGTGAAGCGCAGGCCGAAAGTCTTGGCGGTCGTGATGGTCTCGTCGAGCAGCTCCTGCTTCGCGCTGCCTGAGGTGGAGAAGTCGCGCTTGGCGCCGGTGGGGTCCAGCGCGTCCATGTTCAGCACCGCGACCGTCTTCGCCAGCGGATACAGCGGGTTGGCCGCGTAGTACTCCGAGCCGAGCAGGCCCTTCTCCTCGGCGGTGACGTTGAGGAACACCACCGAGCGTTCCGGGCGCGGCGCCTTGGCATACGCGCGCGCGATCTCGATCAGCGCCGCGGTGCCGGTCGCGTTGTCCACCGCGCCGTTGTAGATGCGGTCGCCCTTGGCGTCCGGCTGGCCGACCCCGAGGTGGTCCCAGTGCGCGCTGTAGATGATCGTCTCGTCCGGATGCTTCGTGCCCTCGATGCGGCCGACGATGTTGTGCGAGGTGATCACCTGGCTGTCCACCGCGTATTGCGCGGTCAGCGTCTCGCCCTTCAGCTCGACCGGCTTGAAGTCGCGCGACTGCGCCTGCTTCTTCAGCTGCTCGAAGTCGAAGCCGGCGTTCTTTGCGATCTTCGCCGCGAGGTCGCGGGTCACCCAGCCTTCCAGCGGCACGTGGGCGGCGGCGGGATCGGCGCGGACGATGTCGAACTGGGCGTTGGTGTTGGAGTTCTTCACCGTCGCCCAGCCGTAGGACGCCGGCGCGGTCTCGTGGATCACCAGCATGCCGAGCGCGCCCTGGCGCGCGGCCTCCTCGTACTTGTAGGTCCAGCGGCCGTAGTAGGTCATCGCCTTGCCGCCGAAGTCGCCCTCGCCGGTCTCGAAGTCCGGGTCGTTGACCAGCACCAGCGCGACCTTGCCCTTCAGGTCCACGCCCTTGTAGTCGTCCCAGTTGCGCTCCGGCGCCTTGACGCCGTAGCCGACGAACACCAGGGGCGCGTTCTCGATGTCGACCTGCTTGCTGCCGTCGAGGGTCGGGCGCGCGGCGATCTCCACGCCCTGGGTCAGCGGCTCGGTTCTGCCGTCGACGCCGAGCGCGAGGGTCGGCGTGCCGGTGATCTCGGCGCGCAGCAGCGGCACCGCCTGGGTCCAGGCGCGCTGGCCGTCCTTGAGGTCGCCGCCCGGGGACACGCCGGCCGCTTTGAGCTCGCCGACCACGTAGTCGATCACCTTCTGCTCGGCGGCCGAGGCCGGCGCGCGGCCTTCGAACGCGTCGGACGACAGCACCTTCACCTCCTGCGACAGGCGCTGGGTGTCGAAGGTCGGCGCGTCGGCGGCATGGGCGCTGCCGATCGCCAGGGCGACGGCCAGCGAGAGGGTGGACAGCACGAGTTTCTGCATGGGGGGCACCTCGGCGTGGAAACGCCCGATGGTACGGCAAGGGGACGCGGTGGGGGCCAGGCCCGTCGGTGGGGTGCCGGGGACGCGCGTCACCCTTCGCCCACGCCCGCCGCCGCGCGCTCGGCCGCGGCCGCCTGCGCCGCGGCCTGCTGCGCCTGCTGCTGCAGCCGCCACATCTGCGCGTACTGCCCGTCCAGCGCGAGCAGGCCGGCGTGGCTGCCGCGCTCCACCACCCTCCCGGCGTCCAGCACCAGGATCTCGTCGGCGTGCATCACCGTGGACAGCCGGTGCGCGATCATCAGGGTGGTGCGGCCGACCGCGATCCGGTCGAGTTCGGCCTGGATCGCGCGCTCGGACCTGGAGTCCAGCGCCGAGGTCGCCTCGTCGAAGATCAGGATCGCCGGGTCCTTGAGCAGCGCGCGCGCGATCGCCACGCGCTGCTTCTCGCCGCCCGACAGCTTGAGCCCGCGTTCGCCGACCTCGCTGTCGTAGCCGTCCGGCAGCGCCATGATCAGGTCGTGGATGTGCGCCGCGCGCGCCGCCGCCTCGACCTCGGCGCGGCTGGCGTCGGGGCGGCCGTACTGGATGTTGTAGAAGATCGTGTCGTTGAACAGCACCGTGTCCTGCGGGACGATCGCGATCGCCGCGCGCACCGAGGCCTGGGTCCGCTCGCGCAGGTCGTGCGCCACGCCGGCTTCGTCGGTGATGGTGATGCGGCCGGCGTCCACGTCGTAGAAGCGGTACAGCAAGCGCGCCAGCGTCGACTTGCCCGAGCCCGAGTGGCCGACCACGGCCACGGTCGCGCCCGGCTCGATCGCGAAGCTCACGTCCTGCAGGATCGGACGGCGCGGGTCGTAGGCGAAGGACACGTGTTCGAACGCGACCCGCGGCCGGCGCGTGCGCAGCGGCTGCGCGCCTTCCCGGTCCTGCACGTCCTGGCGCTCGTCGAGCAGGCCGAACAGGCGCTCCAGGTTGGTGAAGGCCTGCTTGACCTCGCGGTACATCATGCCGAGCAGGTTGAGCGGCGCCGCCAGCTGCAGCAGGTAGGCGTTGACCAGCACCAGGTCGCCGACCGTCATGCGCCCGGCGACGACGCCGGCCGCTGCGTCCCACATCATCGCGGTGACGCCGAGCGCGACCACCGCGGTCTGGCCGAGGTTGAGGATCGCCAGGGTCTTGCGCGCCTTGACCTGCGCCTCCTCCAGGTGCCGCAGGTTTTCGTCGTAGCGGCGGGCCTCGTGCTCCTCGTTGCCGAAGTACTTGACCGTCTCGTAGTTGAGCAGCGAGTCCACCGCGCGCTCGTTGGCGCGGGTGTCGGCCTCGACCGAGGCGCGGTAGTAGCGCGTGCGCCAGTCGGTCACGGCGAAGGTGAAGCCGACGTAGGCGGCGAGCGTGGCCAGGGTGATCGCGGCGAAGGTCCAGTCGTAGGCCCAGATCAGCACGCCGGTGACCAGCGCGACCTCCAGCGCGGTCGGCAGGATGGTGTAGATCGACCAGTCGAGCAGGTCGGAGATCGCGCTGCCGCCGCGCTCGACGTCGCGCGCCACGCCGCCGGTGCGGCGCGACAGGTGGAACTTCAGCGACAGCGCGTGCAGGTGCCGGAACACCTCCAGCGTGACCCGCCGCGAAACCCGCGCCATCACCCGCGCGAACACCACCTGGCGCAGCTCGGTGAACAGCGTCACCGACAGCCGCGACGCGCCGTAGGCCAGCAGCAGCGCGACCGGCAGCACCAGCAGCGACGGCGGCACCGCGAGCCCGTCCACAAGCCGCTTGAGCAGCATCGGCACGACCAGGTTGGCGAGCTTCGCGCTCACCACCAGCGCCAGCGCGAAGCCGATCCGCGCCCAGAACGGCCGCAGGTAGGGGACGAGGCCGCGCAGCACCTGCCACTCGCCGCGCGCCCCGGCGGCGCGGTCGAGGGCGAGCGGGTCGGGGGAGGCCATGGGCGAGGTCATCGCAAGGACATGGTGGCGGCGGACGCGGTTGCAATGCCGTGAGCCCCGTCCGAATCGGGCCCGCACGGGCAGCGCGCTATCCTGTGCGCCTTTCCCGCTCTCCCGATCCGCCATGGCCGACTCGCTTCCCGACCGCCTCAGCAACGACCCGCGCAGCAAGTTCCACGACGCCGAGCTGCTGGCCCGCGGCGTGGGCATCCGCTTCAACGGCGCCGAGCGCACCAACGTCGAGGAGTACTGCGTCAGCGAGGGCTGGATCCGGGTCATCGTCGGCAAGGCGCTGGATCGCCGCGGCAACCCGATGACGATGAAGCTGCAGGGCAAGGTCGAGCCCTACCTGCGCGACGATGGCGACGCCTGAGCGCCATCGACGCGTTGTCGCAACAGGCCGCCGTTCGCTGAAAGGCCGTCGCCCCGGGCGTAGCATGTGCGCCCCCCGCGCGACCGGCTGACCGATGCAGACCCCCGACCATCCGCAGCTCCGCGACGAGGCCAGCACCGAGGCGCTGCCGGTCGCGCCGGCGCTAGGCGCCAGCCTCGAGGCAGCGCGCATGCCGCGGCGCTCGACCCTGGTCGAGCCGCGGGTACTGTTCGTGTGCGCGCTGGCGGTGCTGCTCGGCGTCGCCGCCGCGCTGATCGCGCAGGTGCTGGTGGCGCTGATCGCGGTGGTCACCAACCTGTCGTTCTACGGGCGCTGGTCGCTGGAGACGGTGTCGCCGGCGCAGCACCGGCTCGGCCCGTGGGTGATCCTGGTGCCGGTGGCCGGCGGGCTGATCGTCGGCGCGATGGCGCGCTGGGGCTCGCGCGCGATCCGCGGCCACGGCATCCCCGAGGCGATGGAGCAGGTGCTGCTCAACGAGTCGAAGATCCCGCCGCGCATCACCTTCCTCAAGCCGGTGTCCTCGGCGATCGCGATCGGCACCGGCGGCCCGTTCGGCGCGGAAGGTCCGATCATCGCCACCGGCGGCGCTCTCGGTTCCTTCCTCGGCCAGCTGCTGCAGGTCACCGGGCAGGAGCGCAAGGTGCTGCTCGCCGCGGGCGCGGCCGGCGGCATGACCGCGATCTTCGGCGCGCCGGTGTCGGCGGTGATCCTCGCGGTGGAACTGCTGCTGTTCGAACTGCGCCCGCGCTCGCTGATCCCGGTCGCGCTCGCGGCGGTGACCGCGGCCGGCGTGCGCGACCTGCTGGTCGGCAGCGCGCCGGTGTTCCCGATGCCGGACATCGCCGCGCCCGGACTCGGCGCGCTCGCGTCCTACGTGCTGCTCGGCGCGGCGATGGGCCTGGTCAGCGTCGGCGTGACGCGGTTGGTATACGGCATCGAGGACGCATTCGAGAAGCTGCCGGTGCACTGGATGTGGTGGCCGGCGATCGGCGGCCTGGTGGTCGGCGTCGTCGGCTGGTTCGCGCCGCTCACGCTGGGCGTGGGCTACACCAACATCGAGGCGATCGTCGCCGGCCACCTCGCGGTGGGCGCGCTCGCCTTCCTGTGCGTGATGAAGTTCATCTCGTGGTCGGTGGCGCTCGGCAGCGGCACCTCGGGCGGTACCCTGGCGCCATTGTTCACCGTCGGCGGGGCGCTCGGTGCGCTGGCGGGCTTCGGCCTGGTCGCGCTGGCGCCGCAGCTGGGCGTGGACCCGCGCATCGCCGGGTTGGTCGGCATGGCGGCGATCTTCGCGGGGGCCTCGCGCGCGCTGCTGGCGTCGGTGGTGTTCGCGTTCGAGACCACCCACCAGCCGGCGGGCCTGCTGCCGCTGCTCGGCGGCTGCAGCGCGGCCTACCTGGTGTCGGCGCTGACCATGCGCAACACGATCATGACCGAGAAGATCGCGCGCCGCGGCGTGCGCGTGCCCACCGAGTACGCCGCCGACTACCTCGAGCAGGTGCTGGTGCGCGACGCCTGCACCCGCGACGTGATTTCGCTGCGCACCCGCGACGAGCTCGGCGAGGTGCGCCACTGGATCCATTCCGGTCGCGACGACGGCCAGCACCAGGGCTATCCGGTGATCGACGACACCGGCCGCGTGCGCGGCGTGGTCACCCGCCGCACCCTGCTCGATCCGTCCGAGCCCAACATCCGCCGGATCGGCGACCTGCCGATGCGCCCGCCGGTCGTGGTGCACGAGCACCACTCGCTGCGCGAGGCGGCCGACCACATGGTCGCCGAGGACATCGGCCGCCTGATCGTGGTCGGCGTCGACGCGCCGCACCCGCTCATCGGCATCCTCACCCGCGGCGACATCCTGTCCGCGCACGGGCGCCGGCTGAAGGAAAAGCACGAGGCGCGCCGCCACATCCGCATCGACGCGATGCTCGGCCGCCGCGGCTGAGCGCGTGAGACGTGCGACGTTCTCCCTCCCCCGCTTGCGGGGGAGGGTCGGGGTGGGGGCGAGCCGCACGCGAGCGCGTCGGGCGGGAGAGACGTGCAGGACACGCCGTGAATCCGTCCATGGAGGCTCGGATGCGCCCTCCCGGGCGCGGGCCCGCGATGGTGCCTGCTTTCAGCAGCCAAGGCCGTCTGAGGCTGCGCGAGCGCGCCGGGCGGGAGAGGCAGGCAGGACACGCCGTGAATCCATCCATGGAGGCTCGGATGCGCCCTCCATGCCGCATACGGTCCTGCCCACCTCTCCCACCCGACGCGCCCCCGCCACTTCGGCGAGCGCGCGCAAGAATCGGATAGCGACCGCCCCCGCGCTGGCCTATCGTGCCCGCCATGGCCCGCACCGACGACAAACTCGAGCACGCACGCCGCCTGCTGGACGAAGGCGAGCCGACCCTGGACGCGCTGGCGCGCGCGGTCGGGCTCAGCGCCTCGCACCTGCAACGCCGCTTCGCCGCGCGCTTCGGGCTGAGCCCGGCGGAATACCTGTCGCAGCGCAAGCTCGGCACCCTGCGCAGCGCGCTGCGCGCCGGCGGCGACGTCAGCGCCGCGCTGTACGACGCGGGCTACGGCTCGCCGTCGCGGGTGTACGAAGCCGGCGCCGCGCGCCTGGGCATGACGCCCGCACGTTATCGCGCCGGCGGCGACGGCGTGGAGATCCGCTGGAGCATCGTCGCCACCGCGCTCGGCCCGGCGCTGGTCGCGGCCACCGCGCGCGGCATCTGCATGGTCGAACTGGGCGAGGACCGCGACGTGTTGCACCGCAAGCTTCGCGCCGAATTCCCGCGCGCCACGCTGCAGGAAGTCGACGCCGGCCGCGACGACTTCCTCGCCCCGCGCGTGCGCGCGGTGGCCGAGACCCTGGCCGGCCGCCAGGCGCGGGTCGACGTCGACCTGATCGGCACCGCCTTCCAGAAGAAGGTGTGGGACGCGCTGATGCGCATCCCGCGCGGCGAGACCCGCAGCTACGCCGGCCTCGCCGCCGCGCTCGGCGCGCCGCGCGGCGCCCGCGCGGTCGCTGGCGCCTGCGCGCACAACCGCATCGCGGTGCTGGTGCCCTGCCACCGGGTGGTGCGCGGCGATGGTTCGCTGGGCGGCTACCGCTGGGGCCTGCCGCTCAAGCAGCAGTTGCTGGAGCGCGAGCGCGCGGCGTGACTCAGCGTTTGCGTCGCGGCGCCGACTCGCCGGTCGGCAGGGCGAGGCCGTGCTTGACCACGTCGAACACGATCCGCGAGTCGTAGCGGCGGATCGTGCCCTCGTCCACGAACAGGCGTTGCGCGACCGAACGGAAGTGATCGATGCCGCGCGTCGCCAGGATCACCAGGTAGTCCCATTCGCCCGCCAGCACGTAGCACTGCTGCACCTCCGGCGCGGCGCGCATGCGCGCGGCGAAGGCGGCGTGGGCCTTCAGCGATTCGCGCTCCATCGTCACCCACACCGCGGTCAGGGTGGTGCCGGGCAGCGCCTTCGGGTCGAGCACCGCGACGGTGCGCAGCAGGCCGCTGCGGCGGTAGCGGGTGAGCCGGCGCTGTACGGCGCTCGGCGACAGGCCGACCGCCTCGCCGAGCGCGTCCAGGGTGAGATCGGCGTCACGCTGCAGCAGGGCCAGCAAGCGGTGGTCGAAGTCGTCCAGCAGGCCCGTGCGCGTCATGCAAGATTCTTGCAACAAGGCGGGCGAATTTTCAATCGGCTTGCCGGCGCCGACGCTAGTCTGGCGATGGACCGCGGGCTTCCGCGGCTCCCTCCCCCAGACGCCGCCATGCCTTCGGGCAGGCGGCGTCGCTTGTTCCGGATGTTCCGCATGAATGCAGCCACTTCCGTCGCCGCCCCCGCGCGCGCCAGCGGCCTCGCCGTGGTGCTGGCGATCGCCGCGGTCTACCTGATCTGGGGCTCGACCTACCTCGCGATCCGCTTCGCCCTCGAAGGCGGGCTGCCGCCGCGGCTGATGGCCGGCGGCCGTTTCCTCGTCGCCGGCGGCCTGCTGTACGCGGTGCTGCGCCTGCGCGGCGTGCCCGCGCCGACCCGCGCGCAGTGGCGCAACCTCGCGGTGATGGGCGCGCTGCTGCTGGGCCTGGGCAACGGCCTGGTGTGCATCGCCGAGCAGTCGGTGTCGTCGGGGCTGGCCGCGGTCGCGGTCGCGTCGTCGGCGCTGTGGATGGGCGTGTTCGCGGCGATGCGCGGCGAGCGCCCCGGGCGGACGGAATGGATCGGCCTCGCCTGCGGCTTCGCCGGCGTGCTCTGGCTCAACGCCGGCGGCGCGTTGCGCGGCAGCCCGGTGGGGCTGGTCGCGCTGTTCGTCGCGACCATCGCGTGGGCGTTCGGTTCGATCTGGAGCCGCGGGCGCGACCTGCCGTCGCCGTTCATGGGCGCGGCGGCGCAGATGCTGTGCGGCGGGGCGCTGCTGCTCGGCGCGGGTTTCGCGCTCGGCGAGCGCATGCACGCGATGCCGACCCTGCAGGGCCTGCTCGCGGTCGGCTACCTCGCCAGCTTCGGTTCGATCGTCGCCTTCAGCGCCTACATCTGGCTGCTGCACCACGTGCGGCCGGTGCTGGCGGGCAGCTACGCCTACGTCAATCCGGCGATCGCGGTGGTGCTGGGCGCGTGGCTGGCCGGCGAGCGCTTCGGTGGCGGCGAGCTCGCCGCGATGGCGGTGATCCTGTGCAGCGTGGTCGCGATCACGCTGGCGAAGGCGCGGCCGCGCACGGCGGCGGGGCGCGGCCGGTGAGCGGCGGCCTCGACCGCCGCGGCGTCTGGGTCGCGGTCGGCGCCTACGTGCTGTGGGGCGTGATGCCGCTGTACTGGCACCTGCTCAAGCAGGTGCCGTCGCTGCAGATCATCGTCCACCGGATCGTGTGGAGCGCGGTGCTGGTCGCGGGCTGGCTGGGCTGGAAGTACGGCCGCGGCTGGCTGCGCGAAACCCTGGCGCTGCCGCGCGCGGCGTGGATGCTCGCGCTCAGCGGCAGCCTGATCGCGTTCAACTGGGGCCTGTACATCTGGGCGGTGAACGCGGGGCACGTGGTTGAGAGCAGCCTGGGCTACTTCATCAACCCGCTGCTCAACGTGGTGCTGGGCGTGATCGTGCTGCGCGAGCGGCTCAACCGCGTGCAGTGGACGTCGATCGCGATCGCCACCGCGGGCGTGCTGTGGCTGACGGTCCACTACGGCGACTTCCCGTGGATCGCGCTGTCGCTGGCCGCTTCCTTCTCAGCCTACGGGCTGGTGCGCAAGCTGGTCGGGGTGCCGCCGGTGCGCGGGCTCGGCGTCGAAAGCCTGTACCTCGTGCTGCCGGCGCTGGCGGTGCTGCTGTGGGGCGAGGCGCACGGCGACGGCGGCTTCGTCGCCCACGGCGCGACGCCGGCGTGGGGCCTCGGCGCCAGCGCGCTGCTGGTGCTCGGCGGCGCACTGACCGCGCTGCCGCTGATCGGCTTCGCCGACGCGGTGCGCCGCATTCCCTTCAGCCTGGTCGGCCTGCTGCAGTACATCGCGCCGAGCATGCAGCTGGCCTGCGGCGTACTGGTGCTGGGCGAACCCTTCGGCCGCGACCGCGCGATCGGCTTCGCCTTCATCTGGGTCGCGCTGGCGCTGTTCGCGGCGGACGGGTTGCGGCGTTCGCGCCGGGCGGCGCGAACGCAGGCATCCCCCTCGCGGGCCGGGCTCTAGAGCCGGCCCCGCGGCGCAGGCCGCGAGCAGTGGCGCGCGGCGAGGCGCGGCCTCACGCCGCGCGCAGGGCCACCGTCACCGGCAGGCGCGCCGCGCGCAGCGCCGGGAACAGGCCGCCGACCAGGCCGATGCCGAGCGCCCACTTCAGTCCGGTCCACAGCAGGTCCGGCCCGACCTTGAACTGGAACACGACCTGGCTGAAGTTGCTGCCGAGCGTGGACACCGTGTAGCCGTTGAACACCAGCCACGCGACGGCGGCGCCGAGCAGGCCGCCGGCCAGCGCCAGCAGCATCGTCTCCAGCATCACCGACACCACCACCGGCAGGCCGCGGAAGCCGAGCGCGCGCATGGTCGCGATCTCGCGCGCGCGGCCGGCGACCGCCGCGTACATCGTGTTGAGCGCGCCGAACACCGCGCCGATCGCCATGATCGTGCCGATCACCACGCCGAGGATGCGGATCAGCTTGCTCAGGCCTTCCGACTGCTTGGCGTAGTAGTCGTGGGTGGTGAGCACGTCGAGCTTAAGCCGCGGGTCGCCGGCGAGCGCGGCCTTGAGCCGCTTGAAGCCGCCCTTGCCGTCCAGCTTCACCGTCACCGACTGGAACGCGCTGCGCTGGTAGGCGGGGCCGAGCACGTCGGCGTCGGCCCAAAGTTCCGACTCGTGCGCGTCGCCGGAGGCGAACACGCCGACCACGGTCCAGTCCTGGTTGGCGAGCTCGAGCTTGCGCCCGACCTCGAGCCCGGCGAACTGCGCCTGCGCGCCCTTGCCGACCACGAGTTCGCGCAGGCCGGGATTGAAGCGGCGGCCCTCGAGCAGCTTGAGGTCCGGCCGCAGCGCCCACGCCGCGGGACCGACGCCGCGGAACTGCACGTTGGCGTCGGTGCCGTCGGCCTTGCTCGGCAGGTTGACCACCTGCGACAGCTCCGGCGACACCAGCGGCCGGCCGTCCTTGCCGCGCGCAATGCCGGGCAGCGCCGAGATCAGCGGCACCTGGTCGCGGGTGATCACCGAATTGGTTTCCGCCTGCGAGCCGCCGCGCAGGATGATCGCGGTGCGGTCGCTGCCGGTGCGGTCGAGCGTGGCCTTGAAGCCCTCGCCCATCGCCAGCATCGCCACCAGCACGCCGACCACGCCGGCGATGCCGATCACGATCACGCTGGACGCGCCCCAGCGCTGCGGCAGGCCGGCGATGCCGATCCTGGCCGCGGCCAGCGCGAGCCGGCCGCTGCGGGTGAGGGCCAGCCACAGCGCGAACAGCGCGGCGATCGCGAGCACGCCGATCCACGGCAGCGCGATCCAGGCGGCGAGGCCGAGGACCAGCGCCAGCACGACGCCGAGGTTGCCCAACCACTTCCTCATACGATTCATTAGGTCTCTCCTCGAGATCTGCAGCCCCGGCCCGGCGCAGCGCGCCGGGCGTTCGCCGAGGCCGCGCGGCAGCGCCGCGCAAGCGGCCTCGGCTTACCTTCAGCGCCCGGCCAGTGCATCGACGATGTTCAGCCGCATCGCGCGCAGCGCCGGCAGCAGGCCGACCAGCACGCCGATCGCGATCATCAGCGCCAGCCCGATGCCCCAGGTCTGCGGCATCACCGTCGGCAGCTGGATCACGCCGCCGCTGGCGCCGCTGACCATCGGCATCAGCAGCGCCGCGATGCCGAGCCCGAGCGCGCCGCCCAGCACCACCAGCAGCACCGACTCGGCCAGCACCAGCCACAGCACGCTGCGGTTGGAGAAGCCGATCGTCTTCAGCACCGCGAGTTCGGGGATGCGCTCGCGCACCGCCTGCGCCATGGTGTTGCCGGTCAGCAGCAGCAGGGTGAAGAACACCGCGCCCATGATCGCGGTGACGATCAGGCCGATGTCGGCGAACTGCTTGGCGAAGGCCTGGTTGAAGGCCTGCTCGGTCTGGGTCTTGGTCTCGTGGTCGGAGTTGGCGCTGAGCGCGTCGATCGCCTGCGCGACGCGGTCCGCCGCCGCCGGATCGGCGACCCGCACGATGTACCAGCCGACCCGGCCCTTGACGTAGTCGTTGGCCTCGTCGAAGTAGGTCCAGTGGAACAGCAGCTGGTTCTCCTCGCCGCGGCGCTTGGCGTCGGCGAGGTGGAAGATGCCGCGGATCGTCAGCGGCCAGTCGTTGCTGCCCTGGCGCGGGAAGATCGTCGCCTGCAGCGGGATGGTGTCGCCGATCTTCCAGCCGAAACGCTTGGCCAGCGACTCGCCGACCAGCGCGCCGGTGCGGTCGGCTTCGAAGGCCTTGCGCTGGGCGGCGGGCAGCACGTACTCCGGGTACAGGTCGAGGTAGCCCTCGCTGACCGAGAAGTTCGGGAAGAAGTTGCGCGGGTCGCGGTAGATGCCGCCGAACCAGGCGGCGAACGCGGACTGCTTCACGCCTGGCACCGCCTTGATCTGCGGATCCAGGCTCAGCGGCAGCATCTGGGTGATGGACAGCCGCGAGGCGACCACCAGGCGGTTGGCGCCGGCCACGCTGCCGCCGGCATTGAAGGCGACGCGGACCGAGTCGAGCATGCCGAACAGCAGGAAGGCGGCGACCACCGACAGCAGGGTCAGCAGCGTGCGCGTCTTGCTGCGGAACAGCGCGGCCCAGATCAGGTGCAGGTATTTCATCGTCTGTGCTCCTGTCTCCTTCCCCGCGGGGAAGGGCTGGCGTTCACGCGTGCGCGACCGACTCGACCAGGTGGCCCTTGTCGAGGTGCAGGGTGTGGGTCGCGTACTCGGCGGCCTTCGGGTCGTGGGTGACCATCACGATGGTCTTGCCGTGCGCGCGGTTGAGTTCCTGCAGCAGGCCGAGGATTTCCTCGGCCGACTGCCGGTCGAGGTCGCCGGTGGGCTCGTCGCAGATCAGCAGGGTCGGGTCGGACACGATCGCGCGGGCGATCGCGACGCGCTGCTGCTGGCCGCCGGACAGCTCGGCGGGCCGGTGCTTGCCGCGCTCGGCCAGGCCGACCAGCTGCAGCGCGATCTCGGCGTTGCGCTTGCGCTGCGCCGCCGACAGTTTGGTCAGCAGCAGCGGCAGTTCGACGTTCTTCTGCGCGCTCAGGGTCGGCATCAGGTTGTAGAACTGGAACACGAAGCCGACGTGGTTGCTGCGCCAGTGCGCGAGCTGGCCCGAGCCCAGCCGGTCGATGCGCTGGCCGCCGACCTCGATCTCGCCCGCGGTCGGCGTGTCCAGCCCGCCGATCAGGTTGAGCAGGGTGGTCTTGCCCGAGCCCGACGGTCCCATCAGCGCGACGAAGTCGCCCTGTTCGATGTCGAGGTCGATGCCGTGCAGCACGTCCACCTTCTCGGGGCCGCGCTGGTAGGTCTTGTGCAGGTTGCGGATGCCGACGAGCGCCATTGCATTGCTCCGTGTTGCGATTCGTGGAACTGCGGTGGGTCCTGCGCCATCCCGCTTCGCGGGCTGGTTGTTACTCGTTGTCCGTGGCGGCCTCTTCCTGCGCTACCTTCACCCTGGCGCCTTCCGCCAGGCCTTCTGGCGGATCCAGCACCACCGTTTCGCCGCCGGCCACGCCGTCCAGCACCTCGCGGTCGTCGCCGAGGGTGCGGCCGAGCTGCAGCGCGCGGCGGCTGGCGCGACCTTCGCCGTCCTTCAGGTCGGTGACCACGAAGGCGATGTCGGCGCCATCGCGCGCGACGATCGCGTCCGCCGGCACCAGCACGCCCGGCTTGCGCTCGGCCTGCCGCGGCTGCGCCTTCTCCAGGAAGCTCACCCGCACGCCCATCTCCGGCACGATCCGCGGATCGCGCTGGTCGAGCGCGATGCGCACCTTGACCGTGGCCTTGCCGCGGTCGGCGGTGGGGATGATCGCGATCACGTGCGCCGGAATCTTCCAGTCGGGATAGGCGTTGAGCACGGCTTGCACCGGCATGCCGGGCTGGACCCGGCCGATGTAGGCCTCGCCGACGTCCACCTCGATCTCCAGCGAGTCCATGTCCACCACCGTGCCGATGCCGGTGCGGGTGAAGCCGCCGCCGGCCGACAGCGGCGAGACGATCTCGCCCGGCTGCGCGGCCTTGGCCACCACCACCCCGGCGAACGGCGCGCGCACGATGGTGTTGTCGACGCCGTGTTCGGCGATCCGCAGCTGGTCGCCGGCGACCTTGGCATTGCGCTGCGCGGTGACGAGCTGCGCGCGCAGCGCGTCGCGCTCGGCGATCGCCTGGTCGTACTGCGCGCGCGACACGAGCTGCTGTTTGACGAGGCCCGACAGGCGCGCGGCGTTGGCCTCCGCCTCGCGCAGCTGCGCGGCGACCCCGGTGACCTGGCTGCGCGCGGCGCCGAGCTGGGCCGCGGCGAGGTCGCGCTGGGCGTCGGCGTCGATCGGATCCAGCGTCGCCATCACCTGGCCGGCCTCGACCTGCTGGCCTTCCTCGATCAGCACCTCGCGCACCTTGCCGGTGATCTTGGCCGACACCGTGGCCATGCGCCGCGCGACCACGTAGCCGGTCGCGTCCAGCACCGAGGCGCTGCCGCCGCCGTTGCCGATCGCGACCGCCTCGGCGGTGCGCACTTCGACCGCCTGGCCGCGGCCGAACAGCGCCCAGCCGGCCAGCGCCAGCACCACCACCGCCGCGCCCACGGCGAGCACGATCCACAACCCGCGCCGCGATGGCGCCGGCGGCGGGGCGCCGCGGTCGATGCGCAATTCCTTCAGCAGGTCGGCCGAGTCGGTCATGGCGGGAGCGTGTGGGGATTGGCCCGTTAGTGTGCGGGTCGGCGGCGGCCACGCCAAATCGGCCTGCCCGCCAGGCTGTGCAGGCTACGCAGCGCGGCGCGCCCGGTCACCTGACGGCTGTCATGCGCTTGCGGTGACGGGCGCGACTGCCGGACCGGCCCGCCGCGGCCGAGCATGGCCGGCATGAGCTCCACGGCGCCCGACGACAGGCCACCACGATGCGCGCGAAGCGGGCGCCGCGCGGCCGCCGCGCCAGGCCTGCAGTAGCATCGCGCGATGACCATCCGTTTGCCGCTGCCGCAGCGATTGCGCGCCTGGTGCGCGCCCGCGCCGGACTCGGCGGTGGCGGCCAACGCGCGCCGGGGCAAGTCGCCGTGGACCGACACCGTGCACCTGTTGTGGTCGGCGTGGGTGTTCATCACCCCGCTGCTCGGCGGCCACTACAGCTGGCGCTGGGCGGCGCTGACGATCGCTTCGTATCCGCTGTTCCTGCTGCTGTACGCGCGCACGTTGCTGGCGCCGCGGCGCTCGGCCTGGCGCTACCCGCTGGGCATGCTCGCCCTCGCCTTCGTCCTGCTGCCCTGGTATCCGTCGGGGCTGAGCTACTTCGTGTTCGGCTGCGTGATGCTGCACACCGGCCGGCGCGGCTCGCTGCCGCGCTACCTGCTGCACCTGCTGCTGCTCAACGGCGCGCTGGCGCTGGAGGCGCACTGGGCCGGTTACCCGTGGCAGGTGGTGGCGTGGATCCTGCCGATGACGCTGATCATCGGCGTGGTGGTCAACGTGGAGGCGGCCGCCGGCGAGAAGGACCTGGCGTTGCAGCTGTCGCAGGACGAGGTGCGGCGCCTGGCCGCCAGCGCCGAACGCGAGCGCATCGGCCGCGACCTGCACGACCTGCTCGGGCACACGCTGTCGCTGATCACGCTCAAGCTCGAACTCGCGCGCAAGCTGGCCGCGCGCGACGCGGAGGCCTCGCTGCGCGAACTGACGGAAGCCGAGCGGGTCGCGCGCCACGCGCTGGCCGAGGTGCGCAGCGCGGTCACCGGCATCCGCTCCACCGACCTCGCCGCCGAACTGGCCTCGGCGCGGTTGCTGCTGGAGTCCTCGCGCGCCCACCTCGACTACGCGCCGCCGCCGCCCGGACTGCCGGCCGAGATCGAGCGCGGCCTCGCGCTGGTGCTGCGCGAGGCCGCCACCAACATCGCCCGCCACGCGCGCGCGAGCCGGGTGCAGGTCGCCTGCCTGCGCGAAGGCAAGGCGGTCGAGCTGAGCGTGCGCGACGACGGCGTGGGCGGCGTCGCCCGCGACGGCAACGGCCTGGCCGGCATGCGCGATCGCGTGCGCGCGCTCGGCGGCACGCTGGAGATCGAGTCCCCGCGCGGGCAGGGCACGGTCCTGCGCGTGCGGGTGCCGCTGTCGTCCGCCGATGCTTCCACGCCGGCGTCGTCCGTCCCGTCGCCGCGGGCGCCGGCATGATCCGCATCCTGCTCGCCGAGGACCAGGCGATGGTGCGCGGCGCGTTGTCCGCGCTCTTGTCGCTGGAAACCGACATCGAGGTCGCCGGCACCGCCTGCGACGGCGAGGACGCCTGGCGCGCGCTGCAGCGGCTCAAGCCGGACGTGCTGGTCACCGACATCGAGATGCCGGGCCTGTCCGGCCTGGAACTGGCGCAGCGCGTGCAGCGCCACGCGTTGCCGGCGCAGGTCGTGATCCTGACCACCTTCGCCCGCCCCGGCTTCCTGCGCCGCGCGCTGGAGGCGGGCGTGCGCGGCTACCTGCTCAAGGACGCGCCGGCCGAGCACCTCGCCGACGCGATCCGCCAGGTCCACCGTGGCGGCCGCGCGATCGACCCGCAACTGGCGGCGGACGCGTGGAGCGAGGCCGATCCGCTCAACGACCGCGAGCGCCAGGTGCTGCGCCTGGCCGGCGAGGGACTGTCCGCGGGCGACATCGCGACCCTGCTCAACCTCTCGCACGGCACCGTGCGCAACTACCTGTCCGAGGCGATCGGCAAGCTCGGCGTCGGCAACCGGATCGAGGCCTACCGGCTGGCGCGGCAGAAAGGCTGGCTGTAGCGCTCCGCTCGGCCTGCGGCTCAGGCCGCGAAGCGCGCCTTCAGCATCGCGTAGGCCGCGCGCAGGCCCTGCGCCTCGCCGCCGGCGGGGCGGCCCGGGCGGTCGCTGTCGTTCCAGCTGTACACGTCCACGTGCGCCCACGCCAGGCCGTCGGCGACGAAGCGCTCGAGGAACAGCGCGGCGGTGACGCTGCCGGCCATCTTCGACGGGCCGGAATTCGCGAGATCGCCGACGTTGCTGGCGAGGTAGCGCAGGTACGGCCGCCACAACGGCATCCGCCACAACGGATCGCGCTGCGCGTCGCCGGCGGCGAGCCAGTCGGCGGCGAGCGCGTCATCGTTGGCGTACAGCGCCGGCAGGTCGGGGCCGAGCGCGACCCGGGCGGCGCCGGTCAGGGTGGCGAAATCGAGCAGCAACTGCGGCTGCTGCTCGCAGGCGTAGGTCAGCGCGTCGCTGAGCACCATCCGCCCCTCGGCGTCGGTGTTGTCGATCTCGATGTTGAGGCCCTTGCGGGTCGCGACGACCTCGCCCGGGCGGTAGCTGTCGGGGCCGATCGCGTTCTCCACCGCCGGTACCAGCAGGGTCAGCCGCAGCGGGAGCGCGCGCGCCATGATCAGTTCGGCCAGGGCGATCGCATGCGCGGCGCCGCCCATGTCCTTCTTCATGTTGCGCATGCCCTCGGCGAGCTTGATGTTGAGCCCGCCGGTGTCGAAGCACACGCCCTTGCCGACGATCGCGAGATGCGGATGCGCCGGGTCGCCCCAGCGCAGCGCCAGCAGCCGCGGCGCGCGGTGCGAGGCGCGGCCGACCGCATGGATCGCGGGGAAGTTCCGCGCCAGCAGGTCATCGCCGACGATCGACTCGCATTGCGCGCCGTGGACCTGCGCGATCGTGCGCACGACCTCCTCGAGTTCCGCCGGACCCATCTGCTGGGTCGGGGTGGCGACCAGTTCGCGCACGCGCAGGCAGGCGGCGATCAGGTCGCGCACCTCGTCGTCCAGCGTCTCCACCGCGAGGCGCGCCGGCGCGCGTCGCTCGGCCCGGAAGCGGTGGTAGCGCCACGCGCCCAGGCCCCAGCCGAGCTTGAGCGCGCGCAGGGTGTCGGCGTCGAGCGCATCGGGCGGCCGCCAGTCGCCTTCCGGCAGTGCGAACGGCGCGTGCGACCAGGCGTGCGGATCCAGCCTGTCGCCGACGCCGAGCACCGCGCCGGCGAGGCCACCGTCGTCGCCGGCGAGGAGGGCGATGCTCCCCGGCGCTGCGTCGAACTGCTGCGCGTCCAGCCAGCGCGCCACCGCCTGCGGCTGGCGCGCGCGCCACGCGGCATAGTCCGCGCGCGCGACGCAGTGCAGCGGACGGGCGGCGGACACGGAATCGGTGAAACCAGCGGGCAGGCTCATGCGGCGGGCCGGATGCGGTGGGAGGGAAGGGCGTCGAGCCAGTCGGCGAGCGCGGCGAGGTCGGCGAACTCGAGGTCCGGGCGCACGTCGTGGCGCGGCCAGGCGCGGCCGTCGCGGTTGAGCCAGCAGCTGCGCAGGCCGGCGCGGTGCGCGCCGACCACGTCCATCTCGACATCGTCGCCGACGTGCAGCACCTCGCCGGGCGCGCGCCCGAGCTGCGCGCAGGCGGCGTGGAAGATGCCGGGGTCGGGCTTGGCCGCGCCGTGCTCGCGCGCGCCGAGCTGGAAGCGGAACAGGTGGATCAGGCCGATGCGCCGGAGGCAGGCGTTGCCGTTGCTGAGCGCGGCCAGCGGCACGCGCGCGGCCAGGCGCTCCAGCGCCGGCACGCTGTCGGCGTAGTGCTCGACCTCGCAGCGCGCGGCGAAGTAGGCCTCGAAGGCGTCCTCGGCGAGCGCGGCGTCGGCCCCGCTGGCCTGCAGCATGCGTTCGAGCATCCACTGCCGCTGCGCGGTCATGTCGTGCGCCAGCTCCGGCCGCTCGCGGTCCACCAGCGCGCGCAGGCGGTTGCGCTCCTCGCGCGTCCAGAATCCGGCGGCATGCGGCAGCCGGCGCGCCAGCCAGGCGTCCAGCGCGGCCTCGGCACGGTCGATCGCGGGCGCGATCGGCCACAGCGTGTCGTCGAGATCGAGGGTGATGGCGCGGACGGGGAAGGTCACCCGCCGATTGTAGCCATTCGCCGGTGGGCGTTCCGTGGCCGCCGCTACTGCAGCAGCCGCGCCCACTTCTCCATGCCGTCCAGGCGCGACAGCACCAGCTTCACGCACACCAGCAGCGGCACCGCCAGCAGCAGGCCGATGATGCCCCACAGCCAGCCGAACACCATCAGCGCCAGGATCAGCACCAGCGGCGACAGCGCCATCCGCGCGCCGAGCACGATCGGGGTGATGATCTGCCCCTCCAGCGTGTGCAGGCCGAGGTAGACCGCCGCCGGCAGCAGCGACTGCCACAGCTCGTCGTAGCTGACGAAGCCCATCAGCAGCATCACGCACATGCCGATCAGCGGGCCGACGTAGGGCGCGAAGTTGAGCAGCGCGGCCATCGTGCCCCACAGCAGCGCTTCGTCCGCCGGCACGCCGAGGAACAGGTGCAGGACGGCCGCGTAGACCAGGCCGAGGGCGACGTTGATCAGGCTGATGGTGAGCACGTAGCGCGAGATCTCGTGCTCGATCGACTGCAGGATCTCCACGGTCAGGCGCTGCTGCTTGCGCTCGGGCAGCAGCGCGATCGCGTTCCTCTGCAGGCTCTGCCCGTAGACCATGAAGAAGAAGGTCAGCAGCACCACCGCCAGCACCGAGGTCACCAGCCGCGGGGTCGCGCTCAGCGCGCCGTACGGATCGTCCGGCTCGGCCTTGACCAGCTGCACCGTGCGCGCGGGCTCGCCGCCGGCGACCCGGGCAATGTTCTCGGCGGCCTTGTTCGCTTCCTGCACCGGGCGCACCAGGCTGCGCAGCTTGGGAGTGAGGTCGCGCAGCTCGCGCGGCACCTCGCGGATCCATTCCGCCGCCGGCGCGACCAGCTGGTGGCCGAGCTGGTAGGTGCCGTACATGCCGAACGCGATCACCAGCAGCGCGCCGAGGAAGCGCGGGATCCACAGCCGCTGCAGCAGGCGCAGGATCGGGTTGCCGACCAGCGCGAAGAACAGCGCCAGCAGCACCGGCAGGATCAGGTCCTGCGCCGCCCACAGGGTGAAGCCGACCGCCAGTGTCGCCAGCACCAGCATCGAGGTCGGCCCGCGCGGACGCGGGCGCGGCAACGGGGGTGCCGGGGCGTCGGAAGCGGGCGCGGCGGACGCCGACGACGCGGCGGCAGCGGCGCCGGCGGGCAGGGGCGTCGACGGCAGCGGCGGATGCGGCAGCCCAGCGGCTGGCGCCGGCGTCAGCTCGGGCGGCGGCTCGCTGGTCATGGCGGTCACAGCAGGCCGGAGCGGCGCAGCGTGTCCGGATGCGTGCCGTCCGCGCGCAGGGGCCGCGTGGCCGGCGCGGGCGGCGGCACGTCCGGCGCGGGCGCCTGCGCCTGCCCGGCGCCCGCCACGGCCGCGGTGTCCTGCGCGCTGTCGGCGGCCTGTTCGGCCTTGTCGGCGGCGAACTGGGCGCTGCCGGTGGCGACCAGGCCGGCCAGCGTCGACAGCATCTGCAGGGTGTTGCGGCCGGTCGCCGCGTGCTTGCCGGGCTCGATCAGGCCGATCGCGAAGCCGCCGCCGAGGCCGCCCAGCAGCACCCGCCCCGGCGTCCACAGCTGCTTCCACGAGGCGAGCAGCTGGCGCAGGTCGGCGCCGGCCTGGCGCTCGCGCGCTTCCAGCGTGGCCTCGGCCTGCTGCACCTTCGCGATCAGCGCTTCGAAGCTCATCGGTGGTCCGTCCCTGCGCGGTTCATGGCGGGGTGATCTCCACGCCTTCGTGCTTGACCTCGCCGGCGGCGACCGCCTCGTCCTCGGCGACGCGCTCGCTCACCGCCTGCGCGCTCGCGCCCGAATCGGGCGCAGGCATCAGCTTCGACAGCTCGCCGATGCCCAGCCGCGCCAGCTGCCGGCGCGTCGCCTTCAGCCGGGTGTGCTCGAAGTAGCGCATCGCGGCCCAGCCGGCGAGCGCGGCCAGCACCAGGCTGAGCACCCCGGTCCCCAGCAGCGCCCACAGCCACGACCCGCCCAGGGCGAGGTGCACGCCGGCGACCACCGCGCCCATCAGCAGCAGCCAGGCCGAGCCGCCGAGCGCGATCGCGATGCCGGAGAAGGCGAGCGTGCGCCCGAACGCGCTGCGCGCGAGCGAGATGTCGGCGGCGACCAGCAGGCGCAACGCCTTGGCGGCGTCGCGCCCGGCCTGCCAGCTGGCCTTGCCGCCGTCGCCGAGCTCGCGCAGGGTTTCCAGCAGGTCGGGGGTGGGCGCCTCCGGGCGCGCGGCGTCCTCGCCGGGCGCGTCGGGGGCGCCACCGCCGGTGTCCACGGCCGCGCTCAGCGGTCGCTGCCGCCGCGGGCGAGCTTGGCGATCACCCAGCCGGTGGCGAAGGCGACGCCGAACGCGGCCAGCGGACGCTCGCGGATCAGTTCGGCGGCGCTGTCGAGCAGGTCGCGGCCCTTGTCCATCAGCACGTCCATCTGCTCGCGGCTGGCGGCGGCGGCCTGCTCGGCGGCGGACAGGCCGGCGACCGCGCCGTCGGCGAGGTTGGCCTTGACGTTCGCCTTGCCCAGGCGCAGTTCCTCGCCGGCGGCGCTGGCGGCGGCCTTGACCGCGCTGCCGGCCTCGCGGCTGGCCTGCTTGAGGTGGGTGCCGGCCTCGCTGAGGTGGTCCTTCATCTGCCGCGAGGCGCTGGCGCCGAGCAGCTGCTGTTCCTCCGCGCCCGTGCCCATGCTGGCGGACGGCGCGGTGCCGGGGTTGCCGTTGCCGGCGCGGGGGGTGTCGGTGTCGCTCGTCGGGCTCATCGGGATCTCCCTTTGCGGATGGCTATTGCATCGGCAGGTTGCCCTGCTGGTTGCCGCGCACGATGCGCAGCACCAACTGTGCAGGGGCCTGCGTGAAGCTGGCGCGGAAGCCTGCCAGGTCGTCGAAGCGGCCGCTGCTCGCGTCCACCACCACGTCGCCGGCGCGCAAGCCGTTGCGGGCCGCGCGGCTGCCGCGGGCGACGTCCTCCACCAGCACGCCGCCGAGGCCGGCCTGGCGCAGGCGCTCGGGCAATTCGGCGAAGCTTGCCCCGGACAAACGCGGGTCGAGGGTTGCGCCGGTCACCGAGCGCGGCTGCTCGCGCAGCGTGGCGACGAGCTGCAGCGGCTTGCCGTCGCGGCGCACGTCGAGGGTGACGCGCGTGCCCGGCGCCTGCAGGCCCTCGAAGTTGCGCAGGGTGTCGCGGTCGTCGATGCGCTGGCCGTTCGCGCCGAGGATCACGTCGCCCGGCTGCAGGCCCGCCGCGGCGGCGGCGGAGCCCGGATACACCCGCGTCACCACCGCGCCGCGCGGATCGCGCAGGCCGAGCCCGGCGGCGATGCGCGCGTCCACGTCCTGGCTGTCCACGCCGAGGCTGCCGCGGTGCACTTCGCCCGTCGCGAGCAACTGGCGCATCACGTCGCCGGCGAGGTTGGACGGGATCGCGAAGCCGAGGCCGATGTTGCCCGCCATCGAACCGCGCGGATTGAAGCTGGCAGTGTTGATGCCGACGAGTTGCCCGTCGAGGTTGACCAGCGCGCCGCCGGAGTTGCCCGGGTTGATCGACGCGTCGGTCTGGATGAAGTTCTGGTAGCCGAGCCCGCGCAGGCCGCTGCGGCCGACCGCCGAGACGATGCCGCTGGTGACGGTCTGGCCGATGCCGAACGGATTGCCGACCGCGACCACGAAGTCGCCGACCTGCAGCTTGCTGCTGTCGGCGAGCGGGATCGCGGTGAGCGGCGTGTCCTTCGGCACCGGGATGCGCATCAGGGCGACGTCGGTGTCGGGATCGGAGCCGACGAACTCGGCCTTCAGCGTGCGTCCGTCGGCGAGCGTCACCGAGACCTCGTCGGCGCCTTCGATCACGTGGTGGTTGGTCAGCACGTAGCCGCGTTGCGCGTCGACGATCACGCCGGAGCCGAGCGACTGGTTGATCCGCTCCTGGGTCAGTTCCGGGAACATGCGCTGGAACATCGGATCGTTGCCGAACGGGCTGACCCGCACGCGCTGGGTGCTGTGCACGCTGACCACCGCCGGCATCACCGTCTTCAGCATCGGCGCCAGCGACGGCAGCGGCGCCCCGGCCACGCTGGCCGGCAGCGCGGCGGCGGCGGGCACGCTGGCGGCGGGGGCCGGCGCGGGTACCGGCGTGGCGCGCGCGGGCGCGTCCAGCGACAGGTTCACCGCGGTGGCGACGAAGCCGCCGAAGCACGCGGCCAGGGACAGGGCGAGCAGGGTGCGGGTGGTGGCGTTCATGCGTTCAGTTTGCCGCGAAACGGCGAATCGGGGCTGAAGCGTGGCGAATTGACGGGCACGGCAGACCGTTTTGCGGCGGCGGGGGTTCCCTGGTCGAGGCAAGAGCGCCCTCAGCCCAGCCCTCTCCCGCACGCGGGAGAGGGGAAGGCAAGAGCGCCCTCACCCCAGCCCTCTCCCGCAACGCGGGAGAGGGGGAACTGCCTTAAGCGAGCGCGTCGTTGCTGTCACCTCTCCCGCCTGCGGGAGAGGTCGAGCGCGCAAGCGCGAGGGTGAGGGTGCGGCTGTTCGCGAAAGACCCACCCCCACCCCAGCCCTCCCCCGCACGCGGGGGAGGGAGCAAGGCGAGAGCGCCCCGACCGCAGCCTCTCCCGCAAGCGGGGAGAGGGAGGGCGCCGGTCGCACGGAGACGCCTGAATACGCCCCGCGCCCGGCACTTCCACGCGCTTCCGTTCGTGGCCGTTTTCACCCCCGCATCACGTCGCCGCGGGACATTGCGAAAAGGTCCTCGGCAGCGGTTGACACCCTTCCCGCCCCGGGCTAGTTTGGCCGCTCGCCCACCCCAACATCTTGGGGTCGGCGAAACGAAGGACCCAAGCATTGGGGCTTATCCACAGCCCCCGCACGCGGCGCGATCCACGGGGGAGGGCGCATGACGCAAGCGATGCTCAGGCAATCCTGACACCAATACGGACGGTGCGCGGAAAGCGCGTCGGCGGCCCGCTTTTCGCCGCCCGCGGCCCCCACGCCCATAGAACAACCGCCCGGCGATGATCGGGCAGACAGGAGAAGACAGAGGATGAGCACGGTGCGCCTCGAGGCGGTCAAGGGCGGTACGCAGGAGCAGGAGATCCCGATGCAGCCGGCGTCCCAGGACATCTGGGACAAGAAGTACCGGCTGAAGACCAAGTCGGGGCAGGCCGTCGATGCCGACATCGACGCCACCTACCAGCGTGTCGCCCGTGCCCTCGCGGAAGCCGAGCCGACCGCGGAGAAGCGCAAGTACTGGAACGAGCGCTTCCTGTGGGCGCTGCGCCGCGGCGCGATCCCGGCCGGCCGCATCACCTCCAACGCCGGCGCGCTCGAGCACAAGCCCGCCACCAGCACCATCAACTGCACCGTGTCCGGCACCATCGAGGACTCGATGGACGGCATCCTGGAGAAGGTCCACGAGGCGGGCCTGACCCTGAAGGCCGGCTGCGGCATCGGCTACGAGTTCTCGACCCTGCGCCCGCGCGGCGCGTTCGTCGCCGGCGCCGGCGCGTACACCTCGGGCCCGATGTCCTTCATGGATATCTACGACAAGATGTGCTTCACGGTGTCCTCCGCCGGCGGCCGCCGCGGCGCGCAGATGGGCACGTTCGACGTGTCGCACCCGGACGTGAAGGACTTCATCCGCGCCAAGCGCGAGGACGGGCGCCTGCGCCAGTTCAACCTCTCGCTGCTGATCACCGACGGCTTCATGCAGGCGGTGGAAAGCGACGGCGACTGGCCGCTGGTGTTCCCGATCAACAGCAAGGAAGCGGGCGACTTCGACGTCGAGAAGAGCCAGGACGTGGTCTGGCGCGAGTGGCCGACCCACAAGAACTACATCGTGCGCGACGACGGCCTGGTCGCCTGCAAGGTCTACGGCCACATCCGCGCGCGGCACCTGTGGGACATGATCATGGTCTCGACGTACGACTACGCCGAGCCGGGCTTCATCCTGATCGACAAGGTCAACGAGATGAACAACAACTGGTGGTGCGAGAACATCCGCGCCACCAACCCCTGCGGCGAGCAGCCGCTGCCGCCCTACGGCGCCTGCCTGCTGGGGTCGGTCAACCTCACCAAGTTCGTGCGCAAGCCCTTCACCGACGAGGCGAGCTTCGACTGGGAGGAATACAAGGAAGTCGTGCGCGTGTTCACCCGCATGCTCGACAACGTGGTGGAGGTCAACGGCCTGCCGCTGGAGCAGCAGCGCGCCGAAATCATGCGCAAGCGCCGCCACGGCATGGGCTTCCTCGGCCTGGGCTCGACGGTGACCATGCTCAGGATGAAGTACGGCTCGAAGGACTCGTGCGAGTTCACCGAGCGCGTCGCCCGCGAGATGGCGGTCGCCGGCTGGGAAGTCGGCCTCGCCCTGTCGAAGGAAAAGGGCCCGGCGCCGATCATGGAGGAGCGCTTCACCGTCACCGCCGAGATGCTGCGCAAGCGCCCGGAAATGGCGAAGGACGGCTGGAAGGTCGGCCAGGAGATCGAGGGCAAGGTGCTGCACGCGAAGTACTCGCGCTACATGCAGCGCGTGCACGAAGTCGCGCCGGAGCTCGTCAACGAGCTGGCCGAGGTCGGCGCCCGCTTCACCCACCACAGCTCGATCGCGCCCACCGGCACCATCTCGCTGTCGCTGGCCAACAACGCCTCCAACGGCATCGAACCTTCCTTCGCGCACCACTACAGCCGCAACGTGATCCGCGAGGGCAAGAAGACAAAGGAAAAGGTCGACGTCTGGTCGTACGAGCTGCTCGCCTACCGCGAGCTGGTCAATCCGAACGCGATGCCCTACGCCGAGGACCCGGCCGCGAAGCTGCCCGACTACTTCATCGCCGCCGACGACATCACGCCGAAGGAACACGTGGACGTGCAGGCCGCCGCGCAGAAGTGGGTGGACTCCTCGATCTCGAAGACGGCCAACGTCCCTACGGACTACCCGTACGAGGACTTCAAGGACATCTACCGCTACGCCTACCAGCAGGGCCTCAAGGGCTGCACCACCTTCCGCTTCAACCCGGCCGCCTTCCAGGGCGTGCTGGTGAAGGAGGCCGACCTGGAGAACACCACCTACCGCTTCGAGCTCGAGGACGGCAGCGTGGTCGAGGTCAAGGGCAACGAGCAGATCGAGTACGACGGCGAGACCCACACTGCCGCCAACCTGTTCGACGCCCTGAAAGAGGGGTATTACGGCAAGTTCTGACGGTCGCCGCCAGGCGATCGCTTTCGACGACACGTGGTTTCGCGCAACCGACGCCCATCGCAGGAGGGGCACATGAGCAACGGCAACGGGGTGGCGGCGTCCCTGAGCAGCGCCGCGGAAACGGTCACCGAGAAGGCCCAGGAATACGGCAGCACGATCGCCACGCGCACCAGCGAGGCGGTGAAGACCGCGCGCGAGACCGCCGCGCGCGCGGCCGACGCCACCCGCGGCGCGGTCGACCGCGCCGGCAGCGCCACCCGCGAGACGGTGAGCTCGACCAAGCGCAAGCTCGCGAGCGCCGCCGAGGCCGCGCGCGCCGAGGCCGACGCGATCAAGCGCCGCAAGGCCGCGAAGAAGAAGCCGGCGGCGAAGAAGGCCGCCGGCAAGACCGCCGCGAAGAAGGCGGCGGCATCGAAGACCCCGACCCGCGCCACCGCGAAGAAGGCCGCCGCGAAGAAAACGGTCGCCACCCGCAAGGCGGCGCCGGCGAAGAAGGCGGTCGGCAAGGCGGCGGCGAAGAAGGCCACGAAGAAAACCGTCGCGAAAAAGGCGGTGGCGAAGAAGTCCGCCATGAAGAAGGCGCCGGCGCGCAAGGCCGCGCCGCGCAAGGCCGCCGCGAAGAAGGCCACGAAGAACACCACGGCGCGCCGCACCGGCCGCTGACCCCGACCAGGCCGCCTCCCGCGCGGAGGCGGCCGCCCCCCATCACGCAGTCGCAAGGCAACAAGGCATCGCAATGGCCATCCGCATCGAGAAGAAGATCAAGGGCTACGCCGTCGTCACCCCCGAGGACAAGGCCAAGGAGGCCGCGAAGGCCGAGCCCGTCGCGCGCGCCGTCGTCGAGGCCGAGTCCCCCGCCGACAACGTGATCCAGATGCACGAGCGCATCGAGCGCCCGGAAGTGCTGGTCGGCAGCACCTACAAGATCAAGTCGCCGCTGGTCGAGCACGCCATGTACGTGACGATCAACGACATCGTCCTCAATGCCGGCACCGAGCACGAATCGCGCCGCCCGTTCGAGATCTTCATCAACTCCAAGTCCATGGAGCACTTCCAGTGGATCGTCGCCCTCACCCGGATCATGTCCGCGGTGTTCCGCAAGGGCGGCGACGTCACCTTTCTGGTGGAGGAGATGAAGGCCGTGTTCGACCCGCGCGGCGGCTACTTCAAGGCCGGCGGCGTGTACATGCCCTCGCTGGTGGCCGAGCTCGGCGCGATCGTGGAGGACCACCTCAAGTCGATCGGCATGATCCACGACCCGGAGATGAGCGCCGAGCAGCGCGCCCTGATCGCCGAGAAGCGGCGCGCCTTCGAGCAGCGCGAAGGCTCAAAAAAAAACGCTGACGTAACCGCTCCCTCCCCCGCCCAGGCCGGGGAGGGCTGGGGTGGGGGTGCGTCCGAGTCCATCGAAGTCACCGGCGAAGGCGTGTCCTTCCCGCCGAGCGCGACCATGTGCCACAAGTGCAGCACCAAGGCCGTGGTGATCATGGACGGGTGCGCGACTTGCTTGAATTGTGGGTATAGCAAGTGCGGGTGAGGAGTCAACGAAGGGTGTGATCGTCCCGCGGCAGGTCGATCCTCCTCCGCCGCGTAAAACACAGGCCCTGCAACGGTTCCAGCCGCTGCAGGGCTTTTTTGCGAGTGCTCCGGGAAAACGCACGGCAGACGCTGGCGTGGGCAAATTGCTGACTCATCGCAAACGTAAACGCCAGGACGGCCTTGCGCCGCCCGAAGATCGGGAGTACCGTCCGGCTATATGCGAATTGGTATAGTGGCATGGTCCGCAGTGAGGGTCCTCCACAAAGAAAGAAACCGCCCCTCAAGAAGCCCCTCAAGATGCTCAATGCAGCGCGCGAGGAAATCTTGAACTTTCCCGGAGATGTACGCTGTGACGCTGCCTACGCGTTGCGCATCGCCGAGGAAGGGGGCAAGCATCCCGCCGCCAAGCCCCTGCAGGGCTTTGGTGGCGCTTCCGTTTTGGAAATCGTCCTCGATGACAGTGGCGATACCTATCGCGCCGTCTACACGGTCCAGTTCGATGATGTGACGGTCCTTCTGCATGCGTTTCAGAAAAAGTCCACGAAAGGAATAAAAACTCCAAAGCACAATATCGACCTCGTCAAAGCCCGTTTAGCGGCGGCGAAGAAATTGTTTGGAGAAAAACCATGAGCAAGAAATCCGTAAAGAACGAGTTGGAAGGCGTGTTCGAAGGAAGTGGCAATGTGTTCGAGGATTTGAACATCCCCAATGCAGCTGAGAACGAACTTAAAGCTCAACTCGCTATTCGACTCAATGCGATTCTCGAAGGCATTGTTGCCAATGGCAGTTCTCAATCTGATATTGCGAAGCGGCTCGGAATCAAGCAACCAAACGTCTCGCAACTAATGAACTACAGACTTCTTGGATTCTCCGCAGAACGACTAATGCAGTTTTTAGTTGGTCTTGGCCACTCATTGACTATTTGCGTTGCTAGCGAACCTTCAGAAAAAGCCTGCATCAATGTTGTCGAGCAGAGTTCTGATTCGGGCGTTACCCCGTCGATTCTTGGGAGCATTTTTGAGGCGCAAGTGGAATGGCGCCAATTCATCGGCTCCAAACCTGCTGTCCATCAGCAAAGAGCCGACCGTGACGTTCAAGAGGATTATTACTCGGCAGTTGTGGCGGCTCCAATAGAGAGGATAACTGCGAAGTTTGCCAATGCGCCTAGGGGCCACTTGCAATGAGCGCTAAGAAAGTTAGAAAGAGCATTGCCCCACCTGCTTTGGCAAAGAAAGCCTCAGCGAAGGGAAGGCGCGATAAGCCAAGAATTATCTGGGCACTCTTGACCCGGGAATTCGTGACCGATCGTGCAACTAACACAATGTCTGCAATTCACATTGTTGAGGAGCTCCACTTTCCGCTCAACGCATTCCGATCACCTGGAAACTTTAACGTCGCTGCGATTGAGGAACCAATCTCTCTTGCCTTCACTCTTGACTGGAGATGGCCAGTGCTTGTCACTGCCTCAACTGTCCAAGTCAAGGTTGATTGGCACACACCATCCGGTAATGCATTCTTTGCCGATGGCGGAAACATGGGGACCCCAATAGCAAAGCCATCCCAAGGATTCCGCACGCATGTAGAAATGAAACTACCTGATCTTCCGCTCGAGGAAGAAGGGATCTATCATTTCTCAATCCTTCTTAATGATGAAATTGCCCTTGAGTATCCAGTACGTATTCGGGCGTTACCAATCGCCGAAAATTCCGAAAGGGCTAAAGTTTCTCGAAAAGGAAACGCGTCCGTACGCAAGGTGACAAAGAAGGCGGCCGGAAGAACAACTCGCCAAATGGGACGGAGGTGATTAACGCGCCCCGGGAGCCGTAACGGAGTCTTCCTCTCCGTTCTCCACCCAACGGGGTCAGGCGGTGATAGCAAACGGGGTCAGATTCACTTCCGTCTTTGCTAATCGGGTGGACACGGATGCTGCGGGAAGAACGGAAGCGGTTGAAGGCGGCGGCTGCAGCGACCTTAGGGCACATCCTCTGGGAACTGGGTTCGCTGGAGGCTTCCTTGGGGCTCGCCCTTGCATGGTCCCGCGGCGGCTCGGCGCTGGAAGCGATGTTGTCGCGTGCGGAGGGGCTAGGCTTCGATCAGCGTCTCCGGTTGTTGGAACGGGTGCTGGATGAAGTCTCGAGAAGTGCGGAAGTGACCGCGCGCACCCGTGCATGGATTGCGGACGCGCATGCGCTTCGCCTGACCCGCAACGACTTCGTGCATGGACGCTGGGCCGTGACGGGCGACGGCATGATCGCCAACGTCGTCGGAATTCCCGGAAGCGCCCAGCAGGCTGAAAAACGCTACGCGCTGGCCGATCTGGAACAGATCCTCCAATTAGTGAAGGATCTTCGCAAGCGGCTCAATCTGCTCTATGGCGCGGACGGGATTGAGTGAGCGCTGTTTCCTAGGAACTAACGGATCGCGTTCGCTTCCGCTGTGAATGGTGGGGGCGGCCGTTTGCCGCGCCAGTCGAATGCGTCCCAGCGAAAGGCCGCCCGCCGCACTCGCCGCGTTAACGGGACGAGTGGGACATTCCGGAACCCCTCGCCAGCGGAGAGCCGCCATGCTCGGCACCCGCAATGCAGCCGCCAACCTGGCGGTGCGCGACATCGCGGTCGCGCGCCGATTCTACGAAGACACCCTCGGCCTGCAGCAGGTCGATGCCGAGGGCGACGACCTGATCGTGTTCCGCAGCGGCGACACGCTGCTCAACGTGTACCGGTCGCAGTTCGCCGGGACCAACCAGGCGACCGCGGTGACGTGGGTCGTGGGCGACCGGCTCGACGACGAAGTGCGCGCGCTCCAGGACAAGGGCGTCCGCTTCGAGCACTACGACATGCCGGGCATGACCCGCGACGGCGACATCCATCGCTGTGGCGACATGCGGGTGGCGTGGTTCAAGGATCCCGACGGCAACATCCTCAACGTCGTCAGCGGCTAGGGGCGCCAGCGCCGGGCCGCGTTGGTCCGACCACGGCCACTGAGCTCCGGGCCTCGGGCCCGAATGGGCTTCCGGTGCCCGCTGCGTTCGCCGAGCCTTCAACCGCCCCCTATTTATGCTTTCGCTGGCCACCTCGTGCCAGGGAGCCCTCATGCCGGATGCCGCACTGCACATCCAGTCCGGCGCCCTGATCGCCCACCGCCTGCTCGACGTCGCCGACGCGATCGACCTCGCGCAGGCGGAAGCCCTGTGGCGGGCGCATGCGGGCGGGGAGGGGCGGCGGACGCGGCTGGCGACGGCGGCGGCGCACGAGCTGGCGTTCGAGGTGCCGCCGACGCAGCTGGCGTTGCCGCCGCTGACGCTGGAGCTCGACGGCGCGACGGTCGTCGCCGAGCGCACCGCGCGCCTGTACGACTTCGGCGCGATCGCGCTGGCGCTGCGGGTGGACGCGGGCGGGCTGGACTGGGATGCGTTCGCGGCGCGCTGCAATGCGCTCGACCGGGCGACGGGACCGGGTTCTGGCACCGAGGTGTGGCACGACACGCTGCGCGGGTTGCTCGACGTGATCGGGCCGGCGCTGCGGCGGCCCGCGGCGCGGCACCTGGAGGAAGACTACCTGTTCGCGCTGGTGCGGCGTTTCGCGCAGCCGCTGAGCGGCGACGAGATTCGTGCGCGCGCCGACCTCGCTGCGCTGCTGTCCGGCGAGACCCGGCCGCTGTCGGCGCAGGAAACCGCGGAGCTGACCGCGCAGGCCTTCTCCTACTTCGCCGACGACCTGGTGGTGCTCACCTGGGACCGCGCCTTCATCTGCGAGCCACGCGGCGAGGGCGACGTGATCGACATCCTCGAGGTCGCCAACGCGCAGCTGCTGGAGATGCGCTACTACGACGAGCGGCTCGACGACGAGCTGGCGACCATGTACGCGCTGGTCGAAGGCGCGCGCGGCGGGCTGTCGCTGGTGGCGTCGCGGCGCGCCGCGCGGCTGGCGCGCCGGCTGTACGCGATGGTGGCGGAAGTCACCGCGCTCACCGAGAAGGTGGAGAATTCGCTGCAGGTCACCGAGGACGTGTACCTGGCGCGCGTGTACAACGCCGCGCTGGAGCAGTTCGGCGTGCCGCGCCTGGGCGCGGCGGTGGACCGCAAGCTCGCGATCATCCGCGACACCTACACCGCGCTGTACGACGAGGCCTCCAGCCGCCGCGCCGAGCTGCTGGAGCTGGCGATCGTGCTGCTGATCGTGTTCGAGATCGTGCTGGCGCTGGTCGAGGGCTGAGGTCCCGCGAAGGCGCCAGGCGCGGCGTAGCATGGGCGTCCCGGGGCCGCCGCCCGCACCCTCCCCACGAGGCATCGCCATGCACCGCACGTTTCGCCCGACCCTGATCGCGCTCGCCGTCCTGCTCGCCGGCTGTTCGCAACAGCAGCCCGCCGCCACCGCGACGCCCGAGGCCACGCCGGCCGTGGCCACGACGCCCGCGCCTGCGACGCCGGCACCGGCCGACAGCGCCGACATCCACCGCTTCCGGATCGGCACGCTCGACGCGGTCGCGCTCAAGGACGGCGACATCGAAGTACCGAACGACAACAAGACCTTCGGCGTCGGCGAGCCGGTCGCCGACAGCAACGCGCTGCTGGCGGCGGCCGGCGCGCCGACCGACGTGCTGCACCTGAGCATCCAGCCGCTGCTGGTGCGCGACGGCGAGCGCGTGCTGCTGTTCGACACCGGCGCGGCCGGCACGGACTTCGGCGAGGTCGGCAAGCTGCAGGCGTCGCTGCGCGCGGCGGGCGTCGCGCCGGAACAAGTCACCGACATCTTCATCTCGCACACCCACGACGACCACCTCGGCGGGCTGCGCGACGCGCAGGGCGCGCTGGCCTTCCCCAACGCGACCATCCACCTGGCCGCGGCGGCGTGGGCGGCGTTGCAGGAGAAAAAGGAGGCGGCAGCGCTGGTCGCGGCGATCACGCCGAAGGTGCGGGCCTTCCAGCCCGACGCGGAACTGCTTCCCGGCGTGGTCACCGCGGTCGACCTGCCGGGCCACACGCCGGGCCACAGCGGCTACGACATCGCCTCGGGCGACGCGCACCTGCTGTATATCGGCGACGCGATGCACCATTACGTGCTGTCGGTGCAGCGCCCCGGCTGGACCCTGGCGTGGGACGCCGACGCGGCGACCGCCAAGGCCACCCGCCGCGCCCTGCTGGAGCGCGCCGCGACCGATCACCTGCGGCTGTACGCCGGGCACTTCCCGTTCCCGGGGCTGGGCCAGGTGCAGGCGCAGGGCGACGGCTTCACGTGGGTGCCCGAGCGCTGAGCCGCTGCGCGCCCGGCGCCCGCCCCGGCGCCGGTTGACGCGCCCGCCGGACAGGGGGAGGCTGGCTTCCCCTGCCACGGGAGCGCGTCATGACCAACCACGTCTACAAGGCCCTGGAACTGACCGGGTCGTCGGCGACCAGCAGCGACGACGCGGTGCGCGTCGCGATCGAGAAGGCGGCGCAGAGCGTGCGCGACATCCGCTGGTTCGAGGTGCTGGAGACCCGCGGCCACGTCGAGGGCGGCAAGATCGCGCACTGGCAGGTCACGGTGAAGGTCGGCTTCACCGTCGACTGAGCGCGGGGTTCGCCGGCGCGCGGCCCGCACGCCCAACGACGCATCGAAACATGTTGCCGAGCCACGACATCGCCTGCCCCTATTGCGGCGAGGTGATCACCCTGTTGCTGGACGCCAGCGCCGGCCCGCAGCGCTACATCGAGGACTGCCAGGTCTGCTGCCGGCCGATCACGGTCGACCTCGACGTGGACGAAGACGGCGCGGTGCAGGTCCGCGTGCAGGCCGAGGACGAACCCGGCTGAGTGCCGCGCACCCGCGGGAATGGTAAAAAGCCGCGTCATCCACGCGGGGAACACCGAATGCCAGCCATCCGGCCGCTGCGCCTCCACCTGCTGGCCGCCTGCGCGGCTGGGCTCCTGGTTGCCGCCGGCGCGCACGCCGCGCCGCCCGCGCTGTCGCCGGCCGAGGCCGGCCTGCTGGACCGGATCTCCGCCGACTCGATGCGCGGCCACCTGTCCTTCCTCGCGTCCGACGCGCTGGAAGGCCGCGGCACGCCCTCGCGCGGGCTCGACATCGCCGCCGAGTACATCGCCGCGCAGTTCCGCCGCGCCGGGCTGGAGCCGCTGGGCGACGACGGCTATTTCCAGACCGCCGACTGGCGCGCGATCGCGCCGGAGCGCGAACGCGCGCGCTACGCCGACGCGCCTGCACCGCTGCTCGTGCGCAACGTCGCCGGCGTGCTGCGCGGTTCCGATCCGGCACTCGCGGACACCTACGTGCTGGTCACCGCGCACTACGACCACGTGGGCCTGCGCGAGGGCGAGGGCGACCAGCTCTACAACGGCGCCAACGACGACGGCAGCGGCACGGTGTCGGTGATCGAGCTGGCGCACGCCTTCGCCGCGATGAAGGAACGGCCCAGGCGCAGCATCGTCTTCCTTACCGTGTTCGGCGAGGAGCACGGGCTGGTCGGCTCGCGCTATTACGGCGCGCACCCGCTGGTGCCGGTGGCGAGCACGGTGGCCGACATCAACCTCGAGCAGGTCGGCCGCACCGACGACAGCGAGGGCCCGCAGGTGCGCGCGGCGGCGGTCACCGGCTTCGACTATTCGGACGTGGGCAGGGTGCTGCGCGTGGCCGGCGAACGCACCGGCACCCGTATCGGCAAGCACCCGGTCAACAGCGACAAGTACTTCGCCCACAGCGACAACCAGGCGCTGGCCGACCTCGGCGTGCCGGCGCACACCATCAGCGTCGCCTACGCCTTCCCGGACTACCACGGCCCGGCCGACACCTGGGACAAGATCGACTACGCCAACATGGCGGCGATCGACCGCACCGTCGCGCTGGCGGTGCTGACCATCGCCAACGACCCGCAGCCGCCGCGCTGGAACGCGGACAACCCGCGCGCGGCGAAGTACCTGCAGGCGGCACGCGAACTGGCGGCGCCGGCCGGCGCGCCTGCCGCGCCGGCGACGGCGAAGTAGGGGCGCGCGGAAAAAAAAGGGGGCAGGGATGCGCTACGCCGGACGCGTCACCGACTGGCACGACGACAAGGGCTACGGCTTCGTCGTCCATCACGGCGGCGGCGACCGCGCGTTCCTGCACATCAAGGCCTTCGAGCGGCCGGGGCGGCGTCCGGTGGTCGGGGATTTGCTGTCGTACGCGATGGAGCGCGACGCGCGCGGCCGGCTCAACGCCGTGCAGGTGCGCTACGCGGGCGCCCGGCCGATTCCGCGCAAGGGACGCGAGGCGACGACGCTGCGCTTCCATCCGCCGCGCAGGGTGCTCGCGCTGCTGGCCTTCGCCGCGCTCGCGCTGCTGGCCTGGCGCGGTGTCCTGCCCTGGCCACTGCTGTGGGTGTACGCCGGCGCCAGCGCGGCAACGTTCATGGCTTACGCCTGGGACAAGCACGCCGCCGAGCGCGGCGCCTGGCGTACCCGCGAAAGCACCTTGCACAGCCTCGCGCTCGTCGGCGGCTGGCCCGGCGCGCTGCTGGCGCAGGGCGTGCTCCGGCACAAGTCGAGCAAGGCGGAATTCCAGTGGGTGTTCTGGATCACCGTGCTGCTCAACTGCGGCGCGCTCGCGTGGTGGCTGCGCGCCGCGGGATGACGCTCCATCCGGCGCGGGCCACACCCAGCGGCCCGCGCCGTAGCGGGACTCAACGCGAACCGCACTGGCAGGGAGTGCCCTGCTGGCAGCCGCACTGGCAGGCGGTCGCGGCGGGGGCGGCGTCCTGGCAGCCGCAGGCGCAGCTGGCGCCGGGGCAGAGGGTGCAGGCGCAGCGGGTGGTTTCGGTGTTCATGGCGGATCTCCTGAAGGTCGGGGATGGCGGGCCGGGAGTGGCCTGCGGCGCGCATTCTGGGCACCATCGCCGGGGCGGTATTGAACGAAAGGGCTGACCCGCGCATGGCCACGACGGAGCCCGCAGTGGAGTCGCGCAGGCGCCCGGTCGCCGGCGTCGGCCGGGTCATGGCCTGGCCGGGCGGCAGCCTGTGGATCGGCCGCCACTTCGGCGCGATCCAGGACCATGCGCACCACGCGATCCAGCTGTCGCTGACGCTGGAGGGCGCGTTCCGCGTCCAGGCCGCGGGCTGGACCGACTGGCGCGTTGCGCACGGCATGGTCGTGCTGCCCGATCGCCGCCATCGGCTGGACGCTTCGGGCCTGGCGGTCGCGACGCTGTTCGTGGAACCGAACTCGGGCCCGGGCGCCGCGTTGCAGGCGCGCTTCGCCGGCGCCGACGTGGCGCTGCTGCCGGCCACGGAAGCCGAAGCGGCGGTGCGGCACCTGCGCGCGCACTACGCCGCGTCCGCTTCCGACGACCTGCTGTCGGGCATGGCGCGCGGCGCGATCTGCCGCATCGCCGGCGATCCGCGCGCCGCGCCCGCGTCCGATCCACGCATCACCGCCGCGCTGGCGTGGATGCGCGCGCGCCTGGCCACGCCGATCCGGCTGGCCGAAGTGGCGGCCGCGGTGCATCTGTCGCCCGGCCGCTTCCGCCACCTGTTCGTGGCACAGACCGGCACCTCGCTGCGCGCCTGGCTGTTGTGGGCGCGGGTGGAGCAGGCGATGGCGCTGGGCCTGCATGGCCACTCCTGGACCGACGCCGCGCAGGACGCCGGTTTCGCCGATGCCGCCCACCTGACCCGCACCTGCCGGCGCATGTTCGGCGTGTCGCCGACGATGCTGGTGCACGAAGGCGGCCCGGCGTAACGGCTAGCATGGCCGCCTCCCCGCACGCGACGCCGCCATGACGCCCCTGCCCGTGCTCGTGCTCGACCTGGTCGGCACCTTCGCCTTCGCGATCAGCGGGGCGACGGTGGGCGTGCGCAAGCACCTCGACCTGTTCGGCGTGCTGGTGCTGTCGTTCGCCGCGGCCACCGCCGGCGGCATCACCCGCGACTTCCTGATCGGCGCGACGCCGCCGGTCGCGCTGGTGGACTGGCGCTATCTGCTGGTGTCGGTGCTGGCGGGCCTGGCGACGTTCTACGCCTACGAACGGGTCGAGCGTCTGCGCAATCCGGTGCAGTTGTTCGACGCGGTCGGGCTGGCGGTGTTCGCGGTCACCGGCGCGGCGAAGGCGCTGGCATTCGGGCTGGGACCGGCCGGCGCGGTGCTGCTCGGCATGCTCACCGGCATCGGCGGCGGCATCGCGCGCGACGTGCTGGTCTCGGACATCCCCGCGGTGCTGCGCCGCGAGCTGTACGCGGTGGCCGCGCTGCTCGGCGCGGCCTGCGTGGTGGCAGGCGAGGCCCTGCACTGGCCGCCGGCGGCCGCCGCGAGTGGCGGCGCGGCGGCCTGCTTCGTGCTGCGCTTCCTCGCGATCCGCCGCGGCTGGCAGCTGCCGGTGGCGCGGCCGCGCGACGGACGCGAGTGACGCGCGCTCAGCCCTCGCTCTTGCGCACGTGCGGCGCGAGGTGGCGCATGAAGTCGCTCTTGCCGATCTGCGCGCCGGCGTTGCGCAGGATCGCGTAGGCGATCGTGATGTGGAAGTACAGGTTGGGCAGCAGGTAGTCGGCGACGTAGGCGTGGCCGGGGCGCTCGGCGTAGGCGCCCGGGCCGAGGCCGATCCGCTTGACCTGGTCGAGCTGGCTGTCGTCCACGGAAATCGCCGCGACCAGCGCCTGGGTGTCGGCGATGTGCCGGCGTGCCTGTTCGAAGCTGGCCACGTCCACCTTGAGGTTGTCGATCGGCTGCCCCGCGCACCACTGGGCGAAGCCGCGGGGCTGGTTGCAGGCCAGCGCGACCTGGCCGGCGAACGGGAACATGTCGGGCGCGAGCCGGCGCTGCAGGATCTCGTCCTCGGGGTAGTGCTGCTCGGCGACGTCGAGCAGGTGCGCGAGGGTGTCGAGGCGGCTGGCGAACAGTTCCTTGATCTGGGCGATCGTGTGCATGGACATGGAGGTTTCCTGCGTGGATGCGGGGTGGCGCACAGGGTAGGCAGCGCGCGCCTGGACGAACAGCGTGGAAGCGGGGAATGAGCGTCCCGGGTGCGGGCCAATCGGCGCGCGCGCCGGCGTGACGATTATGCGCGCGGTCCGCCGCGCGGCGCAGCGCCTGAACCGTTGCCCCGCCGGGCGCGCGCGCCGCGGCCTCGTTTCACCCGGGTTGCACCCGGGCCCCGCCAACTTCGCTCGCAGGTCCATCGAACGGAGCACCCCATGCGCAAGTGGATCCTCGCAAGCTGCCTCGCCCTGGTCGCCAGCGTGGCCCAGGCCGACGGCGTGGAGAACAAGTGGCGGCTGGAGTTCAGCGGCAACGCCGAATCCGACGGCCGCATCGTGCTGGAACTGGCGCCGGCGCAGGGCGAACCGATCCGCGCCAGCGTCGACATCGCCGACGGCCTCGGCGAGAACGCGGTCGCCGAGACCGTGCGCGCGGCGCTGCAGAAGCAGGCCGGCCAGCGCTACAGCGTCGAGACCGACGACGGCGAGGACGTGCTGCTGAAGAAGCAGGACGGCCAGCAGGACTTCGTGGTCACCGTGGTCGAGAACACGGTGCAGGGCGTGCGGGTGGACATCGACAGCGAGTAGGGACGCAGGGCCGCGCGGTGCGTCACAGCCAGCGCAGGAAGCGCCGGTGGCTGTTGCGCATCGCGCGGCGCACGATCGCCGCGTCGCGGTAGTCCGGGTACGGCCAGGCGGTCGGCGCGTCGGCGTCGAGGCGGAAGCGCATCGCGTCGGTGCACATCCAGTAGCCGTGGTTGACGAGGATCGCGAACTCGGCGTCGGAGAACGCATCGAGGTCGGTGCGGCAGCGGCCGATCACCGATTCGATCAGCTCCTGTGGATAGCCGCCGGCCGGCACCGGCGCGCCATTGAGGCCCCAGTACGCGCCGTCGTAGTCGCCATGCGCGCGCTGGCCGAAGAACAGCCGCTTGCGCAGCGAGCGCGCCTGGTTGGTCACCACTTCGGTGTAGCGGCGCAGGCGGAACAGCCAGGAATTGCCGGCCTTGAACGCGAACGGCGCGCCGGCGTCGGAGACGAGCACCCGCGCGTAGCGGCGCAGCGCCGGTTCCATCGCCAGGTTGTCGTAGACGCCGCCGTCGCTGAGCTGGATGCGCCCGCGCAGCGTGTCGGCGTCGGGTCCGCGGTAGCCCTTGCGGCGGAAGTCGGCGGCCTTGGCGCGTACCCGCACCGGACCTAATACCGGCGGGAACGACGAGGACGCGGCGACCGCGCGGGCGAGGGTGGCGCGCGGTTCATGCAGGTAGCCGGCGAGGTAGTCGCCGACCCGTTCGCGCGAGTACACCCAGTTGACGCCGAAGGTGAGGTCGGTGGCGCAGAACACGAACTGCGGGTGCTTCGGCAGCGTGCGGATCGGGATGTCGCCGAACACCCGGCGGTAGCCGCGCTCGAGCAGGCGCACGCGCGGGCCGGGGAAGGCCCAGTCGAACGGCAGGGTCAGCAGCACCGGCCAGGTGCGCAGGTCGCGCGCGGCGACCGCGCGGAACGACTCGACCACCTCCGCGCGCAGGTCCGCGTTCGCGCACCACGTGGCGAAGTCGTCGCCGCCCGCGCGCAGGAAGCGGGTCAGCAGCCAGGCCGCGGCGATGCTGCCGCCGGAGACCGCGCTGAACAGCTTCACCTGCGGCAGCACGCCGAGCTCGTGCAGGCGCAGGAAGGCGCCGAGGTGGAACAGCGCGGCGCGGTAGCCGCCGCCGGACAGGCACAGCGCGGTGCCGGCGCGGGCGCGGCCGGCCGCCGGCTGCTGCGCGTCGGCCGCGGTCTGCAGCGAGTCCAATGCGACGTCGCGCGGCTTCGTCACGTGCGGCCTCCGTCCATGCGCCGCCGGCTCACAGCAGCACGCCGGTCAGCGCCGGCTTCCAGCAACGCTTCGCGATCAGCTCGAAGCCGGAGGCGGTCGGGTGGATCTCGTTCTCCCACTGGCGCTGCGTCGTCAGCGTGCCGCGCGAATCCACCAGCCGCATGTTGGGATGCTGCGAGACCAGCGCGCGCAGGCGCTCGGCGAACTGGTCGATCAGCCAGCTGGCCAGCACCCGCTGGTACAGCGGATCGGTGAGGCCGACGCGTTCGAGGTAGGGCTGGATCCACGGCCCCATCCGGATCGGCCCAAGCCGGTAGCCGGCGCCGGACGGCCACACGTAGTCGTAGCTGTGCACGTAGATGATCGACTGCGGCGAGAGCAGGTCGCGGTAGCCGATGACCAGGCCGATGTCGGCGATCGCGTAGTCCAGCGCGCGGCCGAACACGGCGAGGTGGACGTGGTCGAACACCGGCGCCGGCACCGGGCCCCACTGGTAGGGCCCCGGCAGCTGCGGTTCGGCCGCGGTCTTGGTGAACTCCGCCAGCTCGCCGCCGACGATGTCGTTGCCGCCGGTGGACAGCAGGATCGCGTCGAACTGGAACAGCCCGATCTCGCGCTGCACCCGCGGCAGCGCTTCCTTCCACATCGCGCTGTCGCGGCCGGCGACGCCTTCGCGCAGGAACAGCGTGCCCTTGAACAGCCGCGCGATCTGCTTGTTGAGGTCGGTCGGGTGCGGCACGTACTGGAACCACGAGTCGCCGAAGCACAGCGCGCGGCGCGCGGCCGGATACCGCGCGACCGCCGTGTCGAACCGGACCAGGTCGAGGTTGTTGCGGTGGATCTGCATCGGCGACTCCCCGCGACGGCGTCGCCGCGAGGGTACCGCCGGCCCGGCGCAGGGCGGGAGACGTGACCGGCGGTCACCCACGTTTTGCGCCACAATGGCCCGAACCCAGGGGGAGGGCGGGCGATGGGCAGGACGGTAAGCGTGCTGGCGGCCGTGCTGGCAGCGATGGTGGCGGGCGCAGCGCAGGCGACGACGCCGGTGCAGGCACAGGGCATCACCGGGCCGGAACTGGCGGCGATCCTGCAGGAAGCGGGCTACCGCGCGCGGCTGGAAACGGACGGGGAAGGCGAGCCGCTGGTGCGCACCGGCATGGGGGGCGTCGAGGTCGCGATCCTCTTCTACGACTGCAACGCGGACCATCGCTGCAACTCGCTGCAGTTCTCGGCCGGCTTCGATTTGCCGGAGGGAACGACCGACGCCGTGGTCAACGGCTTCAACCGCGATTACCGCTACGCGCGCGCCTTCCTCGACGAGGAGCGCGATCCCTTCCTGCGCTTCGACTTCGAGGTCGTGCACACGGCGCAGGCCGAGTACATCCGCAGCCAGATCGACAGTTACGAGCAACTGCTGCCGGAATTCCAGCGCCTGATCGGCTTCAACGGCTAGCATCGCGCTTCGCCAGCCGATGACGCCCATCGCCTCGTCCGCGCTGCCGCTGGTGCCGGGCCGTCATCGTCCATGCCTGCTTCCGCCGCCTCCGCCACGCCGCTAGGCCTGTCCGCGGGGCGCGGCTGGCGCATGCCCGCTCGTGCTCGCGCACGCCCCGACATCCCCACCGATTCCAACCAGGAAGGCCACGGCCGGAGGTTCCATGAAGCGTTTGTTCGTTCTCGTCGCACTGCTCGCCGCGCTGCCGCTCACCGGTTGCGTGGCCACGTCCGACTACATGACCCGCAGCACCGCGGCGGCGCCGACGCCGGCGGCGGACAAGGCGCTGGTGGTGTTCATGCGACCGTCCAATTACGGCGGCGGGATCCAGGCGTCCGTCTACGACGCGACCGGCCCCGGCGAGGAATTCATCGGCATCGTGTCGGCCAATACCAAGGTGGCCTGGCAGGCGGAGCCGGGTAAACACCTGTTCATGGTGATAGGCGAGAACGCCGACTTCGTCAACGCGACCCTTGATCCGGGCAAGACGTACTACATCCTGGTCAGTCCGCGCATGGGCGTGTGGAAAGCGCGCTTCTCGCTGCTGCCGATCCACGATGATCCCGCCGCGAAGTACAGCCTGCGTTCCGACGACTTCCGCGAGTGGCAGGCCGGCACCTATTTCGTCGAGAAGAGCCCCGCCGCCGAGACCTGGTACCGCGAACATGCAGCCAGCGTCGCGGAAAAGCGTGCCGACTACATGGAGCGGTGGAAGACGTCCTCGCCGGAGCAGCAGGCGGAACTGACCGTCCTCCCGGGCGACGGCGTCTGAATCGCCACGCGCCCGGGCGCGATTCGCCCCGGGGTCCGGTCCCCGGCGCGGGCGCAGCGGCGGCCGCTCCCTTGACGTGGCCTGCGGCCGGCGGACCGCGGCGTCGAAGCGGACCAGGTCGAGGTTGTTGCATGGATCCGCATGAGCGCCTTTCCCGCGATGCGTCGCCGCGGGGGACGGCCGGCCCGGCGCAGGCGGGAGACGTGACCGGCGGTCACCCCGGGACTGCGCCACAATGGCCGCGACTCCCGGCGCAAACGAGGTCCGCATGACGCCTATCGCCCCGTCCACGCTGTCGCCGGTGCTGCTCACCGCGGCGGTCGGCTTTGCCTATTTCCGCCGCATCCGGCGCAGCTTCGGCCGCCAGCCGTACCGCCCGCGCCGCGGCTATGCGCGGCTGGCGCTGCTGGCGGTGGCAGTCGTCGGCCTGTGTTTTGCGGCGCTGGCGATGCCGGTGGACGGCATGGCGGTCGCGGTGTTCGCCGGGCTGGGCGCGGGCGGCGCGCTTGGCGCCTTCGCGTTGCGGCACACGCGGATCGAACTGGTCGACGGCGCGCGCTGCTACACGCCCAACCCGTGGATCGGCGGCACGCTGTCGCTGCTGCTGCTCGGCCGGCTCGCCTGGCGTTACACCCATGGCGCCTTCGCGATGGGTGGCGCGGCGGCGCCGCAGCAACCGAGTCCGCTGACCTTCGGCATCGCCGCGATCCTGGTCGGTTTCTACTTCGTCAACGGCGCCGGCCTGGCGTGGCGGATGCGCGAGTTGGCGACGCCGCGCGGCTAGCGCCGCGTCACAGCGGCAACCGGTACGGATGGCACCACAGCATGCCGTGCCAGCGCCGGCGCGGACCGCTGGGAACGTAGCCCAGCGCCTCGTAGAACGGGCGCGCGACGGAGGTGCTGCACAGGTGCAGCGCGGGCAGTTGCGCGCGCCGTGCCTCCGCCGCCAGCGCCGCGTGCAGGGCGCGCCCGATGCCGCGCCGCTGCGCGCCGGGGGCGACGTAGAACAGGCGCAGCTCGCCGGTGGCGTGCAGCATCCCGACCCCGGCGACGAGGCCGTGCAGCGTGCCCACCCGGGTGGTGTTGTCGGGGTCGGCGATCCACTCCGGGAAACGGGCCGGCGTCTTGTTCGCCAGCCAGGCTTCCAGCGTCTGCGGATCGCCCTGGTGATCGGGTCCGCACAGCGCCACGATCGAGCGGCGCACGACCGCGATCGCCGGCTCCGCATCGGCCGGCGTCGCGGGGCGGATGGCGATGGCGGCGGGCGCGTCCACCCGGCCATCGTGCACAGGCCGCGGGCGGCGCGGCAGGGCCCGCGCCAGCCGCAGGGTGTGCCGGATGTGGCGGAACGTCGTACCGCGGCGGCCGGCATGCGGCCTTCATCGGAGCCGGCGCAGGCTTGGCCGTGGTCCACCGCCCGCGAGGCTCGCATGCACGCCTTCCCGCTCCGCCCGCTGCTGTTCGCCGGCCTCGCCGCGCTCGCGCTCGCTGGTTGCCGCAGCGACGACGTCGACGGACCGCCGCCCGACGCCACCGCGCTGCCGGAAGGCACCGCGCCGGCCGACGCGCCGGACGAGTCGCCGACCGACAACACGCCGACGCCGCCGGCCGACCCGGACGCGCCCCCGTCCGCGGCGTGACGACGCGCGTGCCCCGACCGCGCTAAGGTGGGGCAACCCGCCCGGAGCGTTCGCATGGCTCCCCCGCCGATGCCCGCCGTGTTCCTCGGCCACGGCAGTCCGATGAACGCGCTGGAGCGCAACCGCTACAGCGACGCCTGGCGCGCGTTCGGCGCCTCGCTGCCGGCCAGGCCGCGCGCGGTGCTGGTGGTGTCCGCGCACTGGTACGTCAACACCACCGCGGTCACCGCGATGGCGATGCCGCGCACCATCCACGACTTCTACGGCTTCCCGCCGGAACTGTTCGCGATGCGCTATCCGGCGCCGGGGCTGCCGGAACTCGCGGAGGAAGTCGCCGACGCGGTCGCGCCCGATTACGTCGGCGCCGACCACGACAGCTGGGGCCTGGACCACGGCGCGTGGTCGGTGCTGGTGCACGTCTTCCCCGAGGCCGACGTGCCGGTCGTGCAACTGTCCATCCACGCCCAGCAGCCGGCCGAGTATCACGCGCGGATCGGCGCGAAGCTGGCGGCGCTGCGCCGCAGCGGCGTGCTCGTGCTCGGCAGCGGCAACGTCGTGCACAACCTGCGCGCGATCGACTGGCGGCAGCCGGACGCCGGCTTCGACTGGGCGCGCCGCTTCGACGAGCGCGCGCGGGAGATCGTCACCACCCGCCCGGGCGAGGCGCCGTCGCTGCTCGCCCACCGCGACTACGCGATGGCGGCGCCGACGCCGGAGCACTTCCTTCCGCTGCTCTACGTCACCGGTTTCGCCGCCGAGACCAACGAGGCGCCGAAGGTGCTGGTGGACGGCTACGCCTACGGCTCGCTGTCGATGACCGCGTTCGTGGTCGGCGGCCCGTGCCCGCCGCGGGCGGACGCCACGCTGCCCGGTGCGCCGCCGCTGGGCGCCGACGTCCCCCAGGACAGCAACCTGTAAAGGAGCCAGCGCATGCTCGAACGCGTCATCGAACAACGCCGCCGCGATCTCGGCGGCTTCGAGGTCGGCCGCGTGCTGCCGGTCGCCGGCAGGCGCATGGTCGGGCCCTTCATCTTCTTCGACCACATGGGCCCGATCGACTTCGCCCCGGGCATCCCGCGCAGCGTGGACGTGCGTCCGCACCCGCATATCGGGCTGTCCACGGTGACCTACCTGTTCGAGGGCGAGATCATGCACCGCGACAGCGTCGGCTCCGAGCAGCCGATCCGTCCGGGCGAGGTCAACTGGATGACCGCGGGACGCGGCATCACCCACTCCGAGCGCTTCGAGCGCGCGCGCGCCGAAGGCGGGCCGATGCACGGCATCCAGGCCTGGGTGGCATTGCCGGAAGCGGACGAGGAGGGCGATCCCGCGTTCCACCATTACGGCCGCGACGCGTTGCCGGTGCTGGAGGACGGCGACGCGTGGATGCGGCTGGTCGCCGGCGCGGCGTTCGGGGCGCGCGCGGCGGTGCGCACGCATTCGCCGCTGTGCTACCTGCATTGCGTGCTGCAGCCCGGCGCGCGGCTGCGGCTGCCGGACGAGTATCCGGAGCGCGCGGTGTATGTGGTCGACGGCGAGATCGAGGCGGGCGGCGTGCGCCACGGTGCCGGCCGCATGCTGGTGTTCCGGCCCGGGCCGGCCGACCTGCAGGCCGTGACGCCGGCGCTGCTGATGCTGCTCGGCGGCGAACCGCTCGGCCCGCGCTTCATCGAATGGAACTTCGTGTCCTCGCGCCCGGAACGCATCGAGCAGGCCAAGGCCGACTGGCGCGCCGGCCGCATCAAGCTGCCCGACCTGGACCACGGCGAGTTCATCCCGTTGCCGCCGGACCCGGCGCCGCCGCCGAATCCGATGTCCTGACCGCGCCATGCCGTGGAGCGGCGCTTGCTCCGCTGTTTTTGCCGCGACAATCCATAGAGCGGAGTTGCTCCGCGGCGCCGCCACGCAGAAGCCAGCGGAGCAAGCTCCGCTCTACGGGGCGGGGCGTCGCCGTGCCGCGCCTCGACACGCCTCGCCGCCCCGCCAGCGGTTAGGCTTCGCCGATGCGCCTCGCCTTCCACCCCTTTCGGCTCCTCGCCCGCCGCCACCCCTCGGCCTTGCTGCTGGCCGCGCAGCTGCTCAGCCTGATGCTGTACCCGGCGATGGACAACACCTCGGAGGGGCGGCTGCTGTTCGGCGCGGTCGCGCTGGTGGTGATCCCGCTGGCGGTGTGGGTGGTCAGTCGCGGCCACGCCAGCACCCGCATCGCGTGGATGCTGGCGATCCCGGCGGTGCTGCTCACGGTGACCGGCATCGCCCTCGACGAACGCGCGATCCTGCCGTGGTCCGCGTCGCTGGAAGCGATCCTGTACTTCTACGCAGCGGGCACACTGATCGCCTACATGCTGCGCGATCCGCACGTCAGCACCGACGACCTGTTCGCCGCCGGCGCGGCGTTCACGCTGCTGGCGTGGGGGTTCGCCTACGCCTACTTCGTCTGCCAGTCGTGGGTGCCCGGCAGCTTCACCGGCCTGGAGCCCGAACGCCGGCGCACCTGGATGGAGTTGCTGTTCCTCAGCTTCACCAACCTCTCGGCGACCGGCGCCGGCGACATCATCCCGGTCAGTTCGCCGGCGCGGGCGCTGGTGATGCTGGAGCAGTTCGCCGGCGTCGGCTACATCGCAACGGTGGTGTCGCGCCTGATCGGCCTGACGGTGGTCGCGCGCAAGCGCTGACGCGCGCTTTCCCCTCTCCCGCTTGCGGGAGAGGGTTGGGGTGAGGGCGCTCCTGCTCTTCTCCCTCCCCCGCTTGCGGGGGAGGGTTGGGGTGGGGTGAGTGCAACGCCGCGACACCTTCGCAATCCTTGAGATGCGGGCCGGCCAGCCTGCGCTCCCGTCCACTCGACCGGAGCCCGCCATGCACACCGACCGCGATCCCGCTGCCCGCATCCTGCGCCGCCTCGACCTGATCCTGCGCCGCACCGTCGCCATCGGCCTGGTGCTCGTGCTGTGCGTGCCGGCCCTGCGCGCGGGCAGCGCCTGGTTCGGCGCCGGTGCGCTGTGGCTGGTGGCGATGCCGCTGGCCAGTCTGTGGGCGCTGCACCGCTTCCGCCTGCCCGCGCGGCAGCATGCGATGACCGCGCGCGGGTTCGCGCCGCGCCGCCGGCGCGGGGCGCAGGCGCGGCGCCGGCGGTGCGCGCCGGAACCGCGCCTCGCGCGTGCGGCCTGACGTATCGGCGAACCGCCTGCGCTTGACGTGCGCCGCCGCCCGCGGCATGACCGCGGGCACGGCCGTTGCGCGCGCGGTTTTGCTAGGGTTGGGGGTTCCATCCCCACCCGACGAGAGGCCGCATGCCGACTCCCGCCCGCCACCTCCTGGCCCTGGCCGCCGGCCTGGCGCTCGCGCCAGCCTTCGCCGCACCGCAGGAGCCCGCCGTGTCCCAGACCGCGTCCCCCCAGCCCGCCGATCCCTACCTCTGGCTCGAGGACGTCACCGGCGAGAAGCCGATGCAGTGGGTGCGCGAGCAGAACGCGCGCACCGACGCCGAGCTCGCCGGCGCGCCGGCCTTCGACCAGCTCGAAGGCGAGATCCGCGCGATCCTCGACTCCGACGCGAAGATCCCCTTCGTCCAGAAGATGGGCGACTACTACTACAACTTCTGGCAGGACGCGGAGCACCAGCGCGGCCTGTGGCGGCGCACCACGCTCGCCGAATACCGCAAGCCCGACCCGCAATGGGAGGTGCTGATCGACCTTGACGCACTCAACAAGGCCGAGAACGAGAACTGGGTCTGGCATGGAGCCGAGTGCCTGCGCCCGGCCTACGAGCGCTGCCTGGTCGCGCTCTCGCGCGGCGGCGCCGACGCCGACGTGACCCGTGAGTTCGACCTGACCAGCAAGAGCTGGGTGAAGGATGGTTTCTTCCGTCCCGAATCCAAGGGCGGCCTCGGCTGGATCGACCGCGACCGCGTCTATGTCTACACCAACTTCGGCGAGGGCTCGATGACGTCCTCGGGCTACCCGCGGATCGTCAAGGAATGGACGCGCGGCACCCCGCTCGACGAGGCGAAGGTCGTCTACGAAGGCAAGCCGGACGACATGTACATTGCTGCCGGCCACGACGACACGCCGGGCTTCGAGCGCGACTTCGTCACCCGCACGATCGCCTTCTACAACGACGAGCTGTACCTGCGCGGCGCCGACGGCTCGCTCACCAAGGTGGACGTCCCGAACTCGGCGCAGAAGTCGGTGCAGCGCGAGTGGCTGGGCCTAGAACTGCGCGAGCCGTGGACCGTGGGCGGCAAGACCTACCCGGCCGGCGCCTTCATCGTCACCCGCTTCGAAGACTTCATGGCCGGCAAGCGCGACTTCGACGTGCTGTTCGCGCCGACCGAGACCACGTCGCTGGCCGGCGCCACGATGACCAAGTCGCAGCTGGTGCTGAACGTGCTCGACAACGTGCAGAACAAGCTGTTCCTGTTCCGCCACGGCGCGGATGGCTGGAGCTCGCAGCCGCTGGACGTCGGCGCGGTCGCGCTCGGCACCACCAGCGTCAGCGCGGTCGACGCCGACGAGAGCGACCAGGTCTGGATCACCACCACCAACTACCTCACGCCGACCACCCTGGTGCTGGCCGAGCCCGGCGAGCCGGACTCGCGCGAGACGCTGAAGACCATGCCGACCTTCTTCGACGCGTCGAAGGCGGTGCTGGAGCAGCACTTCGCGACCAGCAAGGACGGCACCCGCGTGCCGTACTTCATCGTGCATCCGAAGGATTTGAAGCATGACGGCACCGCGCCGACCCTGCTGTACGGCTACGGCGGCTTCGAGATCTCGCTGACGCCGTCGTACTCGGGCACGGTCGGCAAGGGCTGGATCGAGCAGGGCGGCGTGTACGTGGTCGCCAACATCCGCGGCGGCGGCGAGTACGGCCCGCGCTGGCACCAGGCCGCGCTCAAGGCCAACCGGCACAAGGCGTACGAGGACTTCGCCGCGGTCGCGCAGGACCTGGTCGCGCGCAAGATCACCTCGCCCGCGCACCTCGGCATCATGGGCGGCAGCAACGGCGGCCTGCTCACCGGCAACATGCTGACCCAGTACCCGGAGCTGTTCGGCGCGGTGGTGATCCAGGTGCCGCTGCTGGACATGAAGCGCTACAGCCACCTGCTGGCCGGTGCGTCATGGATGGCCGAGTACGGCGACCCGGACACCGCGGACTGGGAGTACATCCGGACGTTCTCGCCGTACCAGCTGTTCGATCCGGCGAAGGATTACCCGCCGACCTTCATCTGGACGACCACGCGCGACGACCGCGTGCATCCCGGCCACGCCCGCAAGATGGCCGCGAAGATGCTCGCCGCCGACAAGGACGTGCGCTACTACGAGAACACCGAGGGCGGCCACGGCGCCGGCGCGACCAACAAGCAGGCCGCGCACATGTGGGCGCTGACCTACCGCTTCCTGTGGAACGAGCTGGCGCGCTGACGCAAGCCGGCTGTGTGAATGCGCGGCGCGGCCCGAGCGATCGGCCGCGCCGCGTGTTTTTGCGCGGCTGGCACGCCGTTGCGTGACGGCGCGCGCGGTCGCCGCGTCGCCGGCGTGGTTCGCTGGCACCAGGCCACCGCCACGGGGGACACGATGACGGAAGCGCAGGCATTGCGGCTGGGCGCGCCGCTGGAACTGTGGGTCGAGCTGGTGCGCGAGGGCGAGCAGCGCGCCAGCACGCCGCTGCCCGAGATGATCGAGAGCTACCTCGTGTTCCTGCTGCAGCGCCACCAGGGCGACCGCGTGCTGGCCGGCCGTACCCTGGCGCTGGAATGGCTGCAGGGCCTGGACCTGGTCGGCAGCGTGCGCGCGGACGCGCTGCGCGACGTCGGCGACCGCTGCCTGCTGGTCGCCGGCCTGTATCCGCAGGCGGCGCGCCGGCGGCGGGTGACGCCGGGCTACTACGCGGCGATCGGCCAGTCCGCTTACGACGCGGTCGCCGATGCGACGCGCGCCGGCTACGCCGAGCTGTTCCGCCAGCTCGCGCGCGCGTTCGAGGCGATGCGGCGGGTGCTGACGGGGGTCGCGGCGCTGCCGCCGGTCGCGGTGCGCCTGGCGTAGTTGCGCCGCGGCTTGCCCTCACCCCAACCCTCTCCCGCGCGCGGGAGAGGGGGAACGACGGCTTTCACCTCTCCAGCCTGCGGGAGAGGTCGAGCGCGCAGCGCGAGGGTGAGGGCCGGCTCTCTGCCGCCTGACCGCCGCGCCGCCCGCCGCTTGAACCGGCGACCGCCGGCCCCACCTCCGGAGTTCACGCCCCGGAGGCCGCATGGATCCCAGCCGCAATCCCACTGTCTTCCACGCCACGACCATCGTCTCGGTGCGCCGCGGCGGGCGCGTCGCGGTCGGCGGCGACGGCCAGGTCACCCTCGGCAACACGGTGATGAAGGCGAACGCGCGCAAGGTGCGCCGGCTCGGCCGCGACGGCCAGGTGCTGGCCGGCTTCGCCGGCGCCGCCGCCGACGCGTTCACGCTGTTCGAACTGTTCGAGTCGAAACTGGAGAAGCACGGCCAGCTCACCCGCGCCGCGGTCGAGCTCGCCAAGGACTGGCGCACCGAGCGCCGGCTCGGCAAGCTCGAGGCGCTGCTCGCGGTGGCCGACAAGGAAACCTCGCTGATCGTCGGCGGCACCGGCGACGTGATCGAGCCGGAGGACGGCATCATCGCGATCGGTTCCGGCGGTCCCTACGCGCTGTCGGCGGCGCGCGCGCTGGTCGCGCACACCGAACTCGACGCGCGCAGCCTCGTCGAGGAGTCGCTGAAGATCGCCGGCGACGTGTGCATCTACACCAACCGCAACATCGTCGTCGAAGAACTCTGACATCCCGGCGCCGCGGCCCCGGCCCGCGCGCGGTTCCCCCGCACAGGACCTTCCATGCACAGGATCGAGAACTCGTCCGCCACCATGACCCCGCGCGAGATCGTGCAGGAGCTCGACCGCCACATCGTCGGCCAGCAGTCGGCCAAGCGCGCGGTCGCGATCGCCCTGCGCAACCGCTGGCGGCGCATGCAGCTCGACCCGGAGATGCGCGACGAGGTCATCCCCAAGAACATTCTGATGATCGGCCCGACCGGCGTCGGCAAGACCGAGATCGCGCGGCGCCTGGCGACCTTGGCCAACGCGCCGTTCGTCAAGGTCGAGGCGACCCGCTTCACCGAGGTCGGTTACGTCGGCAAGGACGTCGAGCAGATCGTGCGCGACCTCGCCGACACCGCGGTCAAGATGTACCGCGCGCAGGCCAAGGCGCGGGTGCGCACCCAGGCCGAGGAACGCGCCGAGGACCGCATCCTCGATGCCCTGCTGCCGCGCCGCGCGCCGGCCACCGTGTTCGGCTTCAGCGCCAGCGAGGGCGAGGAGGAGCCGGCGCCGGAGGACAACGAGACCCGCGCCAAGCTGCGCCGCCAGTTGCGCGCCGGCGCCCTCGACGAGCGCGAGATCGAGCTCGACATCGCCATGAACGTCGGCGTCGACATCATGGCCCCGCCCGGCATGGAGGAAATGGGCCAGCAGCTCAAGCAGATGTTCTCGCAGGTGGCCGGCAACAAGACCCACCGCAAGACCATGACCATCGCCGCCGCGCGCCCGCTGCTGGTCGAGGACGAGGCCGGCAAGCTGGTCAACGAGGACGAGATCCGCGACGCCGCGATCGCCGCCTGCGAACAGCACGGCATCGTCTTCATCGACGAGATCGACAAGGTCGCCAAGCGCTCGGAGGGCTACGGCGCCGACGTCTCCCGCGAGGGCGTGCAGCGCGACCTGCTGCCGCTGGTGGAAGGCTCGATCGTCAGCACCAAGTACGGCCCGGTGAAAACCGACCACATCCTGTTCATCGCCTCCGGCGCCTTTCACCTGGCCAAGCCCAGCGACCTGATCCCCGAGATGCAGGGCCGCTTCCCGATCCGCGTCGAGCTGTCGGCGCTGAGCAAGGACGACTTCGTGCGCATCCTCACCGAACCCAGGGCCGCGCTGACCCTGCAGTACGTCGAACTGCTGCGCACCGAGGGCGTGCAGCTGCGCTTCACCGACGACGCGGTGGAGCGCATCGCCGACATCGCCGCCCAGGTCAACGAACGCCAGGAAAACATCGGCGCCCGCCGCCTGCACACCGTGCTCGAGCGCCTGCTCGACACCCTCAGCTTCGAGGCGCCCGACCGCGACGGCCAGCAGGTCACGATCGATCGCGCCTACGTCGACGAGCACCTGGGCGAGTTGCTGCAGGACCAGGATCTGTCGCGCTACATCCTGTGATGCCGCGCGCACCCGCGGTCCCGGCGTCCGGCTCCCCCCGGCACCACGGCAGCTGCCTGTGCGGCGCGGTCCGCTACGATATCGCGGGCGAGCTTGGTCCCGCCTATTACTGCCACTGTTCGCGCTGCCGCAAGTCGAGCGGCACCGGGCATGCGGCCAATGCGGTGATGACGCGGACGCAGTTCCTCGTGCGCGCGGGGCTGGACCAACTCCGTTCGTACGTCGCCGACAACGGCGTCGAGCGGCTGTTCTGCGGCACCTGCGGGTCGCCGCTGGCGGTGGGCCGCGGCGAACACCTGCGGCTGCGGCTGGGCAGCCTCGACTCACCGTTGGCGTTGGGGCCGCAGGTGCGCATCTTCGTCGAGTCGAAGGCAGCGTGGGAGGCGATCGACGACGACCTGCCCCGGCACGCGGAGCGCCCGGCGGTGTGGCCGCCCGTCGGGTAGCGGCGCGGCTAGCCGGCCGCGGCGGCCCGGATCATCCGCCGTCGCGTGGCGCCGCCGCGGGGAGCGGCGTCTGCTGGTGCAGGGCGAGTCGCCACGCGTCGTCCTCCCGCACGTAGACGGAGCTGCAGTCGGCGCGGTAGGCGGCCGCCTCCCCACCGCGTTGCGCGCGGGCGCGGTAAACGAGGAGCGCGATGCCCGGCGCCGGGGCGAGCACGCGCCGTGCTTCGAATTCCACTCCGGTCCAGCGCGTGGCGTCGCCCAGCGAGGCGAGGGTGGCCGCCCGGTCGAGCACGCCCGCGGGCGGTGGCAGCACCAGCAGCGCGTCGCGGGCGAGGTGCCGGCCGTAGAACGCCGCGCCCTCCAGCCAGAAGCCCCGCTCGAGATCCCAGTGTTCGCTCATGCCGCGTCTTCCGTTGCGCGCGCCGCGCCGCCCTTGCGTCCCTGTTTAGCCATGGCGCCGTGGCGGTGCCGTCATGAATGCGGGGGCGCGACAGGGCAAGCTCCGCTCCACCAGGCGGAGCAAGCGTCGCTGGACACCTGCGCGGGCCTGCGCCTGTGGCTCAAGGCGTGGGTGCGGCGTTGCGCGGGTCGTCCTTGGGGTCGGCGTAGGTGATCTGGAACGGGCCTTCGCTGTGGATCTCGATCACCGCGCCGCCGCGGGTGCTGGCTTCGTGCTGCTGGTTGGCGGGCATGTTGATGTAGTCGCCGGCGGCGAGGGTTTCGTCGCTGGCGGCGTCGCGCGTGCCCAGCGACAGGGTGAGGTCGCCGGAGATCAGGGTGACCTGCTCGTCGGCCGGGTGCGTATGGCGCGGGACGCGGTAGCCGGCCGGGGCGTTCAGGCGGATCGCGAAGGCGCCGGGCTTGCCGGGGTCGCCGTACAGTACCGCCGCCTGGGCACCGGGCGGCAGCACCGGCGGCGCGGGTCCCCACTGGGTCGCGCTGCCGCGGACCACGGCGTGGGCGTGTTCGGACATGGCCTGCTGCGGGGCGTCGGCGGCGATGGCAAGGCCGGATGCGAGCAGGCAGACGGAAAGCAGGATCCTGGTCATGCGTCGTCTCCCGGGGCTCCACCGTGGAGCCTGTATCCGCGACAACGCGCGGGGTCCGGGAGGGCGGCCGTTCTTCACGCGAGGCTCCCTCCCCCGCGCAGCGGAGGAGGGTTGCGTGGGGGGAGTCTTTCGCCAACAGCGGCACCCCTCACCCTCGCGCTGCGCGCTCGACCTCTCCCGCAAGCGGGAGAGGTGACGGCAAGAGCAGCGTCGCGCGGAGGCGCCCGTTGTTCCCCCTCTCCCGCTTGCGGAGCGGGCCGGGGTGAGGCGCCTTTGCCCCCGCACGGGCTTCCGCGAAGGCCAATGCGATAATCGTCCGCATGGACCGATCCGACCGCGGCGACACCACCCACTTCGGCTACCGCGAGGTGCCCACCGGCGAGAAGCAGAAGCTGGTCGGCGAGGTGTTCTCCTCGGTCGCCGGCAAGTACGACCTGATGAACGACCTGATGTCGTTCGGCGTGCACCGGGTGTGGAAGCGCTTCTTCGTCGCCACCGCGCAGGTCGGCCGCGGCGATCGCGTGCTCGACCTCGCCGGCGGCACCGGCGACATCGCCGCGCTGCTGCGCGAGCGGGTCGGCGACACCGGCGAGGTGGTGCTCGGCGACATCAACGGCGACATGCTGCGGGTCGGCCGCGACCGCCTCACCGACCGCGGCCTGGTGCGCGGCCTCGACTACGTGCAGTGCAACGCCGAGGCGCTGCCGTTCCCGGACGCGAGCTTCGACCTCGTCACCATCGCCTTCGGCCTGCGCAACGTCACCGACAAGGACGCCGCGCTGCGCGAGATGCAGCGGGTGCTGAAGGTGGGCGGGCAGGCGCGGGTGCTGGAGTTCTCGGCGGTGAAGGCGGACTGGTTCCGGCCGCTGTACGACTTCCATTCGTTCCAGGTGCTGCCGCGCCTGGGCCGGCTGTTCGCGCACGACGCCGACAGCTACCAGTACCTCGCCGAGTCGATCCGCAAGCACCCGCCGCAGGACGAACTGAAGGCGATGATGGAAGCCGCCGGTTTCGCCCGCTGCCGCTACCGCAACCTCAACGGCGGGATCGTCGCGATCCATTCCGGCTGGAAGGTCTGACCGCCGGCGGCCCGCTTTTGCGTTGAGTCATGTCAGGCCGCGTGCATTGCGCCGCGGCGCGTGGGTCCAGGGGGAAACCAAGATGGGCATCCGTCGCGAACTGTTCGCGGGTGAAGTGCTGTACCGCCAGGGCGAGCCGTCCGACTGCGCGTGGCTGGTCGAGCAGGGCGCGGTCGAACTGGTGGCGCAGCAGGGCCGCCGCCGCGTGTCGCAGGGCGTGCTGGGCGCGGGCGAGCTGATCGGCGAACTCGGACTGCTCGAAGGCGCGCCGCGCAGCGCGACTGCGACCGCGTGCGAGGATACCGTGCTGCTGGCGGTGGACCTCGCCCAGTTCCGCGAACGCCTGGAAGGCGGCGACCCGATCGTGCGCACGCTGGTGGACAGCATGCTGCGCCGGATGCGCGCGCTCGCCGCCTACGTGCCGGAGGACGCGGTGCTGCCGGCCGAGGACGTGGCGATGGACGATCCGGGCGAGCGCAGCGGCGTCGGCCGCATCCGCCTGGAATCGCAACTGCGGCACGCGCTGGAAAGCGGCGAGCTGGAGGTGCGTTACCAGCCGATCCACGACCTGCAGGCGGGCGCGGTGCGCAGCTTCGAGGCGCTGGTGCGCTGGCAGTTGCCGGGCCGCGGGCCGGTGTCGCCGGCCGAGTTCATCCAGCTGGCCGAGGAGACCTCGCTGATCGTGCCGGTCGGCGAGTACGTGCTGGACCGCGTGATCCAGGTGCTGACCGCGCTGCGCGACCAGGGCCTGGAGGCGCTGCCCTCGATCGCGGTCAACCTGTCGGCCAAGCAGCTGGTGGAGCCGGGCATGGCGCGGCAGATCGTGCAGCGCGTGCAGCGCGCGGGGCTGCCGCAGGGCGCGCTCAAGCTGGAAGTCACCGAAAGCCGCATGCTCGACTACGCGCCGGTGGCGGCGGTGATGAAGCACTGCCGCGACCACGGCATCCCGTTCGCGCTGGACGACTTCGGCACCGGCTATTCCAACCTGACCCACCTGCACAAGCTCGACTTCGAGTACGTCAAGGTCGACCAGGCGTTCTGCCGGCACATGTTCGACGGCCCGCGCGCGATGGCGATCGTGGAAGCGATCGTGGACATGGCGCACCGGATCGGCGCGCAGGTGATCATGGAAGGCGTGGAGACCCACGACCAGCTGGGCCGGCTCGACGAGCTCGGCGTGCGCCACGCCCAGGGCTACCTGATCGGCCAGGCCGCGCCGGTGGAGCAGGTGCTGTCCGGCGAGGCGATGCGCTGGCGGGAGCGGGCGGCGGCGACCGCCTGAACCGCCTGCCTCTTTCCCGGGGGGGCGGAGCTTGCTCCGCTTCGCCGGCGGCCGAGGGCGCCCCGCCACGGCCGGTCGCGCGGCTCAACCCGCCCGGCGCGCGAACAGGTAATAGGCGAGGTTGCCCAGCCCGGTCGCGCCCAGCAGGATCGCCGCCGACATCGGGGTGAAGACGTCGAAGCCGCCGCCGAGGTCGAGCAGGGCGAACCCGATCGCCAGCGCGACCAGCACGATGCCGCGCCGCAACGATTCGTGCTTGCGCCGCAGTTCCTCGCTTTCCAGGAGGGAGCGGACCAGCTCCTGCGAGCTGTTCGCGCCGATGATGCGTTGGCGCACCCGCGCGTCGACCACGACGCGGATCGCGTAGGCGATGCAGACGAAGAGGGTGATCGGGATCAGGATTTCGGCGTTCATGGAGGGCCTTGCGGTCGGCTGGGTTCGGAAACCGGAGATACGGGCAGGCCGGGGACGGTTGCAGCCGGGCTGAGGAGAGGCTGGTCGCGCGCTTGCAACCGCCGCCCCTTCCGGCGTATCCCCGATCCCATGACCGACGATCGCGCCCTGGTGACCGCCGTGCTGGACAACGCCCCGGGCGCCTTCGAGCGCCTGGTGCGCGAGTACCAGGGGCTGGTCTGGCACGTCGTCCAGCGCATGGTGCGGCATCCCGAGGACACCCGCGAGCTGTGCCAGGAGGCCTTCCTGCGCGTGCACCAGCGCCTGCACCAGTACCGTTTCGACGCGCCGCTGAAGTCGTGGATCGCCCAGGTCGCCTACTCGATCGCCAAGCGCCACCTGGAGCGCAAGCGCATTCCGTTGGCCGAACCCGCCGACGCGGAGGAGGGCGAGGACCTGCTGGCGCGCGTCGGCGACGGCTTCGATCTCGAGGGCGCGACCGCCGACGCCGAGGTGCAGGACCTGCTGCACGCGGCGATCGAACGCCTGCCGCCGGTGCAGCGCACCGTGCTGACCCTGTACCACCTCGACGAAGCGCCGATCGCGGAGATTTCACGCATCACCGGGCTCGCCGAGGGCACCATCAAGAGCCACCTGTTCCGCAGCCGCAAGCGCCTGCGCGAGTTGCTGGAACCCAGGATCGGAGTCGCCGCATGAAAGAGCGCACGCAGTTCGACGAACACGAATGGCAGCTGCAGGAACGCGCGTTGCGCGAGGAGCACGCCGGCGCGCCGGCGGCGGACGAGCGCGGCGTGGCCGCGTACCGGCAGGTCGCGCGCGCGCTGCGGCAGCCGCTGCAGGCGGAGGGCCTGCCCGCCGATTTCGCCGCACGGGTCGCCGCCCTGGCGCAGGCGCGCGCGGGCCTGCCGGAGTCCCGCCTCGAGCAATGGCTGTTGCATGCGCTGCTGGCGTTGCTGGCGGTGGCCGGCGCCGGCGCCTTCGTGCTGTATGGCGGCGCGGAATGGCTGCTCGCCGCACGGGGCCTGCTGCCCTCCGCGCTGCGCGGCGCGGGCCTGCCGTGGCTGCTGACCCTGGCTGCCTGCCTGGCGCTGTCGTGGTCGGTCGACCCGTTGCGGCGCGGCTGGGTTGAGCGTCACCCGCGCCGCTGAGGCCCGTCACCCCGGCGCACGCCGGAGCCACTGCGCCCAGCACCAGCCAAATATTTCCCCCTAGGCCTGCGGGTGCGACGAGGTGGGTAACGCCGCCCTGCGCGCCACCCTCACGTCCGCCGGACGATGCTGGGGCGATCCTGAATGGAGCAGGGCGATGCGTCCGCTTGCCTCGCTGGCCTGCCTGCTGCTGGTCCTGGTCTGCAGCGGTTGCGGTGGCACCGCGCGCCTGAGCGTGCGCGACGGCACCGGCCCGCGGCCGGTGCTGCCGCCGCCGGAAAGCCAGCTGATTCCGACGGTCAATGTCGCCACCGCGGTCGGCTGGCCGGACGGCGCGATGCCGACGCCGGCGCCGGGCTTCGCGGTGCAGGCTTTCGCCCGCGGCCTCGACCACCCGCGCTGGCTGCACGTGCTGCCCAACGGCGACGTGCTGGTCGCCGAGACCGACGCGCCGGTGCGCCCGGGCGACGACGATGGCCTCAAAGGCAAGGTCATGCACCTGCTGATGAAGCGCGCCGGCTCCGGCCATCCCAGCGCCGACCGCATCAGCCTGCTGCGCGACGCCGACGGCGACGGCGTCGCCGAAACCCGCAGCATGTTCCTCTCCGGCCTGCATTCGCCCTTCGGCATGGCGCTGGTCGGCGACACCCTGTACGTCGCCAACGCCGACGCGCTGGTCCGCGTGCCCTACGCGCAGGACGCCCTGCGCATCGCCGCGGAACCGCAACAGGTGGCGGCGCTGCCGGGCGGGCCGATCAACCACCACTGGACCAAGAGCCTGCTCGCCAGCCGCGACGGCGCCAGGCTGTACGTCGGCGTCGGCTCCAACAGCAACGTCGGCGAGCGCGGCATGGCGGTCGAGGCCGGGCGCGCGGCGATCTGGGAAATCGATGCCGCGACTGGAGCGCACCGCGTGTTCGCCGGCGGCCTGCGCAACCCGGTCGGGATGGACTGGCAACCCGACAGCGGCGCGCTGTGGGTGGCGGTGAACGAGCGCGACGAACTCGGCGACGACCTGGTCCCCGATTACATGACCGCGGTGCGCGAGGGCGGCTTCTACGGTTGGCCGTACAGCTACTACGGGCCGCATGTGGACGCGCGGGTGAAGCCGCCACGGCCGGACCTCGTCGCACAGGCGCTCGTGCCCGATTACGCGCTCGGCCCGCACACCGCCTCGCTCGGCCTCGCGTTCTACACCGGCACGCTGCTGCCGGCGCGCTACCGCGGCGGCGCCTTCGTCGGCCAGCACGGCTCGTGGAACCGGCGGCCGTTCAGCGGCTACCGGGTGGTGTTCGTGCCGTTCGCGAATGGACAGCCGGCCGGCCCACCGGAGGAGGTGCTGACCGGTTTCCTCGACGACGCGGGCCAGGCGCGCGGCCGGCCGGTGGGCGTCGCGGTCGCGCGCGACGGCGCGCTGCTGGTCGCGGACGACGTCGGCGGGGCGGTGTGGCGGCTGGTGCCGGCGCGACCCTGAGCGGCGCGCGCTTCACCGCCGCTTGCCCGCCGCTCCCCTAGCGTGGACGCCCCGCAACGCGGAGAACACGCCATGACCCGTCTCGCGCCGCAGGTGCACGTGGATCGCGACGCGATCGCCCGGATGGAGGCGCTCGCCCTGCAGCTGTCGCAGAACGAGCGCGTGCGGCTGCGCCTGGGCGACGGCCGCGAACTGGTCGGCACGGTCACCCAGATGCCGACCGTGCAGACCTTCTACGACGCCGACGGCCGCGAGGGCATCAACGGCGTGCTCGACCTGGACGCCGACCTCGACGATGGCCGCCTGCACGACCGCAACCGCTACTGCATCTGGCTGGACGAGATCGACGCGGTGATGCGGGTGCCGGACCCGTCGCCGCCGGAACCGAGCCGGCGCGTGGCGCCGCCGGATGCGAACGCGCCCACACCCGAGGCGTAGCCGCGACGCAGGCGTTGCGCGCAGAGCGGGGCTTGCCCCGTGCTTCTCCGAAGCGCGCTCGCCGCTCCATGGCGCGAGCCGGAGCGGACTCGCGCTACGCCGGCGGCGGCGCGGGCGTCGCCTCGAAGCGGCGCGGGTAGTCGCGTTCGTCGATGATCCGGTCCACGACCTCCTCGGCGAGATCGGGCGCGGCATAGACGGCATAGACGATGTCGCGGTCGCCATCGAGACCCAGCTGGTAGAGCCGGTAGCGCGACTGGCCGCCGCCGGTGTTCGGCGGATAGTGGGTCGGCGGCACGCCGTCGTCGAGGTCCAGTTCGCTGTTGTCCACCAGGCCACCCACGAACAAGGCACGCATTGGCTGCTCCTCCGGTCGGTCCGCGTCCCATGCTCGCGGCTGCGGGGTCAAGCGGGCGAGAATTCACGGATGGCCGCCGCCGATCCCGCCCTCGACGCCCTGTTCCTGCCGCTCGCCGAAGGCCACGTCGGCTGGCCCGCGGACGGGGCGCTGTTCCTGCGCGCGCGAGAAGGCGCGGCGCTGCATGCCGCGCCGCGACCCGGGCTGGCCTGCGTGCAGCCGTTCAGGCCGCAGGCCGACGCGCTCGCCCGCGCCGGTTTCGCGGTGGCGCCGGACGACGACGCGGACGAACGCCGCTGGTCGCTGGTCCTGCTGCTGCCGCCGCGCCAGCGCGAGGAGGCGCGGGCCTGGTTCGCGCGCGCGCTGGAACGCGTCGCGCCCGGCGGCGTGCTGCTCGCCGCCCAGCACAACGACGAGGGCGGCCGCAGCGGCCAGGCCGACCTCGCCCGCCTCGCCGGCCCGCTGCAGGCGCTGTCCAAGCACCATTGCCGGGTGTACTGGACGCAGCCGGCGACAGGTGGCGTGGACGCGGGGCTTGCCGCCGAGTGGCGCGCGCTGGACGCGCCCCGGCCGCTCGCCGATTCGCGCCTGGCCGAGGCCGGCCTCGCGGGACGCTGGCTCAGCCGCCCCGGGGTGTTCGCCTGGGACCGGGTGGACGCCGGTTCCGCGTTGCTCGCGCGCCACCTGCCGGACGACCTCGCCGGCGACGCCGCCGACCTCGGCGCCGGCTGGGGCTTCCTCGCCGGCGTGCTGCTGGCGCGCTGCCCGCACATCCGCGCGCTCGACCTGTACGAAGCCGACGCGCGCGCGCTCGACCTCGCGCGCGCCAACCTCGCGGCGAACGCCCCGGGTGCGGCGGTCGGCTTCCACTGGCACGACGTCGCCGCCGGCCTGCCGCGGCGCTACGACGTGATCGTCAGCAACCCGCCCTTCCACGCGCAGGACCGGATCGACCGCCCCGAGCTCGGCCAGCGCTTCATCGCCGCCGCGGCGCAGGCGCTCGCCCCACGCGGGCGGCTGTGGCTGGTCGCCAACCGCCACCTGCCGTACGAGGCCGCGCTCGGCGCGCACTTCGCGCAGGTGCGCACGGTCGCGCAGGAAGCCGGCTTCAAGGTCGTCGAAGCCGTCCGGGGCGCGGCATGAAACTGGTGAAGCTGCTCGCCAACCTCGGCTACGGCAGCCGCAAGGAAGTCGCGCGCCTGTTCCGCGAAGGCCGGGTCACCGATGCCGCGGGCGAGGTGCTGTACGCCGACGACGCGGTCGCGCACGCCGACGTGCGCGTGGACGGCGACTTGCTGGATCCCGCGCCCGGCATGTTGCTGATGCTGCACAAGCCGCTCGGTTACACCTGTTCCACCACCGATCCCGGGCGCGTCGTCTACGACCTGCTGCCGCCGCGCTTCCGCTTGCGCCGGCCGGTGCTGTCCACGATCGGCCGGCTCGATCGCGACACCAGCGGGCTGCTGCTGATGACCGACGACGGCGCGCTGCTGCACCGGATCGTGTCGCCGCGCACGCAATTGCCGAAGGTCTACGAGGCGACCCTGGCGCAGGACCTGCGCGGCGACGAGGCGGCGCTGTTCGCCAGCGGCACGCTGCTGCTGGAATCGGAGCGCACGCCGCTGGCGCCGGCGCGGCTGGAGGCGATCGGTCCGCGCCACGCGCGGCTCACCCTCACCGAAGGCCGCTACCACCAGGTGCGGCGGATGTTCGCCGCGGTCGGCAACCACGTCGAGGCGCTGCACCGGCCGCGCGTCGGCGGGCTGGGGCTGGACGGGCTGGCGGCGGGCGCGTGGCGGCTGCTGGACGACGACGACCGCCGGCGGCTGTTCGATGCCGGAGACGCGCGATGAGCGAAGGGCGGCGGGCGCACGCGCTGCCGGCAAGCCGGGCAAGGCCGTGCCGCGCGCCAGGACGCCCGGCCTATTGCCCGCGCGCGGTGCGCAGGGCAGCGTGGGCGCCTGCCCCCGCCATCCGGAGCGCCGCGATGAGGATGCTGCCTTGCTGCTGCTGGCCGCGCTCGCCGCGTGCGCGCCACGGCGCGACGCGGCGCCGCTGCCGGGCGACACGGTCGCGCCGGACGTCGCGCTGCTGCGCGGCGCCTTCGTCGCCGGCGCGCAGCCGGACGGCAACAGCGTGCTGCTGCGCGCGCCGCAGGGGCTCATCGTGTTCGACAGCGGCCGCCATGCGGCGCACACGCAACGCATCCTCGACGCCGCGCGTGAAGTGCGGCAGCCCATCGCGGCGATCGTCAACAGCCACTGGCACCTGGATCACGTCGCCGGCAACGCGTTGCTGCGCGACGCATGGCCGCGGGCGGAGGTATACGCCAGCGACGCGATCGAAGGCGCGATGCGCGGCTTCCTCGCCGACTATCGCGCGCAGCTCGAGGGCGCGCTCGCGCAGGCGCCGGACGGCAGCGCCGATGCCGCCGGCTGGCGCGAGGAGATCGCGCGCATCGACGCCGGCGCGCGGCTGTTCCCGACCCGCCCGGTGACCGCCACCGGCGCGCGCACGCTCGCCGGGCGCAGGGTGACCCTCGGCCTGGAGCGCAACGCGGTCAGCGGCGGTGACGTCTGGCTGTACGACCCGGCCACGCGCACGCTGCTGGCTGGCGACCTCGTCACCCTGCCGGCGCCGCTGCTGGACACCGCCTGCGCGGAAGGCTGGCGCGAGGCGCTGGCACGGCTCGACGCGCTGCCGTTCGCGACCCTGGTGCCCGGCCACGGCGCGCCGATGACGCACGCGCAGTTCGCGGCCTGGCGCGGCGCCTACGCGGGCCTGCTCGCCTGCGCCGCCGGCGACGCGACGGACGCGGACTGCAAGGCCGGCTGGCTGCGCGACGCCGGCCCGCTCATTCCGGAGGCCGACCGCGCGCTCGCCGCGAACCTGCTCGACTACTACCTGCCGCAGGTCCTGCGCGCGCCGGCCGCGCGCCGCGCGCGTTACTGCGACGCGGAAGCCGGCCGATGACGACACGCAATCCGCATGCGCTGCGGGCGATGGTCACCATGCTGGTCGCGGTGGCCACCTTCGCGCTGATGGACGCGGGCCTGAAGGTGCTGTCGGCGCATTACCCGCCATTCGAGGTGGGCACCCTGCGCGCGCTGTCCTCGCTGCCCTTCGTGCTGGTCTGGGCAGTGGCCAGCGTCGGCGGCCGCGCGCTGCTGCGGGTGCGCTGGTCGCTGCACCTGCTGCGTGGCGCGATCGGCGTGGCGATGATGGCGTCCTTCGTCTATGCGCTGCGCACGCTGCCGCTGTCGACGACCTACTCGATCTTCTTCGTCGCCCCGCTGCTGATCACCGCGTTGTCGGTGCCGCTGCTCGGCGAGCGGGTGGGGCCGCGGCGCTGGATCGCGATCGGCGTCGGCCTGGTCGGCGTGCTGGTGCTGCTGCGGCCACGCGGCGACGGCGTGTTCGGGATGGCGGCGCTGATGGTGCTGCTGGCGGCGCTGATGTACGCGATCAGCGCGATCACCGTGCGCTGGCTGGCGCGCACCGACAGCAACCAGGCGATGGTGGTGTGGCTGCTGGTGCTGATGGCGCTCGGCTCGGGCGCGATCGCGCTGCCCGACTGGGTACCGGTGCGCGCCGAGCACGGCTGGCTGGTGCTCGGCGTCGGCATCTCCGGCGCGATCGGGCAGTACGCGATCACCGCCGCGTTCCGCCTCGGCGAAGCGTCGCTGCTGGCGCCGCTGGAATACACCGCGCTGGTGTGGGGCGTGCTGTTCGACCTGCTGCTGTGGCACACCCTGCCGGACGCCGTCACCTGGGTCGGTGCCAGCATCATTGTCGCCAGCGGCCTGTACCTGCTGCGCCGCGAGCGGGTGCACGCGGAGGCGGAGCATCCCTAGTTGGGGACGGGACGGGCGCGCGAGGTGGCGCGCGGTGCGCTGGCCGGCCTGGCTTTTGCGGCGGACTTGCGGACCCTGGCTGCCTTCGCCGGGGCCTTTGCGGGTTTCGGCGTCTTCGCCGGTTTGGCGGCTTTCGCGGGCTTCGCGGCTTTCGCGGCCTTCGCGGGCTTCGCGGGTTTCGCGGCTTTCGCGGCTTTCGGAGTCTTTTCGGGTCTGGCCGCCTTCTCGGGCCCGGCGGCTTTCGCGGCCTTCGCCACGTCCATCCCGGCCGCGCGATACAGCACCTGGCATTCCTCGCAGAAGAACGCGTGCCGGCGCTTCTCGCCCAGTTCCTTGCGGTAGCTCAGGCGGGCGCCGTCGCGCGGGCAGTACTGCTTCGTGTGCACCTGGTAGTGCTTCTTCAGCACGAAGGCCTTCTTCCAGGCGAGGAAGTCGAAGCTGTATTCGCGCGCCTGCCTGACCAGCTCGCCGAGCTTGCGCGGCGGCAGCGCGCCGATCGTGCTCTCCGGATGCACCCGGATCCGCCACAGCACCTCGTTCTTGATGATGTTGCCGACCCCCGCGAAGATCTCCTGCTCCAGCAGCGCGTCGGCAGCGAGCAGGTCCGGATGCGCCTTGAGCTTGCGCCGTGCCCTGGCCGGGTCCCAGGCGTCGGCCATCACGTCGCCGCTCCAGTCGTAGGCGTCGTCCAGTTCGCCCTCGATGAAGCGCACCGAGCAGGCGTAGAGGTTGAGCTCGCCGTTGTCGAAGGCGAGGCTCAGGCGCGGGTTCGCGTTCTCCCGCCGCGCGTCCACCGCCCAGCGCCCGAACAGCATGAAATGGATCCGCACGGCGAAGCCGTCGAACGCGAGCAGGAAGTGCTTGCCCCAGCTGCACACGGCGCGCAGGCGCTGGCCGGCCAGGCGCTGGATGTCCTGGCGGCTGTTGCCGGAGGCGGCGCGGACCCGCTTGCCGGCGAACTTCGCCGCCTCCTCCCTGAGGATGACGATGGACGGGCCCTCGGGCATGGCCGCACCGTAGCGGCGGCGCGCGGCGGTGGGCGTGAACGCCGGCGCCCCCGGGACCGGCGCGGTGAAGGAGGCGTGACCCGCCGGAACCCGGCGTGCGGGTTCCATCCGGCGGCGTGCGTTGGCGCGCGTGGTCGCGCACGGCCACAATAGGCGTTCCCCTGCATCGCCGGAGTCCCCCCATGGCCGAACTGAAGGAAGCGCGCGTCCCCGACATCGGCGGCCACGACGACGTGCCGGTGATCGAGGTGCTGGTCGCGGTCGGCGACCGCATCGCGCCCGACCAGGGCCTGATCACGCTGGAGTCGGCAAAGGCGACGATGGAGGTGCCGGCGCCCTTCGGCGGCATCGTGCGCGAGCTGAAGGTCAAGGTCGGCGACACCGTCGCGCAGGGCAGCGTGGTCGCGCTGATCGAAGCCGGGGACGACGATGCCAAGGCCGCGGCACCGGCCGAATCGGCGCCGCCGAAGCAGGACGCCGCGCCGCCGCGCGCCGAGCCGCAGGCGCCGGCGCAGCAGGTGCGCAGCGCCGAGACCGGCGCCGAGGTCGCGCCGACGCAGGTGCCGAAGCAGCCCGACCGCCTCGCCGAGGCGTCGATCGCGCAGCAGGCCGCCACCGGCAGCCACGCCGGCGCGCTCGGCGCCGGGCAGCCGGCGGTGCGCTTCGAGGCCGACGCGGTGCTGCCGGACAAGGTGCCGTACGCGAGCCCGGCGGTGCGCCTGTTCGCGCGCGAGCTCGGCGTGGATCTGATGCAGGTGCAGGGCAGCGAACGCGGCGGCCGCATCACCCGCGAGGACGTGCAGCAGTTCGTCAAGCGCGCGCTGCAGGGCGGCGCGCCGGCGGCCGCGACGGCCGGGGGCGGTGGCCTCAACCTGTTGCCGTGGCCGAAGGTCGACTTCGCGAAGTTCGGCCCGGTGGAAACCCGCGAGCTGACCCGGATCCAGAAGCTGTCCGGCGCCAACCTCGCGCGCAACTGGGCGATGATCCCGCACGTCACCCAGCACGACGACGCCGACATCACCGAGCTGGAGGCGCTGCGCGTCGCCCTCAACGAGGAACACGCGAAAGCCATCGCCAAGGGCAACGCGGCCAAGCTCACCCTGCTGGCGTTCCTGATCAAGGCCTCGGTGTCGGCGCTGCAGAAGTTCCCGACCTTCAACGCCTCGCTCGACGCCGACGGCGCGACCCTGGTGCTGAAGCAGTACTTCCACATCGGCTTCGCCGCCGACACCCCGAACGGGCTGGTGGTGCCGGTGATCCGCGACTGCGACCGCAAGGGCGTGCTGGAAATCGCGCAGGAAACCGCCGAGCTCGCGGCGAAGGCGCGCGAGGGCAAACTGTCGCCGGGCGACATGCAGGGGGGCTGCTTCTCGATCAGCTCGCTCGGCGGCATCGGCGGCACGTCCTTCACGCCGATCGTCAACGCGCCGGAAGTGGCGATCCTCGGCGTGTCGAAGTCGGCCATGAAGCCGGTCTGGAACGGCGAGAAGTTCGAACCGCGGCTGGTGCTGCCGCTGTCGCTCAGCTACGACCACCGGGTGATCGACGGCGCCGCCGCCGCGCGCTTCACCGCCTACCTCGCGCAGCTGCTCGGCGACATGCGCCGGGCGCTGCTGTAACGGAGGCGCGGCCATGGCAGAGTGCATCGAGGTCAGGGTCCCCGACATCGGCGGCCACGAGGACGTGCCGGTGATCGAGGTGCTGGTCGCGCCCGGCGACACCGTCGCGGTGGACCAGGGGTTGATTACGCTGGAGTCGGCGAAGGCGACGATGGAAGTGCCGTCGACCGCCGCCGGCAAGCTGGTCGAGCTGAAGGTCAAGGTCGGCGACAGCGTGCGCGAGGGCACGGTGATCGCGGTGCTGGAAGGCGAGGGCTCTTCTCCTTCCCCAGCGCCAGCGGGGGAAGGCGGGGATGGGGGCAAGGCGCAACCTGCGTCCGCGAAAGCCGCACCCTCACCCCAACCCTCTCCCGCGAGCGGGAGAGGGAGCAAAGGCGACGGTGACGCAGGCGGCAAGGCGCCACCCGTCACCCCGTCGCCCGCGCAGCCCGCGGCCGACGCCGCGCCGGCCAGCGGCCGCCAGGCCGACATCGAGTGCGCGCTGGTGGTGATCGGCGCCGGCCCCGGCGGCTATACCGCGGCCTTCCGCGGCGCCGACCTCGGCCTCGATACCGTGCTGGTCGAACGCTACGACAGCCTCGGCGGCGTCTGCCTCAACGTCGGCTGCATCCCCTCCAAGGCGCTGCTGCACGCGGCCGCGGTGATCGACGAGGCCGCGCACGCCGGCAGCTACGGCGTCGACTTCGGCAAACCGAAGATCGCGCTGGACAAGCTGCGCGCGTACAAGGACAAGGTGGTCGGCCAGCTCACCGGCGGCCTCGCCACGATGGCGAAGCAGCGCAAGGTGCGCACCGTCACCGGCAGCGCCCGCTTCGTCTCGCCGCACGAGCTGGAGATCGAAGGCGCGAAGGGCACGCAGCTGCTGCGCTTCGAGCACTGCATCATCGCCGCCGGCAGCCAGTCGCTGAAGCTGCCGGGCTTCCCGTGGGACGATCCGCGGGTGATGGATTCGACCGGCGCGCTCGAGCTCGCCGACATCCCGAAGAAATTGCTGGTGGTCGGCGGCGGCATCATCGGCCTGGAGATGGCGACGGTGTACCGCGCGCTCGGCAGCGAGGTGACGGTGGTCGAGCTCGCCGCGCAACTGATGCCTGGCGCCGACGCCGACCTCGTGCGTCCGCTCGCCCAGCGCCTGAAGCAGCAGGGCGTCGCCGTGCACCTGAAGACCAAGGTCGTCGAGGCGAAGGCGCAGAAGAACGGCATCGCCTGCACCTTCGAGGGCGAGAGCCAGCCCGCTGGCAAGCTCTACGACCGCGTGCTCGTCGCGGTCGGCCGCGTTCCCAACGGCAACACGCTCGATGCGGAGAAGGCCGGCGTGCAGGTCGGCGAGCGCGGCTTCATCGCGGTCGACGCGCAGATGCGCACCAACGTGCCGCACGTGTTCGCGATCGGCGACCTGGTCGGCCAGCCGATGCTGGCGCACAAGGCGACCCACGAGGGCAAGCTCGCCGCGGAGGTCGCCGCCGGCGAGAAACGCGAATGGGTCGCGCGGGTGATCCCGTCGGTGGCCTACACCGATCCGGAGATCGCCTGGGTCGGCGTCACCGAAAGCGAGGCGAAGGCGAAGGGGCTCGAGGTCGGCGTCGGCAAGTTCCCGTGGGCCGCGTCCGGCCGCGCGATCGGCATCGGCCGCACCGAGGGCTTCACCAAGCTGGTGTTCGACGCAGCGACCCACCGCGTGCTCGGCGGCGGCATCGTCGGCCCGCACGCGGGCGACCTGATCGCCGAGGTCGCGCTGGCGATCGAGATGGGCGCGGAAGCGGCCGACATCGGCCACACCATCCACCCGCATCCGACCCTGAGCGAATCCGTCGGCATGGCGGCCGAGGCCTACGAAGGCACGATCACTGACCTCTACCTGCCGAAGAAGGGCTGAGTCCGTCCAGGCTGGACGGGCCGGAGATGCCGGCAAAAAAAGAAGCCCCGGCCGGTCCGGTCGGGGCTTCCCAGGGCTGCCGTTCCGGGCGACGAGGAAACGGGACGGCAAGGGCAATGACCCGGCCTTCCGGCAAAGGTTCCATGAACGGGGACCGGCCCGCCGCAGTGCCGGCGCACCTCGCTGGGCGGCCCGCGGCGGTTGCCCGCAAATCCGGGCCACTGCTATACTTTTCCGGATTCGCAGGGCCGCTTTCGCCGAGCGTTCCGGCCACCCCTCACGCCAACCCAACCGCCGTGCACGATCCCATCGCCGCAGGTCGCAGCGCAGCAGCGCGCGCGGTGGCCGTCGAGATCGCCACGGTGGGCCTGGTGGCAGGCGCCTTCCTCCTGCAGGGAGCGCGTCCGGCACTGGGCGTCCTGGCCGGCGGGCTGGCCATGGCGGCAGGGCATGCGCTGGCGGCGACGGTGTCGTTCGCCGGCGGCATCCAGCCGGCACGCGCCGCCTTCGCCCGCCTCCTGCTGGGGGTGCTGGGCAAGTGGGCGGTGGTGGTGGCGGTGCTTGCGGTCGCACTGGGAGCCTGGCGCCTGCCGCCGCTGCCGGTGGTGGTGGGAGTGGCGGTGGCCCTCGTGGCCTACCTGCTGGGTCTGAATCTGCGTGGTGCAAAACGGCAGCGGAATTGACACGTGAGCGTTGAAGAAACCGCCTCGGGCGCGAACTCCACCGAATACATCAACCACCACCTGCACCACCTGCAGGTGAAGGTCGGCGATGGCGCGTTCATGACCTTGAACGTGGACACGCTGGTGTTCACCCTGGTGCTGTCGCTGCTGTTCCTGTTCTTCTTCCTGCGCGCCGCGCGCAAGGCGACGCCGGGCGTGCCCGGCAAGTTCCAGGCCTTCGTCGAGATCATCGTCGGTTTCGTGGACGGCCTCGTGCGCGAGACCTTCCACGGCCGCAGCAAGCTGATCGCGCCGCTGTCGATCACGATCTTCTGCCTCGTGTTCCTGATGAACTTCATGGACATGGTGCCGGTCGACCTGCTGCCCTGGATGTGGGCCGCCGGCCACGAGGCCGCGGGCCACGACCCCGCCCACGCCTACCTGCGCGTGGTGCCCACCGCCGACCTCAACACCACCTTCGGCCTGTCGCTGGCGGTGTTCCTGCTGATCCAGGTGTTCGGCATCGGCCACAAGGGCCTCGGCGGCTTCACCAAGGAAATCTTCACCGCCCCGTTCCACGCGCACGGCACCGTCGGAAAGATCCTGCTGGCGCCGGCCAACCTGCTGCTGCGCGTGATCGAGGAAGGCGTGCGCCCGCTCAGCCTGTCGCTGCGACTGTTCGGCAACATGTACGCCGGCGAGCTGATCTTCATCCTGATCGCGCTGATGACGCTGGGCTCCTCGCTCGCCAACGTCGGCACCTGGGTGATGGGCGGCGCGCAGCTGTTCTCCGGCTTCGCGTGGACCGCGTTCCACGTGCTGATCATCACCCTGCAGGCGTTCATCTTCATGATGCTGACGATCGTCTACCTCAGCATGTCGGCCGAGAGCCACTGATCCCCTTTCCCTTCCACCCGTTGCACGCAACGCACCAGATCCAACCGGAGTAGACCATGGAAAACGCTGCCCTCATCGCTGAAGTGCTGAAGTTCACCGTCATCGCGGCCGGCCTGCTGATCGGCCTCGGCGCCCTCGGCACCGCGATCGGTTTCGCCATCCTCGGCGGCAAGTTCCTCGAGGGTTCGGCGCGCCAGCCGGAGCTGACCCCGATGCTGCAGACCAAGATGTTCATCGTCGCCGGCCTGCTCGACGCCGTGCCGATGATCGGCGTCGCGATCGCGCTGCTGCTGCTGTTCGCCAACCCGCTGCTGGCGCAGATCACCGGCTAAGCGCCGGGCTCGCACGCACGGATTCAGGCATCGCCGGCGGCCGCGCGCCGCCGGCACCAGGAGCAAGCCCCATGCTACCCAACCTCACTCTCGTCATTCAGGGCCTCGCGTTCTTCGCGGTCGCCTGGCTGGTGATGAAATTCGGCTGGCCGCACATCATCGGTGCGATCGAGGAGCGCCAGCAGAAGATCGCCGAGGGCCTCGCCGCCGCCGACCGCAGCCAGAAGGACCTGGCGCAGGCGCAGGACAAGGTCAACGAGGCGCTGCGCGAGGCGCGGGTGAAGGCCAACGAGATCATCGACCAGGCCCACCAGCGCGCGAACCAGATCGTCGAGGCCGCCAAGAACGAGGCGATCGCCGAGGCCAACCGCCAGAAGGCGCTGGCCGAGGCCGAGATCGCCGCCGCCGCCAACCGCGCGCGCGAGGACCTGCGTCGCCAGGTGTCGACGCTGGCGGTCGCCGGCGCCGAGAAGCTGCTGCGCCGCGAAATCGACCAGAACGCGCACAAGGCGCTGCTGGACGAGCTGGCCGCGGAGATCTGACGTGAGCCAGGCCCTGACCCTTGCCCGTCCCTACGCGCGCGCCGCCTTCGCGGTCGCGCGTGACGAACGCGCCTTCCCGGCGTGGTCGCAGGCGCTGGGCTTCGCCGCGCGCGTCGCCGCGGATCCGCGGGTGTCGGCGCTGCTGGGCGATCCGCGCCTGACCGCCGACAACGCGGTGATGCTGCTGGCGCCGCAGGACGCGGGCGAAAGCTTCGGCCGCTTCCTCGCCATGCTGGCCGACAACGGCCGCCTCGCGCTGCTGCCGGAGATCGCCGGCCTGTACGAGGAGCTGCGCGCCGAGGCCGAGCGCGTGGTCAAGGCGCGGGTGACCTCGGCGGCGGAACTGCCGGCGGGCGAGCTCGACAAGCTGAAGGAAGCGCTGCGCCGCCGCTTCGGCCGCGACGTCGAGGTCGAGACCGCGGTGGATCCGGCGCTGATCGGCGGCGCGGTGATCGACGCCGGCGACGTCGTCATCGACGGCTCGCTGCGCGGCAAGCTCGAACGCCTGCAGGGCGCGCTCGCGGGCTGACGCCCGCTTCGCACACAAGCAAACCCGGGCGCCGCGGTCGCGGCGCACGACCAAGGAAACGACATGGCTACCACCACGCTCAACCCGTCCGAAATCAGCGAACTGATCAAGAGCCGCATCGAGAAGGTCGGTCTCGCCGCCGAAGCGCGCAACGAAGGGACCGTCACCGCGGTGTCCGACGGCATCGTGCGCATCTTCGGCCTCGCCGACGTGATGCAGGGCGAAATGATCGAGCTGCCAGGCAACACCTATGCCTTGGCGCTGAACCTGGAGCGCGACTCGGTCGGCGCCGTCGTCCTGGGCGACTACGAGCACCTGCGCGAGGGCGACGTCGCCAAGACCACCGGCCGCATCCTCGAGGTGCCGGTCGGTCCGGAGCTGCTCGGCCGCGTGGTCAACGCGCTGGGCGAGCCGATCGACGGCAAGGGCCCGGTCAACGCCGCGGTCAGCTCGCCGGTGGAAACCATCGCCCCCGGCGTGATCTGGCGCAAGTCGGTGTCGCAGCCGGTGCAGACCGGCTACAAGGCGATCGACTCGATGATCCCGATCGGCCGCGGCCAGCGCGAGCTGATCATCGGCGACCGCCAGACCGGCAAGACCGCGGTGGCGATCGACGCGATCATCAACCAGAAGAACAGCGGCGTGAAGTGCATCTACGTCGCCATCGGCCAGAAGAACTCGACCATCGCCAACATCGTGCGCAAGCTCGAGGAGCACGGCGCGATGGCGTTCACCACGGTCGTCGCCGCCTCGGCGTCCGAGTCGGCCGCGATGCAGTACATCGCCGCCTACGCCGGCTGCGCGATGGGCGAGTACTTCCGCGACCGCGGCGAAGACGCGCTGATCATCTACGACGACCTGTCCAAGCAGGCCGTGGCCTACCGCCAGATCTCGCTGCTGCTGCGCCGCCCGCCGGGCCGCGAGGCGTATCCGGGCGACGTGTTCTACCTGCACAGCCGCCTGCTCGAGCGCGCCGCGCGCGTGTCCGAGGAGTACGTCGAGAAGTTCACCAACGGCGCCGTCAAGGGCAAGACCGGCTCGCTGACCGCGCTGCCGATCATCGAGACCCAGGCCGGCGACGTCTCGGCGTTCGTGCCGACCAACGTGATCTCGATCACCGACGGCCAGATCTTCCTCGAGACCGACCTGTTCAACGCCGGCATCCGCCCGGCCGTGAACGCCGGCATCTCGGTGTCGCGCGTGGGTGGCGCGGCGCAGACCAAGATCATGAAGAAGCTGTCGGGCGGCATCCGCATCGCGCTCGCCCAGTACCGCGAACTGGCTGCGTTCGCGCAGTTCGCCTCGGACCTGGACGACGCCACCCGCAAGCAGCTCGAGCGCGGCCAGCGCGTCACCGAGCTGATGAAGCAGAAGCAGTACGCGCCGATGTCGGTCGCGCACCAGGCGCTGTCCATCTACGCGGTCGACAAGGGCTACATGGACGACGTGCCGGTCGCGAAGATCGGCGCCTTCGAGCAGGGCCTGCACGCCCACCTCGACAACACCGCCGGCGCGCTGATGGAGAAGATCAACGCCTCGGGCGACTGGAACGACGAGTTCGAGGCGGCGTTCAGGAAGGGCATCGAGGAGTTCAAGGCGACCGGCTCGTTCTGAGCCCAAGCCCTGATGGCGAACGGGGGGCCGCGGCTGTCGCGGTCCCCGTCCAGCAAGCAAGCGAGCGAGACACATGGCCGGCGGACGCGAAATCAAGACCAAGATCAAGAGCGTGCAGAACACCCGCAAGGTGACGCGCGCGCTGGAGATGGTCTCTGCCTCCAAGATCCGCAAGGCGCAGGACCGGATGAAGGCTTCGCGCCCGTACGCGCGGGCGATGAAGCAGGTCATCGGCCACCTGGCGCAGGCGAATTCCGAGTACCGGCATCCCTACCTCGTCCAGCGCGAGGAAGTGAAGCGGGTCGGCTACATCGTGGTGTCGTCCGACCGCGGCCTGGCCGGCGGCCTCAACAACAACCTGTTCCGCAAGCTGCTCGGCGAGATCCGCCAGTGGCACGAGCAGGGCGTCGAGGTCGACATCGTCACCATCGGCCAGAAGGCCTCGGTGTTCTTCCGCCGGATCAAGGTCAACATGCTGGCGACCGTGACCCATCTCGGCGACGTGCCGCGGCTGGAGCAGCTGGTCGGCGTGATCAAGGTGATGCTGGACGCCTACAGCGCCGGCAGCGCGGACAAGGTGTTCCTGGTCTACAACGACTTCGTCAACACCATGACCCAGCGCGCGACCTTCGACCAGCTGCTGCCGCTGCCGGCGTCGGACACGCAGGTCGCGCGCCACGACTGGGACTACCTGTACGAGCCGGACGCGCAGACCGTGCTCGAGCACGTGCTGACCCGCTACATCGAGTCGCTGGTGTACCAGGCGGTGCTGGAGAACGTCGCCTCCGAGCACGCCGCGCGCATGGTCGCGATGAAGGCGGCGAGCGACAACGCGACCAAGCTGATCGGCACCCTCAACCTCGTCTACAACAAGGCGCGGCAGGCGGCGATCACCCAGGAAATCTCGGAAATCGTGGGCGGCGCGGCAGCAGTGTGATGCAGGCCGGTAGCCGGCAATCGGTAGCCGGAAAGCAGCGAAGACGCGCTTTCCCGGTTCCCGAAACCAGGTCCGGCGGGACGCGTCCATGCCGCCACAGACAAAAGATGTTACCGGAGCAACTCAAATGGCAAACCAGGGCAAGGTCGTCCAGATCATCGGCGCCGTCGTCGACGTCGAATTCCCGCGCGAGAGCGTGCCGAAGGTCTATGACGCGCTGAAGGTGCAGGGCACCGACATCACGCTGGAAGTGCAGCAGCAGCTCGGCGACGGCGTGGTCCGCTCGATCGCGCTCGGCTCGACCGACGGCCTGAAGCGCAACCTGATCGCCGAGAACACCGGCCGCGCGATCTCGGTGCCGGTCGGCACCGGCACCCTGGGCCGGATCATGGACGTGCTCGGCAACCCGATCGACGAGGCGGGCCCCGTGCAGGCCGCCGACCATTGGGAAATCCATCGCGCGGCGCCGACCTACGAGGAGCAGGCCGCGGCCAACGAGCTGCTCGAGACCGGGATCAAGGTCATCGACCTGATGTGCCCGTTCGCGAAGGGCGGCAAGGTCGGCCTGTTCGGCGGCGCCGGCGTCGGCAAGACCGTCAACATGATGGAGCTGATCAACAACATCGCCAAGCAGCACTCGGGCCTGTCGGTGTTCGCCGGCGTGGGCGAGCGTACCCGCGAGGGCAACGACTTCTACCACGAGATGAAGGACTCCAACGTCCTCGACAAGGTGGCGATGGTGTACGGCCAGATGAACGAGCCGCCGGGCAACCGCCTGCGCGTCGCGCTCACCGGCCTGACCATGGCGGAGTACTTCCGCGACGACAAGGACCCGGCCACCGGCAAGGGTCGCGACGTGCTGCTGTTCGTCGACAACATCTACCGCTACACCCTGGCCGGCACCGAGGTGTCCGCGCTGCTCGGCCGCATGCCGTCGGCGGTGGGCTACCAGCCGACCCTGGCCGAGGAAATGGGCGTGCTGCAGGAGCGCATCACCTCGACCAAGACCGGCTCGATCACCTCGATCCAGGCCGTGTACGTGCCCGCGGACGACCTGACCGACCCGTCGCCCGCGACCACCTTCGCCCACCTCGACGCGACCGTCGTGCTGTCGCGCAACATCGCCTCGCTGGGCATCTACCCGGCGGTGGACCCGCTCGACTCGACCTCGCGCCAGCTCGATCCGAACGTGATCGGCAACGAGCACTACGAGACCGCGCGCCGGGTGCAGGCGACGCTGCAGAAGTACAAGGAGCTCAAGGACATCATCGCGATCCTGGGCATGGACGAGCTGTCCGAAGAGGACAAGCTGGCCGTGGCCCGCGCGCGCAAGATCGAGCGCTTCTTCTCGCAGCCGTTCCACGTGGCGGAAGTCTTCACCGGCTCGCCCGGCAAGTACGTGCCGCTGAAGGAAACCATCCGCGGCTTCAAGATGATCGTCGACGGCGAGCTGGACTACCTGCCCGAGCAGGCGTTCTACATGGTCGGCAGCGTCGACGAGGCGATCGAGAAGGGCAAGAAGGTCGCCGCCTGAGGGCGGGAAGCCGGCAGCCGGTAACCGGTAGCCGGAAAACCGCCCGCCTTTCCGGTTGCCGGCTCCCGGCTACCGGTTACCGATTCGGGAATAGCAGATGGCAGCCACAATCCGTTGCGACATCGTCAGCGCCGAGGCGGAGATCTTCCGCGGCGAGGCGGAGCTCGTCGTCGTCACCGGCGAGCTCGGCGAGCTCGGCATCGCGCCGCGCCACGCGCCGCTGATCACCCGGCTCAAGCCCGGCAAGGTCGTGGTCACCGTGCCCGGCGGCGAGCAGCTCGACTTCGCCATTTCGGGCGGCATCCTCGAGGTGCAGCCGCAGGTGGTGACCGTGCTGGCCGACACCGCGATCCGCGCCGAGGACATCGACGAGGCGTCGGTGCGCGCGGCCAAGGAAGAGGCGGAGCGCATCCTCGCCCGCCGCGGCGAGGCGATGGAAGTCGCCGAGGCGCAGGCGCGCCTCGCCGAGGTCACCGCGCAGCTGCAGGCGCTGGAGCGCCTGCGCAAGAACCTCAAGCACTGAGGTTTCGCGGCACAGAAAGGAAAACGCCGGCCTCGCGCCGGCGTTTTTCGTTGCGATGGCGGTTCCGGGTCGAGGCTACTGCTTGTACACCCAGTGCCGCGACAGCAGGAAACCGACCACGCCGAGGCCGAACTCCACCGCCGGCTTCGCCCAGCGCGCCCAGACCAGGCCGAGGTGGTCGTCGATCGCGCCCATCGACCAGGTGCTGATCGTGGTCGTGCCCAGCCACATCAGCACGAAGCGGGTCAGCTGGGTGCGTCCGATCGCGGTGTCCTCGCCGGCGAAGGTCAGCTTGCCGTTGAGCCAGTAGCCCAGCAGCGCGCCGCAGACGCGGCCGGCGATGTTGGCCGGCTCGACCGCCATCCAGTGGCTGAGCAGGACCATCACGCCCCAGTCCACCAGCCACTGCAGCAGGCCGATCAGCAGGTAGTGGCGGGCGTGCCGGCCGAGGCTCATGCGCCGCCCTCCGGCAGGGTCCACCACTCGGCCGCGCCGACCGCCGCCTGGCGGCGGGCGCCGGCGCGTTGCAGCCCCGCGCGCTGCGCGGGCGTCAGCACCGCCGGGCGCAGGATCACTTCGCCCACGCCGCGCGCGCGCAGCAGGCGTGCCCAGGCGGCGCCGCTGGCGTCGGCGTCGGCCTGGCGCGCGTCCGCCTGCCAGCGGGGGGAGTACCAGGCGGTGGTGCGGCCGCGGCCGGCCAGTTCCGCATGCGCGGGCGTTTCGGGGTCCAGCAGCAGCACCGGGCGCGACGGGCCTTCTGCGTCGCGCAACGCGGCGACCAGCGCGCGCTCCGGGGCGTAGCGCGCGAACAGCGGCGCTTCGCGACCCAGCGCGCCGACGCTGCGGGCGATGCCGCCGGTGTGCAGGATCCAGTTGGCGTTGCCCTGGAAGGCCAGGTTGGCCGCGCACAGCAACCCCGCGATCGCGCTGGCCTGCACCAGCGGCAGGCGCGCGTGCAGCGCCACGACCAGCATCGGCAGCAGCGCCACCAGCCCCGGCATCGTGTAGCGCGCGTATTGCACGACCGCCAGCGGCAACGCGACCGCCAGGCTGGCGCAGGCCGCCGGCGCGCGCGTGCGGCGGTCGGCGAGCGCCAGCGGCCACGCGCCGGCGAACACCACCAGCGCGAAACCGAAGCCGCCGTTCCAGCTTTCGAGGTAGCGGCCGGTGTCGAAGCTGATTCGCCATGGCAGGACCGGATCGAAGCCCGTCGCCCAGCGCGCGTCGCCGATCGCGCGCGGCGGGAAGTACGGCGAGCGGAAGACGTCGTTGAGCAGCGGCAGCACCGGGTTGCCGGTGCGCAGCCAGGCATAGGTGTAGCTGGCGCCTCCGATGGCGAACACCAGCGCCGCGAGCACGCCCGCCAGGCGCGCATCCAGCACGCCGCGCTGGCGCCACAGCGCCCACAGCCACAGCGGCGCCGCGGCGAAGCCGTGCATCGGCTTGAGCGCCCACAGCAGGCCGTACAGCAGGGCCGCGGCCAGCAGCGCGCGCCGGCCCGGGTTCTCCAGCGCCAGCGCCAGCAGCCACACGGTGACGGCGATCGCCGGTGTCTCGGTCTGCATGCCGCCGAGCAGGGCCGCGACCAGCGGCAGGCTGGCGTAGCAGGCGACCGCGGTCCAGCGCGCGGCGGCGTCGGCGTCGAGCAGCGTAGCCACCCGGTACAGGCCGCCGGCCGCGGCCAGCAGCCAGGCGACGTTGAGCGCGCCGCGCGCCTCCTGCCGCGTGATCAGCTGCGGCACCGCCTGCAGCACGTCGCCCGCCCACGGGGCGAGCGCCCACACCTGGTCGGCCGGATCTGGCAGGTAGCGCGCGTGCTCCATCAGCTGCCAGGGCAGGCCGAGGTGGTAGGCGAGATCGTCGAACTGCATCGTCGGCAGCCAGGCGCCGGCGGAGGCCAGGCCAAGCAGCATCACCGCGCAGGCGGCGGCCACCGGCGCGCTCGCGACGGCCTCGCGCCAGCGCGCGCGGACCGTCGACCAGGACACGGCCAGTGCGCGCCGGCGCAGCACGACCAGCGCGAGCAGCAGCGCGGTATCGCTCCAGCCGTGGTGCAGCGGCAACGGCAGCAGCCAGCCGAGCACGCCGGCGATCAGCGCCATGCCCGTGACCACGCCAGCGCCGGGGCGATCGGCACCGGTGACGAGGGTGCCGACGCCGAGCGCGGCAGCGATCAGCAGCGCGACCGCCAGCGCCGGCGTGAGTCCGGTCATCAGGACCAGCGCCGCCAGCCACACCCATCCCAGCGTCTCGGCCCAGGGCCGGCGCAACGCGCGCCGCAGGCCCCACGCCGCCGCGGCGGCGAGCGCGGCCAGCGCCAGGCCCTGCGCGAACGGCTTGGTCGGCAGTTCCCGCCACAGCGCATGGGTGGCGAAGCCCACGCCGAGCAGGCCGACGCCGGCCCAGGCCAGCGTGCGGGGAAGGAGTTGCGTCGGCTGGCGCAAGGCGGCGGGGTTGAGCACGCGCGCATCCTAACAGGGGGCTTGGCTAGAATCGGACGACTTCCCGAAGGCCCCGGAACGCCCATGAGCGACACGCTGCACGTCATCGTCCTCGCCGCCGGCGAAGGCAAGCGCATGCGTTCGGCGCTGCCGAAGGTGCTGCAGAAGATCGCCGGGCGGCCGATGCTCGCGCACGTGCTGTACGCGGCGCGCGCGCTCGGTCCCGCCGGCCTGCACGTGGTGCATGGCCACGGCGGCGACCAGGTGCGCGGCGCGTTCGCCGGCGACGACGACATCACCTGGGCCGAGCAGGCCGAACAACTGGGCACCGGCCATGCGGTGCAGCAGGCGATGCCCGCCGTTCCGGACGGCGCGCGGGTGCTGGTGCTGTACGGCGACGTGCCGCTGCTGACGCCGGCCACGCTGCGTTCGCTGCTCGATGCGCCGGGGCTGCTGGCGGTGCTTGCGGCGGAGTTGCCCGAGCCGTTCGGCTACGGCCGCATCGTGCGCGACGCCGAGGGCCGGGTCGCGCGCATCGTCGAACACAAGGACGCGGACGCCGAGCAGCAGCGGATCCGCGTGGTCAACACCGGCGTGATCGCCGCCGACGCCAACGCGCTGCGGCGCTGGCTGGACGCGTTGCGCAACGACAACGCGCAGGGTGAGTACTACCTGACCGACGTGTTCGCGATGGCGGCCGACGAATTCAACGCCGCCGAGATCGTGACCGTCGCCGATCCGGTCGAGACCGAGGGCGCCAACGATCCGTGGCAGCTCGCCCAGCTCGAGCGCGCCTTCCAGCTGCGCGCGGTGCGCGCGCTGTGCGCGCAGGGCGTGCGGGTGGCCGATCCGGCGCGGGTCGAGGTGCGCGGCAGCGTGCGCGCCGGCCGCGACGTCGAGCTGGACGTGGACGTGGTGCTGGAAGGCGAAGTCGTGCTCGGCGACGGCGTGCGGGTCGGCCCGTTCTGCCGCCTGCGCGACGTCGACCTCGGCCCCGGCACCGAGGTGCGCGCGCACTGCGACCTCGAGGGCGCGCGCACGGAAGGCGCGGTCCAGATCGGCCCGTTCGCGCGGCTGCGGCCGGGCACGGTGCTGGCCGACGGCGTGCACGTGGGCAACTTCGTTGAAACCAAGAACGCCCGGCTCGGCGTCGGCAGCAAGGCCAACCACCTGACCTATCTCGGCGACGCGGTGGTCGGCAGCGGCGTCAACGTCGGCGCCGGCACCATCACCTGCAACTACGACGGCGCCAACAAGTGGACCACGACGATCGGCGACGGCGCCTTCATCGGCTCCAACGCGGCGCTGGTCGCGCCGGTCACGATCGGCCGCCACGCCACCATCGGCGCCGGCTCGGTGATCACCCGCGACGCGCCGGACGGCGAGCTGACCATCGCGCGCGGGCGGCAGGCCACGATCCCGGGCTGGCAGCGCCCGAAAAAGAAGCCGAAGGTCTGACGCGTCGCCTTCAGTCCGGCAGGGTGATGCTCACGCCGAGCCCGCCGCCGTCGCGGTTGACCAGCGCGATGCGGCCGCCGTGCGCCTCGGCGATCTCGCGCGCGAGCGCGAGGCCGAGGCCGGTGCCGTGGCGCTTGGTCGAGTAGAACGGCAGCAGCGCGTTGGCCAGCACCGCCTCGTTCATGCCGCTGCCGCGGTCGAGCACGTCGATGCGCCAGCCGGCCGCCAGCCTGCGCAGGACCAGCCGCACCTCTTCCGGCGGCGAGCCCGACTCGTGCGCGTTCTTGAGCAGGTTCAGCAGTGCCTGCTCCATCTGCGCGGCGTCGAAGCGGCCGACGTGGTCGTCGATCGCGCCCTCGGCGACGAACTCGACCTGCGCGCGCAGCTGCGCGACGAAGCGCGCCCACGGGATGCTCGCGGTGCGCGGCGCCGGCAGCTTGGCGAAGCGCGCGTAGTCGCGGATGAAGCCCTCGAGGTGGCGCGCGCGCTCCTCGATCGTCGCCAGCGCGTTCGGCAGCCGCTCGTGCTGGCCGCGGCGCAGCAGCTCCGCGCCGGAGTGGGCGAGCGAGGCGATCGGCGCCAGCGAGTTGTTGAGCTCGTGGCTGATCACCCGGATCACCTTCTTCCAGGTCTGCACTTCCTGCCGGCGCAGCTCGGCGGTCAGCTGGCGCAGCAGGATCAGCTCGTGGTGGCGGCCGTTGAGGCGGAAGTCGCGGCGCGCGAGGTGGAAGATGTCCTCCTCGTCCGCGTCGCCGACCGTGAACATGCCGTCGCCGCCGCGCGCCAGCGCCTCGCGCAGCGCGTCGGGCATCTCGTCCAGCAACGCGTCGAAGGCCTGGCCTTCCAGCCGCTTGCCGTCGCCCACCAGCTTGCGCGCGGCGAGGTTGGCGTAGACCACGTGGCGGTGCGGATCCAGCAGCAACATCGCCACCGGCGTGTGCTGGACCATGGTGTCCAGCAGCAGCTCGCGCTGGACCAGGGCCAGGCGCTGTTCGCGCAGGGCGTCGCCGAGCCGGTTGTGGGCGGCGACCAGTTCGCCGAGGGCGCCGGGGCGGTCCCAGGACAGGCCGAAGCTGAAGTCGCCGTCGCGGTAGCTCGCGACCGTGCCGGCCAGCGCGCGGAACAGCGAATGCACCGGCGCGAAGGTGCGGCGCACGTGGTAGACCAGCAGCGGCACCAGCAGCGCCGTCGCGAGCGCCGGTGCCATCCACGGCGCCGGCAACAGGGTTCCCAGCCACGCGGTCAGCAGCGCGCCGGCGAACAGGTAGGCCGCGGCGAGCACGGTGAACCACACGCTCAGCGGCAGCCGCGGCAGGCGTGGCATCAGTCGCGCCGGATCCCCAGCCGGTCGAGCCGGCGATACAGCGCCTGGCGCGACAACCCAAGTTCGGCCGCCGCCTGGGCGACGATGCCGTCGTGGCGGGCGAGCGCGGCTTCGATCGCCTCGCGATCCGGTTCGTCCGCGGCGGTCGCCGCCGAGGCAGGCGCCGGCACCGCCGGCAGCCCGAGGTCGCCGGCGCCGATCCGCTCGCCCCGGGCGAGCAGCGCGGCGCGCTGGATCGTGTTGCGCAGTTCGCGCACGTTGCCCGGCCAGCGGTGCGCGCGCAGCGCGCGCTCCGCGTCCTCGCCGAGCTGCCTGCCTTCCGGCAGGAAGTGGCGCGCCAGCGGCAGGATGTCGTCGGGCCGCTGCGCCAGCGGCGGCAGCCTCAGCTCGATCGCGTTGAGCCGGTAGTAGAGGTCCTCGCGGAACTGGCCGGCCGCGATCAGCGCCGGCAGGTCGGCGTTGGTCGCGCTGACAACGCGCACCTTGACCGCGCGCTCGCGGTTGCTGCCCAGGCGCTGGAAGCGCCCGGTTTCCAGCACCCGCAGCAGCTTGACCTGGCCGGGCAGCGGCAGGGTGCCGATCTCGTCGAGGAACAGGGTGCCGCCGTCGGCGGCCTCGAACTTGCCCTCGCGCGCCTTGTTCGCGCCGGTGTAGGCGCCGGCGTCGGCGCCGAACAGCTCGGCCTCGATCAGCTCGCCCGGCAGCGCGCCGCAGTTGAGGGCGATGAACGGCCCGTCGCGCACCGCCGAATTGGCGTGCACGATCTCCGCGATCTTCTCCTTGCCGGCGCCGTTGGGCCCGGTGACCAGCACCGGCAGTTCCGAGCGCGCCACCTGGCAGGCGAGCGCGAGCACCTCGGCGCTGGCGGGATCGTCGAACACGTAGCCGCGCAGGTCGTGGCCGCGCAGCGCGTCGCGGCGGCGGCGCTCGCCGGCGCGCAGGCGGCTCAGCTCGCCGCGGGTCTCCGCCAGCTCCAGCAGGTTGTTGACCGTCGCCAGCAGCTTGCGGTCGTCCCACGGCTTGGCGAGGTAGTCGGCCGCGCCGGCGCGGACCAGGTCGACCGCGCTCTCGAGGTGGGTCCACGCGGTCAGCAGGATCACCGGCAGGTCCGGGAAGCGCGCGCGGATCTCGCCGAACAGCGCCATGCCTTCCTCGCCGGAGGTGGTGTCGGCCTGGAAGTTCATGTCCTGCACGACCAGGTCCACCGGCTCGCGCGCCAGCAGCGCCAGCGCCTCGTCCGGCGACTGCACCGCGCGGGTGGCGATGTCGTGCAGCGAGAACAGCGTTTCCAGCGCGGTGGCGACCGCCGGGTTGTCGTCGACGACGAGGATGGTGGGCATGGCGCGGCAGGCTCGCGGGACGGGGCCATCATCGCAGGCGCGCGCGCCGGATGCGCGCCCCGCGGCGGCGAAGGCGGCGGACCGGCCACGGAGCCGGCCCGCGCGGGTCAGGCGCTGCGCGTCGCCACCGCCGGCGGCACCGCCGCGGCGCGGCGGGCGGGACCGAGCACCGCGGCCTGGCCCAGCAGCCACAGCACCACCGCGCCGAGCGGCAGGTACACGGCGGGCAGCCGCGGCAGTTCGTAATGGCTCATCAGCAGCTGGTTGATGCCGAACGCGCCGATCATGCCGAGCACGATGCCCACCGTCGCCAGCAGGAAGTTCTCGGTCTGGAAGTAGCGCAGCACCTGGCCGCGGGTCGCGCCCAGCGCGCGCCGCACGCCGATCTGCTTGGTCCGCTGCTGCACCCAGAAGCTGGCCAGGCCGACGATGCCGAGCGCGGTCACCACCAGCAGGGCGACGATCACCGCCACCAGCAGCCAGGCCATGCTGCGGTCCTGCGCGTAATACTTCGCTCTGACGTCCTCGAAGGTACCGTCGCGCATGATGATGCGGCGGCTGCTGGTGCGCTTCAGGGCGGCGAGCGCGGCCTTCAGCACTTCCGCGCGGCGCGCCGGGTCGGTGCGCAGCACGTAACGGCCGAGGGTGACGTCCCGCGCCGGCAGGATCATCGAGTAACCCTCCTCGGCGGCCCCGCCGACGTCGTTGGGCCGGATCAGCCGGTCCACCACGCCGACCACGCGGTGGGGCACGTCGTCCGAATTCCAGCTGTAGATGTTCTTGCCGACCGCGCTTTGGCCGGGGAACAGCTTCTCGGCCACCGCGCGGGAGATGATCACCGCGGGGATCGCCAGCTTGGCGTCGGGCTTGTTGAACGCTTCCCAGTCGACGTACTCGTCCGGGGTGAAGTCGCGGCCCTCGACGATGTTGAGGCCGAGGGTCCGGACCAGGTCCTCGCCGAGGTAGACGGCGCTGTTCATGTTGGGCTGCTGCTGGTCCGGCTGCAGGTTGATCGAGCTGTTCCAGGACGAGTTGTCGAACGGCACGTGGTTGAGCGCGGTCGCGGCCTTGACGCCGGGGATCGCGCGCAGCGCCGCGATGTCCTGCCGCACCATCGCGGTGGGGTCCTCGTTCTTGCCGATGCCGGTGAGGTTGATGCGCACCAGCTCGCTGTCGGCCATGCCGGTCGGGCGCTGCATGCGCTCCAGCCGCTGGTTGATCAGGAACACGGCGTTGCAGATGATCGCGCACGACAGCGCGATCTCGAGCACGATCAGCGCGGACGCGGTCTTGTGCCGGCGCAGCGTGGACAGGATCGGACGGATATCCATGGTGTGTCTCCGGAAAGGGGCCGTCACTGGCTCTTGAGCTGGATCGCGGGCGCGACCTGCATCGCCCGCCAGGCCGGCAGCAGGCCGGCCAGCACGCTGCTGGCGAGGGCGATGACGAAGGTCGTCAGCAGCATCGCCGGGTCGAGCCGGGCGAGCTCGGCGTAGTCGGCCGGCTGCTGGCGCACCGCCCACAGGCCGAGCAGCGCGAGGCCGAGGCCCGCCATGCCGCCGACCATGCCGATCGCGCCGGCCTCGACCAGGTACTGGGCGAAGATCGCGCGCCGCGACGCGCCGAGCGCGCGGCGCACGCCGATCTCGGAGGAACGGCGCATGAACTTCGCCAGCAGCAACCCGACCGTGTTGAGCAGGCACACCGCGAGGAAGCCGAAGGCCAGCCACATCTGCAGGCGCACGTCGCCCGGCACCGCGTTCTTGACCTCCAGCCACTCCATCACGCTGTGCAGGCGCACGTTGCTGGGCCGCTCGAAGCGACCGGCCGCGCGCTGCTGGTTGGAGTAGTTCTCCAGGTAGCGGCGGTAGTCGGCGACCTTGGCCGGGCTGTCCAGCTCGACCCAGTACTGCAGCCACGTACAGGGCGCGTTGACGCCGCGCGGGCCTTCCGGGTCGGAACCGGTGTCGCCCCAGCAGTTCATGTTGCCCTGGCTGCCGAAGTCGAGCGCGCGGGAGGTGGAGAACGGGATGAAGACCTGCTCGACCTCGCTGAAGCGATCGTTGGTGAGGTCGTAGAACTTCGGCGTCGGCCGCCAGTCGTCGAGCACGCCGACGATGCGGAACCGGGTCTCGTTGGCGAGCAGGGTCTTGCCGACGCTGTTGCCGCCGCCGAACAGCTTGTCGTTGAGCGCGCTGGAGATCACCGCCACCCGCGCGCGGGCGTCGTCCTCGGCCGCGCTCCACGCCGCGCCGTAGCGGAACGGCACTTCGAACATCGGGAAGAAGTCGGCGCTGGTGTAGCGCGACTCCACCGAGAACGGCTGCAGCTTGCCGTCCGCCGACTCCACCGCCAGCCCGCCGGCGGTCATCACCGCCTGGCGGTCGCCGCGCTTGTCGCGCAGCAGCGCCTCGGCGTCGAAGCGGGTCATCTGCTCCTCCGGTTCCTCGCCCGGGGTGAAGCCGCGCGCCGAGCGCGGATCCACGCGCGGGTAGAACAGCTTGTCGCTCTTCTGCGGGATCGGGTCGCCCGACAGGATGTGGAACACGGTCAGGGTGGTCATGCTGGCGCCGATGCCGAGCGCGATGGCCAGCACCATCAGCGCGGTCAGCGCCTTGTTGCGGCGCAGGCTGCGCAGCGCGAGGTCGATGTAGTAGCCGAACATATCGGGGCTCCGTAGGGCGGCCTGGCCGCCGTCACGCGATGGACAGGGGGCGCGCCGCTCAGCGCGCCGCCGCCGACGCCGCGACCCGGCGCAGGCTCGGCTCGACCGACAGGTCGGTCGCCATGCCGTCGACGATGTGCACGTTGCGCTGCGCGCGCGCGGCCAGTTCCGGATCGTGGGTGACCATCACGATGGTGGTGCCGGCGGCGTTGATTTCCTCCAGCAGTTCCATCACCCCGCGCGCCATCTGCGAGTCGAGGTTGCCGGTCGGCTCGTCGGCGAGCAGCAGGCGCGGGGTACCGGCCAGCGCGCGCGCGATCGCGGCGCGCTGCTGCTGGCCGCCCGACAGTTCGGTCGGGTAGTGCTTCATCCGCGAGCCGAGGCCGACCTTGCCCAGCGCCTCCTCGATCCGCTGCCGGCGCTCGGCGGCGCCCATGCCGCGATAGCGCAGCGGCACGTCCACGTTGTCGAACAGGTTGAGGTCCGGGATCAGGTTGAAGCTCTGGAAGATGAAGCCGATCTTCTGGTTGCGCAGCTTCGAGCGCGCGTCGTCCGACAGCCCGCTGACGTCCTGGCCGTCCAGCACGTAGGTCCCGCCGGTGAAGGTCTCCAGCAGGCCGGCGATGTTGAGGAAGGTGGTCTTGCCCGAGCCCGAGGGGCCGGTGACGGCGACGAACTCGCCCTCCTTCACGTGCAGGTCGAGCGAGCGCAGCGCGTGCGTCTCGACCAGTTCGGTGCGGTAGACCTTGGTGACCTGTCGCATGTCGAGCATGGGAGTGTCCTTGGGGCGGGAGACGGGAGTTGGGAGACGGAGACGGGAGTGTTTAGTGGATCGAGACGCGTTCTGCGTTGCCGAACTGGTCGCTGCCGGAGACGACCACGCGGTCGCCTTCCTTGAGGCCGTCGAGGATCTCGACTGCGTTGAGGCTGGCGACGCCGGTGCGGATCGGGCGCCTGGCGGCGCTGTCGCCGTCCATCACCCAAGCGCTGGTGCCGCCGCCCTGCTCGAGGAAGGGGCCGCGCTCGACCATCAGCACGTTGCGGCGGCTGCCGAGCAGGATGCGCGCGGACAGGCGCTGGTTCTGGCGCAGGCCGGGCGGCTGTTTGTCGCTGAAGCGGATGCGCGCGGTGACCTCGCCGTTGACGACTTCCGGCGACACCGCGGCGACTTCGCCCGGATACGGCTCGCCGCTGCCGCTGGTGAGCTGCGCCGGCATGCCGATCGCGAGGTCGCGGGCGAAGCTCTCCGGCACCTTGATCTCGACCTCGAACTTGCTCAGGTCGACCACGCTCAGCACCGGCGCGTTCTGGGCGACGTTGGCGCGCTGCGCGACCTGGACCTGGCCGACCTGGCCGTCGAACGGCGCGCGCAGGGTCAGCGCGTCGACCTGGCGCTGCAGTTCGGCGACGAGCGCGCGCTGGCGGTCGGCGAGCAGGCGCTTGTTGCGCAGGTCGAGGGTGGCGCCCTGGCCCTGCAGGCCGAGGTCCTGGCGCGCGTGGGCGAGGCCGATCTCGGCCTTCTTCAGGTCGTCCTGCGCGCGCGCGACGTCGATCTGCGCGACCGCGCCGCCCTCGAAGCCGCGCTGGTTGCGCTCGAGGTCGCGCAGCGCCGCCTGGCGGTCGATCTGCGCCTGGTCGAGCAGCTTGCGCGCGGTCGAGCGCGCCAGCTGCGCGTCGAGCGCGGCGCGGCTGGCTTCGGCCTCCAGGCCGGCGAGGGTCGCCTGCTCCTGGGCGAGCTTGCTGCGCAGCTCCGGGCTGTCGATCTCGGCCAGCGCCTGGCCTTGCTTGACCACGTCGCCGGCGACCACCTTCAGCGTCACCGTGCCACCCGCGATCGCGTACAGCACCGGGCTGTTGGCGGCGATGACGCGGCCGTCGGCGGCGATGTCGCGGACCAGGTCGCCGCGGGTGACGGTGGCGATGCGCACGCGCGAGGCGTCGACCGAGCGGCTGCCGCCGGCCCAACCGGACACCACCCAGCCGGCGGCCAGCACGACCAGCAGGCCGGCGCCGCCCGCCAGCAGCCAGCGCTTCATGTCGCGGCGGCGGCCGGGGGGGGAAGACAGGGGGCGGTCCTGGGCGGAGGTGTCGCGGATGCTCATGCGGGGCTGGGATGCGAAAGGGTGTCGCACCGTTACACGCAGGATGCGTGCCAACCGCAAGTTGCTGAAAGACAAGGGAATCGGTTGGGAGTGTCCGGCTGAACACGCGGACACCACGCTGTCCGGCGGACAGTGGCGGCCCCGGCGTCCGCTAGACTGGGCGCCCCCAGCAGGAGCACGCCCCAGCATGTGCGGCATCGTCGGCGCGATCGCGGATCGCGATGTGGTTCCGGTCCTGATCGAGGGTCTCAAGCGCCTGGAATACCGCGGCTACGACTCCGCCGGCCTGGCCGTGGTCGACGGCGACGTCCGCCGGGTGCGGCGCACCGGCCGCGTCGCGGAGATGGAGGCCGCCGCGCAGGCGGAGAACTTCACGGCGAGGCTCGGTATCGGCCACACCCGCTGGGCGACCCATGGCGGCGTCACCGAGGGCAATGCGCATCCGCACGTCAGCCACGGCGAGATCGCGCTGGTCCACAACGGCATCATCGAGAACCACGAAGAGCAGCGCGACCGCCTGCGCGCGCTCGGCTACGACTTCGAGTCGCAGACCGACACCGAGGTCATCGCACACCTGATCCACCATCACCGCGCCCAGGGCGCGTCGCTGATCCAGGCAGTGCAGCGCGCGGTACGCGAGCTCAAGGGCGCCTACGCGATCGCGGTGGTCGACAAGCGCGATCCCGACACCATGGCGGCGGCACGCATGGGCTGCCCGCTGCTGGTGGGCCTGGGCGAGGGCGAGAACTTCGTCGCATCCGATGTCTCCGCGATCGTCTCGGCGACCCGGCGGGTGATCTTCCTCGAGGAAGGCGACACCGCCGAGCTGACCCGCGACGCGGTCCGCGTCTTCGATGCCGACGGCGCGCCAGTCGAACGCGAGGTGCACGTGTCCGACGTGTCGCTGGCCTCGCTCGAGCTCGGCCCGTACCGGCACTTCATGCAGAAGGAGATCCACGAGCAGCCGCGCGCGGTGGCCGACACCATCGAGGCGGTGATCGACAACCGCGGCTTCCCGGCCGAGCTGTTCGGCGCTGGCGCGGCGGACGTCCTGCGCGACGTGGAGGCGGTGCAGATCCTCGCCTGCGGTACCAGCTACTACGCCGGCCTGACCGCGCGCTACTGGATCGAGGCGATCGCCGGCCTGCCGTGCGCGGTCGACATCGCCAGCGAGTACCGCTACCGCGACGTGGTCGCCAATCCGAAGCAACTGGTGGTGACGATCTCCCAGTCCGGCGAGACGCTGGACACGATGGAGGCGCTCAAGTACGCCAGGTCGCTCGGCCAGCAGCGCACGCTGTCGATCTGCAACGTGCCCGAGAGCGCGATCCCGCGCGCCAGCAAGCTCGTGTACTACACCCGTGCCGGCGCCGAGATCGGCGTCGCCTCGACCAAGGCCTTCACCACCCAGCTCGTCGCGCTGTTCACCCTGACCTGCACCCTGGCGAAGCTGCGTGGCCGCCTGTCGGCTGAGCAGGAAGCCGGTTACCTCGACTGCCTGCGCCAGCTGCCCGGCAGCGTGCAGCACGCGCTCAACCTCGAGCCGCAGATCGTGGCGTGGGCGGAGCGTTTCGCGCCGAAGGAGCACGCGCTGTTCCTCGGCCGCGGCATGCACTACCCGATCGCGCTGGAAGGCGCGCTCAAGCTCAAGGAAATCTCCTACATCCACGCCGAGGCCTACCCGGCCGGCGAGCTCAAGCACGGCCCGCTGGCGCTGGTCGACGCCGCGATGCCGGTGGTGGTGATCGCGCCCAACGACGCGCTGCTGGAGAAGGTCAAGTCCAACATCCAGGAAGTGCGCGCGCGCGGCGGCGAGATGTACGTGTTCGCCGACGCCGACAGCCGCTTCGGCGAGTCCGATCAGGTCAACGTGATCCGCACCCCGCGCCACGTCGGCGTGCTGTCGCCGATCGTGCATGCGATCCCGGTGCAGCTGCTGGCCTACCACGCCGCGCTGGCGCGCGGGACCGACGTGGACAAGCCGCGCAACCTGGCGAAGTCGGTTACCGTGGAATAGCGGCGCCGGCCCAGGCAGAAAGAAGCCCGGCATGCGCCGGGCTTTTTTTGTTGCCGCGCCACTCCGCTCAGCGCGGCGCGTAGCGCACCGTCAACCCGAACTCGCGGCCCGGCTGGTTGTAATACGCCACCGTCTCGTAGTCGCGGTCGAAGGCGTTGCGCAGCTGCGCCTGCAGCGTCCAGTCGGGCGACAACGCGTATTGCGCGCGCAGGTCGAAGGTGGCGTAGCCGCCCACGCGCAGCGCGTTGAGGGCGTCGTCCGGGCGTGCGCCTTCGGCGATCCAGCTGGCCCCGAGCCCTAGCTTCCCGAACGCGCGGTCCACGTCCACCCGCGCGGCGCGGCGCACACGGCGCGGCAGCAGCCGGCCGTCGTAGCCGTCGCTCAGGTTGCGCGGGTCGGCGAAGCTCGCCTGCGCGTCTACGCGCCAGCCGGCCACGGTCGCGCCGGCGGCGAGCTCGGCGCCGCGGATGCGCGCGCGATCGATGTTCTCGGCGCGGAAGGCCGTGCTGTCGTAGCTGATCAGCGCGTCGATGTCGGTCTGGAACGCATCCAGCCGCCAGTGCCAGCTGTCGCCGCGCTGGCCGATGCCGGCCTCGAGGCTGCGCGAGGTTTCCGGTGCGAGGTCGGGGTTGCCGTAGAACGGGTAGTACAGCTCGTTGAAGGTCGGCGCCTTGAACGCGGTGCCGACGCTGGCGGTCAGGCGCAGGCCGTGGGCGACGTCGCGGCCCCAGGCCAGGCTGCCGGTGTCGTGGCCGCCGAACTGGTCGTTGTCGTCGTGGCGCAGCGCGGCCTGCAGGTCGTGCGCGCCGAAGCGGCCCTGGTACTGGACGAAGCCGGCGCGGTTGCCGCGCGCGCGCTCGTACGCGGCGAAGGCGCCGCGCACGGCGCCGCGGTCGCGCAGCCAGTCCAGGCCCGCGATCAGGCGCTGCCCGTCGGCGAAGGCGAGGTCGGCCTGCAAGCCGGCGCTGTCGCGGGTGCTCCAGAAGCGGTCGGTGTAGACGCCCTGCAGGTAGTTCTTCGACGCGTCGAGGTTGCGGCCGGCGCTGAGCTGCAGCGCCAGGTCGCCGCTCGGCGCGTAGCGCACCTTGCCGCCGATCACCTGCTGCACCGTGTCCGAGCGGTCCGGCAGGCCGAAGTCCGGGTTGGCGTCGTAGTCGTTGCGGCCCGCGTTGCGCAGCGCGTTGCCTTCGATGGTCCATGCCTCGCCCGGGGCCAGTCCGGCGCGCAGCGAGAGTGACCGGCTGCGGTAGCCGTCGCGGTCGGGATCCGGGTGGTCGGTGCCGCAGCCGGCGAACAGCGGTGCGCCGATCCCGCGGCAGGCATCGATGCCGTCATCGTGCTGCCAGCTGCCGTCCACGTCGAACCAGCCGCGCCGCGAGCGCACGCCGATGCCGGCGCTGGCCTCGCGCAGGCCGTGGCTGCCGGCGCCGGCAGCCAGCCGCGGATGGACACCGGGCGCGCCGCGGCGGGTGAACACCTGGATCACGCCGCCGATCGCGTCCGAGCCGTACAGGCTGGAGCGTGGGCCGCGCACGATCTCGACGCGCTCGATCTGCGCCACCGGCAGGTCCTGCAGCGAGACCAGGCCGGAGGTCGCCGAGCCCACGCGCACGCCGTCGACCAGCACCAGCACGTGGTCGGATTCGGCGCCGCGCAGGAACAGGGTGGAGACCTTGCCGCGGCCGCCTTGGTTGGACAGGGTGATGCCGGCGCGGCCGCGCAGCAGTTCCGGCAGCGAATGCGCCTGACTGCGCTCGATGCTGGCGCGGTCGATGACCTCGACCGGCGCGAGCGCGTCGTCGACGGTGGTGGCGGTACGGGTGGCGGTGACGACGACTTCGTCGAGGCGGTCCGCGTCGGCGGACTGGGCGAAGGCGACAGGGGACAGCGCCGCGGCGACGGCGAGCACGAGCACACGGGAGTGCATGGACGATTCCTCCGGCGCGCACGCCCGCGCGCCTGCAGGTTGGGCAGGAGTCGCGAAAAACGGAGGAAAGCGGGGACGAGGACGCGCGACGGCGCCGCCGCCACGATGCCCTCCGCATCGCAACCACGAACGCCTCGGGCCGGTCTCCGGACTCGCGGATGGGAAAGTCGCCTTTCCCGCCACAGGCGCCTTCCCGTGCGATGCACAGTGGCGCGTGCCTGCGGCGTGTTCCGCCTACCGTTGCGGGGGCAGTGCCGGAGTGGCCGCGTGGGCGGCGTCACCGGCTTCCCGTTTCAACCCGCGGGCGGACGCCCTTGGGTCACCTGAAGCGGCGCGCAGTGTAGGGCCGCGCCCGCCCGAACGCAAAGGCCGTGCGGCGTCACCGTAGAGTGGAACTGGCTTCGCTGGCTTTTCGAGCCGGAACCGGCAGCAAGCAGCGACGCAAGGGCCGTCGTGCGCAAAGCCAAGGCAGCACTCAGTCCTGCGAGGCCGTCTCGCGCTCGTCGTCGAACAGGCGCGGCGAGGGCACCGCGTCCTCGCGCACGTGCACGGTGGTGGTGACCGGCGCGGCGGCCGGTCGGTGCCGCGGCGGCGGCAGTTGCGCGATCGCGGCGTCGGCGGCGACCACCAGCTCGCTGCGGCGCGCTTCCGGCACCTCCTGCCAGTGGCAGTCCAGCAGCGCGCCTTCCAGCGCGTACAGCAGGTTGAGGCTCGGCTTGAAGCCGGCGCGCTTGACCCGCATGAACGCCTCGACCGTGCCGATCGCGGCGATGTCCTCGTGGGTGCGCAAGCCGACCTGGCGCAGCCAGGCCGCCGACTTCGGACCGATGTTGCGCAGCTTGTTCACGCGCTCGCCTCCAGCCAGGCCTCGGCGATCGCCTCCAGGCCTTGTTGGTCTTCAACGTCGAAACGACCCGGAACCGGACTGTCCAGGTCGAACACGCCGATGAGCGTGTCGCCGGCGTACAGCGGCACCACCAGTTCCGAGCGCGAGGCCGAGTCGCAGGCGATGTGGCCGGGGAAGGCGTTCACGTCCTCGACCCGCTGCGTCGTCCGCGTGCGCGCCGCGGCGCCGCACACGCCCTTGTCCAGCGGAATGCGCACGCAGGCCGGCAGGCCCTGGAACGGGCCGACCACCAGCTCGGTGCCGTCGAAGAAATAGAAGCCGACCCAGTTGAGCCGCGGCAGCGCGTGGTAGACCAGCGCCGACAGGTTGGCGGCGTTGGCGATGCGGTCGCGTTCGCCGTGCAGCAGCGCGCGCGCCTGGGCCAGCAGCTGCGCGTACTGCTCGGGCTTGCTGCCGCTGAGGGCGGAGGCGGTGAAACTCATTCGCCAAGTGTAGCAATGCCGGCGTCCGCTAAGATTTTGCGCATGAACGGCCACTTCCGAAGCGTCTACGTCACCGGCACCGACACCGGCATCGGCAAGACCGCATCCAGCTGCGCGCTGCTGCACGCGCTGCGCGCGCAGGGCCTGCGCGCGGTCGGCATGAAGCCGCTGGCCAGCGGCAGCGAGCGCACGCCGGACGGCTGGCGCAACGAGGACGCGCTGGCGCTGCAGGCCGCGAGCGACCCGCAACCGTGCTACGACGACGTGAATCCCTTCGCCCTGCCCAATCCGCTGGCGCCACAGCTGGCCGCGCGCGACGCCGGCGTGACGGTGACGCCGGGGCCGATCCGCGCCGCCCATGCGCGGCTGGCGGCGCAGGCCGACGTGGTGGTGGTGGAGGGCGTCGGCGGCTGGGCCGCGCCGCTGGCGGACGACCTGCTGCAGGCGGATGTCGCGCGCATGCTCGACCTGCCGGTGGTGCTGGTGGTCGGCCTGCGCCTGGGCTGCCTCAACCACGCCTTCCTCAGCGCGCGCGCGATCCAGGCCGACGGGCTGCGGCTGGTGGGCTGGATCGGCAACGCGATCGATCCGGACATGGCGCGGCGCGAGGACAACCTCGTTCTGCTGCAGGCCGGTCTGGCGGTCCCGTGCTGGGGCGTGTTGCCGCATGCGCCCGCGGCCGACGCGCGCCTGTTTTCGCGTTCCCTGCGCCTGCCCGCAGGCATGTTCGGGACTTCCGGCATGGTCGGCCGCGCGAGTCCTGGATGCTAGACTGGCCAGTTCAGGAACCCCCCTCCCCCCGAGGTCCCCGCATGCGCCTTACCCTGGCATGGATTCCCGTGGCGTCCGCCCTGTTGCTGGCCGCCGCCTGTTCGAAGGACGACGCCGCCGCCGGTGGCGCGCCCGGCGGCGCGATGCCGCCGCCGGAAGTCGGCGTGGTCGTCGCCCGCCCGGCCGACGTGCCGGTCACCAAGGAGCTGGTCGGACGCCTCGCCGCGTTCCGCAGCGCCGACGTGCGCGCGCGCGTGCCTGGCGTGCTGCAGCGGCGCCTGTACGACGAGGGCAGCCTGGTGGAGAAGGGCGACGTGCTGTTCCGGATCGACCCGGCGCCTTTGCAGGCCACCCTCGCCCAGGCGCAGGGCGCGCTGGCGCAGGCGCAGGCCAACGCCGCCAACTCGCGCGCCGCGGCCGAACGCGCGCGCGGGCTGATCGGCGGCAAGTTCATCTCGCAGGCCGACTACGACAACGCGATCGCGGCCGAGCGCACCAGCGCCGCGGCGGTGCAGGCGGCGAAGGCGGCGGTGGAGACCGCGCGCATCAACCTCGGCTACGCCACCGTGCGCGCGCCGATCAGCGGCCGCGCCGGCAAGCAGCAGGTCACCGAGGGCGCGCTGGTCGGCCAAGGCGACGCGACGCTGCTGACCACCGTCGAGCAGCTCGACCCGATGTACGTGGACTTCTCCATGAGCGTCGCCGAGCTGGCGCAGGTGCGCAAGGCGGCGCGGGCCGCCGCGCAGCCGCAGGTGCGGATCGAACTGCCCGATGGCAGCGAGTACGGCCCGCGCGGCCAGCTCGACTTCTCCGGCCACAGCGTCGATCCGGCGACCGGTTCGGTGCAGTTGCGCGCGCGCATCGCCAACCCGGACGGCGTCCTGCTGCCGGGCACCTTCGTCACCGTGCACGCCGACCTCGGCACCGAGCGCGGCGTGTACCGGGTGCCGCAGGACGCGGTGCAGCGCGATCCGCAGGGCGCCTACGTGCTGGTCGTCGGCCAGGACGGCAAGGTCGCGCGCAAGGGCGTCACCCTCGAGCGCCAGCAGGGCGCCGACTGGGTGGTCACCGATGGCCTGGCCAGCGGCGACCGCATCGTCGTCTCCGGCATCCAGCGCGCCGTCCCCGGCCAGCCGGCGAAGGCGGTGCCGGCGGGCGCGGGCGCCGGGCCGGCGCAGACCGGCGCGCAGCCCAAGGCGGGTAGCAAGACCCCGGCCCCGGCGGAGGGCTGATCGGCCATGTCCCGGTTCTTCATCAACCACCCGGTGTTCGCCTGGGTGATCGCGATCCTGATCGTCCTCGGCGGCGTGCTGGCCATCGAGAACCTCGGCGTCGAGTCCTACCCGAACATCGCGCCGCCGCAGGTCGTGGTCAACGCGAACTATCCCGGCGCGAGCGCCGAGACCACCGAGCGCGCGGTCACCCAGGTCATCGAGCAGCAGCTGACCGGCATCGACAACCTGGTCTACTTCAGCTCGTCCTCCAGCGCCAGCGGTGGCGCCAGCATCACCCTGACCTTCGCGCCCGGCACCGACCCGGACATCGCCCAGGTGCAGGTGCAGAACAAGGTCGCGCTGGCCACGCCGCGCCTGCCGAGCGAGGTCACCCAGCAGGGCGTGGTGGTGGCCAAGGCCAATGCCGGCTTCCTGATGGTGGTGGCGCTGCGTTCGAACAACCCGGCCTACGACAAGAACGCGCTGAGCGATTTGCTCGCCTCGCGCGTGCTCGACCAGATCGCGCGCGTGCCCGGCGTCGGCAACACCCAGCTGTTCGGCGGCGAGTACGCCATGAACATCTGGCTCAACCCGGAGAAGCTGCGCGGCTACGGCCTGTCGGCGACCCAGGTGCTGCAGGCGGTGCGCGCGCAGAACGTGCAGTTCGCCGCCGGCAAGATCGGCTCCGAGCCGTCCTCGGCGGAGACCCGGTTCACCGCCACGGTGACGGCGGAAGGCCGCTTCAGCACCGCTGAGGAATTCGGCGGGATCATCCTGCGCTCCGACCCTTCCGGCGCGACCGTGCGCTTGCGCGACGTGGCGCGGATCGAGAAGGGCGCCTCCGCGTTCGGCTTCGACCTGCGCTGGAGCGGGCAGCCGGCGGCGGGCTTCGCGGTGCAGCTGGCGCCGGGCGCCAACGCGCTCGGCGTGGCCGACGCGGTGCGCGCGCGCATGGGCGAGCTGCAGGCGACCTTCCCCGAGGGCGTGACCTGGTTCTCGCCCTACGACAGCTCCGACTTCGTCGAGATCTCGATCAAGGAAGTGCTGAAGACGCTGGGCGAGGCCTTCGTCCTGGTGTTCCTGGTGATGCTGCTGTTCCTGCAGAACTTCCGCGCGACGCTGATCCCGACCCTGGTGATTCCAGTGGCGCTGCTGGGCACCTTCCTCGGCCTGTACCTGCTCGACTTCACCATCAACCAGCTGACCCTGTTCGGCGTGGTGCTGGCAATCGGCATCGTGGTGGACGACGCGATCGTGGTGATCGAGAACGTCGAGCGCATCATGACCGAGGAGGGCCTGTCGCCGAAGGACGCGACGGTCAAGGCGATGGGCCAGATCAGCGGCGCGGTGGTGGCGATCACCGTGGTGCTGGCGGCGGTGTTCGTGCCCAGCGCGTTCCAGGGCGGATCGGCCGGCGAGATCTACAAGCAGTTCGCGATCACCATCGCGCTGGCGATGGCGTTCTCGGCGTTCCTCGCGCTCGGCTTCACACCGGCGCTGTGCGCGTCGCTGCTCAAGCCGACCGCCGACCATCACCGCGAGAACTTCATCTTCCGCGGCTTCAACCGGATCTACGGCCGGGTCAGCAACACCTACGTGCGCCACATCGGCAGCGCGGTGTCGCACGCGCCGCGCTGGATGATCGTGTTCGTGGCGCTGGCGCTGCTGACCGGCTTCCTGTTCACCCGCCTGCCGGGCAGCTTCCTGCCCGAGGAGGACCAGGGCTACGCGCTGGCCATCGTCCAGCTGCCCGCCGGGGCCACGCTCGAGCGTACCAAGGCGGTGTTCGAGGACGTGCGCGCGACGCTGGAGAAGCAGGACGGCTATGACGGCATGATGCAGGTCGCCGGCTTCAGCTTCATGGGCCAGGGCGAGAACGTCGGCATGGCGTTCGTCCGGCTCAAGCCGTGGGACGAGCGCAAGGTCACCGCGCAGGAGTTCATCCAGAACGCCAACATGGCCCTGTTCGGCATCCGCGACGCGCAGATCTTCGTGGTGAACCTGCCGACCGTGAACGGGCTGGGCGCGTTCGGCGGCTTCGACATGTACCTGCAGGACCGCGCCGGCAAGGGCCGCGAGGCGCTGGGGCAGGCGCTCGGCCAGCTGCTCGGCGCGGCCAACCAGGACCCCGCGCTGACCGCGGTGCGCCCGAACACCCTCGCCGACGCGCCACAGCTGCGCCTGAGCGTGGACCGCACCCAGGCGCAGGCGATGGGCCTGTCGGTGGGCGACATCTACAGCGCGATCCAGCTGATGCTGGCGCCGGTGTACGTCAACGACTTCGTGGAGGGCGGCCGCGTCAAGCGGGTGAACATGCGCGCCGACGCCGGCTATCGCGACGGCCCCGAGTCGCTGGCGAAGTTCTACACGCCGAGCCCGCGCGCCAGCAATCCGGACGGCACGCCGCTGATGGTGCCGCTGTCGAACGTGGTGGACGCGAAGTGGGAAGTGGCGCCGCCGGCCCTGAGCCGTTTCAACGGCTACGCGGCGGTGGAAGTCGTCGGCCAGCAGGCGCCCGGCCACAGTTCCGGCGAGGCGATGGACGCGATGGCGTCGATCGTGGACGACAAGCTGCCCGAGGGCTTCGGCCACGACTGGACCGGCCAGTCCTACCAGGAAATCCTGTCCGGCAGCCAGGCGCCGATGCTGATGGCGCTGTCCATCCTGGTCGTGTTCCTGTGCCTCGCGGCGCTGTACGAAAGCTGGTCGGTGCCGGTGTCGGTGCTGCTGGTGGTGCCGCTGGGCGTGCTCGGCGCGGTGGTGCTGACCATGTTCCGTGGCCTGCCGAACGACATCTACTTCAAGATCGGCCTGATCACGGTGATCGGCCTGGCGGCGAAGAACGCGATCCTGATCGTCGAGTTCGCGATCCACGAACGCGCGCAGGGCAAGCCCCTGCGGCAGGCGGTGGTGGAGGCGGCCAAGCTGCGCTTCCGCCCGATCCTGATGACCTCGTTCGCCTTCATCATGGGCGTGACGCCGCTGGCGCTGTCCTCGGGCGCCGGCGCCAACGCGCGCCACGCGATCGGCACCGGCGTGATCGGCGGCATGCTGTTCGCCACCTTCCTCGGCCTGTTGCTGATCCCGGTGTTCTACGTGGTGGTGCGTCGGCTGCTCGGCGACAAGCTGGACGCGCCGCCGCCGCCGGCCGCGGGCTGAGGGCACAAAAAAACCCGGCAGCGCGTGCTGCCGGGTTTCCTGACGCGGGGGAGAGAAGCCCGCGAACGTCGGCCGGGGTTTTTCGCCGGCGTGGCGGAAACTGCTTACTTCGCCTTCGCGGCCTTGGCGGGCTGCTCGGCGGCGGCCTCGAACTGGCTGCGCGCGATGCGGCCGATCGCCTCGCCGGTCTTGACGCTGCGGTCGATCACTTCCTGGCCGGTGCTGACCACGCGCTCGACGCTCTCGCGCGCGACCTGCAGGCCCTTCGGCCAGACCTGGCGCAGGCCGTCGGCGTCGCGGACCTCGGCCAGCTCGCCCAGGTGGGCGAAGGTGGCGGACACGTTGCGCTCGAATGCGCCCAGCTGCAGGGCGAGGACCTGCTCGGCGTGGTCCAGGGCCAGGCGGTTGACCTGGGCGGCGGCCTGCACGAACTGCCGCGAAGCCGCGGCGAACTGCTCGTTGATCGGGAACATGGCGGTTCTCCTGCGGGAAACCGGCAGGGATTGCCGGGATGGTGCGGTGCAGCATAGCAGGAGTTTTGTTGCGGTGCAACATCAGGCCGCGAGGAGCCGGAGAGTGGCATCCCCGGGCCGCGGGCTGGCCCGGCGGGGGCCTGGCGGTCGATTGCCGAACTAGGGGCCGGGCGCCGGACCCCGGTAGCGGCAGCCGGAGGTGCAGGTCTCGTGCACCACCACCTGGCTCAGCAGCGGCAGCTCGGGCTTCAGCCGCTCCCAGATCCACTGCGCCAGGCGCTCGCTGGTCGGGTTGTCCAGGCCCTCGATCTCGTTCAGGTAGTGGTGGTCCAGCCGCTCGTACAGCGGCCGGAACGCGGCCTTGAGCTCGGCGAAATCCATGATCCAGCCGCTGTGCGGATCGGGCTCGCCGGACACGTGCAACTCGACCCGGAACGAATGCCCGTGCAGGCGCGCGCACTTGTGTCCCGCCGGCACGTTGGGCAGCCGGTGCGCGGCCTCGAGGGTGAAGGTCTTGAAGATGTCCATGCGTGCGGCCGGGATCCGGGGAGTGTGCGTACGTCCGCGGCGGAAGCCGGGCGCGCAGGATACCAACCAACGCGGCGCGCCCGTCGCTGGCGCGGGCGTTCAGCCGCGCGCGACTCGTGCAACAGGCAAGGGCGGATCGCCGAGCCAGTGCCGGGCAATCGCGCGACGCCGCAGGCCGCCGCCTACTGCAGCAGCGAGCGCAGCATCCAGGCGTATTTCTCGTGGATCTGCAGGCGCTGGGTGAGCAGGTCCACCGACGGATCGTCGCCGGCATCGTCGGCGGTCTTGAGCACCTTGCGCGCGGTGCGGCAGACCGCTTCGTTGCCGAGCGTGAGCCGGCGCACCATGCCGCGCCAGTCGGTGTTGTCCTCGAGCGGGCCTTCCTCCTCGATGGACGACAGCATGGCGAACTGCGCATACGAACCGGGCGCGCTGAAACCGAGCGCGCGGATCCGCTCGGCGACCTCGTCCAGCGCGGTCCACTGCTCGGTGTACTGGGTCTCGAACATCGTGTGCAGGGTGTTGAACATCGGCCCGGTGACGTTCCAGTGGAAGTTGTGCGTCATCAGGTACAGCGTGTAGGCGTCGGCCAGGAAGCGCGACAGGCCGTCGGCGATCTGCCGGCGCTGGGCGTCGCTCAGGCCGATGTCGATCGCCGGCGCGCCGGCGGTACCGGGAGTGGCACCGCGGGTGGAAACGGATTTGCGGGTCGTCTTCCTGGTGGCCATGGACATGCTCCTCGCTGGGCTTGCGTCCACAATAGGCGGCCGCGACGGGCCTGGGAAATGGATTGTCGCTGTCGCAACGATCGAACGAATTTATGGAAGCAGACGTCAGCGCCGCGTTAGCCCGGTCGCGGCGCGCCATCGACGGCGCGCTGTCGCGCGATCGCGGGCGCCTGCACGGGCTGTGGTCGCGCTGGAAGGGCCGGCCGGACGATGCCGCCGCGCAGGCCGCCTTTGCCCAGGCGCTGGACGCTTCGGTCGCGGCGCGCGAAGCGCGGGCGGCGGCGCTGCCGCAGGCGCCGGCCGATCCGGCGCTGCCGATCGCCGCGCACGCGGAGCGCATCGTCTCGCTGATCCGCGGCCACCAGGTCGTGGTGGTCGCCGGCGAGACCGGCTCAGGCAAGACCACCCAGCTGCCCAAGCTGTGCCTGGCCGCCGGGCGCGGCGCCGCCGGCATGATCGGCTGCACCCAGCCGCGCCGGATCGCCGCGCGCGCGGTCGCGCGGCGGGTGGCGGAGGAACTGCAGGTGCCGCTGGGCGGCGCGGTCGGCTACCAGGTGCGCTTCACGGAACAGGTCGGCGAACGGACCGCGGTCAAGTTCATGACCGACGGCATCCTGCTCGCCGAGATCCAGTCCGATCGCTGGCTGTCGGCCTACGACACGATCATCGTCGACGAGGCGCACGAGCGCAGCCTCAACATCGACTTCCTGCTCGGCTACCTCAAGCAGCTGCTGGCCAGGCGCCGCGACCTCAAGCTGATCGTCACCTCGGCCACGATCGACACCGAACGCTTCGCCGCGCACTTCTTCGATGCGCCGGTGGTGGAGGTGGAAGGCCGCGGCCATCCGGTGGAAGTGCGCTACCTGCCGCTGGAAGGCGAGGGCGGGGACGAAGGCGACCGCAGCGTGCTCGACGGCATCGTCGGCGCCTGCGACGAAATCGTGCGGGAGTCGCGCCTGGGCGACGTGCTCGTCTTCCTCCCCGGCGAGCGCGAGATCCGCGACGCGCACCAGGCGCTGGAGCGGCGCAAATATCGGCACACCGAAGTGCTGCCGCTGTACGCGCGGCTGTCCGCGCGCGACCAGGACCGGGTGTTCAACCCCGGCCCGCAGCGGCGGATCGTGCTCGCGACCAACGTCGCCGAAACCTCGCTGACGGTGCCGCGCATCCACTACGTGGTCGATCCCGGCTACGCCCGGGTCAAGCGCTACAGCCCGCGGCAGAAGCTCGACCGCCTGCACGTCGAGCCGGTCAGCCAGGCCAGCGCCGACCAGCGCAAGGGCCGCTGCGGGCGCATCGCGCCCGGCACCTGCTACCGGCTGTATTCGGAAGCGGACTTCGAGGCGCGGCCGCGCTACACCGATCCGGAGATCCGCCGCGCCGCGCTGGCCGGGGTGATCCTGCGCATGCTGGCGCTCGGCCTCGGCCGCATCGAGGACTTCCCGTTCCTGGAGCCGCCCGATCCGCGCGCGGTCGCCGATGGCTGGCAGACCCTGGCCGAGCTCGGCGCGGTGGACGAGCAGCGCAAGCTGACGCCCGTCGGCCGGGCGATGGCGCGGCTGCCGGTCGACGTCAAGCTCGCGCGCATGCTGGTCGCCGCGAACGCGCACGGCGTGCTGCGCGAGATGCTGGTGATCGCCAGCTTCCTCGGCATCCAGGACCCGCGCGAGCGTCCGGCCGACCAGCGCGCGGCCGCCGACAACGCGCACGCGGAGTTCGCCGATCCGAAGTCCGAGTTCGTCGGCATCCTCAAGCTGTGGGACGCATACCGCGCCGCGCACGAGGAGTTGACCCAGTCGCAGCTGCGCAAGTGGGCCGACCGGCACTTCCTCGGCTTCCTGCGCCTGCGCGAATGGCGCGAACTGCACCGCCAACTGAAGTTGCTGTGCGACGAACTGGGTTGGGCGCAGGAACAGCGGCACCCCCACCCCAACCCTCCCCCGCGCGCGGGGGAGGGGGCGCCGCGCCGCGAGACCGACTCCTTGCCCCGTGTGCGGGGGAAGGCCGGGATGGGGGCGAGCGACGACGGCCGCCCGGGCGCGCTGCAACCCGGCCACTACGCCGCCCTGCACCGCGCCTTGATCGCCGGCTTGCCCACCCAGCTCGGCAACCGCGGCACGCAGGCCGATCGAAAAGCGAGCGGGCTCTACGACGGCCCGCGCGGGCGCAAGTTCCAGCTGTTCCCGGGTTCGCCGCTGGCGAAGAAGCCGCCGCCATGGGTGCTGTCGGCCTTGCTGCTGGACACCGAGCGCGTGTGGGCGCTGACCAATGCCTCGATCGAGCCGGAGTGGGCGATCGACGAGCTGCCGCACCTGCTCGCGCGCCGCCACCACGATCCGCGCTGGGCGCGCTCGCAGGGCCGGGTGGTCGGCAGCGAGCAGATCTCGCTGTTCGGCCTGGTGCTGGCGCCGAAGCGGCCGATCCACTACGGCGCGCTGTATCCGGAGGAGGCGCGCCAGATCTTCGCGCGGGATGCGCTGGTGACCGGCGAGATCAATACCCGCAGCGCGTTCCTGGCGCGCAACCTCGCGACCTTGGCGAAGGCGAAGGAGGAAGAGGCCAAGCAGCGGCGCGCCGGCCTGGTCGTCGACGAGGAATGGCAGGCGCAGTGGTACCTCGACCGGCTGCCGCCGCAGGTGCACAACGCGCAGGCGCTGGACGCGTGGTACGCGAAGCTGCCGGCCGAGCAGAAGCGCGCGCTGGAGTGGTCGCTGGACGCGCTGATGGTCGGCGAGGCCAGCGAGGCCGCGCGCTTCCCGCCGTTCCTGCCGCTGGGCGACGCGCGGCTGGCGGTGAGCTACCGCTTCGATCCCGGCGCGCCCGACGACGGCATGACCGTGGCGGTACCGCTGCACCTGCTCAACGCGCTGGACCCGGCGCGGCTGTCGTGGCTGGCGCCGGGCTTCGTCGCCGACAAGGCGGCGGCGCTGATCCGCGCGCTGCCGAAGACGCTGCGGCGCAACTTCGTGCCGGCGCCGGACTTCGCGCGCGCCTTCGCCGAGGCGTTCCCGCAACCGACCGCCGACACGCTGGAGGGCGAACTGGCGCGCTTCCTGTACAAGCTGACCGGCGTCGCGCTGGCGCCGGCCGATTTCGAGCCGGCGGCGCTCGAACCGCACCTGCACGCCAACCTGCGGCTGCTCGACCGTGATGGCCGCCGCGTGCTCGCAGAATCGCGCGACCTTGACGGCTTGCGCGCGCGCTTCGGCCAGCGCGCGGCCGACGCCTTCGCCGCGCGCGCCGCCGAAGGCCTGGCGCAACGCGGGCTGACCGCCTTTCCCGACACGCCGGTCCCGGCCAGCGTACGCGGCGCCGGCGGCGTGCCGGCGTATCCCGCGCTGGAGGACGATGGCGACAGCGTGTCGCTGTCGGTGCACGCCGAGCGCGCCGAAGCGGAGCGCCTGCATCCGCGCGGCGTGCGCCGCCTGCTGCGGATCGCGCTCGCCGACCGGCTGAAGCAGGCGCGCAAGCAACTGCCGGTGCAGCCCAAGATTTCGCTGCTGTACGCCGCGATCGAATCCGCGGCGCCGCGCGCCGACGGCCTCAAGGACAGCGACCGCCTGCGCGCCGACCTGGTCGACGGCGCCTTCGCCGCGCTCACCGCGGACGGCCTCGGCGACATCCGGGACCGCGCCGCCTTCGACGCGCGCCGCGAGGCCGTCGCCAGGGCGCTGTTCCCCGAGGCGATGGCGCGCCTGCAGCAGGCGGAGACCATCCTCGCCGCGGTCGCCGAGGTGCGCGCGAAGCTCGAGTCGAAGCTGATGGGCTGGGCCAGCGGCAACCTCGACGACATGCGCGCGCAGCTCGCCGCGCTGACCCCGCCCGGCTTCCTGCGCGACGTGCCGGCCGAGGCGCTGGCGGAATATCCGCGCTGGCTGAAGGCGCTCGCGCTGCGCGCCGAACGCGCGCAACGCGATCCCCTGCGCGACCAGCAGCGCATGCTCGAGCTCAAGCCGTTCGCCGACGCGCTCGCCGACGCGGCGGCCGCGGGCGTCGCCGACGCGCCCGGCTGGCAGGCGCTGCGCTGGGACCTGGAGGAGCTGCGGGTGTCGCTGTTCGCGCAGGAGCTCGGCGCGCGCGGCGGGGTGTCGGCCAAGAAGCTGGCGCAGCGACTGAAGCTGCTGCGCGGCCAGATCGGATGACAAGGGTGGCGAGTGGGCGTTTTCCCGGCCGGCCCCCACACCCGGTGCATTCGCGCGACGCAGCGGCGTCGCGACGCCGTGCTAATTGTCGAGTTCGCGCAGGGTCACCGACGGCGGCGCGTCCAGCACCCGCCGCGTCGCGAACAGGCCCGCGAGCAATGCCGCGGCCATGCCGAGCGCGGCGCCGGCCGCGGCCATCGCCCAATCCGCCCGCCACGGCAGGTCGAATACGCGCACGGCGATCACGCCGGCGACGACCGAAGCCGCCACCGCCGCGGTGACGCCGGACAGCAGTCCGATCGCCGCGAATTCCGAGGCCTGCGCCAGCCGCAACTGCCGGCGGCTGCCGCCGAGCACGCGCATCACCGCGCCCTCCAGCAGGCGCTCGTCCTGGCTGGCGCTCACCGCCGCCATCAGCACCAGCAGGCCGGCCAGCAACGCGAACCAGAACACCACCTCGACCACGGTGGATACCTGGTCGGCGGTCGCGCGCACCTGCGCCAGCACCGCGCTGACGTCGATCACGGTGAGGTTGGGGAAGGCCGCGACCAGGTCGGCGGTGAAGTGCGGGTGGTCCGGCGGCACGATGACGGCGGTGACATGGCTGGCGGGATACCTGTCGAGCGCGCCGGGCGAGGCGAGCACGAAGAAGTTGGGCCGGAAGCTCTCCCACTCCACGCTGCGCAGGCTGGTGATGGTGGCCTCGAAGCGCTGGCCGGCGATGTCGAAGCCGATCCGGTCGCCGAGTTCCCAGCCCAGCGTGCGCGCAAAATCCTCCTCGACCGACAACTCGGGTTGCGCGGGCCGGCCCTGCCAGAAGCGACCGGCGACGATCCGGTTGTCGTCGCGCAGCGTCGCGGTGGTGGACAGGTTGAATTCGCGCTCGGCCATGCGCCGCGCGCGCTCGCCCTGCGCGCCGTAATCGGCGCCGGTGACCGGCTTGCCGTTGTCCGCGACCAGGCGCGCGCGCACCATCGGGAACAGTTCCGGCGGCGCCAGCCCGGCGCGGGCGATGTGCGCGCGCACCGCGTCCACCTGGTCGTCCTGCACGTTGATGATGAAGCGGTTGGGCGCGGTGTCCGCCAGGCTCAGCCGCCAGCGGTCGAGCAGGTCGGTGCGCACGAAGGTGAGCAGCAGCAGGGCCATCAGGCCGAGGCCGAGCGCGGTCACCTGGGCCACGCTGGTGGCCGGGCGCCGGCTGACGTTGGCCAGCCCGTAGCGCAGGCTGCCGCGCAGCCGCGCGCGCAGCCGGCGCACCGCGACCACCAGCGCCCAGGCCAGCAGCGCCAGCGCGGCGAAGGCGGCCGCCAGCCCGACCAGCAGCACCAGTGCGAGCGTGGCTGAGCCCGACTGCCACCACAGCAGCGCGGCCAGCCCGGCCAGGCCGAGCAGGGTCACCAGCCACGCGGACGGCTCGGTGCGGTCGAGATCGCGGCGCAGCACGCGCAGCGCCGGCACCCGGCGCAGTGCCAGCACCGGCGGCGCGCCGAAGGCCAGCAGCACCAGCAGCCCGATGCCGACGCCGCGCAGCGCCGGCCACGCACCGGCGGCGGGGATCGCGATCTGCAGCGCCTGCGCCAGCCATGCACCGACGCCCCATTGCAGGACTAACGCCAGCGCCACGCCGATGCCGCTGCCGGCCGCGCCGAGCAACAGCAGTTCGCCCACGTGCACCGCCACCAGCGTGCGCTGGCTGGCGCCGAGGCAGCGCATCACCGCGGTGCCCGAGAGGTGGCGCTCGCCGTGCCGGCGCGCGGCCATCGCCACCGCCACGGCCGCAAGCACCACCGACACCAGCGCCGCGAGCCCGAGGAAGCGTCCGGCGCGCTCGAGCGCGAGCCGGATCTCGGGACGCGCGTCGGCCGCCGTTTCCAGCCGCTGGCCGCGGCCGAGCGCGGCGCGGGCGGTGGCGGTGAAGCGCTCCACCGCGTCGGCCTCGCCCGCCACCACCAGCCGGTGGCGGATCCGGCTGCCTTCCTGCACCAGTTCGGTGGCCGGCAGGTCGGCGAGGTTGAGGAACACCTTGGGCGCGACGTTGAAGTAGTCCAGGGCGGCGTCCGGCTCCTGCACGACCAGCGCCGCCAGGGTGAAGCGCGCCTCGCCGAGCGCGATGCGGTCGCCGATCCGCGCGCCGAGGGTGTGCGCGCCGGCGCTGCCGAGCCAGACCGTGCCGGGCGCGGGGACGCCGCCGGCCTCGCGTTCCACGCCATCGGCGCCGACGATGCGGAAGCTGCCGCGCAGCGGATAGCCGTCGCCCAGCGCGTGCAGTTCGCCGAGCTGCAACCGGGCGGCGTCGCCTTCGCCGACCCGGATCATGGTGTTGAGTTCGAGCGTGCGCGTGCTGCGCAGGCCGTAGTCGCGCGCCGCCCGCGCGATCGTGCCGCCGATGGGCGCGTTGCCGCGCACCGCCGCGTCGCCGCCGAGCAGCTGGTTGGCCTGCAGCGCCAGCGCCCGCTCGGCGCGCTCGGTGACGAAGCCGACCGCGGTGACCGCCAGCACCGCCAGCGCCAGCGCGGCGAGCAGGATGCGCACCTCGCCTGCGGCGAGGTCGCGGCGCAGCTGGCGCCAGGCCAGCGCGAGGGTGCTCATGCCGTCGCCGCCGCGCGGACTTCGTCGGCGACGAGGCGACCGCTGTCGAGCCGAAGCAAGCGGCCGCAGCGCGCCGCCAGGTGTTCGTCGTGGGTCACCAGCACCAGGGTGGTGCCGGCGTCCTGGTTGAGCGCGAACAGCAGCTCGATGATCGCCTCGCCGGTGTGGGTGTCGAGGTTGCCGGTCGGCTCGTCGGCGAACAGCAGCGACGGCGCGGTGACGAAGGCGCGCGCCAGCGCGACCCGCTGCTGCTCGCCGCCGGAGAGCTGGCGCGGGTAGTGGCCGAGGCGCGCGCCGAGGCCGACCTTGGCGAGGATCGCCCGCGCCGGGCCTTCGGCGTCGCGGTCGCCGCGCAGTTCCAGCGGCAGCATCACGTTCTCCAGCGCGGTCAGCGAGGGCAGCAGCTGGAAGCTCTGGAACACGAAGCCGACCTTCTCGCCGCGCACCTTCGCGCGACCGTCTTCGTCCAGGGTCGACAGCGGCGCGCCGTCGAGCTGCACGCTGCCGCTGCTCGGCAGGTCGAGGCCGGCCATCAGCGACAGCAGCGTGCTCTTGCCGGAACCCGAGGCGCCGACGATCGCGACGGTGTCGCCGTGGTCGATGCGGAAGCCGACGTCGGCGAGGATCGTCAGTTCGCTCCCCGGCAACTGCACGCGCTTGCCGAGCCCCTGCACCCGCAGGGCGGGCGGCGCTTCAGGCAGGGATGGGGCGGCGTCGGCCATGATGCTTCCTCGACACGTGACAGGCGGCGCGATGCCGGCGGGTGGACGGATGGACCAGGGTAGATATGCGGCCGCATGGCGGCGGGTGCAATGGGCGATGGTCATGCTCGCGCTGCTGTGCATGGCAGGCATCGGCGTGGCGAAGGACCGGCCGGCGCCCGCGCCGGCGCGCACCGTGCTGGTGATGGGCGATTCGCTGTCGGCCGGCTACGGGATGGCGGCCTCGCAGGGCTGGGTCGCGCTGATGTCGGCGCGCATGCGGGCCAGCCATCCCGGCTGGCGCGTGGTCAACGCCAGCATCAGCGGCGAAACCAGCGCCGGCGGCGCGTCGCGGATCGCCGGCGAGCTGGCGCGCGTGCGTCCGGCCGTGGTGGTGGTCGCGCTCGGCGCCAACGACGGCCTGCGCGGCCTGCCGCTGGCGCAGAGCCGCGCCAACCTGACCCGCATGGTGCGCGCGGCGAAAGCCGCGGGCGCGAAGGTGCTGCTGGTCGGCATGCGCATGCCGCCGAACCTCGGCCGCGCCTACACCGAAGGCTTCGAGGCCAACTACCGCGCGATCGCGCAGGCCGAGCAGGTCGCGTTGCTGCCGTTCCTGCTGGAACCGGTCGCGCGCGATCCGGAGGCGTTCCAGGCCGACGACCTGCATCCCACCGCGGCCGTGCAACCGAAGCTGCGCGACCACGTGTGGGCCGCGCTGGCGCCGTTGCTGAAGTAGTCCCCGCCGGACGCGCGATCCTGCGTCCGCGCGACGCGGTGGCGACCTCCGCCGGCCCTTACTTGATCCGCCGCACCTGCGCCCGGGTGTTGTAGCGGCCGACCTTCATGTACCAGCTGTTGCCGATCATCGCCGGCTTGATCACGACTTCCGGGTTCTCCAGGCGCACGCCCGCCAGCTGCGCGTCGTCGATCTGCTGCCAGACCTGGCCGTTGTCGAGGGTGTAGCTGCGGTTCTTGGCGAAGCCGCGGAAGCCGCCGGCGATGTGCGCGGTGATCGGTTCCTCCGAGCCGAAGTCGAAGAAACCGCGGCTCTCGTGCTTGACCTTCTCGGTCGCCGCCTGCGCGGCCTTGTCGGCCTCGCTGCTGATGGTGCGGCCGAGCCAGGCGTTCAGGCGCGCCAACTCCTCCGGGGTGAGCTTGTCCAGGCCGGCGGCCTTGAATTCCTCCGGCGTCATCTGCCGTTCGATCGGCGGCGTCTGGTCCTGCGCGAAGGCGGGCGCGAGGCAGCAGGCGAGCAGGATGGCGGCGGCGAGCGTGCGGAACGCGGACATGGGACGGACCTCGTTGGGCGACGGCACATGCTAGCCGACGCGCGTGCTCCTTCGCGGGCGCGCGGTCGGCTAAGGTAGGCGTTCCACCCCCGAGCCCGCGCCCGTGTCGTCCCCCGCGCCCGTGCAGTCCGACGTCCTCGATGCCCTGCTGGCGGCGCCCGCCTGCCGGGCGCTGGTCCCGGCAGTGCGCGAGCGGCTGCGCGCCGAGGCGCTGCCGGCCGACTTCGCCGCCCTGCGCGACCCCGCGCCGGTGCTCGCCGACGCGCTCGCCTTGCTGGCGAAGCTGGAGTCGGACGGCGAAGTGCTCGCCGCCACCCTGCTGCACGGGATCCCGCCACTGCGCGACCGCCTGCTGCCGTGGCTGGAGCGCGAGCAGCCCGCGGTGGCGGTGCTGGTCGAGGGCCAGCGGGCCGCCGCCCAGGTCTGGCAGCTGCACGGCGAGCACACTTCCGAAAGCGGGCGCAGCGCCACCAACAGCGAGGGCCTGCGCCGGCTGCTGCTGGCGATCGTGCGCGACCTGCGGGTGGTGCCGGCGCTGCTCGCGCGCCAGCTCGCACGGCTGCGCCACGTGGGCCTGTATTCGCCGGAGCAGCGCCGCGCGATCGCCCGCCTCACCCGCGACATCCACGCGCCGCTGGCCAACCGGCTCGGCATCTGGCAGCTGAAATGGGAGCTGGAGGACCTCGCCTTCCGCGAGTTCGAGCCGGAGACCTACCAGCGCATCGCCCGCCTGCTCGACGACAAGCGCACCGGCCGCGAACGCTACGTCAACGAGGTGAAGGCGGCGCTCGGCGCGGCGCTGGCCGAGCACGGCATCCGCGCCGACGTGGCCGGCCGCGCCAAGCACATCTACAGCATCTGGAAGAAGATGCAGAAGAAGGGCGTGCCGATCGGCGAGCTGTACGACCTGCGCGCGGTGCGCGTGCTGGTCGACGACGTCGCCGCCTGCTACGCGGCGCTCGGCGTGGTGCACGCCTTGTGGACGCCGATCCCGAGCGAGTTCGACGACTACATCGCGCGGCCCAAGCGCAACGACTACCGTTCGCTGCACACCGCGGTGATCGGGCCCGAGGGCAAGACCCTGGAGGTGCAGATCCGCACTTTCGAGATGCACGCGCAGGCCGAGCTCGGGGTCGCCGCGCACTGGCGTTACAAAGAGGGCCGCGGCGGCCGTTCGGCGGCGGCCGAGGCGGCGCTGGACAAGCGCATCGAATGGATGCGCCGCCTGCTCGACAGCCACGGCGAGCGCGAGGGCGAGGACCTGCTCGGCGAGCTCGGCAGCGAGCTGGTCGAGGACCGGATCTACGCGCTCACGCCGAAGGGCGAGGTCGTCGACCTGCCGCTCGGCGCGACCCCGCTCGACTTCGCCTACTACGTGCACACCGAGGTCGGCCACCGCTGCCGCGGCGCCAAGGTCAACGGCCGCATCGTCCCGCTCGACCACCGCCTCGCCAGCGGCGACCGGGTCGAGATCATGACCGCGAAGACCGGCGAGCCGCGGCGTGACTGGCTGGTCGAGGCGAACGGTTTCCTCGCCAGCCCGCGGTCGCGCGAGAAGGTGCGCAACTGGTTCAACCGGCTCGACCGCGCGCGCAACGTGCAGGCCGGACGCGAACTGCTCGAGCGCGAGCTCAAGCGGGTCGGGCTGCACCAGGTCGACATCGCGCCGGCGCTGGCGAAGTTCAATGCGGCCAGCCTGGAGGAACTGCAGGTGCTGGTCGCGCTCGGCGACGTCGGCGCGCACCAGGTCGCGCGCGCGCTGGCCGAGGCCGAGCGCGCGCGGCTCGAACCGCGGCCGGTGGAGGCGGCCACGCCCGTGCGCCCGCCGCGCCGCACCAAGGGCGGCGACGCCGGCTTCACCGTGGTCGGCGTCGGCAACCTGCTGGCGCAGGCGGCGCGCTGCTGCCAGCCGCTGCCGGGCGAGCCGATCGCCGGCTACCTCACGCGCGGCCGCGGCGTCAGCGTGCACCGCCAGGACTGCGCGACCTTCCTGCGCCTGTCCTCCACGCAGCCGCAGCGGGTGCTGCCGGTGGAATGGGGCCGGCGTCCGACCGGCGCCGAGTCGGAGGTCGTGGTCGACGCGGTCGACCGCAAGTGGCTGCTCAAGGACGTCACCAATCTGATCGCGCAGGAGGACGCGCATGTGCTGGCGATCCATAGCGAATCGCCGCGCGGCGGCCAGGTGCGGTTGCGCCTGCGCCTGCGCGTCGCCGACTTCGGCCAGCTCTCGCACCTGCTGGCGCGGCTGGACGCGCTGCCCGGGGTAGAGCGCGCGCGCCGAGCGTAAAGACGCGCCGTGAGCGGAGCTTGCTGCGCATGTCCCCGTCGTAGAGCGGACCCTGCTCCGCTGACCGCCCCCAGCGGAGCAAGCGCCGCTCTACGGTCATCGCGCCTGGGCCCGCCGCACGCACCGGCTCTCTTATGCTGCGGGCATGCCGCCACGCATCGCGCCCCTGCAACGACGCCCCGCCGAGCGCGGCCACCGCTGGCTGCTGCCGGCCGCGCTCGCCCTGCTGGTGCTGCTGGCGTTGCTCGTCGTCTTCCGCCGCCAGCTGGCGGACCGGCTGTGGCCGGAAACGCGCGCCCAGGCCCTGCGCGAACAGGCCGCGCTGGCGCTGGCGCAGGGCCGGCTGAGCGCCGCCGACGGCAGCGGCGCGCGCGAACTCTACGAAGCCGCGCTCGCGCTCGATCCCGACCGCCGCGAGGCGCGCGACGGCCTCGTCCGGGTCGGCCAGGCCGCGCTGGCGCGCGCGCGCGCCGCGCTCGCCGCGCGCGATTACCGGGGCGCGCGCGACATGCTGCGGCTGGCGCGCACGCTGCAGGTGCCGCGCCCGCAATCCGACGCATTGGCCGCGGACCTGCGCGAGGCGGAGGCCGCCCAGTTGCGCATCCCGGTGCTGCTGCGCGACGCGGCCGCCGCGCGCGCGGAACACCGCCTGGATGGCGCGCCGGACGCGGCGCTGCCGCTGTACGCGCGGGTGTTGGCGGCGCAGCCCGACCGGATCGAGGCGCTGGAAGGCCGCGAGGACGCGCTCGCCGACCTGCTTCAGGACGCGCGCGCCGCGCTCGCCCGCGGCGAGCTGGTGGAGGCGGCGGCGACGATCGCCAGCGCCCGCACTTACGACGCCGGGCACGCCGACCTGCCGGCCGCCGAGGCCGCGCTCGCGACCGCGCGCGAGGACCTGCGCCGGCGCGCGGAAGCCGACCTGCGCCGCGGCCGCCTGACCCGCGCCGGCGAACGCTTCCGCCTGCTGCTGGACGTGGCGGACGACGATGCCGCCGCGCGCCAGGGCCTGGAGCGTGTCGCCGGCGCCTGGGCACGGCGCGCGTCGCGGCTGGCCGCGGACTTCCGCTTCGGCGAGGCGGAAGCCGCGCTGGCGCAGGCGCGCGCGCTGGCCCCGCAGGCGTCCGGCGTGGCCGAGGCGGCGCGCCACCTGGCGCGCGCGCGGCAGGCGCAGGCGCGTCCGATCGCGAAACCCGGCGCGGAGCGCGCGCGCCGGGTGCGCCGGTTGCTCGAGGAAGCGGCCGCCGCCGAGGCGCGCGGCGACCTGCTCGCGCCGCCCGGCGACAGCGCCTACGACAAGCTGCGTGCGGCGCGCGCGCTGGCCCCGCGCGACGCCGCGGTGGGCGAGGCCACCGCGCGCCTGCGCCCGGCCGCGCGCGACTGCTTCGAGCGCGAGCTGCGCGGCAACCGGCTCGGCCGAGCGCGCGGCTGCCTGGACGCGTGGAGCGTGCTCGGCGGCAGCGGCGCCGAACTCGACGCCGCGCGCCGGCGCCTGGCCCTGCGCTGGCTGGCGGTCGGCGAGGAGCGCCTGCGGGCCGGCGAACTGGCGATCGCGGAGCGGGCGCTCACTACCGCGCGCGCGCTGGACCCGCAGGCGCCGGGCCTGGCCGCCTTCGCCGAGCGGGTGCGCGCGGCCTCGGCCGGGCGGCAGTGAGCAAACCGGCGTTCGCGCCGCGCGCGGGCGGCTAACGCCAGTCGTCGAGGAACAGCCGGCGCACGGTGTCGCGCGCCGCGTCCAGCGAGAAGTGGCGCGCGATGTTGGCGAGCCCGTTCGCCGCCAGCCGCGTCCACAGCGCTTCGTCGCCGTGCAGGCGCACGATCGCATCGGCGAACGCGTCCGCGTCGTCGGCGACCAGCGCGTCCACGCCGTCGGCGAGGTGCATGCCTTCCACCGCGCACCAGGTCGCCACCACCGGCTGGCCGTGCGCCATGCTCAGGTTGACCTTGCCCTTGACCCCGGCGCCGTAGCGCAGCGGCGCGACCGCGATCCGGCAGCCGTCCATGTACGGCCCGATGTCGGGCACATGGCCGTGCACGCGCACGCCGGGCACCGAGGCGAGGGTGGCGATCTCCGCCGGCGCGTCGCCGCCGATGCAGTGGAAGACGGCGTCGGGCAGCGCCGCGCGCACCCGCGGCCACACCGCGCGCACGAACCACAGCACCGCGTCCACGTTCGGCGGATGGCGGAAGCCGCCGACGAACACCAGGTCCTTGCGCTGCGCGAACGGCAGGCCGGGGCCGGCGACTTCGTGCAGGTTGGACAGCAGTTCGATGCGCGCGCCCGGCGCGTCCCGCTGCAACAGCTCGCGTTCGTGGTCGCCGACCACCAGGGTGGCGTCGCTCGCCGCCACCACCGCCAGCTCGCGCGCGCGGGTGCGCTCGGCCGCGCGCAGCAGCGCCGTGTCGCCGGCCAGTTCGGCGGCGCGCCGTTCGCGCAGGTAGTGCAGGTCGACGCTGTCGAACAGCAGCTTCGCCCGCGGCGCGTGCCGGCGCAGCAACGGCAGGAATTCGCTGGCGACGTAGTGGCGGCTGACCAGCGCGCGTTCGAAGCGCGGCCCGTGCGCGCGCAGCCAGGCCGGCGCGCGCGCGGCGAAGGGCGCGTACCAGGCCTCGACGCCGAGCTGCTGCAGCGCCTCGGTGTAGCGGCCGTCGTGCGCGCGGTTGGCCGGCAGGAACACGACGTGCGCGCCTTCCTCGCGCAGCAGGCGCATGAGGTTGACCAGGCGCAGCGAGCCGGAATCGCGGTCCGGCCGCGGCGTCAGCGCGTCGATCACCAGCACCTGCCGCTGCGCGCGGTGCAGGACGGCGGGCGAGGGCAGGGTGCCCGGCGCCGGCTGCGCGGCGAGCGCGTCGTGCCAGCGTTCGGCGAAGCGCGCCTGGTTGCGCACCTGGTAGGCCTTGGCGCCGCTGCCGGTGTCGGTGCCCGACGTGGTGCCTTCGTCGTGCACCACCCGCGCGGCCGGCTGGTACAGCACGCGGCGGCCGGCCGCGCGCACCGCGAAGGCGAGGTCGGTGTCCTCGTAGTAAGCCGGCGCGTAGCGTTCGGCGAAGCCGCCGAGCTGCGCGAACAGCGCGCGCGGGATCGCCAGCGCGGCACCGCTCACGTAGTCGGCGTCGCGCAGGTAGCCGTACGCCGGGCGGTCGGCCCGGTCGAAGCGGCCGACGCTTTCGGCGGTGCCGTCGGCGAGCACGAACCCGCCGGCCTCCTGCAGACGCCCGTCCGGATACAACAGTTGCGCGCCGACCAGCCCCGCGTCCGGATGCGTGGCGAAGGTCGCCAGCAGCGCGTCCAGCCAGCCCGGCTGCGGCACCGTGTCGTTGTTGAGGAAAACGAGGAACTGGCCGCGGGCGAGCGCGGCGCCGTCGTTGCAGGCGGCGATGAAGCCGCCGTTGGCCGCGCGTCGGTGGTAACGCAGACCGGCGACGCCGGCCAGCGCCCCGGCGGTGCCGTCGGTCGACCCGTCATCGACGACGATGATTTCGACGGCGGCCGCCGGCGGATGTTCGGCAAGCGCGTGCAGGCAGGCGAGCGTGTGGGCGCAGTGGTTGAAGACCGGAATGACGATGCTGGCGACGGGCGCCGGCGCCGCCGGGACCGACACCGGCGCCCCGACGGAGAGCGCGGGCCGCCACGGCCGGTAGCGCGCTCCGGCCGGCGACGGCAGGCGCAACTGCACGGCGACGCGTTGCCAGGTCGCCTGCCAACCGCGCGTGCGCAGGCTCAGCAGCCCGCGCCGGATCAGGCCGAGCGCGCGGGTGGCGAGGAAACGCGCATCGGCCAGCGACAACGGCATCGGCAAGACGGTTCCGGCTCCGGAGATGAACTGAACGCCAGCGGGCGCGATCCGCCCCCGCCACGGCCGGCGCCGGGGGTGCGCTAGACTCGGCGCCTCCCTGGCACGCGCCTGCCATTGTCGCATCACCGCAGCGCCGGCCGGTGCGGGCGGCAGGCCGCCGAACCGCGCAGCTGCATGGCCCGCATCGACTACGACGAAGACGAAGACGCCACCTCCGCCCCGCGCTGGCGCCGGCGGCTGCTGACCTGGACCCTGGCCGCGATCGGCCTCGGGCTCGGCTTCCTCGTCCCCTACACGCTCTACCTCAACCACCAGGTCGGCGAGCGCTTCGGCCAGCTGCGCTGGCAGATCCCGACCCGGGTCTACGCCCGCCCGCTGCTGCTCAGGCCGGGCCTGGCGATGGACGCGCAGACCCTGAAGACCGAGCTGGACGCCGCCGCCTACCGCGACGACGGCACCGGCGAGCGCGCCGGCACCTACCGGCACGAGGGCAGCCGCTGGCGGATCGCCAGCCGCGGCTTCCACGACGTGGCCGGCCAGGTCGGACCGAGCCGGATCGAGGTCACCGTCTCCGGCGGCCGGGTGACCGCGCTGCGCGACCTCGCCGGCGAGCGCGCGATCAAGTCGGCCAGGCTCGACCCCGCGCGCATCGCCACCCTCTACGGCCAGAAGCAGGAAGAGCGGCGGCTGGTGCGCATCGGCGAGGTACCGGAGCTGCTGGTGACCGGCCTGCAGGCGGTCGAGGACCGCGACTTCGCCCATCACCACGGCATCGACCTGTCGGGCATGGCGCGCGCGGCGTGGGTCAACCTGCGCTCGGGCGAGAAGCGCCAGGGCGCCAGCACGCTGACCCAGCAGCTCGCGCGCAGCGGCCTGCTCGGCATCGGCCAGGAGCAGACCTACACCCGCAAGTTCAACGAGATCCTGTACGCGCTGCTGCTGGAGGCGCGCTACGACAAGAAGACCATCCTCGAGACCTACCTCAACCAGGTCTACCTCGGCCAGCGCGGCAACCAGGAGATCCGCGGCGTCGCCGCCGGCGCCGAGTACTGGTTCGGGCGCGACCTCGGCGACCTCAGCACCGCGCAGGTCGCGTTGCTGGTCGGCATCATCCGCGGCCCGTCCTACTACGATCCGCGGCGCAACCCCGAGCGCGCGCTGGAGCGGCGCAACTTCGCGCTGGAGAAGTTCCACGAGACCGGCCTGATCGACGACGCCGAGCTGGCGCGCGCGCGCAAGGCGCCGCTGGGCGTGACCCGCGCGCCGGGCAGCCTGGCCGCGAACCGCTTCCCCGCCTACGTCGACCTCGTCCGCCGCCAGCTCGCGCGCGACTACCCGGCCGACGCGCTGCAGGGCGCGGGCCTGAGCGTGATGACCGCGATGTCGCCGGCCGCGCAGGCCTACGCCGAGGGCGCGGTGACCAAGGCGCTGAAGGCGCTGGACGCCAAGAAGCGGCCGCCGCTCCAGGCCGGCGTGATCGTCACCGACGTGCACGGGGGCGAGGTGCGCGCGGTGGTCGGCAGCCGCAGCTTCGCCGAGCCGGGCTTCAACCGCGCGGTCGAAGCGAAGCGGCCGGTGGGTTCGCTGCTCAAGCCGTTCGTGTATCTGCTGGCGCTGGCGCAGCCGGGCAAGTACTCGCTGGCAAGCTGGGTGGACGATGCGCCGATCACGATCACCCTGGAAGACGGCAAGCGCTGGACGCCCGGCAATTCCGACGGCCGCAGCCACGGCTCGGTGCGCCTGGTGGATGCGCTCGCGCATTCGTACAACCTCGCCACCGTGCGGATCGGCATGCAGGTCGGACCGAAGCGCCTGGCCTCGCTCATCCACACCCTGGCCGGCATCGAGGCGCAGTCCAACCCGTCGCTGATCCTCGGCGCGGTGGACCAGAGCCCGTACGCGATGGCGCAGCTGTACCAGTTCCTCGCCTCCGACGGCGAGATCCAGCCGCTGCACGCGGTGCGCGGCGTGCTCGATTCCAGCGGCAAGGCGCTCAACCGCTACGACAAGGCGCCGGCCCCGGCCCAGGAAGGCGACGCGATCGCCGCGCGCCTGATCACCGTCGCGCTGCAGCAGGCGGTGACCAGCGGCACCGGCCGCCAGCTGATCGCCGACGGCCTCGGCCGGCTCAAGCCGGCGGGCAAGACCGGCACCAGCAACGACAGCCGCGACAGCTGGTTCGCCGGATGGACCGGCGACCACCTGGCGGTGGTCTGGGTCGGCAACGACCAGAACCAGCCGACCGGCCTGTACGGCGCGACCGGCGCGATGCGGGTGTGGTCGGGGCTGTTCGCGCGGCTGCCGAGCGCGCCGCTGGACGTGTCCTCGAAAGGCCTGGACTGGCAGTGGGTGGTCGGTTCCTACAGCACCGACGCCGGCTGCCCGGACGCGCGCCGCTTCGCCTTCGTCGCCGGCTTCGCGCCGGCCTACCAGCCCTGCGTGTACGAGCCGCCGGTGCCGGAGGAAGAGGAAGGCCGCAGCTGGCGCGACTTCTTCGGCTTCGGCCGCGACGACGACGAGGACGCGCGACCGGCGCCGCCCCCGCCGCAGCCGGCCCCGGCGCCGGTGCAACCGGAGCAACGCTGATGCGCCGCCTGCCGCCGCTGCTGGCGCTACTCGCGCTGCTGGCCGCGTGCGCGACGCCGGCGCCGCCCAAGCCGGCACCGCTCACCGATCCCGCGCCGGCGGCGATCATCGCCGCGATCGACGCGGCGGCGCAGGAAGCCAGCGGCGAACTGCTGATCCAGCCGTTGCGCGATGCGCACGTCGAGGAGCTGCGCGCGCAGGCGCAGGCGTTGCAGGTGCAGGGCCAGCATGCCGAAGCCGCGGCGGTCCTCGACCGCGCGCTGCAGCTCGATGCCGCCGATCCCGCCGTGCTGCAGGACCGCGCCGAAGCCGCGATCTGGCTGGGCGATTTCGACGCCGCGGCGCGCTACGCGCAGGCCGCGCAGCAGGCCGGCGCGCAACTCGGCCCGCTGTGCCGGCGCAGCTGGGCGACCCTGCAACAGCTGCGCCTGGTCGCCGCCGACGCCGCGGGCGCCGAGGCGGCGAAAGCGCGCCTGGACGCCTGCACGGTCGGCCCGCCGCCGCGCTACTGATGTCGGAACTCGCCGATCGCACCCGCGCCGCGCTCGAGGACGGCGGCGCGCTGGCCGGGGCCGTTCCCGCCTTCGTCCCGCGCCCCGCGCAGCAGCGGCTCGCCGGCGCGATCGCCGACGCGATCGCCGAACGCGGCGTGCTGCTCGCCGAGGCCGGCACCGGCACCGGCAAGACCTATGCCTACCTGGTGCCGGCGCTGCTGTCGGGCCTGAAGACGATCGTCTCCACCGGCACCAAGGCGCTGCAGGACCAGCTCTACTTCCGCGACCTGCCGCGCGTGCGCGACGCGCTCGGGGTCGGCCTGAAGAGCGCGCTGCTGAAAGGCCGCGCGAACTACCTGTGCCGCTACCGGATGGAACAGGCGAAGGGCGAGCCGAAGTTCGGAAGCCGCGAACAGGTCGCGCAGTTCCAGCGCGTGGTCGCCTGGTCCGGTCGCACCCTGCTCGGCGACATGTCCGAGCTCGACCTGCCCGAGGATTCGCCGCTGCTGCCGCTGGTCACCTCGACCGCCGACAACTGCCTCGGCAGCGAATGCCCGTTCTGGTCCGAATGCTTCGTGGTGCAGGCACGCGCCCGCGCGCAGGCGGCGGACCTGGTGGTGGTCAACCACCACCTGCTGCTGGCCGACCTCGCGCTCAAGCAGGAAGGCTTCGGCGAGATCCTGCCCGGCGCGCAGGCGTTCGTGGTCGACGAGGCGCACCAGTTGCCGGAACTCGCCGCGCAGTTCTTCGGCGAAGGCCTGGGCGCGCGGCCGCTGGTCGAACTGGCGCGCGACGCGATCGCCGAATGCAAGAGCGTCACCGGCGCGCTCGCCAGCGTGCAGCCGGTGGCGTCGCAGCTCGAACACGCGACGCGCGCGCTGCGCGCGGCGATGGACCACCTGCCGGTGCGCGGCACCCGCCGGCGCGCGCTCGAAGTGGCCGAAGTGGGCGAGGCGCTGCGCGCGCTGGCGGACGCGCTCGCGCGCTTCGCGGCCGCGATGGAAACGCTGCGCGACGCCGCGCCCGGCTTCGACAGCTGCCTGGCGCGGGCGCAGGAGTTCGGGCGGCGTCTGGCGCGCTGGATCGGGCGGGCGCTGGAGCCGGAACAGGCGCCGCAATGGTTGGCCGCGGCCGAAGATGGCCCCGAGGACGCGGCGATGGAGGGCGATCCGGCCGCCGTCGCCGATCCCACCGCCGACGCGCTGCCCGACCAGGACCATCCGCCGCGCCGCGGCGCGCCGAGCGTGCACTGGTACGAGCTGAGCCCGCGCGGCTTCCGCCTGCAGCGCACGCCGCTGGACGTGTCCGGGCCGCTGCGCGAGCACCGCGAGCGTTCGCGCGCGGCGTGGGTGTTCACTTCGGCGACGCTGTCGGTCGCCGGCGGCTTCGACCATGTCGCCGAGCGTCTCGGCCTGCTCGAGCCGGCGACCCTGCTGCAGCCGAGCCCGTTCGATTGGCAGGCGCAGGCGCTGTGCTACCTGCCGCCGCGCCTGCCCGAACCGATGTCGCGCGATTACACCGCGGCGATCGTCGCCGCGCTGCGCCCGGTGCTGGAGGCGTCCGGCGGCCGCGCGTTCGTGCTGTTCGCCTCGCACCGCGCGCTGCGCGAGGCGGCCGAGCTGCTGCGTGGCGGACCGTGGCCCTTGTTCGTGCAGGGCGAGGCGCCGCGGCACGTGCTGCTGCAGCGCTTCCGCGAGTCGGGCAACGGCGTGCTGCTGGGCGCGGCCAGCTTCCGCGAGGGCGTGGACGTGGTCGGCGACGCGCTGAGCGTCGTCGTGATCGACAAGCTGCCGTTCGCGACGCCGGACGATCCGGTGTTCGAGGCGCGGCTGGACGCGGTGCGCCGCCGGGGCGGCAACCCCTTCCGCGATGAGCAGCTGCCGCAGGCGGTGATCGCGCTCAAGCAGGGCGTCGGCCGGCTGATCCGCAGCGAGACCGACCGCGGCGTGCTGGTGCTGTGCGACCCGCGCCTGACCGGCAAGAGCTACGGCCGGGTCTTCTTCGACTCGCTGCCGGAATTCAGGATCACTCGCGAACTGGGCGACGTGCAGGCGTTCTTCGACGCTTCCGCGTCCCGGCCGAACTGAGGAGTGCGGCCGGCGGTCTCAGCAAGGTCACGTTGCGGTCACCTAGTAGCAGGTGTTGTCGGCCCGCGCCCGGGAGGGCGGGGGTATTGCTTTTCCCCTTAGCAGGACATCCTGTCCTGATGCGGGGCGCGCGCCATCCATGGCGCGCTGACGCAACACCCCCGCCCTCCCGGTCGCTCGGACAGATCCTGGCGGCTTGCCGTAGAGCGGAGCTTGCTCCGCTGTCTTTCCCGCGACGGAGCAGCGGAGCAAGCTCCGCTCTACAGCCAGATCGCGAGAGAGTGGGGGTGCGTCGGGTGGGAGAGGTGGGCAGGACCGTATGCGCCATGGATGGCGCATCCGAGCCTCCATGGACGGATTTACGGCGTGTCCTGGCTGCCTCTCCCGCCCGGCGCGCTCGCCGGGGCAGGACCGTAGCGCCATTGGTAGCGCATCGAGCCTCCATGAATTCACGGCGTGTCCTGTGCGCCTCTCCCGCCCGGCGCGCTCGCAGGGTGCTGCTTTTTGGCTCTTTTCGTAGCAATGCGGAGCGATAGGCGACAATGGGTCCCTGCCTGTCCGCTCGCGACCCCATGAAGCTGCTCGCCTTCGAGACCGCCACCGAAGCCTGCTCCGTCGCGCTGTGGCTCGATGGCGAGCTGCGCGAGCGCTTCGAGCTCGCGCCGCGACGCCATGCCGAGCTGGCGCTGCCGTGGGCCGAGCAGTTGCTCGCCGAGGCCGGCGTCGCCCGCGCGGAGCTCGATGCGATCGCGGTCGGACGCGGGCCCGGCGCCTTCACCGGCGTGCGCCTGGCGATCGCGCTGGGGCAGGGCATCGCGCTGGCGCTGGACCGGCCGCTGGTGCCGGTGTCGACCCTCGCCGCGCTGGCGGAGGAGGCCGTAGGGGGGCGCGTGCTGACGGCGATCGACGCGCGCATGGGCGAGGTCTACCTCGGCGCGTTCGCGCGCGGGGACGACGGACTGCAGCCGCTGGCGCCGGAAACGGTGGTGGCGCCGGCCGTGGCCGAAGCCCCGGAAGGCATCGGCTGGGACGCGGTGGGCACCGGCTTCGCCGCGGCCGACGGCGCCCTGCAGGCGCGGCTGGCCGGGCGCCTGGCGCGGGTCGACGCGGCAGCGTTGCCGCGCGCCGCCGCCATCGCCCGCCTCGGCGCGCAGGCCTTCGCGCGCGGCGAGGGCCTGCCGCCCGAGCGCGTGGAACCCGCCTACCTGCGCGACAACGTCGCCCTCACCCTGCGCCAGCAGCAGGCGCTGCGCGACGCGCGTTGAACGCGCGGCCTCAGGCCAGGCGCAGGAACAGCAACAGGATGTAGGCGCACAGCGTTGCCAGCGCCGAGACCGCGAACCACAGATCGAAGCGCGCGCCGCGGGCCCGCAATGCCGCCAGCGCCGCCGCCGCCAGGCCCATGCGGAACCAGCCGTCGGCATCGGTCGGCCAGCGGCCGTCGTGCACGGTTTCCTCGATCAGGCTGACCAGCGGCAGCAGGGCCAGCAACGGATAGAACCAGCGCCGGTTGTGGGCGAAGTGCGCACGCAGGTCGCGCTCGCCGTGCTCCTCCAGGTCGGGCAGCACCAGGTAGCTGAGCAGGAACGCGGTGACCGGGATCAGCAGGTAGAGCAGGAAGGCGAAGAAGGTCCAGGTTTCCTGGCTGCGGCGGTCGAAGCCGACCCACCAGATCTGGATGTTGGCCAGCAAAAGGAAGCCGAGCCACGCCAGCACCGTGCCGTCCAGGCGGATCCGCTCGCGCTGCTGCACCAGCCTTGCGGACGACGACAGCAGGTGGGTCAGCGCCAGGCCGACGATGATCGAGACCAGCACCGACAGGTATTCGAACGGGGTCATGTCAGCGGTCGTCGCGCAGGGTGCCGCCGGGCAGGAACTGCCAGGTGCGCACCACGTTGAGGATGTCCGGGTCCTCCGCGGTCTTCGGCAAGGGCGGGTAGGGCTCGGCCAGGCGGGCGATGCGCAGCGCGGCCTCGTCCAGCAGCGGGATGCCGCTGGTCTGCACGATATCGGCGCGCTCGACCGAGCCGTCGCGGCGGATGCCGACGTTGATCACCACCGTGCCGCGAAGGCGCCGCCGGCGCGCCTCGTCCGGGTAGTTGAGGTTGCCGACGCGCTCGGCGCGGTCGACCCAGGCGCGCAGGTAGGCGGCCCAGGCGTATTCCTTCGTGCTCGCCGAGACGAACTTGCGGCTGGGGCGCTTGGCGTAGCGTTCCGAGCGCAGATGGATCTCCGCGGCCAGCCGCGCCATCGCCATGTCGCGGTCGATCCGCTCGCGGCCCGGCGGCAGCGCGTCCGGCGGCGCCTGCGGGGTGGCGCGCGGCTGCGGCGTCGCGGCCTGGCCGCGCACGCTGGTCACCACCCGGGTCTGCGGCGGCGGTTGCGGCGCCGGCGCCTGGGCGCGCAGCTCGCGCGGGGCGACGCCGGGATCGGGCTTCACCACCAGGCCGAGGTCGGTGTCGCGCGGACGGCTGGTCTTGTCGCTCTCGCCGCCGCCCTGGTTGCTGGCTTGGGCGAGGAAGTCGGCCTGCTTCGGCGTCAGCGGCGTCGTGGTCTGGGTCAGGATCACGTCCAGGGTCGGCATCACCGGCGCGGCGTCCTCCAGGGCGAAGCCGACGCCGAGGATCGCCAGTCCGTGCAGCAGCAGCGACAGGACCAGGGTGGCGCTGAGCCGCTCCCGCTCGCCGACCTGCGGCCGCGGCGCGACGGCGACCGCGTTCACGGCTGCCCGGCCGGGCGCGGGGCCGGCACGCGGATTGCAGGAAGCGGGCATGCCCCACGCATCGCCGTCACCCGCAGCGCGCCTCGATGGCATCGAACAGGCTGCCCGCGATGTTCAGCCCGAACTGCTTGTCCAGTTCGCGGATGCAGGTCGGGCTGGTCACGTTGACCTCGGTCAGCCAGTCGCCGATCACGTCCAGGCCGACGAACAGCATCCCGCGCTTCTTCATCTCCGGGCCGACCTGGGCGGCGATCCAGCGGTCGCGCTCCGACAGCGGCCGGCCCTCGCCGCGGCCGCCGGCGGCGAGGTTGCCGCGGAACTCGTCGCCCTGCGGGATCCGCGCCAGGCAGTAGTCCACCGGCAACCCGTCGACCAGCAGGATGCGCTTGTCGCCTTCCGCGATCTCCGGCAGGTAACGCTGGGCCATCGCCAGGTGGCGGCCGCCGCCGGTCAGGGTCTCGAGGATGACGTTGAGGTTGGGGTCGCCGGCGCGGGTGCGGAAGATCGAGCGCCCGCCCATCCCGTCCAGCGGCTTGAGCACCGCCTCGCCGTGCTCGTCGACGAAGGCCTTGAGGGCGGCGGCGTCGCGGCTGACCAGGGTCGGCGGGCAGCACTGCGGGAACAGCTGGGCGGCCAGCTTCTCGTTGTAGTCGCGCAGGCCGGCGGGGTCGTTGACCACCAGTGCGCCGGCGGCCTGGGCGAGGCCCAGGACCTGGGTGTCGTGCAGGTAGTCGGCGTCCACCGGCGGGTCGGTGCGCATCAGGACCACGTCGCCGCGGCCGAGCGGCCTGCGCGCGGCCTCGCCGAGGCTGAACCAGCCGGCCGGGTCGTCGCGCACCGCCAGCGGGGCGAGCAGCGCCTCGGCCACGCCGTCGCGCACGCCCAGCCCCCCGGGGACGACGTAATGCAGCGCATGCCCCCGCCGCTGCGCTTCCAGCAGCATCGCGAAGGTCGAGTCCTTGGCGATCCGGATCTGTGCGATCGGATCCATCACCACGACGATCTGGAGCGGCATGTGACCTTCCGCGGCAACAGCCGCCGCATGGTAGCAGGGGCATCCGTGCGCCGCCTCGCGTTATTGCGTTTATCTTTGTGGAACCGCTCACAATCCCTTGACAGCCCCGCCCGGGGCTGGGATATAGGCATTTCGCAGCGGCGCCGGCAGTCACGAAGCGTCGCGCATGGGGAGCAGCAATGACGCCAGACGAAAGCCGCGCCGGCAGCCTCGACGGGCTCCGCGTGATGGTCATCGACGACTCGAAGACGATCCGCCGCACCGCCGAGACCCTGCTCAAGCGCGAAGGGGCCGACGTGGTCACGGCGACCGACGGCTTCGAGGCGCTGGCCAAGATCGCCGACCAGCAGCCGCAGATCATCTTCGTCGACATCATGATGCCGCGCCTGGACGGCTACCAGACCTGCGCGCTGATCAAGAACAACCAGCTGTTCAAGAACACGCCGGTGATCATGCTGTCGTCCAAGGACGGCCTGTTCGACAAGGCGCGCGGCCGCATCGTCGGCTCCGAGCAGTACGTCACCAAACCGTTCACGCGCGAGGAACTCCTCGACGCGATCCGCAAACACGTCAATGCCTGACCGGGGGGCAGGGCTCGCATGGCACGCATTCTCCTGATCGAGGACTCGCCGACCGACACGGCGGTGCTCACCCAGCTGCTGGAACGCAACGGCCACCAGGTGCTGACGTCCGGCAGCGCCGAGGACGGCATCGAGGTCTGCAAGCGCGAGCAGCCCGACCTCGTGCTGATGGACGTCGTCCTGCCCGGCATGAACGGCTTCCAGGCCACCCGCGCGCTGTCGCGCGACGGCGCGACCAGCGCCATCCCGGTGCTGATCGTCAGCACCAAGGGCATGGAGACCGACCGCGCCTGGGGCCTGCGCCAGGGCGCCAAGGACTACATCGTCAAGCCGCCGAACGAGGATGCGCTGATCGGCCGCATCAACGAACTGCTCGGTGCCTGACATGGCCAGGCAGCACGGCCCGTTCGACATCCTCGCCGACTACGAGCGGCGCTCGCTCGCGCACGTCGCCGGCCTGCCCGAGCAGCTGGATGCGCCGGGCCTGTGGCGCGGCGTGGGTTACCGCATCGGCAAGCGCCGGCTGGCCTCGGGCTTCGGCGAGGTGGTCGAGATCCTGCCGATGCCGGCGGTCACCCCGGTGCCCGGCGCGCAGCCGTGGATGCTGGGCGTCGCCAACATCCGCGGCAACCTGCTGCCGATCGTCGACCTCAAGCAGTTCCTGGAAGGCGAGCGCACCGTGCTGCACGAGGGCCAGCGCGTGCTGATCGTGCGCCAGCCCGGCGGCGACGTCGCCGTCACCATCGACGAACTGTTCGGCCAGCGCAGCTTCGTCGAGGAGCAGCTGACCGACGCCGCACCGCTGGCCGAGGGCCGCTACGCCCACTTCATCGACCGCGCCTACCGCCTGGCCGACACCGACTGGGGCGTCTTCAGCCTCGACCGTCTCGCCCGCACCCCCGAATTCAGACAAGCCGCGGCGTGACCGCGCAAGAGCAGAGGTAACACCCATGAGCACTGCAGTGGAAAACGTCGCCGGCAAGGGTCGCAACGTCGGCACCAACCTCTGGATCTGGCTGCTGGTCATCTCCCTGATCGTGTTCGCCGGCAACACCCTGTACGCCACCACCAAGGCGGCGCGACTGGGCGGCGCGAGCACCGCGGCCTCGAGCCTGCAGGTGAACTCGCAGAAGCTCGCCAACCAGGGCCGCGAGGCGGTCGGCGGCAACGCCGCGTCCTTCGCCGAGTTCAAGAAGACCCGCGCGCAGATCGCCGACGACATCGCCCTGCTCAACAGCCGCTTCGGCCAGACCGCCGACGTCGCCGGCCCGATCCAGGACGTGACCCAGACCTGGGCCCCGCTGGCCAAGGGCGCCGACCAGGTGATCGCGTCCGAACAGGCGGTGCTGGGCCTCGCCGGCCACGCCGACAGCTTCTCCAGGAAGGTGCCGCAGCTGCAGGCGCAGCTCGACGAAGTGGTGCGCGCGATGTCGGCCTCCGGCTCGCCCTCCTCGCAGATCTACATCGCCCTGCGCGAGGTGGTGACCGCCGCGACCATGGCGCGGCGCGTCACCGAGGTCCAGGCCGGCGGCCCCACCGCCTCGGTCGCGGGCGACGCGCTGGCGCGCGACGCCGGCGTGTTCCAGCAGGTGCTCGACGGCCTGCGCGAGGGCGACGCCGCCCTCAACGTGCAGAAGCTGACCAACCCCGCCGCGGTCGCCTCCCTCAACCAGGCGGCGACCCAGTGGGCGGAAATGAAGAAGGACCTCGACGCGATCCTCGGTTCGTCGCAGGCCCTGTTCCGGGCGCAGACCGCCGCCGCGGCGATCACCGACGGCTCCAACAAGCTGCTGGCCGACAGCGAGCGCCTGTTCCGCGCGCTGACCGCGTTCGGCTCGCTGAAGGACACCAGCATCATCGGCGGCGTGTGGGTCTCGATCGCGTCCGGCGCGCTGGCGCTGTTCTCGATCGTCATGCTGGTGCTCAGCCTGAACCGCGCCCAGCGCAAGCGCTTCGAAACCACGATGGAACTCAACAACCGCAACCAGGAGGCGATCATGCGCCTGCTGGACGAGATGGGTTCGCTCGCGGAAGGCGACCTGACCGTGAAGGCGACCGTGACCGAGGACATGACCGGCGCGATCGCGGACTCGATCAACTTCGCGGTCGAACAGCTGCGCAGCCTGGTGGCGACGATCAACGACACCTCGGTGCAGGTCGCGGCCAGCGCGCAGGAAACGCAGGCGACCGCGATGCACCTCGCCGAGGCCGCCGAGCACCAGGCGCAGGAGATCAACTCCGCCTCCGACCGCATCAGCGAGATCGCGGAGAGCATCAACCAGGTGTCGCGCAACTCCGCCGAGTCCGCGGAAGTGGCGCAGCGCTCGGTGCAGATCGCGACCAACGGCGCCGGCGTCGTGCGCCAGACGATCGCCGGCATGGACTCGATCCGCGACCAGATCCAGGAAACCTCCAAGCGCATCAAGCGCCTGGGCGAGTCCTCGCAGGAAATCGGCTCGATCGTCGAACTGATCAACGACATCTCGGAGCAGACCAACATCCTCGCGCTGAACGCGGCGATCCAGGCGGCCTCGGCCGGCGAGGCGGGCCGCGGCTTCGCGGTGGTCGCCGACGAGGTGCAGCGGCTCGCGGAGCGCGCGTCCAACGCGACCAAGCGCATCGAGACGCTGGTGCAGACGATTCAGTCCGATACCAACGAGGCCGTCAGCTCGATGGAGCAGACGACCTCCGAGGTGGTCGCGGGCGCGCGCCTCGCCGAGGACGCGGGGACCGCGCTGGGCGAGATCGAAAAGGTGTCGGCCGACCTGTCCAACCTGATTCAGGGCATCTCGGCGGCTGCGCAGCAGCAGTCCAGCGCGGCGACCAACATCACCGCGACGATGAACACGATCCAGCAGATCACCTCGCAGACCTCGCAGGGCGCGAACCAGACCGCCGAGTCGATCGGCAACCTGGCGCAGCTGGCCGCGGACCTGCGCCGTTCGGTCGCCGACTTCAAGCTGCCGGCCTGAGCGCTCGCGAGTAGGGCATCGAAATGAACATGGCCGCGAAAGCCTGCCGCAAGGCCGCACGCCACGACGCGCGCGCCGCATCCCTGGGAGGCGGACGATGACGACTGCCCTGCGCGACGCCATCGACTACACCACCCTGGGGTGGGTCAAGCCGGAACTCGACGAGACCCTGCGCCAGGCGCGGATCGAGATCGAGGCCTTCGCCGAGGACCCCGCCGACGCCAGCCGGATGCGCTTCTGCGCGGGCTTCCTGCACCAGGTGCAGGGCACCCTGCGGATGGTCGAGCTGTACGCCCCGGCGATGGTCGCCGAGGAGATGGAGCAGCTCGCCCAGGCGCTGCAGGACGGCCGCGTGCCGGACCGCGACGAGGCCTGCGCCACGCTGATGCGCGGCGTGGTCCTGCTGCCGGATTACCTCGAACGCCTGCAGGGCGGCCACCGCGACATCCCGATCGTGCTGCTGCCGTTGCTCAACGAGCTGCGCGCCGCGCGCGGCGAGAGCGGGTTGAGCGAGAGCGTGTTGTTCGCGCCCGACCTGCAGAAGCCCTTGCCGGAGGCGCTGGGCACCGCCGGGCGCGCGCCGGACGCCAACGCGGGCCCGCTGCTCGCGCAACTGCGCGACGCCCTCGCGGCCTGGCCCGAAGGCGGCGCGCCCGCCGACGCCGCCGCGCTCGCCGCCGCGGTCGACGGCCTGCTCGCCCAGGTCGGCGAGGAAGCCGGCCGGCGCATGCTGTGGGTCGCCTCCTCGGTCGCCGGCGCCCTGCGCGACGGCGCGCTGCCGCCGACCCCCGCGCTGCGCCAGGCCTTCGCCAGCGTCGAGCGCGAGGCGCGTCAGCTGCTCGAACACGACGGCATGCGCGTGCGCGCCGACGCCGCGCTCGAGCCGACCCGCCAGCTGCTCTACCACGTCGCCCACGCCGAGGGCGACCACGCCACGCTGCGCGACCTGCGCGCCACCTTCGAGCTGGACGCCCAAGGCCCGAGCGAATCCGAACTGGAACACGCGCGCGGCAGCGTCACCGGCCGCAACCGCGCCCTGCTGGACACCGTCGCCGCGGCGGTGAAGGAAGACCTGTTGCGGGTCAAGGACGCGCTCGACCTGCATTTGCGCGGCGGCCAGCCGGACCTCGAGACCCTGCGCCCGCAGGTCGAGGCGCTGGGTCGTGTCGCCGACACCCTCGGCATGCTCGGCCTCGGCGTCGCCCGCAACGTGGTCCAGCAGCAGCGCGACGCGCTCGCCGCGATCGTCGACCGCAGCCGCGAGGCGGACGAGGGCGCGCTGCTCGACGTCGCCGGCGCGCTGCTGTACGTGGACGCCTCGCTGGACGAACAGGTGCAGCGCCTCGGCGGCCCCGCCGACGGCGGCGACGAGGACCTGCTCGCGGCCGAATCGCGCCGGGTCACCGAGGTGCTGGCGCGCGAGGCGATCGCCAACTTCGCCGACGCCCGCCAGGCCTTCGTCGCCTTCGTCGAGACCAACTGGGACCACGCCGAACTGGCGGAAGTCCCGCGCCTGCTGCGCGAGGTCGCCGGCGCGATGCGCATGCTCGAGCTGGCGCCGCCGGCCGGCCTGCTCGACGGCGTGCGGATGTACACCGAGCGCGAGCTGATCGCCCGCCACCGCGTGCCCAACGGCCGCCAGCTCGACACCCTCGCCGACGCCCTGGCGAGCCTGGAGTACTACCTCGAGGCGCTGCGCGAACAGCGCCCGAACCGCGAGGACATCCTCGAGATCGCGCGCACCAGCCTGGAGACCCTGGGCTACTGGCCGCTGCCGGACGACGTGGCGCCGGAGCCGGCGATCCTGCCCGAGCTGCCGGCGATCGCCGAGCCCGAGGCGGACACCGGCGAGGAGGCGCTTGCCGCGCCCCCGGCCGAAGCGCCGGTCGCGCCTGCGCCGCCGGCCGCGCCCGCCGCCCCGCTCCCGCCGTCGCCCGCCGCCCCGGTCGCGGCGCCGGTCGGCGCCGGCCAGGGCGGCTTCGAGGCCAGCGACGAGATCGACGACGAAATCCGAGAGGTCTTCCTCGAGGAATTCGAGGAGGAGATCGACAACCTCGACCAGCTGCTGCCGCCGTGGCGCGCCCAGCCCGACGAACTCGAGAAGCTGCGGCCGATCCGCCGCGTCTTCCACACCCTGAAGGGCAGCGGCCGCCTGGTCGGCGCGAAGACGCTGGGCGAGTTCAGTTGGAAGATCGAGAACATGCTCAACCGCGTGCTGGACGGCACGCGGCCCGCGAGCCCGGCCGTGGTCGCGATCGTCGACCAGGCCTTCTACACCCTGCCGCAGCTGCAGGCCGCGCTGCGCGGCGAAGGCACGATCAGCGCCGACCTCGACGCCATGCAGGCGGTGGCCGACCGCATCGCCGCCGGCGAGGACGCCTACTACCGGCCGGAGGCCATGGCGCCGATGCCGGAAGCTCCGGCACAGGCCGTCCCGGCGCAGGAACCCGAGCCGGAAGCGGTCGCCGCCGCGGAACCGGTCGTCGAGGAAGGCGTTCCCGCCGCCGTCGACGCCGTGCTGCTGGAAATCCTCGACACCGAGGTCGAGGGCCACCTCGCCACCGTCGACCACTGGCTGGCCGGCGCGCTGGCCGGGCCGGCGCTGGCCGACGAGGCCCTGCTGCGCGCGATCCACACCATGAACGGCGCGTTCGCGATGACCGAAGTGCCGTGCATCCCGGACGCGATCACGCCCGCCGAGGCCTACGTCAAGCGCCTGCTCGCCGCGCGCGCGCCGGTCGCGCCGGAAGGCGTCGCCGCGTTCGCCGACCTCGCCACCGCGGTGCGCGCGACGGTCACGGCGCTGCATACGCCGCTGCCGCACATCCCGCGCTTCACCGCGCTGGCCGAGCGCCTGGCCGCGCTGCGCGACAGCCTGCCGGAAGCGACCCTGCCGGTCGCCGACGCGCCGGCGGAAGCCCCGTTCCTCGCGGTGGACCTCAGCGCCTTCGGCGGCGACGACGTCGCCGCACCCGCGGTCGAGCGGGACGCGGAGGCGCCCAGCCCGGATGCGCAGTTGCTGGAAGACGAGCGGCTCGCCGCCGAACAGCGTGCCGCGGAACAGGCCGCCGTGCAGGCGGAAGTCGAACGCCTTGCGGCCGAGCAGGCAGAAGCCGAGCGCCAGGCAGCCGAACAGGCCGAAGCCGAGCGCGCCGCCGCCGAACAGGCGGAAGCGGCGCGCCTGGAGGCCGAGCGCCAGGCCGCCGAACAGGCCGAAGCCGAGCGCGCCGCCGCCGAGCAGACGGAAGCGGCGCGCCTGGAAGCCGAGCGCCTCGCCGCCGAACAGGCCGAGGCCGAACGGCTTGCCGAGGAAGAGCGCGAATACGCGCGGCTGGAAGCCGAGTACGCCGAACAGGCGCGCCTTGCCGCCGAACAGCAGGCCGAAGCCGAGCGGCGCGCCGCCGAGCAGGCCGCCGCCGAACAGGCGGAAGCCGAGCGCCAGGCCGCCGAGCGCGCCGAAGCCGAACGCCTTGCGGCGGAGCAGGCCGAAGCCGAACGCCTTGCGGCGGAACAGGCCGAAGCCGAGCGCCTTGCGGCGGAACAGGCCGAAGCCGAGCGCCTCGCCGCGGAGCAGGCAGAAGCCGAGCGCCTCGCCGCGGAGCAGGCTGAAGCCGAACGTCTTGTGGCGGAACAGGCCGAAGCCGAGCGGCTTGCGGCCGAGCAGGCCGCAGCCGAGCGCCTTGCGGAGGAACAGGCCGAGCGTCATGCGGCCGAACAGGCGGAAGCCGAGCAGGCCGCGATCGAACCGGTCGTCGCCGAACTGCTCGCCCACGCGATGCCCTCGGGCGAGGATCCCGACGAACCGCTCGACCTCACCGGCCTGGACCCGGAGCTGGTCGAGATCTTCGTGGAGGAAAGCGTCGACCTGCTCGACCACTCCGACGGCCTGCTCGCGCAACTGCGCGAGGCGCCGACCGAGCGCGAGGCGCTGGTCGGCCTGCAGCGCGACCTGCACACGATCAAGGGCGGCGCGCGCATGGCCGGCATCATGGCCGTGGGCGAACTCGGCCATGCGATGGAGTCGCTGCTCGAGGCGGTGGTCGACCAGCGCTGCGAGCTGGGTCGCGACGGCATCCCGCTGCTCGAGCGCGGCTTCGACCGGCTGCACGCGATGGTCACCCGGGTCGGCGAGGGTCGCGCGGTCGCCCTGCCGGAACGCCTGATCGCGGAGTTCAACGCGCGCGCCCACGGACGCCCGCTCGCACCGGAAGCCCAGGCGGCGCCCGCCGGGGCCGCACCAGCGCAGCCCGCTGCCGCGCTCAAGCCGCTGTCCGCTCCGATCGGCGAGGGCGGGCACGGCGAGGACGAGGACATTTCGGTCCGCGCGCCGCAGGAGCAGGTGCGCATCCGCGCCGACCTGCTCGATCGCCTGGTCAACTACGCCGGCGAGGTCGCGATCTACCGCGCCCGCCTGGAGCAGCAGCTGGGCGCGTTCCGCGGCGCGATGAACGAAATGGAGCAGACCAACACGCGTCTGCGCGACCAGCTGCGCCGCCTCGATTCGGAGACCGAGGCGCAGATCATCGCCCGCTACCAGCGTGAGAGCGAGGCCGGCGACGAGACCTTCGATCCGCTGGAGCTCGACCGCTTCTCCACCCTGCAGCAGCTGTCGCGCGCGCTGGCCGAGTCGGCGGCCGACCTGACCTCGCTGCAGGGCTCGCTGGACGACCTCACCCGCCAGTACGAAACCCTGCTGCTGCAGCAGTCGCGGGTCAGTTCCGAGCTGCAGGAAGGCCTCATGCGCACGCGCATGGTGCCGTTCGACGCGCTCGTGCCGCGCCTGCGCCGGGTGCTGCGCCAGGCCGGCGGCGAGACCGGCAAGCAGGTCCAGCTCAAGGTCGAGGGCGCCCAGGGCGAGCTCGACCGCAACGTGCTGGAGCGCATGACCGCGCCGCTGGAGCACATGCTGCGCAACGCGGTCGCGCACGGCCTGGAGACCCCGCAGCAGCGGCGCAAGGCGCACAAGCCCGAAGAGGGCACCGTCCGCATCGCGGTCCGCCGCGAAGGGTCGGAAATGGTGCTCGAGGTCGCCGACGACGGCGCCGGCCTGGACCGCAAGGCGATCCACAAGCGCGCGGCCGAGCGCGGCCTGATCCGCAGCGATGCGCGCCTGGCCGACAGCGCGCTGGACGCGCTGATCTTCGAGCCGGGTTTCTCCACCGCCACCGAGGTCAGCCGCCTGGCCGGCCGCGGCGTGGGCATGGACGTGGTCGCCAGCGAGGTCCGCCAGCTCGGCGGCGCGCTGGACATCGCCTCGCAGCCCGGCAAGGGCACCACCTTCACCATCCGCCTGCCGCAGACCCTGGCGGTGACCCAGGCGGTGTTCGTGCGCATCGGCGAGACCAGCTTCGCGGTGCCGATCGCGTCGGTGCGCGGCGTCGGCCGCATCCCGCGCGACGAGCTGGAGAAGGAAAACGCGAGCTATCGCTACGGTGGCGAGGACTACGCGCTGCACGACCTGGGCCTGCTGCTCGGCCAGCCGCGCGCGAAGGCGGAAGGCCAGTTGCAGATGCCCGTCCTGCTGGTGCGCTCCGGCGACCTGCGGATCGCCGTCACCGTCGACCAGGTGGTCGGCAACCGCGAAATCGTGGTCAAGCCGGTCGGGCCGCAGGTGGCCTCGCTGCCGGGCATCTTCGGCGCGACCATCATGGGCGACGGCCGCGTGGTCGTGATCCTCGACGTCGCCCCGCTGGTCCGCCGCCAGGCCGCGCTGCCGCGCGATGCGCTGCGCGCGCCGGAGCCGGTGGTCGACGCGCGCAAGGTGCCGCTGGTCATGGTGGTCGACGACTCGGTCACCATGCGCAAGGTCACCGGCCGCGTGCTGGAGCGCAACAACTTCGAGGTCGCGACCGCGAAGGACGGCATCGACGCGCTCGAGCGCATGGCCGAGGCGGTGCCCGACCTGATGCTGCTCGACATCGAGATGCCGCGCATGGACGGGTACGAGCTCGCCACCGCGATGAAGGCCGACGCGCGCCTGCGCAACGTGCCGATCATCATGATCACCTCGCGTACCGGCGAGAAGCACCGCCAGCGCGCGTTCGAGATCGGCGTGCAGCGCTACCTCGGCAAGCCGTACCAGGAACACGAACTGATGCGCAACGTGTTCGAGCTGCTGGCGGAGACCGAGGAACGGAGCACGGTGCATGGCTGAGGCCAGGCGCGTCGCCCTGCTGGCCCGTCCCGGCACGGCCTGCGAGCGGCTGCAGTCGGCGCTGCAGGAGGCCGGCGCCGAGCTGGTGCTGGTCGCCGACCCGACCCAGGCCGACGCCGAGGGCGTGCGCGCGGCCGGCGCGCAGGCGGTGCTGGTCGCACTGGAGCCGCAGGTGGAGGACGCGCTGGACCGCTTCGACGCGGTGCTCGGCGACCCCGCCATCACCGTGATCTTCGACGAGGCCGAACTCGCCGCGCAGCGCGAGGGCTGGGATGCGGCCCGCTGGGTACGCCACCTCGCGGTCAAGCTCGGCGGACGCGAGGACGTGCTGCCGCCGGGCGCGGAACCGGACGAACCGGCCGCGTTCGCCTTCGGCGCGGATGCCGAGGTCGTCGCCGCGCCGGTGCTGGGCGGACTCGCGCTGGACGCGCACGACGACCTCGACTTCGATTTCGAACGCTTCGCGGCCGAGGCCGAGGCGATCGCCTCGAGCCTGCCGCAGGGCGACTTTCCCGGCGCCGCGCAGGACGCCGACCGGCGCGATGAGGCCCCGGCGGAAAAGCCGACGCTCGACATGAGCGACATCGGTCCGCTGCAGACCGCCGGACCGATGTCCGACGGTTTCGCGCTGCAGCTCGAGGAGGAGCCGGAGGCGGTGCCGTCGGATGCCCCCGCGGTGCGCGAGCGCTTCCACCTGGAACTGGACGAACTCGAGCAGCGCGTGGCGGGCATCGAGCTGGCGCCGCCGGCGCCGGTCGGTTCCGACCGCGGGCCGCGGGTCCCCGGCGCGGTCACCGTGCTCGCCGGCATCGGCGGTCCCGACGCGGTGCGCCAGCTGCTCTCGGCGTTGCCGCCGGGCTTTCCCAAGCCGGTGGTGATCCAGCAACGGCTGGACGGCGCGCGCCACGACAAGCTGGTGCGGCAGATGCAGCGCGCGACCTCGCTGCCGGTGGCCCTGGCCGAGGCCGATGGCGGGTTGCAGGACGGCCACGTCTACATCCTGCCGGCGGGCCTGCTGCCGGCGCCGGTCGGCGCCGAGTTGCGCTTCGTCGAAGGCGAGGGCCCGGCCTTCGTCCGCCTGCCGCCCGACGACACCGCGATCCTGATGCTGAGCGGCGGCGATCCGGCCGCGGTGGACGCCGCCCTCGCGCACCGCGCCGGCGGCTCCGCCGTGTACGGGCAATCGCCGGAAGGCTGCTTCGACGACGCCGCGGCGAGCGCGCTGGTGGCGCGCGGCGGCGAGGCGGCGACCCCTTCGGAAATGGCCGGGCGCCTGGCGATGCGCTGGCTGTCGCTGGGCTAGGCCCGGGAGCGAACCACATGAGCGAGACCAACCAGGACATCCGCGGCGTGCTGATCCAGGTGGCCGGCACCCGCCTGCTGCTGCCCAACGCGACGATTGCCGAGGTGCTCTCCTATGCCGAGCCGGACGCGATCGGCAACGCCCCCGACTGGCTGCTCGGCCGGATCCGGTGGCGCGGCTGGCAGCTGCCGCTGGTGTCCTTCGCCCGCCTGTCCGGGATCGCCGACGAGCAGGGCGGCCTGGGCAGCAAGGTCGTCGTGCTCAAGGCGCTGGGTGGCGACGCCCGCCATCCCTACTTCGCGCTGCTGACCCAGGGCTTCCCGCGCCTGGTCACCGTTTCGCGCGAAGCGCTGCGCGCCGAGGACACCGACGCCACCCAGCTGCCGCCGGGCGTGCAGGCGAAGGTCGTGCTGCGCGACGATGCGGCGGTACTGCCCGACCTGGCCCAGATCGAACAGCTGATCGGCACCGCGCTGGCGGCCTGAGCCCGCCCGGTCGGCGCCCGCGTTCGCCGGACCCCGGTTCCCGCTCCCACTCTCCTGCCTCGTTCCCAGCCCGGGTACCCGTCCGGGCGTCCCGCGTGCCCGGCCTCCGGTGAGGGACGCGCGGGCGGCGCCCCTTGAAACGGGTTCAGCCAGCCCCATCTCCTCGCGCATCCCGGCCTCGCCGGGGTTTTCCGTCCGCGGCCTTAGCACTCTCCACCCGCGAGTGCTAAGATCGCCGCCCCTTTCCATGACCAATCAACCACTTGCGAGGGTTGCGAATGAACATCAAGCCGCTTTACGACCGCGTCGTCATCAAGCGCATGGAAGAAGAAAAGATGTCGGCCGGCGGCATCGTCATCCCCGACACCGCGACCGAGAAGCCGATCAAGGGCGAAGTCGTCGCCGTGGGCGAGGGCAAGGCGCTCGACAACGGCCAGCTGCGCGCGCCGAAGGTCAAGGTCGGCGACAAGGTGCTGTTCGGCAAGTACTCCGGCACCGAGGTCAAGCTCGACGGCACCGAGTACCTGGTGGTCAAGGAAGACGACATCTTCGCGACCCTGGGCTGATCGCAACCGCCTGCTGTCGTTTCCGGCGGGGCCGGCATCCGTCTTCCGGCCACGGGCCGAAGCAGGCGGATCCCGCCGCCGGCCGCAACGACGAACCGATTTTTTTCCACCGACTTTTTCTTCGAGGTAATCCGCAATGGCTGCCAAGGAAATCCGTTTCAGCGAGGATGCCCGCGCCCGCATGGTGCGCGGCGTCAACGTGCTCGCCAACGCCGTCAAGGCCACCCTCGGCCCGAAGGGCCGCAACGTCGTGCTCGAGAAGAGCTTCGGCGCGCCGACGATCACCAAGGACGGCGTGTCCGTCGCCAAGGAGATCGAGCTGGCCGACAAGTTCGAGAACATGGGCGCGCAGATGGTGAAGGAGGTCGCGTCCAAGACCTCCGACAACGCCGGCGACGGCACCACCACCGCGACCGTGCTGGCACAGGCGCTGATCCGCGAGGGCATGAAGGCGGTCGCCGCCGGCATGAACCCGATGGACCTCAAGCGCGGCATCGACAAGGCGGTCACCGCCGCCGTCGCCGAGCTCAAGAACATCAGCAAGCCGACCGCCGACGACAAGGCGATCGCCCAGGTCGGCACGATCTCGGCCAACAGCGACGAGTCGATCGGCAACATCATCGCCGACGCCATGAAGAAGGTCGGCAAGGAAGGCGTGATCACGGTCGAGGAAGGCTCGGGCCTGGACAACGAACTCGACGTCGTCGAGGGCATGCAGTTCGACCGCGGCTACCTGTCGCCGTACTTCATCAACAACCAGCAGTCGATGTCGGCCGAGCTGGACGATCCGTTCATCCTGCTGCACGACAAGAAGATCTCCAACGTTCGCGACCTGCTGCCCGTCCTCGAGGGCGTGGCCAAGGCCGGCAAGCCGCTGCTGATCGTCGCCGAGGAAGTCGAGGGCGAGGCCCTGGCCACGCTCGTCGTCAACACCATCCGCGGCATCGTCAAGGTGTGCGCGGTCAAGGCGCCGGGCTTCGGCGACCGCCGCAAGGCGATGCTGGAGGACATGGCGATCCTCACCGGCGGCACCGTGATCTCCGAGGAAGTCGGCCTGTCGCTCGAGAAGGCGACGATCAAGGACCTCGGCCGCGCGAAGAAGGTCCAGGTCTCCAAGGAGAACACCACCATCATCGACGGCGCCGGCGAGACCAGCGCCATCGAGGCCCGCATCAAGCAGATCAAGGCGCAGATCGAGGAGACCTCCTCCGACTACGACCGCGAGAAGCTGCAGGAGCGCGTGGCCAAGCTGGCCGGCGGCGTGGCGGTGATCAAGGTCGGCGCCTCGACCGAGATCGAGATGAAGGAGAAGAAGGCGCGCGTGGAAGACGCGCTGCACGCGACCCGCGCCGCGGTGGAAGAGGGCGTGGTCCCGGGCGGCGGCGTCGCGCTGATCCGCGCGCTGGGCGCGATCAAGGACACCAAGGGCATCAACGAGGACCAGAACCACGGCGTCGCGATCGCGCTGCGCGCGATGGAAGCTCCGCTGCGCGAGATCGTCACCAACGCCGGCGAGGAACCGTCGGTCATCGTCAACCGCGTCAAGGAAGGCCAGGGCAACTTCGGCTACAACGCGGCCACCGGTGAGTTCGGCGACATGGTCGCGATGGGCATCCTCGATCCGACCAAGGTGACCCGCACCGCGCTGCAGAACGCGGCGTCGATCGCCGGCCTGATGATCACCACCGAGGCGATGGTCGCCGAGCTGCCGAAGAAGGAAGAGCCGGCGATGCCGGGCGGCGGCATGGGCGGCATGGGCGGCATGGATTTCTAAGGCCGTCTCCGCAACACCGCGACACGGAAGGCCCCGCAGCGATGCGGGGCCTTTTTTTTGGCGAGGCGCCCGTCGCGGAAGTGCAGGACTTGTCCGGGTTTGGCGGCTCGCCCCGCGTTCCGCGCTTGAATGCGGCGGCAGTGACTTTGCGCACGGGCGCCCCATGCGCCGCGGGAGGACGGTGGCGGCGCCGGTGCTTCCCGGCATGCCGCAAGCGAGGAACCCCCATGAAGACCCGACTCGCGCTCTGCACGCTGGCGCTGCTGCCAGGCCTCGCCTGGGCAGGCCACAACCCCGACGTCGACCGCCTCGCGCGCGAGACCGGGCTCACCTGCGCGGAGGTGCAGATGGTGCTCGGCGCGCGCACCGTCTGGCCCGAGTACATGACCTCTTATGCCCGCGCGGAGCGGCGCATGGAAACGGTGCTGGGCGCCGAGCGCCTGCGCAACCTGATGGCCGGCCGCCCGATCAGGCTGGACGACGGCACCCGCATCGCGCTCGCGGTCGCGGTGCGCTAGGCGGCGGGCCGGCGACGCCGCGCGCGTCGCCGGCCGCGGGCGTCGCGCCGGCCTTACAGCGGATTGTCGTGGACGCGGAACGCGCCCTGCACCGCGGTCTTGGTCTTCGCGTAGGCGGTCATCACCTCGGCGAACGAGGATTCCTTCCACTGCGCGTACTGCGCGTCGAGGTCGGCCAGTTCCTGCGCGTCGTACAGTTCGCGCATCGCCGCGAAGATCTTGTTCTCCTCCTCGGTCGCGTGGTGGTCGATCAGCTCGCCGAACACCTGCGCCGAGCCCGCGAACTGGCGCGAGCCGGCGTCCGCGCCCTTGACGTCCGGCAGCACCGTCATCTCCACCGCGCGGTGTTCCTCGATCGCGGCCGCGTGGGTCTTGAGCTGGGCGTGGTCGGCGCGCTCGGCGAAGGCCGGGTAGAACACGGTCTCCTCCCATTTCGCGTGCGGGATCAGCAGCTGCTCGATCTGCTCCATCAGCTGCAGGCGCTCCTGCTCCTGCGCGTCCTCGGTCGCGTTCATGCGCTCGAACAGCGCGCGCAGCTGATCGTGTTCGTGCTGGAGCGTGGTCAGGATGTCGGGCATGGCGGCGCTCTCGTCGGGGGGTGTCCGCATCCTGCACGCGCACGCGCCAGTCCGGCGTGAACCGGACGGCGCGGCGCGTGCGGCGTCGCCTGTTCAGCGCGGCGGATCGGGCACGAAGGCGTGCGGGAACGCATCCGGTTCCTGCGGGCGGGGATACCGCCACCGGCGATACGGGCCGATGCCCATCGCCAGCAGGCGCGACGCGTCGTCGTAGCGCAGGCGCGTGACCTGTTCCGGCGTGCGGGTGGCACGCTCGAAGGCGGTGCGCGAGACCGGCGCCCACGCGCGCTCGCCGTGGCCGGTGCCGAGCTGCTGGCGCGCCTTGGCGGCGCCGGCGGCGTCGGCTTCGGCCAGCGCGCGCTGCGGCGCGGGCGCCATCGCGACGGGCTCGGGCCGCCGCTCGCGGAACACCGCGATGCCGATCACGCCGACGTTGTCGGGGCGGCCGGTGCGCGCCGCGTAGGCGTCGCCGAGGTCGGTGAACACGAAACGGGCGACATCGTCGAGCGACTTGCGCCAGCCGTCGATCTCCGCGGTTTCCCACGGGCCGAGCACGTAGCCGGCCTGGTCGAAGCCGGCGGTCTCGCCGCTGACCGCGTTGACGCCGTCCACCGACAGCACCACCAGCACGCGCTCGCCGGTGGTGTTGGCCAGGCGCACGGCGTAGCGGTGGCCGGGCGTGCCGGCGATCCAGTGGTCGCCGCGGTGCGGCCAGGCGGGCAGCGGGCGGCCGTCGTCGCGGTCGACGACCGACAGGTCGACCAGCGGGCGGGCCGCGGCGGGCGCGCAGGCGCCGGCCGACAGAAGGGCCGCGAACAGCAGGGAGCACAGGCGGATCATGGCGGGTCTCCGTGGGAGGGCCGTCCTGCGAACGCGCGGGCCGGGCGGACGGGGTTGCCGCGGGTAAACTGCGCGTTCCCCGAGCAGTTCCTTCCGCATGGCCCGCACCCGCGTCCTCACCGGCATCACCACCTCCGGCACGCCGCACCTCGGCAACTACGTCGGCGCGATCCGCCCGTCGGTCGCCGCCAGCCGCCGCGCCGACGTGGAGAGCTTCTATTTCCTCGCCGACTACCACGCGCTGATCAAGGTCAGCGAGCCCGCGCGTGTGCAGCGCTCGACCCTGGAGATCGCGGCGGCGTGGCTGGCCTGCGGGCTGGATCCGGACGCGGTGTGGTTCTACCGCCAGTCCGACATCCCGGAAATCCCGGAGCTGACCTGGTTCCTGTCCTGCGTCGCCGGCAAGGGCGTGCTCAACCGCGCGCACGCCTACAAGGCGGCGGTGGACCGCAACACGGCCGAGGCGCAGGACCCGGACGCGGGCGTGACCGCGGGCCTCTTCATGTACCCGGTGCTGATGGCGGCGGACATCCTGCTGTTCGACGCGCAGCAGGTGCCGGTCGGCCGCGACCAGGTCCAGCACATCGAGATGGCGCGCGACTTCGGCCAGCGCTTCAACCACCTGTACGGCGCGGGCGCGGCGCCGTTCGTGCTGCCGGAGGCGGCGATCGAGGAGCAGGTGGCGACGCTGCCCGGCCTCGACGGCCGCAAGATGAGCAAGAGCTACGACAACACGATCCCGCTGTTCGCGCCGCGCGAACAGTTGCGCAAGCTGATCTTCTCGATCGTCACCGACTCGCGCGCGCCCGGCGAGCCGAAGGACAGCCGGGGCTCGGCCCTGTTCGAGCTGTACCAGGCCTTCGCCAGCGCGGAAGAGACCGACGTAATGCGCCGCGCCTTCGCCGACGGCATCGCCTGGAGCGATGCCAAGCAGGCGCTGTTCGAACGCATCGACGCCGAGATCGCGCCGATGCGGGAGCGGTACGAGGCATTGATCGCCGACCCGGGCAAGATCGAGGCGATCCTGCGCGACGGCGCGGCGCGCCTGCGCGAGCGCTACGCGATCCCGCGCATGCGCGCGCTGCGCGCGGCGGTGGGCCTGCGCGACCTGGGCGAGGGCGGGCCCGCGGAACAGGGCGGCAGGCGCAAGCAGGCGCAGACCACGCTGCCGGTCTTCAAGCAGTATCGCGAGGCGGACGGGCGCTTCCACTTCAAGCTGGTCGATGGCGAGCGGGTGCTGCTGCAGAGCGCCGGCTTCGACTCACCGCGCGACGCCGGCGCGCGCATCGCGGCGCTCAAGCGCGAGGGCTTCGCCGGCGCCGACGCCGCACTGTCGCTGGGCGAAGGCGTGGACGCCGCCGCAGTGCGCGACGCGCTCGACGCATTGCGCGCGGCCGAGGAGGCGAAGGCGTGAACCTCTCCGCGCTGCCCGACCTCGCGCTGATCCTGTTCGCGCCGTGGTTCCTGATCCTGGCGGTGCTCTACTGGGTCTACCCGCGGCAACCGCGCGACGCGGCGCGGCGGCTGTTCGATGCGGTCGCGCTGGCGATCGCGCTGCTCGCCTTCCTGGGCAGCCTGCACTGGGCGCACGGCTACGCCGACCGCGCGTACGGACAGATGTGGCCGCAGATCCTGGCCACCTCGGTCGGCTACGGGGTGTTCCTGCTGGTGCTGGTGGTGGCGGTGTTCGTGCGCCGCGCCTGGCTGCGCAGGCGGCTCTCGCGGCGGATGTGACGGGGCGCTGGCGCGGCGGCGGGCGGCGCGTTTACCCTTGCGCGCTTCGTCCCGCATCCGCTCGCGCATGTCCGACCCCCGTCCCGCCACCGCCCAGGGCCCGTCCCTGTCCCCGCTCGCCGCGCTGATCTTCTCCTCGCGCTGGCTGCAACTGCCGCTCTACCTCGGCCTGATCCTGGCCCAGGCGGTCTACGTGTTCCTGTTCGGCAAGGAGCTGTGGCACCTGATCCACGAAGCGGTCACGCTCAACGAGCAGGACATCATGCTGATCGTGCTGGGCCTGATCGACGTGGTGATGATCTCCAACCTGCTGGTGATGGTGATCGTCGGCGGCTACGAGACCTTCGTCTCCCGGCTGCGGCTGGAAGGCCATCCCGACCAGCCGGAGTGGCTGAGCCACGTCAACGCGTCGGTGCTGAAGGTGAAGCTGGCGATGGCGATCATCGGGATCTCCTCGATCCACCTGCTCAAGACCTTCATCGAGGCCGGCACGCTCGGCCTGCCGGTCTGCGCCGGCGCGGCGCCCGGCATTCCCTGCACGCGCTTCACGCAGGCGGGGGTGATGTGGCAGACCATCATCCATTGCGTCTTCATCCTGTCGGCGATGGGCATCGCCTACACCGACCGGGTGATGCACGCGACCAGCAGCCGGCGCGAGGGGCAGGCGCACTAGCGCAGCGGCGCCCTGTTCTCAGTGCGGAATTCCGCCTAGGTCTCTCGACTGGAAAAGCAGCTTCCTCGCGCCCGCGCCCGGGAGGGCGGGGGTATTGCTTTTCCCTTAGAAGGGACGCCGCTGCGCGGCTCTCCCGGCCCGGCGCAGCGCGCCGGGCGTTCGCACGGGCGCGCGGCGGTGCCGCGCAAGCCGCCCGTGCTCACCCTGCCC
>DATLJD010000003.1:0-52583 GCA_035539135.1 Lysobacteraceae bacterium
GGACCCTGAGCACGGTCACCGACCGCGACTGGCTGGTGGTCGGCGTCGGCGACTTCGACGGCAACGGCCGCGACGACATCCTGTGGCGCCACCGCGACGATGGCCGCAACGCGATCTGGCGCAACGCCGACGCCGCCAGCCTGCAGACTGTCAGCACCGTGCCCGATCTCGGCTGGCAGGTCGCGGGGATCGGCGATTTCGACCACGACGGCCGTTCCGACATCCTCTGGCACCACGCCTACGACGGCCAGAACGCGATCTGGCACGCGGCCAGCTACGCCAGCAGCCGCTTCCTGACCCGGATCACCGAACTGCGCTGGAAGATCGCCGGGGTCGGCGACTACGACCACGACGGCCGCGCCGACATCCTCTGGCGCCACAGCGGCACCGGCGCCGCCACCATCTGGCGCGACGCCGAGTCCACTACCCTGCGGCCGGTCACCGGCGTGACCAACATGAACTGGAAAATCGTGCGCTAGTCCGGTACGGGAACTCCGAGGAAAACCCCGCCGCAAGGCGGGTTTTTTCTTCAGGTGCCGTCGCCTGGGCGCCGAGCGGCTTCTTTCCGGACACGCCACCCGATCAGCCTTGACCACTCCACTACAATAGCCAGGCCCTCTTTTTTGGCCTCGCGCAACGTCGATGCAGGATCCCCTCCGCCCCACCTTCCACGGCTTCGAGCAGATCCCGCTGCGCGAGTACGCCGAGCGCGCCTACCTCGACTACTCGATGTACGTGGTGCTGGACCGTGCCCTGCCCTTCCTCGGCGACGGGCTGAAGCCGGTGCAGCGGCGGATCGTCTACGCGATGAGCGAGCTCGGGCTGGCCGCGACCGCCAAGCCGAAGAAGTCCGCGCGCACCGTGGGCGACGTGATCGGCAAGTACCACCCGCACGGCGACAGCGCGTGCTACGAGGCGCTGGTGCTGATGGCGCAGCCGTTCTCGTACCGCTATCCGCTGATCGAGGGCCAGGGCAACTTCGGCTCGACCGACGACCCGAAGTCGTTCGCGGCGATGCGCTACACCGAGTCCAAGCTCACCCCGATCGCCGAGGTCCTGCTCGGCGAACTGGCGCACGGGACGGTCGACTGGGTGCCGAACTTCGACGGCACCCTGGAAGAGCCGTCCTGGTTGCCGGCGCGCCTGCCGCACCTGCTGCTCAACGGCACCACGGGCATCGCGGTCGGCATGGCCACCGACGTGCCGCCGCACAACCTCAACGAGGTCGTCAGCGCCTGCGTGCGCCTGCTCGACGATCCGGACGCCAGCGTGCGCGACCTGTGCGAGCACGTACGCGGCCCCGACTACCCGACCACCGCCGAGATCATCACCCCCGCCGCAGACCTCGTCGCGCTCTACGAGCACGGCACCGGCAGCGTGCGCGCGCGCGCGACCTGGGTGAAGGACGGCGCCAACATCGTGGTCACCGCGCTGCCCTACCAGGTCTCGCCGTCGAAGGTGATCGAGCAGATCGCGCAACAGATGCGCGCGAAGAAGCTGCCGTGGCTGGAGGACATCCGCGACGAATCCGACCATGCCAACCCGGTGCGGGTGGTGCTGGTGCCGCGCTCCAACCGCGTGGATGCCGAGCAGCTGATGGGCCACCTGTTCGCGACCACCGACCTCGAGCGCTCATACCGGGTCAACCTCAACGTGATCGGCCTGGATGGCAAGCCGCAGGTGAAGAACCTCAAGGCCCTGCTGTCCGAATGGCTGGTCTTCCGCACCGACACCGTCACGCGCCGGCTCAAGCACCGGCTGGAGAAGGTCGAGCGCCGCCTGCACCTGCTGGAAGGCCTGCTGGTCGCCTTCCTCAACCTCGACGAAGTGATCCGTATCATCCGCACCGAGGACGAGCCGAAGCCCGTGCTGATGGCGCGCTTCAAGCTCAGCGAGGAACAGGCCGACTACATCCTCGAGACCAGGCTGCGCCAGCTCGCCCGCCTCGAGGAAATGAAGATCCGCGGCGAACAGGATGAGCTGGCGAAGGAGCGCGAACGGATCGAGGCCACCCTGGCGAGCAAGGCCAGGCTCAAGAAACTGGTCAAGGACGAACTGCTGGCCGACGCGAAAAAGTTCGGCGATGCGCGCATGTCGCCGCTGGTCGCGCGCGGCGCGGCGCAGGCGCTGGCCGAGACCGAGCTGGTCGCCAGCGAGCCGATGACCATCGTGCTGAGCGAGAAGGGCTGGGTGCGCGCGGCCAAGGGCCACGACGTGGACGCGGCGGCGCTCAGCTACCGCGAGGGCGACGGCCTGCTGGCGGCGGTGCGCGGGCGCAGCACCCAGCAGGTGGCGTTCCTCGATTCGACCGGCCGAAGCTATTCGACCTCGGCGCATACCCTGCCGAGCGCGCGCGGCAATGGCGAGCCGCTGACCGGGCGCTTCTCGCCGCAGCCGGGCGCGTCGTTCCAGGCGCTCGCGACCGGCGACAACGACACGCGCTTCGTGCTCGCGTCCTCGCACGGCTACGGCTTCGTCACCCGTTTCGAGAACCTGGTCGGGCGGCAGAAGGCCGGCAAGGCGGTGAAGTCGCTGACGCCCGGCGCGAATCTGCTGCAGCCGGCGCCGGTCGGCAGCGTCGACAGCGACCGCGTGGTCGCGGTCACCAGCGCCGGCCACCTGCTCGCCTTCCCGGTCGCCGAACTGCCCGAACTCGATCGCGGCAAGGGCAACAAGATCATCGACATCCCGCGGGCCAAGCTCGGCACCGAACGGGTGGTCGCGGTCGCGGTGGTTCCGCCGGGCGGCGCGCTGCAGGTGAAGTCGGGGCAGCGCACCATGACCCTGTCGTTCAAGGACCTCGACGCCTACGTCGGCGCGCGCGCGACCCGCGGCGGGCTGCTGCCGCGCGGGTGGCAGAAGGTGGACGGCCTGGGCGTCGAATAGGCACGCACGAGGGTCCCGACATGCACCCCGACTTCTGGCTCGAGCGCTGGCGCGAGCGCCAGATCGGCTTCCACCAGGACGCGCCGACGCCGTTGCTGCTGGAGTTCTGGCCGGCGCTGGGCATCGCGCCGGGCACCCGCGTGTTCGTGCCGCTGTGCGGCAAGTCGCACGATCTCGCCTGGCTCGCCGCGCAGGGCCACCGCGTGCTGGGCGTGGAGCTGTCGCCGCTGGCGATCGCCGAGTTCTTCGCCGAGCACGGGCTGACGCCCGAAACCCACGCCTCGCCGCTCGGCCTGCACCACGTCGCCGGCGACATCGAGATCATCCAGGGCGACGCCTTCGGCCTCGACGCGGACACCCTCGCCGGTTGCGGCGCGGTGTTCGACCGCGCGGCGCTGATCGCGCTGCCGCCGCCGATGCGCGAGCGCTACGCACGCGCGCTGTACGCGCGCCTGCCCGCCGGCTGCCGCGGCCTGCTGGTGTCGCTCGACTATCCGCCGCACGAAAAGCAGGGCCCGCCGTTCCCGGTCCCGCCGGACGAGGTGCGCGCGCTGTTCGGCGCCGACTGGGAGCTCGAGCGGCTTGCCTACCGCGACATCCTCGCCGCGCAGCCGCGCTTCCGCGAGGAGGGCGTGAGCGCGCTCCACACCGGCGCCTGGCGCCTGCAACGCCGCTGATCCCGTTATCCTCCGCGCATCACGCGGGGGAAGGCGCATGGCGATGACGCGAGGCCGGCGACGGCTGTTCTGGCTGCTGTTCGTGCTGGTGGGCCTGCCCCTGCTCGCGGTGCTCGCCGGCTGGCTGCTGCTGCGTGGCAGCCTGCCCGCGCTGGACGGCGCGCGCGACGTGGCCGGGCTGTCGGCCGCCGCGACCATCAGCCGCGACAAGCGCGGCGTGGTCACCATCGACGCCGCCAGCGAGGCCGACGCGATGCGCGCGCTCGGCTGGGTGCATGCGCAGGAGCGCTACTTCGAGATGGACCTGATGCGGCGCGCCGCGGCCGGCGAACTGGCCGAACTGTTCGGTCCCGCCGCGCTGGACTTCGACCGCGAGCGCCGTGCGCACCGCATGCGCGCCCTGGCGCGGGCCGACCTGGCGCGGTTCGCCGGCGGCCGCGCGGACGTGCTGCGCGCCTACGTCGACGGCGTCAACGGCGGCCGCGAGGCGCTCGCGCTGCGGCCCTGGCCCTACCTGCTGCTGCGCCAGGCGCCGCGGCCGTGGCGCGCGGAGGATTCGGCGCTGACCGGGTATGCGATGTATTTCGACCTGCAGCAGTCCGGCTTCGAGCGCGAGCGCGACCTGCTGGCGCTGCGCGACGCGCTGCCGCCGGCGCTGTACGCGCTGCTGACCCGCGACGGCACCGCCTGGGACGCCCCGCTGCAGGGCGCCGCGCGCGGCGAGGCACCGCTGCCCGATGCCGCCACCGTCGACCTGCGCCGGCTGCCGATGCCGGCGCGGCCCCTGGCATACGCATTGCCGCCCGAACGCCTGGCGGCGATCGGCAGCAACAACTTCGCGGTCGCCGGCACCCTGACCCGCGACGGCCGCGCGATCCTCGCCGACGACATGCACCTGGACCTGCGCGTGCCCAACATCTGGTTCCGGGTGCGCCTGCGCTATCCCTCGCCCGCGGGCCCGGTCGACGTCAGCGGGGTCAGCCTGCCGGGCCTGCCCGGGGTGATCGTGGGCAGCAACGGCCACGTCGCCTGGGGCTTCACCAACAGCTATGTGGACACCGCCGACTGGCGCGTCGTGCAACCCTGCGAACAGGGCGAACGCGACGACTGCACGCCGGTCGTGCGCCATGTCGAAACGCTCCGCGTCGCCGGCGCCGCGCCGCAGCGGCTCACCGTCGAGGACACCGGCTGGGGCCCGATCCTCGCCCATGACCGCGCCGGCCGGCCGCTGGCGCTGCGCTGGGTCGGCCAGCTGCCCGGTGCACTGAACCTCGGCCTCGGCGGACTGATGGCGGCGCGCGACCTCGACGAGGCGCTGGCGGTCGCCGATCGCAGTGCGATGCCGGCGCAGAACCTGCTGCTGGCCGGCCGCGGCGGCCGCATCGCCTGGCGCTGGATCGGTCCGCTGCCGCAGCGCGCGCCGGGCTGCGACGCGCAGCGCAGCGAGGCGACGCCCCTCTGTCCGCCGTGGCCGATCGCCAGCGACGGCGCGACGGTGATGGCCGACCCCGCCTCCGGCCGGCTGTGGACGGCCAACGCGCGGGTGGTGGACGGCGCGGCGCTGGCGCGCGCCGGCGACGGCGGCTACGCGCTCGGCGCGCGCGCGCGGCAGATCCGCGACGACCTGTTCGCACGCCAGCGCTTCGCCGAGCGCGACCTGCTCGCGATCCAGCTCGACGACCGCGCGCTCTTCCTGCAGCGCTGGTGGCGCCTGCTGCAGGACGAGGCGAAGGCCGCGCGCTCGCCCGCGCTGCAGGCGCTGGCCGCCGCGGCGCCGCGCTGGGAAGGCCGCGCCAGCGCGGAAGCGGTCGGCTACCGCCTGGTGCGTGCCTGGCGACAGGCCGTGCACGCGCGCCTGCTCGACGGCCTTACCGCGCCGGCGCAGGCCGCGCTGGGCGCGGATTTCAAATTGCCGGCGCTGCACCAGTTCGAAGGCGTGGCCTGGCCGTTGGTGACGCGGCGCCCCGACAACCTGCTGCCGCGTCGCTACCCGAGCTGGGACGCGCTGTTCGAGGACGCCGCGCGCGAGGTGCGCGACGAACTCGCGCGGCAAGGGCCGCTGGCGCAGCGGACCTGGGGCGAGCGCAACACCGCCCGCATCTGCCATCCGCTCGCGCGCGCCCTGCCCGGTCCGCTGAAGCCGCTGCTGTGCATGCCGGCCGAACCGCTGGCGGGCGACGTCGACATGCCGCGCGTGGTCGGGCCGGCGTTCGGCGCGTCCGAGCGGCTGGTGGTCGCGCCCGGCCACGAGGCCGACGGCCTGCTGCACATGCCCGGCGGCCAGAGCGGCCACCCGCTGTCGCCTTATTGGGGCGCCGGCCACGCCGACTGGGTCCAGGAGCGCCCCACGCCGCTGCTGCCCGGCCCGACCGAACATACGCTGCGCCTCGTGCCCGCCCCGGAATGAGGCAGAATGCGGATGTCCTGGCTGCTGGCTAGCGCGGCGGGCGGGAGAGGCGGTCAGGACACGCCGTGAATCCATCCATGGAGGCTCGGATGCGCCATCCATGGCGCATACGGTCCTGCCCACCTCTCCCACCCGCCGCGCCCACCACTTTCGCGGTACGGCTTCTCCGCTACCGGCTACCGGCTACCGGTTACCGCTTGCTCAGCCCACCAACCGCAGGCTCAGCGGATAGCGGTAGGGCTCGCCGTTGAACGCGCGCACGGCGGCGATGATGCTGCACACCAGCCACGTCACCGCGATCGCGGCGGCGGCCAGCGCCAGCAGCACGCCCGCCGGCACGGTCAGCAGCAGGCCGATGCCGAGGGTCAGCACCGACACCCCGACCAGCACCACCACCAGCAGGCATGCGGCGAACGCGTAGATCAGCATGCTCAGGTTGAAGTTGAGCGCCTCGCGCGCGTGCTCGGCGATGAACGGCGACTCGTCGCGCTTGAGCAGGTACACCGCCAGCGCGCCGACCACGCCGGCGATGCCCGCCGCCCAGCTGGTCAGCAGGGCCAGCAGCAGCGCGGCCAGGTGGGCCGTCGCCGCCCAGTGGCGGTCGTGCTCGGACGGTCGCGCCTGCGGCAGGGAATCGAAGGTGGTTTCCATGGCGGCTCCTGCGGAAGACTTCCCAGACAGGATGGGGCTTGCCGCGGCCGATGCAAGCAGGACCGATGGCCTATACGGCAGTGCGCCAAAAAAAGAAACGCCGCCCTCGCGGGCGGCGCCTCATGCGACAGGAATACGCGGCTTACTTGATCAGCCGCAAGGTCACCGGATAGCGGTAACGAATTCCCGCATTCGCCTTCATGGCGGCAAGGATGATGAAGACGAGCGCAGCAATGCCGACGATGAACATCACCGGCAGGGCGATCAGGAACCCGATGCCCAGCGTGAAGACGCCCAGCGTGAAGCCCAGCAGGAGCAGGATCAGGAAAATCGCCGACACGACGATGTTGAAGTTGAGCGCCTCTTTCGCCTGGTCATCCACGAACGGCATGGAGTCCTTTTTCATCAGCCAGATCACCAACGGACCGATGAAGAAACCCCACCCGCCGATCGCGGAGGTCAGCAATCCCCCTGCCAGCGCCGACAGGTGCGCAAACATCGCCCACTGGCGCTCTTCCGCGGAAACACCCATATCGGCGCCAGGCGCCGGATTCACGTCGTTCACAGTTCCCCTCCCAGCGGCTTACGGAAAGCGCCCCCTTTGGCGCTGCCAGCACTTTCCGTGCTTGCGGGAGGCTAGTCAAGCCAACGTCAATCGGTCCCGGCGACGGTCATCTTCCCGACCAGGATCGAGCCGGTGAGGATGTGCGAGCGCCGGTCCACGTCGCTGCCGACCGCCTCGATCGCGGCGAACATGCGCTTGAGGTTGCCGGCGATGGTGATCCCGTCCACCGGCCAGGCGAGCTGGCCGTCCTCGATCCAGAAACCCGCGGCGCCGCGCGAATAGTCGCCGGTGACCGGATTGATGCCCTGCCCCATCAGTTCGGTGACCACCAGCCCGCGGCCCATCCCGCGCAGCAGCGAGGCGAAATCGCCCGCGTTCGGGGCGATCCGCAGGTTGTGCACGCCGCCGGCGTTGGCGGTGGTCGCGAGGCCGAGCTTGCGCGCCGAATAGCTGCCCAGCACGTAGCGCTGCAGCACGCCGTCGGCGACCAGCGGCGCCTCGCGGGTGGCCACGCCCTCCATGTCGAAGGCGGCCGAGCGGAAGCCGCGCGGGAGGAACGGCAGCTCCTCGATCGCGAACCAGTCCGGGAAGATCCGCTGTCCCGCCGCGTCCACCAGGAAGCTGGCGCGCCGGTACAGCGCGCCGCCCGACACCGCGCCGATCAGGTGCCCGATCAGCGAGCGCGCGACCTCGGCGGCGAACAGCACCGGCATCTCGCCGGTGCCGACCGAGCGCGGCGCCAGCCGCGCGGCGGCGCGTTCGGCGGCGCGGCGGCCGACCGCGGCCGGCGCCTCCAGGTCGTCGGCCGACAGCGCGGTGGTGTACCAGCCGTCGCGCTGCATGCCCTCGCCCTGTCCGGCGATCAGCGCGCAGCCGATGGTGTGCTGGGTGCTGCGCTCGCGGCCGAGGAAGCCGTGCGAGTTGGCGTAGACGTGCAGCGAGGCGCCGGTGCCGATCGAGGCACCATCGGAATTGCGGATGCGGGCGTCGCTCTCGCGGCCGGCGTTTTCGCAGGCCAGCGCGAGGTCGACCGCGCGATCGGCCTCCAGCGACCACGGATGCCACATGTCGAAATCGGGGAAGGCGCCGTCGCGCGGGCGCGCCATCAGATCCGGGTCGGCCAGTCCCGCGGCCGGATCCTCCTCGGTGTGCCTCGCGATCGCGCAGGCCTGGTCGACGGTCGCGTCGAGGCTCGACTCGCGCAGGTCGGCGGTGCTGGCGCTGCCCTTGCGCTTGCCGAAGAACACGGTCACCGCGATGCCGCGGTCGCGGGTGGATTCGACGGTTTCCACTTCGCCCATGCGCACGTTGACGTTGAGACCGTGTTCCTCGGAACAGGACACCTCGGCCTGGCTGGCGCCGCGCTGGCGGCAGCGGTCAAGCAGCTGTCCGGCGATCGCCGCGAGGCGGTCCAGCCGCGCCTGGCTGTCGTCGGCGGCCGGCGCCGTGGAGGAGACGATGCTGTTCAATGGCTTATCCTTTGCGTGGCCGTCGTCCCGCGCGCGAAGGCGCCGCGCCCGCGGCGCGCGCGGCGGGAACGACCGGAGGAGACAGGATGCGCGGACGCGACCCCGAGAGCGGCGACTACCTCGCCCCCAGCCGCAGCGCGCAGCGCCGCGCGGCGCTGGACGTGCTGGCGCTGGGACAGAAGCTGGCCAGCCTGAGCGACGCCCAACTGGGGCGGCTGCCGATCCCGGAGCAACTGCTGCCGCACATCGTCGAGACCCGCCGGATCACCTCGCACGTCGCCCGCAAGCGCCAGCTCGCCTTCCTCGCCAAGCAGATGCGGCGCGAGGACGAGGCGGTGTTGGATGCGATCCGCGACGCACTGGACGAACACGGCGACAGCGCGCGCCGCGAAACCGCGCTGCTGCACCGGGTCGAGGTGCTGCGCGAGCGCCTGCTGGAGGACGGCGACGTTGCGCTGGCGGAGCTGCTGGACGCGCACCCGCAGGCCGACCGCCAGCGCCTGCGCCAGCTCGCCCGCAACGCGCTGGACGAACGCCGCAGGAACCGCCCGCAGCACGCCTACCGCGAACTGTTCCGCGAGCTGCGCGAGTTGCTGTCCGCCGACGACGGAACCGACGCGGCCGACCCGGTCGCGGAAGACGACGCGCCCTAGCGCGGCCGCGCTCACGCCTGCGTTCCGCCGACCGTCAGCTGGTCGATCAGCAGCGACGGCTGCCCGACCCCGACCGGCACGCTCTGCCCGTCCTTGCCGCATACGCCCACGCCCTCGTCGAGCGCGAGGTCGTTGCCGATCATGCGGACCCGCTGCATGGTTTCCGGACCGTTGCCGATCAGGGTCGCGCCCTTCACCGGCGCGGTGACCTTGCCGTCCTCGATCAGGTAGGCCTCGGTCGCCGAGAACACGTACTTGCCGCTGGTGATGTCGACCTGGCCGCCGCCGAAGTTCACCGCGTACAGGCCGCGCTTCACCGAGCGGATCATTTCCTCCGGATCGTGCGGGCCTGCCAGCATGTAGGTGTTGGTCATGCGCGGCATGGTCAGGTGGGCGAACGACTCGCGGCGGCCGTTGCCGGTGGGCCGCATGCCCATCAGCCGCGCATTGAGCGTGTCCTGCATGTAGCCGGCCAGCACGCCGTCCTCGATCAGGGTGGTGCACTGCGTCGGCGTGCCCTCGTCGTCCACGTTGAGCGAACCGCGCCGGCCTTCCAGCGTGCCGTCGTCGACGATGGTCACGCCCGGCGAGGCGACCCGCTGGCCGATGCGGCCGGCGTAGGTGGACGTTCCCTTGCGGTTGAAGTCGCCCTCGAGGCCATGGCCGACCGCCTCGTGCAGCAGCACGCCCGGCCAGCCGCTGCCGAGCACGACCGGCATCACGCCGGCCGGCGCGTCGATCGCCTCGAGGTTGACCAGCGCCTGGCGCAGCGCCTCGCGCGCGAAATGCTCCGGCTTGCCGTCGGCCAGCAGCTCGGCGTACGAGTAGCGACCGCCGCCGCCCGCGTAGCCGCTCTCGCGGCGTCCGCCCTGCTCGACGATCACCTGCACGTTGATGCGCACCAGCGGGCGCACGTCGGCGGCGAGCACGCCGTCGCTGCGCGCGACCAGCACCGTGTCCACGCCGCCGGCGAGGCTGACCATCACCTGGCGCACGCGCGGGTCGGCGGCGCGGATCATGCGGTCGACCCGGCGCAGCGCCTCGACCTTGTCCTCGTTGTCGAGCGCATCGATCGGATCGGCGGCCGGGTACAGGCTGCGCCCGGTCGCCGGCACCAGCACCCGCGCGGGCCGCGCATCGCCCTGACGCGAGATGGCGCGCGCGGACCCCGCCGCTTCCAGCAGCGCCTCGGTGTTGATGTCGTCGGAATAGGCGAATCCGGTCTTCTCGCCGGAGATCGCGCGCACGCCCACGCCTTGCTCGATCGAGTGCGCGCCTTCCTTGACGATCCCGTCCTCGACCGTCCAGCTCTCGCGCCGCGCGTGCTGGAAGTAGAGGTCGCCGAAGTCGATGCCCGGCCCCAGAAGCGCGCCGAACGCGCGTTCCAGCCCGGTGTCGTCGAGGCCGGCGGGCAGCAGCAGGCGCGATTGGGCGAGGCTCAGCGATTGCGACATGAAGATCCCGTGGACGCGATGAAGGGGGAAGTCGCCGCGGCCCATGCGGCCGCAGCGCGCGTGACGAGGGCGCGAACCGCGCGCGTCCCCCGCAAGATGCGGGTCGCGCGCGGACGAATCAACCGTGGTCTTCGCCGTCTCGCGTGGCGCGCAGGCGCGATTGTTCGCGGCTGATCACCTCGACCTTCGGGTCCTTCCACGGGCCCGTCACGCGATAGGTCCTGGCGCCGATGCGGCCGAGCGGCTTCTGCAGCACCGCGTTCGCCGCGGCGCCGATCGCCGCGCCGACCGGACCGCCCGCGATCGCGCCGGCGACGGTGAGCAGGTTGCCGGTCTTGGGCAGCACTTCGATGGTCTGGTCGAACCGTTGCGCGCGCAGGTCGGCGCTGCCGCGGATACGGATGTCGGCGGCCGGGCCCTCGATCGCGAGATCGTCGCTGCGCGCACGGCCGTCGGCGATGCGCACTTCGCCATGCAGGCGGTCGAAGGCGAAGCCCTTGGAGAAGAAGTCGTGGAAATCCAGGGTCAGCCGGCGCGGCAGCTGGGCGATGCTGAGCAGGCCGAGCACGCGGCCGGCGCCGGGTTCCAGTTCGGTGAGCTGGCCGTCGCGTGCGTCCAGGGTGAGCGTGCCTTCCAGCGAGGCGAGTCCGAACGCGGCGGGAGCGCCATTCCAGCGCGCGTCCAGCCTCGCCTTGCCCTCGCCGCGCGCGAGCTGGCCACCGTAGCCCAGGCCCGCGAGCAGCTTGCCGAAATCCTTGCTTTGGATCGTCGCGTCGAGCCGGGTGCGCGCGTTCGCGCCGCGCCCGGTCCATTCGCCCTGCACGTCGATGCGCTGGCCCTCGCCCTGCGCCTGCGCCTGCTCGATGCGCAGGCCGCCGGGGACCGGCTGGGTGCGCAGGCGCGCGCTGCCGAGCGCGGCGTCGCGCACGCGCAGTTCGTCGATGTCGATCGCCAGCGCGGGGATCTTCGCCGGATCCATGTCGGTCTCGGCCGGCGCGACGGGGGTCGCCGGCGCGGTGCCGCCGGCGGCGGACGCGCCTGGCGCCTGCGCATCGTCCGCCACCTTCGCGCCTACCGGCGCGACGTCGCGCCAGTGCACGCGCGCGAAGCGGCCGCTCACCGGCGCGCTGGCCGCATCCGGGATGCGCAGGCGACCGGCGAGGCCCGGCCCCTGCAGGCGGGCATCGAGACCGCCCGGCACCGGCGCGACGGTCAGCCGCGCCTGCGTGAATTCCCCGCCGACCAGGCGCAGGCGATCGGCTTCGACATCGACCGACCGCAGCGCGACTCCGCCCTGGCCGCCACCGCCTTCCTTGCCGGTGCCGCCCGCGTCGCGCGCCAATGCCATCCACTCCAGCGCATCCAGGGTGCCGGCATGACCGGTCGCCACCAGCCCCGAAGCCGGTGCCGGCGCGGCCACGGTGTCGCCGCCGAGCACCACGCGCACCCCGGTCTTCGCGCCGCTGCGCGCGCGCAGCGCGAACACGTCGCCGAGCGCGACCTGCACCTCGCCGCTGCCCAGCGGCAGCGGTGCGTCGATCCGCGCGGCCAGCGCGGTCGCCGCCGGCTTGCGCAACGGCGCCGGCAACGCAAGCCGGGTGCCGACCAGGTTCGAACGCAGCTGCAGCCGGGTCGGTACTGCGTTCGCGCCCGCCGCCGTCTTCGGTATCGCGACCGCCGCGGTCCACGCCGAGCGGCCGTCGACGTACGGCGCCAGCCATGCCATCTCGGGCGCGTGCGAGAGCAATGCCCTGGCGCCGAGGTTGCCCTCGAGTTCGGCTTCGAAGGCCTGGCGACGGTCGCGCACGCCGTCGCCCGCGCGCAGCGACAGCCGCGCCGGCTGGCCGTCGTGCACCACCGCCAGGCGCTCGGCGGAAAAGCCGCCGCTGCCGTAGCGCGCGCGCCCGCGCATGCCGCTGAAGGCGAGGTCCCAGCGCTTGTCGGTCATCCGGGCCCCGGCCAGGGCGACGGTGCCGCCGAGCCTGGAGGCGCCCTGCCCGTGCAGCGGCAGCTCGAGATCGAAGGTGACCGCAGCCAGCCCGTTCGCCGTCAGGTTGTCCAGGGTCTCGCCGTATTCCCGGTGCAGCGGGCTCTGCCGCAGCAGGCCGAGCAGGCGCGCGGCGTCGCCGCCGCCTTCGGCGTCCACGCGCAGTTCGGCGTGGCCGAAGTCGGCGATCCCGGCGTCGAAGCGGCGGATGCCCACGCCCGCCAGGACCGCCTTGCCGGATACCTCGAAACCGTTTCCTATGAAAGCGACGTCGCCGGTCAGGTGCTCGGCGGCAGGCCAGTCCGGCTGGAACTTCAAGGTCACGTCCGCGAGGTGCGCGCTCGCCTCGAAGCGGCCGTCCTGGTGCTGGAACGGCCAGTCGTCGAGGTCGCCGCTGACGATCGCGCGGGCCTGCTCGACGCGGCCCGCGACCAGCGCATCGTCGAGCCAGCGCACCGCCGCGTCCGCCATCAGGTGGCGGATCCAGAAGCCCTTCGCGACCGGCACGCGGGTGGCGTCGAGGTCGGCGGCGAGGTCGATCCACGGCCGCGTGCCGTCGTTCTGGAACCACAGCCCGCCGCGCACGTCGGCGCCGAACGCGCCGTCGTCGCCGTCCACGCGCAAGGCCGGGGTCGCGACGCGCCAGCCGGCGCCCTCGCGCCAGGCGTCGGCCTCGCCGCGCAGGCGCACGCTGTGCACGACGCCGAAACCGCGCGGCCAGTCGAAGCGCACCGGCCGCGCCGGATCGAAGGCGAAGCGCAGGCCGCGCGCATCGCCCTCGAACGCCCCGGACAGGCCGGACAGGCCGGGCGCGTCGCCGACGGCATCGAAGCCGAGCCCGGCGACTTCGCCGCCATAACGCAGCGCCCCGCCGCGGACGCCGGCGATCGTCACCGCGCGCAGGGTCGCCTGCGGGCGGGTGTCGCGCAGCCAGCGGCGCAGGTCTTCGGGCATCCGGTCGCTGAGCGCCAGCAGCGCGAACAGCGGTCCGGCTTCGACCTGGCGCGCGCGCATGCCGTAGCGCTGGCCGCCGGCGAGCAGCAGGCCGTCGAGCACGCGCTCGTCGCCGCGCGCGCCGAAGCGCAGCTCCGGCGCGTCCAGCCGCCACCCGTCGGCGATGCGCTGCCAGTGCGCGCGCAGGCGCACCTGGTCGAAGCCGGCGAGTTCACCCGCCGCGTCCGGCCGCGAGGGCAATGGCGCACCGCGCAGGCGCAGGCCGGTCAGCGCGCCATCGACGGTGACCGTGTCCACGCGGTGGTCGTGCAGTTCGACCCAGGCCTGGAGGCGGCCGCCGCCGCCGATCGCGCGCACGCCGGCCACGCGCAGCAGCGGCGACCACAGCCCGAGATCCGCGTCCCGGGCTGCGGCATACCCGCGCCCGCGTCCTTCCCCGCGGTCGAAATCGAAGGCCGCGGTCAGCGGCGAGCGCCCCGCCACCATCCACGCGCGCAGGCCGGCGCGCACCCGTTGCCCGTCCACCCGCAGGCGCAGGTCGATGTGCGGGACGCGCGCGTTGATCCCGAGCTGCGGCGCGAGGATCGCCAGCTGGCCGCCGATCACCTGCAACTCGCCAAGGCCCTGCAGGGTGTCGAACGGGTCGCCGCCACCCGCCTGCTGCTGGCCCGGCAGGCCGCGCACGCGCCATTCGCCGTCGGCCGCGCGCTCGAGGGTGAGGTCGAGCCCGCGCAGCCGCAGTTCTGTGAACGAATGGCCGGGCAGCAGGCCGGCGTATTGCGACACCAGCATCTCGGCGTCACCGATCCGCACCGTCTGCAGGCCGCTGCCGACCCGCAGGTTGTCCAGCCGCAACAACGGGCCGCGCCGCGTCCACTGCGTTTCCACGCGATCGAACGCGACCGGGCGGCCGGCGCGCTCGCTCAGCCAGGCCGCGATGTGCTCCGGGTGCTGCTCGGCCCAGGGCAACAGCCGGCTGACCAGGCCGATCGCCAGCGCGACCAGCACCAGCGCGAGCGCCGACCCGTACCACAGGCTGCGGTGCGCGATGTGCAGGTGGCGGCGGAATCTCATCGGCCCGCGCCCGGCTCAGAGCAGCACGACATCGAACTGCTCCTGCAGGTACTGCGCGTCGGCCTGGAAACGGATCGACTTGCCGAGGAATTCCTCCAGCTCCGCGACCGCCGCCGATTCCTCGTCGGTGATCCGGGTGACGACCTTGGGCGAGGCGATCACCAGCAGCCGCGCCGCCTCGAACTGGCGCACCGCGCGCACGATCTCGCGGAAGATCTCGTAGGTGACGGTCTCGGCCGTCTTGAGCATGCCGCGGCCGCCGCACTCGTGGCAGGGTTCGCACAGCTGGCGTTCGAGCGACTCCACGGTGCGCTTGCGGGTCATCTCGACCAGGCCCAGCGGCGAGAAGTCGTACACGGTGCTGCGCGCGTGGTCGCGCGCCATCGCCTTCTCCAGCGTGCGCAGCACCTGCCGGCGATGCTCGGCGTCGTGCATGTCGATGAAGTCGATGATGATGATGCCGCCCAGGTTGCGCAGGCGCAGCTGGCGCGCGACCGCCTGCGCCGCCTCGAGGTTGGTCCGGTAGACGGTCTCCTCGAGGTTGCGCTGGCCGAGGAAGGAGCCCGTGTTGACGTCCACCGTGGTCATCGCCTCGGTCTGGTCGATGACCAGGTAGCCGCCCGACTTCAGCGGCACCTCCTTGTCCAGCGCACGCTGGATCTCGTCCTCGACCCCGTACAGGTCGAAGATCGGGCGCGCGCCGGAATAGTGCTCGATCTTCTCCGCCAGCCCCGGCATGTACTGCGCCGCGAACACGCGCAGCCGCTCACTGGTCTCGCGCGAGTCGACCTTGACCTTCTCCACGTCGCGCCGCATCAGGTCGCGTACCGCGCGCATCGGCAGGCTGAGGTCCTCGTAGACGCAGGTGCCGACCTGGTTGTCGCGCGCCTTCTGTTCGACCAGCGCCCATGCGCGGCTGAGGTAGGCGATGTCCTCGGCAAGCGCCTCTGCCGGCTGGCCTTCGGCGTTGGTGCGCACGATGTAGCCATGGCCGCCGGCTGGCGTCGCCAGTTCGGTGACCAGCCCTTTCAGGCGGGCGCGTTCGGCCTCGTCCTCGATCCGCGCGGACACGCCGATGACGCGCGACTGCGGCAGCAGCACCAGGTAGCGCGAGGGAATGCTGAGCTGGGTGGTCAGGCGCGCGCCCTTGCTGCCGATCGGGTCCTTGACCACCTGCACGACGACTTCCTGGCCTTCGCGCAGCAGCTCGGCGATCGGCGGCGTGGGGGTCGGCGCCGGCGGCGGCGGCGCGTCCTCTCCGCCGACCCGCTCGCTGTTGCCGCGCAGCACGTCGTTGGCGTGCAGGAAGGCGGCGCGCTCCAGCCCGATCTCGACGAACGCGGCCTGCATGCCGGGCATCACCCGCTGCACGCGGCCCTTGTAGATGTTGCCGACCACCCCGCGCCGCCAGCCGCGCTCGATGTGCAATTCCTGCAGCATGCCGTTCTCGACCACGGCGACGCGGGTTTCGCGCGGGGTGACGTTGACCAGGATTTCCTCGGTCATGCGGCGGCTCCGATGGCGTGGTCCGGCGCCAGCAGGCCGGCTGCGCGCAACAGGCGCGCGGTCTCGTACAGCGGCAGGCCCATCACTCCGGAGTAGCTGCCCGACAGGTGGGCGATGAAGGCCTGGGCGACGCCCTGGATCGCGTAGGCGCCTGCCTTGCCCTCGGGCTCGCCGCTGGCGACGTAGGCGGCGATGGTGGCGTCGTCGAGGGCGCCGAAGGTCACCTCGGAGACGCTGGTCGCCTCGTGCAGCGCGTCGGCGCCGGCGAGGACGACGGTCGAAACCACCTGGTGCGTGCGGCCCGACAGCCGGCGCAGCATCGCCGCGGCATCGTCGGCGTCGCGCGGCTTGCCGAACACGGCGTCGTCCAGCACCACCTCGGTGTCGGCGCCCAGCACCCAGGCGTCCGCCGACCCGAGCCGCTGCAGCCCGGCGCACGCCTTGTCGGCGGCGACCCGGCGCACGTAGTCCGCCGCCGCCTCGTCCGGGGCGCGGACTTCGGGCACGGTGACGTCGACCAGGGTGAACGGCAGCCCCAACCGGGCCAGCAGTTCGCGCCGGCGGGGGGATTGCGAGGCGAGATGCAGCATCGTGGAAGGATAGCGTGCACCCCCTGTCCGCTCGCCACACCCATTGGTTTGACCCCGATCCGGCTCACGGTTCGTTCACCGGATCGCAACGACCCTCCCCCAAGTACGGAGCACTCCATGACCGCAGTCCGCTGGATCCCTTCCATGTCCACCCTCCTGCTGCTCGTCGCCGGCACCGCCTTCGCCGGCAGCGCCGCCGCCCAGACCCTGCCGCCGACCGACGGCACCCTGCTCTCGGTCTCGGCGCACGCCGAAGCGCATCGCGTGCCCGACGTCGCCACCGTGTCGGCCGGCGTCGTCACCCAGGCCGCCGACGCCAACGCCGCGATGCGCGCCAACGCGCAGGAGATGGACAAGGTGATGGCCGCGGTGCGCGCCGCGGGCATCGCCGAGCGCGACATCCAGACCAGCGGCATCAACCTCAATCCGCAGTACCGCTACGAGGAGAACCAGCCGCCGCGCATCACCGGCTACCAGGCCAGCAACACGGTCAGCCTGAAGGTGCGCGACGTCGGCAAGCTCGGCAAGGTGCTGGACGCGCTGGTCGCGAGCGGCGCCAACCAGGTCAACGGCCCGAGCTTCGAGGTCGACAAGCCGGAGGCTGCCTACGACGAAGCCCGCCGCGCCGCGCTGGAACAGGCGCAGGCACGCGCGGAGATGTACGCCAAGACGCTGGGGCTGCGCGTGCGGCGGATCGTCAGCATCAGCGAAGGCGAACAGGGCTTCCGTCCGCCGGTGCCGATGATGGCGCGGGCGCAGGCGTTCGAGGCGAAGGCGGCCGATACCGCGGTGGCGCCCGGCGAAACCACGCTGGCGGCCGACCTCGACGTGGTGTTCGAACTCGGGAGGTAGCAACGATGGGCAAGCGCGACGAAGGCACCCAGCCGGCGGCGGATCCGCGCCGCGGCCGCAACCCCGGCTACGCCGAGGACCAGCCCGACGACCGCCGCGACGCGCGCCAGCCCACCCACCCGCCGCCGCAGCCCAATCCGGACGAGCCCGGCATGCGCCGCGATCCGGATCCGCCGGCGGATCCGGCCGGCAAGCACTAGGAGCGGGGAGACGGGAAGGGGGAGACGGGAGACGATGGGGATTTCCCGTCTCCGTCTCCCGCCTCCCGTTCCTGAATGGAGGCCGGCCGGCAGTCCGCGGCGCCTTCACCTACGCATCGGTACGGCGCACAGTGAAAACGCGGCGTCGCCAGGCGCCAACCCCGCCTGCGGCGTCCGCGCGTTCGCCTTCATGCAACGCGCCCGACAACCGACAGGAGGTGGCCCATGGTGCATGCAGCCCGCTATCCCGCGTTCGCGCTTCCTCGCCTGGATCCCGTGCGCATCTTCGGCTACGCCACGGCGATCGCCGTGCACGTGGCGCTGCTGATGCTGCTGCTGGTGCCGGTCACCGCGCCGCCGGTGGTGCCCACCCTGGAGGACTTCCGGATCGTCTGGGTCCCGGCCGAAAAGAAGGCGCCGCCACCCCCGCCACCGATCGAGGTCCCGGTCGTGAAGCGGCAGCCGCACTCCGCGCCGCGTCCGGTCGCGATGGTGCCGCCGCAGCCGCCGGTCCAGCGGCAGGCGGTACAGGACGACCAGGGCAGCGAACCGGTTGCCGTCATCGCCCCGCCCCACGATCCGGTCGTGCCGCCCGCGGACACCGGGCCGCTGGCCGGCGTGCAGCTCGAGTACGCCAGCGCCCCGGCACCCGCCTACCCGCGCGAGGCCCTGCGCGAGGGCCTGCAGGGCAGCGTGCTGCTGAAAGTGCTGGTGGACGTCGACGGCCGCCCGCTGGACGTGCAGGTCGCGCGCAGCAGCGGCCATCGCGCACTCGACCGCGCGGCGCGCGAGCAGGTGCTGCGCCGCTGGACCTTCCGTCCGGCGATGCGCGACGGCCGCGCGGTGCAGGCGATCGGGCTGGTGCCGGTGGACTTCCGGCTGGAGTGACCGAGAGCACCGGCCCCGGGAACGATCGGCGCCGGCGCGGCATTCTGGTCAGGCGCGGTGGTAAGGGTGGTTCGCCAGCAGCGCCGCCGCGCGGTACAGCTGCTCGGCGACGAGCAGGCGCACCAGCATGTGCGGCAGGGTCAGCGGGCCGAGCGACCAGCTTTCGTCGGCGCGGGCGAGCACCTCGTGCGCGTGGCCTTCCGGGCCGCCGATCAGGAAGGCGAGGTCGCGGCCCTGCGCGCGCCAGTGCTCGAGCCGCTGCGCGAGCGCTTCCGAACTCCAGGTCCTGCCATGCCCGTCGAGGGCGACGACCAGTGCGCCCTTCGGCAGCGCCGCCAGCACGCGCGCGCCCTCGTCGGCGATCGCGCGCGCGGTGTCGCGGCCCTTGCCGCGCAGGCCGGGCTCGATCTCGACGAGGTCCAACGGCAACCAGTGCGAAAGCCGCTTGCGGTATTCGGCGAAGCCTTCCGCCACCCAGCCCGGCGCGCGTTCGCCGACGGCGACCAGGCGCGCCTTCATTGCATCGACGGCCGGCTCAGAGGCCGGCGGCCTGGTCCAGCTGCTCGGGCGGCTGGTCGCCGACCGTCCACAGGCGCTCGAGCGCGTAGAACTCGCGCACCCGCGGCAGCATGACGTGGACCACGACGTCGCCGAGGTCGACCAGCACCCACTCGGCCTCGCGCTCGCCCTCGACGCCCAGCGGCTGCACGTCGAGCTGCTTGACGAAGCGCACGACTTCGTCGGCGATGGACTTCACGTGGCGGGTGGAGGTGCCGGAGGCGACCACCATGTAGTCGGTGACGCTGCTCTTGCCGCGGACGTCGATCTCGATGGCGTCGCGCGCCTTCAGATCGTCGAGGGCGGCGTGCACGGTTTTCAGCAACACGTCGGTGGGCGGCGCGGGATGCGGCAGCTGGGTCTTGATGACCTGGGCTTGGGTGGTCAAGGGCGACGGGCTCGTCGGCGCGGGAAAGTCGTGGGGAGTATAGCGAAGGCCGGCATCACGGCCCGATGACGGCGGCGCCATACAGGCCGTGGGCCTGGATGTAGTCGGCGACCGCCGGCGGCAGCAGGTGCCGCCACGGCCGGCCCTCGGCGATCAAACGGCGCACCGCGGTCGCGGAATGCACGTGCAGCGGCTGCTGCAGGGCGAACAGGCGGCCGGCGGGCGCCTGGCGCAGGGCGTCGGCGTCGTCGGCCCAGCGGCCCGCGGTCGTTTCGGCCAGTTCCGGCGCGGCCGAGGCGAGCAGGCTGCCAGGCCGGCCGGCGACGACGAAGTGGGCGAGGTCGAACAATTCGCGCCAGCGGTGCCAGCCCGGCAGGCCGAGGAAACTGTCGGCGCCGACCAGCAGCGCGACCGGCGCGGCGTCGCCGAGTTCTGCGCGGATCCCGCGCAGGGTGTCGACCGAGTAGGACGGGCCCGGGCGCGCCAGTTCGCGCAGGTCGAGGTGGAGTCCCTCCTCGCCGGTGATGGCGAGTTCGAGCATGCCCACGCGATCCTGCGCGCCCGCGCCCGGCGGCGGACGGTGCGGCGGGTCGGCCGCGGGCATCACGTGCACCGGCGTGGCCAGCGCGTCGCGCGCGGCGCGCGCGATCGCCAGGTGGCCTTCGTGCACCGGGTCGAAGGTACCGCCGTAGAAGATGTGCAGCGCAGCCATCAGGCGACCAGCGCCTGCGCCTTGGGATCGGCGATCGCGAGCAGCAGGCGCTCCAGCGCCAGCCACGCGTCGCCCGGCTCGCCGGCGCGGTCGCGGCCCTTGCTGATGCGGTCCACGCGCCCGGCCTCGGCGAGGAAGCGCTCCCAGCGCGCCGGCGCGTGTCGCTTGAGCGCACGCGTGTACATCGCCTGCTTCGAATCCCAGATCCGCTGCGCCTTGAACTCGGCGCTGAGGTTGCCGCCGCGCGCCTGCACGCGGGCGAGGCTGGCGGTGGCCTGCAGCTCGCGCACGACCATGCCCAGCAGCGCGGGCACCGCCTGCCCTTCCGCGCGCATGCCGGCGAGCATGCGCGGGACCTGGGTCGGGCGGCCATTGAGCGCGGCGTCGAGCAGGCGGAACACATCGAAGCGCGCGGCGTCGGCGACCAGCGCGTCCATCGCCGCCGCGTCCAGCACCGACGGCGCCTTGGCATCCCCCGCGCCGAGCAGCAGCGCGAGCTTGTCGATCTCCTGCGCCGCGGCAAGCAGGTTGCCCTCGACCCGGTCGGCCAGCCGCTGCACCGCTTCGTGGTCGGCGCGCAGGCCGCGCGCGCGCAGGCGGCGCTCGATCCAGGTCGGCAGTTCGTGCGGCTTGACCGGCCAGAACACCTCGACCCGGCCGATGCGCGCGATCGCCTCGCTCCACTTGCCGCCGTGGTCGCGCTTGCTCCAGTCGCCGGCGACGACCAGCAGCACGACGTCGTCGGCCGGCCGCGCGCAGTAGTCCTCGATCAGCTTCGCGCCTTCCTTCCCGGGCTTGCCGGACGGCAGGCGCAGTTCGACCAGGCGCCGGCTGGCGAACAGGCTGGGCGCGCCGAGCGTCGCCGACAGCGCGTCCCAGTCGGGTTCGCGCTGGTTGCCCTCGGCCTCGAACACCTCGCGTTCGCCGATGCCCCGGGCGCGCGCGGCGGCGCGCACGGCATCGGCCGCCTCGAGCACCAGCAGCGGTTCGCTGCCGGCGACGAGATGGGCGGGTTGCAGGGCGCCGCCCGGTTGCGCGGCCGGGCTCATGCTCAGTCGGCGTCGCTTTCGGGCGCGGCCGGCGTGGCGGGTTCGACGGGCACCGCCTGCGGCTGCGCCTGGGCCATCCGCGACACGGCGTCGACGCGGCGCAGGATGGAGGTCGCCATCTCGCGGCGCAACTCGTTCACCAGGATTTCGCGCTCACCTTCCGTGCCCGATGCCAGCGCGGGCCCGGCGACGTAGTCGCGCCCCAGCTCCAGCGCCTGCTGCGGCACGAGGTCCGTGCCGTCGGCGCGGCGCAGGCGGAAGATCACCGCATAGCGCAGGTTGTATTCCTGCGCGCGGCCCTGCTGGTCGACCGAGATCGGCAGGTTGCCCCAGCGCTCGGAGACGATCTCCAGCCGCGCGACGGGACCTTCCGTGCGGCTATCGGCCAGCTGCGCGCCGGCGCGCGCCAGCGCCTCGGAGAGGTCCTGCGCCAGCTCGCTGCGCGTGCTGGGCGCGACCACCCGCACCGGGCCGAGGTCGGCCGGCAGCAGCAGGGCATTGCGCAGGTGGAAGCCGCATCCCGCGAGCGCAAGGACGAGGAAGGCGGGAAGCAGGCGTCGGATCATCCGCGGAGTCTGGCCGAGCGGCCCGGCGCCGGCAAGGGGCGCACCGGCGGCCGCGCCCTCGCCACGCATCACGGCGAGCGCCGGCCTCCATCCTCGCGGGACAATGGAGACCCGCCCCGGCCTGCGCCGGGCGCCGGGCGCCGGCAACAGGCTCGCTAGCCGGCGACGATGTTGACGATCTTGCCGGGCACCACGATCAGCTTGCGCACGCTCTGGCCCTCGAGGAAGCGGGCCACGCCGGGTTCGGCCAGCGCCATCGCCTCGATCGCCTCGCGCGGCGCGTCCGGCGCGACCTCGATCGTGCCACGCAGCTTGCCATTGACCTGCACCGCGAGGGTGATCGTGTCGCGCACCAGCGCGGCCGGATCGGCCTGCGGGAACGGCACGTCCTCCAGCAGCGTCTCCGGGTGCCCCAGCGCCTGCCACAGCGCATGGCAGACGTGCGGCGTGACCGGGTTGAGCAGCAGCACCATCGCCTGCAGCGCCTCGTGGCGCACCGCCCGGCCCTGGTCCGACATGTCGTCGAACCTGGAAACGTGGTTGAGCAACTCCATCAGCGCCGCGATCGCGGTGTTGAAGCTGTGCCGGCGGCCGTAGTCGTCGCCGACCTTCTGGATCGTCTCGTGCAGCTGCCGGCGCAGGGTCTTCTGCGCGGGCGTCAGCTGGGCCGCGTCGACCTCAGGATGGTCGGGCTGCGCGACGTGGACGAGCACCTCGCGCCAGAACCGGCGCAGGAAGCGCGCCATGCCCTCCACGCCGGCTTCGTGCCATTCCAGCGACTGCTCGGGCGGCGCGGCGAACATCGAGAACAGGCGCACCGTGTCGGCGCCGTACTTGTCGACCATCGACTGCGGGTCAACGCCGTTGTTCTTCGACTTGGACATCTTCTCGACGTGGCCGACGTGCACCGGTGCGCCATCGGCCTTCAGGCGCGCGCCCGAGATGTGGCCGCGCGCGTCGCGCTCGACCTCGACGTCGGCCGGGTTGATCCAGTCGCGCGAGCCGTCGGCGTTGTCGCGGTAGTAGGTCTCGGCGATGACCATGCCCTGGCACAGCAGGTTGGTCGCCGGCTCGTCGCTGTGCACGAGGCCCTCGTCGCGCAGCAGCTTGTGGTAGAAGCGGAAGTACAGCAGGTGCAGGATGGCATGCTCGATGCCGCCGATGTACTGGTCGACCGGCAGCCAGTAGTTGGCGCGCGCCTCGTCGACCATGTCGGCCGCGCCCGGCGAGGTGTAGCGCGCGTAGTACCAGCTCGACTCCATGAAGGTGTCGAAGGTGTCGGTCTCGCGCTCGGCGGCGCCGCCGCAGGAAGGACAGGCGGTCTTGCGCCACTCGGGATCCGCCTTGATCGGCGAGCGCACGCCGGAGAACGCCACGTCCTCGGGCAGCACCACCGGCAGCTGGTCCTCGGGCACGGGCACCGCGCCGCACTTTCCGCAGTAGATCACCGGGATCGGACAGCCCCAGTAGCGCTGGCGGCTCACGCCCCAGTCGCGCAGGCGGAAGTTGACCCGGCGCTCGCCGCGGCCGTCGGCGGCGAAGCGCGCGGCCAGCGCGTCGAAGGCCTGGGCGTAATCCATGCCGTCGAGCTCGCCCGAGTTGATCAGCGTGCCGCGCTCGGTATGCGCGCCCTGCTCCTGCACCTCGCGCAGGAAGGCCTGCACGACCTCGACCGCGGCGCGGGTGCCGTAGGCGTCGATCGCGCCGTCCTTGCCGAGCGCGGTGCCCAGCGCGTCTGCGTGGCTGCCGAGGTCGCGCGCGATCTCCTCCAGCGCGTCGCGCACCGCCGGCGGCACCACCACCACGCGGATCGGCAGGCCGTACTGTTTCGCGAACTCCCAGTCGCGCTGGTCGTGCCCCGGCACCGCCATCACCGCGCCGGTGCCGTACCCCATCAGCACGAAGTTGGCGACGAACACCGGCAGCTCCTCGCCGGTGAGCGGGTGGATCGCGCGCAGCCCCGTGTCCATGCCGCGCTTGGCCTGGGTCTCCAGCTCGGCCTCGGAGACGCCACCGTGGCGCAGTTCCTCGAGGAACGCGGCCAGTTCCGGATTGCCCTCGGCGGCCTTGCGCGCGAGCGGATGCTCGCCGGCGATGCTGACGAAGGTCGCGCCCATGAGCGTGTCGGGGCGGGTGGTGAAGACGCGCAGCTTGTCGTCGCTGCCCGCGATGTCGAAGGCGAACTCCAGGCCCTCGCTGCGTCCGATCCAGTTGCGTTGCATGGTCTTGACCGCGTCCGGCCAGCCAGGCAGCGAATCCAGTCCGTCCAGCAGCTCCTGCGCGTAGGCGGTGATCTTCAGGAACCACTGCGGGATCTCGCGCTTCTCGACGACGGCGCCGGAACGCCAGCCGCGGCCGTCGATCACCTGCTCGTTGGCGAGCACGGTCTGGTCGACCGGGTCCCAGTTGACGATGCTGTTCTTGCGGTAGACCAGGCCCTTCTTCATCAGCCGCACGAACATCCGCTGCTCGTGCACGTAGTAGTCGGGGCGGCAGGTGGCGAACTCGCGCGACCAGTCGATCGCGTAGCCGAGCGCCTTGAGCTGGCCGCGCATGTGCTCGATGTTGGCGTAGGTCCACTTGGCCGGCGCGGTGTTGTTCTTGATCGCCGCGTTCTCGGCCGGCAGGCCGAACGCGTCCCACCCCATCGGCTGCAGCACGTTCTTGCCGGTCATGCGCTGGTAGCGCGAGATGACGTCGCCGATCGTGTAGTTGCGCACGTGGCCCATGTGCAGCGCGCCGGAGGGGTACGGCAGCATCGACAGGCAGAAGTACTTCGGCTTGCCGGCCTGCTCGCGGACCTCGAAGGCGCGGCTGTCCTCCCAGTAGCGCTGGGCGGAGGCCTCGATGGCCCGGGGATCGTAGGCGGCGACTTCGCTGGACACGGCGCGTTTGCTGGACGGAGACGGGCCGGACAGCCTACCGCAGCGCACAAATGCCCGCCATCGCCGGGGCGGGCGCTTGCCGACGCACGCGTCCGGCGCGCCGGCGTGCTATCCATGGCATCCCGCATTTACGCGAGCTCCGACCATGCGCGCCACGCTCCGCCTTGCCTGTGCCCTCGCCTTCGCCTTGTCCGCCCCCGCCCTCGCCGGGCCGCCGGCCGCGGGCGACGACGGCCCGGTGCTGCTGCATTGCGGCGACCTGTTCGACGCCGCCAGCGGCCGCCTGCTCGGCGAAACCAGCATCCTCGTGCGCGGCGACCGCATCGCCGCGGTGCAGGCCGGGCGCATGGCCCCGCCCCCGGACATGCGCGCGTTCTTCGACCTGCCGACCTCGACCTGCCTGCCCGGCCTGATCGACAGCCACGTCCACCTCACCGGCGAAACCAGCCCGACAAACTACAGCGACCAGTTCCGCCTCAACCCCGCCGACTACGCGATCCGCAGCACGGTGTACGCGGAGCGCACCCTGCTTGCCGGCTTCACCACCGTGCGCAACCTCGGCGACAACGCGAACGAGTCGATCGCCCTGCGCAACGCGATCCGCGACGGTATCGTGCCCGGCCCGCGCATCCTCAGCGCCGGCATGGCGATCGGTTCGACCGGCGGCCACGCCGACGGCAGCGACGGCTACCGCGCCGACCTGATGGGCGACCCCGGACCGAAGGACGGCATCGTCAACGGCCCCGAGGACGCGTGGAAGGCGGTGCGCCAGCACTACAAGGACCACGTGGACCTGATCAAGATCATGCCCTCGGGCGGCGTGCTCGACGAGAGCGCGAGCGCCGACAACCCGCAGCTCACCGAGCCGGAGCTGAAGGCGCTGATCGCCGCGGCGAAGGACTACGGCTTCGCGGTCGCCGCCCACGCGCACGGCGCCGAGGCGATCCGCCGCGCGGTGCTCGCCGGGGTCGACTCGATCGAGCACGGCACCTTCATGGACGAGGCCGACATGCGCCTGATGAAGGAGCACGGCACCTGGTACGTGCCGACCATCATCGCCGGCGACTACGTGGCCAAGCAGGCGGCGGTGCCCGGGTACTACCCGGCGCAGGTCGCGGCCAAGGCGCGCCAGGTCGGGCCGCAGATCATGGACACCGCGGGCCGCGCGTACCGCGCCGGCGTGCCGATCGCGTTCGGCACCGACGCCGGCGTGTACCCCCACGGGCAGAACGCGCACGAGTTCGAACTGATGGTGCGGGCCGGCATGCCGCCGGCGTTCGCCCTGCAGGCGGCGACCACCCACGCGGCGAAACTGCTGCGGATGGAAAAGGACGTCGGCACGGTCGAGGCCGGCAAGCTCGCCGACATCGTCGCCGTGCCGGGCGATCCGCTGGCCGACATCGGCGTGATGACCCGCGTGTCCTTCGTGATGAAGGACGGCAAGGTGTACCGGCGGCCGGACGACGCGGCGGGACCGTGAGCGCGGACTGGATCGGCTATCTCGCCGCGCTGCTGACGACCGTGGCCTTCGTGCCGCAGGCGCTGCACACGCTGCGCAGCCGGGACACCCGCGGCATCTCGCTGGCGATTTACGCGATCTTCACCGCCGGCGTCGGTTGCTGGCTCGGCTATGGCCTGCTGCTGGGCTCCTGGCCGATGATCCTCGCCAACGTGGTGACGCTGGGGCTGTCGGCGGCGATCCTCGCGCTCAAGCTGCGCCACGGCTGAGGCCGGCGCACCACGCCGCCCACGCGATCCAGCCGAACCACGCCGCCAGCGCGATCCGCGCCGCGACGCCGCCGGCGATCGGCAACAGTCCCTGCGCGGCGAGCAACATCGCGCCTGCGGCCAGCGCGGCACCGACCGCGGGCGCGCGCCATCCGCGCAGGCTGCGCGCGCCCAGGGCGCACAGCGCGAGGCCGGCGACCGCGGCCAGCCACCACAGTGTCCACGCCGCGACGTGCCAGCGCGCGGGGCCCTGGTCCAGCGCATGGCCGAGCCGCAGCGGCCAGGCGCCCTGCGCGGCGAACGCGAGCGCCGACAGCTGCAACAGGGTCGCGCCGACGCGGGCGGCGAAAGCCGCGCCGCGCGACGCCAGCGCGCGATGCAGGCCCTGCGCCGCCATCGCCGCGAGCAGCCCGGGCAGCACGAAGCCCAGCAGGTTGAACGCGCTCGCCCCCGGCATTCCGGTCGCGCCCAGCAGCGCCGGCGGATCGGCCGCATGCCGGTAGCCTGGTACGCGCGCGGCGAAGGCGATCAGGGCGAATGCGCAACACGGACCGGCGAGCAGGCCGGCGAGCGTGGACCAGGACAGGCGCGATCGGAACATCGGCGCATGCTACCCGTCGCGGCGGATGTCGCGGCGCCGGGCATGACCACGCCCCCGGCAAGACGCCGCCGCCACCGCAACGATGCGACCATGGGCCCTTGCAAGCGCGTGCGCGCGCCGCCATCTGCCCATTTTCCGGACGACATTCCATGGACGCCAATCCCCACGTCATCGACGTCAGCACCGAAACCTTCGAAGCACAAGTCCTGCAGCAGTCGCTGCAGGTGCCGGTGCTGGTCGACTTCTGGGCGACCTGGTGCGGCCCGTGCAAGACCCTCGGGCCGATCCTCGAGAAGCTCGCCGCCGAGTACAACGGCGCGTTCGTGCTCGCCAAGGTCGACGTCGACCGCGAACAGCAACTGGCCGCGGTGTTCCAGGTGCGTTCGGTGCCGACAGTGATGCTGCTCAAGGACGGGCAGCTGGTCGACGGCTTCCCCGGCGCGCTGCCGGAAGGCCAGCTGCGCGAATTCCTCGCCCACCACGGCATCACGCCGCTGGAAGGCGCGTCCGCGGAGGCCGGGGCAGCGGAGGCGCCACCCGCCGACCCGCACGCCGAGGTGCTGCGCCTGCGCAAGGCGATCGACGCGGAGCCGGACAAGCCGGAATTGAAGCTGGACCTGGCGCTCGCCCTGCTCGCGATCGGCGCCGCCGGCGAAGCCGAGCAGCTGCTCGACGGGCTGCCGGCCAACCTCGCCACCGACGAGCGCGCGGTCCGCGCCCGCGCCCGTCTCGCCTTCGCCGCGCTGCTGCGCGACGCGCCGCCGGCGGAAGTGCTTGAATCGGCGATCGCCGCGGATCCCGGCGACCTGCGCGCGCGCCACCTGCTCGGCGTGCGCCACCTGGTCGCCGGGCGCTCGGAGGAAGCACTCGCGCAGTTCCTGGAGATGCTGCAGCGCGACCGCGGCTACGAGGACGGCCTGCCGCGCAAGACCCTGATTGACGCGTTCCGGGTGATCGAAGACGAGGACCTGGTCGGGCGCTACCGGCGCAGGATGGCCTCGTTGCTGCTGGTGTGAGCCGCGAAGGGAACCGGTAACCGGTAACCGGTAACCGGTAACCGCGGCTTCTACCGGCTCCCGGCTCCCGGCTCCCGGCTCCCGGCTCCCGGCTCCCGGCTCCCGGCTCCCGGCTATTCAACAATACGCATGCGTATGGCATGCTGGCAGGCCCCCGCACGCCGGCCCGCCATGCGCCTGAGCTTCGCCAACCTGCGCCGTTTCTGGAACCTGTGGCCGCCCTACCTGTTCACCGGGATCCGGGTGCTGGAGGTGTCGCCCGACGGGCTGTACGCGAAGGTGCGGCTGCGCCTGCACTTCTGGAACCGCAACGCCTTCGGCACCCACTTCGGCGGCAGCCTGCTGGCGATGGTCAATCCGTTCTGGCCGCTGCTGGTGCTGCACCGCATCGGCGGCGATTACATCGTGTGGGACACGAAGAACGAAATCGAATTCGTCAAGGCGATGCGCGAGGACGTGTTCGCCGAGTTCCGGCTGGATCCGGCGGTCGTCGAGGAGATGCGCGCGCAGGCCGCGGATGGCGGCAAGGTGCTGCGCTGGTTTCCGTTCGAGATCGCGAGCGCGTCCGGGGAGGTCGCCGCGCGCGGCCGCATCGAGGTCTACGTGCGCCGCAAGCGCGGGCGCTGAGGTACCCGGCGCGTCAGGCGCGCGGGCAGGCCTGCGGCCGCGCGGCGCGGAACGCGGCGGCTTCCTCGGCGGTCGCCGGGCGCGGCTGGTCGCCATCGTCGAACTCGACCCGCCACGTGCCGTCCGCGCCCTTGCGCCAGACCGAGCGGAAGTGGCCGAGGTAGAAGCGCTGCTTCGCGGTGGGATCGAGCACTTCGCTCAGCGCGGGACCGGTGGACCAGACGAGGTCCTCGGCACCGTTCGCCGTGGTCCGCTCCGGATACCACTCCAGGCGCACGCGCTTGCCTTCGACGATGCCGTTCCACTGGCGCACGATCTCGGCGCGGCCGTGGTCGGGCCGCGGGCCGCTGGTGCCGAACGCGGCCTGCTCGCCGACGTGGTCGGCGAAGGCGGCCGCGTCGTGCTCGGCGACCGAACGCGCGAAGCTCATCTCGCGCGCCCACACGGCGCACTCGACCTCGCTGAGCGCGGGGGCCGGTGCCGGCGCCGGCGGCGCGTCGGCGGCGGCCGCCGGCAGGGACAGGGCCAGGAGGACTGCGGGCAGGCAATGACGGCGCATGACGACTCCGTTCGGGGAGGGTGGGCGGAGACGTCGTCCCCTGGCGGCCCCATTGTCGCCCGCGGACAGCCGCGCGGCTTTGCACCGTTTGGCTGCTGCCGCCCGTGCTCCGCATGACTTTGCGCCGCGCATCGCCGACACTCGCGCGATGCCCGCCCTCGCTCCCCGCTTCGACGGCCTGATCCTCGGCGCCTCGCTGGCCACCCTCGACGGCGAGGGCTATGCCGCGATCGAGGACGGCGCCCTCGGCTGGCGCGCCGGCCGCATCGCCTTCGTCGGCACCCGCCACGCCCTGCCCGGCGCGCCGCACGCGCTGGCCGTCGAGGTGATCGAGGCCGACGGCTGGATCACGCCGGGCCTGGTCGACTGCCACACCCACCTGGTGTTCGCCGGCGACCGCGCGCGCGAGTTCGAGCAACGGCTCCAGGGCGCGAGCTACGAGGAAATCGCGCGCGCCGGCGGCGGCATCCTGTCCAGCGTGCGCGCGGTGCGCGCCGCGAGCGAGGAGGAGTTGCTCGCGCAGTCGCTGCCGCGCGCGGCCGCGCTGGTCGCCGACGGGGCGACCACGCTGGAGATCAAGTCGGGTTACGGCCTGGACTTCGACAACGAACGCAAGATGCTGCGGGTCGCGCGCCGGCTCGGCGAGGCGCTGGGCGTGGACGTGCGCACGACCTACCTGGGCGCGCACGCGCTGCCGCCGGAGTTCGCCGGCGACGCCGACGGCTACGTCGACGCGGTCGTCGCCTGGCTGCCGCGCCTGCACGCCGAAGGCCTGGTGGACGCGGTGGACGCCTTCTGCGAAGGGATCGGCTTCAGTCCGGCGCAGACGCGGCGCGTGTTCGAAGCCGCGCGCGCGCTCGGCCTGCCGGTCAAGCTGCACGCCGACCAGCTGAGCGACCTCGGCGGCGCCGCGCTCGCGGCCGGCTTCGACGCCCTGTCGGCCGACCACATCGAGCACACCGGCGAGGACGGGGTGCGCGCGATGGCCGCGCACGGCACCGTCGCGGTGCTGCTGCCGGGCGCCTTCCACGTGCTGCGCGAGACGACGCTGCCGCCGCTGGACCTGCTGCGCGCGCACGGCGTGCCGATGGCGGTCGCGACCGACTGCAATCCCGGCACCTCGCCGCTGATGTCGCTACGCCAGGCGATGCAGCTGGCCTGCACCCATTTCCGGCTGACGCCGGAAGAGGCGCTGCGCGGCGCGACGACGCACGCCGCGCGCGCGCTTGGCCTGGCCGACCGCGGTTTGCTGCGGGTCGGCCAGCGCGCGGATTTCGTGCACTGGCAGGTCGGCCACCCGGCCGAACTGTGCTACTGGCTGGGCGGACGGCTCGCGCGCGCGGTATACGCGGGCGGCCACGTCGTCGGCCCCGCATGACGTTTCGACGAACCACGAGGAACCCCATGACCCGCACCCTGCTCGCCGCCGCCCTCGCCTGCGCCCTGTCCCTGTCCGCCCACGCCGCCGCGCCGGACGCGGCGACGCGCCTGGTGCAGGACGCCGTGATCGTCGACACCCACATCGACGCGCCGGGCATGCTCACCGACCGCTGGATGGACCTAGGCGAAGCGGCGCAGGGCCGCGAGTTCGACTATCCGAAGGCGCGCGCGGGCGGACTGGACGTCGCCTTCATGTCCATCTACACATCGCCGAAGCAGGACGCAGATGGCACCGCCTGGCAGGCCGCCAACGAGATGATCGACGCGGTGGAAGCGCTGGCGCAGCGGCATCCGGACCGCTTCGCCCTGCTGCGCTCGCCGGGCGACGTCGAGCGCCTGCGCGCGGGCGACCGCGTGCTGCTGCCGCTGGGCATGGAGAACGGGGCGCCGCTGGGCGACGACCTCGCCAACGTGCGGTTCTTCTTCGACCGCGGCGTGCGCTACATCACCCTCGCCCACAGCGCCGCCAACCGGATCGCCGATTCGTCCTACGCGCTGGAGCGCAAGTGGCACGGCCTGAGCCCGTTCGGGCGCCAGGTGGTCGCCGAGATGAACCGCCTCGGGATCATGGTGGACGTCTCTCACATCTCCGACGAGTCCGCGCGCGAAGCGATCGCGCTGAGCAAGGCGCCGGTGATCGCCAGCCATTCCGCGTTCCGCCACTTCACCCCCGACTTCGAGCGCAACATCAGCGACGAGCTGGCGAAGGCGGTGGCGGCGAAGGGCGGCGTGGTGCAGGTGCCCTTCGGCACCGCATTCGTGGACCCGCGCGGCGCCGCGGATACCCAGGCGCACTTCCGCGCGATCAACGACTTCAACGCGCGCAACGCCGAGCTGCGCGCGCAGGGCAAGCCGGAGCTCGACCGCGACCGCTTCGACCGCGAATGGGCGGCCGCCCACCCGGCGCCGGAGACGCCGATCACGGCGGTGCTCGACCAGATCGATTACGGCGTGAAGCTGCTCGGCGTGGACCACGTCGGCATCGGCTCGGACTTCGATGGCGTGGACGGCGAACTGCCCGACGGCCTGCGCAGCGTCGCCGACTACCCGAACCTGGTCGCCGGCCTGCAGGCGCGCGGCTACACGGACGACGACATCCGCAAGATCCTGGGCAGCAACCTGCTGCGGGTGTGGCGTGCGGTGGAGGCGGCGGCGACGCGCTGAGCGCGGGACCGCCCTCCGGTAAAGCGGAGCAAGCTCCGCTCTACGGTCCCGCGGAGCCGGGTCATGCCCAGCCGAGCGCCTCGAACAGCCGCAGTGTCCCGTAGGCGATGCCGCCGGCGGCCGGGATCGTCAGGATCCACGCCCACACGATGCGCTCGATCACGGTCAGCTTGAGCGCGCGGGGGTTCTTGGCGAAACCGACGCCCATGATCGCGGTGGAGATGCTGTGGGTGGTGGACACCGGCATGCCGAAGTGGGCGGCGGTCACCAGGATCGTGGCCGAGGCCGACTCGGCGGCGAAGCCGTCGATCGGATGCAGCTTCACCATCTTGTGGCCCAGCGTCTTGATGATGCGCCAGCCGCCGGCCGCGGTGCCGGCCGCCATGACCAGCGCGCAGGTGGCGATGATCCAGCCGTCGATGTCCTGCTCGCCACCGTTGGGATGCAGGAAGGCCAGCCAGTCCGGCAGGTTGTCGAGGGTGCCGTTGGCCTGCGCGGCGAAGATCGTCAGGGCGATGATGCCCATCGTCTTCTGCGCGTCGTTGGTGCCGTGGGCGAAGCCCATGTAGGCCGCCGAGGCGAGTTGCGCCTTGCCGAAGAAGGCATTGACCCAGCGCGGCCGCGCGAGCCGCGACAGGGCCGTCCCCGAGCGCGCCAGCGCCGCGATCAGCGCGTACAGCAACCCGAGGATCAGCACACCGAGCAGGAAACCGGCGATCGGCGAACTCACCATCGGCACCAGCACCTTCCACAGCAGGCCCTTGTTGTGGGTCCAGCCGTCGCCTGCCGCCTGCGACCACACCAGCGCGTCCCAGTCGTTGTGGGCCGCGGCCAGCGCGGCGCCGCACAGCCCCCCGATCAGCGCATGGGAGGACGAGGACGGCAACCCCAGCCACCAGGTGATCAGATTCCAGGTGATCCCGCCCAGCAGCGCGCACAGGATCACCTGCTGGGTGACGTTGACGACCTCGGTGTCGATCAGCCCGGACGCGATCGTCTTGGCGACCGCGGTGCCCGCGAACGCGCCGATCAGGTTCATGCTCGCCGCCAGGATGACCGCGCTGCCGGGGGAGAGCACCTTGGTCGCGACCACCGTCGCGATCGAGTTGGCGGTGTCGTGGAAGCCGTTGATGAACTCGAACAGCAGGGCGGCCAGGATCACCACCAGCACCAGGGTCAGCATGGCGGTGGTCTCAGCTGTTCTTCAGCACGATTTCGTAGGCGACCACGCCCGCCTCGCGGCAACGGTCGATCGCCTTCTCGAGGATCTCGAAGAATTCCTTGAGCAGGAACATCTCGGCCGCGTCGAGGTTGCCGGAGTAGATGTCGCGGTGCAGCTCGAGGATCAGGCGGTCGGCCTCGGTCTCGATCACCCGCAGGCGGTCGTTGAGCTGCTTCATCGGCTCCAGCCGCATGTGGCGCAGCTCGTGGACCATCTCGACCACCACGCCGGCGGCCTTCTCCAGCATCGCCGCGCGCGGGGCGAAATCGATCTCCTCCAGCCGGTGCCGGGCCAGCACGTAGCGGTCGGCGAAGCGCTCGACCTGCTTGGGGATCTTGTACAGCGCCGAACCCAGCGCCTCGATGTCCTCGCGCTCGATCGGGGTGATGAAGCTGTCCACCAGCGCCTGGCTGATCCGGTTGGATGCGTCGCGCTCGCGCTGGCGGGCCAGCTTGAAGGCGTCCAGGCTGGGCGTGGCCTGCGGCGCGCGCAGCATCTCGTGCAGCGCGCGGGTGCTCTCGTGGGCGGCGGCGGCGGCCTCGTCCAGCAGCGCGAAGAACTGCTTGCCCTGGCCGAAGATGGTCTGCAAGGAAAACATGGAACGGCGCCCCCAGATGCGGAAGCCGGCAGGATATGTCGATCGTGTGACGCTTTTGTTGCAGCCGGCGCCGATGGCGCGTCCCGGGCGGGGCCGCCGGCCGCGCAGGGTCGTGTCCGGGGCCTGCGGCGCCCGCTGCTATGATCCGGCGCCTGCCCCCTCCCTGGATTTCGCCTTCATTCCGCTCCTGCGCCGCCGCGCCCGCCCGCTCCACGCCGCCCACCGCCGGCCGCCCGGCGGCCGGACGCGGCGCCCCGTTCCCCCTTCCCGCCGTGAGCGCCCGTGTTCGAGCTGCTGATCGTCGTCGTCCTGGTCCTGTTCAACGCCTTCTTCGCGCTGTCGGAGATGGCGGTGATGACCTCGCGCAAGAGCCGCCTGCGGCAGATGGCTGAACACAGCGCCGGCGCGCGCAAGGCGCTGCAGCTCGCGGAGCACCCGGACAACCTGCTGTCCACGGTCCAGATCGGCATCACCCTGCTGGGCATCCTCACCGGCCTGTTCGGCGGCGAGGCGATCGGCCAGGCCATCGGCGAGTGGCTGGTCGACTTCTGGCCGGATGCGCGCGAATACGCGGCCGGGATCGGCATCGGCACGGCGGTTGGGCTGATCACCGCCGCACAGGTCATTTTCGGCGAACTCATCCCCAAGCGGCTCGCACTGACCAACTCCGAGGCGATCGCGTGCAAGGTCGCGCTGCCGCTCGACTGGCTCGCGCGTGCCGCCAAGCCGGTCGTGCTGGCCCTCGGCGCCATCACCCGCCTGGTGCTGCGGCTGCTCGGGTTCCGCGACGACGACCGCAACGCGATCACCGAAGAGGAGATCCGGCTGCTGGTGGCCGAGAGCCACGAGCAGGGCGTGATCGACTCCGACGAGCGCAACATGATGCAGCGGGTGATGCGCCTGGGCGACCGCACGGTGGACAGCCTGATGACGCCGCGCACGCGGATCGCCTGGCTGGACGCGGCGGCCGGCGTGGACGAGAACCTGGACGCGATGCGGGCCACGCCGTACTCGCGCTACCCCGTCTACCGCGAGAGCGATTCGGACGTGCTCGGCGTGCTCGAGGTCAAGGCGCTGATCGACGACCTCGGCCGCGGCCAGCCGGACCTGTTCGCGACGTTGCGGCCGGCGGTGTTCGTGTCCGAGTCCATGCACGCGCTGAAGCTGCTGGAACTGTTCCGCGAGGAACAGCAGTCGCTGGCGCTGGTGGTCGACGAATATGGCGACGTCACCGGCCTGGTCACCCTCAACGACCTGATGGGCGCGGTGATCGGGCGCGTGCAGTCCGGCGAGCACGCCGACACCAAGGCCGCGGTGATCGTGCGCGAGGACGGCTCGCTGCTGGTCGACGGCGCGCTGCCGATCGAGGACCTGCGCGAGCTGATGGGCACCGGCGCGCTGCCCGGCGAAGAGGAGCACGACTACCACACCGCCGCCGGCATGGCGATCGCGCACTTCGGGCGCATCCCCAATACCGGAGAGCACTACGCGTGGGGCGGCTGGCGGATCGAGGTGGTGGACCTGGACGGCCCGCGCGTGGACAAGCTGCTGCTGCAGCGTATCGGCGATGGCGAGGCCGGCGATGACGTCTGAGCCCGGCGTCCGCGCACTGCTGGCGGCGCTGGCGGAAGGCGATCCGGACGAGATCCTGCCGCTGTCGGGCATGCTCGCCGGCGTAGGCCGGCGCGCATTCGGTCTGCTGCTGCTGATTTCCGCGCTGCCCGCGTTCATCCCGATCCCCGGCGGCGGCGCGATCAGCGGTCCGCTCACCGTGCTGGTCGGCGTCCAGCTGCTTGCCGGCCGCCGCCAGCCGTGGCTGCCGAAGGCGGTTGCCAGGCGCGGGCCGCACCGCGGCGCGCTGGCCCGCTTCCTGCGCCACATCTCGCGGCCGCTGGCGTGGCTGGAGAAGCTGGTGCGGCCGCGCCTGTCGGGCATGTTCGGCCACCGCGCCGCGACCGTGTGCAGCGGGCTGCTGCTGGTGCTGCTTGGCGTGCTGATGTCGCTGCCGATCCCGTTCACCAACTACCCGCTGGGCGGGTTGATCCTGCTGTTCGCGCTGGCCCTGCTCGAGCGCGACGGCTTGCTCATGTTGATCGCCTGGGCCAGCAGCGCGGTCGGCTCGGTCAGCCTCGGCCTGCTGTCGGGCAACCTGCTGGCGCAGGCCGGCAAGTGGCTGGACGGGATGCTGTAGCCGCGCGTCAGGGCCCGCGCCGGCGCCCGCCGCCGCGGGCTAGGATGCGCGCATGGCCACCTCGCTGCTGACCGCCGACGCGCTGCCGGCCGGCGATGCGCCGCTGCTGGTCGGGTTCAGCGGCGGACTCGATTCGACCGTCCTGCTGCACGCGCTGGCCGCGCTGCAGGCCGCGCGCGCGCGCGGCCTGCGCGCGATCCACGTGCACCACGGCCTGCACGCCGACGCCGACGCCTGGGCCCTGCACTGCGAACAGGCCTGCGCCGCGCTGGACCTGCCGCTCGCGGTCGTGCGGGTGGACGTCGCGCGCGAACGCGGAGACGGCCCCGAAGCCGCCGCGCGCGCGGCGCGCTACGCGGCCTTCGGCGAAGCGCTGGGCGCCGGCGAGGTGCTCGCCCTCGCCCACCACCGCGACGACCAGGCCGAGACCTTCCTGCTGCGCGCGCTGCGCGGCTCCGGGGTCGACGGCCTGGCGGCGATGCGGCCGTGGCGGCCGTTCCTGCACGGCTGGCTGTGGCGGCCGCTGCTGGCGCTGCCGCAGGCGACGCTGGCCGACCACGCGCGCGCGGGGGGGCTACGCTGGCTGGACGATCCGTCCAACGCCGAACTCGCGTTCGACCGCAACTTCCTGCGCCGGCGGGTGCTGCCGCTGCTGCGCGAGCGCTGGCCGCGCGCCGACGCCGCCTTCGCCCGCAGCGCCGACCTCGCCGCGCAGGCGCAGGACCTGCTGGAGGAGGAAGACCAGCGCCTGCTCGCGCGCGCGCGGGTCGCGCCGGACACGCTGGACATCGGGCTGCTCGCCGACGTCCCCGCCGCGCGGCGCGCGCGCCTGTTGCGGGCGTGGATCCGCGCGCTGGACCTGCCGCCGCTGCCGGCACAGGGCGTCGCCCAGCTGGAGGCGCAGCTGCTCGGCGCGCGCGCCGACGCCGATGCCCGCTTCGCCTGGGCCGGCGCCGAACTGCGCCGCTGGCGGCGCCTGCTGCACGCCGGCCCGATCCGCCCGCCGCTGCCCGCGGACTGGCAGGCGTGGTGGGACGGCGGCGCGCCGCTGCGGCTGCCCACCGGCGACGCGCTCGCGCTGGCCCCGATGCGCGCGGCTGCCGCGCCGATGCGCTTCCCCGCGCCGCTGCAGGTACGCGCCCGCCACGGCGGCGAACGCATACGCCTGCCGGGACGCGCCCACTCGCACGCGCTCAAGCATGTCCTGCAGGAGCGCGCGGTGCCGCCGTGGGTGCGCGAACGGCTGCCGCTGCTGCTGGATGCCCAGGGCGCGCTCCTGGCAGGCGGCGACATCGCCGTCGCCGAACCCTTCGCGCGCTGGTTGCACGACGCCGGCCTGCGCCTGGCATGGCATCGCGCCGGCGCACCCGATTGACCCCTCCACGCGCGCGCCGCACACTGCGCCGATGGCGCGCACACCCGATCAGGACCCCTCGCCGGTCGCCGATTTCGAAGCCTCCCTCGACGAGCTCGAGCAGCTGGTCGAGAAGATGGAGCACGGCGACATGAGCCTGGAGGAATCGCTGGCCGCATACGAGCGCGGCGTCGGCCTCTACCGCAAGTGCCAGGGCGCGCTCGAACAGGCCGAACTGCGCGTGCGCCTGCTCAGCGACCCCGAGCAGCCCGCCGCCGCCGAACCGTTCCCGCCCGCCGGCGATGCCTGAGCCCGCCGACCTCGCCGCGCGCGTGGCCGGCTGGCGCGCGCGCAGCGAAGCCGCGCTCGACGCGCTGCTGCCCGCCGCCGACACCGCCCCGCGCCGCCTGCACGCGGCGATGCGCCACGCCGTGCTCGGCGGCGGCAAGCGCATGCGCCCGCTGCTGGTGTACGCGACCGGCCGCGCCTTCGGCGCGGACGAGGGCGCGCTCGACGCACCGGCCGCCGCGGTCGAACTCATCCACGCCTATTCGCTGGTCCACGACGACCTGCCGGCGATGGACGACGACGCCCTCCGGCGCGGCCGCCCGACCGTGCATGTCGCCTTCGACGAAGCGACCGCGATCCTCGCCGGCGACGCGCTGCAGGCGCTGGCCTTCGAGGCGATCGCGCGGGCGCCGCTGGCGGCGGCGCAACGGGTCGAGATGCTGGCCGAACTCGCGGCCGCCGCCGGCGCGCGCGGCATGTGCGGCGGCCAGGCGCTGGACATCGACGCGACCGGCAATGCCGCAGCGCTGGACGTCGCCGCGCTGCAGCGCCTGCACGCGCTCAAGACCGGCGCCCTGCTGCGCGCGGCGGTGCGGCTGGGCGCGATCGCCGCCGGCGCCGATGCGCCCACGCGCGACGCGCTGGACCGGTACGCAAACGCGCTCGGCCTCGCCTTCCAGATCCGCGACGACCTGCTCGATATCGAAGGCGACAGCGCGACGCTGGGCAAGACCGCGGGCAAGGACGCGGCGCAGGCGAAGGCGACCTTCCCCGGCCTGCTCGGGCTCGACGCCTCGCGCGCGCGGCTGCGCGAACTGGCCGACGCGATGAACGCCGCGCTGGCGCCGTTCGGTAATCGTGCGGCGGTCCTGGCCGCACTCGCCCGCGAGGTGATCGAACGCGACCGCTAGCGCACGGCTTCCGTAGAGCGGAGCATGCTCCGCTGCCAGGCGATCCGCCGACTAGAACGGCTTCGCCAGCACCAGGTACACGATCGCCACCAGCAGCACCAGCGGCAGCTCGTTGAACCAGCGCAGCGTCGTCGCGGACGGCAACGCCCGCCCCGCTGCCGCGCCGCGCAACCAGCGCCCGCTGATTGCGTTGAACACCAGCAGCAGGACCACGAGCCCGAGCTTGGCGTGCAGCCAGCCGCTACCCGCCGCGACCATCGTCGGGAAGTCCGGCAGCACCCGGTAGCCCAGCCACAGCACCAGCCCCAGCAGGAAGGCGAAGCCGAACATTACCTGCCCGAAGCGCTGCAGCCGCCGCCCCATCAGCAGCAGCCTGCCGCGCACTTCGGCTGCGTCGCCGGCCTCGACCAGGTTGACCAGGATGCGCGGCAGGTAGAACACCGAGGCCATCCATGCGATCACGAACACGAGGTGGGCGGTCTTGACCCAGAGATAGGCTTGCATGGCGCCCCGCGGCGGCTGGAAGACGCGCCGATTGTCCGCATTCGGCGCGAACGCGGGCAAGTCCCGGCGCCGCGCGCGCCATGCCCTGCGCGCCCGCACAATAGGCGCAGGCAGACGAGGCACCGCCCATGGCCGAGACACCCAAGCGCTACGACCGCGCCTACTTCGACCGCTGGTACCGCCAGCGGGGCATCGGCGACGCGCGCCGGCTGGCGCGCAAGGTCGCGCTCGCGGTGGCGATCGCCGAACACCAGCTCGAACGCCCGCTGCGCAGCGTGCTCGACGTCGGCTGCGGCGAGGGCGTGTGGCGCGCGCCGTTGCTGAAGCTGCGACCGCGGCTGGATTACCTCGGCTTCGACGCCAGCGAATACGCGATTGCGCGCTACGGCGCGCGCCGCAACCTGCACCTCGCCCGTTTCGGCGACTTCGCCACCCTGCGCCCGTGCGCGCCGGTCGACCTGCTGGTGTGCAGCGACGTGCTGCACTACCTGGACACCCGCGAACTCGACCGCGGCCTGCCCGGCCTCGCGGCGCTGTGCGGCGGCATCGCCTTCCTCGAGACCTTCACCCGCGAGGACGAAATCGAAGGTGACCACCACGATTTCCGCCGCCGGCCCGCGCGCTTCTACCGGCAGCGGCTGGAGGCGCTGGGCTTCACCGCGCTCGGCTCGAACTGCTGGCTGTCGCCGCTGCGTCGCGGCAGCGCGACCGCGCTGGAGACCTGCGGCTGAGGCATGCCGCCGGAATGTGGCACCGGTCACACCGCGGCGCCGCCGGCCGCCGCCGGGCGCGCTATGCTGCGGCGCAGCACCATCGACGGGGGAGGTCGATGCTCTACCAGTGGCACGCCCTCTGGCGCGCGGGGATGGCGCCCGTCGCCAGTCTCGCCGAAGCCGGCGCGCATGCGTTCTCCGCGCCCGGCAGCTGGCTCGCCGCGATGCCGGGCGCGCCGGGCATCGCCGCCGGCTACGCCCTGCTGCACCGGCTGCACAAGGACTACGCCAAGCCTGCGTTCGACATCGGCGTCGTCCACGCGCACGGCCGCGACTGCGCGGTGCTGGAAGAGGAGACGCTCGCGACGCCGTTCTGCCGGCTGCTGCGCTTCCGCCGCCACGCCGAGGACGCGCGCACGCTGCGGCGGCTCGGCGCCGACCCCGCGGTGCTGGTGGTCGCACCGCTGTCCGGCCACCACGCCACGCTGCTGCGCGATACCGTGCGCACGCTGCTGCGCGACCACGACGTCTACGTCACCGACTGGACCGACGCGCGCATGGTGCCGGCGGACGCCGGGGCGTTCTCGCTGGAAGATTACGTCGCCACCCTGCAACGCTTCATCCGCGCGCTGGCCCCGGCGCGCCCGCACGTGGTGGCGGTGTGCCAGGCGACCGTGCCGGCGCTGGCGGCGGTCGCCCTGCTGGCCGCGCGCGGCGAACCCACGCCACCCGCGCTGGTGATGATGGGCGGGCCGGTCGATGCCCGCGAAAGCCCGACCGCGGTGTGCGCGCTGGCCACCCGCAGGCCGCTCGCCTGGTTCGAGGCCAACCTGATCCACCGGGTGCCGGCCGGTTACCCCGGTCGCGGCCGGCGCGTCTATCCCGGCTTCCTGCAGCACGCGGGCTTCGTGGCGATGAACCCGGAACGCCACCTTCAGTCGCACTGGGCCTTCTGCCGCGACCTCGCCCGCGGCGAGCACGCGCAGGCGGACGCGCACCGCCGCTTCTACGACGAGTACAACGCGGTGCTCGACATGCCCGCCGAGTATTACCTCGACACCGTGCGCATCGTGTTCCAGCAGCACCTGCTGGCGCGCGGCGTCTGGGAGATCGCGGGCGAGCGCGTGGATCCGGCGGCGATCGGCGACACCGCGCTGCTCACCATCGAAGGCGAGCTCGACGACATCTGCGGCCTCGGCCAGACCCGCGCCGCGCATCGCCTGTGCACTGGCCTGGATCAGGCGCGAAAGGCGCACCTGACGGTACCGGGCGCCGGCCACTACGGCATCTTCAGCGGCCGCCGCTGGCGCGAGGAGGTCTATCCCGTCGTGCGTGCGTTCATCGCCGATCACGACCACCACCGGCAGCGGCGGAGCCGCCGCGCGTGACGACCGCCTGCAAAAACGCCGCGGAGGCGGTATAAAGTCAGGCGAATGGAGAGCGACAGGGCCATCGTGCAGCCTGACGCCGCCGTCGGATCCGGCGGCGACCTGTCCTTCGCTCCCCCGTCCCCCGCCCGCCTCGACGCCGTCCGCCTGCTCTCGCTGGACGCGCACGGGCGCGTGCTCGACTGGATGAGCTGGCAGGACGCCACCTGCCTGTACGCCCGCGGCGCGGTCGCCTGGACCCTGGGCGAACCCTGCCTGCGCGTGCGCGGCGGCACCAGCCGCCTCAGCGGCGCGCGCAGCATGATCGAATTGCACCCGATCGTCGCCGCGCGCGGCCACGCCCGGCCGCAGGCGCTGGACCCGACCCCGGCGCTGACCAACGCCGCGCTGTTCGCCCGCGACCAGCACCTGTGCCTGTACTGCGGCCGCGAGTTCGGCCGCCACCACCTCACCCGCGACCACGTGGTGCCGCTCTCGCGCGGCGGCCGCGACATCTGGGAGAACGTGGTCGCCGCCTGCTTCCACTGCAACTCGCGCAAGGGCGGACGCACCCCGCAACAAGCCGGCATGCCGCTGCTCGCGGTGCCCTACCGGCCGAGCTGGATCGAGCACCTGATCCTCGCCAACCGCAACATCCTGGCCGACCAGATGGCGTTCCTGAAGGCGCAGCTGCCGCACCGCGCGCCGCGCTTCACCGACGCCCGCCACGAGCGCGGCGCGCTGGCGCACGCCGGTTGAGCGGCCGACCCGGCCCTGCCCGCCGGCCCGCGCATCGCGCGAACCGCGCACGCTACACTCGGGCCCTCTCCACAGCGACCACGACACGATGGCCCTGACCCTCGGCATGACCGGCATGGACCCGGCGACGGAGACCGCCCTGCGCGCGGCCTTCGATCAGGCCAACGCGCGGATGGGCCGCGCCTGGCGGCTGCTGTCCGACCAGGAGGCCGATTACGTCGTGGTCGACATGGACAGCATGTACGGGCCGATGAGCTGGCTGCGCCTGCATGCGGCCGGCAAGCGGGTGATCGGCCTGACCTCGGCCCCGCGCAGCCAGACCGATTACCACCTGGCCCGCCCCACCGACGCCTCGGCGGTGCGCGCGCTGCTGGCGGAGATCGCGGCGCAGGCGGGCGAAGACGACACGGTGCAGCCAGCGCCGGAACCGGCGGAGCAGGCCGCGCCCGCGCAGCCCTCGGGCATGTCGCCCTCCCCGGTTCCGCAGGACCAGTTGCCCGAGGAGCTTCCGCCGCCGCGCGACGAGGAGGAAAGCATCCCGGCCGGAGTCAGGCTGCCGGATTCGGTCGAGGTCGGCACGCTCGCGCCGACCACGATCGAACCCGCGCCGATGCCCGCGCCACCCGCGCAGCGCAACCTGTTCGACTGGCTGGTGCCGGGCGCTGTCGACGGCCGCCGCCGCTTCCGCGACCTGCTGATCGATTTCGACAAGCGCGCCTACCACGGCCCGGCCGCGCTCAAGCCACTGGCCGCGCACTTCGAGGGCGCCGTGGAACGCGAGGACTTCGTTGCGGTCGATGACGCCACCTGGGCACGCGAGGCGGCGGCGCTGGGCGCCGAGCAGCCGCTGCAACGCCTGCAGTGGTTCGGCGGGCTGGTCATGGGGCACGGCGCGCTGCTGCCCGGCTACGATCCGGACGGCCGCTACCGGCTGACCAAGTGGCCGCAGACCGAGCGCGAGTTCCCCAAGCACTTCCGCATCGCGACGACAATGATGAAGGGCCCGGCGACGCTCGAGGAGATCGCCGCCGGCAGCGGCGTGACCCGCGACGAAGTCGTGGACTTCGTCAACGCCAACCTCGCCACCGGCTACGCCGAACTGGTCCCGGAGACGCCGCCCGAGCCCAGCGAGCCGGCCAGGTCCGCCGGCCTGTTCGGTCGCCTGCGCGGACGCTGACCCGCGCCGTCCACGCGCCGGTCGTGGCGCGAAAACGCCCGTCCGCGGCCTCTCGGCGCGCGAAAACCCGCGTTTCCTTGCCCCTCACGGCGCACGGCGCGAAAATGCCGGGTCGCCGCCGAGCACGCCATGATCGATTCCACCCGCTATCCGCGCCTGTCGCGCATCCAGACGCCCGCCGACCTGCGCACTTTCGACGAGAGTGAACTGCCGGCGATCGCCGGGGAGCTGCGGGCCTACCTGATCGAATCGGTCGGCAAGTCCGGCGGCCACTTCGGCGCGGGGCTCGGCGTGATCGAGCTGACCGTGGCCCTGCACTGGCTGTACGACACCCCCGACGATCGCATCGTCTGGGATGTCGGCCACCAGGCCTATCCGCACAAGATCCTCACCGGCCGCCGCGACCGCATCCACACGGTCAAGCAGCGCGACGGCGTCGCGCCCTTCCCCAAGCGCGAGGAAAGCGAGTACGACACCTTCGGCGTCGGCCATTCGTCGACCTCGATCTCGGCCGCGCTCGGCATGGCGATCGCGAACGCCCGCGCCGGCGGCGAGCGCAAGGTGGTCGCGGTGATCGGCGACGGCGCGATGACCGCGGGCATGGCCTACGAGGCGCTCAACCACGCCGGCGGCATGGAGCCGGAGCCGAACATCCTGGTGATCCTCAACGACAACCAGATGTCGATCAGCGAAAACGTCGGCGGCCTGACCCGGATGCTCGGCCGCGCGACCGGCAGCCGCACCCTCAACGCGATCCGCGAGGGCGGCAAGAAGCTGCTCGGCGACAAGAACAACCCGACCGCGAAGTTCGTGCGCCGCTGGGAGGAGCACTGGAAGGGCATGTTCGTGCCCTCCACCCTGTTCGAGGAAATGGGCTTCCACTACACGGGCCCGATCGACGGGCACGACGTGGTCGCCCTGGTGAAGACCCTGCGCACGCTCAAGGGCCTGAAGGGCCCGCAGCTGCTGCACGTCATCACCACCAAGGGCAAGGGCTACGAGCTCGCCGAGGGCGACCAGATCGGCTACCACGCGGTCTCGCCGTTCGATCCCGAAAAGGGCGTGGTCGCCAAGGCCGGTGCGAAAAAGCCGACCTACACCGACGTGTTCGGCGACTGGCTGTGCGACATGGCGGCGGCCGAGCCGGCACTGATGGGCATCACCCCGGCGATGCGCGAGGGCTCCGGCCTGGTGCGCTTCAGCCGCGAATATCCGGGGCGCTACTTCGACGTCGCGATCGCCGAGCAGCACGCGGTGACCCTCGCCGCCGGCATGGCCTGCGAAGGCGCCAAGCCCGTGGTCGCGATCTACTCGACCTTCCTGCAGCGCGCCTACGACCAGCTGGTGCACGACGTCGCGCTCCAGGACCTGGACGTGCTGTTCGCGATCGACCGCGGCGGCGTGGTCGGCCCGGACGGCGCGACCCACGCCGGCAACCTCGACCTCAGCTACCTGCGTTGCGTGCCGAACATGGTGGTGATGGCGCCGGCCGACGAGAACGAGTGCCGGCAGATGCTGACCACCGGCTTCCGCTTCGAAGGCCCCGCCGCGGTGCGCTATCCGCGCGGCACCGGCCCCGGTGTCGCCGTGCAGCCGGCGCTCGACAGCCTGCCGCTCGGCAAGGCGCAGCTGCGCCGGCGCGGCAGCCGGATCGCCCTTCTCGCCTTCGGCGCGATCGTGCCGGCGGCGGAGGAGGTCGGCGCCGAACTCGACCTGACCGTGGTCAACATGCGCTTCGTCAAGCCGCTCGACCGCGCGCTGGTGCTGGAGCTTGCCAGGTCGCACGAAGGCTTCGTCACGCTCGAGGACAACGTCGTCGCCGGCGGCGCCGGCTCCGGCGTGGCCGAGTTGCTGGCCGCCGAAGGCATCGCCATGCCGATGCTGCACCTCGGCCTGCCGGACGCGTTCCAGCACCACGCGAGCCGCGAGCAGCTGCTCGCCGAGGCGGGCCTGGACGCGGCCGGCATCCGTGCGGCGCTGCTGCAGCGCTGGCCGGCGCTGGCGCGGCCGCCCCAGGCGGTGCACAGCGCGGCGGGCTGAGCGGATTCCCTCCGCAAGGGCAGCGCAGCAAGTCCGCCGTACGCAACCTGGGCGCGCGCACCGTCGGGCGGAGCTTGCTCCGCTGCATCTGCCGCACCGGGGCGACAAGCCCCATCCAGGCGCCGCTTACCCGAGCAACGAACCGTAAGCCGCCACCCGATGCCAGCGGCCGTCCTCGTCGTCCACCATCACCTCGGTGGCGACGAGCTGGCGTTCCCACAACATGCACGCGATCCGCTGCGCCGCGCGTAGCGCCTCGTCACGGTCGCGATACTCGCGCGTGCCCGCCTCGAGCCGGCAACGCACTTCCCAGTGGTCGCCGACCCGCGTGACGAAGTAGAGGACCGGGCGCATGCGCGCACGCTAGCAGCGACCGGCGCGCCGGCCTTGCACGCATCGCTCACGCAACGAAACGGCCCGCCGAAGCGGGCCGTCCGGTATCGCGGTCGTCGCGGGTCCGGCGCCACGGCGGGCGCCGGATCCGCCCGGCTCAGTTGACGCCGACCGCCGACCAGGCCGCCGCCACCGCGTTCGCCTCGCGCGAACCGCCGCCGTACAGCTCGGCGGCCGCGGCCAGGGTGGCGGCGCGGGCCCCGGCGTAGTCGGTGGTGGACACCATCCGCGTGCGCAGCGCCAGGTACCAGATCTTCTGCGCGGCGGCGCGGCCGATCCCCGCCAGCGCGGTGTTGCCGTTGCACACCAGCGCGCCCGGGGTCAGGTTCGCCGCCGTGCCCGCGCCGAAACCGGCCGGCACCACCGCGCCCTCGGCGAGCAGGTAGAAGAAGTGGTTGGCCACGCCGGAGCTGAAGTGCACGTCGTAGCCGCCGAGGTCGGGCCTGTAGCAGTCCGGCGAATCACCGTCCAGGCTCGGCTTGAACATGTAGCGCAGGGCGCGCGTGCCGGCCGGGTTCTTCGCATAGATCTTCTCGCCGATCAGGTAGTCGCCCGGATCGTTGGGATTGTTGGCGTAGAACTCGACCATGGTGCCGAAGATGTCGGAAGTCGCCTCGTTTAGGCCGCCGGATTCGCCGGAATAGTTCAGGCCGGCGGTGTGGCTGGTCACGCCGTGCGACATCTCGTGACCGGCGATGTCGAGGGCGACCAGCGGGTTGAGGGTGACGCCGTTGTCGCCGTCGCCGAAGGTCATGCAGAAGCAGCTGTCGTTCCAGAACGCGTTGGCGTAGCTGCGGCCATAGTGCACGCGGCTGAGCGCGCCTCGGCCATCGTTGGCGATGCCGTTGCGGCCGTGCACGTTCACGTAGTAGTCCCACGTGACCGACACGCCGTAGTGGGCGTCGACCGCGACCGTGGCCTGGTCGGTGAGGGTGCCGCTGCCCCACTTGTTGTCGGTGTCGGTGAAGACCGTGCCCAAGCCCGTGGTCCGGCGCGCCATGTTGGTGGTGTAGCCACCGCCGCGGGCCAGGTCGACGAGCTGGTAGCCGCCGCTGGAGCAACGGACCGCATTGAGCGGGACCGTGCCCTCGGTCAGCGACCGCCCGGTGCCGCCGGCGGCGGTACCGGCGCAGAAGGGACTGTCGCGGCCGGGGCGCGCGGTGTGCACGTCGTCCCACTGCGCCAGCACGCGGCCATTCGAAGCGTCGACGATGTAGTGCATCTCGGTCGGCGTCTGGTCCGCCTTCATGCCGGAGAAGCGCACCTCGTGCGCGAGCACCGGCGTGCCCTTGCCGGCCCACAGCACCAGGCGCGAGGACGGCCGGCCGCTGAAACCGGTGCCGAACCGGGTGCCTGCCTCGACGATCGCACGGCTGGCGCTGATCTTCGGCTGCAGCGCCGGGCGCTTCGCGGTGCTCAGGCGCTGGGTGACCCCCAGCGCCTGGCTGCCGCGCGAATGCACGATGACGTCCCCGCCGAGCACCGGCAGGCCGTTGTAGGTGCGGTCGAAGCGCACGTGATCGATGCCGGTCGGGCCGGTGACGGTGTCGCGCACGACGAACCGGTCGGCGCTCGCGCGCTTGGCCAGCGCGGCGGCGGAGCCGTCGAGCAGGCGCTGGGCGCGCGCGGCGGCGGACGGATTCGCGGCGAGTGCCGGCGCGGCGGCGAGCGCGGACACGACGGCGACGCTGAGCAGGCGGGACTTCAGATGCATGCGATCTCCCCTCTGGAACAAACGTTTGCGCCCCGATGCAGTCGGAGCGGATGAGGGCTGGCAGGCCCAGCCGGAGCCATGGAACGAGGATGCGCGCGAAGGCGCGATGGGAAAACCGGCACTGAGCTGGCGCGGCCGGTCGCGCATCGTCAATGCGTGCGCGGCGCGCGCGCAGGGCTGCCGGGCGCGATGACGGGCGCCAGCAGCTTCGCGCCGTCGAAATAGGACACGCGCAACTGCAAGCCGCGCGGGGAATAGCCGATGAACACGGCGCCGGTAAACGGTTCGACGGCGTCGCCGAACTTCGCGGCGGCCAGTTTCCGGTTTTCGATCTCCAGCAGCACGCCAAGGCTTTCCGGTTGCGGCTGGCTGGCGTTCCAGGCCTGCAGCACGTCTCTGGCGCGGGCGAAGAATTCCGCCGCGAACGCCTGCCCGCGCAACGAAGGCGCGAAGAACTGGCGGTAGTAGTACATCGGCTGGCGCAGGCGCGGCAGCACCCGCAGCATCGCCGTGGCGACGCCGCACACCGCTCCCTCGGCGTCGCGCGCCACCAGCACCGCCTGTCGCGCGCGCTGCCGGGCCTGCTCGCCGCTGGCGAGCGCGCCCTGCTGGGTCCAGAACGCGACGAGCTCCTCCACCAAGTCCGGCGCCACCTGGCGCCAGACGGCCTGCACGGCCGGAGCGGCCGCCGCCCCCATGCCGGGCTGCCCGATCGCGGCCGGGGCGGCGCTCACTTGTGCCCCGCCGCGGGCGGCTGCTTCTGACCGGTACTCAGCGCCGCGATCGCCGCGACGTACTCGGCGAATTGCAGGCGCTGGTCCTTGCTCGCGTCGAAGCGGGACAGGGGCGGCGCGGCCTGGCCGGCGCGCTTGACGAGTTCCAGCTGCGCGTACTCACCGGCGTCGAGCGCATCGTCGGCGTTGCGGTCGAGTGCGCGGAACTGCTTGCGCAGTTGCAGCTCGAGCATCGCCGCGCGTTGCAGGGCGGTCCAGCCGGCCTCGAACTCCGCCTGCGACAGCATCCGGTCCTTGTTGGCGTCCCAGCGGGCGAACAGCGCGTCCGCACGCGCCTGGCCGGGATTCGCCGCTTGTGCCGGGGCCGCCGCCGGCTCGCCGGCCTGGCCCGGCGTCTGCGCGATCGCGGGCAGCGCGATCGCCAGCAGCATGGTGGGAAGGACCGCTTTCCTGTTCATGGGGCCGCCTGCGTCGCCGGGATGTCGGATTCGAAGGTGATCAGCTCGCGGATTTCCCCGGTGCGCAGACCGATCATCATGGGATTGCGTACGTTGGGAAGGAAGCAGAGGTCGAACAGCTCGGTGATGTCGCCCTCGAAGCGGATCCAGTTCAACACGTCGCCGTTGGCGAGCGAGACGATCTGCACGCCGCACCACGGTTCGACGTCCCGCTGGCGCAATTCCTCGTCCAGCTGCAGGCCTTCGAAGCGCTGGTTGCGCGGCTTCGACAAGCCGACCGCGGCGACGTTGCCGTGGATCGACAGGCCGCGCAGGAAGCCGGGGAAGAACGCCAGCGGAACAAAGCGCTTCGTTGCGAAATCCACCCACCCGAGGTGCCCGGTGCCGGCGTTGAGGACCCACAGCCGCCCGTTCGCCCAGCGCGGCGAATGCGGCATGGACAGCCCTTCGCAAACGATCTCGTCGGTGGTCACGTCGATGACGACGCCGCCGTCCTGGCGGCGGTCGCGCCAGCCGTCCACGGCATCGCTGCGGCAGACCGCCGTCACGTACTTCGGCTCCCCGTCCACCATCGCGAGGCCGTTGAGGTGGCAGCGGTCCTCAGGCGCCAGCTTGCTGATGAAGGGCGGCTTCCACACGGCCTTGAAGCTGTGCGTCTGGCTCAGCTCCGAGAGGCAGGAGTACTTGGTGTTGACGAACACGACCTTGCCGTTGCGGCGGATCCCCAGCTCGTGGATGTCGAGGTCGCCGATCGTCTGTGCATTGCGCGGGACGTAGCACTTGTCGAACTGGCCGTGCATCGTTTCGTTGGGGCGCAGCACGTTCTCCAGCCGCCAGAGCTGGTACAGGCCACCGAGGTAGAGCCGCTGCGCGTTGCCGACGATGCCCATCGCGCGCTCGAAGATGCGCTCGTAGAAGGACACGCGGCCCTGGCGGTCGCTGCCGACGAGGTAGATGCGCCCCGTCTGGTAGGACGAGATCGCGAGCGAGACGCGATGGCCGGCCAGCCAGGAAGCCAGCCCGCGCGAACAGGACTTCTCGACCCGCAACCGGGCCAGGTCCACCGGCGGCTTCGGTTGCGTGCCTGCCGACGTCGGGACGTCGGTTGCCGGCGCTGTCTCCCCAGGCGTGGCCGCCTGCGGATCCTGCGGCCCCTGGGATTCTTGCTGCTCTACTGCCACTCAGCCTCCGGAGCGCCCGCCATGCGGCGGGTCGCTGCTCTTCCGTCCCGCGCTCCCGCGGTGCTGCCAGGGATCGCCCGCGCCGGCGGCGCGGGCCGTGCCGGCCGGTTCCTGCGGCCCGTCACCAGTTGTACCGCACCACCAGCTGGCCGCCGACGAAGCTGTCGAGGGCGCCGCCATCGGTCCAGTTCAGCCCACCCGTGAGCTGCAGCTTGTCGCGGCCCGCGCCGACGCCGACTTCGACCAGCGCGCTGGTACCGTCCATCCGGGTTTCGCCCACGAAGCCGTTGCTGAGCGCGTAAGCGTACTCGCCATCAAACTCGTGCACGGCGCTGAGCGCCCCGTACGGCGTCCAGGTCCAGCCGTTGGCGCCGGCGACGGCCTTGCTGAAGGCCACGCCGAGCCGCGCGCGCTCCGACACGCCGCCGTCCGCGTCGAAGTCCACCAGCGGGCCGCGCAGCGTTTCGATGTCGCCGATGCGGGTGCGGGTGTACTGCGCCTGCGGCTGGATGTCGAAGCCGCCGAGCTGCCACGCGGTGAACCCGGCTTCCACGTTGAAGGTCCCGGCCTCCGCGCTGGTCCGGTAACGCAGGCCGCCCGAGCGCAGGCGCGCATCGAAGCCGGTCCAGCGGTAGGAAGCGTCGAGGTAGAAGCCGCGCTCGCCGGTCCAGGTGCCGTACAGGCCGAAACTGCGGGCGTCGATGCGGTCGCTGCCGGCACCGGCCTCGTGCAGGCGCTGGTCGGCCTGCGACTTGCCGACCATCACGCCGACGTGGAGGTGTTCGCCGGGGCGCGCGTCCACGCCGGCCTCCCAGCCGGAGCTGGACTGGTCGTAGCCGAAGCTGCCGCCCTGGCCGAAGTTGGCCGCCACGTGCTCCTGTTGCACGTCGCCGCGGTCGTCGAAGTAGCGCAGCCACGGGCTGGGCCCGTAGCCGCCGGTGCCCTGCAGCACGCCCATGCGCTGGCGCCAGGTGCCCACCTGGCTGTTCAGGAGGGTCTGCGCGCCGCTGGCGACCGACGCCGCGAGCGAACCCATGCCGTCCAGGCCGGCCGCTTCCAGGCCGACCGAGAAGACGTCGGCGGCCGCGTTGCTGTCGTCGATCGCGCTGACGATGCGCACCCGCAGATCGAGGAAGTTGCCCGGGGTATAGCCGTTGACCGACCCGCCGACGAACGACGACACGGTCGAATCCCCGGCGACATGGGCGAACGGCGTCAGCAGCGTCATCGCCGCGGTCGGCACCGCGCCGAGCTCGACGTTGACCGTCTGCGACCCGGACACGTCGCCCGTGACGTACAGCGTGTCGCTGCTGCCGTCGAGCGCGTCGAGGTCGAGCAGGATGCCGCCGGTGCCGGCGAGGTCGCCTTCGATCGTGAGGACGTCGTCGGTGGCGCCGTCGAGGAACGTGATGATGCCGTTGTTGGCCAACGGCAGGGCATTGCCCGCGCCCATGTCGATCAGGTTGTCGCCCGACACCGAGACGGTGCCGTTGTTGGTGAAGCTGTTGCCGTCCGTGCTGCCGCCGAGGTGGATCGCGCCGCCCTGGAGCGCGATCGTGCCGGTCGCGCCGTTGAGCACCACGTCGTCGCCATCGCCGAAATCGGTCGAATGGTTGAAGACGTTCCACACGCCGCCACCCGAATTGAACAGGATGTCGTCGCCGCCGTTCAGGACCAGGGCGCCGTCGATGCGACCGTAGTTGAGCACCTGCTCGATGCCGTCGCCGCCGAAGACCGCGAGCTGGCCCTCGGTCGGCGCCTCCGTGCGCAGCACGCCGTTGTTTTCCAGGGTCGACAGCGGCGACTCGATGAGCACGGCGATCGCCACGTCGTCGTCGGTGGCGGTGATCGTGCCCGAGTTCTCGACCAGCACCGGACCGTTGGCCACCACGTGCAGGCCGATCGAATCCGCGGCGTACGGCCCGGTGATGCCGGCGCCATACGCGTGGCCGCTGATGTCACCGCTGTTGACCACATGGGCCCCGCCCGCGCCATACACGAAGGCGCCGGTCGCGGTGCCGTAGCCGCCCACGGACACCGCCTCCAGGGTGCCGCTGTTGCCCAGCAGACCGACCCCGCCCACCGCCTGTGCGCCGTAGGCCGCGCCATAGGCGATGGCCTGCACGGTGCCGCCGTTGGCGATGTCGGCGGTGCCGCCGCGCGCGGTGATGCCGACGGCGTCGCTGTAATAGGAGGCCGCGACGATCGTGCCGGCGTTGTCCACCGACGCGGTGCCGTCGCCGGCGCTGGCGAACACGCCGAAGGCCGCGTAGTAGTAGCTGATGCCGAGGATGTCGCCGCTGTTGGCCACGTCCACGTCGCCCGCCTGCGACATGGCGTAGATGCCGATGCCGTTGGTGAAACCGTTGGCGTACACCACGCCGGCATTGTCGATGGAGACGTCGCCGTAGGCGGCCGTGCCGGCGATGCCCATCGCCAGGCTCAGCCCGGAATACGCCTCGATCACCCCGTCCCCGGTGTTGGCCACCACGACGTCGCCGGCACCGGAACTGGAGGCCAGCACACCGTAGACATACTTGCCTTCGGCGGAGACGTCGCCGCTGTTGAGCACGTAGGCACCGCCGTTCTGCGAGAACGCGATGATGCCGGCGCTGGTCGCCATCAGTCCGCCCGCGGCGTCGATGTCGCCGCCGTTGGTCACCGACGCGTCGCCGTTGAACGACAGTGCCGCGACGCCGTAGCTGTTGTCGCCGCCCCCGACCTGCACCAGGCCCAGGTTGTCGATCGCCGCGTCGCCGTCGGCGGACGCCACGATGCCCAGCGAGGTGCCGTACTTGTAGTCCTGGCTCGCGTAGATCGCGCCGGTGTTGGTCACGTCCACCGTGCTGCCCACGCCCGTGGCCGTCGCCACG
>DATLJD010000004.1:0-26292 GCA_035539135.1 Lysobacteraceae bacterium
GCAAGCCGCGAGGATCTTTCCCGAGCGACCGGGAGGGCGGGGGTGTTGCGTCAGCGCGCCATGGATGGCGCGCGCCCGCATCTGGGCATGGATGCCCAGCTAAGGGAAAAGCAATACCCCCGGCCTCCCGGGCGCGGGCCCGGACTTGCCTGCCTTCCGACGGCTGGTCGGGCGCGCCGCGCCGGCATCGGCAGCACCATGCCTTTCGCGCGGCCGTCCGCCGCGCCTGCGCTAGACTCGCCGCTTTCTCCCGGAACTCCGCGCGATGTCCGAAATCCTCGTCCCCGTTTCCTTCGGCGAACTGCTCGACAAGATCGCGATCCTGCAGATCAAGTCCGAGCGCATGACGGATCCCGCCAAGCTCGCCAACGTGCGCAACGAGCTGTCCGCGCTGGAGCGGACCTGGCTGGCGCACCCCGCCGCCGGCGGCGACGTGGTCGACCTGCGCGCGCAGCTGAAGCAGGTCAACGAGCGCCTGTGGGACATCGAGGACGACATCCGCCGCAAGGAGCAGGCGCAGGCCTTCGACGAGGAATTCGTCCGCCTCGCCCGCAGCGTCTATTTCCAGAACGACGAGCGCGCCCGGATCAAGAAGGAGATCAACCTCGCGCTGGGCTCGTCCTACGTCGAGGAGAAGTCCTACCAGGACTATCGCAGCGGCGCAGCCGCGCCCTGATCCGCGGCGCGCAGGCAAGAAAAAACCCGCGGTCGCCCGCGGGTTTTTTCGTTACGCCACCAGCGCGACGATCAGGCCAGGCCGGCCTGCTTCATCACTTCGGCGGCGAAGTCGTCGGCCTGCTTCTCGATGCCCTCGCCGACGGCGAGGCGGACGAAGGACAGCACCTCGGCGCCGGCGGCCTTGAGCGCGGCCTCGACGGTGACGTTGGTGTCCAGCACGTAGGGCTGGCCGGTCAGGCACATCTCGTTGATGGTCTTGGCGACCTTGCCCGAGATCATCTTCTCCAGGATCTCGGCCGGCTTGCCGGAATCCTTCACCTGCGCCAGCGCGATTTCCTTCTCGCGGGCGACGAAGTCGGCCGGCACGTGCGCGGGCGAGACGTAGGGCGGGTTCATCGCCGCGATGTGCATCGCCAGACCGCGCGCCAGCTCGGGATTGCCGCCCTTGACGTCGACCAGCACGCCGATGCGGCCGCCGTGCACGTAGGCGCCGATGGTGTTGGCGCTGTCCAGGCGCGCCATGCGGCGGACCTGCACGTTCTCGCCGACCTTGGCGATCAGGGCCGAACGCGCTTCCTCCACGGTCTCGCCGGAGGGCAGTTTCGTCGCCTTCAGCGCGTCGATGTCGGCGGCGTCGAGCGCGGCCTGGGCGACGGCCTCGGTGTAGGCGAGGAAGTTGGTGTCCTTGGCGACGAAGTCGGTCTCGGAGTTGACCTCGACCAGCACGGCCTTGCCGTCGGCCTGGGCCATCGCGATGCGGCCCTCGGCGGCGACGCGGTTGGCCTTCTTGTCGGCCTTGGCCAGGCCGCTCTTGCGCAGCGCGTCGGCCGCGGCCTGGATGTCGCCGTCGTTCTCGGAGAGCGCCTTCTTGCACTCCATCATGCCGGCGCCGGTGCGCTCGCGCAGTTCCTTGACCAGCGAAGCGGTGATTTCTGCCATTGCGGATACCTCGTTCGTATTCGTCGTCGGGGCCGGGCGCGCGTTCCGCGGAAAAGCGGGAAGGCGGGCTCCGTGCCGGGCCCGGAACGACAGGAATGGATGTCGTTGCAGCGAAGCGGCCGCGCGCGGGCGCGGCCGCGGATGACCGCTTACTCGGCGGCCGGGGTCTCTTCGGCGGGCTTGGCCGCCTCGTCCTTCTTCGCCGCGGCCTTCCTGGCCGGCGCGCGACGGGCCGGCTTGGCCTCGCCCTCGGCGGCCTCGACGAACTCCTCCTCGCGCACGGAACCGGCCGACGGCGCGGCGGCCTTGCCCTCGAGCACGGCGTCGGCGGCGGCGCGGGCGTACAGCTGCACCGCGCGGATGGCGTCGTCGTTGCCCGGGATCGGGTAGTCCACCAGCGCCGGATCGTAGTTGGTGTCGACCACCGCGACGACCGGGATGCCGAGCTTCTTGGCTTCCTGCACGGCGATGTTCTCGTGGCCGATGTCGATCACGAACAGCGCGTCCGGCAGGCGGTTCATCTCCTTGATGCCGCCCAGCGAGGCTTCCAGCTTCTCGCGCTCGCGGCGCAGGGCCAGCACTTCGTGCTTGACCAGCTTCTGGAAGGTGCCGTCGGTCTCGCCGGCCTCGAGCTCCTTCAGGCGGCCGACCGACTGCTTGACGGTGCGGAAGTTGGTCAGGGTGCCGCCCAGCCAGCGCTGGGTCATGTACGGCATGCCGCAGCGCTCGGCCTCTTCCTTGATCGCCTCGCGCGCGGAGCGCTTGGTGCCGACGAACAGGATCATGCCGCGCTTCTGGGCGATCGCCGAGAGGAAGTTCATCGCATCCGAGAAGAGCGGCATCGTCTTCTCGAGGTTGATGATGTGGATCTTGCCGCGGGCGCCGAAGATGTACGGGCCCATCTTCGGGTTCCAGTAGCGCGTCTGGTGGCCGAAGTGGACGCCGGCTTCCAGCATCTGGCGCATGGTGATCTGGGGCATTGCAGGATTTCCTGGATGGAGGAACCGGTCGCGCGCCCATGGGGCGATCGTGGTGCGACCTGTCACGCCCTCGGGGGGCGCGGGTTCCGGGGTTGGGCCTCCCCGCCGCCTCCGCTTCCGAACCCTCGAGAGGGCACCCCGGAGCGGGTGGTTGCGGCGGGTGTGGATTCGGCGGTGTCGCCCGCCGTGGCGCCTGGCCGGGCACGGACGCCCAGCCAGCCGCGGGATTTTAGCGGATTCAAGCGGTTACGGGCAAGCCGGGGCAGGGCCGGGGGCGCCGCGGGCCGCGGATGGGGGATAATGGCCGGATGCCGATCATCCCGAAGACCCCCGCCGAGATCGAGAAGATGCGCGTCGCCGGCCGCCTGGCCGCCGAGGTGCTGCAGGTCGTCGCCCCGCACGTGAAGCCCGGGGTGACCACCGAGGAGCTCGACCGCGTCTGCCACGACCACATCGTCAAGGTGCAGCAGGCGATCCCCGCCAACGTCGGCTACAAGGGCTTCCCGGCGACGGTCTGCACCTCGGTGAACAACGTCATCTGCCACGGCATCCCCAGCCCGGCCAAGGTGCTCAAGGACGGCGACATCCTGAACATCGACGTCACCGTGATCAAGGACGGCTGGCACGGCGACACCAGCCGCATGTACTACGTCGGCACGCCTTCGGTGATGGCGAAGCGGCTGGTGGAGACCACCCGCGAGGCGATGTTCCGCGGCATCCGCGCGGTGCGTCCGGGCGCGACCCTGGGCGACATCGGCCACGCGATCCAGGAGTACGCCGAGAGCCAGCGCTTCTCGGTGGTGCGCGAGTATTGCGGCCACGGCATCGGCCGCGTCTACCACGAGGATCCGCAGGTCCTGCACTACGGCCGCCCGGGCGAGGGCCTGGTGCTGAAGCCGGGGATGACCTTCACCATCGAGCCGATGATCAACGAGGGCAGCCGCCACACCCGGCTGCTGCCGGACGGCTGGACCGTGGTGACCAAGGACCGCAAGCTCTCGGCGCAGTGGGAGCACACCGTCGTGGTCACCGACGACGGGGTCGAGATCCTGACCCGGCTGCCCGGCGACGACAACGACCCATGAAGCCGTCCGTCGCCGCGGCCGCATTGCCGGCGGCGACGGATGCCGCCTGGGCCGCCGCGGCCCGCGCCCGCCTGCTCGCCGCCGACGCCGCGCTCGCCGAACGTTTCGACCGCGGCGAGGACGTCGACGCGCTGCTGCGCGCCCGCGCGGAGGCGGCCGATGCCCTGATCGCGGAAGCCTGGCGGCGCTGCGTTCCGGGACACGCGCCGCTGGCGCTGTTCGCGGTCGGCGGGTACGGGCGCGGCGAGCTGTTCCCGCAGTCCGACCTCGACGTCCTCGTGCTCGCCGAAGCCGATGCGCAGGCCGCGCACGGCGAGGCGCTGGCGCGGCTGTTCGCGCTGCTGTGGGACGCCGGCCTGCCGGTCGGCCACGCGGTGCGCTCGGCGGACGAATGCACGCAAGCCGCGCGCGCGGACATCACGGTGCAGACGGCGCTGCTGGAGGCGCGCCCGCTGCAGGCCGACGACGCGGCCGCGCGGCGGATCGCGGACGCGATCGCGCCGGAGCGGATCTGGCCGCCGCGCGACTATTTCGTCGCCAAGCGCGAGGAGCAGCGCCAGCGCCACGCGCGCTTCGGCGACACCAGCGACAACCTCGAGCCCAACCTCAAGGAAGGCCCGGGCGGCCTGCGCGACGTGCAGACCCTGCGCTGGATGGCGCTGCGGGTGGCGGGCGCGCGCGACCTCGGCCAGCTGGTCGCGCTCGGCCAGCTCGGCGGCGACGAGCACGCGACCCTGGAACGCGAGCGGCGCGCGCTGGCGCGGCTGCGCTTCGGCCTGCACCTGGTCGCCGGGCGGCGCGAGGAGCGGCTGCGCTTCGACCACCAGAAGGCGCTGGCGGCGCGGCTCGGCTTCGAGGATGCCGCCGGCGCGCTCGCGGTCGAGCAGATGATGCAGGGCTTCTACCGCAGTGCCGCGCTGGTGCTGCGGATCAACGAACGGCTGCTGCAGCGCTTCGAGGAACAACTGGAAGGCGAGGGCACGCCGGAGCCGCTGGACGACGCCCACGAGCTGCGCCGCGGCTACCTCGCCGCGCGCGACGGCGACTGGCCCGCCCGCGATCCGGCGCGCATCCTCGCCCTGTTCGCCGCCTGGGCCGCGCAGCCGCGCATCCGCGGCCTGCATTCGCGCACCGCGCGCGCGCTGGCCGAGGCGCTGCCGGCGGTGCCGGCCTACGAAGACGCATCCCCGGCATTGCGCGCCGCGTTCCTGGCCTTGCTGCGCGGGCCGCAGCCGGTCGAGAGCCTGGCGCGGATGGCGCGGCTGGGCGTGCTCGGGCGCTGGATCCCCGCCTTCGCGCGGGTGTCGGGGCGGATGCAGTTCGACCTGTTCCACGTCTACACGGTGGACCAGCACACGCTGGCGGTGCTGCGCAACATCGCCGCGTTCGCCGCCGGCGTGCCCGATCCGCGCTTCGCGATCGCGCACGAAGTCTGGCCGCGGCTGCGCAAGCCGGAACTGCTGTTGCTCGCCGGCCTGTTCCACGACATCGCCAAGGGCCGCGGCGGCGACCATTCCGAACTCGGCGCGGTGGATGCGCGCGCGTTCTGCGTGGCGCACGGGTTGTCGGAAGGCGACAGCGCCGTGGTCGAATGGCTGGTGCGCCGGCACCTGCTGATGTCGGTGACCGCGCAGAAGCAGGACATCGCCGACCCCGAGGTGATCCACCGCTTCGCCGCCGAGGTCGCCGACCGCGAGCGCCTGGACCTGCTGTACCTGCTGACCTGCGCCGACATCGCCGGCACCTCGCCCAAGCTGTGGAACGCATGGAAGGACCGGCTGCTGGCCGACCTGTACACGGCGACCCGGCTGGCGCTGCGGCGCGGACTGGAGCACCCGGTCGCGGCGGAGGAGCGCGTGGCGGAAACGCGCGCGGCGGCATTGGCGCAGCTGGCGGGCTTCGGCGTCGACGTGGACGAGGCGCAGCGCCTGTTCGCGCGGATGCCGCCGGAGGCCTTCCTGCGCGGCCGCCCGGACCAGGTCGCGTGGCAGGCCACGGTGCTGCGCGGCAGCGCGTCCGGCGCGACCCGCGCCAGCGTGCGCGCGCTGGCGCGCTCGGCCGGCGCGCTGGAGGTGTTCGTGCATTCGCCCGACCGCGACGGCCTGTTCGCCGCGATCGTCGCCACCCTCGACCGCGCCAGCCTGGTGATCCAGCAGGCGCGCCTGCTGGACGGCCCCGGCGACACCGTGTTCGACACCTTCGAGGTGTTGCCGGCCGAAGGCCAGCGCGTGCTGCCCGCGGCCGAGATCGAACGCCGCCTGGTGCAGGCGCTGGCGGCGCCGTCGCTGGACGCGGTGAAACCGACCCGGCGCGCGCAGCCGCGCCACCTGCGCCATTTCCGGCTGGTGCCGCAGATCGGCTTCGGCGACACCGCCGACGGCCGCCGCACCGTGCTCAGCCTGGTCTGCACCGACCGCCCCGGGCTGCTGGCCGACGTCACCCGCACGCTGCGCGGCCAGCGTCTGCGCGTGCACGACGCCCGCATCGCGACCTTCGGCGAACGCGCCGAGGACGTGTTCCACATCACCGACGAGCGCGACCGGCCGCTCGACGACCCCCAACGCCAGGCCCTGCGCGAGGCGCTGCTGGCCTGCATCGACGGAGACAGTCCCGCATGAGCGAGCGCAAGCCCCGCAAGGCCACCAGGACGACCGCGCGGAAGAAGCCGGCGCCCAAGCCGGATCCCGGGCGCGTCGCCGACGAGCTGCGCTTCACCATCGACAGCGCGTGGGAGCGGCGCACGATGCTCACGATCGACGAGATCGAGGGCTCGACCCGCCCGACCGTGGAACGCGTGATCGACGGCCTGGAAGCAGGCGAGTTCCGCGTCGCCGAACCGGACGGATCCGGTGGCTGGAAGGTCAACGAGTGGCTGAAGAAGGCCGTGCTGCTGTACTTCCGCGTGCACGAGATGGAACTCATCGACGCCGATCCGGCGCCGTTCTGGGACAAGGTGCCGGCGCGCTTCGCCGGCTACGGCGAGGCCGAGTTCCGCAAGCTCGGCGCGCGGGTGGTGCCGGGCGCGATCGTGCGGCGCGGCGCCTTCGTCGGCAAGGACGTGGTGCTGATGCCGAGCTTCCTCAACATCGGCGCGCACGTCGGCGCGGGCACGATGGTGGACACCTGGGCGACGGTCGGTTCCTGCGCGCAGGTCGGCCGCCACTGCCACCTGTCCGGCGGCGCCGGCATCGGCGGCGTGCTGGAGCCGCTGCAGGCGACGCCGACCATCATCGAGGACCACTGCTTCATCGGCGCGCGTTCGGAAGTGGTGGAGGGCGTCGTGGTCGGCCACCACAGCGTGATCGGCATGGGCGTCTTCCTCGGCCAGTCCACCCGCATCTACGACCGTGCGACCGGCGAGGTCAGCTATGGCCGCATCCCGCCGTACAGCGTGGTGGTGTCCGGCCAGTTGCCGGCGCCGGACGGCTCGCATTCGCTGTACTGCGCGGTGATCGTCAAGAAGGTGGACGCGCGCACGCGGTCGAAGACGTCGATCAACGATCTTTTGCGCGGGTGAGTCGCAGCGCCTCGTCGATACCTGTCGATAGCGGCAGCGGCGGCGAACGCCTGCCATGGATGGCCGGGCAGGACCCTCGACAAGCGAATGGTATTTCGCCATGGATGGCAGGAACGCGTTTACGGAGAACAGGATGACCACCACCCTCTACGGCCTCGCCAACTGCGACACCTGCAAAAAGGCCCGCAAGTGGCTCGACCGCTTCGGCGTCGCCCACGCCTTCGTCGACTACCGCGATCAGCGCCAGCCGCCGGAGACGCTGCTGGCCTGGAAGGACCGGCTCGGCGGCTGGGAGGCGATGGTCAACAAGTCCTCGACCACCTGGCGCAACCTGCCGCCCAACCGCAAGCAGCCGGAATCCGACGCCGAGTGGAAGCTGCTGCTCAGGGAATACCCGCAGCTGATCCGCCGCCCGGTGGTGGTGACCGACGACGGCGTGGTGACCCAGGGCTTCAGCGACAACGGCTTCAAGAAGCGCTTCGGGACCTGAGGGGGCGGCGATGAGCGAAGTGCTGAACCTCGCCCGCGAACTGATCCTGCGCCCGTCGGTCACGCCCGACGACGCCGGTTGCCAGCCGCTGCTCGCGCAGCGCCTGGCGCGCGCGGGTTTCGCCTGCGAGGCGCTGCGCTTCGGCGAGGTGGACAACCTGTGGGCCACGCACGGCAGCGGCGGCCCGGTGCTGGTCTTCCTCGGCCACACCGACGTGGTGCCGGCCGGCCCGCGCGAGGCCTGGGCCAGCGATCCGTTCGTGCCGGAAGTGCGCGACGGGATCCTGTACGGCCGCGGCGCGGCCGACATGAAGGGCAGCGTGGCGGCCTTCGTCGTCGCGCTGGAGCGTTTCGTCGCGGCGCACCCGGACCATGCCGGCACGATCGCGCTGTTGTTGACCTCGGACGAGGAGGGCGATGCCGTCGACGGCGTGCGCCGCGTCGCCGAGCACTTCCGCGAACGCGGCCAGCGCATCGACTGGTGCGTCACCGGGGAACCGTCGTCGAAGCAGCGGCTGGGCGACCTGCTGCGCGTGGGCCGCCGCGGCACCCTGTCGGCGACCCTGACCGTGCGCGGCGTGCAGGGCCACGTCGCCTATCCGGACCTGGCGCGCAACCCGATCCACCAGGCGCTGCCGGCGCTGGCTGAACTCGCCGCGCGGCGCTGGGACGATGGCTACGAGAGCTTCCCGCCGACCAGCCTGCAAATCAGCAACATCCACGCCGGCACTGGCGCCAACAACGTCATCCCGGGCGAACTGGCGGTACTCTTCAACCTGCGCTTCAACCCGCGCTGGAGCGCGGCGCGGCTGGAAGCCGAATGCGAGGCGATCCTGCGCGCGCACGGCCTCGACTATGCGATCCGCTGGCACCGCGGCGGCGAACCCTTCTTCACCCCGGAAGGGCCGCTGCGCGCGGCGGCGCGCGAGGTGCTGGCCGCTTTCACCGGCGCCGCGCCGGAGGAAAGCACCGGCGGCGGCACCTCGGACGCGCGCTTCATCGCGCCGCTGGGCGCGCAGTGCATCGAGCTCGGCCCGGTCAACGCCAGCATCCACAAGGTCGACGAGCACGTCGCCGTCGCCGACCTGGAAGCCTTGCCGGGGCTGTACCTGGCGCTGGCGGAACGGCTGCTGGCCGGCGGCGCCGAAGCTTGAAGGAGCGGGGCTCCCGGCCGGGAGGCTCCGCCCGCCCGTCCTCTCAGGATCTCCACGCCGGCGCCGATAACGTCATCGACCCGCACGCAGGCGCCTAGCCGACTCGAGACCCTGCCGGCGCCGCGTGCGGGCTCCACCAGGGCCCCGGTTGCGGGCCGCCGGCGCCGGGCGCAGACTCCGCCCATGACCCCGCAGCCCATCCGCCGCCAACTCGCCGCCGCCCACGGCGCGGCCGGCGCGCGTGCGCTCGCCGCCACCAACAACCGCAATAACGCCAGCCCACCGCGGGCCGGCGATTAGCGCGCGCACCTCACGCTTATCGTTTCCGGAAGGCCCGCACTGCGAAGTGCGGGCCTTCTTCGTTTCGTCCGCCGAAAACCGCCCCCAGGGAGCCCGCCATGTGTTCGATTCTCGCCGCCTTCGACCTGCGCGCCGGCGCAGACCTCCTTCCGTTGCGCCCGTTCGCCCTGGCGCTGTCGGCCCGCCAGCGCCACCGCGGACCGGACTGGTCCGGCGTCCACGCCGAGCCGCGCGCGCTGCTGGTGCACGAGCGCCTGGCCATCGTGGATCCGGGCGGCGGGGCGCAGCCGCTGCGTTCGGAGGACGGCGCGCTGGCGCTCGCGGTCAACGGCGAGATCTACAACCACGCCGCGTTGCGCTTCGAAGCGGGGGAGTACGCGTTCCAGAGCGGGTCGGACTGCGAGGTCATCAATGCGCTGTACGCCACCCGGCCCGACATCGGCGCCTGGCTCGACCGGCTCAACGGCATCTTCGCCTTCGCCCTGTGGGACGCCGTGCACGGACGTTGCATCGTCGCCCGCGATCCGCTGGGCGTGTGCCCGCTGTACTGGGGGCACGACGGGGACGGGCGGCTGTGGGTCGCTTCCGAGATGAAGGCGCTGGCGCGGGTGTGCGCGGATGTCGCGCTGTTCCCGCCGGGCCATTGGTACGACAGCGCGACCGGCAGCCTGGCCCGTTACCACCGGCGGGCGTGGCGCGACCACGCCGCGACGGTCGGAGTGGAGGTCCCGCCGCAGGCGTTGCGCGCGGCGCTGGAGCAGGCCGTGCATCGCCAGCTGATGAGCGACGTGCCCTACGGCGTGCTGCTGTCGGGCGGACTGGACTCGTCGCTGGTCGCGGCCTGCGCGGCCCGGTTCTCGCGGCGCCGCGTCGAGGACGGCGATCGGTCGGAGGCCTGGTGGCCGCGGTTGCACTCCTTCGCGATCGGCCTGCCCGACTCGCCCGACCTCGCCGCGGCGCGGCTGGCGGCCGAGGCGATCGGCACGGTGCACCACGGCTTCACCTATCGTTTCGAGGAAGGGTTGGACGTGCTGCCGGAAGTCATCCGCCACATCGAGAGCTACGACGTCACGACCGTGCGCGCGTCCACGCCGATGTTCCTGCTCGCGCGCCGCATCCGCGCGATGGGCATCAAGATGGTGCTGTCGGGCGAAGGCGCGGACGAGGTGTTCGGCGGCTATCTCTACTTCCACAAGGCGCCCGACGCGCGCGAATTCCACGCGGAAACCGTGCGCAAGCTCGATGCGCTGCACCAGTTCGACTGCCTGCGCGCGAACAAGGCGATGATGGCGTGGGGCGTGGAGGCGCGCGTGCCCTTCCTCGACCTCGCCTTCCTCGACGTGGCGATGGCGATGGACGCGCGCGCGAAGATGGCCGGCCCGCGCGCGGACGGCACGCGCCGGATCGAAAAGGCGGTGTTGCGCGAAGCCTTCGCCGGCGTGCTGCCGGACCCGATCCTGTGGCGGCAGAAGGAGCAGTTCAGCGACGGCGTCGGCTACGGCTGGATCGACGGCCTGAAGGCGCACGCGGAGCGCACGGTCGGCGACCGCGAATTCGCCGGCGCGGCCGAACGCTTCCCGGTCAACACGCCGCTGACCAAGGAGGCGTACCTGTACCGCGCGATCTTCGCCCGCCATTTTCCCGGCGACGCCTGCGCGCGCACCGTGCCCGGCGGCAAGTCCATCGCCTGCTCGTCGCCGGCGGCGATCGCCTGGGACGCCGCCTTCGCCGGTTCGGCCGATCCTTCCGGTCGCGCGGTGGCCGACGTGCACCAGGCGGGGGCTTCGGTGCCAGCGCTGCCCGCGTAGTCAGCGCCCCGCGCGCTCCCAGGGGGCGACGCCGTCGTCCTCGACGATGCGGAACAGCGGATGCGCGTCGGGCACGACGGCCCGCCAGCGCGCGTGCAGCTTCGGCGCGCGCACGGCGAGCTTGGCGAGCAGGTGCCGCCATTCGAAGGCGAGCTGGCCGCGCGTCGCGTCCAGCGGCGGCACCGGCACCAGCGCGCCGAGCTTGCCGCGGTCGAAGCGGTAGCCGCGCGCGCCGGCCTCGTCGCATACCGCGTGCAGGTAGGCGTCGAGCGTGTCCAGCGGCCGCGCTGCGGCGCGGAAGCGCTCGAGCTGCGGATGCCGGCGATAGCCCGTGGTCGCGTCGCGCAGCACTGCGCGCGCCAGCAGGCCCTCGCGCCACAGCGCCACCAGGCCCTTCGGGTCCAGGTGGCGCGGGTGCAGGGTCCACAGCCTCATCGGCGCGCGGCGTGCGGGTGGTCGGCGAGGTAGCGTTCGAAGGCGGCGATGGCGTCGTCCACCGTCACCAGGTCCATCACGCCCTCGCGCTCGATCTTGGTGCCCCAGCGGAGCGCCGCCGCCGGCTTGCCGAGGAAGCGGCGCGCGGCATCGTCGTAGCGGTCCACCACGTAGCGGCGATCGGAATACGGGCCGCTGCGCGCGGGGTTGCTGGCCGCGTGCAGGCCGAGCACCTTCGCCCCCATCGCGTTGGCGATGTGCAGCGGGCCGGAGTCCGGCGTCATCACCAGCGCGGCGCGCGCGAGCAACGCGGGCAGCTGCTTGAGGGTGTCCTTGCCGACCAGGTTCAGCGCCGGCGCTCGCATCGCGGCGAGGATGGCGTCGGCGGTCTCGCGCTCGAGCGCGCTGCGGCCGCCGCATAGCACCACCCGCCAGCCGCGCGCGGCGGCGTGGTCGGCGACCGCGGCATAGCGTTCGGCGCGCCAGTTGCGCAGCACGTGGCTGGAGCAGGGCGACACCAGCAGGGCCGGGACGCCGTCGTCGGGCCACTGCGCGCGTGCCCAGGCGTGCGCCTCGGCCGGTACCGGCAGGTCCCACACGACCTGGTCCTGGCGCAGGCCCAGCGGTTCGCAGAAGCTGCCGATCGCGTCGAGCACGTGGATGCCGGGGCGGTCGGCGATGCGCTCGTTGACGAACAGGCCGTGCAGGTCCTTAGACCGCGCGCGGTCGTAGCCGATCCGGCGCCTGGCCGGGACGAAGGCCGACAGCAGGTTGGCGCGCGCGGCGACCTGCATCTGCAGCAGCACGTCGAAGCGTTCGCCGGCGAAGCCGCGCCGCACCGCGCGCATGCCGGCCAGCCCGCTGCGCTTGTCGTATTCGACGAAGCGCACGCCCTCCAGGCCTTCCAGCAGGCGGTGCTCGCCCTTGCCGATCACCCAGGTCAGCGCGACCTCCGGCCAGGCCCGGCGCAGGGTGCGCACCAGCGGCACCACGTGGGTGACGTCGCCCAGCGCCGACAGGCGGAGCAGGCACAGCGAACGCGGCGGGGCGGGATGGTCGGGCATGGGGAGGCCGGGAAATGCCGGAAAGGGTTGCTAGACTCGGCGGATGGTCGCGTTCGACGCCAGCGAAGACCTGACGCCGTTCCAGCACGCCCATGGGAAGGGGTACGGGGCGATTCTGTTCGACGCCGACTGCGGCCGGCAAGTCGAAGCCGACTGGTTCTCGCCCGCGTGGTGGGGCGAGCGCGCGCGTCCGGTCGCGGGATCGGGGCGCGGCGGCGCGTGGTTCGTGCAGTCGCCGATCGGGCCGCTGGTGCTGCGCCACTACCTGCGCGGCGGCCTGGCGGCGCGGGTCAGCCGCGACACCTACGTCTGGCATGGCGCCGACCGCACGCGCAGCTTCGCCGAGTTCCGGCTGGCGCGCCTGCTGCACGGGCGCGGGTTGCCGGTGCCGCGCCCGGTCGCGGCCTGCTACTGGCGGCACGGCGCCGGCTACCGGGCCGCGATCCTGATCGAGCGGCTGGAGGGCGTGCGCTCGTTCGCCGACCGCGTCGCGGTCGCCGGCCACGACGCGCCGTGGGAGGAGACCGGCCGCCTGGTCGCGCGCTTCCACCGCGCGGGCCTCGACCACGCCGACCTCAACGCGCACAACATCCTGTTCGACGCGAGCGGGCAGGGCTGGCTGATCGATTTCGACAAGGGCCGCCTGCGCATCCCCGCGACCGGCTGGCGCGAGCGCAACCTCGCGCGCCTGTTGCGCTCGCTGCTCAAGCTGCGCGGTGCGCGCCCGGCGGAGGAAATCCGCCGCGATTTCGCGCGCCTGCGCGGCGCCTACGACGCGACCTGGGAACGGGGGATCTGATGCGCGACCGGCACGACGAGGCCTGGCGCCTGCGTTTCCTCGGGGTCGGCAACTCCGGCGCGGTCGCGCTCGGCTCGGCGATGGCCGCGATCGAACGCGACGGCGAGCCCTGGCTGGCGATCGACTGCGGCGGCGAGGGCCTCACCGCCTGGCTGGCGCGGTACGGCGCGATGCCGCGCGCGCTGTTCGTGACCCATACCCACTTCGACCACGTCGCCGGCTTCGAGCGCCTGTTCGCCGCGACCTGGTTCGGCGAAACACGCGGGGCGCCGGTACGCGTCTACGCGCCGGCGCCGCTGGTGCCGCTGCTGCAGCAGCGCGTGGCCGGCTATCCGAACGTGGTCGCCGAGGGCGGCGTGAACTTCTGGGACGCGTTCCAGCTGGTGCCGGTCGGCGACCACTTCTGGCACGACGGCGTGCGGCTGGACGTCTTCCCGGTGCGCCACCACTGGCCCGACACCGCGTTCGGGCTGCGCCTGCCCGGCAGCATGGTGTGGACCGGCGATACCCGGCCGATCCCGGAAATGATGGCGAAATACGCGGACGCCGGCGAACTGGTCGCCCACGACTGCGCGCTGCACGGCAATCCCTCGCACAGCGGCATCGACGACCTCGAACGCGAATATCCAACGGAATTGCGCGAACGGCTGGTGCTCTACCACTACGCCAGCCGCGAGGAAGCCGAGGCGCTGGCCGCGCGCGGGTACCGGGTCGCGCATCCGGGCGAGGCGCTGGAACTCGCGCCGCCGCGCGAGCACTGACTCAGCCTTCCGCGGCGTGCGCGCGCAGTTCGTCGGCGCGGGCGCGGCCGAGGTAGCGGTGGATGCCGGCGCGCGCCAGGTACAGCAGCGGGATCAGCGCGATCGCCGCCAGCATCTTGTAGACGTAGTTGAGCGTGCCCACGGCGAGGAACAGGTCCATCTTCCAGTGCTGCGGGCCGAGCACGAAGGCGATGTAGAGCACGACGAAACTGTCAACCAGTTGCGACACCGCGGTGGAGCCGGTCGCGCGCAGCCAGGCGTGACGCTCGCCGGTCGCGCGGCGGATGCGGTGGAACACCCGCACGTCGATCAGCTGGCCGAGGATGAAGGCGGTCAGCGAGCCCCAGATCGTCCACAGCCCCTGGCCGAACACCGCGGCGAACGCCGCCTGGTAGTCCGGCACGCCCTGGTCCTTGGCCACGCCCACCCACCACGCCGCCGGCGCCAGGTGGATCGCGACGAAGGCGAACGCGAAGCCGTAGGCGATCAGCCCCGCCGCCAGCCAGCTGATGAAGCGCACGCCGCGGCGGCCGAAGTACTCGTTGACCGTGTCGGTCATGATGAACACGATCGGCCACAGCAGGGTGCCGGCGGTGAAGTCCAGCGAACCGGACTGGCCGAACAGGTTCCATTCCAGCGGCGCGATGCCGAGGGTGTCCTCCAGCGCGAAGATCTTGACGCCGATGAACTCGGCGAGCGCGGCGTTGACGCAGAAGAACGCGGCGAGGCCGACGAACAGACGGGTCGCGCGGTCGTCGAGCACGCGCCGCGCGCCCGACAGCGGCGGCGTGGCGGCGGCAGCGGGCATGTCCATGCTCAGCCTCCGCTCTCCGCGCGCGCCGCCGGCGTCGCGAACGGAATGCTGTCCGGCGCGACCGCGCCGCCGGAGATGATGAAACTCATCGCCTGGTCCACGCTCCAGTCGGTCGGCGTCAGTTGCTCGACCGGCACCACCTCGAGGTAGCCGGAGGTCGGGTTGGGCGTGGTCGGCACGTACACGGCGGCCAGCTCGCGCCCGGTGCCCTGCTCGCGCAGGATGCGGGTGACGAAGCCAACCGACTTCATGTTCCGGTGCGGGAAGTCGATCAGCACCACGCGCTGGGTGCCATCGGGCTGGGTCTGCAGGATGTCGAGCAGCTTGCGCGCGCTGCCGTACACGGTGCTGGCGAGCGGGATCCGGCCGACCAGCGCCTCGAACCAGCGCAGCAGCCGCTGCCCGACCACCCGCCGCGCCATCCAGCCCGAGAGCAGGATCACCACCAGCGTCGCCAGCAATGCCAGCGCGGTCTGCACCCAGCTGTCGTTGAGCCAGCCCCAGCGCTGCGGCTGGCCGGTCGCGATGTTGTGCAGCACCGGCCCGATCAGCGGCCGGCTGATGTCCGACAGCAGGACGAACACGAACTTGACCACCACCCAGGTCAACCAGATGGGCAGCAGGGTGAGCAGGCCGGTGAGGAACAGGCGCTGCAGGCGCTGTCCGGTCGAGGGCGGGGCGGGCATGCGCGGATTCTAAACGCGGGTCGGCGCCGGCGGTCGCCGGACGGTTGCAAAGGCCGGGCGGCGGCTACAGTTCGCGCGCCAGGCGGAAGCCGACGTCGTCGTAGCCGCGCTCGGGATCCAGCGCGCGCTGGCCGCTTTCTCCGCGCCAGCTGCGGCCCGCGCTGAGCCGTTCGCGGCAGCCGCTGGTGCACTCGTCCAGCCATTCGGCCATCGGCTTGCCGGGTTCGCTGGCGGGCAGCGCGCGCGCCTCGCTGGCGCGAGGCAGGCGGTAGCTGTGGCCGGTGCGGCGGCCCAGCCACTGCGCGTAGGCATTGGCGTCGGCCCAGGACACGCACACCACCGGTTGCGATGCGACCTGCTCGAAGCCGGGCGACTTCCACGAGATCGGCTTGACGATCCGCAGCAGCGAGATGCGGGTGCGGCACAGGGCCGCCTCCCGCCCCGTGGCGGCGGCGAAGCGCGCGTAGTCGGCGCGACTGACCTGGCGGGTCGCGGCGGCGACCAGGCCGTTGGCCGCGGACACCAGGCGCATGCCGGGATCGTCCGGCAGCGCGTCGCCCACGCCCGGGATGGCGCGCGCCTGCGCGTCCAGCGCGGCGATCCGCGACGCCGGCAGGCCCAGCGTCTTCGCGTCGGCGACGGTGGCCAGCGCGCGCGAGCGGTCGAAATGGCGGGCGGCGTCCGCGATCCGCGCCTGGACCGCGGCGTCCACCCGCTCGTGCAGTTTCGCCAGCGCCGGCGCGGCCTTGCCCTGTGCCGCCCTGGCGAGCCGTTCGGCATGGCCGACGTAGTCGCGCGCGCGCGCGCCGTCGCCCGTGCCGATGCGGCGCACCGCCTGTTCGGCGAGGGCGTCGATCGCCTGGCCGGTAAGCACCGGCAGGCGCGGGTGGTAGGCGTCGGCGGCCCAGCCTGCGATCAGGCTGGCGGTGGCGTTGGCGTCTTCGGGCGTGGTGAGGTTGCGCGAGGCGAGCTGGCGGGACGCGTCGTCCACCCAGCGCTGCGCGTCGGATACCGGCAGCGGCCGCAACATCGGGTCGACGTCGCCGGCGACCACGTTCTGGCCGGACGCCGCACTCGGGGTGGGCAGGTCGTTCGCCTCGCCGGGGACGGCGCGGAAGAAACCGTCGCCGCCGGGGGGGCCGCCGCGCAGGGCGAAACCGATCGCCGCCGCGCCGGCGAGCATCAGGCCCAGCCAGACCGTGATCGGCCAGCGCCGCACACGGCCGGCGGCGTGTCGCGCGTTGTCGAGGGCGGCGGCGATCGGCGCGCCGCCGTGGCGCGGCACCCGGTCCAGCGCCTCGCGCATCTGCTGCGCGTTGCGGAAGCGCTGGCTCGGCGACTTGGCCAGCGCCTTGTCGAAGAAGCGTTGCCAGTGGCGCAGCGGGCGCGGCAGCCGCGGGATCGGATCCTGCGCGTGCATCACCGCCATCGACAGCGCGTCGCCGGCCACGAAGGGCAGTTGCCCGGTGACCATTTCCCACGCCAGCACGCCGACCGCGTACAGGTCGGCGCGCGCGTCCACTTCCTCGCCGCGTGCCTGTTCCGGCGCCATGTAGGCGGTGCTGCCGACCGCCATGCCGGCGGTGGTCACGCGCGGGCCGAAACGGCGCAGGGCGATGCCGAAATCGGCCAGCAGGGGCCGCTCGGCTTCGTCGAACAGGACGTTCTCGGCCTTGACGTCGCGGTGCACGATGCCGCGCGCGTGCGCGTAGTCGAGCGCCGCGAGCAGCGCGTGCAGGATGCCGCGCACGCGCGGGAAGCCCTGGTCGGCGTCGTCGGCGAAGCTGCGCTGGCCGAGGTGGCCGCGCGCGAGGTACGGCATCGCGTAGTAGGGCAGGCCGGCCTTGGTGCGCCCGACCTCGTGGATGCCGACGATGTGCGGATGCTCGAGCCGGGCGATGGTGCGCGCCTCGTTCTCGAAGCGACGGCGGCTGACCTCGTCGGCCAGCGCCTCCGGCAGCATCACCTTGACCGCGACTTCGCGTTCCAGCGAGACCTGCTCGCCCAGGTACACGGTCGACATGCCGCCGTGCCCGAGCACGCGCAGCAGCCGGTAGCCGGCGATCTCGGGGAGATCGGCGTCCTGTTCGCGTTCGGTCGGCGTGGCGGACATGCGGGCGAGCATACGCTGCGGATGCCGCGGGGGTGAACAGGGGTAGCGGGCGGAATCGTGACCGGGTCGCCGTTGCGGGGAACCGGCGGTGCGGAGCGGGCGCGCCGGTTCAGCCGCGCCAGCACCAGTGCCAGGGTTCGTGGACGATGCCGTGCGGGTTGTCGCGTGGATAGCTCATCACGAAGCCATGGCTGGCGGCGTGGTCCTGCAGCCAGGCGAAGGCGGCGGTGTCCTCGAAGGAGGCTTCGGCCGGCGGCTCGCCGGGCGTGCCGAGGTCGAGCGCGCGGCCGGAGTGGTGCTCGCTGTAGCCGGGCGCGGCGTTGACCGCCAGGATCTGGTCGACGGTCAGCCCGCGCGCCAGCTTGCGTTCGAAGATGCCGAGCTGGTAGTCGTGGCTGCGATAGCCGGAGATCGCGTCGAGCACGAGGCCGTCGCGCAACGCGGCGTCGCGCAGCCGGCGCCAGGCGCGGGCGGCGCCGGGATGCAGCCATAGCGGGCGCCGGTAGCGGTCGTGGCCGGCGAGCGCGAGCCAGGCCGGCTCGGGCACCAGCGGCAGGCCGGTGCGCGCGGCGTACCGGTCGGGATCCAGGCCCAGCCGCTGCAGGCGATCCTGCAGCCGCGACAACGGCAGGGTGGCGACCGGGTCGGCGCCGTCGCGGCGCGGCGTGGGCAAGCGGCGCAGCGCGGCCATGGCGGCGTCGAGCCCCGGGGCGCGCGCGTGGCGCGGGCGCAGCGGCTGCAGGACGCCGCGGGTGACGATGGCGAGGTAGGCGCCGTCGCGCTTGCGGCGCAGCACGCGGTCCGCGCGGGCGAGGGCGCGCGCGTCGTGGCTGGCGCGTGCGTGCAGCAGGCGCGCCGGCCACAGTTCGATCTCCGGCGTGTTGACCAGGATGTCGGCGACGGCGCGCATCCGCGCAGGTTAGCCGTGCGCGGCGGGCGGCGCCAATGCACGCAGGCGCGCCAGCAACTCCTGCGGCCTGGCCGCCTGCAGCAGCAGCGCGTGCTTGCGCGCGGTCGGGAGCCACAGCACCCGCTCGCCGTCGGTGATGCACGCGAACACGCGCTGGAAGCCGCGGGTGCGGAACCAGCCTGCGCGGAAGCCCGGTACCGCCATGCCGTTGCTCTTCAGCCACGGCTTCCACTCCGGATGCTCGTCGAGGGCGCCGACGCGCGCCTGGTCCAGGCGCAACTCGGCGACGTTGAGCCGGGCCCGGTGCCAGCCCGCGACCACCGTCACCACGCCGTCGGCGGCTTCGATCCGGTGGCGCTTGAAGGCGAGCGCGAGGGCCGACCACACGGCGAGCAGCACCAGCAGCGGCACGGCGATCGCGATCGCCTGGTCGACCAGGTGGATGCCCGTGCCCGGCCACCACAGGCGCGGGCCGCCATGCCAGGCGAAGGCCACCAGCAGGCCCAGCCCCGGGAGCCCGACCGCGAGCGCGAACAGCCAGGCGCGCGCACGCGCCGGAGGTGCCTCGAGCTCGAGCACCGTGGCCACCTCAGGCCTCTTTCTTCAGGAACAGGCGCATTGCGTCCACCGGGCTGGCCTGCGACACGGCGACCAGTTCCCAGCCCAGCGGCCCCAGCCGGTCCAGTTCGGCCTGCATGCGCTCGGCCAGCGAGCCGCCGAACAGCTTGACCGGGATTTCCACCACCTTGTGTTGCCAGCGTCCGCTCATTTCGATTCCTCCCTGTCGTCCGTCGCGGGCGGCTTCAGCCGCCCCGCCTTGCGCAGCGCGTCGCGCAGCACGTACTCGATCTGCGCGTTGAGGCTGCGCAGCTCGTCGTCGGCCCAGCGCTGCGCCGCCGCCAGCACGTCGGCGTTGATGCGAAGGGGATAGGCCTTTTTTTCCGCCATGGAGTGCTCTTGTGAAAAGTCCGCACAGGGATGTGCGGGCTTTTGCGCATGGATGTGCGACTAGTAAAGAGTGCCGGCGTTGACCACCGGCTGGGTCGCGCGCTCGCCGCACAGCACCACCAGCAGGTTGCTGACCATCTGCGCCTTGCGTTCCTCGTCGAGCGAGACCACGCCGTTCTTCTGCAGTTCGGCCAGCGCCATCTCGACCATGCCGACTGCGCCGGCGACGATGCGGGTGCGCGCGGCGATGATCGCGTTGGCCTGCTGGCGCTGCAGCATCGCCTGGGCGATCTCGGGCGCGTAGGCGAGGTGGCTGATGCGCGCGTCGATGACGGCGACGCCGGCGTCGGTCAGGCGCTCCTGCAGCTCCTCCTTGAGGTGCTGCGAGATCTCGGCGGCATGGCTGCGCAGGGCGAGCTGGCCGTCCTCGTGCGCGTCGTAGGGGTAGCTGGTCGCCATCGCGCGCAGCGCGGACTCGGACTGGATGTGCACGAAGCTCTCGTAGTCGTCCACGTTGTAGACGGCTTCCGCGCTGTCCATCACCTGCCAGACGATCACCGCGGCGATCTCGATCGGGCTGCCGTCGAGCTCGTTGACCTTGAGCTTGCCGCTCTCGAAGTTGCGCACGCGCAGGGACACCTTCTTCTTGGAGAAGAACGGGTTGTTCCAGCGCAGGCCGTCGTGCTTGACGGTGCCGACGTACTTGCCGAACAGGCTCAGCACCGCCGCCTGGTTGGGCTGCACGGTGTACAGGCCGATCAGGCTGAAGAAGGCCAGCACCAGCACCAGGATGCCGGCGAGGATGCCGGCGACGGAGGCCGGGCCGTTGGCCTCGGCGTCCGGCCCGATGCCGGTGACCAGCAGCCAGATGCCGAACGCGGCGATCAGGATCACCGCCAGCAGGAACGGGATGCCCGGGAGGGAGCGGATGGGGTTTTCTTTCATGGTCTGGTCTCGCTGGTGGCCGGATCGGGCTTGCGATGTATTGATATCAAAATGATATCTAACTTGCAAGTCGGGCCACCCGGTGCGCCTGGGGCGTGGCGGGCGGGAGAGGTCGGCAGGACCGTATGCGCCATGGATGGCGCATCCGAGCCTCCATGGATGGATTCACGGCGTGTCCTGCCGGCCTTTCCCGTCCGCCGCGCTTGCCGCGCTCTCGCAACCTTCTAGGGGTTGAGATAGAACAGCGGAGCCGGCCGTGATTCGCCGGTGGCGTACAACGCCTGCCCGGCCGGGGTCCAGGCCAGGGCCTCGGCCTGCGGCAGCCAGGGCAGGGGATGCACGGCCGGGCGCCGGGCCACGGCGCGCGCCCAGCCCTCGTCGCCCCGGCGGCGGTAGAGCAGCAGCTCGGAATAGGTGAGCACCGCGAGGGTGCGGCCGTCGGGCGCGAGGTCCGCCGCGGTCGGCTGGTGCAGCAGGCGCTCGGCGCGCGGGTTGTCGCGCGCGGCGTCGGGATCCGGCGCCGGCACGCCGGCCAGGCGGCCGACCCGGCGCGCGACCTGCAGCCCCGCGCGCTTCGGCCGCAGCGGCAGCACGAACAGCTCCGGCGGCCGGCGCTTCTTCGACACCAGCAGCACCTGCCCGCGCGCGGCGTCCACCGCGACCGCCTCGCAGTCGCGCGCGCCGTCCGGCCAGCGGAAAGCGACCGACCAGGCGGGAACGAGGGTGCCGCCCGCGAGTTCGCGCGGCTCCTCCACCACGTGCAACTGCACGGTGTGGCGCAGGCCGCCGTTGTCGCCGGTGTCGGCGATCAGCAGGTAGTGGCGGCCGTCGAGTTCGAACGCGGACAGGTCCTCCCAGTCGGTGTTGGCCACGCCGCGGACGCGGTACTGCGCGCGCAACCCGCCGCGCTTGCCGATCGCGTACAGCACCGGCGCGTTACCGCCGTCGTTGAGCGCCCACAGGGTGTCCGCGTGCACGCGCGAGGCGGCCAGCCCGCTGACCTCGTCCAGGCGCCGGTCCAGCAGCACGCCCGACAGCTGGGCGAACGGCAGCGAGGGCGCGCCGCAGGCCACCAGCAGCAGGGCCAGCGCCAGCGTCGGCGTGAAGCGGCGAGGGAGGCGGGGCGCGGCCATCGCCCAAGCATCGCATGCGTGCCCGACGGCATGAACCGCCCCGGCGAACGCTTAGACTGTCGCCCTTTTCCGCGCCGGACAGCCCATGCCCACGATCGGAACGCCGCTTTCCCCCCACGCGACCCGGGTGCTGTTGCTCGGCTCGGGCGAGCTCGGCAAGGAGGTGGCGATCGAGCTGCAGCGCTTCGGCGTCGAGGTGATCGCCGCCGACCGTTACGCCGACGCGCCGGCGATGCAGGTCGCCCACCGCAGCCACGTGATCGACATGCTCGACGGCGCCGCGATCCGCGCGCTGGTCGCGGCCGAACGGCCGCACCTGATCGTGCCGGAGATCGAGGCGATCCACACGCCGACCCTGGTCGAACTGGAGCGCGAGTTCGCCGAACGCGGCGAAGGCGTGCGGGTGATCCCGACTGCGCGCGCGGCGCGGCTGACCATGGACCGCGAAGGCATCCGCCGGCTCGCCGCGGAGACGCTCGGCCTGCCGGTGTCGCCGTACCGCTTCGTCGACACGCCGGACGACTACCGCGCGGCCGTGCGCGAGATCGGCCTGCCCTGCGTGGTCAAGCCGGTGATGTCGTCCTCCGGTCACGGCCAGACCCTGGTGCGCGGCCAGGACGAGGTGATGCCGGCCTGGGACTACGCGCAGACCGGCGGCCGCGCCGGCGCCGGCCGGGTGATCGTCGAAGGCTTCGTCGACTTCGACTACGAGATCACCCTGCTCACCGTGCGCCATGCCACCGGCACTACTTTCTGCGCGCCGATCGGCCACCTGCAGCGCGACGGCGACTACCGCGAGAGCTGGCAGCCGCAGCCGATGTCGCCGCTGGCGCTGGAGCGCGCGCACGAGATCGCGCGCCAGGTCACCGGCGAGCTGGGCGGCTGGGGCGTGTTCGGCGTCGAGTTCTTCGTCAAGGGCGATGAGGTGTGGTTCTCCGAAGTCTCGCCGCGGCCGCACGACACCGGCCTGGTCACGCTGGCCTCGCAGGACCTGAGCGAGTTCGCGCTGCACGCGCGCGCGATCCTCGGCCTGCCGATTCCGGTGATCCGCCAGCTCGGCCCGTCCGCGTCCTGCGCGCTGCTGGCCGAAGGGCATGGCGTGCCGCGCTTCTCCGGACTGGCCGGCGCGCTGGCCGCGCCCGACACCGCGTTGCGCCTGTTCGGCAAGCCGAGGGTCGCAGGCCATCGCAGGGTCGGCGTGACGCTGGCGCGCGGCGCCGACATCGACAGCGCGCGCGCGACCGCCCGTGCCGCCGCCGCGGCGCTCACGATCGAGTTACTGCCGGATTGAGATGCTCGCAATCAGGCTTTACACGGAGTGGTCATGAACGAAGCCCAGGGATACGCCGTCTTCTTCCACGACGCCGCGCTGGATGCGCTGGGCGAAGCGATCAAGCCCTACCTGCGCGAGAGCGCGCGCGGGACCCACGTGCAGTGCGACGCGATCGACACCGGCGGTTCGCTGATCGAGATGACGCTGCGCCGCGAGAACCGCGACGGCCACTGGACCGTGGTCGAGCTCATGGTGCCGACCAACATGGTGCGCATGATCGTGTCCTGCCAGAGCGACGGCACCTTCGGCTTCGGCCCGCGCGAGACCGAGCCCGCGCCGATGCCGGCGCTGCCGCCGGTCGGTCCGACCGGCGCACCGCCGGCCGCGCGTCCCGACGCGGTGCCCGACGGCACCCGCCTGCCCGCGACCGCGACCGGTGGCGAGGGGCCGGAGGGCTAGCGGACGGACAGGACGCGCTGAAGCGCAGGGCGCGTCGGGTGGGAGAGGTGGGCAGGACCGTATGCGGCATGGATGCCGCATCCGAGCTCCATGGAAGGATTCACGGCGTGTCCCGACCGCCTCTCCCGCCCGGCGCGCTCACGATGCCTGGGCGCGCCCAACGACCGAATGGTTTTCGCTCGCTCAGCGTTCGAACGACATCCGCCGCCACTGGCGCCCGTCGAAACCCTCGAGCGGGCGAAACCGGCGCTTGTAGTCCATCTTGTCGTGGCCGGCGATCCAGTAGCCGAGGTAGAGGTGGCTGCGGCCGTCGCGGCGTGCCCATGCGATCTGCTGCAGGATCGCCAGCGTGCCGAGCCCGCGCGCGGCTTCGTCCGGCTCGAAGAAGGTATAGACCGCCGACAGCGCGTCGTCGGCGAGGTCGGTGACCGCGACCCCGAGCAGCCGGTGGCTGTCGTGCTCGCGCAGTTCGAGGAAGCGCCCTTCGCACCAGCCGCCGATCAGGAACTGGTCGAACTCGGCGACGCCGTGGGTGTCCATCCCGCCGCCGGGATGGCGCGCGGCGAGGTAGCGGCGATAGAGCGCGAAGTGCTCGTCGGTGCGCTCGGCGGGCAGCACGCGGGCGACGACGTCGGCGTTGCGCGCGAGGCAGCGGCGCTGGCTGCGGTCCGGTGTGAAGTCCGCGACCGGGATGCGCACCGCGACGCAGGCGCGGCAGCCCAGGCAGTGCGGGCGGTAGACGAGGTCGCCGGAACGGCGGAAGCCCCAGCCCAGCGCCAGCGGATACAGCCGCGGCAGGCGCGTGTCGCGCGGATCCAGCACGAGGTCGCGCGCCTGACGCCCCGGCCAGTAGCCACAGGGGTGGTCGCCGGTATGGAAGACGCGCAGGTCGTCGTAACCCGCGTCCGCCGTCGTCCTGGTGTTGCCGCCGCCCATGCCGGCAGCATAGCGCGCGCGGCGCGTGAACGCGGCGCGATCAACGCGACGTCGGCACGCAGCGTCGGAGCGGCGTACCGTGCCGGAACCGCACCTCACTGGTACGGTTCGATCACCCGCCAGCCATCGTCGTCCGGACGCACGTCGTACTGGTGCGTCACCGCCATGCCGCCCGTGCCCGTGCGTTCGAGCACGATCGTGCCGGCACCGTTCGCCGCATGCGGGCGGTAGCCGTGGATGGCGAGCGTGGGCGTGCCCGGCGCGCAGCCCGAGGCGGGCACGACGCTGCCCGGCGTCGGCGGCAGCGCCGCCAGCAGCGCGGGCGCCGGGTCGTGGCCGTCCACCGACAGGCACACGGCCTGGCCGGCACGGGTCGGCAGTTCGCCGGCGAGCACCGCGCGCGCGAGCGCGTCCGGCGTGGCCGCGGCGCCGGCTGGCAAGGGCGGCGGGGTGGGTGCGGTCGGGGTCGACTCGTGCAGGGCGAGGAAGGCCAGCGCGATCACTACCGCGATCACCAGCAGCAGCCCCAGCTTGAGCCGCAGCGCGCGCTTGTCGCCGGCGTCGCGCAGCTTCTCGTCGCGCCGGTGCAGGGTCTCCGGCAGGAAGCTGCCCGACGGCGTGCGGGTGGATTCGATCAGCCCCGCCTCGCGCAGGATCGCGCGGCCACGCACCTGGTCTTCCGAGCGGACGATCCATACCGCCGGGGTCGGGCCCTCGCGCGCGCCCTCGCGGTAGCTGAAGTTGCCGCGCAGGCCGCCGCGGTAGGAGCGGCCGTGGGTGACGCGGGTCTCGATGCCCGCCTCCTCCAGCAACTGGGCGACGCGTTCGACGTTCTCCAGGCGCGGGCTGGAAAAGACCTGGCGCATGCGTCAGGCCTTGGGTACGTGCGAGGCGCGTTCGGCGTCGGCGACGACGCGGATCAGCCCTTCCTGCGCGGTGCTGGCGACCAGCCGGCCCTTACGGTCGTAGATCAGGCCGCGGGCGAGGCCGCGCGCGTCCTGCGCGCTCGGGCTGTCCAGCGAATACAGCAGCCAGTCGTCCACGCGGAACGGACGGTGGTACCACATCGCGTGGTCCAGCGACGCCATCTGCACGTTCGGCTGGTAATAGCTGATGCCGTGCGGGAAGGTCGCGGTGCCGAGCAGGTGGAAGTCGGAGGCGTAGGCGAGCAGCGCGCGGTGCAGTTCCGGTGCGTCGCCGACCTTGTCCACCAGGCGGAACCACACCTGCTGGTAGGGCGGCCGCTTGGGCGGGTTCAGTTCGTCGCGCGGATAGACGTGGCGGAACTCGAACGGCCCCATCCGCGACAGCCAGCGCTGGACCTTGTCCGGCAGCGTCGCCAGCACCTCGGGCGCCACTCCCTTGGCCGGCTCGATGTCCTCGGGCATCGGCACTTCCGGCATCGACAGCTGGTGGCTGGCGCCGGTCTGCGGCTCGTGGAAGGACGCCGCGCAGAAGAAGATCACCTGGCCGTGCTGGATCGCGGTGACCCGCCGCACCGAAAAGCTGCCGCCGTCGCGGGTGCGGTCGACGAAATAGACGATTGGATGTTCGATGTCGCCGGCGCGCAGGAAGTAGGCGTGCAGCGAATGCGCGTCGCGCGGCTGCTCCATGGTCGCCTGCGCGGCGGACAGCGCCTGCCCGAGCACCTGTCCGCCGAACACGTACTTGGTGCCGATGTCGCGGCTCTGGCCGCGGAACAGGTTGTCCTCGAGGCGTTCGAGCGAAAGCAGGTCGACCAGCTCGGAGACGGGCGGGGTCATGCGATGGCCGTGGGCGGGGGGCCCGGCATTCTAGCCCGGCGGGATGGGTCGGTCCGCGTTCCAGCGTGGCCCTTTAAAAAGAGCGGCCAAACCTCCCGGGCCCGCGCCCGGGAGGGCGGGGGTATTGCTTTTCCCTTAGCTGGGACGCCGCTGCGCGGCTCTCCCGGCCCGGCGCAGCGCGCCGGGCGTTCGCACGGGCGCGCGGCAGTGCCGCGCAAGCCGCCCGTGCTCACCCATGCCCAGATGCGGGCGCGCGCCATCCATGGCGCGCTGACGCAACACCCCCGCCCTCCCGGTCGCTCG
>DATLJD010000005.1:0-201809 GCA_035539135.1 Lysobacteraceae bacterium
CCCCTAGCCCCTAGCCCCTAGCCCCTACCGAGCCTCCCATGTCCATCGAAACCATCGAAAAGCTCATCAAGGACCACGCCGTCGAGTGGGTCGACCTGCGCTTCGCCGACATGCGCGGCGTGCAGCACCACGTGACCTTTCCCAAGTCGATCGTCGACGCCTCGCTGTTCGAGGACGGCAAGATGTTCGACGGCAGCTCGATCGCCGGCTGGCGGGGCATCCACCAGTCGGACATGGTGCTGCTGCCGGATCCGTCCAGCGCCTACCTCGATCCGTTCACCGCCGACCCGACCCTGGTGCTGGTGTGCGACATCCTCGATCCGGCGACCATGCAGGCCTACAGCCGCGACCCGCGCGGCGTCGCCCGCCGCGCCGAGGCCTTCCTCAAGGCCAGCGGCATCGCCGACACCGCGTTCTTCGGCCCTGAACCCGAGTTCTTCATCTTCGATTCGGTGCGCTACGCCAACGAGATGGGCCACACCTTCTTCCACATCGATTCGGAGGAAGCGCACTGGAATTCCTCGCGCGACTATCCCGGCGGCAACAGCGGCTACCGCCCCGGGGTGAAGGGCGGCTACTTCCCGGTCGCGCCGCTGGATTCGCTGCACGACCTGCGCGCCGAGATGTGCAAGACGCTCGCGCAGATCGGCCTCGAGGTCGAGGTCCACCACCACGAGGTGGCCAACGCCGGCCAGTGCGAGATCGGCACCCGCTTCAACACGCTGGTGCACAAGGCCGACGAGCTGCTGGCGATGAAGTACGTGATCAAGAACGTCGCCTTCCGCCACGGCAAGACCGCGACCTTCATGCCCAAGCCGATCGTCGGCGACAACGGCAGCGGCATGCACGTGCACATGTCGCTGGCCAAGGGCGGCGCCAACCTGTTCACCGGCGACGGCTACGGCGGCCTGTCGCAGACCGCGCTCTGGTACATCGGCGGCATCTTCAGGCACGCGCGCGCGATCAACGCGTTCGCCAACTCCACCACCAACTCGTACAAGCGCCTCGTGCCCGGCTTCGAGGCGCCGGTGATGCTGGCCTACTCGGCGTCCAACCGCTCGGCGAGCTGCCGCATCCCGTACGTCGCCAATCCGAAGGCGCGCCGCATCGAGATCCGCTTCCCGGATCCGATGCAGTCGGGCTACCTGACCTTCGCCGCGCTGATGATGGCCGGCCTGGACGGCATCCGGAACCAGATCGACCCGGGCGCGCCGAGCGACAAAGACCTGTACGACCTGCCGCCGGAGGAGGAGAAGAACATCCCCACCGTGTGCCACTCGCTGGACCAGGCGCTGGAAGCGCTGGACAAGGACCGCGAGTTCCTGAAGGCCGGCGGCGTGTTCACCGACGACCTGATCGACGCCTACATCGCGCTCAAGCTGAAGGAGGTCACCGCGTTCCGCGCGGCGACCCACCCGCTCGAGTACCAGATGTACTACACGATCTGACGGCGGCCGCGCCACGCGGGCCGACGCCGCAAGAAAAAGCCCGGGCATGCCCGGGCTTTTTTGCCTCTGCGCGCGTGGCGCGCGCAGCGGATGCGTCAGCGGTTCTGCTGGCCGCCCTGACGGTTGGAGCCGCCTTCCTCGCGGTTGGAGCCGCCGGCCTGGCGCTGCTGGTTGCCGCCTTCCTCGCGGTTGGAACCACCCGCCTGGCGCTGCTGGTTGCCACCTTCCTGGCGGTTCATGCCGCCGTCCTGGCGGTTGTTGTTGTTGCCTTCGCGGTTCTGGTTGTTGGCCATGTTCCTCACTCCTCGAATCCGACCGGTCGTCGGTGGGAACGACAATGGACAGGCGGCGATGAGCGATGCGTGGAGACGCGCGCGTTCATCCTCGTCAACGGCATTCAGTCAGTTCAGATTCAAGCAGGCGACGACCGCGTCGTTGCCGGACAGGCAGGCGCTGAGTGCGCGCGCCGTTGACGCGGCTGCGCGGATGGTGGGCGCTCTTCTCGAAGGAGCGCGCAATGCAGCCATTCACCCCGGACGACATCTACCGGCACCGCATTCTCGGAGGCCTGTCCGGCTCGACCGCGCACCCGCGGATGGTGTTCAAGGTGACCCGCGCGCTGCGCGGCGAAGAAACCTACCGTTCGATCGCATGGGGCCTCGACCTCGCCCGCGACGACAGGCCGCGGCGGCTGACCGCCAGCACCACCAGCGCCAAGTCGCCCACGCTCGATCCCGGGGGCGAGCGCCTCGCCTTCCTCGCCTCGCGCGGTGACGGCGGCATGCAGGTGCAGCTGATGGCGCTCGACGGCGGCGAGGCGCGTGCGCTCACCGCCAGCGAGCACAGGCTGGCCACCATCGAAGGCTGGTCGCCCGACGGCAAGCGATTGCTGCTGACCGCGGACGTGGACTGCAGCGAGAGGCCCGGCGAAGGCGACCGCGACGCGCGCCAGCGCACCCGCGACAGCGCCAGCGGCAAGGACGCGCCCCAGGTCGCGCGCTTCCTTCCCTGGAAGAAGGACGGCAGCGGGGTGATCGTCGGCAAGCGCGTGCACCTGTTCGCGGCGGACGCGCGCAGCGGGGAAATGGCGGCGCTGGCGGAGGGCGACTTCGACGTGAGCGGGGCGGCCTGGTCGCCGCAGGGCACGCACCTGGCGTTCGTCCGCAACCGCAGCGGGCGCCAGCGCCACTGGAAGGACCTGTGGCTGGCGGATGCCGACGGCGGCAGGCCGCGCCAGCGCACCAGCGACCTCGCCTCGGTGCAGAAGCTCGCGTGGTCGCCGGACGGCACGCGCCTGGCACTGATCGCGAGCCGCACCGAAGGCAGCGCCCGCACGCAGCTGTGGCTGCTGGACGCCAAAGGCGACGGCGCGCCGCGCCTGCTCGGCGGCGACGACTTCGAGCTCGCCACCGCCAGCAGCATCGTCTGGCATCCGGACGGCCGGCGCCTGGCGGTGATCTGCGTGCACCGCGGCCTGCAGCCGCTGGCGATCGTCGATACCGGCAGTGGCACCGTCACCCGCCTGCGCGACGGCCTGCGCCAGGCCTTCGGCCTCGCGCCCTGCGGCGATCGCCTGGTCTACAGCGCGACCAGCATGCGCTGGACCGACGAGCTGTACAGCGTTTCCTGGGACGGCGGCGACGCGCGCCGGCACAGCGCGTTCAACCGCAAGTGGTTCGGTCAGCGCGCGCGGCCGCATGTGCGCAAGCGCCGCTTCGCGGTGCCCGACGGCCACGGCGGCGAGGAGAAGATCGACGCCTGGTTGCTGCTGCCCGCGCACGGCAAACCGCCTTGTCCGCTGCTGGTGGACGCGCACGGCGGCCCGCAGAGCGGCGTGCTCGCCGACTTCGCGATGCACACCTACTGGTATCCGCTGCTGTCGGACGGCTGGGCGGTGCTGGCGCCGAACGCGGTCGGCTCCAGCGGCTACGGCGCCGACTTCGCGCGCCGGATCTGCGGACACTGGGGCGAACTCGACTTTCCGCAGTTCGAGGCGGTGATCGATACGCTGCAGCGGGAAGGCATTGCCGACCACCGCCTCGCGATCACCGGCAAGTCCTACGGCGGCTACCTCAGCGCCTGGGCGATCGGCCACACGGGCCGCTTCAAGGCGGCGATCGTGTCGGCGCCTGTCGCCAACATCCTCTCCCACGCCGGCACCTCCGACACCGGCTACTACGTCACGCCCTACGCGATGGGCGGCGAACTGCACGAGGTCGCCGCGCGCGGCCGTGCGCTGTCGCCGGTCACACATTGCGCGAACGCCACCACGCCGACCCTGATCCTGCAGGGCGAGGACGATGGCCGTTGCCCGCTCGGGCAGGCGGAGGAGCTGTTCGCCAACCTGGTCCGCTGCAGCGACGCGCCGGCCGAGCTCGTCGTCTATCCGGGTGCCAGCCACGGTCTCGCGGAGAGCGGCAAGCCGAGCCATCGCGTCGACTACCACCAGCGGCTGTGCGACTGGGCCAACCGCTGGGTGATCGGGCGCGCGGCCGGGGACGCGGACGACGAGGGCACCCGCGACGAGCATTCCGGTGCCGGCCCGGACCAGCGCCGCAAGCCGCGCCACGCGGCCTGAGTTGCATTGCGGGCGCAACGCGGTTGCAATCGGGCGCATGCGCCGACTCCTCCCCGTCCTCGCCGTCGTCCTGCTCGCCGCCTGCGCGCACGCGCCACGCAACCCGATGGCGCAATGGGTGCCGTCGCCCAACTTCGAACCGCGGCGCCCGGTCCTGATCGTGATCCACGCGACCGAGCAGGAGTCGGTGCGGGAAAGCCTGGACACCCTGCGCACCGCCAACAGCGGCGGGCCGGTCAGCGCGCACTACCTGGTCGGCCGCGACGGCGCGCTGTACCAGCTGGTCGCCGACACCGAGCGCGCCTGGCACGCGGGCCCGGGCCGCTGGGGCACGATCACCGACGTCAACTCGGCGTCGATCGGCATCGAGCTCGACAACGACGGCGCGTCGCCGTTCGCGCCCGCGCAGATCGCCAGCCTGCTGCGCCTGCTCGATGACCTGTGCACGCGGCTGGACATTCCGCGCACGCAGATCGTCGCGCATGCCGACTTAGCGCCCACCCGCAAGCGCGATCCGGGCTTCCGCTTCCCGTGGAAGCAACTCGCCGACGCGGGCTTCGGCATGTGGCCGCGCGGCGAGCTGATCGATCCGCCCGCGGGCTTCGATCCGTGGAACGCGCTGCGCCTGCTCGGCTATCCGCTGGAGCAGGACGACACGCCGGGCCGCGTCGCCACCGTGCGCGCCTTCCACCGCCATTTCCGTGGCGACGAGGGCGAGGTGCTGGACGCGGAGGACGCGCGGATCCTGTATGCGCTGACGCGGCAGCCCTGAGCGCGGCCATCTTGGTGCCGCGGCCGGTCCCGGGTCGTCATCGCATGGGCGGCCCCCAAGGCACGGCACCGGTCCCGATGGTGCCAAGCTGGCCCCGCCGCGCGGTGGCTGCCCCATAATGGTGCATGGCCGACGCGCCCTCCCTCGACGTGCTCGACACCCCGGTCGCCTGGGCGGACGCCGACGGGCGCGTCGCCGGCGCCAATCCGGCCTTCGCGCGCTGGCTCGGAGTCGGCGCGCGGCGGCTGGCCGGGGTGCCGCTGGCTTCGCTGGAGTCGGACGGCGACGCGCTGGCGCGGCAGCTGGCGGCGCCTGCCGCGGACGGGGTGCGCCTGCGCCGGCTCGCGCTCGCCTTCCCGGGCGGCGAGCCGCGCTTCGCCGACGCGGCGCTGAGCCGGCGCGAGGACGGCGGCTGGCTGCTGGAGGCGCATCCGGTCGCCGAATTTCCCGGCGAGGATCCCGCGCTCGCCCTGCCGGCCGCGCTCGCGGCCGCGCTCAAGGGCCTGGCCCACGAGTTGCGCAATCCGCTGGCCGGGCTGAAGGGCGCGGCGCAGCTGCTGGCGCGCCGGCACGAGGACGCCGCCACGCGCGAGCTGACCGCGCTGATCGAGGCCGAGGTCGGGCGCCTGTCCGCGCTGCTCGACCGCCTGCTGTCGCCGCAGCCCGCGCGACCGCCGGAGCCCGTCAATATCCACGCCGTGCTCGAGCGGGTGCTGCGCCTGGCCGAGAGCGAGGCCGGCTGGGCGGTGCGGCTGGTGCGCGATTACGACCCGTCGCTGCCGGAACTGGCCGGCGACTTCGACCGCTTGGCACAGGCGCTGTGGAACCTGGTGCGCAACGCGATCGAGGCCGGCGCCGCGACCGTCACCCTGCGCACCCGCGCCGAACACGGCCTGCGCATCGGCGAGGAGGTGCTGCCGCTGGCGCTGCGCCTGGAGATCGCCGACGACGGCCGCGGCGTGCCGGAGGACCTGGCCGAACGCATCTTCCTGCCGCTGGTCAGCGGGCGCGCGGAAGGCAGCGGCCTCGGCCTCGCGCTGGCGCAGCAGGTCGCGCGCGAGCACCGCGGCTCGCTCGCCTACCGCTCGCGCCCGGGCCATACCGTGTTCACCCTGCTGCTGCCGCTGGCCGGAGGCGACGATGGCGAACCGCGCTGACCCGACCCCGCCCGCGCGCATCTGGATCGTCGACGACGACCGCGCGGTGCGCTTCGTGCTCGCCGCCGCGCTGCAGGACGCCGGCCACGCCGTGCAGGCCTTCGCCGGCGCCGCCGACGCGCTCGCCGCGCTGGACGCGCGCGGCGAGGACGCGATGCCCGAGCTGCTGTTCACCGACGTGCGCATGCCGGGCGAAGACGGCCTCGCCCTGCTCGAACAGCTGAAGGTGCGCCGGCCGCGGCTGCCGGTGATCGTGATGAGCGCCTACACCGACGTCGCCAGCACCGCCGGCGCGTTCCGCGGCGGCGCGCACGAATTCCTGTCCAAACCGTTCGACCTCGACGACGCGGTCGCGCTGGCGGCGCGCGTGCTGGCGGCGACCCGGCCGCAGACGCCGGACGCCGCGGCCGATGGCATGGCGCCGCGCGCCGGGACCCCTGCGCCCGCGAACGACGCGCTGATCGGCGCCACGCCGGCGATGCAGACCCTGTTCCGCAGCATCGGCCGGCTCGCGCAGGCGCCGCTCAACGTGCTCGTCACCGGCGAGACCGGGACCGGCAAGGAGCTGGTCGCGCGCGCGCTGCACCGCGAATCGCCGCGCGCGCGCAAATCCTTCGTCGCGCTCAACACCGCGGCGATCCCGTCCGAGTTGCTGGAAAGCGAGCTGTTCGGCCACGAGGCGGGCGCCTTCACCGGCGCCACCCGCCGCCATGTCGGCCGCTTCGAGCAGGCCGACGGCGGCACCCTGTTTCTCGACGAGATCGGCGACATGCCGCTGCCGCTGCAGACGCGGCTGCTGCGCGTGCTGGCCGAAGGCGAGTTCTTCCGCGTCGGCGGGCGCGAGCTGATCCGGGTGGACGTGCGGGTGATCGCCGCGACCCACCAGCCGCTGGAGGCGCTGGTCGCCGACGGCCGCTTCCGCGCCGACCTGCTGCACCGGCTCGACGTGGTGCGGCTGCGCCTGCCGCCGCTGCGCGAACGCCGCGAGGACGTGCCGCTGCTGGCCGCGCGCTTCCTCGCCGGCGCGGCGCAGCGCCTCGGGGTGCCGGCCAAGCGCCTGTCCGAGGCGGCCCTCGCGCGCCTGCAGGCGCACGCCTGGCCCGGCAACGTGCGCGAGCTGGAGAACCTGTGCTGGCGGCTGGCCGCGCTCGCGCCCGGCCGCATCATCGGCGTCGCCGACGTCGGCGACGCGCTCGGCGAGGCGCCCGCCTCCGCGCTGCCCGGCGACGCCTGGGAGCACGCGCTCGCCGCGTGGGCCCGCGCCCAGCTCGCCGCCGGTCGCCGCGAACTGCACGCCGACGCGCGCGAGCGGATGGAGCGGGTGCTGTTCGAGGCCGCGCTGGAGCGCACCCGCGGCCGCCGCAGCGAGGCCGCCGTGCTGCTCGGCCTCGGCCGCAACACGCTCACCCGCAAGCTCGGCCCGCGCAGGTAGCCGCGCCGCCGCCATGCCCCTAGAGCGGGCTTGCTCCGCTGCCTTCGGCCGCCGCCGGTATCCGCCCGAGCGGAGCAAGCTCCGTTCTACGAGGACAGGGCGGGGTTTCACCCGCGCGCGCGCCGCAGCGGTTAAGGTTTCCGTTTTCCCGGACAAGGAGCCCGCCATGCGCACCTTCCTGCTCGCCAGCCTCGCCGCGGTCGGCCTCGCCGGCTGCGCGTCCTCGCCGCAGAACGCCGCCGACGAGGCGGACACCGCGGCCCCCGCCGCGACGGCCGCCGTCGGCAACGCGATCGCCAACGTCGCGCCTGCGTCCGGCACCCTGGTCAGCGGCCGCCTGCAGCTGATGGCGATGGGCCAGGGCGTGCACATCGCCGGCGAGCTCGGCGGCCTGGCGCCCAACAGCACCCACGGCTTCCACATCCACGAGAAGGGCGACTGCGGCGCGGCCGACGCGTCCAGCGCCGGTGGCCACTTCAACCCGGCCGGCGCGCCGCACGGCAACCCGGGCACGCCGCCGCACCACGCGGGCGACATGGACAACATCACCGCCGACGCCAACGGCGTCGCCCACGTCAACCTGCACGTGCCGGGCGTCAGCCTCGGCGGCGATCCGGCGCACGACATCCTCGGCCGCGCGCTGGTCGTCCACGCCGATCCCGACGACTACGCTTCCCAGCCGTCCGGCAACTCCGGCGCGCGCATCGCCTGCGGCGTGATCACCGCGCAGCAGTGACGACGAAAGCCGGCTTCCGCGTCCGCGTCGCCGCCCCGGCGGACGCCGACCTGCTCGCGCAGTGGGCGGCGGCGATGGCGTGGGAGACCGAGCACAAGCGGCTCGACCCGGGCACCGTGCGCGCCGGGGTCGCCGCCGGCATCGCCGACCCGCAGCGCGCGCGCTACTTCATTGCGATGGACGACGCCGCGGTGGCCGGCCACGAGACCATCGCCACCGCGGTCGGCACCCTGATGGTGACGCGCGAGTGGAGCGACTGGCGCAACGGCGACTGGTGGTGGATCCAGAGCGTGTACGTGCCGCCGGAGCAGCGCCGCCGCGGCGTGTTCGCCGCGCTCTACCGGCACGTGGAGGCGCAGGCGCGGGCGACGCCCGGCGTGGTCGGCCTGCGCCTGTACGTGGAGCGCGGCAACGACGCCGCGCAGCGCACCTACGCCGCGCTCGGCATGGTCGACGCCGGCTACGCGCTGCTCGAACGATCGTTCGCCTGAACGGTCGCTGCCGCTTCACCGGCCGCAAACAAATCCGGTCGTAGCGTCGAAGCACACGACAGGAGCACGCGCATGAGCACGCTGAAGAAGGACCACATCCTCGGCGCCGGCAGTGCGGCGCTCGCCGGCGGCGCGGCCGGGGCCGCGCTGGGCGCGGTGGTCGCGGGCGTTCCCGGGCTGGCGGTCGGCGCGGCCGCGGGCGGCGCGCTCGGCGCGGTGTGGGGCGATCGCGCCGCGGAGGCGGTGGATCCGCGCGACGACCTCGGCCGCTTCCGGCAGATCCACCACACCATGCCGTACTACGTCGACGGCTTCGACTGGAACGACTACGCCCCGGCCTACCGCTACGGCCTGGAGACCTGGGAGCGTTACCAGGGCCAGGCGCTGGAGGCGGCCGAAAGCGAGCTGCAGGGCGGCTGGGAAGCCAACGCCCGCTTCGGCTCGCGGCTGTCCTGGCGCGACGCGCGGCCGGCGGTGGCGCACGCCTGGGAATCGCTCGACGATGCGCGCCGGCGCCGTCCCCAGCGCGGCACCGCGACGCACTGAGACCGCCACGCGGACTTTGCACAGCGAATCCGGGCGCGCGCTGGTGCGCTTGGTAGGATGCGTCCCCACCCCGCGCCCGCGGGGGCCGCGAGGATGTTCCGCGTCATGAGTGCCAAGCTGCCGCCGATCCCTTCCAGCGCGCCGACCGCGCCGCGCGCCGACGCCGTCGGCCAGGACGCCGCCGAGGAGGCGATCCGCACCCTGCTGCGGTGGGCGGGCGAGGATCCCGCGCGCGAGGGCCTGCTCGACACCCCGCGCCGCGTGGCCAAGGCCTACCGCGACTGGTTCAGCGGCTACACGCTCGACCCCGACGAGTACCTGCTGCGCACCTTCGAGGAAGTCGAGGGCTACGACGAGCTGATCGTGCTGCGCGACATCGAGTTCGAGTCGCACTGCGAGCACCACATGGCGCCGATCATCGGCAAGGTCCACGTGGGCTATCTGCCGGACGGCAAGGTGGTCGGGATCAGCAAGCTGGCGCGGGTGGTGGACGCCTACGCGCGCCGCTTCCAGGTGCAGGAGAAGATGACCGCGCAGATCGCCGACTGCATCCAGCGCGTGCTGCAGCCGCGCGGCGTCGGCGTGGTGGTCGAAGGCGCGCACGAATGCATGACCACGCGCGGCGTGCACAAGCGCGGGGTCAGCATGATCACCTCGAAGATGCTCGGCAGCTTCCGCGAGGACGCGCGCACCCGCGCCGAGTTCCTGCAGTTCATCGACGTCGGCCCCGGCCGCTGAACGCGGCCGCCTGCGCCGCGGGCCGATAACGCCGGCGCTGAACCGGCTCCGGGAACCGCTCACCGCGCCATCGCGGCGGCGCTGCCATGTTGGGCGGGTGAAGGTCCGCCACGCCCCCGCCGTCGCCCCCGACGAACGCCTGGCGGCGCGCCACGCCGCGGTGCGCGCACGCAGCGTCGCGCTGGTCGCCCCGCTGTCGGCGGAGGACGCGATGGTGCAGAGCATGCCCGACGCCAGTCCGGCCAAGTGGCACCTCGCGCACACCACCTGGTTCCTCGCCCAGTTCGTGCTGCCGCTGCTGCCGGGCGCGGACGCGAAACCGCCGACGTGGGCGCCGCTGTTCAACAGCTACTACCGCGCGCTCGGCACGCCGTACGCGCGGCCACGGCGCGGGCTGCTGTCGCGGCCGTCGCTGGAGGAGGTGCTGGCGTGGCGCGCCACCGTGGACGCGCGCATCGCCGGCGCGCTGCGCCGGGGCACCTGCGACGCGCGCGCGCTGGAACTGCTGGAACTCGGCCTGCAGCACGAGCAGCAGCACCAGGAACTGCTTCTGACCGACATCCAGCACGCGCTGTGGTGCAACCCGCTGCGGCCGGCGTACCGCGACGACCTGCCGCGCGTGACCGCGCCCGCCTCGCCGTTGCGCTGGCAGCGTTTCGACGAGGCGGTCGTGGAGATCGGCGCGCCGCGCTGGCCCGGCGGCGACACGTTCGCCTTCGACAACGAGTCGCCGCGCCACCGCGCGCTGGTGCCGGCGTTCGCGCTGGCGCAGCGACCAGTCAGCAACGCCGAGTTCCGCGCCTTCGTCGACGACGGCGGCTACCGCACGCCCACGCTGTGGCTGAGCGAGGGTTGGGCGCTGGTCGAGGCGGAGGGCTGGACCCGGCCGCTGTATTGGGAGGAAGGACTGGATGCCGCCTTCACCCTCGCCGGTACGCGCGCGCTGGAACCGCACGCGCCGGTCGTGCACCTCAGCCTGTTCGAGGCCGACGCCTTCGCGCGCTGGGCCGGCGCGCGGCTGCCGACCGAACAGGAATGGGAGCGCGCGGCCGCCGGCCTCGCGCCGTCCGGCGCCGACAACTTCGCCGACGACGGCCCGTTGCAGCCGCGCGGCAGCGGCGGGCCCGGCCTGCGCCAGCTGTTCGGCGACGTGTGGGAATGGACGGCGAGCGCGTACGCGGCGTATCCGGGCTTCCGGCCATGGAGCGGCGGACTCGGCGAATACAACGGCAAGTTCATGTGCAACCAGTTCGTGCTGCGCGGCGGCAGTTGCGCCAGCCCGCGCGCGCATCTGCGCGCGAGCTACCGCAACTTCTTCCCGCCGTCCGCGCGCTGGCAGTTCGCCGGGCTGCGCCTGGCGAAGGACGCGGCATGAGCCTGTCCGTATCCGCCGTGTCCGCCTCGCCGGTGCGCGCCGTAGATCGCGCGCCGGACCGCTGCGAACTCCTCGCCGACGCGCTCGCCGGGCTGACCGCCACGCCGAAGCGGTTGCCGTCGAAATACTTCTACGACGCGCGCGGCTCGCGCCTGTTCGAAGCGATCACGCGCCAGCCCGAGTACTACCTCACGCGGGTGGAAACCGCGCTGCTGGCCGCGCGCGCGGCCGAGATTGCGGAGGTCGTCGGTCCCGGGCTGCACGTCGTCGAATACGGCAGCGGCAGCGCGCGCAAGACCCGGTTGCTGCTCGCCGCGCTGGCGCGACCGGTCGCCTACAGCGCGGTCGAGATCTCGCGCGCGGCGCTGCTGGAGGCGAACGCGGGACTGGCGGCCGACTTCCCCGGGCTCGAACTGCTGCCCGTCTGCGCCGACTTCACCCGCCCGGTGCCGATCCCGGCACCCGCCGCGCCCGCGCGCGCGCGGTTGCTGTTCTTCCCCGGCTCGACCCTGGGCAACTTCGTCGACGAGGAAGCGGTCGCCCTGCTCGCGGCGATGCGCGCGACGATGGGCGCGGGCGGCGGCCTGCTGGTCGGCATCGACCTGGTCAAGGATCCGCGCGTGATCGCCGCCGCCTACAACGATGCCGCGGGCGTCACCGCGGAGTTCACCCTCAACCTGCTGGCGCGGCTGAACCGCGAGCTCGGCGCCGATTTCGACCTCGCCGGCTTCCGCCACCGCGCGGTGTACAGCGCGGCGCGGCAGCGGATCGAGACCGATCTGGTCAGCGACCATGCGCAGGTCGTGCGCCTCGGCGGCCGTCGCATCCGCTTCGCCGCGGACGAGGCGATCCGGGTCGAACACAGCGTCAAGTACACCGACGCCAGCTTCGCCGCGCTGGCCGCTCGCGCCGGCCTGGGGGTCGTCGCGGGCTGGAACGACCCGCGCGACTGGTTCGGCCTGCGCCTGCTGCGCGCATGAGCGGCGCCGGCGCGCTCGACTGCCTGATCGTCGGCGCCGGCCCGGCCGGGCTGGTGGCGGCGACCTACCTCGCGCGTTTCCACCGCCGCATCGCGCTGGTGGACGCGGGGCGCAGCCGCGCGCGCTGGATCCCGACCAGCCACAACTGCCCGGGCTTCCCGTTCGGCGTCAGCGGCGAGCGCCTGCTCGAGCGCCTGCGCGCACAGGCGGCGAGCTATGGCGCCCGCGCGGAACGGGCGACCGTCGCCCGGCTGGCGCGCGCGGACGACGGCTTCCTCGCCGAGGCCGACGACGGCCGCCGGTGGCGCGCGCGCTGCGTGATCCTCGCCACCGGCATCGTCGACCGCATGCCCGGCACCGGTGGCGACGCCGCGCCGTGGGAAGCGGCGCTCGACAACGGGTCCCTGCGCCTGTGCGCGGTGTGCGACGCCTACGAGGCCAGCGACGAGCGGATCGCGGTGTTCGCGCCGGCCGACGACGCGATCCGCCACGCGCTGTTCCTGCGCACCTTCTCGCGGCGGGTGGACGCGGTGCGCGCGCGGCCGGGCGATCCGGACCCGGAACTGGCCCGGCAGGCGCGCGCGGCCGGCGTCGCGCTGTGGCCGGTACCGGCAACGTTTTCCTGCGACCCGGACGGCTGCCGGATGCGCTTCGACGACGGCGGCGAGCGGCGCTACGACACGGTGTATCCGGTGCTCGGTGGCGTCGCCCAGTCGCAACTGGCGACCGCGCTCGGCGCGCGCTGCGACGAGGACGGCAACCTGGTCACCGACCGCCACCAGCAGACCAGCATCGACGGCCTGTACGCCATCGGCGACGTGGTCAGCGCGCTCAACCAGATCGCCGTCGCGGTCGGCCACGCCGCGGTCGCCGCGACCGCCGTGCACAACCGCCTGCCGCGCAATTTCCGCGAGGACGGGGAGACGGGCGCCGGCGAGTAATTGCGCTCGCCCTGCAAGAAGTGGATGGAGCAAGAGCGCCCTCACCCCAACCCTCTCCCGCGAGCGGGAGAGGGGGAACGGCCTCCCGCAGGCGGGAGAGGGGGAGCCGCGCCGGCGGGCGTGGCTGCCATTGCTTTCACCTCTTCCCTTCACGGGAGAGGTCGAGCGCGTCAGCGCGAGGGTGAGGTGCCGCTGTTGGCGACAGACTCACCCCGCCCCAACCCTCTCCCGCAAAAACGGGAGCGGGGGCCAGTGACGCCTCACGCCGCGGTCGCCGGCGCCTCCCAGTCCTCCGGGGTCAGCACCGGCAGGCCGTGCGCGATGCGCGCCTTGTCGCACTGCGGGCTCGGCGCGCCGTATTCCCAGGACGCCGGCACTTCGCGGCAGACGCTCGGCTTGTTGGCGTGGATGGAGCAGCGGCTGCGCACGCCGATCTCGGCGTCCAGCGCCACGCAACGCGGCTGCTGCGCCCAGGTCCCGCGCATCACCACCCGGTGCGCGTCGAACTTCTCGGTCAGTCCGGCCGGCACCTGGCCGCCCAGCATCGGTTCGGTTTCCGCCCAGTGGAAGCTGACCCGGAAGGTGGCGCAGCAGGCGCCACAGGTGAGGCACGGATGCGGCATGCGGGCGGCGGAATTCGCGGGCGGAAAAGTGCGCGATTCTGCCGCGCCGGTGGCGGCGCGCAAGTGCCCCCGCGCGGGTGGCGGATGAACGGTTGTGTGACGGACCCCGACGCGGCGGCCGGGGCCGGCGGGGCGTCGGCCTGCGCGCGACCGCGCCGGCGGGCGACAATGGCGCGATGCCCGCCTGCAACATCGCCGCCCGCCTGCCCGAGCTCGCCGCCCAGCGCGGGACCCAGGTCGCCATGCACTGCCCCGGGCGGGACGGCCGCTACGGCGTCGCCCTGACCTACGCGCAGCTGGACGCGCGCAGCGACGCGATCGCCGCCGGGCTCGCCCGCCACGGCATCGTCCGCGGCACCCGCACGGTGGTGATGGTGCGGCCGACGCCGGCGTTCTTCCTGCTGATGTTCGCCCTGTTCAAGGCCGGCGCGGTGCCGGTGCTGGTGGATCCGGGGATCGACAAGCGCGCGCTGCGGCAGTGCCTGGACGAGGCGCAGGCGCAGGCCTTCGTCGGCATCCCGCTGGCGCAGCTCGCGCGCGCGCTGCTCGGCTGGGCGCGTTCGGCCAGGGTGCGGATCACCACCGGCGCGCGCGCCTGGCTGGCGGACGCGACCCTCGCCGAGGTCGAACGCGCGGGTGCCGGCGCCGGCCCGCAGCTGGCCGACACGCAACCGGAAGACATCGCGGCGATCCTGTTCACCAGCGGCTCGACCGGCGTGCCCAAGGGCGTGGTGTACCGGCACCGCCATTTCGTCGCCCAGGTCGAGCTGCTGCGCACGGCCTTCGCGCTGCAGCCGGGCGGGGTGGACCTGCCGACCTTCCCGCCGTTCGCGCTGTTCGATCCCGCGCTGGGGCTGACCTCGGTGATCCCCGACATGGACCCGACCCGGCCCGCGCGTGCCGACCCGCGCAAGCTGGTGCGCGCGATCGAACGCTTCGGCGTGACCCAGCTGTTCGGCTCGCCGGCGCTGGTCGGCGTGCTCGCCCGCCACGGCGCGCGGCTGCCGGGCGTGCGGCGGGTGACCTCCGCCGGCGCGCCGGTGCCGCCGGACGTGGTCGCGGCGATGCGCGCGCTGCTGCCGGAGGACGCCCAGCTGTGGACGCCCTACGGCGCGACCGAATGCTTGCCGGTCAGCGTGATCGAGGGCCGCGAACTGCAGGGCACGCGCGAGGCGACCGAGCGCGGCGCCGGCACCTGCGTCGGCCGCCCGGTGCCGCCCAATGAAGTGCGTATCATCCGCATCGACGATGGCGAGATCGCCGTGTGGCACGACGGGTTGCTGGTCGCGCCCGGGCAGGTCGGCGAGATCACCGTCGCCGGCCCGACCGCGACCGACGCCTACTGGCGCCGCGACGAGGCGACCCGCCTCGCCAAGATTCGCGAGCGGCTGGCGGACGGCAGCGAACGCATCGTCCACCGCATGGGCGACCTCGGCTGGGTCGACGCCGAAGGCCGGCTGTGGTTCTGCGGCCGCAAGTCGCAGCGGGTGGTGGCGGACGCGGCGACCACGCTGTGCACCGAGCAGGTCGAACCGGTCTTCAACACCCATGCCGACGTGCGCCGCACCGCGCTGGTCGGGATCGGCGCGCGCGGCGCGCAGTTGCCGCTGCTGTGCGTCGAGCTGCGCGCGGGTGTGCACGCGCGCGAATGGCCGCGCATCGAACGCGAGCTGCGCCATCTCGGCGAGGGTTTCGTGCACACGGCGAAGGTCGCGCGCTTCCTGCGCCATCCGCGCTTCCCGGTCGACATCCGCCACAACGCCAAGATCGGCCGCGAGAAGCTCGCCGCCTGGGCGGAACGGCAAGTGCGGAGCGCGCGATGAAAGTCCTCGTCACCGGCGGCGGCGGCTTCCTCGGCCAGGCGCTGTGCCGCGGCCTGGTCGAACGCGGCCATCAGGTCACCAGCTTCAACCGCGGCCGCTATCCCGCGCTGGACGCGCTCGGGGTGACGCAGGTGCAGGGCGACCTCGCCGACGGCGAGGCGGTGCTGCGCGCGTTCGCCGGGCACGACGCGGCTGGCTTCGACGCGGTATTCCACAACGCGGCCAAGGCCGGCGCCTGGGGCAGTTACACGAGTTACCACCGCGCGAACGTCATCGGCACCGACAACGTCATCGCCGCCTGCCGCGCGCACGGCATCGGGCGGCTGGTCTACACCTCCACGCCGAGCGTCACCCACCGCGCGACGCATCCGGTCGAAGGCGGCACCGCCGACAGCGTGCCCTACGGCGAGGGCTTCAAGGCGCCGTACGCGGCGACCAAGGCGATCGCCGAGCGCGCGGTGCTGGCGGCCAACGACGCGGCGCTGGCGACCGTCGCGCTGCGCCCGCGCCTGATCTGGGGCCCGGGCGACCAGCAACTGCTGCCGCGCCTGGCCGAACGCGCGCGCGCCGGCCGCCTGCGCCTGGTCGGCGACGGCGGCAATCTGGTCGACACGACCTACATCGACAACGCGGCGCAGGCCCACTTCGACGCGTTCGACCATCTCGCCCCGGGCGCCGCCTGCGCCGGTCGCGCCTATTTCATCAGCAACGGCGAGCCCAGACCCGTGCGCGAGATCGTCAACGCCCTGCTGCAGGCGGCCGGCGCGCCGGCGGTGACGAAGACGGTGCCGTTCCGCCTCGCCTACGCGATCGGCGCGGCCTGCGAAGTGGCGTGGACCCTGCTGCCGCTGCGCGGCGAGCCGCCGCTGACCCGCTTCCTCGCCGAGCAGCTGAGCACCACCCACTGGTACGACATGGCGCCGGCCACCCGCGACTTCGGCTACGTGCCGCGCGTGAGCATCGCCGAAGGCCTGGAGCGCCTGCGCGACTCCCTGGCATCCAGCCACCCGTAGAGCGGAGCTTGTTCCGCTACCCACGCAGCTGAGCAAGCTCTACGGGGAGGGCTACCGGACCGGTCCGAGCGGCCTCCCGGGCGCAGCCACGAACGCCGCAAACGCGTCACGCATCGCGAGAGCGCGCCGGGCGGGAGAGGCAGGAAGGACACGCCGTGAACCCATCCATGGGGGCTCGGATGCGCCATCCATGGCGCATACGGTCCTGCCTACCTCCCCCACCCGCCGCGCCCCACCACGCTCGCGGTCCGGTCTTCGCCCTTCGTAAGCGGAGCTTGCTTCGCTGCCACGCATCCGGGCTCCGGCCAGCGGAGCCAGCTCCGCTCGACGGCAAGCAGCGAGGATCTGTCCGAGCGCCCGGGGGGGCGGGGGTGTTGCGTCAGCGCGCCATGGATGGCGCGCGCCCGCATCTGGGCATGGATGCCCAGCTAAGGGAAAAGCAATACCCCCGCCCTCCCGGGCGCGGGCCCGTAATGCCCGCCGCTTTTTGGCGGTTGCGCGCGCCCACCCATCCACTGGAGCGTTGCCTTACGTTGAGCGGCGCTGCGCGCGCGCCCCGCTAGAATGCCGCGATGCCCGCCTTCCCCTTCAACTGGAAAGTGCCCGCCGGCCGCGCGCTGGAACTGGCGCTCAACCAGGCGCTCGCCCTGGATCCCGACACCCGCGCCGCCCTCCGCGGCCTCGACGGCCAGCGCATCGTGCTGCAGCTCGACGCCGCCCGCCAGGCGCTGCCGCCGCTGGCGCTGCAGGTGCGGGTGGATCGTGAAAGTCTCGCGGTCGGCCCGGTGGAGGGCGAAGGCGAACCCGACCTCGGCGTGCGCACCACCCTCGGCGGCCTGCTCGCCCAATTGCCGTTCCTGCGACGCGACGACGCGCCGCCCATCGGCCGGATCCGGGTCTCGGGCGACGTCGAGCTCGCGCGTCGCCTGCAGCGCCTGGCCGAACGCTTCGATCCCGACTGGCAGCTGCCGTTCGTGCGCGTGTTCGGCGACATCCTCGGTGTGCAGGTCGCGCAGGCGCTGGCGACCGCGTTGCGGCAGGCGCGCGACACCGGCCGCGCGCTCGCCGAAAGCGGCGCCGAGTACCTCACCGAGGAGAGCGGCGACCTGGTCGGCAAGGCCGAGTTGCAGGCCTTCCACGACGACGTCGACACCTTGCGCGACGACGTCGAGCGGCTGGCCGCGCGCGTCGCCCGGCTGACCGGGGCGCGCGGATGAAGCCCGTCCTGCGCGCCGCCCGCATCGGCCGCGTGCTGCTGCGCTACCGGCTGGACGCGCTGCTCGACGGCACCGCCGCCGAGCGCTGGCTGAAGCTGATGCGGCCGTTCGTGCCGCGCGCGCCGCAGGAGATCGCCGCGCAGTCGCGCGGCGCGCGGCTGCGGCTGGCGCTGCAGGAACTCGGGCCGATCTTCGTCAAGTTCGGACAGATCCTCTCGACCCGCCGCGACCTCGTCCCGCCCGACGTCGCCGAAGAGCTAGCGCTGCTGCAGGACCGGGTCGCGCCCTTCGACGGCGACGCCGCCCGGCGGATCGTCGAGCAGGCGCTGGGGCGTCCGGTCGCCGCCGCGTTCGCGTCGTTCGACACCACGCCGCTCGCGTCCGCGTCGATCGCGCAGGTGCACGCGGCGACCCTGCCGGCGGTGGACGGCGGCGCGCCACGCGAAGTGGTGGTGAAGGTGCTGCGGCCCGGCATCGAGGCGCAGATCGCGGCCGACATCGCGCTGCTGAAGTCGGTCGCCGCGCTGGTCGAGCGCACCCATCCGTCCGCCGACAAGATCCGCCCGCGCGCGATCGTCGCCGAGATCGAGAACACCCTGGCCGCCGAGCTCGACCTGCAGCGCGAGGGCGCCAACGCCAGCGTGCTGCGCCGCTTCTGGCTGGATTCGCCCGACCTGTACGTGCCCGAGGTGATCTGGTCGCACACCGGCGAGCGCGCGCTGACCATGGAGCGCGTGCACGGCATCCCGTCCGACGACATCGCCGCGCTCGACGCCGCCGGCATCGACCGCAAGGCGCTCGCGGCGAAGGGCGTGCGGGTGTTCTACACCCAGGTGTTCCGCGACAACTTCTTCCACGCCGACGCCCACGCCGGCAACATCTGGGTGGACGCCGATCCCGCGCGCAAGGCCGACCCGCGCTTCATCGCGCTCGACTTCGGGATCATGGGCCAGCTCTCCGACGAGGACCAGTTCTACCTCGCCGAGAACTTCATGGCGATCTTCCACCGCGACTACCGCCGCATCGCCGAACTGCACGTGCAGGCCGGCTGGATGCCCGCGCACATCCGCATCGACGAGCTGGAGGCGGCCGCGCGCGCGGTGTGCGAACCGTACTTCACCCGCCCGCTGTCGGAGATCTCGCTGGCGGAGGTGCTGCTCAAGCTGTTCCGCACCGCGCAGCGCTACGAGCTGACCCTGCAGCCGCAGCTGATCCTGCTGCAGAAGACCCTGCTCAACATCGAGGGCATCGGCCGCTTGCTGGACCCGCGCATCGACATCTGGGCGGTCGCGCGGCCGGTGCTCGAGAAGATCCTGGTCGAACGCTACAGCCCGCGCCGGCTCGCGGGCGAATTCCGCAAGCGGCTGCCGGAACTGGTCACCCAGGCGCCGGACATGCCGCGCCTGCTGCACGCCTGGCTGAGCCAGCAGGTCGAGGGCCGGCACGAGGTGCGCCTGCGCTCGGCCGACTTCGCCGAGCTCAACCGCATCCTGCGCGGCGCGCAGCGGCGGGTGATCGCGGCGATCCTCGGCACCGGCCTGCTGATCGCCGCCGCCGTGCTGTACGCGCTGGACGCCGGCGGCGCGCGCCTGCTGGGCGCGCCGGCGACGGTCTGGATCGCCGCGCTCGGCGGCCTGTGGGCGCTGCTCGCGGCCTGGCCGCGCGGGCGCTGAATCCCTGCTCCCTCCCCGCGGAGCGAGGGAGGGCTGGGGTGGGGGTGAGTCACGCCAACGGCCGCACCCTCACCCTCGCGCTGCGCGCTCGACCTCTCCCGCAAGCGGGAGAGGTGACAGCAGGAGCAGTGCCGGGCCAAGGCTCCGGCCGTTCCCCCTCTCCCGCCTGCGGGAGAGGGCTGGGTGAGGGCGCTTTGGCTCCGGCATCGGGAGAGGTGATCAAGCAGCGCCACGTCCGCTGCGGCCGTTCCCCCTCTCCCGCCTGCGGGAGAGGGACGGGGTGAGGGCGCTTTGCCCCGGCATCGGACAGGTGAAGAGCCGTGACATCCCCTTGCTAGCATCGGGCAATCCGTCCCGGAGCACCGCTTGGAAAGCCTGCACGCGATCGACCTGACCCTGCTCGGCGGCGCCCTGCTGGTGCTGGCCGGGATCGCCTCGTCGCTGGTCGCGCGCCGTTTCGGGACCCCGCTGCTGCTGGTGTTCCTGGTGCTCGGCCTGCTGCTCGGCGAGGATGGGCCGGGCGGGATCCGCTATTCCGACACCCGCTTCACCTTCCTGGTCGGTTCGCTGGCGCTGGCGGTGATCCTGTTCGACGGCGGCCTGCGCACGCGCGCCGAGCAGGTGCGCGGCGTGGTCGCGCCGTCCCTGCTGCTGGCCAGCGTCGGCGTCGCCCTAACCGCCGGGCTGACCGCGCTGGCGGCGTCCAAGCTGCTCGACCTGCCGACGCTGCAGTCGCTGCTGCTCGGCACGATCGTGTCCTCCACCGACGCCGCCGCGGTGTTCTTCCTGCTGCGCGCCAACGGCCTGCACCTGGAGCGGCGCTCGGCCTCCACCCTCGAGCTCGAGTCCGGCAGCAACGATCCGGCGGCGATCTTCCTCGCGCTGTCCCTCACCGCGTGGCTGGCCGGCGGCGAGCGCGGCGGGCTGGCCCTGGCGCTGCACCTGGTCCAGGTGGCGGGCGTCGGCGTCGCCGCCGGCTATTTCGGCGGCCGCGCCATCGTCTTCGCGCTCAACCGCGTCAGCCTGCCGTCGGGCCTGCACCCGTGGCTGGCGCTGGCGGGCGCGGTCGCGCTGTTCGGCATCACCGACCTGCTCGGCGGCAGCGGCTACCTCGCGGTCTACCTGGCCGGCATCGTGGTCGCCAACCGCCCGGTGCGCGCGCGCGGCGACGTGATGGCGGTGCAGGACGCGGCGACCTGGTTCGCGCAACTGGCGATGTTCCTGCTGCTCGGCCTGCTGGCGTCGCCGAGCGCGCTGCTGAAGGTGCTGTGGCCGGCGCTCGGCGTGGCCGCGTTCCTGATGCTGGTGGCGCGGCCCGTGGCGGTGGTCGCCTGCCTGTTGCCGTTCCGCTACCGCTGGCAGGAGACCGCCTTCATCAGCTGGGTCGGGTTGCGCGGCGCGGTCGGCATCTTCCTCGCGTCGATCCCGCTGCTGGCCGGGCTGCCGAACGCGCAGCTCTACTTCAACGTCGCCTTCGTCGTGGTGCTGGCGTCGCTGCTGATCCAGGGCTGGACGCTGCCGCGCGCCGCCCATCTGTTCGGGGTGGCGGTGCCGCGCGCCGACCCCAACACCCGGCGCATCCAGCTCGACCTGCCCGGCCAGCTCGAATACGAGATGGTCGGCTATCGGGTCGCGCCCGCCAGCGCGGTGTTGCGCGGCGCGCGGCTGCCCGGGCGCGTGCGGCTGGCGATGCTGGTGCGCGACGGCCGGATCCTGCTGCCGGACGCGGAAGAGGCGGCCGCCTTGGCGGCCAACGACTACGCCTACTTCATCGCCCCCGGCGGGCAGGCGCCGCGGCTGGACTGGCTGTTCGCCGAAGGCTCCGACGCCCACGAGGCGGAGCAGGAAACCTTCGGCGTGTTCACCCTGCCGGGCGACGTGCCGCTGGGCGAGCTGGCGGCGTTCTACGGCGTGTCGATCCCGTCGCGCTTCGCCAACGCGACCGCGGCGCAACTGTTCGACGAACGCTTCGACGAGCAGCCGCAAGTCGGCGACCGGCTCGCGCTCGGCAAGAACGTGGTCCTGGTCGTGCGCGACCTGAAGGACGACCGCGTGTCGCGGGTCGGCCTGAAGTTCAGCGGCGTCGGCGAGCGCCTGCTCACTGGCCGCTAGGCGCCGCCTCCCACACCGCGCCGGCGGGATCGAACTCCGGCGCCTCCTGCACCGCCGCGCGCCAGCCGAAGCCGCACACCGCGAGCACGCCCTCGCAGGCCGGGTCCAGGCCGAACGCGTCCTCCAGCGCGACCTCGTTGATCGCGCCGGTGACGAACGCGCCCAGGCCCGCTTCGGTCGCAGCGAGGTACAGCGTCTGCGACAGGTGCCCGGCCTCCAGCGCGACCACCCGCCACGCCTTCGGATGGCGGCGGTACTTCCAGAATGCGCGCGCGTAGCGCGGTGCCAGCAGCGCCAGCACTGGCGCGTCGGCGAACCAGGCCTGGCCGGCGACCGCGCGCAGGGCGAAGTCGCGCAGCGCCGCCGCGTCGCCGCGCCAGGGCAGGGCATCGAGCGCGTGCGCGAGCGGGTCGTAGCGGTACAGGCCGGGCGCGAGACCGTCCACGCGCTGCACCAGGAGATAGGCCTCGATCGGATGCAGGCCACCGCCGGACGGGCAGTACTTCTTGACGAACACCGCGTCGTCGCCGATCCGCACCTGCGCCTGTGCGCCGAACACGCGGTGCAACAGCCGCGCGCAGGCGTCCAGCGGCAGCGCACGCGCGGTGTCGAAGTTGCGGCAGGTCGCGCGGCGCGCGAGCAGGGCGTCGAAGGCGGTCGCCGGCGGGCGCGGCAGCGCCACCCGGGCGGTGGCGTCGGCGCGTGTCGCCGTCGCCGGCGGCGGCGCACCGAGGCTGTCGCACAGCGCCTGCGCGGTGGTCAGGCCGCTGTCCTCCAGCGAACGCATCGCGTCCACGTCGCGCCAGCGGGTGAAGGCGTGCAGGGTCGCGGCGAGCGGATGCCAGTGGCTGTCGCGCAGGCGCTCGTCGCGCGCGCGGTGGGCGGCGTGCGCGCGGCTCGCGCCGATCACCAGGCCCTGCTTCAGCAGGCGCCGCAACGCCGGGCGCAGCGCGGAATCGAGCGCGCGCGAGTCGCTCCAGCGGGCCGGGCTCAGCGCGCCCAGCAGTTCGCGCTCCGCGGCGTCCACCTCGATTTCCTCGCCCAGGTGCGGCGCCAGCGCGATCCAGCGCGTGGTCCGCCGCAGGCCGTCGCCGCCGGCCAGCAGCGAGGCGAGGTCGAAGGCGCTGTCCTCGCGCGGTTCGAGCAGGAGCACGCTGCAGCGGCGGATGCGCATCGGTCGTTCCGTGCGAAGGCGGTTGCGGCATTCTCGCCGAATGCCGCGCGCGGGCTCAGCCGAAACTCGGCAGCAACGGTCCGCCCAGCCACAGCCAGCGCGCCATCCACACGCTGACCACCGCGATCAGCGCGGTCAGCGGCAGGCCCACCCGCAGGAAGTCGGCGAAGCGGTACTGGCCGGGGCCGAGGATCAGCAGGTTGCCGTGGTGGCCGATCGGGGTCAGGAACGCGACCACCGCGCCCAGCGCGGTGCACACCACGAACGGCGTCGGCGGCAGGTGCAGCGATTGCGCCAGCGACACCGCGATCGGCCCGAGCAGCACCGTGGTCGCAGAGTCGGACAGGATCTGGGTCAGCAGTGCCGCCGCCGAGAACATCACCAGCAGCACCGCCAGCGGCGGCCAGTGCGCGACCACGTGCAGCAGGCCGTCGGCCAGCAACCGCGCGGTGCCGGTCTGTTCCATCGCGATGCCGAGCGGAATCACCCCGGCGATCATCACGAAGATGCGCACGTCGATGTTGCGGTAGGCCTGGTCGACGTCGACGCAGCGGGTGGCGACCATCGCCACCGCGCCGAGCAGGAAGGCCAGCGGCGCCGGCAGCCATTCGGTCGCCGCCGCGAGCACGGTCAGGCCGAGCACCACCAGCGCCAGCGGCGCGCGCAGGCGGCGCCGCGCCTCGCCGGCGAACGGCACCAGCATCAGGAAGCCGTGGTGGGCGGCGAGCTCGCCGAAGTGCGACGGCCGGCCCCACAGCACCAGCAGGTCGCCCTCGCGCAGGCGGGCGTCGGACAGGCGGTCGCCGAGGGTGCCGTGCTGGCGCCATAGCCCGACGATCACCGCCTGGAACTTGCGCGAGAAATCCAGCTCGCGCACCGAGCGGCCGATGAACTCCGAACCCGGCGCGACCACCGCCTGCACCAGCTCCGGTTCGCCGTCGCCGGTCAGGCGGTCGCCGAAGCGGGCGATCGCGCTGAGGTCCACCCCGGGGTCGTCGTGCAGCGACATCAGGTCGTCGGCGGCGGCCTCCACCAGCAGGATGTCGCCGGCCAGCAGCGGGCTGCCCGGGCCGAGATCGTCGCGGCGCTTGCCGTTGCGCAGCCAGCCGCGCAGGTGGAAGCGGTTGCCCAGCGTCTTCTGCAGCTCCGCCAGCGGGCGCGTGCTCCAGCGCGAGCCTTCCGGCACCACCAGTTCGGTGCGGTAGCGGTCCAGCCGCAGGTAGGCGTCGTCGCTGGCGGCGCCGCTGCGCCGCGGCAGCAGCCAGCGCGCGAACTGCATGTAGACGATCCCCATCGCGACCAGGGCGATGCCGATCGGGGTGATCGCGAAGATGCCAAGGCCCTCGCCGCCGTTGCGTTCGATCAGGTCGCTGGCGAGCAGGAACGCCGGCGCGCTGACCAGGGTCAGCGTGGTGCCGAGCGAGGCCGCCAGCGACATCGGCATCAGCAGCCGCGAGGCGGCGAGGTTGTGCTCGCGCGCGTGCCGCAGCAGCAGCGGCATCATCATCGCGGTCACCATCACGTGGTGGGTGAAGGCCGACAGCGCGGCCACCGCCGGCATCACCACCGCGATCGCGCGCGATTCGCTGCGCCCGGCCATGCGCCCGATCCACAAGCCCAGGCGCTCGGTGACGCCGGTCGCGGCCAGGCCGCCGGAAATGACGAAGACCGCGGCGACGATGATCGCCGGCTCGCTGGCGAACCCGGACAGCGCCTGCTCCGGCCGCAGCACGTGGGTCAGCACCAGCGCCAGCAGGATCAGCATCGCGGTGACGTCGACCCGCAGCCGTTCGCTGACGAACAGGTACAGGCCTCCGGCCAGGATCAGCAGGAACAGGATCTGCGGCAGCGCCATGCGGGACTCGTTCCGGGAACGCGTGCGCATTCTGCGATATCCGCGTGCGATCCGCCGTTGACACCCCTGGCCGCCCGCTTCGCGCATACTGGGCCCGCGCCCCCGACCACGACGCCCGATGCCCGACCCCACCGGTTCGCCGTCGCCCGCTGGCACGACCGACATCCAGGCCGAACTCGCCGCCTGCCGCGCCGCCCTCGACGCGTTGCGCGCGGAGCAGGCGGTGTTCGCCCACGGCATTTCCCACGACCTGCGCGCGCCGCTGCGCAGCATCGACAGCTTCGTCGGCCTGCTCGCGCGCAACCCCAGTCTCGACGCCGATGCGCGCGACCAGCTCGAACGCGTGCGCGCGGCCTCGCAGCGCGCGGGCAGCCTGATCGAAGGCCTGCTTGAACTCTCGCGCGCCAATCGCACCGAACTGGCGCCGGCGCCGGTGGACCTCGGCCTGCTGGCGGAAGTGCAGCTGGCCGCGCTGCAGGACGCCGAGCCGGACATCGTGCTCGATGCGGTGGTCGCGCCCGGCCTGCTCGCGCGCGGCGACGAGCGGCTGCTGCGGCAGCTGGTCGCCGCCCTGCTGGACAACGCCTGGAAGTTCTCGCGCGCCAGCGGCAAGGTCCAGGTACGGGTGGAAGGCGTGCGCGAGGGCGACCGCCTGCGGGTGTCGGTGCGCGATCACGGCTGCGGTTTCGACATGCGCTATGCTGGCAAGCTGTTCGCGCCGTTCCAGCGCCTGCACGGGCCCGACCAGGGCGCCGGGCACGGCCTCGGCCTCGCCGTCGCGCAACGCATCGCCGAGCGCCACGGTGGCCGGATCGCCGCCGAATCCGCGCCGGGCGAAGGCGCCACCTTCCACCTCGACCTGCCCGCGGCCGATGCCGACGCAGGAAGGAGCGACGGTTGATGGACAAGGAAATTTTGCTGGTCGAAGACAATCCAGACGACGTCGAGCTGACCCGGATCGCCTTCAAGGAAGCCAAGGTCGCCAACCAGCTGGTGGTCGCCAGCGACGGCGCCGAGGCGCTGGACTACCTGTTCGCGCGCGGCCGCTACGCCGACCGCAATCCCGACGACCTGCCTTCGATCGTGCTGCTCGACCTCAACCTGCCCAAGGTCGACGGGCGCGAGGTGCTGCAGGCGATCCGCGCCAGCGAGAAGACCCGCAGCCTGCCGGTGGTGGTGCTGACCACCAGCACCGAACCGTTCGACGTCGAGGCCAGCTACGCGCTCGGCGTGAACAGCTACATCCAGAAGCCGGTGGACTTCGAGCGCTTCGTGTGGGCGGTCCAGCAGGTCGGCCTGTACTGGCTGGTGCTCAACCATCCGCGCGAAGGCGGGGCCTAGCCCCGACGGCGTCGCGCCGGCGCTGTTCATTCCTGAAACATCTCACGTGGCGTCCACGCTGCTGTCCGGCAGCTGAGCGCCCGCCGGCGTTTCAGCGCTGAAACGTTTTTCCGGTGAAAGCGGCGCGAAGGCCGCCAAGAACCGAGAAATCCCCCGCCAAATCAGGCGTTTCGTGAGTTGGCACGATACTCGCGTGAGGCTCGGCCCCCGCCGTTCGTCCGGCGGCCGCCCGGAGCCACGATGCCGCGCCTGTCCCCTCCCCGACTCCTTGCCTGCGCCTGCGGCCTCGTCCCCGCGCTGGCCGCCGGCGCGGCGCTGGCGCAGGATCCGGCGCCGCCGGGCGACCCCACCCTGGTCGTCACCCGCACGGTGCACCCGCGCGTCGCCTACCGCGGCCTGCCCGCGTCCGACAACCCGGTCGCCGCGCAGGCGACGCTGTTTCCGGCGCAGGCATTCGCCGGGACCATCGGCGCGACCCTGGTCGATGACGACGCGCTTGCGCAGCGCGGCTCGGCCGGACTCGCCCAGGGCGCGGCGCTCGCCCCGCTGACCAGCGGCACGGCCCTGCAGCCGGTGCTGTCGACCACCGCCGACCTGCGCGTGCCGCTCGCCGGCGCGCACGGGCGGGTGGTCGGCCTCGGCCAGTTCCTGACCCGCAGCCTGCTGCTGGGCACCGGCATGCCGAGGCAGCGTCCGTGAACCACGCGGGTCGCCTGGTCCTGCTGCTGGCGCTGGCCGCGGCCTGGGGCGCGCGGGCGGACGAGCCGCCCGTGCCGCCGACGGACACCGCGCGCATCACCGACGACGCGCTGCGCGGCGTCGGCGGCCGGGTCGCGGTCAACCAGGCGGCGGGCATCGGCAATACCCAGGCCAACCTCGCCGCGGTCGCGGCGAACGGCGCGCCCTCGATCTCCGCGGTCCAGCAGCCGCCGGAGGCCACCGCGCTCGACGCGCTGCGCGGCCGTGCCGCCGGCGCGCGCATCGACGCGCACGCCCTGGCCGGCGGCGACGGGCTGCTGGCGGTCAACCAGGCCGCCGGCAGCGGCAACGCCCAGCTCAACCTGTTCGCGGTCGGCGCCGGCGCGCCGGCCGACGTGCGGCTTGCGGCCCTCGACGACGCGGCGCTCGCCGCCGTCGCGGCCCCTCCTTCGACCGGGACGAACCCGCAGTCGCCTGCGGCGCCACGCACGGCGGTGATCGCCGACGGCGCCTTCCGCGGCGACCGCGGCGTGCTCCAGGTCAACCAGACGGCGGGCGTGGGGAATGCCTCCACCAACGCCATCGTGCTCTCGCTGGGGAGCACGCCGTAGCAGCAGTGCCCCACACGGGCTGTCCCTTCCGTTCAAGACACCAGGAGTTCCACCATGAAGCTGTCCGTCACCCTGCTCAGCATCGCCATCGGCGGCCTGTTCTCCGCGTCGGCGTTCGCCGAGGATTCCCACATCGACACCAGCTGGCTGTTCACCAACACCGTGAACGTGACCGGCAACGTCGGCGTCACCGGCCTGATCAACGTCAACAGCGAGTCGGCGGCCGTGGTCCAGCAGGACCAGCTGACCCTGCTCAACCTGCTGCTCGGCGACGGCGACGAGACCGCCAGCGCCGGCGACGACGCCCTGCGCGGCGCGCTCGGCAACATCGGCGTCAACATCGCGGCCGGCGTCGGCAACGTGCAGGCCAACGACGCGGCGCTGTCCGCGCTCGACGGCTCGGCGGTGTTCGCCTCGGCGATGGTGTTCAGCAACCAGGTCACCGGTGTCAACGTCGGCACCGACTTCCCGAGCGGCCCCGACAACCAGCTGTTCTACGACGCCACCGTCGGCGACAACGTGCTGTCGCAGGCCGCCGGCAACATCGGCCTGAACGTCGCCGCCGGCACCGGCAACGCGCAGGGCAACGCGCTGGCCGCCTCGGTCAACACCAGCGGCACCATGGCCAAGGCCGCGTCCGACAGCGACCAGGCGGCGGTGTTCAACATCCTGCTCGCGCTGGACGACCTCGACAGCACCGCGACCCTCGGCGGCAACGCCCTGCGCGACGCGATCGGCAACATCGGCGTCAACATCGCCGCCGGCGCCGGCAACGCGCAGCACAACGGCCTGGCGATCGCCACGGCCAGTGGTCCGTGATGCATCGCGCCCCCCGGTCGCCGACGGCGACCGGGGGGCGCACGCCCGCCTGCGCCGAACGCGGCGCGCTCCCGGGGACGCCCATGACCCGTTTTCTCCTGTCGTTGTGCTTCGCGCTCTGTGGCTGCTTCGCCGCGACCGGCTGCGCCTGCGCGCAAAGCACCCTCGGCATCGGCGCGCTGACCGGCGTCGCGCCCGCGCGCAAGAGCGTGCGCACGCTGCGCGACCTGCGCTTCCGGGAGATCGTCCCGCAGCATTACGACTTCAGTTGCGGCTCCGCGGCACTCGCCAGCCTGCTCGAGTACGGCTACGGGATGAAGGTCAGCGAGCCGGAACTGATCGAAAAGATGATGGTCGGTGCAGACCCACGCGAGGTGGTGCGCAGCGGCTTCTCGATGCTCGACATGAAACGTTATGTGCAGGGCATCGGCCTGCGCGCGCACGGCTACCGTATCGAACCGGACGCGCTGTACCGCCTGCAGATGCCGGTGATCGCGCTGCTCGACCTCAAGGGTTACCGCCATTTCGTGCTGGTGAAAGGCGCCGCCGGCGGACGCGTGTTCGTCGCGGATCCGGCGCTGGGCCACCGGGTCATGCCCGAGCGCGAGTTCGTCGCCGCCTGGAACGGCATCGTCCTCGCCGTCGTGGCCGACCATCCGGTGCGCGCCGACTCCTTCCTGGTCACCAGCCGCAGCTCGCCCGCGTTGCAGCGCCGCGTCGACGCGCTCGATCGCGCGACGTCGCCGCCGCGGGTGGTCGAGTTCGGCCTGGTCGCGGCCGACCTGTTCTGATCCGAGGTGCTCCCATGCGCATCCTTTCCCTGCTGGCGGTCGCGGTCCTGGGCCTCGCGCCGGCGCTGGCCGCGCGCGCGCTGCCGCCGCTGCGCGCCGAACTGGTGGACGACGCCACGCTCGCCGCGCAGCGCGGCAAGTATTACGGCGCCAACCTGCTGGTCGGGCTGCGCATCGACCTCGTTTCCACCCTCGCCGGCCCGGGCGGCAGCGCCAGCGCCGCCGGCAGCCTGTACGTCCGCCGCGTGGGCAACGGTTACGAGGTGTACGTCGACAGCCGCGCGCTGGCGACCGCGGGCGGCGCGACCCTGCCCGGCGGCGAGCTCGCGAGCGGCGGCGAGACCATCGTCGTGGACGGCATCGGCCAGGTCGCGCAGATCGCCGGCGACGGCAACCGCATGACCAACCTCACCCGCATCAGCATCGTGCCGGCCGGCAGCGTGGACGCGAGCGGCTTCAACGGCCAGGGCGCCAGTGCCGCGGCCGACGGCGGCATGAGCGCGCGCATCACGTTCCTCGACGGCGGCATCCAGCTCGGCCTGTCCGGCACGGGCGCCAGCCTCACCCAGCAACTGCGCGACGGCGGCGGCCTGATGCAGGTCGGCCAGCTCGCCGGCAATGGCATCGTCGGCAGCAACCAGCTGCAGTTGCAGGTGCTGGGGGCGGCGATGCCACGCGCGCTGCTCAACCAGTTCGGCATCCAGCAGGCGCTGGCCGGCATGGCGGGCGTGGGGCGTTGACCCGACTGTCGCCCTGCCGTCCGGCGCGGTGGCGTCCACGGGGAGTCCGCACATGCCGATCCGCAGCCATTGCCTGAGCCTTGCCGTGCTGTGCGCCCTCGCGGGCCCGGCGTGGGCCGCCGAGGACGCCCCCGCGCCGCCCGGCGCGGACGATCGCGCCCGGCTCGATGCCGAGGTCCGCCGCCTGACCGGCGTGCTCGAAGCGCAGCAGCGCCAGATCACCCAGCTGCAGGAGCGCATCGGCGCGCTGGAGCTGGCCGAGCGCGGCCGCGGCCTCGGCGCGCCCGCGCAGGACGCGGCCGCGCCGCAGGTGGCGCAGCAGCCGGCATCCGCCCCGGCGGCGCCACCGATCCAGGTCGGCGAGGAGAACCGCGCGCAGGAAGACGCACAGCGCCGCGAGCAGGAGAAGGCGCTGGTGGTGCGCGAGCACGCGCCGCTGTTCGAGCGCCGGTTCACGCTGGACACCGGCCTGAGCTACAGCTACTACGACCGGCGCCAGCTCTCGCTCAGCGGTTTCCTCGCGCTGGACGCGATTTTCCTGGGCACGATCAACCTCGACCAGTCCAAGGCCACCGTGGCCACGCTCGACATCACCGGCCGTTACGGCCTCACCGACCGCATCAACCTGGAGGCGAGCCTCCCCTACGTCTGGCGCGACAGCCGCTTCGTCAGCGGCGGCGCCGGCGGCGCCTCGACCTCGGTGAGCGAGATCGGCATCCGCTCCAGCGGCGTCGGCGACGCCAGCGTCGCGGTCTACTACCAGCTGCTCAAGGAAGCGGCGTCGCGGCCCGACATGGTGCTGAGCCTGCGCGTGCGGGCGCCGACCGGCCGCGAGCCCTTCGGCCTCAAGCTGATCCAGCCGGACGGCAACAACAACAACCTCAACGTGCCCGAGGCGCTGCCGACCGGGACCGGCCTGTGGAGCGCCACCGCCAACCTCTCGCTGCTGCGGACGTACGACCCGGTGATCCTGTTCGGCAACGTCGGCTACACCTGGTACAAGCCGCGCGACTTCGACGACATCTCGCCGGTGCTCGACCAGGTCTCGCCGGCCGAGGTCGCGCTCGGCAATGCGATCCAGGCGAGCGGCGGGCTGGCGATCGCGCTCAACGACCGCTCCGCGATCAGCTTCGGCGTGTCCTCCACCTTCGCCGCCGCCACCCACACCACCGCGCCGGGCGGCGATCGCCAGCGCGTGCCGGGCAGCTCCAGCACCAGCAGCTCGCTCAACATCGGCGCGACCTATGCCTTGCCCTCCGGCTGGGTCTTCAATGGCCAGCTCGCCGCGGGGCTCACCCCGGACGCGCCGAACTTCGTCTTCAGCATGCGTAGCTCGCGCGCGTTCTGATCGGGCGCCGACGCCGGTCAGGCGACGACGCCCGCCTGGTCGCCGCCGAGGCCGTGCTGCAGGCCGAGCCGGGTCATCAGCCGGTACAGGGTGACCCGCGAGATCCCCAGTTCGCGCGCCGCCTCCGCCAGCCGGCCGTTGTTGTGGCACAGCGCACGCTCGACGGCCTGGCGGGTCGCCGCATCGCGCACCTCTTCCAGGGTTTGCGGCGCGGTGTCCGGCGGCGCGCCCAGGCGCAGGTCCTCGGCGGTCAGCCACGCGCCCTCCGCCAGCACGATCGCCTGCCGGATGCGGTTGTTCAGTTCGCGCACGTTGCCCGGCCAGGCGTAGGCGCGCAGCGCGCGCAGCGCCGCCGGGGTGAACCCGCGGAGGGCGCGCCGGCTTTCGCCGCGGTAACGGTCCAGCGCGTGCAGCGCGAGCCGCATGATGTCGTCGCCGCGCGCGCGCAGCGGCGGCTGGCCCAGGTTGACCACGCACAGGCGGTGGAAGAGGTCGAGGCGGAAGCGGCCTTCGGCCACGCGCGCGGCAAGGTCGACGTGGGTCGCCGAGACGATGCGCGCGTCCACGCTGATGCAGTCGTGCCCGCCGAGCCGCTCCACCTGGCCTTCCTGCAGGAAGCGCAGCAGCGACGCCTGGCTGTCCAGCGGCAGGTCGCCGACCTCGTCGAGGAACAGGGTGCCGCGGTGGGCGAGTTCGATCCGCCCCATCTTGCGCTGCTGCGCACCGGTGAAGGCGCCGCGCTCGTAGCCGAACAGCTCCGACAGCACCAGGTGCTCGGGGATCGCGCCGCAGTTGATCGCGACGAACGGCTGATCGGCGCGCGAGGACTGCGCATGGATCGCGCGCGCGGCGAGTTCCTTGCCGGTGCCGCTCTCGCCCTGGATCATCACCGGCGCGTCGCTGCGCGCGGCCTTGCCGATCGCGCGGTAGAGCGCCTGCATCGGCGCGCTGTCGCCGATCATGCCGCGCGCGGCCGGTGCGCCGTGGGTGCCGATGCTCCCCGGCGCGAGCGAGGCCAGGCCCCAGGCGTGGCCGACCACGGTGCGCAGCAACCGTTCGGGACAGGGCAGGCTGACGTAGTCGTAGCAGTGGCTGCGGATGAAGGCGCGCAGCCAGTCGTCTTCCAGTTGTTCCGTCTCGATCGCCGCGATCCAGGTCCCGCGCGAGAGCGGCGCCTCCAGCCCGGCCAGTTCGTCGACGTCGCGGCACTGCCGCAGGTCGAGCAGGCCGACTTGCTGTTGCGTCGGGTCCCGCGGCAGCGCGGCGGCGCCGGCGCGCGACAGCGGGCGCAGCCGCCAGCGCATGCCGAGCATCGCCCGCAGCGCCTCCAGTTCCACCTGCCGGCGCTCGGCGACCGACAGGTAGAGCAGATCCCGCAAGTCGTTCGCCATGCCGTTCCCTTGCAGCGAGGACGTGCCACAAGAGAACGCCGCCACCGTGGGCGAGCGGACACGAAGGCGTGAATTCACGCCAGGCTCACGCGCCCTTCACAAGCGCGCGCCGGACGACTTTCCCGCCCGGGCGAACCAGCACGCCTTCAGGCCGTGGCGAACTCCGGTGCACGGGCGTCGTGTTCGGCGTGGTAGCGCACCGCGGTCTCGACTTCCTGCTTCGAGCCGAGGAACACCGGCACCCGCTGGTGCAACCCGCTCGGTTGCACCTCGAGCATGCGCTGGCGGCCGGTGCTGGCGGCGCCGCCGGCCTGCTCGACCAGCAGGCTCATCGGGTTGGCCTCGTACATCAGCCGCAGCTTGCCGCCCTTAGGCGCGCACTTGCTGTCCAGCGGATAGCTGAAGATGCCGCCGCGGGTGAGGATGCGGTGCACGTCGGCGACCATGCTCGCCACCCAGCGCATGTTGAAGTCCTTGCCGCGCGGCCCTTCCTTGCCCTTCAGCAGGTCGCCCACGTAGGCCTGCATCGGCGGCTCCCAGAAGCGCTGGTTCGACATGTTGACCGCGAATTCCTTCGTCTCCTCCGGGATCCGCATGCCGCGCACGGTGAGCACGAAGCCGCCGACCTCGCGATCGAGGGTGAACGCATGCGTGCCGTGGCCGACCGTCAGCACCAGCGTGGTCTGCGGGCCGTACACGCAGTAGCCGGCGGCGACCTGGGCGGTGCCCGGCTGCAGGAAGTGCTCGTCGCCCGGCGTGGCCACGCCCTCCGGGCAGCGCAGCACCGAGAAGATGGTGCCGACCGAGACGTTGACGTCGATGTTGGACGAGCCGTCCAGCGGATCGAACAGCAGCAGGTAGTTGCCGCGCGGGTACACGTCGGGGATCGGCTGCGAATGGTCCATCTCCTCCGACGCCAGGCCGGCGAGGTGGCCGCCCCAGGCGTTGGCCTCGAGCAGGATCTCGTTGCTGATCACGTCCAGCTTCTTCTGCGCCTCGCCCTGCACGTTGATGCTGGCCTGGCCGGCGGTGCCGGCGTCGCCGAGCACGCCGCCGAGCGCGCCCTTGCCGACCGCGATCGAGATCCGCTTGCAGGCGCGCGCGACCACCTCGACCAGCAGCCGCAGTTCGGCGTTGACCCGGCCGGCGCGCTGCTCCTCGATCAGGAAGCGGGTCAGGGAAATCGGCGGGCTGGCGGTCATGGCGGACACACGGGCTGCGGAAGGGAGCGCCATTGTCGCCCGTCGCGCGCGGCGTTGCAGCGACTGCCGACGGCGGCGACTGGCAGCCCGTGGCGCGCGTGCCGGGTTGGATGCCGCCGCGGCGCACGCGATCATGCCCGGGTGCGCACCCGTTCCCCACCCGAGGACCCGCCATGCCCCACGCCACCGGCCCGTTCGACGTCCAGCTCGCGCCCTTGCCCGCCTACAACCAGGACGAAGGCGCGGCGCTGTTCCGCATGTCGATCGACAAGCAGTTCCACGGCGCGCTGGAGGCGGTGAGCCGCGGCGAGATGCTGGCCACCCGCGCCGGCGATGCCGGCGGCTACGTCGCGATCGAACGCGTCACCGGCAGCCTCGACGGCCGCGCCGGCAGCTTCGTCCTGCAACACAGCTCGACGATGGATGCGGACGGGCAGGAACAGCACGTGCAGGTCGCGCCCGGTTCCGGCACCGGCGCGCTGGCCGGGCTGCGCGGGCGCATGCGCATCGTGATCGCGGGCGGCGCCCACCGTTACGAGTTCGACTACACGCTGCCCGGCGACTGAACCACGGCCCAGGCCGGCCTGCCGCAGCCGGGGCGCGCGCCCGCGACCGCGCGCGCCGAACGCGCGAACCGCGGACGGCGACGGCTAGACGTCGCCGTCCTGCGCCCAGCCCTCGCCGCTGCCGCGCTGGTAGACGGTGTCCCCGTCGCGCACGGTGCCGGCCGGGAAGTCGGGCAGCGCGTCCAGGCACGCGTAGATCGGCGTGAAGTCCGGCCGCGTCGCTTCCATCAGCTGCTCGAAGCTGTCGATCACGAAGTAGGTCTTCTGGTAGGTGTCGATGCGGTAGCGCGTGCGCATGATCCGCTCGAGATCGAAGCCGATCCGGTTCGGCGCCGCGCTGTCCAGGCAGTGGATCGACTCGCCCTTCGAGGACACGATGCCGCTGCCGTAGATGCGCAGGCCGTCCGCCTGCCGGATCAGGCCGAACTCCACCGTGTACCAGTACAGCCGCGTCAGCATCTGCAGCGCGTGCGGGCCGATGCCGTGCGCCTTCACCCCGCCCAGGCCATAGGCCTCCATGTAGTCGGCGAACACCGGGTTCATCAGCAGCGGCACGTGGCCGAACAGGTCGTGGAAGAGGTCCGGCTCCTCGATGTAGTCGATCTGGTCCGGGCGGCGGATCCACCATGTCACCGGGAAGCGGCGGTTGGCGAGGTGGTCGAAGAAGTCGAGCTCGGGCAGCAGGCCCTCCACGCCGACCAGGGTCCAGCCGGTGGCCGCCCGCAGCGCGGCGTTGATGTCGGCGAACTTCGGGATGCGGTCGGGCGTCATCCCCATCGCGTCCTGCGCGCGCAGGAACTCGTCGCAGGCGCGCCCGGGCAGGATCTCGCGCTGGCGCGCGTAGAGCGTCGCCCAGGTCGCGTGGTCGTCGGCGCTGTAGTCGTCCCAGGGCTGGTCGACGATGCCGGTCGCGTAGACCGGGACCTTGCCCTTGTCGGTGTGCAGGTTCTCGACGCGGCGGGGCTGGGCGGACATGGGCGGCGCCTTGCGGGAGCGGAAGTCCGACTTTATCCACGATTTCGCGCAACAGGGTTGCGCAGTTGCGGTAACGGCCAGTGCGGGCGCAAGATCCTTGCGCTATCTAGCATCAGGCTGCACGAAATGACCGACGCCGTCGCCCTCGACCGCACCGACCTCGCCCTGCTCGCCGAGTTGCAGGGCGGCGGCCGCCTGACCAACGCCGAGCTGGCCGAACGCGTGCACCTGTCGCCCTCGGCTTGCCTGCGCCGGGTGCAGCGGCTGGAGCGCGACGGCGTGATCGCCGGCTATCGCGCCGAGGTGGACCCGGCGCGGCTGGGCTTGGACCTCGAGGCCTTCGTGCGCGTGCAGCTGGCGCACCACGACCGCGCCGCGATCGAGGCCTTCGCGGTCGCGGTCAACGCCTGGAACGAGGTAGTCGCCTGCCACGCGCTGACCGGCGACATGGACTACCTGCTGCACGTGCGCGTGCGCGACCTCGAGCACTTCTCGCGCTTCCTGCTCGACCGCCTGCTCGGCCAGGCCGGCGTCGCCGACGTCAACTCCAGCTTCGTCCTGCGCACCGTCAAGCGCTTCCGCGGCCTGCCGCTGCCGCACGCCTGACCGCGGCCGCGACGCGCGCGCCGCGGCCGCGTCGCCTCAGAACCCGTTGTCGCCGTCGAGGATGCGGCCCAAGCCGCCGAGCACCGAGCCTTCGCCGCGGCTCTGGCCGCCGCCCTTGGGCGCGGCCGCGAGCATGCGCCCGGCCATGCGCGAGAACGGCAGCGACTGCAGCCACACCGTGCCCGGGCCGGTGAGCGTCGCGAGGAACACGCCCTCGCCGCCGAACAGCATGCTCTTGATCCCGCCCACCGCCTTGACGTCCATGTCGACCGTCGCGTGGTAAGCCACCACGCAGCCGGTGTCCACGTCGATGCGTTCGCCGGCGGCGAGCGTGCGTTCCATCACCGTGCCGCCGGCGTGCACGAACACCCAGCCGTCGCCTTCCAGCTTCTGCATGATGAAGCCCTCGCCGCCGAACAGGCCGGTGAGGATCTTGCGCTGGAAGTGCACGCCCACCGACACCCCGCGCGCGCCGGCGAGGAAGCTGTCCTTCTGGCAGACCAGGCGGCCGCCGTGCTCGGACAGCTTCATCGCCATCACCGTGCCGGGGTAGGGTGCGGCGAACGCGACCCGCGCCTTGCCGCTGCCGGCGTGGGTGAACATGGTGGTGAACAGGCTCTCGCCGGTGACCACGCGCTTGCCGGCCGACAGCAGCTTGTCGAACAGGCCGCCGCCCTGGCCCGTGTGCGAGCCGTCGCCGAACACGGTGTCCATCTGCACCGCGGCGTCCTTGTACATCAGCGCGCCGGCCTCGGAGATCGCGCTCTCGCCCGGATCGAGCTCGATCTCGACGAACTGCATGTCGTTGCCGACGATCCGGTAGTCGATCTCGTCGCTGTGGCCGCGGCCGGAGCCGGTCGACGGCAGCGGCGGCATCGACGGCGGCAGCGCGCCGGCATCCGGCGCCAGCGCGGCGACCTCGCCGACCGGCTGCCACGCGCTCATGCCCTCGCGCCAGCACAGGTCTTCCGGGTGTTGTTGCGCGTGCCGGCGCGCGGCGTTGTCGTCGAGCGGGCCGACCCGCGCGCTGTTGCTGCCGGAGCTGAAGTACCACTGGGCCATCGGGCTCACCTGCGGAAGGGGACTCGCCCCTATTGTTCCGCAAAAGCGCCGTCCGGCGCGGCGCGCGCGGCTGCCTTGCCGAAGCGTTCCCCGAAGAAGTCGCCGTCCTTCCAGCGCGGCGCCGCCGCCGCGTTGCCGATCTCCAGCCCCAGCGTCGCCGCCAGCCGCGCCATCCGCGCCGCGTCCTCGTACTGGATGGGCTGGCGGACGTCGTCGCAAGGGCGGTGGTAGCAGCGGCGCAGGAACTCGCGCTGGGCGAGCGTCGGCACCGTGCTGGCGTCGGCGGCTTTGCCGGCGCTTTCCTTCGCCGGCACCACGCCGCCGTCCAGCAGCAGCGCCGGCACGCCCGCCCGCACGAACGGGTACTGGTCGCTGCGCACGAACACCGCTTCCTCCGGGAACGGATCCTGCGACAGGTCCACGCCCACCGCCTGCGCCGCGCGCTTGAGCGGCGCGTCGAGGTCGCTGTGGGCGACGCCGACCGGCACCACGTCGCGGCTGGGCGCGAGCAGCATCGGCATGTCGATGTTGAGGTTGGCGACCAGCGCGCCCGGCGGATGCGTCGCCAGCCATTCGGCGCCGAGCAGGCCCTGCTCCTCGCCGGTCAGCGCGGCGAACAGCAGCGAGCGCTTCGGCGCGCCTTCCGCCTTCAGCGCGCGCGCCGCCTCCAGCACGATCGCGACCCCGAGCGCGTTGTCGAGCGCGCCGGGGTACACGCGCACGCCGTCCACCGGCGCGCCGATGCCGAGGTGGTCCAGGTGCGCCGTGAGCACGACGTGCTGCGCGGCGAGCGCGCGGTCGGCGCCGGGCAGGCGCGCGACCACGTTGCGCGCGTCCAGCCGGCGGATCGCGCTGCGTGCGGCGAGCTCGAGCGTCACCGGCAACGCAAAGCCGCGCTGGCGTTCGTCGCGCACGGCCTGCGCGAGTCCGGCCGCGGTGTGGCCGCTGCCGTCGAACAGCAGGTCGGCCGCGGCCGCGCTCACCCGCGCCACCACCCGCAACTGCGGGACATCGTCGATCGCGCCGCCGCCGGCGTCGCGCAGGCGCATGTCGGGGCGGTCGAAGGCCTCCGCCGCGCGCGCCCAAGGCGCGTTGGCCTCGTCGGCGGCGGTGTCCACGAACACCGCGCCGATCGCGCCGCGCCGCGCCAGTTCGCGCAACTTCTCGCGGCGCGCGGTGTGGAAGGCGCGGCGGTCGGGTTCGAAGCGTTCCGGCGCGCCGCCGAACAGCACCGCGACCTTGCCTCGCAAGTCGATCCCGGCGAAGTCGTCGTGGCCGAGGTCCGGCGCGTGCACGCCCTGGCCGACGAACACCGCCGGCGCGCGCACCTCCGCCGCCGCCGTCGCGAACGAGGGCATCGGCAGGAACTGGTCGCGCAGGCGCAGCGCCACCGTGCGGTCCGGATGCACCACCGCGAGGCGCGCGCCTTCGGCGACCCGCGTGGACGCCAGCAGCGGCACCCGCTGGAAGTAGCTGCCGCCGTCGCCCGCCGGCTGCAGGCCGAGCGCCCGGAAGCGGTCGGCGACGAAGCGCGCGGCGCGGTCGAAGCCGGCGCTACCGGTCAGTCGGCCTTCCATGCGCGGGTCGGCAAGCACGCGCACGTCGGCGGCGATCCGTTGCGCGGCGGGGCTGCGGGGCGCGGGCGCCACCGGCGCCTCGGGCGCCGGCGTCTCGCGTTGGCAGGCAGCCAGCGCCAGCAGCAGGCAGACGAGGGCGAGGCGGGCAGGCAGGCGCATGCGGGTTGCGGGAGGCGGGAGACGGGCGACGCGCGACGCTAGCACGCGCGGGCCCGCTGCCGCGCGGCAGCGACGACGACCGTGGAGCGGAGCTTGCTCGGCTATCGGCCTGGCCGGTCGTGGACAGCGGAGCACGCTCCGCTCCAAGGCGGGGGAGCCAGCCGCGAGTGTTCACGGCGCGCTTCCCGCGCCTTGGTGATCCTCGTGCGGATGGACGCCGCACGCCTCGCCGACGCCCGCAACGATCGCGCCCAGGCGCTCGCGCTGATGCGCGCGTTCGCGCAGCGCACCGGGCTGGAGGGAGACGCGCCGCCGCGGCGGTATCTCTGGACCGACGCCTTCGCGGTGTGCAACTTCCTCGCCCTCGACGAGCACGCCGCGGCCGCGCGCCTGGTTGCGCAGGTGCACGACGTGCTCGGCGCGCATCGCCCGGACGACCCGCGCCAGGGCCCGCTCAGCGGTCTCGTTGGCGAAGCCGCGCGCCGGCATCCGACCCAGGGTGGCCTGCGCATCGGCAAGCCGCTGCCCGAACGCGCGCCCGATGCGCCGTACGAGCCCGCGCTCGAATGGGAACGCGATGGCCAGTACTTCCACTACCTGACCCGCTGGATGCACGCGCTGGACCAGTACGCGCGCCATGCGGGCGCGCCCGACGCCAACCGCTGGGCGCGCGAGCTGGCGCGCACCGCCGTACGCGCCTTCGTGTCCGCCGGGGATGACGGCGCGCCGCGCATGGCGTGGAAGATGGGCATCGCCCTCGACCGCCCGCTGGTCGCCGGCATGGGCCAGCACGATCCGCTCGACGGCCTGGTCACCTGCCTGCAGTTGCGCGCGCACACGCCGCCCGCCAGCGGCGGGCCGACCCTGGCGCCGGAACTGCGCACGCTGGCCGCGCTGCTGTCCGGCACCAGCCTGCGCAGCGACGATCCGCTCGCCATCGGCGGCCTGCTGGCCGACGCCTACCGGCTCGCCCAGCTGCTGGACGAGCGCCCCGGCGACGACGCCCTGCTCGGGCTGCTGCTGGCGGCCGCCGCCGCCGGCCTCGCCGGCTGGCTGTGCGACCATCCGCTGGCGCGACCGCCGGCGCAGCGGCTCGCCTTCCGCGAACTCGGCCTCGCGATCGGCCTGCTCGCCGCCGCGCGCCTGTGGCGCCTGCTCGAGCACGCGCCGGTGGCGGCGCCGGTGCGCCACAGCCTCGACCAGGTGATCGCGCAGGTGCCGCTTGCGCGCCGGATCAGCCGCCACTGGCTGGCGGTCGCGCTCGACCCGTCGCCGGAATGGTGCGCGCACGAGGACATCAACGCGGTGATGCTGGCGACCTGCCTCGTCCCGGAAGGCTGGCTGGATTTCGCCGACGGCACCGCCGCGCCGCCGCGAGCGGCGTCAGTGCAGCCGGGCTGACGGCGGGTGCGTCGCCGGGCCATCGCCTTCGCCGTCCGCGGCCTCTTCCTCCAGCTCCCAGCTGTAGCGCTTGCGCGGCGGGCTCGGGTCGACGCGGCGGAACAGCAGCGCGGCCAGCACGCCGGCCGCGGCGCCGCCCAGGTGCGACTGCCAGGACACCGCCGCCTCGCGCGGGAGCACCGTCAACAGCATGCCGCCGTAGAAGGCGAAGGCGAGCATCGCCGCCGCGATCGCCGCGCGGTCGCGGCGCAGCAGCGCCAGCGCGAACACCAGGAACGCCAGCCCGTGGTTGACGCCGCTGAAGCCGAGGTGGCGGCTGCCGGCCTCGCCCAGCATCCACGCCGCCAGCCCGGAGCCCAGCCACAGCAGCGGCAGCGCGCGCACGGTCGCGCGCGGGTACACGCTGCCGGCGAGCGTGCCGAGCATCAGCAGCGCGACCGCGTTGCCGGCCAGGTGCGCCGCCGAGCCGTGCAGCAGCGGCGCCGCGAACAAGCCGCGCAGCCCGGCCGCCGACCACGGCATGACCGCCCACGCACCGGCGTCGAACAGGCCCTGCGCGCTGTACACCGCGGCCAGCACCAGCACGCCGGCGAGGCTGGCGTTGAAGGCGCGCAGCAGGCGCCGGCGATCGTCGCGGCGTTGCGCCGCCGGATCGTGCGAGAGATCGTGTTCGGGAAGATGCATGCCATCGCAATGGCGGCGCGCGCGGCGGAAACAAGGCCCAAGCCATCGCTCCCTCCCCGCGCAACGGGGGAGGGTTGGGGGGTAAGTCACGAACAGCCGCACCCTCACCCTCGCGCTGCGCGCTCGACCTCTCCCGCAAGCGGGAGAGGTGCAAAGCCCCGCACTGCGCGCGCACGTCTTTGCAGTTCCCCCTCTCCCGCTTGCGGGAGAGGGTTGGGGTGAGGGCGGCTTTGCGCGGCCGCCATCCCCGCGTTCCCGCGTTGCTCCCGGCATGCAGCCACACCTGTCCGCCCGCATCCGCCGCTCCGCACGCCGGATGCTATCCTCGGGCCTCACAGGGGCGGGACGGGTGGCTGATATGAGCGCCGAGGTCGCGGGCCCGTTGCCGGCGCCTACCCAGGGCGATGCAGGCGCGGCCGCATTGACGGCCGTCGAATACGCGCTGTTCGCGCAGGTCGGCCGGCTGCGCGCGATGGAGCCGGGCGAGCGGCTGTTCCGCCGCGGCGACCTCGGCACCACCATGTACGTGATCGCGCAGGGCGAGGTCGAGCTCGACTTCGGCGACGACCTGGTCACCAAGCGTCTCGGCCAGCACGAGTTCTTCGGCGAACTCGGCCTGCTGATCGGCGACCACGCGCGCAGCGCCGACGCCACCGCGGTCGGCCACGGCCTGCTGCTGGAGCTGCGCAAGGACGAGTTCGAGCCGCTCGCGCAGCGCGACCCGGCGCTGCTCGCCCACTTCCTGCGCCGCGCGATCATGCGCGTGGTGCTCAACGAGCACACCCTGATCGGCCGCCTGCGCCGCCGCAACATCGACCTGCAGACCGCGCTCGACACCCTGCGCGCGACCACCCACCGCCTCAACCAGACCGAGGCGCTGACCCGCACCGACGAGCTCACCGGCCTCGCCAACCGGCGCGGCTTCCAGCTCGCGCTGGAGGAGCGCCGGCACAACGCGGCGCTCGGCCACCGCGGCCTGCTGCTGGTGGACTGCGACAACTTCAAGGCGATCAACGACGCCCACGGCCACCTGGTCGGCGACCGCGTGCTGCAGGGCGTGGCCAGCATCCTGCGCTCGGCGGCCGGCCTGGACGACCTGCCGTGCCGGCTCGGCGGCGACGAGTTCTGCATGCTGGTGCACGCGGAAAGTCCGGCCGACCTGCTGCGCGTGGCCAACTTCATCGTCGGCACCGCGCACGCGCTGGACGAACTGAGAATGAGCCCGCCGCAGATCGCGCGCCTGAGCATCGGCGCGACCCTGATCACTCCCGCCGGCCGCTGGGACGACTGGTACGGCCGCGCCGACGCCGCCCTGTACCGGGCCAAGCGCGCCGGCGGCGACCGGGTGGAATGGCAGGACGCGCCGGACGGCGAGTGACGTGCACGCCGAAAGCGCCCGCGACGAGCTGCTCCAGGCCGAATCGCCGGCGGCCGACCAGCCGCAGCTGCGCACCCTGCTGCTGACCGACCTGTGCGACTCGACCGCGCTGGTCGAGCGCCTCGGCGACAGCGCCGCCGCGACCCTGTTCCGCGCCCACGACCGCCTGGTGCTGGACCTGCAGGAACGCTGGCGCGGGCGCCTGATCGACCGCTCCGACGGCCTGCTGCTGCTGTTCGAGCGGCCGATCGACGGCCTCGGCTTCGCGCTGGACTACACCCGCGGCCTGCGCGCGCTCGGCAAGGACCACGGCGCGACGCTGCAGGCGCGCGCCGGCCTGCACGTCGGCGAGGTGCTGACCTGGCGCAACAGCGCCGCCGCGGTCGCGGTCGGCGCCAAGCCGCTCGAGGTCGAGGGACTGGCCAAGCCGATGGCCGGCCGCCTGATGGCGCTGGCGCGGCCCGGCCAGCTGCTGGTGTCCGCCGTCGCCGAGCCGCTCGCCCGCCGCGCCGCGCGCGAGCTGGGCGAGCGCGGCGAGCACCTGCTGTGGAAGTCGTGGGGCCGCTGGCGCTTCAAGGGCGTGCCCGAGGCGCAGGAGATCTACGAGGTCGGCGAGGCCGGCGTCGCCCCGCTGCGCGCGCCGAAATCCAGCGCCAAGGCCTGGCGCGACCTGCCGCTGTGGCGGCGCCCGGCGGCGCTGGCCGCGGAAGCGTTGCTGCTGGTCGGGATCGCTACCGGCGCCTGGTTCGTGACCCGCCCGCAGCCGGCGATCGCCTTCGCCGAGCGCGACTGGGTGGTGGTCGCCGACCTGCGCAACCTCACCGGCGACCAGCTGCTCGACGACTCGCTGGAGCAGGCGTTCCGGATCAGCCTGGAGCAATCGCGCTACGTCAACGTGCTCAGCGACCTCAAGGCGCGCGACACCCTCGCCCGCATGCAGCGCAAGCCGGGCACCCCGCTCGACCGCGCGATCGCCTCCGAGATCGCCCTGCGCGACGGCGCGCGCGCGGTGATCCTGCCCACCGTGGCCGAGATCGGCGGCAAGGTGCGGGTCAGCGCCGAGGTCATCGACCCGCATACCCAGACCACCGTCTACGCCGAATCCGCCGACGGCAGCGGCGCCCGCTCCGCGCTGGACTCGATCGACGCGGTCACCGCCGCCCTGCGCGGCAAGCTCGGCGAGGCGCTGGAGTCCATCGAGCACTCCTCCGCCCCGCTTCCGCAGGTCAGCACCGGCAACCTCGACGCGCTGCGTGCGTACGCGCTGGGGGTGGAGGCGTATGCGCGGGACGAGGACCCGACACCTTATTACGAGCGTGCAATCAAGCTCGATCCGAAATTTGCGCTCGCCCACATGGGGTTGATGCGTAATGCGATGAGCCATGTCGACGCTGGTTCAGCGAAGCAACACCTCGCGGCCGCTGTCGAAAACAAGGACCATCTACCGGCGCGCGACGCGCTGTACCTCGATGCCTGGGCGGCAGAGTTCGACCAGCGTGCAGCGCAGCTCGCGCCGGCCAAATGGAAGCTTCTGGCGACCACCTATCCTGACTATTACGCAGCGCATTACAACTATGCGGCGTGGGCGTTCGGCGCTGGGCGTTATGCAGATGCCTTCGCTTCGGTGGAACGCGCGACGGCACCACAGAACCCGTTGCGGAGCGTCGCCTTGCAGATGCTCGCCCGTCTCGAGATCGCACAAGGGCGACCAGCCAGCGCCTTGGCGGCGCTCGACCGCGCCGAGGCGGACGGGCGTTCGCCCGATCGGCATCGCGCAGTGGCTTTGGCGTTGCTCGGTCGCGTCGGCGAATCAACCCGGTTACTGGATTCTCTCCTGCCCAAGGATCCGTTCGCGCACTTCGATGGCGCTTCGCTTGCGCTGGATCGCGGCGACTGGAAGGAAGCCTTGCGCTTGTCGGAACGGGCGCGGACAGTCTTTCAGGAGAGCGACGACACCCTGGTTCCGAAGTTGGTCCGGCTGCAAAACTTGATCATCCGCAGCGTCGGCATGCCGGGCGATGTTTCCTGGCCGGAATATTTCTCCCTGATCTCCCCCAAGTCGAAGGAGCAGGCAATGCCCGGTTTTGCGGGCGACCATGTGTTCGTTCGCCTCGCGGCTGCCTATCTCGCCCAGCGCGCTGGTCATTCAGCATCCGTGCGTCCACTGTTGCCTCAGCTGGCTGCCGATGCCACCGCCGTGGATGATCCCAGGTGCAGCGAGTTGCTCAGGATCCTGCAGATCCGGGACCAAGCTTCCACGCCCGAGGCTGTGGCGGCACTGCAGTCGATGATCCGCCCGGGAGCGCTGTATCAGACGCACGTGGCCCTGCGGGACGTCCTCGCAGATGCAGGTGACGAAAAGGGCGCACTGCAACAAGACGCTTGGCTGGCGGCGAGCAGGGGGCTTGCGTTCGGGGAGATATCCCACGCGTACGCCTTTCAGGCCCTCAACGTCGTGGATTCCCGACTTGCGCTGCTGGATGCAGCCGAGCGCCGCGCCAAGGCCGGTGATACCACCGAGGCGGAAGAACTGCTTGCGACCTTGCGCAACGCGTGGAAGAGCGGAGCGCTGCCGGCTTATTTGCGGCGCAGGGTGGAGGCGACCTTGCCGGCCTCGAAGCAGTGAGGAATCGTGAAGGCGCCAACCGAGATGAGATGCGCACGTAGCTGATCCCGCGATCGTGCGATTTCCTCCTTTCGCGCCATGGTCGAAATGGATGAGCAGGATCGTTCGATACCCGTGCTCAATCCGATTGAAACCAAGGCGGCTTTAGGGTCCTTCTTGAACTGGCGCCGGAAGGCGTTATCGCTGCTCAGCAGGTCGAGCAGGCGATCGGCGAGCTTCGGATCCAGCGGCGTGCCGCCGCCGCGTGCGGGCGTGTTGGCCATCGTCCCCATTCCCCCTGTCCGGCCACACGGCCGGTGGGGGGCAGCCTAGCGTCGGGCGCGCATCGCCCGCAAGCCGCATTCAGCGATGGCTGGCGGAGGCGGCCTTCTCGCCGGCGAAGGGGTTGAGGCGGCGCCACTTCGAGGGGAAGTCGGGCCAGTCGCCCCGCAGGTAGGGGTGCTGCGGGTCGTTCTGCTGCAGCACCCGGCGGGCGTCGGCGGCCAGCGTCTCGTTGCCCAGGCCGGTGTAGGCCTCGGCCAGCACCGCCACCGCGTCGTACTGGAAGGCGCTCTGCGGGTAGGTCTCGAGCAGGTACTTGGCGCGGTCGGCGGCGGCCACGTAGGCCTCGCGGCGCAGGTAGTACAGCGCGGTCTCCAGCTCGTGGCGGGCGAACAGGTCGCGCAGTTGGATCATGCGCGTGCGCGCGTCGGCGGCGTAGCGGCTGTTCGGGTAGCGCTCGACCACGGTCTTGAAGTCGTTGTAGGCCTGCATCGGCGTGGCCAGGTCGCGGCGGCTGGCGTCCAGCGTCCATACCCGCTGCAGGAATACGGTGTCGCGGTTGGAGTCCACCAGGCCGCGCAGGTAGTACAGGTAGGCGACGTTGCGGTGGGTCGGGTAGGTGCGGATGAAGCGGTCGATGGTGGAGATCGCCTCGTTGTTGGCGCCGGCCTTGAACTGGGCGTAGGCGGTTTCCATCAGCGCCTGCTCGGTGTACGGGCCGTACGGGTACTGCGCGACCAGCCGCTTGTACACGGTGACCGCGCCGTTCCAGTTGCCGTTCTCCATCAGGCCGTGGCCCTTGGCGTACAGCTGCTCGACCGGGATGCCCTCGTTGGCGTCCTTGTCCTTGAACGCGCCCTTGAGGCGGGCGCAGCCGGGCGCGGCCAGCACCAGGAGTACCAGCAGGAGCAGCAGCGGACGCAGGGTGCGGCGCAAGGGGAGGCGGAAGGTCATGGGATGCGGGGGCGCCTGGACACGAAGGCGCCGATAATAGCAGTCCCGTCCTGAAGTCCCCGCCCGCCATGCCCGCGCCGGAAACGCCCCGCCAGCCCCCGCGCGAGCGCCGCGAAGCGCGCGTGCCCGATGCCGCCGCCGGGCGCCGCGTGGACGCGGTGCTGGCGGAGCTGTTCCCGGAGTTCTCGCGCTCGCGGATCGCCGCCTGGATCAAGGACGGCCACGCCCGCCTGGACGGCCGGGCGCTGCGCCCGCGCGACCCGGTCGCCGGCGGCGAGCTGGCCACCCTCGACGTGGTGCTGGAGGTGCAGACCACCGACGCGGCGGAGGACATCGCCCTCGACGTGCTGTACGAGGACGCGGACGTGTTCGTGCTCGACAAGCCGGCCGGGCTGGTCGTGCACCCGGGCGCCGGCAACCCCGCCGGCACCCTGGTGAATGCGCTGCTGCACCGCGACCCGGCGCTGGCCGCGCTGCCGCGCGCCGGCATCGTGCACCGGCTCGACAAGGACACCTCCGGGGTGATGGTGGTCGCGCGCACGCTGGAGGCGCACACCGCGCTGGTCGCCCAACTGTCGGCGCGCGACGTGCACCGGCAGTACCTGGCGGTGGTGGTCGGCGCGCTGGTCGCCGGCGGCACCGCCGCGGCGGCGATCGACCGCCACCCGCGCGACCGCCTGCGCATGGCGGTGCGCGAGGACGGCCGCGAGGCGGTTACCCACTACCGCCTGCGCGAGCGCTTCCGCGCGCACACCGCGCTGGAGTGCCGGCTGGAAACCGGCCGCACCCACCAGATCCGCGTGCACATGGCGCACCTCAAGCACCCGATCGTCGGCGATCCGCTGTACGGCGGACCGCTGCGGCTGCCGAAGGGCGCGTCGGCGGAACTGGTGGACGCGCTGCGCGGCTTCCGCCGGCAGGCGCTGCACGCGGAGGTGCTGGAGTTCGCCCATCCGCGCACGGGCGCGCCGGTGCGCTGCACCGCGCCGGTGCCGGACGACCTGCAGCGGCTGCTGCGCGCATTGCGCGCGGACGCCGCCGAACACGCGGAGCGCGGCCGCTGATGCGCTGGCCGAAGCCGCCGCCGCCCGGGCAGTTCTGCGCCACGCCCTACCACGCGGCAATGCGCGCGGCGCGCGCGCAGGTGCAGGCGAGCGTGCTGCGCGCCGACTGGCCGGCGCCGCCGGGCGTGCACGCGCTGACCACGCTGCGCGGGCCGGCGGGGGTGTCGCGGGCGCCGTTCGACAGTTTCTCGTTCGGGCTGCGCAACGGCGACGACGCGGAGGCGGTGGCCGCCAATCGCGAGTTGCTGGAGCGCGGGCTCGAGCTGCCGTCGGCGCCGGTGTGGTTGAAGCAGGTGCATGGGATGCGGGTGGTGCGGGTCACGCACCCCCTCCCCAACCCTCCCCCGCAAGCGGGGGAGGGAGCGGAAGCCGCTGGCGCTGATGTGCTGCTCCTTCCCCCGCGCGCGGGGGAAGGCCGGGATGGGGGCACGCCCGACGTCGATGCAGCCTCATCCTCGCCAGCCGAACCCGAAGCCGACGCCGCCGTCACCACGCTCCCCGGCGTCGTCCTCGCCATCCTCACCGCCGACTGCCTGCCGGTGGTGTTCGCCGCGGACGACGGCAGCGCGATCGGCGCCGCTCACGCCGGCTGGCGCGGCCTCGCCGCCGGCGTGCTGGAAGCCACCGTCGCCGCGCTCGGCATGCCGCCCGACCGACTGCTGGCCTGGCTCGGACCCGCAGCCGGTCCGGCGCATTACGAAATCGGCGCGGAGGTGCACGACGCCTTCCTCGCCCACGACCCGCGTGCGGCCGACGCCTTCGTCGCGACCCGCCCCGGCCACTGGCGGGTGGATCTGTACGCGCTCGCCCGCCAGCGGCTCGCTGCCGTCGGCGTTACCCGCGTCTCCGGGGGCGACCATTGCACGATCGGGGAGCCGCGGCGTTTCTTCTCGCATCGCCGCGACGCGCGCACGGGGCGGATGGCGACGCTGGTGTGGCGGGACGCGTCGCCGTAGAGCGGCGTTTGCTCCGCTCGCGCGCGTCGCAGCGGAGCAAGCTCCGCTCTACGGGGCGCGTCGCAGCGGAGCAAGCTCCGCTCTAAGGGGCGCGGTGCAGCGGAGCCGCTCTACGGGCGGTGCCGCGCGGCGGGGCGGCGTCGCAGCGGAGCAAGCTCCGCGCTACGGGGCGGCGGCGTCCGGCTTGCGCAGCGCGCGGTAGCGCTCCACGGCTTCGGCGAGTTCGTCGTCGAGGCCGACGCGATCCAGCTTCTGCTGGGCGAGGATGCGCAGCTGCTTGCGCAGTTCGGCGTGCTGGGTGCGGATGGTCGCCAGCAGGGTGTCGGGCACCGGCTTGCCCGACAGTTCCAGGTCGCTGGCCTGGCCGAGCAGGCTGGTCAGGCTGCGGCGCAGGTTCTCCTCGCCCAGCCGCGAAGCCTTCAGCGCATCGTCGAGCAGGGCGATGCGCTCGCCGTAGGCACGGCGCAGGTCGTCCTCGCTGGCGTAGGACTCGACCATCGCCAGGTCGCGGCGGCGGCGGGCGGCGGCGGCCTCGGCGTCGGCCTGCGCCTGCGCGGCCTCGGCATCGGCGGCGGCCTGTTCCTCCGGCGTGAGCGCGCGGGCGACGGCGCCGGTCTGGCGGCCGCTCTTCGCGCTGAACTCCACCCGCGCGTTGTCCGCGGCCTCGGCGGGCAGCGCGTCGCCGCAGACCTTGCGGCCGTTCTCGTCCCAGCAATAGAGCTTCTTGCCCTGGTCCTGCGCGGCGGCGGCCAGGGACGCGGCGCACAGCAGGCAGGCGGCGAGCACACGGATGCAGGTCATGACGGCAGCCCCTTTCTGCACGAAGACCGTTGGATGCGCGCTCAGTCCGGTTCGCAACCGTAGCGGGCGCGGTAGGCGAGCAGGCGCTCGCGCTGGGCGACAAGTTCTCCGCTTTCGCCGGCAAACGCAAGCAGGTCGTCCAGCCGCGCGACCGCGATCACCGGAATCCCGTGCTCGGCGGCCACCGCCTGGGCGGCCGAGCGGCGCGGGCGGGCGTCGGCGTCCACCACCTCCTGGCGGTCGAGCGCGATCGCGATCGCCGCCGGCACGCCGCCGGCGTCGCGGATCAGGCCGAGCGCCTCGCGGATCGCGGTGCCGGCGGTGATCACGTCGTCCACGACCAGCACCCGGCGCCCGGCCAGCGGCGCGCCGATCAGGGTGCCGCCCTCGCCGTGCGTCTTGGCTTCCTTGCGGTTGAAAGCCAGCGGCAGGTCGCGGCCGCGGCGCGCGTAGGCGCAGGCCAGCGCGGTGGCGAGCGGGATGCCCTTGTAGGCGGGGCCGAACAGCAGGTCGAAGCCGGCGCCGTGGGCGTCGATCGCGTCGGCGTAGCAGTCGGCCAACGCCGCCAGCGCGGCGCCGGAATCGAAGCGGCCGGCGTTGAAGAAATACGGGCTCTGGCGCCCGGACTTGAGGGTGAACTCGCCGAAGCGCAGCGCCTGCGCGGCGAGGGCGAGGTCGAGGAAGCGGCGGCGGTGGGCGTCCATCCGCGCATTCTCCCATGCCGGCGGCCGCGTGCCGAAGCGGCGGCCTACAATGCGCGGATGCCGCTCCGTTCCTACCGCAACGTGCTGCCGACCCTCGGCGCGCGCGTCTACGTGGATCCCGCCGCCAGCGTGATCGGCGACGTCGTGCTCGGCGACGACGTCTCGGTCTGGCCGAACACGGTGATCCGCGGCGACGTCAACTTCATCCGCATCGGCGATCGCAGCAACCTGCAGGACGGCACCGTCGTGCACGTCTCGCACGATGGCCCGCACGCGAAGCTCGGCGGTTTCGCCACCCGCATCGGCAGCGACGTCACCATCGGCCACAAGGCGATCATCCACGCCTGCACGATCGAGGACGCCGTGCTGATCGGGATGGGCGCGATCGTGCTGGACGGCGCGGTGGTGCGGAAGCACGGCTTCGTCGGCGCCGGTGCGCTGGTCGCGCCCGGCAAGGTGGTCGGCGAGGGCGAGCTGTGGCTCGGCAATCCGGCGAAGAAGACGCGGATGCTGTCCGACGCGGAGATCGAGGCGCTGTACTACAGCGCCGGCCACTACGTGCGGCTGAAGGACGAGTACCTGGCGGCCTGAGCGGGGTTCAGTCCGCCGACACCAGCGCGTCGTCGCGCGCGCGCAGCATCTCGTACACCGGGTCGGTGTCGGGGCGCACGCCGTGCCACAGGCGGAAGCTTTCGGCCGCCTGCTCGACCAGCATGCCGAGGCCGTCCACCGCGTCGTGGCAGCCGGCCACCCGCGCCCAGGCCAGGAACGGCACCGCCGCCTCGCCGTAGCTGAGGTCCACCGCCAGCGTGCGCGGGCCGCCCAGCGACATCGGCCAGGCGGGCATCTCGCCGCCGCGGGTCGCCGAGGTCGCGTTGACGATCAGGTCGAACTCGCCCAGCGCGCGCAGGTCGTCGAAGTAGCGCACATGCACCCGGCCCGGTTCGCCCAGCGCGTCGGCCAGCGCATCGGCGCGTTCGGGCGTGCGGTTGACCACGAACAGCTCGCGGATGCCGGCCTCGAGCAGATCCGGCGCGACCCCGCGCGCGCCGCCGCCGGCGCCGAGCAGCAGGGTGCGGCGGCCGCGCAGGTCGAGCCGGCGGCGGTCTGTGAGGTCGCGCACCAAGCCGGCGCCGTCGGTGTTGTCGCCGTGCCAGCCGTCGTCGCGGCGCAGCAGCGTGTTGACCGCGCCGGCGCGACGCGCGCGCGGGCTCAGCGCGACGCAGGCCTGCGCGGCGCGCGGCTTGTGCGGGAGGGTGACGTTGGCGCCGATCCCGCCGGCCGCGGCGAAGGCGCGCAACGCCGCGTCGAAGTCCTCGGCGTCGATTGCCTCGTAGCGCATCGCGACGCCGGTCTGTCGCGCGAACGCGGCATGGATGCGCGGCGACAGCGAGTGCGCCACCGGGTGTCCGATCAGGGCATACAGCGCGGCCATCGGGTCCTCCTCGGATGGGAATGAATGCGCGAAATCTCCCTGCCCGCAGTGTACTCCCGGCCCGTCGGGGCCGCGTCGTGGCCTTCGCCGGTGCGATGCGCTTCGACGGCGGCGCACGCACCATCACCAAGCTGAAGTCGCGCGATCGCGAAATCGCTGTCCGTTCGCACGGATCCGCGGCGTTGGCCTCGTTCGTGCGGTCGCTTCCGCATGCCCCAGCGCCGTGGGCAACGCGCGGCGCATCGACGAAAGGACTCCCCCATGCTCCGCCAACGCCCCAGTCCATCGCGCATGCTTGCGCGCGCCGCCCTGCCGGTCGCGCTCGGCGCCCTTGCCGCAGCGGTCGCTCCCGCCGATGCGGTCGCACACGCACCTGCGGGTGCCGCACCGCCCTTTGCGGCGATGCTCGCGCCGGCCCTGTTGCCGATCGCCGGCCAGCCGACGGTCGAGCCGCCGCTGCGCGGCGCCGCCGGCACGCCCTGCGTGGTCGACATCTACGACGACGTAATGGCGGGCGGCTTCGGCACCTACACGCCGCCGGCCAAGTGTCCCGGCCCGTGGGCGAAAGTGTTGCTCAAGCTCGACGTCAGCGGCCCGCGCAGCACCAGCGCGGCCGACCTGCGCCTGGTGATGGACGGCGTGACCCTGTTCTGGGGCGCGCCGCAGGAGCACGACGGCGCGCCGACGTGGCGCCTGCAGCGCGACGTCACCGATTACGCGGCCTGGCTGCGCGAACCGCGCAACGTGTTCGGCACCTACGACTGGGACGACGCCTCGGGCGGCCTCGGCGACGAGCCGCCGACGCTGGCCGGCCACGCCCGGCTGGTGTTCTATCCCGCGACGTCGGTCACCCCCGCGCAGCGCGTGCCGCAGGTCGTGGTGCCGCTGGAGTCGGGCAGCAGCGAGCTCGTACTGCCGACCAACATCGTGCGCGCCTACCTCGACGTGCATGCGCAGGCGCTGGACTTCGACGACGCCGCCTCGCGCGCCTGGTACACCTGCGTGCCGAGCAAGGTCGCCGCCGCGTGGCCGGCGCTGCTCAGCCCGTTCGCGCCGGGCGACGCGCGCTTCGCGGTGTTCTCGATCAACCGGCAAGGCTGCCGCGGCGGCAGCTTCCGCGAAATCGAGGTGCGCATCGATGGCGAACTGGCCGGGGTCGCGCCGCTGCTGCCGTGGCTGCCGAGCGACCTCAACCAGCGTTTCGCGGACACCGTCGACCTGCCGGCGCCCAGCGTGCAGGCGCTGGACATGGTGCCGTACCGGGTGGACCTGACGCCCTTCGCCGGGTTGCTCGACGACGGCCGCGCGCACGAGGTGACGGTGGCCGGGGTCGGCGCCGACGTGCCGCGCCCGATCGCCACCGCTGGCAACCTGCTGCTGTACCTGGATCCCGGCCGCAAGACCGTCACCGGCGCGCGCACCCACAACAGCCTGGCGCCGGCCGTGCCGACCGTCGGCAACACGCTGACGGCCAGCGGCGATGCGCTGGGCGGCGCACTGGACACCCGCGCCGCGCGCAAGGGCGTGATCCGCGGCTACGTGGACACCTCGCGCGGGCGCATCTACAGCGAAGTGCGCATCGCGACGCAGTTCCACAACCTGCAGAAGTTCGCGCTCGACGGGATTTCCTATCCCGACTGGCGCGGCTACCGGCAGGCGCTGGACATGGTCAACACCGTGGACCGCACCAGCCGCCGCTGGCGCAGCACCGGCACGATCAACGTGGACCACGACCACACCTGCTACCCGCTCAAGCTAGACTGGGCCGGCACGGGCGAGATCTACGAAACCGACGAGGGCGATCGCGCGTCGCTCGGCAAGGCGCGGGTGACGCTCCGCCAGTCACGCGATGTCGACGCCTGGCACGAGCGCGCCGGCATGCCGCGCTATGCGGCGAAGGTGCGCGACACCTTCAGCGCCGGGCATGCGCGGGACTTCGCCGCCGGCATCGACAGCAGCTGGGGCAGCAAGCGCGGCTACCTGTTCAAGGACAACGCCGGCAGTTGCTACAGCGCGTCGCTGGTGACGCTCAGTGGCGTGCTGGCGTCGTCCTCGCTCGGCGCCGCGTGCCCGGGCGGCAACGCGTTGCGCTGGTTCGCGCATGCGGACGGCTCGCCGGACGGCCTCGGCTGGGCGCCGGCGATACCGTGACGCGGCCCGGGCGATGCCGTGGAGCCCTGCGTCGGCGCGACCCAGGGCTTCGGGCTCAGCCGCGCAGCCAGCGCGCCGCGTCGAGCGCGAAGTAGGTCAGCACGCCGTCGGCGCCGGCGCGCTTGAACGCGGTGAGCGCCTCCAGCGCGCAGGCGCGCTCGTCCAGCCAGCCGTTGGCGAAGGCGGCGCGCAGCATCGCGTACTCGCCGCTGACCTGGTAGGCGTAGGTCGGCACGCCGAACTCGTCCTTCACCCGCCGCACCACGTCGAGGTAGGGCAGGCCGGGCTTGACCATCACCATGTCGGCGCCTTCCTCGAGGTCGAGCGCGACCTCGCGCAGTGCCTCGTCGGTGTTGGCCGGGTCCATCTGGTAGCTGTATTTGTTGCCCTTGCCGAGCGCGCCGGACGAGCCGACCGCGTCGCGGAACGGGCCGTAGAAGCTGGACGCGTACTTCGCGCTGTAGGCGAGGATGCGGGTGTGCACGTGGCCGTCCTGCTCGAGCGCGCTGCGGATCGCGCCGATCCGGCCGTCCATCATGTCGCTGGGCGCGACCACGTCGGCGCCGGCGCGCGCGTGCGACAGCGCCTGGTTGACCAGCGCCTCGACGGTCTGGTCGTTGAGCACGTAGCCGTTCTCGTCGACCAGGCCGTCCTGGCCGTGCGAGGTATACGGGTCCAGCGCGACGTCGGTGATCACCCCGAGCTCGGGGAAGCGCTGCTTGAGCGCGCGCACCGCGCGCTGGCACAGGCCTTCGTCGTCCCACGCCGCCTCCGCGGTCAGCGACTTCGCCTCCGGCGCGGTGACCGGGAACAGGGCGAGCGCGGGCACCCGCAGCTCGCTGGCCTGCTCGGCGACCTTCAGCAGCTCGTCGATCGACAGCCGCTCGATGCCCGGCATGGAGCCGACCGGCGCGCGGCCGGCGGGTTCGTGCACGAAGACCGGATAGATCAGGTCGTCGGCGGTGAGCACGTGCTCGCGCATCAGCCGGCGCGAGAACTCGTCGCGGCGCATCCGCCGCATGCGCGTGAAGGGGTAGGTCATGGGCGCGATTCTACGCCCGGGGGGCGGAAGTGCTGGAAACCGGTAGCCGGTAGCGGGTAGCCGGTAGCGGGTAGCCGTGGCCGGTAGCCGGGGTGCTTGCGCTTGATGCCGCGTACGGGACGGGCAGTCCGTAGAGCGGAGCTTGCTCCGCTGCGCCGCCCGCTCAGATCACCCCGCCGCCCAGCAGCAGCCGCGCCACCGCCACCACGATCACGATGCCGTTCAGCACCAGCCCGGTCTTGGCCCGGCCGCGCTTGCCGGTGCCGGTGAGGGCCACGCCGATCGCGGCGAGCACCGCGCCGACCGCGGCGAAGGCGATCAGGAACCAGTTCATCCATCCCAGCAGCGGCACCAGCGCGAGCACCATCCACAGCATCGCGACGATGCCCCACAGCAGGCTGATCAGTCCCATGGCAGGCGGTTCCGGTTGGAGGACAGGCGCAGCTTAGGGCCTATTCGTGCACGCCGTCGATTTCGATGCACAGCTCGCGCCGGCAGATCGCCGCGTGCAGGACGACGTAGGGCACCCGGCTGCCCAGGCGCGCGTGCAGGGCGTCGGCGACGGTGTCGAGGTCGGCGCGGTCGCGCACGTAGACCTTGAGCCGGGTGCCGGGCCCGAACTGCGCGGGCAGCGCCGGCTGCCGCGCGCGCGCGGCGCCGAGCAGGGCGTCGAAGTTGAGGAAGGTCTCGTCGATCTGCGCCAGCAGCGCGTCGGCGTGCGCGGAGGCGTGGCCGACCACCGCGGCAGTACCCGACAGCAGCAGCGGCATCTTCGTCGTGGTCGGCGGCAGCATCGCGCGGGCGAAGCTCGGCGGCTGCGGGCCGTACTGGCGCGGGTAGCGGTAGGCGCTGACCTGGCGCGGGTTCTCGATCGGCGTGCCAGGCGCGTTCGAGGACAGCCAGTAGATCTGCAGCACGCGGGCGTCGTCGCAGCGGCCGATCGCGGTCGCCGCCGGCAGCCGGGTCGGGTCGAAGCCGCCGAGGCCGCGCGCGCGGCCGACGCAGAACTGGCGGTAGCGCTCGGTGTCGCCGTCGCCCTGGGTGATCGCGTCGAGGTAATTCCAGATCCGCAGCAGGTGCGGCGTGGCGCTGTCGCGCACGAACGCGGTCAGGCGCGCGTAGGCGTGGGCGGCGGCCTCGATGATGCCGTCGGCCTCGGGCACCTCGATCACGCCGAAGCTGAGCGCGCCGTCGCTGGCCCAGGCGATCTCGCCGTCGCGGCCGCTGCGCACCGGCCGGCCGGTGTGCCAGACCTCGTAGGGCGCGCCGCCGTGCGGCTGCAGCGGCACCCGCAGGTAGCGCGGGTCGGCCAGGGCGGCCGGCGCGGCATCGCCGAAGCCGAGCACCGCCAGCACGTCCTCGCCGAGCAGCGCCTGCGCGTCGGACGCGTGCACGTAGTCTACCCGCAGTTGCGGCACGGGCGTGGCGGCCGTCATCGCTTCGGGCCGGCTCACGGGTTGTCCGCCTGCAGGGTGTCGCCGGCGAAGCCGGCGCGCAGCGCGCGCCGCCGTTGCCACCAGCTGCGCAGCGCCGCCGGCGCCAGCCGCAGCGCGGTCAGCGCGTAGATCACCCGGAACACGCGCAGCCGCCACAGCACCGGGCGCGCGTCGAACACGTCGCCGGCCAGCATCGAGACCACCGCCTGCTCGACCTGCAGCACGTTGCGCGGGTTGGCGAACAGCCGCTTCATGGTCGGCGAGGTGAAGCGGTAGATGAACCACTTGAACTCGTCCAGCCCCGCGTCGAAGCGGCGCTGCAGCGCGCGCAGCAGCGCGGCTTCGCGCGCCGGCTCGCGCAGCGCGGCGTCGACCGCATCGGCGCCGCGCTCCGCGCCGTGCATCGCCAGGTACACGCCGGAGGAGAACATCGGGTCGACGAAGGAATAGGCGTCGCCCAGCAGCAGCCAGCCCGGGCCGTGCATGCGCGAGCAGTCGTAGGCGTAGTTGCCGGTGACGTGCACCGGCGCGATCCGGCGCGCGTCGCGCATGCGCTCGCGCACCTCGGGCACCGCATCGAGCGTGCGCAACAGGAACGCCTCGCTCTCGCCGCGGCGCTGCTTGAGGTACTCCGGCGAGCACACCGCGCCGACGCTGGTGACGCCCTCGCGCAGCGGGATCAGCCAGATCCAGCCGTGCGCGTGGCGGCAGATGGTGACGTTGCCGGCGTCGTCGCCCGGGCGCCGCGGCACGTTCGCGTAATGGCTGAAGATCGCCGCGGAACTGTGCCGCGGGTTGCGCCGCTTGAGCTTGAGCTGGGCGCCGAGCAGGGTGTCGCGGCCGCTGGCGTCGAGCAGGAAGCGCATGCGCACGGTCAGCGCGCGGCCTTCCCCGTCGCGCGCGTGGGCGGCGACCGGCCGGCCGCCGGCGTCGAACTCGACCGACTCGACCTTGATCCCCTCGCGCGCGTCCACGCCCTCGCCGCGCGCGTGCTCGAACAGGACCTGGTCGAACTCCTCGCGCTTGACCTGGAACGCGTGCCCCGCGCCCGGGCGCAGGGTGCGGGTGAAGCGGAACACGTTGTAGTCGCGGCCTTCGACCGGGAAGTCGGCGCCGAGCTTCATCACCCCGATCGCCTTGACCTGGTCGAACACGCCCAGCCGCTCGAGGATCGGCATGTTCATCGGCAGCAGCGATTCGCCGATGTGGAAGCGCGGGTGCCGCGCCTTCTCCAGCAGCAGCACCTTCCAGCCGCGCCGCGCCAGCAGGGTCGCCGCGGTCGAGCCGGCGGGGCCGCCGCCGACCACCAGCACGTCGGTGTCGAGGCATTCGGCGCCGGGGCGGCGGTCGGGAGCGGGCGCGGCGGCTGCGGACATGCGTGGTGCGGGCCGGGAAGGCGTGCCGGAAGACGGCGGAGGCGACGCATGATAACGGGCGCGGGCGGGGCGGTTGCACGCCGGCGTGCGATGCCGGATCGTTGCGCCCTGGCATCCCCCCTTCCGCACACCCTGGATTTCCCGATGTCCCCGCAGACCGACGCCGAACGCGAACTGGCCCAGCTCCTGGTCGAAAGCCTCAACCTGGAGGACGTCGCGCCGGAGTCCATCGATCCGGATGCGCCGCTGTTCAACGCCGGGCTCGGCCTGGATTCGATCGACGCGCTGGAGCTGGCGCTGGCGATCAGCAAGCGCTACGGATTCCAGCTGCGCTCGGACAACGACGACAACCGCCGCATCTTCGCCTCGCTGCGCGCGCTCTCGGCGCACGTCGAGCAGCAGCGCACGGCGTGATCCAGCGGCGCCGGGCATGAGCGCCGCAGGCCGCCTCGCCCTGCTGCGGGTGGCGCTGGTGCTCGGCTACTTCGCGCTCGCGCACGCGGCCGGAATCGGCCGAGAGCCCCGCCTGGCCGCGCTCGCGCTCGGCGACCTCGCCCTGCTGCTGCTGTTGCCGGCGCTGGCCGCGCGCCGCGCCTGGGCGTTCGCCGCACTGGCGCTGGCCGCCGCCGGGCTGGTCCTGCTGGCGCGCAGCGCGTGGGCACTGCTGCCGCTGCTGCTGGTGCCGGCGGCGATCGTCGGCCTGGTCGCCTGGGGGTTCGGCCGCACCCTGCGCGCCGGCCGCACGCCGCTGATCACCCGCATCGTCGCCGCGATGGACGGGCTGCCGCCCGCGCAACTGGCGCCCGAACTGCTGCACTACACCCGCGCGCTGACCACGCTGTGGGCGTGGGCGATGGGCCTGCTGGCGTTGTTCAACCTGCTGCTGGCGGCGCTGGTGGTGCCGGGCGGGCTGCTCGCCGGCGTCGGCGTCGCGCCGCCGCTGGCCATCAGCGAGGCGCAGTGGTCCTGGTGCGCCAACGTCGGCAACTACGGCCTGATCGTGGCCCTGTTGCTGCTCGAGTTCGGCTACCGCCAGCGCCGCTTCCCGGGACGCTACCGCAACTTCCTGCATTTTCTGCAGAAGATGGCGCGGCTTGGACCGGCGTTCTGGCAGGGCGTGCTGCGCTCACCGTAGAGCGGAGCAGGCTCCGCTCTACGGGGGCGGGAATCGGTAGCCGGAAACCGGAAACCGGGAGAGCGTGCGGACCGCCTTTCAGGCAGCGTGCGCAAAGGCGATTCCCGCTACGCCGATTAATCGTTCAGGTCCGGAATCGCCGGCGAAATCCGTACCCTGACCGGGTGCCGCCCTTGCAGCGCGGCAGGGCGCGCCCCAGACTTTCCGCCACAGGGGCGTGTGCAGTACCGATGCGATTCACCATTCCTTCCGACCATCCGAGCCTCGACGGCCATTTCCCGGGGCGCCCCGTCGTGCCCGGCGTGGTGGTGCTCGAGCACGTCGTCGCCGCGATCGAGGCCGCGCACGGCGCGTTGCCGCCGCTGCGCCTGCCGCAGGTGAAGTTCGTGCAGCCGCTGCTGCCGGGCGAGCCGGCCGAGGTCGTGCTGGAGGCGCGCGAGCGCGCGCGCTGGCGCTTCCGCGTGTTGCGCGGCGACGCCCTGCTCGCCGCGGGCGAGGTGGTTGCGGACGCCGATGCCGGAGGTGCGGCGTGAGCGCGCACTGGAAGCAGCGCAAGGAAGGCGGCGGCTGGTTCGCGATCTGGCTGATCCGCTCGATCGGCCGCTACGGCGGGCGCGGCCTCGCGCGCCTGCTGCTGTACCCGATCACCCTGTACTTCCTGCTGCGGCGGCCGGCGGAACGGCGCGACTCGCGCGCCTGGCTGGGCCGCGCGCTGGGGCGGCCGGCGACGCTGCGGGACATCGCCCGCCACATCCACACCTTCGCCTCCACCATCCTCGACCGCGTGTTCCTGCTCAGCGAGAGCACGCGCCGCTTCGACGTCGACGTGCAGGGCGTGGAGGCGCTGCACGCGCAGCTCGACCGCGGCCGCGGCGTGTTGCTGTTCGGCTCGCACCTGGGTAGCTTCGAGGTGTTGCGCGTGCTCGCCCAGCGGCGGCCGGACTACGTGATCCGGGTCGTGCTCGACAAGCAGCACAACGTCGCCATGCAGAGCCTGCTGGACGCGCTCAACCCGGCGCTCGCGCGCAACATCATCGACGCCGGCCAGGACGGCCCCGCGCTGATGCTGGACATCCAGCAGGCGGTGCAGTCCGGTGCCCTGGTCGCGCTGCTGGTGGACCGCGTCCAGCCCGGCGGGCAGACCGTCGCGGCGCCCTTCTTCGGCCGCCCGGCGCCATTCCCGACCGCGCCCTGGCTGATCGCGGCCGTGCTGAAGGTGCCGGTCGTGCTCGGTTTCGGCCTGTACCGCGGCGGCAACCGCTACGATCTGGTCTTCGAGGCCTTCTCCGACGGCCTGGACATCCCGCGCGCGCAGCGCCGCACCGCGGTCGCCGCGCTCATCCGCCGTTACGCGCAGCGGCTGGAGCATTTCGCCCGTGCAGCCCCCTTCAACTGGTTCAACTTCTATGACTTCTGGGAATGCGACGACCCGGTGGATGCCGCGCCTGCTGCCGGCGCTGTTGCTGGCGACACTGGTCCTGCCGCTGCACGCCGCGCCTGAGGACGCCGGCGCCGACTGGATCCTCGACCGGCTCGCGCGCCCGGTGCCGGCGCGCACCGCCTTCGTCGAGCTGCGCGACTCGCCGCTGCTGAAGGCGCCGCTGCGGATCAGCGGCGAGTACCGCCGCCCCGATGCGCAGACCCTGGTCCGCGAAGTGCGCGCGCCGTACGCGGAAACCACCACCATCCGCGGCGGCGAGGCGACCATCGCCCGCGCCGGCAAGGCGCCGCGCACGTTTTCGCTGGCGCGCGCGCCGGAACTGGCGGGCCTGCAGGCCAGCTTCGGCGCACTGCTGTCCGGCGACCGTACGCTGCTCGAGCGCCACTACCGGATCGGCGCGACCGGCCCGCGCCAGCACTGGACCATGACCCTGGTGCCGACCGACGCCGCGCTCGCGGGCAAGGTGCGCGAGATCGTGCTGCACGGCCGCGGCGCCGAGTTGCGCTGCATCGAGACCCATCCGGCGCAGGGCGAGGTGGTGCAGCGCACCCTGCTGGCCGGCGCCGCGCGCGACGCGGGCGACGTCGCCGACGCCGCCGCGCTCGCCCAGCTCTGCCGCGGCGAATGACGGCGCGCAAGCGGCTGGCCCTCGCGCTGGCGTGGCTGGCCGCGCTGCTGGTGGCGGGCTGGTGGATCGGCCAGCACCTGCAGCTGTCGGGCGACCTGCGCAAGTTCATGCCGGCGGCGCAGACGCCGGCGCAGAAGCTGCTGCTGGACGAACTCGGCGAAGGCCCGGGCTCGCGCCTGCTGCTGCTCGGCCTGTCCGGCGACGATCCGGAAACGCTGGCCGCGCAATCGCGCGCGCTGCGCGAACGGCTGGCCGCCTCGCCGCTGTTCGAGCTGGTCGCCAACGGCGGCGACGACATGCTCGCCGCGATCCCCGAGCGCCTGCGCCCCTACCGGTACCTGCTCAGCGACCGCTACGACGCGCGGCCGCTGGACGCGGACACCCTGCGCGACGCGCTCGACGCGCGCGTGCAGGACCTCGGCTCGCCAGCGTCCGCGCTGGTCGAACCGCTGCTGCCGGCCGATCCCACGCTGGAGACGCTGCACCTGGCCGAGCGCTGGCAACCGGCGAACGCGCCGCGCCGCCTGCACGGCGTGTGGTTCGACCGTGCCGGGCGCGAAGCGCTGCTGGTCGCGCAGACGGTCGCGCCCGGTTTCGATCCGAACGGGCAGGCGCAGGCGGTCGCCGCGATCCACGAGGCTTTCGCGCGGACGCGCAACGACGGCAACGCGCGTTTGACGCTGACCGGCCCCGGCGCGTTCTCGGTCGAGATCAGCGGCCGCACCCAGCGCGAGGCGAGCTGGATCGGCATCGTCGACACGGTCAGCCTGGTGCTGCTGCTGTGGGTCGCGTACCGCAGCTGGAAGGCGCCGCTGCTCGGCGCGTTGCCGCTGGCGACCGCGGGCCTGGCCGGGCTGGGCGCGGTCGCGCTGCTGTTCGACGGCGTGCACGGGATCACCGTCGCGTTCGGCTTCACCCTGATCGGCGTGGTGCAGGACTATCCGATCCACCTGTTCAGCCACCAGCGCGCGGGCGTCAGCCCGCAGGCCAGCGCGCGCGCGCTGTGGCCGACGCTGGCCACCGGCGTGGCGTCCACCTGCATCGCCTACCTGACCTTCCTGCTGTCGGGCGTGGACGGCCTGCAGCAGCTCGCGGTGTTCACCATCGCCGGGCTCGCCGCGGCCGCGCTGTCCACCCGCCTGCTGCTGCCGGCGCTGATCGATCCGTCGCCGCGCGACGCCGCCGGTTCGCGACTGCTGGCGCGGATGTGGACCTGGCTGGAGCGGTTGCCGCGTTTGCCGGCGTGGGGCTTTGCCGCGCTCGCGCTGCTGGCGCTGGGCGTGGCCGCGGCCGCGCCGGGCGCGTTCTGGCAGAACGACCTGTCGAAGCTGACCCCGGTGCCTGCCGACGCGCTGGCGCAGGACGCGCGCCTGCGCGAGGCGCTGGGCGCGCCCGACGTGCGCTACCTGATCGCGCTGCCGGCGCCGACGTCGGACGCCGCGCTGGCGGCGGCGGAACGGCTGCAGCCCGCGCTGGACCGGCTAGTCGCCACCGGCAAGCTCGCCGGCTACGACATCGCCAGCCGCTACCTGCCCAGCGCCGCCACCCAGCGCGCGCGCCAGGCGCGGCTGCCGGACGCGGCGGGCCTGCAGGCCATCCTCGACGAGGCGGTCGCCGCCACGCCGTTCCGCGGCGACGCCTTCGCGCCGTTCGCGGCCGACATCGCGCGCGCGAAGCAGGCGCCGACGCTGACCGCGCGCGACCTCGCCGGGACGCCGCTGGCGACCACGCTGGACGGACTGCTGCTGACCGGCGACGACCATGCGACCGCACTGGTCTCGCTCAGCGGCATCGCCGACGTGGAAGCTGTCGCGCGCGTCGCCGCCGCCCACGGCGCGCGCCTGCTCGACCTCAAGCAAGCCTCCGAATCGCTGGTGGTCGCCTACCGCGACCGCGTGCTGCTGGCGCTGGCGCTGGCCGCGGTGCTGCTGGCGGCGACCGTGTGGATCGCGCTGCGCACGCCGCGGCGGGTGCTGCGCGTGCTCGCGCCGATGGCGCTGACCACCCTGCTGATCCTCGCCGTGCTGCGCGGCGCCGGGGTCGAGCTGACCCTGTTCCACCTGGTCGGTTTGATCCTCGCCGCGGGGCTGGGCCTGGACTACGCGTTGTTCTTCGACCACGCGGGCGACGACCACGCCGACCAGCTGCGCACGCTGCACGCGGTGATCGTGTGCAGCCTGACCACGCTGCTGGTGTTCTCGCTGCTGGCGGCGTCGAGCATCCCGGTGCTGCGCGCGATCGGCAGCACGGTCGCGATCGGCGTCGCCTGCAACTTCGTGCTCGCGCTGCTGATCGTGCGCGAACGCGCGCGTCCCGTGGAGGCCGCGTGAGCGCGCCGCGCGTCGACCGCGCGGCGATCCTGTCGCTGGTGCCGCACCAAGGCGCGATGTGCCTGTGGGACGAAGTCGTGGAGTGGAGCGCCGACGCGATCCGCCTGCGCGCGCGCAACCATCGCGACCCCACGCATCCGCTGCGCCGCGGCGACCGCCTGCACGCGCTGCACCTGTGCGAATACGGCGCGCAGGCGATGGCGGTGCACGGCGGCCTGCTCGCGCGCGAGCGCGGCGGCGCCGCCGCGCCGGGGATGCTGGTGGCGCTGCGCGGGGTCGAACTGCACGCGACGCGCATCGACGACCTGCCCGGCGTGCTGGAGTGCGAGGCGCGCGCGCTGGTACAGGGCGAGACCGGCCAGCAGTACGCCTTCCGCATCAGCCACGCCGGCATCCTGCTCGCCGAAGGGCGGGCGGCGGTGGTGCTGGCATCCTGAGGATTCCCGCGCGCATGGACCACCACGAGGACGCAGCATGAGCACCACGCCGAGCACGCCCCGACGCGCCCTGGTCACCGGCGGCAGCGGCGACCTCGGTGGGGCGATCTGCCACGCGCTCGCGGCCACCGGCTGCCACGTCGTCGTCCACGCCAATGGCAACCTCGCGCGCGCGCAGGGAGTGGCGGAAGCGATCGCCGGCGCCGGCGGCAGCGCGCAGGCGGTGGCCTTCGACGTCTCCGACGGCGCGGCCACGCGCGCGGCGCTGGACGCGCTGCTCGTCGACGGTCCGGTCCAGGTGGTGGTCAACAACGCCGGCATCCACGACGACGCGCCGCTGGCCGGGATGAGCGATGAACAGTGGCGGCGGGTGATCGACGTGTCGCTGCACGGTTTCTTCCACGTTACCCAGCCGCTGCTGCTGCCGATGGCGCGCACGCGCTGGGGGCGCGTGGTCAGCGTCTCCAGCGTGGCCGCGGTGCTCGGCAACCGCGGCCAGGCGAACTACGCGGCGGCCAAGGCCGCGCTGCACGGGGCCACCAAGTCGCTGGCGCGGGAGATGGCCTCGCGCGGGATCACCGCCAATGTCGTCGCACCCGGCGTGGTGCAGGGGCGGATGGCCGCGGCGGCGTTCCCGCCCGAGGTGGTCAAGCAGTTGGTCCCGGCCGGCCGCGCCGGCACGCCGGAGGAAGTGGCGGCGCTGGTCGCGTTCCTGTGTTCGGACGCGGCGGGCTACATCAACGGCCAGGTGATCGGGATCGACGGCGGGATGAGCTGAAGCCGGCGGCTGACGGACGGTTCATGCGAAAAGGGGGAAGATCGCCGGGTCCACCGGAGGAAGCCGCCATGCGTGCCACCGCCCTGTCCGCCGTCCTTCTCGCGGCCGCGCTGCTCGCCGGCTGCGCCAGCACCTCGCGGGTGATGATCGGCCACGCGCGGCCGGCCATCGCGCCCGAGCAGGTGCAGGTCTATGCCGTCGCGCCGCCGCGCTACCAGGAAATCGCGCTGCTGGAGACGCAGAGCGGTTCCTTCACCTACGGCGAGCAGAACAAGATGAACTCGGTGCTGGCCAAGCTGCGCAAGGCCGCGGCCGAGCTCGGCGCGAACGGGGTACTGCTGACCGGGCAGGGCAACGAAGGCCGCGCCGGTGGCGTGGGGGTCGGCGTCGGCGGCGGCCGCTTCGGCGGCCACACCCACGTCGGCGGCGGCGTCGGCATCGACATCAGCCCGTCGCAGAAGCACGCCAGCGCGATCGCGATCTACGTCGAGTCCGGCGACGCGCCGGCGCCCTAGCACCCCTCCACCTCGCTCGCCGAAAAGGCGGCTTCCCGGGCCCGCGCCCGGGAGGCCGGGGGTATTGCTTTTCCCTTAGAAGGGCAGTCCCTGCCCTTATGCAGGCGCCGGCCATCCATGGCCGGCTTGACGCAACACCCCCGTCCTCCCGGGCGCTCGGAGAGGTTCCGGCGGCTAGCCGTAGAGCGGAGCTTGCTCCGCGACCCGATCGCGAGAGAGGTGGGGCGCGTCGGGTGGGAGAGGCGGGCAGGACCGTATGCGCCATGGATGGCGCATCCGAGCCTCCATGGACGGATTCACGGCGTGTCCTGCCTGCCTCTCCCGCCCGACGCGCTCGCGCAGTCCCGCGACGTTCGCCCGGCGCGTGCGACTCACCCCCACCCCAGCCCTCCCCCGCACGCGGGGGAGGGAACCGAATAGCGGAGCGAGCTCCGCCCTACGAGTGGGAGGTGGGCCCTGCTCAGGCCACCGCTTCGGCGTACCACGCCGCGGACAGCGACGCCTGGGTGGCGTGGCCGGCGAGCAGGGCGTCGAGGCCGTGGTCGGCGAGCGCGGGATGCGCGGCGCGGGCGCGGGCGAGGATCTCGGCGGCGAGCCAGCGCATGCGCGCGACGTTCGCGCACAGGCGGGCGTACAGCGCGGCGTCGTCGAGCTTGTCGCCCAGCGCGCGGTTCATCTCGTGGAACCAGTCGATCCGGTACTGGTCGAGCAGGCGCCCGTCGGGCGGTAGCGGGCCCGTGTTGCGCGCACCCCATTCGCGCAGCAGCGCCTGCATTGCCCCGTTGAGCGCGGCGGCGTCGGCGAACTGCGGGCGCAGCCGGCCGACCAGGCCGAGGTCGGTGAGCTTGCCGGCGTAGTACAGCGGCGCCAGCAGCGCCCAGTAGAAGGTGTAGTCCCAGATCACCTTCACCGGCATCACCCGCGCGTCGCCGAACAGCGCGTACTGGCCGCGGTACAGGGTCATCATCGTGTCGTGGAACGAACGCAGCAGTTGCTGGTAGATGTCGGCATGCGTGGCGAAGTCGCGGCCGGCGCGGTCGCGGGCGACGAGCTCGGCGATGTAGTCGTTGGAGATCGCGATGAAGTCGCTGCCCGGCGAATAGAACGGATCGAGGAACAGCCCCGCCTCGCCGGTGATCGCCCAGCGCCGCGCCGAGAACAGCGCGCGGCAGCCGTGCGAGAAGTGGCGCAGGAAATGGAAGTCGAGCAGCCGGTGGCGCGGGTCGTCGAGCGCGGCGGCGAGCGCCGGCTGGTGCGCGCGCAGCCAGGCCATCGCCTTGGCGTGCGTGTCGAGGGTGGCGAGCGGATGCGCCGCGCCGTCGGCGACGATGCCGATCGAATGCGTCTGCGACGCCAGCGGGATCATCCACGCCCAGTAGCCGGGGCCGCACAGGTGGTTGGTCGAGCGCCAGCGGTCGGGCGGCGTGCAGCGCGCCAGCCACTGGCTGTCGCCGCTCCAGGCGTGCGGGTCGACGATGCCCTCCACCCGCCACCAGACCGCGTTGACGTCGTGGTCGTTGGCTTCGGCGAGGTCGAGCTTGCGCTTGAGCAGGCCGGCGCGGCCGCTGGCGTCCACCAGCCAGCGCGCGGTCAGCGCGTGGGTCGCCTCGCCGCGGGTGAAGTCCACCCGGTGCGTGTCCTCGCCTTCGCCGAGCGCGATCGCGCGCACGGTCGCGCCGTCGAGGAAGTCGATCCCGTTCGCGCGCGCCCGCTCGCCGAGGAAGTTCTCGAAGCGGCCGCGGTCGATCTGCCAGGACGGGGTCGGCAGCAGCCGGCTGACGCCGAGCTCGGTGCAGCGGGCGATGTCCGCCTCGCCGTCGGAAAAGAAGAAGCGGAAGCCGAACTTGCGCACGTGCTGCTGCTCGAGGTGATCGCGCAGGCCGAGCACCTCGGCGAAGTAGTGCGCGCCGATCTCGACGGTGGACTCGCCGACCTTGAACGCCGCCTCGGCGACCGGGTGCGCGCGCCGCTCGAGGACGGTGACACGCAGGGTCGGGTCGCGTCCGCGCAACTGCAGGGCGAGGGTCAGCCCCGCGAGGCCGCCGCCGAGGATGAGGACATCGGTGTCGGCGGCGGGAGGGGCGTTCATCCCGCGCGCTGGACCCGTGCGTCGGCGTAGACGGTGCCGAACTCGCCGGTTGGATCGTCGATCACCGGCGGCGTGGCGCGGGTGCGGAAGTACTCGCGGACCACGTCGCCATGCCGCCACACCTGCAGCACCACGTGCGAGGTGATCCGCCACAGGTCGCGCAACGGGCGGAAATGGCTGGCGCGGAACACCCGGCCGACCTCATCGGGCGAGGCGCAGTAGCGCGACTCGATCGGCACCGAGACGATGCCCGCGCCGACCCGGCGCACCGCCGAGATCAGGATCTGCGCCTCGAACACGAAGTCCTCGCCAGGCACGTCGTCGAGCGCGGCGACCAGCGCCGGGTACAGGCGCTGGCCGCTCTGCGAGTCGGCGATGCGCAGGCCGCAGCCCCAGCCGATGCCCCAGTCGCCGAACTCGTTGGCCAGGCGCCGGTACAGCGGCTGGCGCGCGCGCTTGCGCAGGCGCGCGCCGATCACCACCGCGCCGGGATGGCGGTTGCCGGCGGCGACCAGGCGCGGGATGTCCTCGGCGGCGTGCTGGCCGTCGCCGTCCATGGTCACCACCGCCAGCGCGCCCGCGCGCAACGCGGCGCGGAAGCCGTCGCGCAGGGACGCGCCCTTGCCCATCCGGCGTTCGTGGCGGAGCAGGGTGACCGGCAGGTCGGCGATGCGTTCGGCGGTGGCGTCGTCGGAGCCGTCGTCGACCACGATCACCCGGTCGCATTGCGCCAGCGCGCCCTGCACGACCTCGCGGATGCGCAGTTCCTCGTTGAGCGCGGGAATCACCACGGCGATGTTGTGGCGGTCCAGCAGCGGCGGGTTGTGTTCAGCCATGCGCGATCTCCACCCGCAGGGTCCGGCGCGGCCCGGCGTGCAGGCCGAGCAGATCATCGCCCGCCGCCAGCGCCTGGAACAGCGGCAGCATCGGCGCCATCGCGTTGCCGCCGGCCACGTCGGCCAGCGGACCCCGCGGTGGCGGGGCGTCGCCGTCGACCAGGGTCGCGCGCAAGCGTGGCCGATCCGCGCGTGAAGGGCGCGCCAGCACCAGCGCGCCGCCGAGCAGGCCGTGGCTGGTGTAGGCCGAACCGAGCGCGCCGGTGGTCGCGGTGTCGTAGGCCACCAGCAGCACCGCTTCGGCCCCGGCGTGCAGTTGCGCCAGCGCCTCCAGCAAGCCTTGGGCGAAGGTCGCGTCGAAGGCGCTGAGCGCGGTCGCCGGCTGCAGGCAGCCGGCGCCGATCGTCCAGTAGCCGGCGGCGGCGTTGTGCACGGAATTGTGGAAGCGGGTCGGCGACAGGCTGGCCGGTTCGGCGGCGAGCGTCGCGCACATGTAGTCGGTGATCGCGAGGTCGCCGTGGGTGGAGGCGAACACGCTCGGCAGCGCGGCCGGATCGCGGCCGGCGGCCTGGCAGGCGGCGAGCGCGACCTCGAGCGCGACCGCGACGCTTTCCGGCGCGCGCCGGCGTTCGTTGGGGGCGAGCAACTGTGGCGAGGGACGCGCCGGCGCGTCGTCCGGCCGCGTTCCGCCGCGCACGAAGGCGCGCGCGTCCGCCCACGACGGCAGCCCGCGGCACCAGAAGCCGATCCCTTCGATCGCCGCGTCCAGGCTGATGCGCGCCGACGTGCTCATGCGCGGCCGAACACCAGCGAGCAGTTGTTGCCGCCGAACCCGAACGAGTTGTTCATCGCGTAACGCGGCGCGCCCTCGGCGTCGGCGAAGCGGATCTGCGGCCCGCAGGCCGGGTCCGGGTCGTGGCTGTTGAGGGTGCCCGGCAGCCAGCCGTGCTCCAGCGCGAGCAGGGCGAACACCGATTCGACGATGCCGGCCGCGCCCAGGGTGTGCCCGGTCCAGCCCTTGGTGGAGCTGGCGTGCAGGGTGTCCGGGAACAGCGCGGCGACCGCCGCCGCCTCGACCGCGTCGTTGGCCGGCGTGGCGGTGCCGTGCAGGTTGAGGTAGCCGACCTCGCCGGCGTCGATGCCGGCGCGCGCCAGCGCCTCGCCCATCGCGATGCGCGCGCCCAGGCCTTGCGGGTGCGGCGCGGACATGTGGTGGGCGTCGCTGGATTCGCCGTAGCCGCGCAGCGCGAGCGACGCGTCGCCGGCGCGCGCCAGCAGGGCGAAGCCGCCGGCCTCGCCGAGCGACAGTCCGTCACGCGCCGCATCGAACGGCCGGCACGGCTGCGCCGACACCAGCCCGAGCGAGTTGAAGCCGTACAGCACGCTGCCGCACAGCGTGTCCACGCCGCCGACCAGCGCCGCGTCGGCAAGGCCCGCGCCGATCAGGCGCGCGGCCTGCGCGAACACCTTGGCGCTGGACGAGCAGGCCGTCGCCACTGTCACGCAGGGGCCCGCGAGCCCGGTCGCGGCCTGCAGGAAATGCCCCAGCGAATGCGGCGTGTGCACGATGGGTCGCCGCAGGTCTTCCGGGAAGGCACCGTCGACCAGGCGGGTGTAGGCCTCCTCGGTGGCGCCGATGCTGGAGGTCGAGGTGCCGACCACCAGCGCGACCCGCGCCGGGCCGACCCGGTCGCGCACCCGTCGCAGCGCGTCCGCCATCCCGTCCTGCTGCAGCGCCAGCCAGGCCAGGCGGTTGTTGCGGCAGTCCCAGTGCGCCAGGCCCGCCGGCAGCGGCGCGTCCTCGAGGCCGTCGACGCGGCCGATCCAGGTGGCGAGGCCGGCGTCGCCGAAATCGTTGCGGCGCAGTCCGCTGCGGCGCGCGCGCAACGCCTCCGCCTGTGCGGCGAGGCCGCGGCCGAGGGCGGTGGTGGCGGTGTAGGCACGGATGGCCAGCGGCGGCATCGGCTGCGTCGTCGTCGTTGGCGGCACTCGGGACTCCGGGCTTGCGGACGCCGGTCCCCACCGGCGGTGCCGCGTGGGCGGCGCTGCGCGGATGACGCGCCGGGCGAGTATAGCCGGGGCACCGCGCGGGATCGCGCGAGGATGGCGTCGCCGCGATTTCGCGTGCGGACGAGCGGTCAGGCAGATGAACGGCGCGTTGGCGCGGGCCAGCGGATTGCCGCTTTCCGATCGTGGTCACGTTTCCCCGGCTGCATCGTCTTCACGCCGTCTCTACACTGCGCGCCCATGTCCAGTCGCCATGCCCACCGCCTGTCCCTGTTCGGCGACCGCGACGTCCTGCACGCCGGCCTGGTCGCGGCGGTCGCCTGCCTGCTCAGCGCGGGCCTGGTCTATTGCGGCTACCTGGTCCACGTCTGGCGCACCGCGCGGCGCGCGCCGGTGCGGCCGGCGCGCGCCGACTGCCTGCTGCTGTTCGGCAAGCACGCGCCGCAGGGCAGGATCGACGGCGACTTCGACGCGCGGCTGGCGCGCGCGGTGTCGCTGTGGCGGGAGACGCCGCCGCGCACGCTGCTGTTGCTGGGCGGCGGCGCCGCGCACGAACCGACCGAGGCCGAGGTCGCGCGCCGCGAGCTGCTCGCCCGCGGCGTCGCCGCCGACGCCCCGCTGCAGCTGGAAAACAGGTCGCGCGACACCCTGCAGAACCTGCGCAACGCCCGCGAGCTGCTGCGCGCGAAGGCCACGCTGCCGCGCGTCGCCCTGCTCAGCAACCGCTACCACCTCGCCCGCTGCGCGCTGTTCGCGCGCCAGCTCGGCTTCGACTGGGAGCTGTGCGCGGCCGAACCGCGCCTGCGGCTGTCCCCGCGCATGGTGCTGCGCCTCGCCGGCGAGGCCGCCTACGTCTGCTGGATCGATCTCGGCACCCGCTGGGCGCGCCTGATCGGGCACCAGCGGATGCTGGCGCGGGTGAGTTGAGCGTTTGCTCCCCGCTCCTGGCTCCCTCCCCCGCGGAGCGGGGGAGGGTTGGGTGGGGGCGAGTCTTTCGCCAACAGCCACGCCCTCACCCTCGCGCTGCGCGCTCGACCTCTCCCGCAGGCGGGAGAGGTGAAAACAGTGCAGCACCGCGCTCGCTGTCGTTCCCCCTCTCCCGCTTGCGGGAGAGGGCCGGGGTGAGGGCGCTTTTCGCTCAGCCCTTCGCCTTCGCCTTCTGCGCCGGCACGAACACCTCGCGCACCGCCTTCGCCAGCAGGTCCGGCGGCAGCAGGCCCTGGTCGAGCAGGAAGTCGTTGAAGGCCTTGCGGTCGAAGCGGTCGCCGAGCGCGAGCTCGGTTTCCGCGCGCAGCTGCTGGATCCGCGAGTAGCCGTAGAAGTAGCTGCCGGCCTGGCCCGGCGCGGTGACCGTGTAGCGGTCGACCTCCTGCCGCGCCATCGCCTTCGACAGGCCGACCTCGTCGGTCAGCACCCGCAGCGCGGTCTCGCGGTCGGTCAGGCCCAGGTTGAGCATCGGGTCCAGCATCGCCCGCGCGGCGCGCTGCAGGCGCAGCTGCAGGGCGATCAGCTGGCCGTCGATCGGCTCGTAGGGCAGCGCCTCGGCTTCCGCGTACAGCGCCCAGCCTTCGACGTTGGTCGAGTTGAACGCGAACAGCGTGCGCGCCAGCGACACGCCGCGCTCGACCATCGCGGTGAACTGCAGCTCGTGGCCGGGCCGGCCCTCGTGCGCGGTCAGCGTCCACGCCGCGGCCGGGTAGTTGAAGTCGTCGTAGGCGCCGTCGCCGCTCGCGTTCGGGTTGCCGACGGTCAGCACGAAGGTGCCCTGCTGGCCGGTGTTGCCGACCAGCGGCGCCGGCAGGAAATGCGGCGCCGGCTGCGCCGCGCTCTCCGCCTCGCTGGCCAGGCGCATCCGCATCGGCCGCTGCGGCAGGCTGACGATGCCGTTGTCGGCGATGATCCGGTCCAGCGCCGGCATCACCGTGTTGCGGTAGTAGGGCTCGATCTCGTCCTTGCCCAGCTGCGGGTGCTTGAGCGCGCGGATCACGCCGACGTAGTCGGTCGCGGCGATGCCCTTCTCCTTCGCCACCAGCGGCGCCAGCTGGCGCATCATCCCGCGCAGCTCCATGAATTCGAACTGGGCGCGTTCCATCAGCACCCGCGGATCGATGTCGATGCCGTAGTTCTTCAGCTGAAGCGCGTAGAGTTCCGGCGGCAGGGAGTAGGTCGTGCGCGCCTGCGGCAGCACCGTCGCCCGCGTCCACGCGGCGTAGTCGCGCAGCTGCGCGTCGAGCGCATCGAGCGCGTCGCCGGCGTCGATGCCGTACTGGTCGAACAGCGCGCGCAGGCCCTTGACGTAGGTCGGCAGGTTGTCGAGCGACTGCTGCACCTCGATCTGCGTGGGCTGCAGCAGCTGGGGATCGGGTCGCTCCTCGTAGCGCTGGCGCGCCAGCGTCGCCAGCGGCGTGCTGCCCGGCGTGATCCCGGCATAGCGCTGCAGCCGCTTCAGCGCCAGCGCGCGGCGCTCGGGCGGCACCTGCTCGGAGAGCAGGCCCTGCAGGCCCTGGAACACGACCTGGCCGACGTCGGCGAAGGGTCGCACCATGCGTTCGTTGACCGCGCTCGCCTCGATCGCGTCGTCCGCCGCCTTGCTCAGGATCGCGATGTCCTGGCGCACGTCGGGATCGGTCTCGCCGGCGGACTTCGCCAGCAATTCGGCCTTCGCCCGCTGCATCGCCGCCCGGTAGCGCTGCTGGTAGCCCGGCCCGAAGTCGAACACCTGATCGTCGTAGCCGGGGATGCCGAGGAAGGACAGCTGTTCCGGCTGGAACGGCCCCTGCGCGCGGACCAGGATCTGCGCGTAGGCGTTGCTCTTCGCGACCCAGACTGGCGCGGCGGAAGCGGCCGGCGTGGCGTCCTGCGCCCGCAACGGCGCCGGCGCGGCGAGGGCGAGGACGGCGGTGATCGAAAGCGCGAGCAGCAGCGGACGGGTGTTCATGGCGGTGTCTTCCCTGGAAAGTGGCGAGCATCACCCGCCGGTGCGCGGGCGCCATCGGCCGAAGGTCACGCGGGGGCCTGGTAGGGCGCCAGCAACTGGCGCAGGAAGTCGGACGCCGCCAGCGGCCGCCCGAGCAGGTAGCCCTGCAGGATGTCGCAGCGCAGCAGGCGCAGCAGCTTGGCCTGCTCCTCGTCTTCCACGCCCTCGGCCACCACCCGCAGTGCCAGCGCGTGGGCGAGGCCGATGATGTTGGTCACCAGCGCCAGCGTCTCCGGGCTGTGGGTGATCTGGGCGATGAACGACAGGTCGATCTTGATCTCGTCGGCGGGCAGCCGCGCCAGGTAGTTGAGCGAGGAGTAGCCGGTGCCGAAATCGTCGATCGCGACCTGGCAGCCGAGCCCGCGCAGGCCGTCCAGCACCCGCACGCAGTGGCCGATGTCGTGCATCAGCAGGCTCTCGGTGATCTCCACGTCGAGCGGCTGGGCGGGGCCGAGCGGTTCGAGCAACGCGCGGCAGCGTTCGAGGAACCCGGCGTGGCGCAGCTCGCGGGCGGAAACGTTGACCGCGATGCGCAACTGCGGGTGCAGCGCGCGCCACTCCAGCGCGGTCGCGAGCGCGGTGCGCATCACCCATTCGCCTGCGGGCACGATCAGGCCGGTCTCCTCCAGCACCGGAACGAACTCGGCGGGCGACACCAGCCGGCCGTCCGCGCGCCGCCAGCGCAGCAGCGCCTCGGCGCCGAGCAGGCGCCGGCTGCCGGCGTCGAATTTCGGCTGGTAGTGCAGTTCGAGCTCGCCGGCGCCGACCGCGCGCCGCAGGTCGCGCTCGAGCTCGACACGCCGCGCCGCGCGGTCGCGCAGGGATTCGTTGAACGCACGCACCCGGGCCTCTTGCGCGGTCGCGTCGTCGAGCGCCGCGACCGCGCTGCGTTCCAGCTGCTCCGCCTCGCGGCCGTGCAGCGGCGCGAACGCGAGGCCGCAGCGCAGGCTGACGTAGACCTCCTCGCCCAGCACCTGCAGCGGCTGTCGCTCGAAGTCGGCGAGCCATGCCTCGAACCGAGCCTGCGCCGTGTCCGGCTGCTCGTCCATCGCGCCCGCGAACAGGTAGGTGTCGGCTTCGGGGTGGGCGACCAGCGGGCCGGGTGCGGTGGCCTGCAGGCGCGCGCCGAGCTCGCGCAACATCACGTCGCCGAAGTCGCGCCCGCGCGATTCGTTGATGTAGCGGAAGCGGACCAGGTCCAGCGCCGCGACCAGCACCGGACCGCGCTCGAGCAGCGCGTGCAGTTGCAGGACGAAGCCGCTGCGGTTGGGCAGGCCGGACACCGGGTTGTGGTAGGCGAGGTACTCGAGGCGCTCGCTCTTGGCGATGAAGTCGGTCGCGTACTCGACCTCGCTCGCCAGCTGCTCGATCAATTCCATTTCCTCGACGTCGTTCGCCTGCTCGGCGTCGGAGAACAGCACCAGCAGGGCCCACGCCGGCCGGCCGACCGGCAGTGCGATTTCCGAGCGCACGCCGACCCGCGCCATGTCGGCGCGCACGTCGTCGGGCACGCCCGGCTCCTGGAAGTCGTGGACTTCCACCCGCCGTCCCTCGCGGAAGGCGCGGATGCCGGGGTGGCGGGCGTACGGGCTGTCGTCTCCGATCGGGATCGGCGCGAGCGGGGCGACCACGTCCAGGGCCGCGGGATCGCCGTGGCGGGCGACCACCCGCAGGAGCTGCGCCTCGCGGTCGCCGACCCCGATCGCGGCGGCCTTGAACCCGCCCTGCTCGACGGCGATCCGGCAGATCGCCTGCAACAGCTGGTCGCGGTCGCGCACGCGCAGCACGGCCTTGCTCACCGCGCCCAGCAGCGACCGCATGCGCGCCAGCTGGCGGATGCGCTCCTCCTGGCGGATGCGGCTGGTCAGGTCGCGCACGATGCCGCGAAAGCCGAGCACGGTGCCGTCGGCGGACAGGATCGGTGAGGAGGAGCTTTCGAGCACGCGCTCCGAGCCGTCGCGGTGGCGGGCGCGGACCTGCCACTGGCGCCAGCCGCTGCTCTGCGCGAGGTAGTCGTCCAGTTGCGCCGCCACCGCGGCGCGGTCGGCCGGCTCCACCAGGTCGACCGCGCGGGTGCCGACGACTTCGTCCGGGCGCACGCCGAGGATGCGCTCGATCGCGTGGTTGCTGTAGGTCAGCACCAGCTGCGGATCGGATTCCCAGATCCAGTCGTGGCTGCTTTCGACGATGCTGCGGAACCGCTCCTCGCTTTCGCGCAGGGCGCGCTCCATGCGCTCGCGCTCGGCACGGTCGCGGGCGATGTCGAGCGCGCGCTGGACGGCGGAGGGCAGGCGCCGCAGGTTGTTCTTCAGCACGTAGTCGGCGGCGCCCCGCTGCAGGGCCTGGATCGCCAGTTCCTCGCCGATCGTGCCGGAGACGAACAGGAAGGGCACGTCCGGGGAGTTCTCGCGCACGATCTCCAGCGCGGCCAGGCCGTTGAAGCCCGGCATCGAGAAGTCGCTGAGCACCACCTGCGGGCCGAAATGCGCGAGCGCGTCGTGCAGCGACGCCTCGCTGCTGACCCGGCGATGCTCAAGCGGCCGCCCGAGTTCGCGCAGCGCACGCAGCACCAGCTCCGCGTCCGGGGCGGAGTCCTCGATCAGCAGTACCCGCAGCGGGTCGAGGCGCGTGTCCATCCGTTCACACCGGCGCTTCGTTGGCGAGCATCCAGTACATCCCGACCTGGGACACCGTCTCGGCGAAGGCGTGGAAGTCGACTGGCTTGACCACGAAGCTGTTGACCCCGAGCTCGTAGCTGGCCAGCAAGTCCCCTTCCTCGCGCGAGGAGGTCATCATCACCACCGGGATCGCGCGCGTGCGCGGATCCTGCTTCATCTTCGCCAGCACCTGCAGGCCGTCCATCCGCGGCATCTTCAGGTCCAGCAGCACCATCTTGGGATGGCCGCTGTCGCGATCGGCGTAAGCGCCGGTGCAGAACAGGTAGTCGGTCGCCTCGATGCCGTCGCGCACCCAGACGATGTGGTTGGCGATGCCCTTCTTGCGCAGCGTGCGCTGGGTCATCTCGGCGTCGGCGGCGGAATCTTCCACCAGCAGGATCTCGACTTGTTGCAGGTTCATGCGGGAATCTCTCCGTCCGGCGCGTCGGGCAACGTGAAGGTGAAGGTAGCGCCGGCGCCCGGCGCGGCGGTGAAGCCGACTTCGCCGCCGTGGCGGGCGACGATGCGCTGCACGATCGCGAGGCCGACGCCGGTGCCCTCGAATTCCTCCGCCGCGTGCAGGCGCTGGAACACGCCGAACAGTTTCTCGGCGTAGCGCATGTCGAAGCCGACCCCGTTGTCGCGCACGAAATAGTGGAGCCTGCCGCCTTCGCGCCGGCCTCCGGCCTCGATTCGCGCCTCGCCGCCGCGCGGAGCGCTGTACTTGCAGGCGTTGGACAGCAGGTTGACCCACACCTGGCGCAGCAGCACCGGATCGCACCAGGCCTCCGGCATCGGCGCGATGACGACCTGAGCGGGATTGCGGCCGGCGCCGGCCTCGGCGAGCGCGGCTTCCGCGAGCGCGCGCATGTCCACCCGCGCGCGTTCCAGCGGCTTGCGGCCGAGGCGGGAGAAGGCCAGCAGGTCGTCGATCAGCATGCCCATGTGGCGCGCGCTGTCGCTGATCACGTCGAGCTGGCGGCGGCTGTCGGCTTCCAGCGCGGGCCCCGCGTCCTCCTGCAGCATCCGCGCGTAGCCGTCGATGTGGCGCAGGGGCGCGCGCAGGTCGTGCGAGATGCTGTAGCTGAACGCCTCCAGCTCGGCGTTGGCGCGGGTCAGGGCGAGGGCCTTGTCCTCGAGCTCGGCGTTGAGCGCGCGGATCGCGTCCTCCGCGCGCCGGCGGCGGGCGTCCGCGCGGTGCAGCGTGCGCGCGTTCCAGATTACCAGGGCCGCGAGGCTGGCGATGAAGGCGAAGGTGTACAGGGTCACGCCGACGTCGGCGTCGTACAGGCCGCGGCGCTCGCCCTGCAGGCGCAGCCAGCCCAGCACCACCATCACCAGCGCGATCACGAGCAGGGCCCTGCGCGCCGTGTGCCCGGCGTCGTGGCCGCCGGCGATGGCCGCCATCACCCCCTGGGCGGGGCGTGCCCACAGCACGCCGAGGGCGAGCAGCAGGAACGCGCCCGCGGTCAGCGGCGGCATGAAGTGGGTGCGCCGGTCGCCGAGGTCGATGCCGTACACCCGCGCCAGCAGCGCGAGGAAGGCGATCAGCACCAGCAGGAAGGCCAGCAGTTCCGACGGCCGCGCGAAGCGGCGCGGGGTCCAGTCCAGGCACAGCAGGGCGAGCCCGAGCAGGGATATGTTCTTGGCGACGTTGAGCGCGACCGGCGCGGCCTCGCCGAGCGTGCGCGCGCGCGCCGCCAGCACCACGCCGGCGATGCCGGACACGACCACCAGCAACGCGACGGCGCGCCCGACTCCGGGTCGCGTTGCCGGCGCGCGTTGCAGCCACAGGGCCAGCGCGGCGAGCGCCAGCAAGGCGGACGCGAGCGGTGTGGACGGGACGGGCCAGGCGTCGGGCCGCAACGCGGGCCACCACCAGGACAGCAGCGAGCAGGCGGCGAGCGCCAGCGCGCCGAGCGCGGACGCGCCGGTCATGCTTCGCCAAGCAGGAACTTGCTGGTCCATGGCGTCCTGCCTCCCCCAAACCAGCGGAAATAGCGCATGCGGCGACCGGGCGCAAGCGCGGCGGATACAACCGTGACCGGCGGCACGGATGAACGCGGCGCGCGATGGCTTAGCATGCGGCACTCCCTTCCGCGCGCACCCGCCCCATGGCCGACCATCGCCCGCGCCTGCTCGGCGCCGTCCTGTCCTGCATGGCGTTGCCCGCTTTCGCGGCTGCTCCGATGTCCATCACCGATACGCTGACCCCGGTCGATTACACGCACGCCGAGCGCTTCGTCGGCCACAACGCGAACCCGTTGGTGGACCACGCGGTGCAGAGCGTCACCTGGCTGGACGACGACAGCTTCTGGTATCGCGACCACGACGCGCGCGGCGACCGCTTCCTGCGCTACGACGTCGCCACCGCGACCATCTCGCCGTTGGTCGATGCGGGCAAGCTGGCCGACGCCCTGGCGCGGGCCGGCGGCAAGCCGGTGGACGCGACAAGGCTGAAGATCACCGAGGCGCGGATCGCCGGGGACGGCGGCTACGAGGTCGTGGTCGGCAAGGACCGCTACCTGTGCGGCAGCGCCGGCAAGCCGGAGTGCGTGCCGGCGCCGAGGCCGGCGAAGACGGGTGCGGAGCCGGGCGTGCGCTCGCCCGATGGCAAAGCCGAGGCCTTCATCCGCGACTGGAACCTGTGGCTGCGCGATGTCGCCACCGGCACCGAAACGCCGCTCACCACCGATGGCAGCACCGATTACGGTTACGCGACTGACAACGCCGGCTGGACCCATTCGGACCGCGCGATCCTGGTGTGGTCTCCCGATTCGACGAAGATCGCGACCTTCCGACAGGACCAGCGCCGCACCGGCAGCATGACCCTGGTCGGCACCGCCGTCGGCCATCCGCCGGTCGAAACCTGGAAATACCCGCTGGTCGGCGACGAACACGTGACCATGATCGAGCGCGTCGTGATCGACGTGCCGGCGCGCCGCGTGCTGCGCCTGGACACGCCGCCGGACCAGCACCGCTCCACCCTGTGCGACGACGTCAGCTGCAACGGCGGCTGGGAGGACGTGCAGTGGGCGGAGGACGGCAGGTCGCTGGCGTTCGCCTCGGTCTCGCGCGACCACAAGGACGTCTGGATCCGGATCGCCGACACCGCGACCGGCAAGGTGCGCACGGTCCTCCACGAGCACGTGCCGACGTATTACGAGAGCGGCACCACCGGCGTGAGCTGGCGCTACCTGCCGCAATCGGACGAGCTGCTGTGGTTCAGCGAGCGCACCGACTGGGGCAACCTGTACCTGTACGGCCTGGACGGCGAGCTCAAGCACGCGGTGACCACCGGCGAGGGCAACGTCACCGAGGTGCTGCGGGTGGATCCGGACACGCGCATGGTCTGGTTCCGCGGCGTCGGCCGCACGCCCGGCGTGGACCCGTACTTCCAGCAGTTCTTCCGGGTCTCGCTCGACGGCGGCGCGCCGGTGCTGCTGACGCCGGAGGCCGCCGACCACACGATCAGCCTGGCGCCGGACGGCGCGCACTTCGTCGACGCCTATTCGACACCCGCCGAGCCGCCTGTCACCGTGCTGCGCGATGCAATGGACGGTCGCGTGCTGGGCGAGGTCGCGCGCGCCGACATCGGCCGCCTGCGGGCGATCGGCTGGGTGCCGCCGGAAGGCTTCACGGTCAAGGCGCGCGACGGCAAGACCGAGCTGTACGGGCTGATGTTCAAGCCGACGCACTTCGATCCGGCGAAGAAGTATCCGGTGGTGGACTACGTCTATCCCGGCCCGCAGACCGGCTCGGTCGGCAGCCGCAGCTTCAGCGCAGCGCGCCGCGACCACCAGGCGCTCGCCGAGCTGGGCTTCATCGTGGTGGCGATCGACGGCACGGGCACGCCGTGGCGTTCCAAGTCCTTCCACGACGCGTTCGGCGGCGACATCGGCGACAACACCCTGCCGGACCAGGTCGCCGGCCTGAAGCAGCTGGCCGCGCGCCATCCGTGGATCGACCTCGAGCGGGTCGGCATCTGGGGCCACTCCGGCGGCGGCTACGCGACCGCCGACGCGATGTTCAGTTACCCGGATTTCTTCAAGGTCGGCATCAGCGAGAGCGGCAACCACGACAACCGCCACTACGAGGACGACTGGGCGGAGAAGTGGCAGGGACTGGAAACCTTCGACGACGCGGGCCGCAGCAGCTACGCGGCGCAGGCGAACGCGGCGAAGGCGGCGAACCTCAAGGGCAAGCTGCTGCTCGCCCACGGCCTGATGGACGACAACGTGCCGCCTTCCAACACCTTCCTGGTGGTGGACGCGCTGGTGAAGGCGAACCGGGATTTCGACCTGGTCGTGTTTCCGCACGCCCGCCACGGCTACAAGGGCGCCGACGGCAGCTACATGATGCGCCGCCGCTGGGACTACTTCGTGCGCTGGCTGCGCGGCGCGCAGCCGCCGAAGGAATACGCGATGCAGGTGCCGGAGGAGTGAGGCCGGCCCGGATCAGCGCTTGCCGAACAGGTTGCGCCGCTCCTCCTCCCCCAATGGCTTGCCGGCATCCGGATTGACCTCCTTCGCCAGTGCGTAGGCGCGCCCGGTCGCCGGCCGCATGGCGATCGCCTCGCGCCAGCGGCGCACTTCGGGGTAGGGCGCGAGGTCCAGCGGCGCGCCGGCGTAGGGGTCGATCCACGGATAGCAGGCCATGTCGGCGATCGTGTAGACGTCGCCGGCGAGGAAGGCGCGGCCGGCGAGCCGGCGCTCGAGCACGCCGAGCAGGCGGTGCGCCTCGTTGGCGTAGCGCTCGCGGGCGTAGGCGATCGGTTCCGGCGCGTAGACGTGGAAATGCCCGTACTGGCCGGTCATCGGCCCGAGTCCGCCGACCTGCCAGAACAGCCATTCCAGGGCCGCCGTCCGCCCGCGCGGATCGGGCGGCAGGAAGCGCCCGGTCTTCCCGGCGAGGTAGAGCAGGATCGCGCCGGACTCGAACACGCTCAGCGGCGCGCCACCATCGGCGGGCGCGTGGTCGACGATCGCCGGCATCTTGTTGTTCGGCGAGATCGCGAGGAAGGCCGGTTCGAACTGCGCGCCCTTGCCGATGTCCACCGGCACGATCCGGTATTGCAGGCCGGATTCCTCGAGGAACAAGGTGATCTTGTGGCCGTTCGGCGTCGGCCAGTAGTACAGATCGATCATTTCGGGCACCGTGCGGCGTGGGAAGCGAAACTGTAGCGTGGCGGGCGTGGACGCAGGGGCGGACGCGCTTCAGGATCGGCGGCCGCGGCCGATAGTGCGGACACGGAAAGGTGCCCGCGACGGCGGGGCACGCCCGGATCGCGTTCCGCGGGGAGCGCTCCGGGTACAAGGGGAGACGTGTTGATGGGCAGGCGTCTGGTGCAACCACCACAGGCGTCGCCGGGGCGCGGCCGCGTCCTGGTGACGGTCCTGTTGCTGTGCTGCCTGCTGTCCGCCATGTCCGGGCTGTGGCTGCTGCATGGGCAGCGCACCGGCGTGCTGCTGCTGGTGCTGCTCGCGCTCGGCCTGCTCGGGCTGGGCGGCCTGGCGGCGCAGGCCGCGCGCCAGTGGCGGCGGGAGCGGGCGCACTGGGCCCGCGCGCTGGACGAACAGGTCGCGCTGCTGGGCGCGACCCAGCGCATCGCCGGGCTCGGCGACTGGTCCTGGGACGTCGCCACCGACCGCGTGCACTGGTCGCCGGAGACCTTCGCCCTGTACGGTCGCCCGCCCAGCGAAACGCTGCGCCGCGAGGAATGCCTGGAGTGGATCCACCCCGACGACCGCGGGGTGGTCGAGCAGCACGTGCAACGGCTGGCGGAGGGCGAGGGCCCGCTCGAACTGGATTTCCGGATCATCCGTCCGGACGGCGAGGTGCGCACCATCCACGCGCGCGGCGGGTGGCAGGAGGAGGACGGCCGGCGCGTCGTCGGCGGCACCCAGCAGGACGTCACCGAATACGCCCGCACGCGCGCCAAGCTCGACGCGGTGCGCGCGCAGTACCGGTTCCTGTTCGACCACAACCCGGTGCCGATGTGGGTGTTCGATCGCGAGACCTTCCGCTTCCTCGCGGTCAACGACGCCATGCTGCGCCATTACGGCTACACCCGCGCCGAAGTGCTCGCGATGACGGTGCTCGATATCCGCCCCGCCACCGAGCGCGCCGCGATGCAGGCCGCCGCGCGCATTCCCGGCCCGGAGCGCGCGCAGGGCGAGGTCTGGACGCACCTGCGCAAGGATGGTCGTGCGATGCGGATGGCGCTGTACCTGCACGACCTCGATTTCCACGGCCGGCCGGCGCGGCTGGCCGCGGCGCAGGACGTCACCGAGCGCGAGCGGGTGGAAGAGCGCTTCCGCATGGTCGCGCGCGCGACCAGCGACGCGGTCTACGACCTGGACGTGGGCAACGGCGCGCTGTGGTGGAGCGCGTCGTTCTTCACGATGTTCGGGCACTCCCCCGACGACGTGCCGGCGACGCTGGACGCCTGGGAGGAGCTCATCCATCCGGGCGACCGCGAGCGCGCCAGCGCCTCCCTGCAGGCCGCCTTCGACACCGGGGTCAGCGAGTGGGAATGCGAGTACCGCTTCCGCCGCGGCGACGGCAGCTGGGCCGACGTGGTGGATCGCGGCTTCCTGCAGCGCGACGAACTCGGCAAGGTCGTGCGCATGGTCGGCGGCATGCTCGACGTCACCGAGCGCCACCGCGACCAGGCCGACCTGCGCCTGCTGCGGCGCGCGGTGCAGGCGACCGGCAACGGCATCGTGATCGCCGACGCGCGCGATCCGGCGCACCCGGTGGTGTACGTCAACGCCGCCTTCGAGCAGATCACCGGCTACCCGGCGGCGGAGATCGTCGGCCGCAACTGCCGGATCCTCCAGGGCGCGCACGGCGACCAGCCCGGGGTCGCCGAAATTCGGCGCGCGCTGGCCGAACAGCGCGAGGCGCGCGCGGTGCTGCGCAATTACCGGCGCGACGGCCGCATGTTCTGGAACGAGTTCCGGCTGACGCCGGTGCGCGACGACGCCGGCACCCTCACCCACTTCGTCGGCGTGCTGGCGGACGTCACCGAGCGCCAGCGCCAGGAGGAGCAGCTGGCCTGGCGCGCGACCCACGACGATCTCACCGGCCTGCCCAACCGCCAGCTGCTGCACGACCGCCTGCAACAGGCCATCGCCGGCGCCGGGCGCCATGGCCACGGCGTCGCGGTGGTGTTCGTGGACCTCGACGACTTCAAGCTGATCAACGACAGCCTCGGCCACAGCGCCGGCGATACCGCGCTGAAGGAAATCGCGCGCCGCCTGCACGGGATCGTGCGCGATGCCGACACGGTCGGCCGCTTCGGTGGCGACGAGTTCGTGGTGGTGCTCGCGCAGACCGACGAGGCCGGGCTGCAGGCGGTGATCGCCCGAATCGGCGAGGTGCTGGCCGAGCCGATCGACCTGGCGGGCGTGCGCCACCAGCTCACCCCCAGCATCGGCCACTGCCGCTACCCGCGCGACGGCGGCGACGCCGAAACCCTGCTGCGCCACGCCGACCTCGCGATGTACCAGGCCAAGCGGCAGGGACGGAACCGCGCGATCGCCTACCGGGCGGAATTCGACGGCACCGTGTCGCAGCGGCTGCAGCTGGTCTCGCAGCTGCGCGACGGACTGCAGCGCGGCGAGTTCCCGCTGTACTTCCAGCCGCTGTGGGGGCTGGACGGGCGCCCGCTGGGGCTGGAGGCGCTGGTGCGCTGGCACCATCCCGAGCGCGGCCTGCTGCCGCCGGCCGAGTTCATCGCGGTGTGCGAGGAGAGCGGCCTGATCGTCGACCTCGGCCGCCACGTGCTGCGCGAGGCGGCGCGCCACCACGCGCTGCTGGTCGCCGCGGGGCTCGGCCACCTGCGCATCGCGGTGAACGTGTCGGCCGCGCAGTTCGCCCACGACATCGACCGCGAGGTCGCCGCGGTGGTGCGCGAGTTCCTGCTGCCGCCTGGCGCGCTGGAGCTCGAGCTCACCGAGAGCGTGATCATGGACAGCACCGAGCGCGCGATCGAGACCATGCGCCGGATCGCCGGGCTCGGCGTCGGCCTGTCGCTGGACGACTTCGGCACCGGCTATTCCAGCCTGGCCTACCTGAAGCGGCTGCCGCTGGACCGGCTGAAGATCGACCGTTCGTTCGTGCAGGACCTCGGCCACGACCTCGACGACGCCGCGATCTGCGCTTCGATCATCGGCCTCGGCCACCTGCTCGGCCTGCGCACGGTCGCCGAGGGCGTGGAGACCGACCAGCAGCGCGCGTGGCTGCAGGCGCGCGGTTGCGACGAACTGCAGGGCTTCCTGCTCGGTCGCCCGCAGCCGTTCGACGACCTGCTGCCCTACCTGCTGGCGGAGGCGCCGGTGGTGTTCGAGCGCGAGGCCTGAGGCGCCCGCCGCGGCGCGCTAGCGTGCCTTGCGCTTCGCCCGCGGGTGCGCCGCGTCGTAAACCTTGGCCAGGTGCTGGAAGTCCAGGTGGGTGTAGATCTGGGTGGTGGCGATGTCGGCGTGGCCGAGCAGTTCCTGCACGCCGCGCAGGTCGCCGGAGGATTCCAGCACGTGGCTGGCGAAGGAGTGCCGCAGCAGGTGCGGGTGCACGCGCTTGAACAGCCCCTGGCGGCGCGCCAGCTGGCGCAGCCGCAGTTGCACGGCGCGCGGCGTGATCGGGCCGTTGCGGCCGGGGAACACCGGCGCGTCGGATTCGGGGCGCTGCTCGACGCGCCAGGCGGAGAGCGCGGCGCGCGCGTGCGAGCCGACCGGCACCGTGCGCTGGCGGCTGCCCTTGCCGAGCACGGTCACCAGCCCGTCGTCCAGGTGCAAGTCGCGCCAGCGCAACGCGCACAGCTCGGACAGGCGCAGGCCGGAGGAATAGAACAGCTCCAGCAGCGCGCGGTCGCGCAGGCCGAGCGGCGCGTCGGTCGGGACTTCGACCAATTGCTTGGCCTCGTCCGGATCGAGCACCTGCGGCAGCTTGCGCGGCGCCTTCGGCGCGCGGATCGCGGCGGCCGGGTTGGCGGCGATGCGACCGTGCTTCAGCAGCCAGCGGTAGAAGCTGCGGCAGGCGGACAGGCGACGCTGCAGGCTCTTGGGCGACAGCCCGCGGCGGTGCTCGGCGGCGACGAAGGCGCGCAGCTGCGCGTCGGTGAGCGCACACGCATCCGCGCCGGCGTCCTCCGCATAGGCGCCGAGCGCGGCGAGGTCACGGCGGTAGCCGTCGAGGGTGTGCGGCGACATCGCCCGCTCGACCTCGAGGTGGTGCAGGAATTCGGCGGCGGCCGGCGCAAGCGGCGCGTCCGGGGTGCGTGGCGGGTCGAGCGGCGTGGCGGCGGAGCGGCGGTTCATCGGCAGGCGCGGGATGCCCGCCTGCGCGGGCGCGAGGCGATGCGTTGCGCGCTAGCCGGCATACCGCGCCAGCGCCGTGACCAGCGCCTCGCCCATCATGCGCAGGAACAGCGTGCCCATGCCGGGGAAGAAGCGGTTGGGATCGTGGCTGCCGACCGCGAGCAGGCCCAGCGCGGCGCCGTCGCCGCCGCGCAGCGGCAGCAGCACGCTCGACTGCACTTCTTCCGCGCGCGCGCCGTACAGCAGCGCGTGCTTGTCCGGATGCAGGCGGCCGGTGATCGGCTCGCCCGCGGCGAGCGCGTCGCGGAACGGCGCCAGGCGCGCGTCTGCGGCCGGGATCACCTGCAGCCAGTCGGCATCGCCGAGGTCCGCGACCGGCGCGAACAGCACGATCCGCACCAGGTCGCCCTGGAAGTCCTCGGCCAGCGACGCCGCCATCGCGCGCAGGGTGCCGGCCGCGTCGTCCTGGCGCAGCAGGGCGAGGGTCAGCTGGTGGGTGCGCACCGCCAGCCGCTCGTTCTCCTGCGCGTTGGCGTACAGCTCGTGCAGGCGGCGCGAGAGTTCGCGGTTCTTGTCGCGCAGCACTTCCAGCTGGTAGCTCGCCAGCGACGCCGCCGGGCCTTCCTCGCGCGGCACCACCAGGCTCAGCGCGAGGTCGGGGAACTGCTGCAGGAACTGCGGGTGGCGTCGCAGCCAGGCGGCGACTTCGTGCGCGCCGAGCTTCTCGCTCTCGCTCATGCGTGGGCGCTCATGCGTGGAATTCCCCCTCGAAGACGAATGCGGCGGGCCCGGCCATTGTGATCGGCGCGTCGTCGTCGCGCCAGCCGATCACCAGTTCGCCGCCCGCCAGCTCGACCGCGACCTCGCGCTCGACGCGGTGCCGCCGGGCGAGGATCGCGACCGCCGCGCAGGCGCCGCTGCCGCAGGCGAGGGTCTCGCCGGCGCCGCGTTCGTACACGCGCAGGCGGATGCGGTCGGGCGCGAGCACGCGGGCGAAGCCCACGTTGACCGATTCCGGGAACGCGGGGTGGCGTTGCAGCGCCGCGCCGACGCGGGCGACCGGCGCCGTCTCGATGTCCTCGACCTCGATGAGCGCGTGCGGGTTGCCCATCGACGCCGCGCCGAAATCCACCCGCGCGCCGTCGACCTTGAGCGTGTAGCGATCCTGCGCCGCGTTGAAGCCGCGCAGCGGGATCCGCGCCGGCTCGAACAGCGGCACCCCCATCGCGATGCGGTAACGGCCGCCGCCGAGCACTTCGACCTCGTGGCGCCCGGCCGGACTGTCCAGCGCGAAGCCGGTGGCCGGCGCGGCGCCGGCGCGCACCAGCCACGCCGCGACGCAGCGCGCGCCGTTTCCGCACTGCTGCGCGGCCGAGCCGTCGGCGTTCCAGATCCGGTAGGCGGCGGCCGCGCCGGGCGAGCGCGCGGCCTCGACGGTCAGGATCTGGTCGCAGCCGACGCCGGTGTGGCGGTCGGCGAGCCGGCGGCACAACGCGGGCGACGGCGGCGTCATGCCGTCGCGCAGGTCGAGCACGACGAAGTCGTTGCCCGCACCGTGCATCTTGGTGAAGCGCAGCGGCGGGCGCGGCGCGGGCGTCATGGCCTCAACCGTTGCCGTCGCCAGCCGGCGGCGCCGTGTCCTGCACTTCCGGCGCGGGCGGCGGCGGCAGCTCGGACGACGGTTCCACAGGGGCTGGCGCGGCCTCCGGGGCCGGCGTGGCCTGCGGCGCGGGCGCCGGCACCGGGCGCACCAGCGGGCCCTTGTTGCCGCAGGCGGCGAGCGCCAGCGTGGCGGTGGCGAGGAAGGCGAGCGGCAGGAGGCGGTTCATCGCCGCAGTGTAGCGCGGGCGGGCGCGCTCAGGCGCGCGGTTCCGGGCGCCTCCACAGCCACGCCGCGACCACCGCCATCACCGCGCAGCCGGTCGCCGCCATCCACCACTTCGGCGCGGTCGCGAACAGCAGCGCGCCGCAGGCCACCATCATCACGCTCGCCAGCCATTTGCTGCGACGGCTGACCGCGCCCTGCGCCTGCCAGTCGCGGATCATCGGCCCGAACTGCCGGTGCGCGAGCAGCCACCGGTGCAGCTTCGTCGAGCCGCGCGCCGCGGCCCAAGCGGCCAGCAGCACGAACGGCACGGTCGGCAGTCCGGGCACCACGATGCCGACCAGGCCGAGCGCGAGGCTGGCGTAGGCCAGCAGCCACCAGGCCCAGCGGAGTCGCGTCTGCTTCGGAAGGGCGGATGTCATCCGGGCATGTCCGTGCACGATCGGCCCGACCGCAGAGCGGAGCTTGCTCCGCTGCGCCAGGACCCGGCGCCAAGGCAGCGGAGCGAACTCCGCTCCACGGGTCGCGTGCGGCGGAGCAGCTCGGGGGCCGCGTCAGCGCGCTTCCGCGACGCCGAGCTGGTCGAGCAGGAACGCGTACATCTCGGCCAGTTCGCGGTAGCGGCGGAATCGGCCCGACTTGCCGCCGTGGCCGGCGTCCATGTTGACGCGGAACACGACCGGCCGCGTGCCGGTGTCGAGGTCGCGCAGGCGGGCGACGTACTTCGCCGGTTCCCAGTACTGCACCTGCGAGTCCCACAGCCCGGTGCCGATGAACATCGCCGGGTAGGCCTGCGCCTTCAGGTTGTCGTACGGCGAGTACGACAGCATGTAGTCGTAGTACGCCTTCTGCTCCGGGTTGCCCCACTCGTCGTATTCGTTGGTGGTCAGCGGGATCGACGGGTCGAGCATGGTGGTGACCACGTCCACGAACGGCACCTGCGACAGGATCACCCGGTACTTCTCCGGCGCCATGTTGCTGATCGCGCCCATCAGCAGGCCGCCGGCGCTGCCGCCGTAGGCGGCGACGCGATCCTTCGCAGCATAGCCTTCCTGCACCAGGAAGTCGGTGACGTCGATGAAGTCGGTGAAGGTGTTCTTCTTGTGGAACAGCTTGCCGTCGTCGTACCAGGCGCGCCCCAACTCCTGGCCGCCGCGGATGTGCGCGATCGCGTAGACCATGCCGCGGTCCAGCAGGCTGACCACCGGCAGGTTGAAGTTGGGGTCGGTGGACGAACCGTAGCTGCCGTAGGCGTACTGCAGCAGCGCCGCGCTGCCGTCCTTGCGGAAGCCCTTGCGGTAGACCAGCGACACCGGCACCTTCGTGCCGTCGCGCGCGGTCGCCCACAGGCGTTCGGTTTGGTACTTGGACGGGTCGTAGCCGAGCACCGGCTGCTGCTTGAGCTGGCGGCGCTCGCCGGTGCGCACGTTGAGCTCGTAGGTGGTCGCGGGCGTGGTCAGCGAGGTGTAGCTGTAGCGCAGCCAGTCGGTGCCGGGCTCGGAATTCACGTCCAGGCCCATCGAATAGGCGGGCTCGTCGACCTTGACGAACTCCTCGCCGCCGTCCTTCAGCAGCCGCAGCCGCTCCAGACCGCCGGAGCGCTCGGCGACCGCGGTGAAGCCGTCGAACAGCTCGAAGCCGTCCACGAACACGTCGTCCCGGTGCGGCACCCATTCGCGCCACTGTGCCCGCGAGCTCGCGTCCGAGGGCGCGGTCATCAGCTTGAAGTTGCTGGCCGGCTTGCCGTCGGCGCCGGGCGCGTTGGTGCGGATCACCCAGCGGTCGCCGAGGTGGTCGGCCTGGTATTCGACGTCGCGCTGGCGTGGCGCCAGCACGGTGAACGCGCGCGGGTCGGCGGCCGGCGCGCAGCGCATCTCGCTGGACACGGTGGACTCGACCGAGATGCAGAGATAGCGGTCGTCCCGGCTGCGGTCGATGCCCATGTAGAAGCTGTCGTCGTGCTCCTCGTAGACGACCTCGTCGGCACTCGCCGGCGTGCCCAGCAGGTGCTTTTTCACCCGCTTGGTGAGCAGCGTTTCCGGGTCGTTCTCGACGTAGAACAGCGTGCGGTTGTCGTCGGCCCAGACGAGGTTGGGCGACACGCCGCGGATCACGTCGGGATAGACCTCGCCGCTCACGAGGTTCTTCACCCGGATCGTGTACTGGCGACGGCCGACATCGTCCTCGGCCCACGCCAGCAGGGTGTTGTCCTGGCTCACGGCCCAGTCACCGACGCTGAAGTAGTCCTTGCCCGCGGCCATCGCGTTGACGTCGAGCAGCACCTGCTCGGCGCCCTCCAGCTCGCTGCCGAGCGAGGGCGTGCGGGCGGGTTCGCCCTGCCGGCGCGCGTACACCGGGTAGTCCTGGCCGGTTTCGAAGCGGGTGTAGTACCACCAGCCGCGTTCGCGGTAGGGCACCGAGCTGTCGTCCTGCTTGATGCGGCCGACGATCTCCCCGTAGACCTTGTCCTGCAGCGGCTTGAGCGGCGCCATCAGCGCATCGGCGTAGGCGTTTTCCGCCGCGAGGTAGGCCAGCATCTCCGGGTTCTCGCGCTTGTCGTCGCGCAGCCAGTAGTACTCGTCGGCGCGCGCGGCGCCGTGCGGCGCGGTCACGGTGTGCGGCTTCTTCGCCACGTCCGGCGGCGCGGGACGGTCGGCGGCGGGGGCGGTCGGGGTCATCAGCAGCAGGCTCGCGAGCAGGAAGATGGGCTTCATGGGGTCCGCCAGGTGGAGGCGCAATGGGCGCGCGGCGCCGGATGCCGCGCGGGCGCCAAGGTAGCAGCAAAGCGGCGGTGCGGGAGGCCGGCGCGGGCCAGCCCGCGGCTACATCACGTGCGCCAGCCACAGCAGTTCGGGCTGGGCGAGGCGCTCGAACTCCGCGTAGGGCATGCACACGACGTCGGTGTGCGAGCCGGCGTTGAAGGCGATCTCGCCCTGCCCGGCCAGGCGCGCGTCGATGTAGACCGGCATGCCGTAGAGGTGGCCGAAAGGCGGCATCGCGCCGACCTCGCAATCGGGAAAGGCAGCGCGGAACTCCTGTTCCTCCGCCAGTTCCACGACGGAACCGCCAAGCGCGCGCGAGAGCCGGGTCAGGTCGATCCGGTAGGCGGCCGGCATCACCATCATCGCCAGCGTGCCGTCCACCTTCAGCATCACCGTCTTGGCGAAGTGGCGTTGGCCGATGTGGGCCGCGTTCGCGGTTTCCTGCGCGGTGACAGTGCGCGGGTGTTCCAGCGCGGTGTACGGCGCGTGCGCGTCGTCGAGGAAGTTGTGCAGGCGCGGGGCGAGCATGATCGGCTCCTCCGGCGTCCGCCTTCGTCCGCTCCGGCGGACGCCACGCGGTGTTCGGGCGCGCGTCGTGCGCGCCGCCGATGCCGCCGTGGCATCGGCTCCGACTCTACTCCGCGTGGCGTTCGGCCCGGCTTGACCTGGCTGAACCAGGAACGGGAGACGGGAGACGGGAGACGGAGCTTGCTCCGCTCCCGTATCGCCAAAGCACCGGAGCAAGCTCCGCTCTACGGGTTGGGCCACTTCGGCAGGCGCGCCGCGTCCAGGCCGCCGACCTCGAACACCGCGGTGCGGGTGCCGCCGGCCTTGACCGGGAAGGTGATCGCCAGCGTCTTCGCCGCGCGCGCCTTGCGCCACAGCGCCTTCTCGTCCTCGATGAACATCGCGATCGCCTCGTCGGTCTTCGGGCGCGAGGCGGCCATCGGCTTCGCCGTCTCGTCGTCCACCTGCACCCGCACCTTGCAGCCGCCGTAGCAGTCGAAGTCGCCGGCCTGCAGGACGAGGTAGCTGCTGGTGCCCCACGACGGATGGTCGCGGAAGATCAGGCGCACCGGCTTGGCGCCGCTGCCGTCGGTGTCGATGTCCTCTTTCGCGTAGATCGCGGCCGACAACTGGTGGCCGCCCTCGACCGGCTCGTCGTTGTACGACCACAGCCGGGCGAGGCGGACCTGCTCGCGCGCGGCCGCGTCCTTCGCCTCGACCTCCCTGTAGCGCGCGCGCACCCGTTGCGCGGCCTGCGACTGCGGGAATTTCGCGAGCAGCACGTCCGCCTGGGCGCGGGCGAGGCGCCAGTTCTCCTTCGCGACGGCATCGTCGAAGGCCGCCGCCATCTGTCCGGCCTGCTGCTCCTGCACCGCGGCCCGCGCCGCCGCGGCGGCGGCTTCTGCCTGCGGGTCGTGGCGCTGGCAGGCGCCGGCGAGCAGGCCGGCGGCGAGGAGGAGCGGGAAGGCGCGGGCTGCGTTCATGGCCTCGTCCTCAGGGTGCCGCGGGCGCCGGCGCCGCGGTCTTTTCCGCCTTGGCGATCAGCGCGGCGACGGTGGCGGTGGTGATCGGGTGGTAGCCCGGCTTCGCCTGCGCGAACACCTCCTTCGCGAAGGCCAGGCCTTCGGGCGTCTTCACCAGCGCCTCGTAGGTGGGGACGATCAGCTTGCGCCGGCCCACCCGCTGCAGGAACGCCGCCATCGGCGCGTCGCCGGCGTGGTAGCCGCTGCGCACCGCGAGCGGATACCAGCGCTGCGCGATCTCGCCGTTGGGCGTCTTGCTGAAGCGGTAGGCGGCGTCGAGCGCGGCGAGGCGGTCGACCGGCAGCTTGTCCGGCAGGCCCTCGATGAAGTGGACCCATTCCTGGGTGCTCCACTTGCCGGTCAGCGCGGCCGGCGGCAGCTCGCCGCTGCCGAGCCAGGCGATCCGCGCCGAATCGACGGTGGAGAAGCCGCGCGAGCGCGCGCGCTCGGCGAACGGCGGGATCCCCGGCTGGTTGAGCCAGGCGTCGAGCTCGGCATCGGTGACCGCGTGCGGGTGCTTCGCCAGCAGGTGGCTGCGCAGGTAATCGACGAACGCCGGCGTCGCCACGCTCTGGAACGCATGGTCGTCGAACCAGCCGCGCAGGAACGGATCGAACGCCTCGCGGCCGACGCGCTGCTCGAGGAACTGCAGGAACCACGCGCCCTTGGTGTAGGCGATGTCGCTGAGCGCGTCGTCGGCGTCGCGGCCGTCCAGCGGCGGCAGCGCCAGCACCTGGTCTTCCGGCTTGATCTCCTTGTCGGCGATCTCGCGCAGCAGTTCCTGCTGGTCGATCTGGCGCTCCATGTCCGCCAGCTCCTTGCCGTACAGCGCCTCGGTGATGCGGCCCTGCACGTAGGTGGTGAAGCCCTCGTTGAGCCAGATGTCGCGCCAGCTCGCGTTGGTGACGAGGTTGCCGGACCAGGAATGCGCCAGCTCGTGCGCGACCAGCGACACCAGCGACTTGTCGCCGACGATCACGGTCGGGGTGGCGAAGGTCAGGCGCGGGTTCTCCATGCCGCCGAACGGGAACGACGGCGGCAGCACCAGCAGGTCGTAGCGGCCCCAGCGGTACGGCCCGTACAGCTGCTCGGCCACCGCCATCATCTTCTCGGTGTCCTCGAATTCCTTCGCCGCGCGCCCGACCATCGCCGGCTCCGCCCACACCCCGCTGCGGTCGCTGATCGGCCTGAACACAAGGTCGCCGGCGGCGATCGCCAGCAGGTAGGACGGGATCGGCTGCGGCATCGTGAAGCTGTAGTCGCCGTCGCGCGGCGCCTGCGGATCGTTGTCCGCGCTCATCAGCACCATCGCGTCGCGCGGCGAGGTCACGTGCGCGGTGTAGGTGAAACGCACCGCCGGCGTGTCCTGCAGCGGCACCCAGCTGCGCGCGTGGATCGCCTGCGACTGGCTGAACATGAAGGGCTGGCGCTTGCCCTCGGTCATCGCCGGCTCCAGCCACTGCAGGCCGGACGCGTCGGGCGAGGTGCGGTAGCGCACGCGCACGCTGGCGTTGCGGCCCGGCACCTGGATGGTGAGCTTGTTGCCGAGGATCGGGTCGCGTTCGGCGAGCGCGTACTGCAGCGGCAGCCACTGCCCGGACAGGTCGGCGCCCTCGATCTTCTCGATCGTGAGGTCGCGGGTGTCGAGCACCAGCGCGGTGGCCTGCGGGTCCTTCCAGTCGAGGGTGTAGGTGGCGGTGCCGGCGAGCTGCCTGCGGTCGAAATCCAGCGCCAGGTCGAGCGCCAGCGCGGTGATCCGCACCTTGCCGGGCTCGGCGTAGGACTGGTGGTCGCGGGTGTCGTCGGCGTCATGCATGGCAGGGCTCGCGGCGGGGGTGGGCGCGGCGGCCGGCGCCGGCACGGTGGCTTCGCGCGCGCAGCCGGCGATGGCGAAGGCGAACAGCAGGAGGCAGGCGCGCAGCGCGGGCAACGAAAGGGAACGCGGCATCGGACGGTCGCAACGTGAAGGAGCGGCGAGTGTACCGGCGCGCGCGCGGACGCGCCCGGCCGGGTGTGCCGGCGTTCATCCGCGCGTGCGGCCGGGATGGCGCTGGTGCACGTCGTTGCGGCCGGCGCGCGCGCGGTGGTTGCGGTTGCCGGGCTCCTCGTGCAGCAGGCGGCGGGTGACGCCGTTGGTCCAGCCGAAGCCGTCCTGCAGCGGGTACTCGCCGCCGCCGCCGCCGACCGCGCCTTCCGGGGTCGGTTCCAGCACGTACTTCTCGACCAGCTTGCATTCGCGCTCGTACAGGCTGCCGACGGTGTCCAGCCAGCGTGCGGCGATCTCGGCGGCGAGGCCGGGGTGGCCGCTGCGGCGCAGGCCGGTGATCGCCATCCATTGCAGCGGCGCCCAGCCGTTGGGGCGGTCCCACTGCTGGCCGCTGGCGCGGCCGCTGGTGGCGAGGCCGCCGGACTCGAGCAGCTGCGCGCGCAGGACCGCGGCGATGCGTTCCGCCTCCGTTGCGTCAGCGAGGCCGACGAACAGCGGCACCGCGATCGCGGCGCACAGCGCATCGCGGCGGCGTTGGCCGCGCCAGAGGTCGAAGTCGAGGAAGGCGCCCGTCCCGTCGTCCCACAGCCAGCGCCGCATCGCCTCGTGCCGGGCGTGCGCGCGCCGGCCGAAGTCGCGCGCGGTGCGGTCGTCGCCGTCGACGTGGGCGAGTTCGGCGATCTGCGCCTCCAGCTTGTACAGGAAGGCGTTGAGGTCCACCGGCACGATGCGGGTGGTGTGGGTGGTGCACAGGTCGCCCGGGTCGTCGCACCAGCGCGAGCTGAAGTCCCAGCCGGACGCGGCGGCGGCGCGCAGGTCGCGGTAGACCTCGGCGGCCGGGCGGGTGGCGCCGCGCGCGGTGGTCACGTCCTCCAGCCAGGCTTCCTCGCGCGGGATATCGCGGCTGTCCCAGTAGCGGTTGAGCAGCGCGCCGTCGGGCAGGCGCACGCAGTGCGCACGCACGGCGTCGCGTTCGAGGCCGTCCGCGCCTTCCATCCAGAACGCGTATTCGCGCTTGAGCCGCGGCAGGTAGCTGACCGCGCGACACAGGTCGTGCGCCTCGAACAGTTCGACCATCAGGCTGAACACCGGCGGCTGCGAGCGGCTGAGGTAGTAGCTGCGGTTGCCGTTGGGGATGTGGCCGCAGGTGTCGATCAGCCAGGCGAAGTTGTCGGCCATGCAGCGCAGCAGGTCGCGGCGCCCGCTTTCGGCCAGGCCCAGCATCGTGAAGTAGGAATCCCAGTAGTACATCTCGCCGAAGCGGCCGCCCGGCACCACGTAGCGGTTGGGCAGCGGCAGCAGCGAGGAGTGCGGCGGATGCGCGCGCGGCTCGCGGGTGAGCACGTCCCACAGGGCGTCGATGTGCGCGACCAGCGGCTGGTCGGGGTCGGAGACGTAGTGCGAGGCGGGGATCCTTTCCTCGCGGAAGTGCGCTTGCACGAAACGGGCGAGGTCGAAGCCGTCCTGCGCGCGCTCGCGGCGCCAGGCGGCGAGGATGGCGTCGGGGTCGCCGACCGGCGCGCAGTCGACGAAGGTCTTGCTGTCGGGAAAGACGCGCGCCTCCTGCACCGCCGCGAACAACTCGCCGTAGCGGTCGGCCGGGCTCAGCGGATCGGCGGGTGCGACGCGGGCGACGCGCTCGGCGTTGCGCTCGGTCTCGCGGCGTTCCTGCTCGTGGGCGGTTTCGCGCATGCCGCGGACCACTGTAACGGCGCCGGCGTCAACGGGGCGGGAGAGGGGTGCCGGAGAGGCGCGGAGACGTTGGGGCGCGCCGGGTGGGAGAGGTAGCAGGACCGTATGCGCCATGGATGGCGCATCCGAGCCTCCATGGACGGATCCACGGCGTGTCCTGCCTGCCTCTCCCGCCCGGCGCGCTCGCGCAGCCTCAAACACCCTTGGCTGCTGAAAACAGGAAGCCTCCCGGGCGCTCGGGCAGATATTGACGGCTTGCCTTGGAGCGGAGCTTGCTCCGCCAGCCGCGCCTAGGCGCCGCCGAGGCCCAGCCAGCCGGCGACCACCGCGCGCGCTTCCTCCACGCCCTGCTTCGACTCGCCGGAGAAGGCCTGCACGCCGACGCTGTCGCCGAACGCCGCGGACAGCTCGCGGCGCACCGCGTGCAGCGCCTGCGCCTGCTGGCCGCGGCCGAGCTTGTCGGCCTTGGTCAGCAGCGCGTGCGCCGGCAGCCCGCGTTGCATCGCGTAGGCCAGCATCTGCCGGTCGTAGTCCTTGAGCGGGTGGCGGATGTCCATCACCACCACCAGCCCGCGCAACGCCTGGCGACTGCCGAAATAGGCGTCGAGGAAGGCTTGCCAGTGCGCCTGCAGGTCCTGCGGGACCTTGGCGTAGCCGTAGCCGGGAAGGTCCACGAGGTAGCGCGCGTCGGCGGGGGCGGCCGCGGCCGCGCCTTCCGGACCCGGCGTCACGTCGAAGAACACCAGTTGCTGGGTGCGCCCGGGCGTCTTCGAGACCCGCGCCAGCGCGTTCTGCTGGCACAGGGCGTTGAGCGCGCTCGACTTGCCGGCGTTGGAACGACCGGCGAAGGCGACCTCGGCGCCGCCGTCGGGCGGCAGCTGGCGGGCGGTGTGGGCGGCCAGCAGGTAGCGGGCGCGGGCGAACGGGTTGGGGACGGCCATGCCGATAGCATGGCATGCGGGCGCGCCACGCCCGCCGGGCGGTTTGACCCGTCGCCGCCGCGCCGCCGATAATCCGCGGGCTAAGCGGCCCCCGGGCCGCGTCCCGCTGCGCCGGCGCCTGCCGGTGCGAACGCCTCGGAGCCTTGCATGCGCCACGCCCGCGCCATCGGTATCGCTGCACTCGCCGCCCTCGCGGTGGGCGCCGCCGCCTTCGCTCAGACCGTCACCCCGCTGCCGGAAGCCGAACCCGTGCAGGCCACGCCGATCGGCGCGTCCGCGGTCGCCGACCTGGCCAAGGCGCACTGGGGCGACGCCAAGGCGGGCGCCACCAAGGCCGGCGCCTGCGCCGCCTGCCACGGCGTCGACGGCAACCCGAGCGACCCGCAGTATCCGCGCCTGGCCGGCATGCCCGAACGCTACATCGCCACCCAACTCGCGCTCTACAAGAGCGGCGAGCGCAACACCGGCATGGCCGCGATCATGCAGCCGATGGCGGCGCCGCTGTCGGCGCAGGACATGCGCGACGTCGGCGCCTACTTCGCCCAGCAGAAGGCGGGCGCCGGCATCGCCGACGACACGCCGATCGCCGACGGCCCGTACCAGGGCATGAAGTTCTACGAGGTCGGCCAGAAGCTGTTCCTGGGCGGCGATCCGCAGCGCGGCATCCCCGCCTGCATGGCCTGCCACGGCCCGACCGGCGCCGGCAACCCGGGCCCGGCCTATCCGCACGTCGCCGGCCAGCAATCGGCTTACGTCGCCCGCCGCCTCGAGGAATACCGCGCCGGCCAGACCAGCCTCAGCGACCGCCACAACTGGGACATCATGGCGAGCGTCGCCCGCCAGCTGAGCGACCAGGAAATCCAGTCGCTGGCCAGCTACCTGCAGGGCCTGCACGCGCGCAGCGAAGAGGCCGCGGCCGACGACGTCGCGCGCGCCGCCGTGCAGCCGGCGCCGGCACCGGCCGAGCCGCAGGGCTGAACTTCGGGGCCGTGGCGCGGTCACAGCGTTCACAGCCCTTGAATCGGTACGCCGGCCAGACTCCCTCGGCCGGCGTCTTTTCATGTGCCGCCGGAACCACGCCATGAAGACGATCGCCGCGCTCGTGCTGATGCTGTTGCTGCCGGTGGCGGGCCTCGCCGCCGCGCCGGCCGCGCCGGTGGAGGGCCGGGACTACGTGGCGATCGACGGCGGCGTGCCGTTCGCGCCGGCGCCGGGCGTCGAGATCGCCGAGGTCTTCGCCTATTCGTGCCCGCACTGCTGGGAGCTGCAGCCCGCGCTCGAGGCCTGGAAGGGCAGCCTGCCGAAGGGCGTGCGCCTGACCTACGTGCCGGCCGCCTACAGCATCGAGGATCCGTTCGCGCGCGCCTATTTCGCCGCCGAGCAGGCCGGCGCCGCGGCGCGCCTGCACGAGGCGCTGTACCGCGCGGTGCACGAGGACGGCACCCTCGCCCGCAACCCGACCATCGATGAGCTGGCGGCCTGGTTCGGCCAGCACGGCCTGGACCCGGCGCGGATGCGCGCGGCGATGCTGGCGCCGGCGATGGACGCGCGCATGCGCGCCGCGCACGACTTCGCCCTGCGCAGCCAGATACCCGGTACCCCGACCCTGGTCGTCGGCGGCCGCTACCGCGTCGTCGCGCGCACCCGCGACGACACCTTGCGCATCGCCCGCCAGCTGGCGGAACGGCTGCGCGCCCGCTGAAGCCACGAGAGCCCGACGATGAAGCGATTCGCCCTGCTCCTGTCCCTGCTCCTGCCGCTGGCCGCGTGCCAGCAGGACGCCGCTGCCCCCGCCGCCGCCGACACCAGCGCGCCGGCCGCCGCCGAGCCGGCCGCGACCACGCCCAGTGCGGACGCCGAGGCCGCCGCGGCGTTGAGCCGCCAGGGCGCGCTGCCGGAGGACACCGCGGCCGCCGCCGGTGACGCCGGCACGCCGGCCGCCGACGCCGCGGCCGCGCCGGTCAGCGATGCCGCGGCCGGCGACGGCCTGGTCGTCGGCACCGACTACGTGGTGATCCAGAACGGCCAGCCCTATCAGCCGGTCGCCGGCAAGATCGAGGTCGCCGAAGCGTTCAACTTCATCTGCCCGGCCTGCGCGGCGTTCGAGCCGCTGTTCGCGGCGTGGCAGGAAAAGCAGCCGGCCGACGTCAAGGTCAGCTACGTGCCGGCCGACTTCGGCGGTCAGTGGCGCCCGTATGCGCAGGCCTACCTCGTCGCCGAGGCGAAGGGCCTGGACGAAAAGTCGCACGCGGCGGTGTTCCACGCGATCCACGTCAGCCACGAGCTGCCGGGCGAGGGCGAGAAGTCGGACGTGGCCAAGGTCGGCGCGTTCTACGCGAAGTACGGCGCCGATCCGAAGCAGTTCGTCGACGCCATGCAGAGCTTCGCCACCGACGCCAAGCTGACCCGCGCGCGCCAGTTCATGATCGCCAGCGGCGTGGATTCGACGCCGACCCTGATCGTCAACGGCAAGTACCGGGTGACGACCAAGAAGAGCTTCCAGGACATGCTGCGCGTGGCCGACCTGCTGATCGCGCGCGAGCGCGCCGCCGGCGCGCACTAGGGCACGTGGCCACCCGCCGACTCCGACTGCTCAGCGCCAACATCCAGGCCGGCTCCAGCACGCGCGGCTACCACGACTACGTCGCGCGCGGCTGGTCGCACGTGCTGCCGGCGGGCAACAAGCGCGGCGCGCTGGACGCGATCGCGCGGTTGGCGAGCGAGCACGACATCGTCGGCCTCAACGAGAGCGACCCGGGCAGCCTGCGCTCGGGCTTCACCAACCAGACCCATTACCTCGCCCAGCGCGGTGGCTTCGACTACTGGAGCCACCAGCCCAACCGCAGCGTCGGCGGAGTGGCGTCCAGCGCCAACGGGTTGCTCAGCCGGATCGAGCCGGTCGCGGTCGACGACCATGCGCTGCCCGGGCGGATCCGCGGGCGCGGCGTGCTGCTCGCGCGTTTCGGCGACGAGGCGCATGGGCTGACGGTCGCGGTCGCCCATCTCTCGCTCGGCGCCAACTCGCGCCGCAACCAGCTCGCCTTCATCGCCGAGTTGCTGCAGGACCATCCGAACGCGGTGCTGATGGGCGATTTCAACTGCCCGTCCGACCGGCCGGAAATGGAGCTGCTGTACCAGCGCACCCGGCTGCAACCGCCCGCGGTGTGCGTGCCCACCTTCCCGAGCTGGCGGCCGCAGCGCGCGATCGACCACATCCTGGTGACGCGCGGATTGTCGTGCGCCAGCATTCGCGCGGTGCCGGCGGCCCATTCGGACCACCTCGCGCTGTCGGTGGAACTGGACGTGCCGCAGGACGCGCTGCGCTGCTGAGGCGGTGCGCGGGGGCAGCGTGCACGCGGCAGTCCTGCTAGCGTGCCGGGTGGGAGAGGTGGTCAGGACCGTATGCGCCATGGATGGCGCATCCGAGCCTCCATGGATGGATTCACGGCGTGTCCTGACTGCCTCTCCCGCCCGGCGCGCCCCCCACGATGCGCAGATCCGGCGAAACGCCAGCGGGCACGCAAAAAAAGGGCGGCGATCGCTCGCCGCCCTTTCGTCGTGCATGACGCCGGTCAGAACTTCAGGTTCGCGCGCACGTACCAGAAGCGGCCCGGCAGGTCGTAGGTCGACGCGTCGTAGCCGTTGAGCGAGCAGCTCAGGCAGGCCGGCGGGTCCTTGTCGCCGAGGTTGTTGACGCCGCCGATCAGCTCAAGCCCCTTCATCCAGTCGGTGCGCCAGGACACCTGCAGGTCGTGGTAGGTGACGCCGCCCAGGCGGTTGACGCTGACGGGGTTGGTCGGCGTGCTGCTGCGGTCGCAGATCGGGAAGCCGTCGGCGCCCGCGCACGACTCGGTGAGCGAGCTGATGTAGCGCATCGTCCAGCTCGCCGACCACGCGCCCTTGTGCCACTGCGACGCCAAGGTCGAGGTCCACTCGGGAATCGCGCTGTCGTTGGTCTCGCGACCGGGCCGGCGCGGCTCGAGCTCGCCGGCCTCGTTCTCCAGCTCGAAGTTGCCGACGAAGGTGTTGCGCCAGTCGAAGCGCAGCTGGCCCCAGGACTGCTCGGGCACCAGCCAGCCGACGTCCACGTCCCAGCCGTCGGTGTTGATCGTGCCGAGGTTGTCGAGGATGTCGGAGAAGCTGGTGATCACGCCGTTGGCGTTGCGGGTGTAGTGGCTGCAGGCCTCGGCGTCGAGGTCGGCCACGCAGCGGTCGAGGATGGTCTGCGCGTCCGGCGCCTGGATCGCGTCCTCGATGCGGTGGTGGTAGAAGGTCAGGCCGATGTCGAGCTTCTCCGACCACGCGGTGCGATCGGCGAAGGCCGGGCTCCACACGCCGCCGAGCATGAAGCTGTGGCTGCTTTCCGGCTGCAGGTCGCGGTTGCCCGAGGTGACCACCGAGATCTGCGGGTTGGGCTGGGTGTAGGTCGGCGGCACGCCGTCGGCGACGCAGTTGGGCTGGGTCGCGCCGGCGCCCGAGCACGGATCGACCAGGGTCGCGTCGAAGCGGCTGAAGGTGCCGTACAGCTCGCCGATCGACGGCGCGCGGAAGCCTTCCGCGAACGAGCCGCGGAACAGCAGCTCGTCCGCGACCTGCCAGCGGAAACCGACCTTGCCGGTGAACTCGCCGCCGAAGGTCGAGTAGTCCGAATAGCGCCCGGCCAGGCTGACGTCGAAGGCCTTGCCGAAGGCCGCGTCGCGGCTCAGCGGCAGGTTGAACTCGGCGTACACCTCGTTGACGTCGTAGCTGCCGCGGGTGGGGCCGGACGGCACGCCGTTGTACTCGCCGGCGACGGTCAGCGGATCGGGCTGGTAGCTGCCCTGGTACTTGCGGTACTCGTAGCCGGCCGCGAACGACGCGGCGCCGGCCGGCAGCGCGAACAGGTCGCCGGTGATGTTGGCCGAGAACGTGGTCAGCTTGTTCTCGCTCTCGTCGTGCACCACCGGCTGGATCCAGGCCAGCATCTCCGGCGTGATCGTGCCCGGGCCGCCGAACAGGTTGAGCGGCACGCAGCCGGCGATCGCGGCGCAGGCGTTGACGTCGCCCAGCGCCTGGTTGATGCGCCGGATGTTGTAGCTGCCGTAGTTGGTCTGCTCGGCGCGGCTCTCGCTGTGCACTGCGTTGACGTCCCAGCTGTAATCGCGCGAGCCAGCGGTGAACACACCCTCCAGGCCGGCGTTGACGTACCAGGTCTTGACGTCCTGCTCGTACACGCGCGGGCCGCCCTCGACCGGGCGGCGGCCAAGCAGGAACAGGTTCGGGTTCGGCCCCATCGTGGTCAGGTCGAAGCCGAACGGGTTGTACGGGTTGTTGGCGGCGATGACGAGGTCGGTTTCCGCCCAGTGGTTGTACACGCCGGCGTCGGTGCCGAGGAAGATCGGCTCGGGCGCGGCCTGGTTGGTCGAGTTGCGCTGGTTGTAGAGCACCTTCGCGTAGCCGGTGACCGCATCGCTGAAGTCGAAGTGCACCTGGCCGAACACGCTCTTGCGCTCGGACGGGGTCAGCAGCAGGTTGTAGAGCGCGAAGTTGAAGCGGTCGGCGGTGGTGAAACAGTGGAAGTCGTCGGTGCGCTCGCAGCCGGTCTGGGTCGGGTCGTAGGTCGGGTCGGTCGCGCCGGCGTTCGGGGTGATGCTGTAGACCACGCCGGTGTTCGGATCCTGGAACACGAAACGGCCGAACGGGGTGGCCGAGCTGCCGTTGGCGAGGCCGGTGCCGGGCACCGGGAACTGCGAGATCGCGCGGTCGGCGGCGGTGATGTCTTCCTGGTTGTAGTAGCTGGCGCCGAGGAACCAGTCGGCGCGGTCGCTGCTGCCGCCCCAGCCGAGGTCGACGCCATAGGTCGCGCCGTCGCCCTCGTCGTATTCGCCGGCGTGCAGGCTGACCGAGAAGCCGTCGATCTTGCGGCGGGTGATGATGTTGACGACGCCGGCGATCGCGTCCGAGCCGTAGATCGAGGACGCGCCGTCCTCCAGCACCTCGATGCGCTCGATGATCGACAGCGGGATGGTGTTGAGGTCGACCGAGGAGCCAACGCCCGAGGCGGACGACTCGTTGACCCAGCGGATGCCGTCGACCAGCACCAGCACGCGCTTGGCGCCGAGGTGGCGCAGGTCCACCGTCGCCGCGCCGGCGCCGACGCCGCCGCCGTCGGGCGGGAAGCCGAAGTTGCCGCTCGAGTTGAACTTGGTGTTGAGCGCGGAGCCCGAGGCGGTCAGGTTTTGCACGATGTCGGCGACCGAGGTGAAGCCGCTGCGGTCGATGTCCTCGCGGGTGAGAACCTGCACCGGCACCTGGCCTTCGACCTCGGCCTTCTTGATGCGGGTGCCGGTGACGGTGACCGTCTCCAGCCGCGCGGCCTGGTCGGCGTCGGGGGCCGCGGTCGGAGCATCCTGTGCGGACGCGACGGCGGGGAGGGCGAGAAGCAGGGAAAGTTGGACGGCCGTGGTAAGCCGGTGGCGGTGCAGCGCTCGCATCGGTCTCTCCAGATCGGTTGGGGTCGACACCGCCTGCCCCCTGTGACCAAGCGGAAGCCGACTTGTAAGCTTTTCGTAAAACGGCCGCAAGGGGTCACGGGCAGGGGTGAACGGTATTCACGTTCCGGGCGTTCAAGGACGCCGGGCTATAGTCACGGCATGCCTTTGCCCCGCCTGACGTCCGTCCTCCTATTCGCCCTCCTTCTCGCTGCCAGCCCGGCCCTCGCCCAGGGTGCCGATCCGCAGTTGCCGGCCATCCGCGAGGCGCTTGCCGCCGCCGAGCGCGGCGATCTCGATGCCGGGGCGCGGCCGCAGCTCGCCGCGCATCCGCTGTACGGCTGGGTCGAATACGCCGCGCTGCGCCGCAACATCGACCGCCTCCCCGCCGACCAGGCGCGGGCCTTCCTGCAGCGCCATCCAGGCGATGCGGTCGGCCAGGCCTTCCGCGAACTCTGGCTGGCGGCGACCGCGCGCCGCCAGGACTGGCCGGCGTTCCTCGCCGCGTGGCGGCCCGGGATCAAGGCGGTGGCGCTGCGTTGCGCCGAGCTCGACGCGCGCCAGGCCACCGGCCGCGCCGACGCGCAGTGGGTGGCCGACGCGCAGGCGCTGTGGCGGACCGGCGAAAGCCTGCCCGACGCCTGCGACGCGCCGTTCGCGGTGCTGGCGGCCAAGGGCGGCCTGCCGCCGGCGCTGCGCTGGGAGCGCATCGAGCTTGCGATCGACGCGGGCAATCCGGGCGTCATCCGCGCCGCCGCGCGCGGCCTGGCGAAGGACGAACAGGCGCTGGCCAACGCCTACGCCGGCTTCCTCGACAAGATCGACGACAGCGCGCTGGCGTGGCCGAAGACCGCGCGCAGCCGCCGCGTCGCCGCCGCCGGCCTGGCGCGCCTGGCGAAGAGCGATCCGGATCGCGCCGAAGCGCTGCTGCCGAGCTACGCCGCCGCGCTCGGTTTCGGCGATGCCGAGCGCAACGCCGTGCTGTACCAGATCGCGCTGTGGACGGTCGCGTCCTACCTGCCCGAGTCGGCGCGCCGCCTCGCCGCGGTCCCCGAGGCCGCCTACGACGACCGCCTGCGCGAATGGCGCGCGCGCGAGGCGATGGCGCGCTCCGACTGGCCGGCCGCGCTGGCGGCGATCCGCAAGATGCCCGAGTCGCAGCGCCGCGATTCGCGCTGGACCTATTTCGCCGCGCGCCTGAGCGAGCTGACCGGCGACAAGGCCGGCGCGCAGGCGCTGTACCGGCAGGCCGCGCGCGAGCCGGAATTCCACGGCTTCCTCGCCGCCGACCGGATCGGCGCACCCTACGCGCTGTGCCCATGGCTGCCCGCGGACGATGACGCCGGGCGCGCCGTGGTCGCGCGCGATCCGGCGATCGTGCGCGCGATGGGCCTGTATGCGATCGACCGCGCCGGCTGGGCGCAGCGCGAGTGGGACGAGGCACTGTCGCGTTTCGACGACACCCAGCGCCGGCTGGCGGTGGAAGTCGCGCAGGACCACGGCTGGTTCGACCGCGCGGTGTTCTCGCTCGGCCGCACGCCGGAGGAGCGGCGGCTCTACACGCTGCGCTTCCCGCTGCACCACGACGCAACGATCCGCCGCGCCGCGCTCGAGAACGACCTCGACCCGGCCTGGGTCGCCGCGGAGATCCGCGCGGAAAGCGTGTTCAACCCGAACGCGCGTTCGGCCGCGAATGCCATGGGCCTGATGCAGGTGCTGCCGACCACCGGCATGGCGGTCGCGCGCCGCCTCGGCCTGGCCTGGGGCGGCGCGCAGTCGCTGTACGACCCGGACACCAACATCGTGCTCGGCACCGCCTACCTGCGCCAGCTGCTCGACAAGTACGGCGGCCAGCCCTACTTCGCGATCGCCGGCTACAACGCGGGGCCGACCCCGCTGGCGCGCTGGCAGGCGCAGCGGCCGGGCATGGATCCGGATTTCTGGATCGAGACGATCAGCTACAAGGAAACCCGCGACTACGTCGCCCGCGTGCTCGCCTTCAGCGCGATCTACGACTGGCGCCTCAACGGCAACGCGCTGCCGCTCAGCGAACGCATGCGCGGCAACCTGCAGGCGCCACGCAAGGCGTTCGCCTGCCCGCTGGCGCAACCGCCGGCGGACGCGCCGCCCGCGCCGGCGCCCGCGCCGGCCGCGAAGCCCGCGCAACCTGCGACGCGCTCGCGTTGAAGCATCACGGCCTTCCGTAGAGCGGAGCTTGCTCCAGCAGGACTCCCTCCCCCGCTTGCGGGGGAGGGTTGGGGTGGGGGTGAGCGCACGCACCGGGCGAATGTCGCGGGACTGCGCGAGCGCGCCGGGCGGGAGAGGCAGTCAGGACACGCCGTGAATCCATCCATGGAGGCTCGGATGCGCCATCCATGGCGCATACGGTCCTGCCTACTTCTCCCACCCGACGCGCCCCCCCACCTTCGCGCTCCTTCAGCGGAGCAAGCTCCGCTCTACGGCAAGCCCCGAGGGTCTTTCCCGAGCGCCCGGGAGGGCGGGGGTGTTGCGTCAGCGCGCCATGGATGGCGCGCGCCCGCATCTGGGCATGGATGCCCAGCTAAGGGAAAAGCAATACCCCCGGCCTCCCGGGCGCGGGCCCGTGATGTCAGGTATGGGATCGCGGCGTTACTTCGCCTCGAGGATCGGCGTGATCCGATCCGGCACGCCTTCGATGCGCTCGAGGTGCGGGTAGCGCAGGCCGTCGTGGTAGTCGATGGCCACCGTGCGGTAGCGGTCGAACTCCTTCACCAGCAGGCGGATCGGCGCCTGGTTGGTCTTCGCGGCCCTGATCGCGTCGGCCAGCGTGTCCTTGTCGTATTCGACGTCGTTGACCGCGACGATGGTGGTGCCGGCGCCGAGGCCCGCGTTGAACGCCGGGCTGTCCCAGCGCACCTCGCCGATCTCGCCGCCCTTGCCGACGGCGAGCCCCAGCGAATAGACGAAGTCGCCGCCGCCGCCCTTGGACATCGCCTTGGCGTAGGCGTTGGGCGCGTCCTTGTAGACGAGCTTCCAGCCGCCCGCCTCGAAACCGCCGGTGATGTCCACCTTGCCGTCCAGCCGCTCGCGCAGGAACGTCGCCCAGTCGTCGTGGACGACGCCGTCGAGCGTCTTCACCACGTCCTCGAAGGTGTACGGGTTCTGTTTCTTCCACTCGCCATCGTTGACGCCGAAGAACGCGCGCGCGAAATCGTCCAGCGACTTCTTCCCCCTGGTCAGCGTGCGGATGCGCACGTCGGCCTCCAGCCAGATCATCTGGCCAGCGCGGTAGTAGTCCTCCGACAACTGCCAGTTGCGGTAGGGCTTGGGCCGGCGCTTGGCGATGATCGGGTCGTTGGTGGTGTCCTCCACGCCGCGCCAGGCGAGGCCCGGACGATTGTCGCGGTAGGTCGCGGCGACCAGGGCCAGCGCGTCCAGCGACGCCTTCAGCGGGCGCATGCCCGAGCGCGCGGCGAGCACGTTGCCCCAGTACTGGGTCTGGCCCTCGTACACCCACAGCAGGCTGCCCTGCATCGGCACGTTGTAGTTCGGCGTCCACAGGTCGGCCGGGCGCCGGTACTTGCCGTTCCACGAGTGGGTGTACTCGTGCGCGAGCAGGTCGCTGAAGCCGACCTTCGCGTCCCAGCCGGTGAAGTAGTCCTTGTCCTCGCCGTTCTCGCTGGAGCGCTGGTGCTCCAGGCCGTTCTGCACCAGTTGCTCCGACAGCGAGAACAGGAAGTCGTAGTGGTCGTAGTGCTGCGCGCCGTACAGCTTCTTCGCCTGGGTCACCAGGTTGCGGTGGACCTGCAGCTGCTCCGGCTTCACCTCGAGGTACTTGGGCGCCTCGGCGAACACGTTCAGGCGCACCGGCACGGCGGCGCCCGGGGCGAGGTCGAGCTGGCGGTAGTGGCGGCCGGCGTACACCGGCGAGTCGACCAGGATGTCGAGCGGCACCTGCGCGTAACGCACGGTGTCGCCCTGGGTGCCGGCGACCTCGAGCGCGGTCGCCGCGTGCCAGCCGGCTGGGTAGGTCACGCTGGCGTCGTAGGCGATCTGGCGCGCGTAGTGGCCGGCGGGATACAGCACGACGGTGTTCCACTGCAGGTCGAGCATGTTCGGCGTCATCACGATGCCGCCCTGCGAACGGTCGGTCGGGGTGATCTGCTGGTATTCGGCGACCACGCTGGTCGCGCCGGCCGGCACCTCGACGTGGAAGGCGTAGACGTCGAGCGGATCGCGCTTCCACGCCAGCGGCTTGCCGCCGGCGCTGAAGCGCAGGCCGGCCAGGCGCAGCAGCGGGCCGGTGTCGGCGTGGTTGCCGGGCAGCCACTTCGGGTACAACAGGGTCAGCGTGCCGGGCGTCGCGGGGATGGTCTCGCGCACCCTGACGATGCGCTGCGACAGGTCGGTCGCGTCCACCTCGAGCCGGATCGCGCCCGGCGCGTACGGCGTGTCCACCGGCGCCGGCACCCGCGGGCTGCTCATCGCCGGCGGCGGTAGGTCCTGGGCGAAGGCCGCGTTCGGCAGGGCGAGCGGCGCGAACAGGGCCAGCGCGCACAGCGCGGGCAGCAGGCGGACGGCGGGTCGGGACATCGCGGGGCTCCGGTCGGCGGGCAATCCGTCCGATGCTAAGGGCGCGGGCCCCGCCCGCATCCCCCATTCGGCATGGTCGGGGCGCCGTGCGTCCCACTCCGCGCGCGCCACACGCCGGCGTATCCACGCGCGACGGGCGGCGCTTTGCCCCACGCCCCCCAGGCGCGGGACAATGGCGGGCCGCGTGCCGCAGCGCGCGCGTCCCCGCCTTCCTTTCGCGAGTCCGCAATGCCGACTTCCTCCCCGACTGCCGCGCCGACGATCCTGTACACCCTCACCGACGAAGCGCCCTTCCTCGCCACGCAGTCGCTGTTGCCGATCGTCGCGGCGTTCGCCGGCACCGCCGGCATCGCGGTGGAGACGCGCGACATCTCGCTGGCGGGCCGCATCCTCGCCCAGTTCCCCGAGCGCCTGTCGCCGCAGCAGCGCGTCGCCGACGATCTCGCCGAACTCGGCGCGCTCGCCACCACGCCCGAAGCCAACATCATCAAGCTGCCCAACATCAGCGCCTCGGTGCCGCAGCTGAAGGCCGCGATCAAGGAGCTGCAGGCGCAGGGCTACCCGCTGCCGGACTACCCGGAGGAACCGCGGACCGACGCCGAGCGCGAGACCAAGCTGCGCTACGACCGAGTCAAGGGCAGCGCGGTCAATCCGGTGCTGCGCGAGGGCAATTCCGACCGCCGCGCGCCGGCCTCGGTGAAGCAGTACGCGCGCGCCCATCCGCACCGGATGGGCAAGTGGAACGGCGACTCGCGGACCCACGTCGCGCACATGGCCGACGGCGACTTCTACGGCAGCGAGCGCTCGCTGACGGTGCCTGCCGCGACCAAGGTGCGGATCGAGTTCGCCCCCGCCGGCGGCGGCGCGGCGACCGTGCTCAAGCCCGACTTCGCCCTGCAGGCGGGCGAAGTGCTGGACGCCGCGGTGATGCGCTGCCACGCGCTGGCGCAGTTCATCGACGCGCAGATCGAGGACGCGAAGGCGCGGGGCGTGCTGTTCTCGCTGCACCTGAAGGCGACCATGATGAAGGTCTCCGACCCGATCATGTTCGGCGTCGCGGTCAGCCGCTTCTACCGCGACGTGCTGGTCAAGCACGGCCCGGCGCTGGAGCGGGCCGGTTTCGATCCGAACAACGGCATCGGCGACCTGTACGCGCGCCTGCCGTCGCTGCCGGAGGACCTGCGTGCCGCGATCGAGGCCGACATCGCCGCCGAGTACGCGCAGCGCCCGGGTTTGGCGATGGTCAACTCGGACAAGGGCATCACCAACCTGCACGTGCCCAGCGACGTCATCGTCGACGCCTCGATGCCGGCGATGATCCGCGACGGCGGCCGCATGTGGAACGCGAACGGCGAACTGCAGGACACCAAGGCGGTGATCCCGGACCGCTGCTACGCCGGCATCTACCAGGCGGTGATCGAGGATTGCAAGGCGCACGGCGCGTTCGACCCGGCGACCATGGGCAGCGTGCCCAACGTCGGCCTGATGGCGCAGAAGGCCGAGGAGTACGGTTCGCACGACAAGACCTTCCAGCTGCCCGCGGCCGGCACCGTGCGGGTGGTGGACTCGGACGGCAAGGTGCTGCTCGAGCACGCGGTCGAGGCCGGCGACATCTGGCGCGCCTGCCAGACCAAGGACGCGCCGATCCGCGACTGGGTCAAGCTGGCGGTGGCCCGCGCCCGGCTGTCGCGCACGCCAGCGGCGTTCTGGCTGGACGCCGCGCGCGCGCACGACCGCGAGCTGATCGCCAAGGTCGAGCGCTATCTCGGCGAGCACGACACCGCGGGCCTGGACATCCGCATCCTGGCGCCGGTGGACGCGATGCGCTTCTCCCTCGAGCGCATCCGCCGCGGCGAGGACACGATCTCGGTCACCGGCAACGTGCTGCGCGACTACCTGACCGACCTGTTCCCGATCATGGAGCTGGGCACCAGCGCGAAGATGCTGTCGATCGTGCCGCTGATGGCCGGCGGCGGCCTGTTCGAGACCGGCGCCGGCGGCAGCGCGCCCAAGCACGTGCAGCAGTTCCTCGCCGAGGACTACCTGCGCTGGGATTCGCTGGGCGAATTCCTCGCCCTCGCCGCCTCGCTCGAGCACCTCGCCGAGCGGCACGGCGACGCGCGCGTGCGCGTGCTGGCCGACGCGCTCGACCAGGCCAACGCGCGCATCCTCGAGAACAACCGGTCGCCGGCGCGCAAGGTCGGCGAGCTCGACAACCGCGGCACCCACTTCTACCTGGCGCTGTACTGGGCGCAGGCACTCGCCGCGCAGGACGCGGACGCGACGCTGCGCGCGCGCTTCGCGCCGCTGGCGCAGGCGTTGGCGGACAACGAGCAACGGATCCTCGCGGAGCTGGTGGCGGTGCAGGGCAAGCCGGTCGACATCGGCGGCTACTACCACCCCGACATGGACCGCGTGCGCGCGGCGATGCGGCCGAGCGCGACCTTCAACGCGGCGCTGGCGCAGCTCGCGGGCTGAGGCCGCAAGCGCGCCCGCTCCCGTCATGCGGGAGAGGGCGACGCGGGGGGAAGGGCGGTGCCTGGGCCACGGTGCGGGGCCGTGGACCGATGGCCGTCAGCCGCAACCGCCGGCGACGCAGCCGGCCTGGACCGGCTCGGCCGCCGCGGCGTGCCCGAACCAGGCGCGCGAGGCGTTGCGGTTGCCCAGCGGCGGCGCGATCCGCTCGCGCAGGCTGGCGGCGCCGTAGCGCGGACGCTGGTGGGGGTCGACGAAGTCCGCGGTGTTGACATAGCCCTGCAGGAACAGCAGGCCCTTGAAGATCTCGTGGGTGTTCATGGCTGGCCTCCTCGTGTCAGGAGCGGTGCCCGACGCCCGCTCCATTGAACGATTCGCAAGGTAGGCGCATCCTTGCCTCGCGAAAAGCGAGCATTTTGCAAGGCAGCTTCCGATTTAATTCAAGGCTTGAAAACGAATGAGCCGGCCCCCGCTGCATGCCCTGCAGGGTTTCGTCGCCGCCGCGCGCAGCGGCAACCTGTCGCGCGCGGCGGAGGCGCTGCACCTGACGGTGAGCGCGCTCAGCCACCAGATCCGCGGACTGGAGGAGCGGCTGGGCCAGCAGTTGTTCGTGCGCGAGGCGCGCGGGGTCAGGCTGACCGCCGACGGCCGCCAGCTGTTCGAGCGGGTCGCGCCGCACTTCGATGCGCTGGAGCAGGCGCTGCGTCCGTTCCGCGTGCGCCGCGAGGACGTGCTGACGCTGACCCTGATGCCTTCGTTCGCGGCCAGCTGGCTGGTGCCGCGGCTGCCGCGCTTCCTCGCCGCGCATCCGCAACTGGAAATCAACCTGCAGTCGTCCACCGCGCTGGTGGACTTCGATCGCGAACTCACGGTGGATGCGGGCCTGCGCTTCGGCGCCGGGCAGTGGCCGGGCCTGGAGGCGGTGCACCTGCTCGACGACTGGATCACGCCGACCGCGAGTCCGGACCTGCTGGCGCGGCTCGGCCGGCCGACCCTGCAGACGCTGGACCGTTACCCGCTGCTGGGCGCGCCGGGCGGCGGATGGAAGGACTGGTTCGCCGCGTTCGGCGGCAGCCTGCCGGCGCGCTTCGTCGCCACCTTCGACGATTCGGAAACGCTGCACCGGGCGGCCGCCGAAGGGCTCGGTGTCGCGCTCGGGCGGATGACGCTGGCGCGGCCGCTGGTGGACGCCGGCCGGCTGGTGCCGCTGTTCCCGCAGCGACTGAAGGCCGGCTTCGCGCACTACCTCGTGTACCCGCCGCGCTCGGCCGGGCACGGCGGACTGCAGGCGCTGCGTGCGTGGCTGCTCGAGGAGGCCGGCGCCGATCCCGGGCTTCCGCCGCCGCCGCCGCCGGCGCGCGCCGGCCGCGGGCGATGAGGCCTGCACGCGTGCGCGACTACCCTGCGGCGATGACCCGTTCCGACACCGGCACCCTGGCCCTGCGCGGCTCGCTGCTGCGGCAGACCCGGCGCGGGATCGGCATGACCCTGGCGAGCTGCCTGTACTGGCTCGGGCTGGCGGCGGCGGTGGCATGGGCCGGGCTGTCGCCGGGCGCGCTGGTCGCGTTCTTCCTGGTCGCGACGCTGGTCGTCTACCCGCTCGGCTGGGCGCTCAACCGCGCCTGCCGCGGCGACCTGCTCGCGCGCGGCCATCCGCTCGCGCCGCTGGTGCGGGTGCTCGGCCTGACCCAGGCGCTGGGCTGGCCGACGCTCGGGCTGATCGTCGTGCAGGCGCCGTGGCTGCTGGCATTCGCGCTGGCGGCGCTGCTGGGTACCCACTTCCTGCCCTACGCCTGGCTGTACCGCTCGCCGAGCTACGCGCTGCTCGGCACCGGCTCGGTGCTGCTCGCCGCGCTGCTGCAATGGCGCTGGCCGGCGCAGGCCAACCTTGCGATCCCGCTGGCGATGGCGGCCTGCTACGCGCTGGCCACGCTCGGCGTCGCCGGCGAAAACCGGCGCGACGCGCGCGCCGGCTGGCCGCATTCCGCGCCGCCATGCTGATCGCCTTCAACAAGCCGTATGGCGTGCTGGCCCAGTTCACCGACCGCAGCGATCCGCCGCGGCGCACCCTGGCCGAGTTCGGCCTGCCGCCGGGGGTCTATGCGGCGGGCCGGCTGGACCTCGACTCGGAAGGCCTGCTGCTGCTCAGCGACGAGGGCGCGCTGGTGCACCGTCTCGCCGACCCGCGCCACAAACAGCCCAAGACCTATTGGGTGCAGGTCGAAGGCGAGCCGGGCGCCGCGCAACTCGCGCGGCTGCGGGAAGGCGTGATGCTCAACGACGGCCCGACCCGTCCGGCCGGTGCGCGCCGGATCGACCCGCCCGCGCTGTGGCCGCGCGATCCGCCCGTGCGCTTCCGCAAGCGCGTCGCGGACGCGTGGCTGGAGCTGGTGCTGCGCGAGGGCCGGAACCGCCAGGTCCGGCGCATGACCGCGGCGGTCGGATTGCCGACCCTGCGCCTGGTCCGGATGGCGATCGGCGGCATCGCGCTGGACGGGTTGGCGCCGGGGGCATGGCGCGAATGCGATCCGCGTCACGCAGTCCGCTGAACGGTTCACGGTGCGTTAGCTGAACGTGAAAGCCGCGTGCGCGCGTCTGCTAACGTCGTGGATTCGCCCGCTCGCGGAAGCGGGCCGGACAGGGCGCAACAGGAAGCAGCATGCCCAACCAAGCCGTCCAACCGGGCCGACTCCTGGTCGTCGACGACCAGCCCGCCAACCTGAAGGCGGTGAGCGCGTTGCTGTCGCGCCAAGGCTACGAGGTGGCGACCGCGACCCAGGGCGAGCAGGCACTGGAACTGGCCGCCGCGCAGGCGCCCGACCTGCTGCTGCTGGACATGATGATGCCGGGCATGGACGGCTTCGAACTGCTGGCCGAGCTGCGCAAGCGGCCGGCGCTGCAGCAGGTGCCGGTGATCTTCCTGACCGCCGCGCAGGACCGCGAACTGCTGCTGCGCGCGTTCGCCGCCGGCGCGGTGGACTACGTCACCAAGCCGTTCTTCCCGGAAGAGCTGCTGGCGCGGGTCAACGCGCACATCGGCCTCAAGCTCACCCGCGACCGCCTGGAGCGCGTCGCCCACGAGCGCCAGGAACTGGTCAACCTGGTCGCGCACGACCTCAAGAATCCGCTCAGCAGCGTGCTGTTCGCCAGCGAGGTGCTGCAGCAGGGCGCGTGCAAGCCCGAGCGGGTGCCGCGCTACCTGGCGATCATCCACGAAAGCACGCGCGACGCGATCGGCTACATCCGTCGCTACCTCGAGGCGCAGAAGCAGGTCGCCGCGGCCGGCGCGCGCGACGGCGTGATCGAGCACCCGGCCTGCCTGCACGGCCTGCTCGAGTGGCTGGTCGAACGCTACGAGCTGCAGCTCGAGGCGCGCGGCATGCGCCTGCGGGTCGAGCGCGCCGGCGAGGGCCCGCTGCACGTCGCGATCGACGCGCGCGTGCTGCGCCAGGTGGCCGAGAACCTGATCAGCAACGCGATCAAGTACGCCGCGAGCGGCGGCGAGCTGACCCTGGCGGTGCGCCGCGGCGCCGGCGGCCACTGGCAGCTGCGGGTGGAAGACCGCGGTGGCGGCGTGCCGCCGGAGCGACAGGGCGAACTGTTCCGCCCCTTCACCCGGCTGGGCGTGCGCGAGGACGGCATGTCGAGCGGGCTTGGCCTGTCGCTGGCGCGGCAGATCGTGATCAATGCGGGCGGCAATCTCTGGTACGAGGATCGCGATGGCGGCGGCGCCTGCTTCGTGATCGAACTGCCGGTGTTGCAGGCGGGCACTGCGACGGCCCGCGAGGGTGCGGCGGGTTGACGACGCCGGGCCCATCTTCAAAAAGCGGCCCCTCACCCTCGCGCTGCGCGCTCGACCTCTCCCGTAAACGGGAAAGGTGACAACTTCGATTCGTCTCGCGGTGCCGTTCCCCCTCTCCCGCCTGCGGGAGACGGTTTGGGTAAGGACGGTCCGGTCAGGCCTGCGCGTCGGCGCCCTGCTGCGACCGCGACGAACGCGACGTGGCCGTGGAGCGCGTCTTCGCGCGCGTGCTCCGTCGCGCCTCGACCCGGCGCGCCTCGCCTTCGATCGTCTCGCCGTCGCCGTGCGCGCGCTCGGCCGCCTTGCGCTGGGCGCGCTTGCGCAGCGCCCAGGCGAGCAGGCCGACGCCCGCGACCGCGGCGGTCGCCAGCGCCACCGGATGCCGGCGCACCAGCCGCCCGGCGCCGCGGGTACCGGTCTTCAGGGCACCGAGCGCGGCGCCGGTTTCGACCCAGCGCAGCGCGCGATCGGGCACCGCGTCGCGGATGCTGTCGCCGACCTGGCCGGCGATGCGCAGCGCGCGGTCGTTGAGATGCGAGAACCTGGACATCGCTTCCTTCCTCCCGTGCGGTCTTGCGCGCAGTGTGAAGAGCACGGCGTTGAGCGGGCGTGAGAGGAGGCGGCGCGCGCCCGGGGGTGCCTGCCGCCGCGCTAGGTCCCGCGCGGCTTGGCCCGGTGCGTCGCGGTCGCCGACCACGGATCGTCGGGCCAGGGATGCTTCGGGTAGCGCCCCTTCATTTCCTTTTTCACCTCCGGATAGGTGCGCTCCCAGAAGCCGCGCAGGTCACGGGTGACCTGCAGCGGCCGGCCGGCGGGCGAGAGCAGGTGCAGGGTCAGCGGCACCCGGCCGTCGGCGATGCGCGGGGTTTCGGCAAGGCCGAACAGTTCCTGCAGCTTGACCGCCAGCACCGGCGCGTGCGGCGCGCCGGCGTCGTCGTCGTAGCCGTACTCGATGCGTCGCTCCTGTCCGGACGGCACCCGCATGCGCACCGGCGCGAGCGTGTCCACGCGTTGCCGCTGCGCCCAGTCCAGGCGCGACTTGAGCGCATCGGCGAACGCCTGTTCGTCGAGCGCGTCGAGCCGGGTGCGGCCGGCGAAGGCGGGCAGCAGCCAGTCCTCGGCTGTAGCGAGCAGCGCAGTGTCGGACAGGTCGGGCAGGGCGAATTCCGGCACCCAGTCGCGCAGGCTGCGCACGCGCGCGCGCCATTGCGACAGCGCCTCGGTCCACGGCAGCGCGTCGAGGCCGAGCGCGCGCACCGCGTCGGTGAGCGCGCGCGCGGCCAGCGCGGGGTCGACGCGGCCCGCCGGACGGCTGTCGAGCACGATGCCCTCGAAGCGCTGTTCGCGCACGGAAACCAGCGCCTGCCGTTGCGCGTCCCAGCGCACCGCGTCCTCCTCGACGAAACCTGCGGGGAAGTCGCGGCGCAGGCGCGCCTCGTCCAGCGGCGCGCCGCGTAGCAGCAGGGCGTCGCTGCGCTCGAAACGCAGTTCGCTGGCGACCAGCCACGGCTCGCCGTACAGCGCGCTGTCGTCGGTGAGGCGCGCCATGCGGCCGTTGGCCAGTTGGTAGCGGCGTGGATCCTGCGCATGCTGGCGGGCGATGCGATCGGGGAAGGCGTGCAGCAGCAGGTCGCCGAGCAGGTGGGCGGGCGCGGAGGACGGCGGCGCGGCGTCCACCCGCAGGCGGCGCCGCCACTGCTTCGCCGCGGCGTCGATCGCCGCCAGTGCGCTGCGGCTCGCGTCCGCCTGCGCGCGACCGGCGCGGGACGCGGCGAGCGCCTGCCAGCGGTGCGCCAACGCGTCGCTGCGCGCACGCAACGGATCGCGTGCCTCCAGCAGTGCGGCGAGGTCGCAGGCCAGCGCGCGCTCGCCGTCCCCGCGCGGCGCCAGCAGCATCGCCGCCAGTCGCGGATGGGTGCCGAGCGCGAGCATGCGCCGGCCCGTCGCGGTGATCGCGTTGCCCGCGTCCAGCGCGCCCAGGCGCCGCAGCAGTTCGCGCGCGGCGGCGAGCGCGCCGGGCGGCGGCGGATCGACGAAGCGCAGCGCGTCGCTGCCCCACGCGGCCAGCTCCAGCGCGAGGCCGGCGAGTTCGACCTGGGCGATTTCCGGACGGCGCTGCGGCTCCAGCCGCTGCGACTCCGGCCACAATCGGTACGCCCAGCCGTCGGCGACGCGGCCGGCGCGGCCGGCGCGCTGGTCGGCCGAGGCCTGCGCGATCGTCACCACCTCGAGGCGCGAGAAACCGGAGTTGGGGTCGTAGCGCGGCTCGCGCGCCAGCCCGCTGTCGACCACCACGCGCACGCCGGGCAGGGTGACGCTGGATTCGGCGACGTTGGTCGCCAGCACCACCCGGCGCGCGCCGCCGGCGGCCGGCTGCAGCACGCGCGCCTGCTGCTCGACCGGCAGTTCGCCGTGCAGCGCGAGCACTTCGGCGTCGGCATCGGCGAGCTGCGCCTGCGCCTGCGCGATCTCGCGCTGGCCCGGCAGGAACACCAGCACGTCGCCCGGGTGCGCGGCGAGCGCGTGCTGCACGGCGCGGCGCAGCTGGTGCGCGGGCGCCTCCTCGCGGCGCGCCGGGAAATGCGACACCGCCACCGGGAAACTCCGCCCTTCGCTGGTCAGGCGCGGAGCGTCGAGGAACTGCGCGAGGCGCTCGCCGTCGAGCGTGGCCGACATCACGACGAGGCGCAGGTCCTCGCGCACGCCGGCCTGCACGTCCAGCGCCAGCGCCAGGCCGAGGTCGCCGGCGAGGTGGCGTTCGTGGAATTCGTCGAACAGCAGCGCGCCGATCCCTTCGAGCAGCGGATCGTCCTGCAGCATGCGGGTGAGGATGCCCTCGGTGACGAGCTCGATCCGGGTGCGCGACGACACGCGGCTGTCGAAGCGGATGCGGTAGCCGACGGTGGCCCCGACCTCCTCGCCGAACTGGCGCGCCATGAAGCCGGCGGCGGCGCGCGCGGCCACGCGGCGCGGCTCCAGCATCACGATGCGGCGGCCGCCGAGCCAGTCCGCGGCGAGCAGCGCCGGTGGCACCTGGGTGGTCTTGCCGGCGCCCGGCGGCGCTTCCAGCACCAGCCGCGGATGCGCGGCGAGGCTGGCCAGCACCTGCGGCAGCAGCGGCGCGATGGGAAAGTCGGGCGTCGTCACCGCGACAGGATAAAGGGCAGGCCGCCCGCCATTTATGCTGCGCACACCCGCCGCGCACCAAGCTGTGCCTTCCCTTCCCGGAGCCGTCGCATGCGCATGCTGCCCGCCACCGCCCTGCTCACCCTGTCCCTGTCGGCCTGCGCTTCGCCGGTGCCGCCGGACACCGGCGCCGGCGGCCCGCCGCCGAACGCGAAGACCGGCGGCACTCTGCCGCCGATGCGCGATCCCTGCACCGCCGACGCCGCCAAGGGCCTGGTCGGCCGCGAGGCGACCGCCGAGGTCGTCGAGCAGGCGCGCCTGGCCGCGCACGCCGACACCGCCCGCGTGCTCAAGCCGGACACGATCGTGACCATGGAGTACCGCAGCGGCCGGCTCAACATCGACGTCGACGACGACAACATCATCGTCGACGTGCGTTGCGGCTAGGCGCTCAGATCCGGTCGTCGACCCCGATCACGCCGGCCGAGCGCGCGCAGCGCGCGCAGCAGTAGAACGTGCCTTCGTTCTCGACGCCGTGGCCGATGATGCGGCAGCCGCAGTGCGCGCAGCTCGGCGCCAGCTTGTGGATCGCGCATTCGAACGAATCGAAGGTGCCGCCGCCGAGCGGGCCGTTGACCGAGAAGGCCTTGTCGTAGTCGTTGCCGCAGACGTCGCATCGGGCCATGGGACGCTCCGGGAGTGGGGGAGCGTCGAGTGTCGGCCTGCACGGTCGCAGGCGCGGTGAAGGTTCACCGCGCGCGGTGCGCGCGGCGCAGGAAGCGCAGCGCCGCCTGCTCCCACTGCCGTTCGCCGCGCGCCCGCGCCGCCGCGCGCTGCAGGCGGCCATCGCGCCAGCCGGCGAACACCGCCGGGTCGATGTAGGCCTTGCGGCACACCGACGGGGTGTTGCCGAGCGCGTGCGCGACGTCCTTGATGATCGCGTTCTGCACCGCGAGGTGGGCGCGCTCGCTCGCCGGCTTGCCGTCCGCCCGCACCGGCGGCGGCGTGCGCGCCAGCCGCTGGAAGGCCGCCAGGGTGCCGCCCCAGGTGCGGAAATCCTTGGCGGTGAAGGCACCGCCCATCGCGGCCTGCAGCCAGGCGTTGACCTCGCCCGAATCCACCGGGACCACGGCGCCGTCCGCGTCCTCGTACTGGAACAACGCCTGTCCCGGCAGCTGCTGGCAACGTCGCACCAGCCTGACCAGCCGCGCATCGTCCAGCACCACGTCGTGCTCGAGTCCGCCCTTGCCGCGGAAGCGGAAGCGCGCGCGGCCGCCGCGCAGGAACGCGACGTGGCGGTTGCGCAGCGTGGTCAGGCCGTAGGAGCGGTTGCTGCGCGCGTATTCGGGATTGCCGACCCGGACCAGGGTCTCGGCCATCACCGCGACCACGATCGCCAGCACCTTGTCGCGCGGGAAGCCGTCGCGCCGGAAATCCTCGCGCAGGCGCCGCCGCAGCTTCGGCAGCGCCGATCCGAACGCGACCACCCGGTCGAACTTGCCGTGGCCGCGCACCGCGCTCCACTGCCGGTGGTAGCGATACTGCTTGCGCCCGCGCGCGTCGCGCCCGGTCGCCTGCAGGTGGCCGCGCGGATCGGCGCAGATCCACACGTCGGTCCACGCCGGCGGTATCGCCAGCGCGCGGATGCGCGCCAGCGTCGCGCGGTCGCGCACCGTCGCGCCATCGGCGTCGCGGTAGCCGAAACCGCGACCGCGGCGCACGCGGCGAATGCCGCGCGCGGCGTCGCTGACGTAGCGCAGGCCAGCGTCGGCGGCCGCCTGCGCATTGCCGTCGGCATCGTCCTGCTTGCGGGCACCCATGCGCCGAGCATTCGGGCCGCGCCGTCAAGGCCGCGCAACGGCGCGCGCCCGGTTCACTCCGCATTCGCGCGCCCGCGGCCGATGATGCGCGCGCCTGTTCAGGCTTGCAGGCGCGAGGAGACGATGGCCGCGCTCGGCGACAACGTGGAGACGCACGCGCCGGGGGACACCCCCGACGGCGCCTGCGTGCGCATCCTGCTGTTCGACGCCGACGGCGACGATTGCGCCTTGCGGGAAGACGAAATCGACCCGGACGCGCTGACCGAACGCCAGCTGCTGTGGGTGGACGTCGAGGATGACGACGCCGAAGTCGCCGAGGACGTGCTGCGGCGGTTGTCGCGGCGGCTCGGGCTCGGCGCGGACGCACTGCGCCTGCTGCGCGAGCTGGACAGCCGGCCGCGGCTGCACAACGTCGGCGACTGGTTCCTGGTGCACGTCGCCACCGTCGAGCACGAGGGCAAGCTGCGCTTCACCGGACGCGGGCTGTCGATCGTGTGCGGGCGCGGCTTCGTGGTGACGCTGCACCACGGCAAGGTCGAGTTCCTCGACCAGTTGCGCTCGCGCGAGCACGCCGAGACCCAGCTCGGCACGCTCAGCGCGGAAAGCTTCACCGCCTCGCTGCTGGACTGGCAGGTCGACGCCTACCTGCACGCGGTGACCGACTTCGAGACCGCGGTCGACCGCCTCGAGGTGGCCATCCTCACCAGTCGCATCCAGCGCGAGAGCCTGCCCGACCTGGCTCGGCTGCGGCGCGGCGCCTCGCGCCTGCGCCGGCTGCTGGCGCCGCACCGGCACGTGTTCGGCGCGCTGGCGCGGCCGGACTTCAGGCCCGGCGACGACAGTGCGGCGCATCACCAGTTCCGCGCGCTGGAGCAGCACTTCGAGCGCGCGATGGACGCGGTGGAGAACGCGCGCGAACTGGTGGTCGGCAGCTTCGAGCTGTTCGCCACCCGCACCGCGCAGCGCACCAACGACACCATGCGCGTGCTGACCTTCGTGACCGTGCTGCTGGGCACGCTGGCGGTGGTGGCGGGCGCGCTCGGGATGAACTTCAAGGCGCCGTTCTTCGATACCGGCGCGGAAGGCTTCTGGGCCGCGATCGGCGTGATGGGCGCGATCGCCGTGCTGTCGACCCTGTTCGCGCGCTGGCGTCGCTGGTTCTGAGGCTCAGCGGTCGTCTTCGTCCTTGCCGCTGAAGTCGACCGGCTGGCTGTCGCGCTCGCTGCTCCAGCTGGCCGACTGCGTGCGCTCGCACCAGGAGGCGACCGGTTCGTTCGGCTGCGACGGCGCGCTCGCGCATTCCGGGCGGGCGTCGACCGCGGCGTTGGTGTCCTCGTAGCGCATGGTGCCGCAGGCGGCGAGGGTCAGGCTGGCGGCAAGGCAGGCGAGGGCCGGCAGGGCGTTGCGCATGGCGGGGCTCCGGTGGCGGGACCCCGGCAGGTTAGCGCAGGCGCCGCTCAGGCGGCCTCCGCCGCCGGCAGCGGCGCCGGGCGCGCGTGGCGCCAGGCGATCAGCACCGCGGCAGCGAGCAGCAGCGCGGCGATGAACCACGGCGCGCCGGGGAGGTGGACGGAGGCGCGGGGATCGATGAACCAGCCGAAGCTGCCGGCGAAGATCGCCGGGCCGACGATGCCGGCCACGCTCACCAGGCTCATCAGCGCGCCCTGGATCCGGCCCTGTACCTCGGGGCCGACCTGGCGGGTGATCAGCGACTGGGTCGCCGGCGCCGCCATCGCCCACAGCGCGCTGACCGGCAGCCCGAGCAGGAACACCCAGCCGTTGCCGGCCAGGCCATAGACGAGGAAGCCGAGCGCACCGCAGGACAGGCCGAGCAGCAGCGTGCGCCGCTCGCCGATCCAGTGCGCCATGCGCCCGACCAGGGTGACGTTGACGATGATGTTGCACACGCCGACCACCGCCAGCACGTAGCCGACTTCCTTCTGCCCCCAGCCGAAGCGGTAGTCGGCGAACAGCACGAAGATGCTCGGGTACACGTAGTGCGCGAGGTTGGCGATGAACACCACCGCCGCCAGGCCGAGCACCTGCGGGTAGCGGCGCAGCAGGCCGAGCGACGCGGCCGGGATCGTGTGCGTCCAGTCGAAGCGCGGCGAACGCTTCTCCGCCGGCAGCGATTCGGGCAGCACGAACAGCCCGTAGCAGAAGTTCAGCAGCGCCAGCCCCGCCGCGAACCAGAACGGCAGGCGCAGGTCGATGTCGCCGAGCACGCCGCCGATCAGCGGGCCGATCACGAAGCCGACGCCGAACGCGGCGCCGATCATGCCGAAGCTCTTCGCGCGTTGCTCCGGTGCCGTGATGTCGGCGATGTAGGCGTTGGCGGTGGTGAAGCTGGCCGAGGTGATCGCCGAGATGATGCGGCCGACGAACAGCCAGCCGAGCGTCGGCGCCAGCGCCATGAAGCAGAAGTCGAGGCCGAGGCCGAGGCAGGACAGCAGGATCACCGGGCGCCGGCCGAAGCGGTCCGACAGCGCGCCCTGGACCGGCGAGGTGACGAACTGGATCGCCGCGAACACCGTGCCGAACACGCCGACCCAGTAGGCCGCGTGCGCGGTGTCGCCGCCGTCCAGCTGCTGCACGAGGTGCGGCAGCACGGGGATGATCAGGCCGAACGACAGCACGTCGATCAGCACGGTGACGAAGATGAAGGCGAGCGCGGCCGAGCGCTTGCGCGGGGTCGGGGACGAGGTCACGGGAGGGAGGCCGGGCGGCGAAAAGGCGCGCAGTCTACCGCCGCCGCCGGCCGGCTTCGACCGGCGGCCGGCACTCAGCCGGGCCGGCGCCAGGCCAGTGCCGCGCGGTAGCCGGCCGCCGGCGCCCATTCGCGCAGGAACCAGCAATCCGGCGCGCCCAGCAGCGCATCGCATTCCAGCAGGCGCAGCACGCCATCACGTTCGCCGAACACCGCCTTGTGCAGGCCGAAGGACAGGCCGTGGCCGTGCGCCTTCAGCAGCGCCTCCTTCGCGCACCACAGGCGCACGAAGGCGCCCTCGCGCGCGGCGGCCGGCAGCGCCTGCAGCCAGTCCGCCTCGGCCGGCGCGAAGAAACGCCGCGCCAGCGCCAGTGCGCGTGGGCGCGGGCGCTGGCGCTCCACGTCCACGCCGACCCGGCCCGCGCGCGCCAGCGCGACCAGCAGCAGCGCGCCGCTGTGGCTCCAGTTCACGTCCGCGTCGCCTTGCGCCAGCCGCGGCCGGCCGCGCGCATCGCGCGCGAGCGCGACCTCCCCCAGCCGTGCCGCCAGCCAGGGCTGCAGCTGCGCCTGCGCGGACACGCCGGACGCGCGCGGCAGACAGGCGCAGTCCAGGCCGTCGGGCAGGGGCGGGAGCGCGGCCATGGCGGTGGTGCGTTGTCCTCTTGGCGGGACGCGGGCCCGCCAGCGTAAAGTACCGGCCGGGCCGCGACCCAGGTCGCAGGGGGGAGTTCGCACGATGTCCGCAGTCATCCGGCCGGCGCAGCGCGGCACCCCGCTCGCCAGCGGCGGGCCGGCGCGCGCAATCGCCTTCGACGCCGACGGCCCGGTCCCGCTCGCGCGCTTCCTCGCCCAGGTGCGCGGGCTGGCCGCGCTGCTGCCACCCGGCCGGCACGCGATCAACCTGTGCGAGGACCGCTACCGCTTCCTGGTCGCCTTCTGCGCGGTCGCGCTGCGGGGCCAGGTGACCCTGTTGCCGCCCTCGCGCGCACCGGCGGTGGTCGCCGACGTGCTGGCGCGCCATCCCGACAGCTACTGCCTCGGCGACGGCCTGCCCGACCCGATGCCCGCGCATTACTGGCGCCTGCCCGACGTGCTGCTCGAGCACCCGGGCGGGATGCCCTTGCTGGACGACGCCGCGCTGGTCGCGATCGGCTTCACCTCCGGCAGCACCGGCGTGCCCAAGGCCAACCCCAAGACCTGGGGCAGCTTCCGCGCGTCGACCGCGCAGAACCTCGCCGCGCTGCGCCACCTGTGGCCGGGCGACGCGGTCGCGCCGGTGGTGGCGACCGTGCCGCCGCAGCACATGTACGGCATGGAGCTGTCGGTGCTGCTGCCGCTGCTGGGCGAGGTCGCGGTGCACACCGGGCGGCCGTTCTTCCCGGAGGACATCGCCCGCGCCGCGCGCGCCGCGCCTGCGTCCGCGCTGCTGGTGACCACGCCCGTGCACCTGCGCGCGCTGCTCGAAGCCGGTGTCGCGATGCCGCCGCTGGCCGGCATCGTGTCGGCGACCGCGCCGCTGTGCGCGGAACTCGCCGCCGCCGCGGAGGAGCGGCTCGGCTGCGAGGTGCGCGAGATGTTCGGTTCGACCGAAACCTGCGTGATCGCCCACCGCCGCACCGCGCGCGAGGACTGGTGGACGCCGATGCCCGGCGTGCGCGTGCAGCCGCAGCCCGACGGCACCTTGGTCCACGCGCGCCAGCTGGCCTCGCCGATGCCGCTGGCCGACCTGGTCGAGGTCGATGCCGCCGGCCGCTTCCGCGTCCGCGGGCGCCAGGCCGACCTGCTCGAGATCGCCGGCAAGCGCGCTTCGCTCGCCGACCTCACCGCCCGCCTCACCGCCATCCCCGGCGTGCGCGACGGCGTGGTGCTGCAACTGGACGCCGGCGAGCGCGGGGTCGCCCGCATCGCCGCGCTGGCGGTGGCCCCCGGCCTCGACGAGGACGCCATCCTGCGGGCGCTGCGCCGGAGCGTGGACCCGGTATTCCTGCCGCGGCCGCTGCGGCTGGTGGACGCGCTGCCGCGCAACGAGACCGGCAAGCTGCCGCGCGCCGCCCTGCTGCGTTTGTTGCAGTGCGAAACCGCCATGTCCTGAGGCGTTTCCGGCCAGCAAGCAGGCGCCTGCTTCCCTGACGCTCCCGTCACGGATGCCTCCCCAGACTCGTTCATGCCCCCACGCGGGGAGCTATCTGAGAGTCCCTACCAAAGGAGGCTGGTGCATGAACATCATCGTCTGGTTGATCGTGGGTGGCATCATCGGCTGGCTGGCCAGCATGATCATGCGCACCGACGCGCAGCAGGGCATCCTGCTGAACATCGTGGTCGGCATCGTCGGCGCCTTCATCGGCGGCTGGCTGATCGGGCCGCTGGTCGGCGCGGGCTCCATCAACGACGGCTTCAGCATCATGAGCCTGGTCGTCTCGCTGATCGGCGCGATCATCCTGCTCGCGATCGTGAACCTGTTCCGCCGCGGGCGCGTGCGCTGACGACGGCAAGATTCCGCGACGAGGCGGAAGGCCCGGCCATGCCGGGCCTTTTGTTTTTGTCGGGTGCCTCTCGGCCAGACCATCGCTGCTTGCCGTAGAGCGAAGCTTGCTCCGCTTACACGGTGGCGAATGCGCTGGGGGCGCGTCGGGTGGGAGAGGTAGGCAGGACCGTATGCGCCATGGAAGGCGCATCCGAGCCTCCATGGACGGATTCACGGCGTGTCCTGCCTGCCTCTCCCGCCCGGCGCGCTCGCGAGGACCGCTGACGACCGAGGTTGTCTTTCGCGCCGGGCGCCGATGCGGCGGAGCAGGCTCCGCGCCATGGGAGTCAGACGTCGAACGCCGCCCACACGGGCGTGTGGTCGCTGGGCCGTTCCCAGCCGCGCGGGGCGAGGTCGATGCCGGCCTGCACGCAGCCGGTGCGCAGCGCCTCGGAGACCAGCAGCAGGTCGATGCGCAGGCCCCAGCCGCGCTCGAAATCGCCGAGCCGGTAGTCCCACCACGAGTGGTGGCCGGCCTCGGCGTTGTGCAGGCGGAAGCTGTCGTGCAGGCCCAGCGCGGTGATCGCCGCCAGCGCCTCGCGCTCGGGCGTGGAACACAGGATCTTCTCGCGCCAGCGCTTCGGGTCGAACACGTCGAGGTCGGTCGGCGCGATGTTGAAGTCGCCGAGCACGACCAGGCGCGGATGCCGTGCCAGTTCGTCGGCGAGCATCGCGCGCGCCGCCGCCAGCCAGCGCAGCTTGTACTCGAACTTCGCGCTGCCCACCGCCTGCCCGTTGACCACGTAGAAGTTGACCACGCGCACGCCGCCGACGGTGGCCGCGATCACCCGCCGCTGTTCGTCCTCGAAGCCGGGGATGCCGACCTGCACGTCTTCCAGCGCCGCGTCGCGCGCGAGCAGGGCGACGCCGTTGTAGGTCTTCTGGCCGGCGAACACGCTGCGGTAGCCGAGCGCGGCCAGCGCGGTGTCGGGGAAGCGCGCGTCCTCCAGCTTGGTTTCCTGCAGCGCGACCACGTCCGGGCGCGCGTCCTGCAGCCATTGGGTGAGGTGCGGCAGGCGCACGTTGAGCGAGTTGACGTTCCAGCTGGCGATCTTCATGGGCACCGGAGGAAATCGGAAGAAAGGAAAGGCGGCCGGCGTCAGCGCGCCAGCCAGCGGATCAGGCGGTCGACGCGGCCGCGGTAAGGCGGCACCAGCCAGTCGGTCGCCGGCCGGCGCGCCTGGCGCAGCACCGGCAGCTGCTTGCTGAAGGTGTCGAAGCCGGCCTTGCCGTGCAGCGCGCCCATGCCGCTGGCCCCGACGCCGCCGAACGGCAGCGCCTGCACGCCGAAATGCCACAGGGTGTCGTTGACGGTGACGCCGCCGGCGACGGTGCCGGCGAGGATGCGTTCCACCGTCGCGCGGTCGCCGGAGAACGGATACAGCGCGAGCGGGCGCGGGCCGGCGTCGATGCGCGCGATCGCCTCGTCGAGGGAGCGGTAGGTCGCGACCGGCAGGATCGGGCCGAAGATCTCCTCACGCATCAGCACGGCGTCGTCCGGCGCGTCCAGCACAACCGTCGGCGCCAGCAGGCGTTCGCGGCGCGCGCGTTCCGGATCGAGCTCGACCAGCGGCAGCACCCGCGCGCCGCGTGCGCGCGCGTCCTCGAGCGCGGCGAGCAGGCGCGCGTAATGCGCGTCGTCGACGATGCGCGTGTAGTCGGACGCGTCGGCGAGGTCGGCATAGCGGCGCGCCACCACGGCGCGCAGCGCCGCGACGAAGGCGTCGCGCCGCGCCGCGTCCACCAGCGCGTGGTCCACGCCGATGCAGGTCTGGCCGGCGTTGAACCACTTGCCGGTGGCGATGCGCGCGCCGGCGACGTCGAGCGGGAAGTCGGGCGCGACCAGCGCCGGCGACTTGCCGCCGAGCTCCAGCGTCACCGGCGTCAGGTTGGCCGCCGCGGCGGCCGCGACCTTGCGCCCGGTCGCGGTCGAACCGGTGAACAGCAGGTGGTCGAACGGCAGCGCGGCGAACGCCGCGCCGACGTCGGCGCCGCCCAGCGCGACCGCGACGCGGTCCTCCGGGAACACCTCCGCGAGCAACGCCTGCAGCCACGCAGAGGTGCGCGGCGTGTGCTCGGACGGCTTGACGAAGACGTGGTTGCCGGCCGCGATCGCCGACACCAGCGGCACCAGCGCGAGGTTCACCGGATAGTTCCACGGGCTGATGATGCCGACCACGCCCAGCGGCACCGGCCGCAGCTCCGCGCGCGCCGGCCACAGGCGCCAGCCGGTGCCGACCCGGCGCGGTCGTGTCCAGCGGCCGAGGTGGCGGAGCACGTGGTCGATCTCCGCCAGCACCACGGGGTTCTCCGACAGCAGGTTCTCGTGCGGCGAGCGGTGGCCGAAGTCGGCGCGGATCGCCGCGTCCATGGCCTGCGCATGGCGGCGGAACGCGCCGCGCAGGCGCTCCAGGTCGGCGCGGCGCTGCGCGACCGGCGGCCGCTGCGCCCGCCAGGCGGCGCGCAGGCGCTCGTAGGTCGGGCGCAGGGAGTCGATCGGGGTGTCGTCGGCCATCCCGGCAGTGTAGTGGCCGCGGCGGCCGTTGCTATGATCGTGCGCGTCTTCCGGCAGGGCCGCGCATGCGCATCGTCTCGTTCAACGCCAACGGCCTGCGCTCGGCCGCCAGCAAGGGCTTCTTCGACTGGTTTTCCGGACAGGACGCCGACGTGCTGTGCGTGCAGGAAACCAAGGCGCAGGAGCACCAGCTGGCCGGCGACGCCTTCCTGCCGGCCGGCTACAAGGCCTGGTTCCGCGACGCGACGACGAAGAAGGGCTACAGCGGCGTCGCGATCTACGCCCGCCGCGAGCCGGACGAGCTGCGCACCGCGCTCGGCTGGGACGCCTTCGACGAGGAAGGCCGCTACCTCGAGGCACGCTTCGGCAACCTCAGCGTGGTTTCGATGTACGTGCCGTCGGGCTCGTCGGGCGAGTTGCGCCAGGGCTTCAAGTTCGAGGTGATGGAGTGGCTGCGGCCGATCCTCGGGCAGTGGCTCGCCAGCGGCCGCGACTACGTCCTGTGCGGCGACTGGAACATCGTCCGCAGCGAGCTCGACATCCGCAACTGGAAATCCAACCAGAAGAATTCCGGCTGCCTGCCCGCCGAGCGCGACTGGCTCAACGGCCTGTGCGCCGACCCGGCCGGCTGGGTCGACGCCTACCGCGCGCTCCACCCGCAGGGCCAGGACTACACCTGGTGGAGCAACCGCGGCGCCGCGCGCGCCAAGAACGTCGGCTGGCGGATCGACTACCAGCTGGTCACGCCATCGCTGCGCGACCGCCTGCGCGCGTGTTCGATCGCGGCCACGCCGCGCTTCTCCGACCACGCGCCCTTCAGCGTCGACTATGCGCTCTGACGCCACGCCCGCCGCGCCCGCGCCGGCCGCCGCGCCGCGCGGCTGGCGCGCCGTCGCCGGCAACCTGCGCGAGCGCAAGGTGCTGGTCATGCTGCTGCTCGGCTTCAGCTCGGGCATCCCGCTGTACCTGGTCGGCAACACGCTCGGCTTCTGGATGCGGCAGAACGGGATCGAGCTGGACGCGATCGGCTTCCTGTCGTGGGTCGGCATCGCCTATTCGCTGAAGTTCCTGTGGGCGCCGATCGTGGACAAGGCCCCGGCGCCGCTGCTCGGCCGGCTGCTCGGGCGCCGGCGCGGCTGGATGCTGCTGTCGCAACTGGTGGTCGCCGCGGCGCTGGTCGGGATGGCGCTGGTGCAGCCGCGCGAGGGCACGCTGCTGGTCGGCGGGATGGCGCTCGACCACCTGGTGGTGTTCGGCGTGCTCGCGCTGGTGGTCGCGTTCGCGTCGGCGACCCAGGACATCGTGATCGACGCCTGGCGCATCGAGGTCGCCGACGACGGCGCGCAGCAGGGCCTGCTGACCTCGACCTCGACGCTCGGCTACCGTGGTGCGCTGCTGGTCACCGACTCGCTGATCCTGATCTTCGCCACCCATCTCGGCTGGACGCTGTCCTACGAACTGATGGCGGTGTGCATGGGCGTGGGCATGCTCGCGACCTTCCTCGCCAGCGAGCCGGCGCGGCTGCAGGCGGTCGCCACCCACGGCTCGCTGCTCACCCCGCGCGGCCTGTTCGATGCGATCGTCGGGCCCTTCCTGGCCTTCTTCCGCCATCACGGCGCGTGGGCGTGGACGATGCTGGCGGCGATCAGCCTGTACCGGCTGGCCGACTTCGTGATGGGGCCGATGGCCAACCCGTTCTACGTCGACCTCGGCCTGTCCGGCGACGTGGTCGGCACCGTGCGGGGCTCGGTCGGGCTGGTCGCGACGGTGGTCGGCGTGGCCGTGGCCGGCCTGTTCGCGGTGCGCTTCGGCGCGCTGGCGACGCTGCTGGTCGGCGCGGTGCTGGGGCCGGGCTCCAACCTCGCCTTCGCCTGGCTGGCTTACGCGGGGGGCGACATCGGCGTGTTCACCACCGCGATGGCGGTGGACAACTTCTGCAACGGCTTCGCCGGGGTCGCCCTGGTCGCCTACATGTCCAGCCTCACCGACGTCGGCTACACGGCGACCCAGTACGCTTTGCTGAGCTCGTTCTACGCCCTGCTGGGGAAGGCGCTGAAGGGCTTCTCCGGGGTCGCGGTGCAGACCCTGCAGACGGGGCGGACGGAACTGGAAGGCTATGCGCTGTTCTTCATCGGCACGGCCCTGGTCGGCATCCCGGCGCTGCTGCTGTGCATCGTGCTGGCGCGGCGGCGGCCGCGTGCGGGACTGACCTGACGCGCGCGGCAAGGACGTTGTGCGGAGGGAGGTGAACCGTGACCGACATCGTCCTGCGCGACATCGACGCGGTGCTGGCCGACCGTATCCGTCGCATCGCCGACGCCCACGGCTGGAGCCTGGCCGACGCCCTCATGCGCCTGCTCGAGCAGGGCCTGCACGCCTGCGAGGGCGAACTCGGCGCACGCCTGGACCAGGCGGAACGCGACGTGCTCCAGGCGGCGATCCTGGCGCTTGAGCATGAGCCTGACGATCCCGGCTTCGCCCGGATCGGCCGCAATCCCGCCGTGCCGGCGGCGGTCCCGGAGGAACCGGACCAGAGCATCAGCCCGCAGTTCACGCTCGAATAGGCATCGCAGCGGAGCAAGCGCCGCTTTACGCGCCCTCCCGTAGAGCGGAGCTTGCTCCGCTCACTCCCATGTTCCATCGGAGGAGCCCGATCCGTTCGGCTCAGGCCGGATGCACGGCCCCCAGCACCCGCGGACCGCGCGCGCCGGTGACCGCGGGCAGGTTGCCGGGGCGGCCGAGCAGGGTCTGCCGCGCCAACCAGGCGAAGCCCATCGCCTCGACGAAGTCGGGGTCGACCCCGTGGGCGGCGGTGGACTCGATCGTCGTCCCGGGCAGCCGCGCGGCCAGGCGTGCCAGCAGCAGCGGGTTGTGCACGCCGCCGCCGCAGGCGAGCACGCGGCGGGTGCCGGGCTGGGTCGCGCGCAGGGCGTCGGCGACGGTGGCGGCGGTGAGTTCGAGCAGGGTCGCCTGCACGTCCGCCGGGCGCGCCGCGGCGTCGCCCAGGCGCGCTTCCAGCCAGGCGAGGTGGAACTGTTCGCGCCCGGTGCTCTTGGGCGGCGGCAGCGCGAACCAGGGCTCGCCCAGCAGCCGCGCCAGCAGCGCTGGATCGACCTGGCCGCGGGCGGCGAAGGTACCGCCGGCGTCGTAGGCCGCACCGGTGTGGCGCGCGCACCAGGCGTCGAGCAGGGCGTTGGCGGGGCCGGTGTCGAAACCGCGCACCTCGCCGCGCGCCGGCAGCAAGGTGAGGTTGGCGATGCCGCCGAGGTTGAGCACCGCGCGCTCCTCGCCGGCGTCGTGCAGCAAGGCTGCGTGCAGCGCCGGCAGCAGCGGCGCGCCGTGGCCGCCGGCGGCGACGTCGCGGCTGCGGAAGTCGGCGACCGTGGTGATGCCGGTGCGCTCGGCGATCACGCTGGCGTCGCCGAGCTGCAGGCTGAAGGGCTGCGCGCCATCGCCGCGCGCGCCGTGCGGCCGGTGGCGCAGGGTCTGGCCGTGCGAGCCGATCGCGGCGACCTGCGCGGGCGCGATGCCGGCGTCCTCCAGCAGCGCCAGCGCAGCCTCCGCGAAGGCCCCGCCGATCGCCACGTGCAGCGCGCCGACCTCGTCCAGCGAGGTGCACTCGCCGCCCTGTCCGAGCGCGACCAGGCGTTCGCGCAGCGCCGGTTCCCACGCCTGCGTGCGCGCCGCGTGCAGCCGCGCGCGCAGGCGGCCGCCCGCATCGTCGAAGGCGACCAGCGCCGCGTCGATGCCGTCGGCGCTGGTGCCCGACATCAGGCCGAGATAGAGGCCGGCGGGATCGGCGGTCATGCGCGTCGGAGCGTTTTCCGGGGGCGGATGCGACGACGCGCCCGGGCGGGCGCGTCGTGGGGTTCAGGCCTGCTTGGCGGGCCTGGGCTTGTGCTCGCTCGCGTCGGCGTAGATCACGTTCTCGACCCGGCGGATGCGCGCCAGCGCGTTGCTGGTCTGCGCGCGGAACTCGGCCAGCGCGGCGCCCTTGAGCGGCTCGGGCGGCGGCATCGTCACCGACAGCGGATTGCGGTGCACGCCGTTGACGCGGAATTCGTAGTGCAGGTGCGGGCCGGTGGCGAGCCCGGACGAACCGACGTAGCCGATCACCTCGCCCTGCTGCACGCGCTGGCCGACCTTCTCCTTGCCGAAACGCGACATGTGCGCGTACAGCGTGGTGTAGCCGCGGCCATGGTCGAGGATGACGGCGCGGCCGTAGCCGCCCTTCCAGCCGACGAAGGCGACGCGGGCGTCGCCGGCGGCGTGGATCGGGGTGCCGGTGGACGCGCCGTAGTCGATGCCCTGGTGCGCGCGCACGCGGCCGAGGATCGGGTGCTTGCGCGCCTTGCTGAAGCCGGAGGTGATCCGCGCGTACGGAATCGGCATGCGGATGAAGCCGCGCTTCAGCGGACGGCCGTCGGCGGTGTAGTACTGGGTCTTGCCATCGTGCTCGAAGCGGAAGCCGGAGTAGAGCTTGCCGCGCACGGTGAAGGTCGCCGCCTGCACCGGGCCGGTGCCGACCAGCTCGCCGTCGCGCCAGTACTGGTCGACCACCACGCTGAAGCGGTCGGTGGCCACCACGTCCTCGTTGAAATCGATGTCGTACTTGAAGATCTCGTCGGTCAGCTGGTTGATCGCCTTGCCCGACAGGCCGAGCCGGCGCGCCGACCAGAACAGCGACTTGCCGACCTCGCCGCTGATCACCGCGGTGCGGGTCTCCAGCGGGCGCTCGATCACCTTCTCGCGGACCTCGTCGCCGACCAGGGTCAGCTCGACGCGGTGGGTGTCGTCGCGGTCGTAGCGGAACGCGCGCAGGCGGCCCTCGGCCGGCATGTCGAAGCCGAGTTCGGCGCCGGGGCGCAGCCGGGTCAGCGCGTCCTTCGCACCGGGCTGGGCGAGCAGCTTGTGCAGCACGCTGGCGGGGATGCCGAATTCCTCGAACAGGCCGCCGAGGGTCTGCCCCTGCTGCACGGTCACGACCTGCCAGTCGTTCTCGTGCGCGGCGCGGCGCTGCGACTTGGGCAGGGCCGGCAGGGCGAGGGCGAAGGTGGCGATGCTGGCGTGGCCGGGCGCCGACGGCGTGGTCGGCGCGGAGAAGCCCGGGACCAGCGCCGCGACCAGCGCGCCGAGGGTGGCGAACACGCTGGCGTGCGCCCAGTGGCGGCGGGTCCAGCGGCCGTCGAACCCGGCAGGCGCATGCGCCAGCACCTTCCGGCGCAGGATCGCTTCGCGTAGCTTGGCCAGGCGAGCGCGCCGGCCGCTGCGGCTTTCGGTCTGCGGACCGTCCGAAGTGTGCATGCCTCTCCCCCGGGCCCGATGTGATGGGCACGTCGAGGCGGTACCATATTCGCGCGAAGGATATGCGTCAAACCCTTGAGCGCGTTGGATTTTCCCGACGCATTCAGATTAACTTCCATTTAACGGGCTTCACGGTGCCGGTCACGGTTCCGGGGGTTCGGCCCCACCAGCGGAGCTCCCGGCGTGCAGGACGCCCTCTCACTGATCGGCCGCGGCGCCGACGAAATCCTCAAGCGCGACGAGCTGCAGACGCGGCTCGCCGCCGCGGCCGCGGACGGGCGCCCGCTGCGGGTCAAGGCCGGCTTCGACCCGACCGCGCCCGACCTGCACCTGGGCCACACGGTGCTGCTCAACAAGCTCCGCCAGTTCCAGGACCTGGGCCACAGCGCGATCTTCCTGATCGGCGACTTCACCGGGATGATCGGCGACCCGACCGGCAAGAACGCCACCCGCAAGCCGCTGACCCGCGAGGACGTGCTGGCCAATGCCGAGACCTACGCCGAGCAGGTGTTCAAGGTGCTCGACCGCGAACGCACCGAAGTCCGCTTCAACAGCGAGTGGTTCGGGCAGATGTCCGCCGCCGACATGATCCGGCTGGCCGGCCAGCACACCGTCGCCCGCATGCTCGAGCGCGACGACTTCGCCAAGCGCTACGCCGCGCAGCAGTCGATCGCGATCCACGAGTTCCTGTATCCGCTGGTGCAGGGCTACGACTCGGTCGCGTTGCGGGCCGACGTCGAGCTCGGCGGCACCGACCAGAAGTTCAACCTGCTGATGGGCCGCGGCCTGCAGGAGCACTTCGGGCAGAAGCCGCAGGTGGTGCTGACCATGCCGCTGCTGGAAGGCCTGGACGGCGTGCAGAAGATGTCGAAGTCGCTGGGCAACTACATCGGCATCGCCGAGCCGGCGATCGATATCGTGACCAAGGCGATGAAGATCGGCGACGACCTGATGTGGCGCTGGATCGAGTTGCTGAGCTTCGAGATCGGCATTGACGAGGCGGCGCGGCTGAAGCGCGAGATCGACGCGGGGCAATTGAACCCGCGCGACGTCAAGCTGCGCCTCGCGCGCGAACTCGCCGCACGCTTCCATGGCGCCGCCGCCGCGGAGCAGGCCATCGCCGGCTGGAACGCGGCGGTGCGCGGCGAAGGCGACACCGCGCAGCTGCCGCTGCAGGACGTGCCGGTGCCGGCCGAAGGCCTGCGCATCGCCGCGCTGCTGACCGCCGCCGGCCTGACGCCGAGCAACTCGGAGGCGAACCGCAAGCTCAGGGAGCGCGCGGTGAAGGTGGACGGGGCGGTGGTCGAGGATCCGCAGCGGGTGTTCGCGCCGGGTTTCGAAGGCGTGCTCGCGGTCGGCAAGCGCAACTTCGCGCGGGTGCGGCTGGTGGCGGCCCTGGATCAGGGCGGACCCGTTCCCCCGCCGTAGAGCGGAGCTTGCTCCGCTGCTTTTCCCGCATCGGAGCAGCGGAGCAGCTCCGCTCTACAGCCAGATCGCGAGAGAGGTGGGGGCGCGTCGGGTGGGAGAGGTGGGCAGGACCGCATGCGCCATGGATGGCGCATCCGAGCCTCCATGGACGGATTCACGGCGTGTCCTGACTGCCTCTCCCGCCCGGCGCGCTCGTGACGTACAACGTGCGCCTTTCGCCGCGACCACACCTCCATGACACCGGCGTGCGCAGGCTGTCCGCATGGACGCAATCGCCGACTGGCTGCAGCACGCGCGCCCGCAATTGCTGGTGCTCGCCACCACCGCCTACGCGATGGTGCTCGGCGGCGTGATCGGGGTCGAGCGCGAACTCAAGAACCGCCCCGCCGGCTTCCGCACCCACATGCTGGTGGCCGGCGCCGCGGCGCTGCTGGTCGGGCTCGGCGACCTGCTCGCGTCGCACTTCGGCGAATCGCATGCGCCGTCGATGATCCGGCTGGATCCGATCCGCCTGATCGAGGCGATCGTCGCCGCAGTCGGCTTCCTCGGCGCGGGCGCGATCTTCCGCCGCAGCGGCGGCAACAGCATCTCCGGCCTGACCACCGCCGCGTCGCTGCTGATGGCCGCGTCGATCGGCATCGCCGCCGGCCTGCGCGCGCACCTGCTGGCGATCGGCGCGACCGTGCTGACCCTGGTGGTGCTGCTGTTCCTGGCTTGGTTCGAGCGGCGCGCGCGGTCGCGCTAGCGCGGATCCGGCGGCGGCCGCCCGTGCAGGATCAGGGCGCGGCCGCGCGCGTCGGGCGGCAGCCAGCCGCGCGGCGGCGGCCACAGCCCCGCCGCCTGCGCACGCTGCCGCAGCAGCGCGACCTCGCCCTGCGCCCAGATCGCGTCCATCACGTCGTGCGTGGGCGGCAGGCGGGTGTTGGCTTCATACAGCCAGCGGAATTCGCGGTAGCGTTCGCGCGCGGCGGCGCCGCCCGGGCCATCGCCGAGCAGGGGGATCAGCAGGGTCAAGCCGATCCCGTGTTCGATCATAGTTTCGCCATCGGCCAGGCGCCCCAGCACAGCCGTGCAATCGGCCCACCGCTCGGAGGACAACGCGGCGCGCTCGGGCTTGCACTCCGACAGGACGCTGTAGGACGGCATTCCCGCCGCGAGTTCCATGCCGAATGCCTCGATCGCAGCCAGGTCTTCGGCGGTCGCGGTGCGGCCCAGCTCGCCTTCCAATGACTGCATGTTCGCCGAGCCGACGCACTCGGGTGTCGACGTTCCGACCAGCAGCGGCTTCATGTGCAGGTAGACCGTGCCGGAGCGGGAATCGCTGAAGCGTGCCTCCCTCGCGGCTTGGTGCAGCAGGCGCCAGTACGCGTCGGGATCGTGCCGCAACTGGGCGTCTTGGAGTGCGACCAGCCACGCGACCACGTTGTGGCCGTCGAGCGCGAGCAGGTGTCGCGCCGAGGCGGTGCGGTCGCAGTCGTCCTCCGGATCGCAGTGCATCGCCGCGAACCAGGCGATGTCGAGGTCGTCCGGCCAGCGTTTGCGGGCCGCCTGCCAGCGCCGTGCGCTGGCGACGCGCCCGATCTTCCATGCCTGTGGTCCCGCGCCCGGCTCCGGAAAACCGATCGCGTCGGCGAGCAGCGCGTGGTCGAGCGCGGCGCTCGCGGAAGCTTCGGACCGGATCGTCGCCAGCTCGGCACGCAGGCGCGCGCGGCGCGCGGCTTCGCAGCGTTGCTCGCGCGCGGAAGGCGCAGGGATGGCGGCGCCGTGGTAAGGCTGCGCGCGTCCCGGCGTGAACGCCGCGGCCTCGGCCTTCGGCGCGGCGGCCGTTTGCGCCGGAGGCGGCGCCGCATTGGCAGGCGCGCCAGGCGCCGCCACGCCCTTCCACCACGCCAGCCCGGCCAGCAACCCACCCACCAGCACCACCGCGAGCAGGATCCTCCGTGATCCCTTGCGCATGTCAGGCCATCCGCAAGGCCGCGGTCGCCATCAGCCACAGCACGACGACGTAGCCCAGGCCCCACACGGCGCTGCGCAGGGGCGGCTTGTCGAAGACGTAGCACAGGCCGTGCAGCACGCGCAGGACGACGAAGGCGACCGCTAGCTGGCCGATCCGCGCCGGGTCCACGCCGGCGGCCTGCGCCATCAGCACCGCCGCGGCGAACGGCGCGAACGCCTCGAACGCGTTGAGATGGGCGGCGTAGGCGCGCTGGCTGCGCGGGTTGTCCTGCCGCGCCTGCCACTGGCGCGGCTCGCGGTTGTCGTAGCGGTGGTTGCCGCTGCCCTTGGCGAGGGTGACCCACAGGTAGGGCAGCAGCGCCGCGACCAGGATGCACCAGTAGGCGAGGGCCATGCGCGTCGCTCCTTGGGGTGACGCGCGCAGCTTGCCAGAACCGGGCGCCGTCCGTGCTGGCGCCCGGGGCCGATCCCGGCGCAAGCCGGGATCGTCGCGTCCGCGGCCTCAGTCGACCGGCGCGTGGTCCTGCGAGTAGGCGATCGGCTTGGCGCCGGTGATGGCGCCGGTGCGCGCGGTCTCGTGCACGTACAGGACGACGTCGCGTTCGAACACCAGCGGCCCGTCCACCACCGCCTTCGGCCCGATGATGATCCGCGGCGGACGCTGCTTGCCGAAGCGGATGCTCCAGTTGCGGTTCGGCTTCTCGACCCGGATGCCGCCGCCCACGTGCGAGCCGACGCCGACGGTGATGTCGCCGTTGACCGTCGTGATGCCGCCGCTCAGGTCGGTCTCGACCAGGCCGATCGCGCCGTTCACCGTCTCGATGTCGCCGCGCAGGCGGCTGCCGTGGTCGGCGAAGATCTGGCCGTTGACCGTCTCCAGCCGCCCGGCCTGCACGCGGTTGCCGAGGCGGACGCTGCCGTTGACGGTCTCGAGGTTGCCGGTGCGGGCGTCGTCGCCGACCTTGATGCTGCCGTTGACGGTCTCGGCATCGCCTGTGGAGACGCCGTCCTCGATGTGGATGCTGCCGTTGACGGTCTCCAGGTCGCCCCAGGTTTGCCCGGCGCTGGCGGTGATGCTGCCGTTGACCTTGTCCACGTCCTTGCCGTCGGCGGCGTACGCCAGCGGCAGGACGAGCGACAGCGCGAGGGTGGCGGCGAGCAGGCGGATGCGGGGCATGGGCGGACTCCGGTGTCGGTTGTCGGACAAGGGATGCGGCGGGCGGGCGGAAGGTTTACCCGGATTTCGGGGCGGGCGCGGCGTGGACGGAGGCAAGATGGACCGCTTCGCTACAATCCGCCCCTGTCCGAAGTCAGGGGTGGTCCTGCGTGCCAGCCGAGCAACCGCGTCCCGTCGTGCTGATGATCCTGGATGGCTGGGGCCATCGCGACGCGCCCGAGGATAATGCACTGGCGCAGGCGGAGCTGCCGCACTGGCGGCGGCTGTGGGCGGATTGCCCGCACACCCTGATCCATACCGAGGGCCGCCACGTCGGCCTGCCCGACGGGCAGATGGGCAACTCCGAGGTCGGCCACATGAACCTCGGCGCCGGCCGCATCGTCTACCAGGACCTGACCCGGATCGACGCCGCGATCGAGGACGGCAGCTTCTTCGACAACCCGGAGCTGCGCGCCGCCTGCGAGGCGGCCAGCCACGCCGGCGGCACCCTGCACGTGATGGGCCTGCTGTCGCCGGGCGGCGTGCACAGCCACGAGCGGCACGTGTTCGCGATGCTGGAGCTCGCCCGCCGGATGGACGTGCCGCGGGTGCTGGTGCACGCCTTCCTCGACGGTCGCGACATGCCGCCGAAGTCGGCCGCGCCCAGCCTGGAGGCGCTGCAGGCGACCTGCGAACGGCTCGGCAACGCGCGCATCGCGACGGTCTGCGGCCGCTACTACGCGATGGACCGCGACCAGCGCTGGGACCGCGTGCACCGCGCCTGGGACGCGATCGTCAACGCCCAAGGCGAATTTCGAGCGCTGGATGCGCAGGCAGCGCTGGCCGCGGCGTATGCGCGCGGCGAGACCGACGAGTTCGTCGCGCCCACCGTGATCGCGCCGCCGGAAGGCGAGCCGCCGGCGATGGCCGACGGCGATGCGGTGGTGTTCATGAACTTCCGCGCCGACCGCGCGCGCCAGCTGACCGCGGCTTTCGTCGCGCCTGACTTCAGCGGCTTCCAGGCGCGCCGCCCGCAGCTGGCGCGCTTCGTCTGCCTGACCGAATACGACGCGCGGCTGCCGGCGCCGGTCGCGTTTCCGCCCGAGGACCTGCGCGACGGCCTCGGCGAGCTGCTCGCCGCGCACGGCATGACCCAGCTGCGCATCGCCGAGACCGAGAAGTACGCGCACGTCACCTTCTTCTTCAGCGGCGGCCGCGAGGACGCCTATCCCGGCGAGACCCGCATCCTGGTGCCCAGCCCGCGGGTACCGACCTACGACCAACAACCGGAGATGAGCTGCCCGGAAGTCACCGCGAAGCTGGTGGAGGCGATCCGCGCGCGCGCCTTCGACGTGATCGTGTGCAACATCGCCAACCCCGACATGGTCGGCCACACCGGCAACCTGCAGGCGGCGATCCAGGCGACCGAGGCGGTGGACGTGGCGCTCGGCCAAGTCGCGGCCGCGGTCGCGGAAGTCGGCGGCGCGCTGCTGGTCACCGCCGACCACGGCAACGTCGAGATGATGCGCGACCCGCTCACCGGGCAGCCGCACACCGCGCACACGATCGGGCCGGTGCCCTTCGTGTACTGCGGTGCGCGTGCCGGCGCGAAGCTGCGCGCGGGCGGCGCGCTGCGCGACGTGGCGCCGACCATCCTCGACCTGCTCGGCTTGCCGAAGCCGGACGCGATGACCGGGAGTTCGCTGTTCTGCGCCTGATCCACGCGCGCGCCACCGTCGCCACGGCGGCGCGCCGCCTCGCCGCCGTGCTGGTCCTGTCCGCCTGCATCGCCGGCATCGCCGCGGCGCAGGACAGCCGCGACGCCCAGCGCCGGCTGGAACAGGTGCGCAAGGAATTGAAGGACGTCGCCGCCGAGCGCCGCCGGATCGAGGGCGAGCGCGGCCAGGCCTCGCGTGCGCTGCGCGCGATGGATGAGCGGCTGGGCAAGTCCGGCCGCGCGCTACGCGAGACCGAGGCCGAGCTCGCGCGACGCCAGCAGGCGCTCGCCGAGCTGCAGCAACGCCGCGACGAAGCGGCGGCGTCGATGGCCGCGCAACGCCGTGAACTCGCGCAGCTGCTGCGCGGCGCCTACACCCTCGGCGGCGCGGCGCCGCTCAAGCTGCTGCTGGCGCAGGGCCAGGTCGCGGACGCCAACCGCCTGCTCGCCTACCACCGCTACCTGCAGCGCGCGCGCACCGCGCGCATCGCGGCGCTGACCACGCAACTGCGGGAATTCGCCGAACTCGAGGCGCGCCTCGCGCAGGAACGTGAGCAACTCGCCGACACCCACGCCAGGCAGCAGCGCGAGCTTTCGCAGTTGCAGCGCGACCGCGGCGCGCACGCGAAGGAAGTCGCCCAGCTCGAACAGCGCTACCGCGACCGCGCCAGCCGCGAACAGGCGCTGGGCCGCGACGTGAAAGGGCTCGAGCGCCTGCTCGCGCGCCTGCGCGCCGCCGCCGCGCGCGCCGAGGCCGAGCGCCGCGCCGCCGCCGAACGCGCCGCGCGCGCGGCCCGCGCCGGCGGCAAGGGCCACGGCAAGCCGCCGGCGGTCGCCAGCGCGAAGCCGGTCGCGGTCGGTGGCCTCGGCTGGCCGCTGTCCGGGCAGCTGCTCGCCGGCTACGGTGGCAACCTGCCCGACGGCCGCCGCAGCACCGGCATGCTGATCGCGGCGCCCGCCGGCAGCACCGTGCACGCGGTCGCCGACGGCAAGGTCGTGTTCGCCGACTGGATGAACGGCTACGGCCTGATCCTGATCGTCGACCACGGCAACGGCACGATGAGCCTGTATGCGCACAACGAAGCGTTGCTGCGCGATGCCGGCGACAGCGTCAGGCGCGGCGATGCGGTCGCCAGCGTCGGCAATTCCGGCGGCCAGGGCCGGCCGGGGCTGTACTTCGAACTGCGCCGCAACGGCGAGCCGGTCGACCCGGTGGCCTGGCTGCGCAAGCGGCAGTAGCGGCGCGCGCCGGCGCAGCGCGCCGCCTCCACGCGCGCAGCGCGCATAATCGCGGCACGCCGTCGTCCGGAGCCCGCATGCGCCTGCGCCTGTCCCTGCTCACCCCGCCCCTGCTCGCGATCGCCCTGCTCGCCGCGCCGCTGGCGCGCGCGCAGGACGCCGCCGCCGCATCCCCCGACGATCCCGATGCCGCCGAAAGCGCCGCGAGCAAGGTGCCGCTGGCGGAGATCCGCCGCTTCGTCGATGTCTACAACGCGGTTCGCCAGGCCTACGTCGAGCCGGTCGGGGACGACGCACTGATGCAGTCGGCGGTGCGCGGCCTGCTGCTCGACCTCGATCCGCACAGCGAATACCTGGAAAAGTCGGACGCCGAACTCTTCGACGAGGAAACCAGTGGCGCCTACGACGGCATCGGCGTGGAAGTGCAGGCGATGCCCGACGGCACGGTCAAGGTCGTCGCGCCGATCGACGGCACGCCGGCCGCGCGCGCCGGCATCCGCTCCGGAGACGTGATCGTCGCGGTGGACGGCAAGCCGCTCGCCGGCGACGAGGACGGCGACAGCCCGCTGCGCGGCAAGCCCGGCACCAGGGTCACCCTGACCCTGCAGCGCGACGGCGTCGCCAGGCCCTTCGACGTCAGCCTGACCCGCGAGACGATCCGGGTTGCCAGCGTGCGCGGACGCATGCTCGAGCCGGGCTACGGCTACATCCGCGTCGCTGCCTTCCAGTCCGATACCGCCAGCGACTTCGAGCAGGCGCTGGCGACGTTGCAGCAGCAGGCGGGCGGCCGCCTGCGCGGCTTGGTGATCGACCTGCGCAGCAACCCGGGCGGCCTGCTGGTGTCGGCGGTGCAGATCGCCGACGACCTGCTCGACGCGGGCGCCATCGTCAGCACCCGTGGCCGCCTGCCGATGAGCGACAGCGAGTTCAACGCGACGCCGGGCGACCTCATGCGCGGCGCGCCGGTAGTGGTGCTGGTGGACGCCGGCTCGGCCAGCGCGGCGGAGGTGCTGGCCGGCGCGCTCGCCGACAACCACCGCGCGCGCATCGTCGGCAGCCGCACGTTCGGCAAGGGCTCGGTGCAGACCCTGCTGCCGCTGGACAACGGCGATTCGGTGAAGCTCACCACGGCGCGCTATTACACGCCCAGCGGCAAGTCGATCCAGGCGCGCGGGATCGAGCCCGACGTGGTCCTGCACGCCGGCGCCAACGGCGTCACCGGCACGCGCAGCGACTACGCCGAGGCGCTGCTCCCCGGCCACCTGCGCGGCGACGGCGAGGAAGCCGGCAGCAACGCCGGCGAGGTGCTGGAAGGCGACGCGCCGGTCACCGCCGCGCTGGCGGAGCTGAAGAAGCAGGTCGCGGTGGCGCCGGCGACCGGCGGCGGCAAGGGCAAGGGCTGACGCGCGGATCGCGCGCGGCCCCTCAGCGGGGCTTGGCCGGCAGCGGAAACGGCGTCACCACCGTCTCGCCGGTGGCGGCGTCGCGGATCGCCGACTGGCCCTTCCTGTCCACTTCCTCCACCCGCAGCACGGCCTGCATCGGCAGGTGCAGCACGCGGGTGGCGCCGAACTCGTCGCGCAGCCGTTCCTCGGCGGGATCAACGACCACGCCGGTGTTGACATCGAACACCAGCTCGCTGACCTCGACGAACCCCCACAGCGCGCCCGAGCCCACGCGCCGCGCGTACAGCGCGTAGACCTTGCCGTGGTTGAGGAAGGTGACCTTGTAGAGCGTCTTCATGCGGCCAGTGTATGGGGCGCGGCGGGCGCCCGTTCAAGTGCCGCGCTCAGTAGCCGCGCCGCTTGCGCAGCCTGCGCGCGATCGCCGCGCGCACCAGCAGCGCGAACAGCACGCCGAAGGCGAAGCCGGCCACGTGCGCGGCCCACGCCACCGCGCCGAAGGCCGGGCCGATGTAGGCGAACACCACCTGCAGCAGCACCCAGATCCCGATCAGCAGCGAGGCCGGCGCGCGCACGAATTCGAGGAACAGCCCGAGCGGCAGCACGACCCCCAGCTTCGCCCGCGGGAACAGCGCGAGGTAGGCGCCGATCACCGCCGAGACCGCGCCGCTGGCACCGATGATCAACCGGTCCGGCGCGCCGATCGCCAGCACCGCGGCGAGATTGGCGAAGGCGCCGCCGAACAGGAACAGGACCAGAAAGCGCCACGCCCCCATCACCCGTTCGGCCGGCAGGCCGAAGATCAGCAGGAAGGCGAGGTTGCCGAGCAAGTGCGCCCAGTCCGCGTGCAGGAACAGCGCGCTGAACAGGCGCAGCCCGCGGCCATCCGTCCACAGTCCCCGCCAGGTCGCGGCATCCAGCGGCGGCCCGCCGGTCAGCGCGCCCCAGTCCAGCAACAGGCCGCGCTGGATCGCGCCCGGCCGCGTGCTCGCCCACAGGTAGGCCAGCCACAGCAGCGCGAACAGCAGCGGCGTGGCCCAGCGCAGGGACGGATGGCTGCGGTTGGGAACGGCGACGAACATGGGCGGGACGATAGCTGAAGCGGCAGCCCCCCGGTGCGCGCGGGGCCCCGGGCATGCAGCGTGCGGTCGGGCCGGCGATCGCCGCGGGCGCGGGCACTTCGGGGCGGGCCTGGCGGCCGTCCCGAAGGGGGGGCGCGGCCCGGCGGACGGGCCCGTCGCGGCGTCGTTACTTTTCCATTAACGCCACGATATAGTGCATACGGCGTCGTATGTCGGGAGGGGTTCCGGCAGCGTCCGGACCGCAGGTCCGGGGTCGACGACTTCGTGGTCAAAACCAGAAAACCGTTACCGGAGAGAGCAATGCATATCGCGTCCCGCGTTACCCAGCTTTCCGCCCTCGCGCTCGGCATCGCCGGCGTGCTCGCTTGCGGCCAGGCCGATGCATCGGGCTTCCAGCTGCGCGAGAACAGCGTCAAGAACCTCGGCCGCGCCAACACCGGCACCACCGTCGCCCGCGATGATGCGTCGGTCGCGGTGAACAACCCGGCCGCGATGGTCAACCTCGACAAGGCGACCTTCCAGGTCGACGCCACCAGCATCAACCTCGACGCCGACTTCGACGGCGGCGGCTTCGCCAATGCCGGCACGCCGCTGGCCAGCCCGCTGAGCGGCGGCGACGGCGGCGACCCGGGCGACCCGGCGCTGGTGCCGGCGATGGCGATGGTGTTCCCGATCGGCGACGACTTCCGCCTGGGCGCCAGCGTCAGCGCGCCGTTCGGCCTGAAGACCGAATACGACAGCGGCTGGGTCGGCCGCTACACCGCGCTGACCTCCGACGTGAAGATCGTCGACCTGACCGTGTCCGGCGCGTGGGCGGTGAACGAGCAGTTCTCGCTCGGCGTCGGCGTGTTCCTGCAGCGCAGCGAGGTCACCCTGTCCAAGGCGATCGACTTCGGCTCGGCGCTGTGCCTGGGCTCGGGCAACCCGCTGAACTGCGCCAATCCGGCGTTCCCGTTCCATCCGCAGCAGCAGGACGGCACCGTCGTGGTCAAGGGCAGCGACAACGACTGGGGCTGGATCGCCGGCTTCCAGTGGCGTCCGGTCGAGAACGTGACGATCGGCTACGCTCACCATTCCAAGGTGGATCACACCCTGCGCGGCGACGCCGACTTCACCTTGCCGGGCGCGGCCGCGGCGGCGCTCGGTCCGCTCGCCCCGGGCGACGGCGCCGTGTACGCGCCGCTGACCACGCCGGCGACCGACACGCTGAGCCTGGAGTGGGCGGTCAACGAGAACGTGCGCGTGCTCGCGGACGTGCAGCGCACCGGCTGGCACACCCTGGAGCAGGTGGCGATCTTCCGCGACGGCGGCACGCCGCTGGGCTCGCCGGAAGTGTTCGACTGGGACGACACCTACTACTTCGGCATCGGCGCCGAGTGGGACATCAGCCCGTCGTTCACCCTGCGCGCGGGCATCGCCCAGGACCAGACGCCGACCCAGGACGACCATCGGACGCCGCGCCTGCCCGACAACGACCGCAAGCTCTATTCGATCGGCGCGACCTGGCATGCCAGCGATGCGCTGAGCATCGACGCGGCCTTCCAGCGCATCACCATCGACACCCCGACCGTGGACATCCTCGCCCCGGGCGCGTCGCCGGCGCTTCCGCCGTCCAGCCTGACCGGCGAGTTCAGCGGCCACGCCAACCTGTTCGGCGTCGCCTTGCAGTACCGCTTCTGACGGAAGCGCGGGCGACACGCCCGCGCGATCCGCAGGCACCGAGGCCCCGCTCGCGCGGGGCCTCTTTTTTTTGCATCGCTAGAACGAGTACGCGCAGGGCGTGGGGGAAACCACCACCGCGCCTTCGTTGAGCTGGGCGAGGAAGTTCTTCAGCCGTTCCTGGTAGGCGCGCTCCGGGTGCCCGGAGAAGGTGATCGGGTTGGCGCCCAGCGACTGGTTGGCGAGGGTGATCAGTTCGTTGATGGTGCCGCCGAACGGCGCGTACACGGCGTTGCCGTTGGCGAAGCCGGCCTCGACGTTGAGCCGCGTCGCCGCCAGGTGCACCGACAGCATGTAGGCCATGTTGGTCGCCTTGCCGCCGAGCAGCCAGGTGCGGAACTGCGCGTAGTCGGCCGGATCGAAGTTCTGGCCATTGGCGTCACGCAGGTTGAGCGAGGACAACAGGGCGAGCTCGGGCAGGTAGGAGCTGCCGTCCATCAGCGTCGCGAAGCCGTTCTTGTTGCTCCAGTACCCGGGCGTGCGGCCGCCGCCCGCCTTGGTGCAGTAGTTGCCGAACTTGACGCGGGTGGTCTGTCCGCCGACGACCTTGACCCCGGTCAGCGGGTTGATCGGGTGGCCGGCGCCGTCGCGCGGCGAACTCTGCACCCAGTTGGTCTGCAGCGGGGTGTTCTCGCGCACCACGTAGTCGCTGGCGGCCAGCACCGCGAACACGGCGTTGCCATAGACGTTGGTGCCGCGGGTGGACCCGTAGGCGCGGCTGGCCGAGGTCACCGTCATCGGCCAGCCGCGCAGCATCGGCTCGCCGGCATCGTGCACGCCGTTGGCGTTGGCGTCGTAGAACTTCTTGGCGATCAGCTCGCCGCACTGGCAGTTGGCGTACGCCGTACCGGCGACCAGGCTGGCGGTGAGCACGGCGACCTTGAGGGTACGCAACAGGGGGGAAGCGTCCATGACACATCCTTGAGGGCATTGGGGAGGGGTGTCCGTCACGCGGACGACGCAGGGGGATCGGCAACGGCCACGCCGCCCGCCGGCGTGCAGCGCGGCAGGCGGCCGCCGACCACAAACTGTGACCGGCGTTCACGTAAATAGGGGGGCTGCCGTGGGGCCGGCGTGAAGGGCAGGGCCTTCCGCGTGTCACCCCGTCATGGTGCCCGGCGGACGCCGCGCGTGGGGGTTCCCGATCACTCGATGGTTACGGCGCGCGCTTACCGAAACGGTCACGCGCGCCGGGTCCGTCACTCGCCCAGGGTCAGCAGCGAGGCGTTGCCGCCGGCCGCGGTGGTGTTGATGGTCACCGTCTTCTCGGTGGCGAAGCGCGGCAGGTAGTGCGGGCCGCCGGCCTTGGGGCCGGTGCCGGACAGGCCCTGGCCGCCGAACGGCTGCACGCCGACCACCGCGCCGATCTGGTTGCGGTTGACGTAGGCGTTGCCGACCTTCGCCCGCGACACGATGTAGTCGATGGTCTCGTCGATGCGCGAGTGGATGCCGAGGGTGAGGCCATAGCCGGTGGCGTTGATCGCGTCGATGACCTGGTCGAGCTCGCTCGCCTTCCAGCGGATCAGGTGCAGCGCGGGGCCGAAGTTCTCGCGGGTGAGTTGCGAAAGCGATTGCAGTTCCCACGCGGTCGGCGCGAAGAAGGTGCCGTGCGCGGTCGCTTCCGGGTCCAGCGGCGCTTGCGCGATCAGCTTCGCCGCGCCGCGCATGCGGCCGGCGTGCTCGTCCAGCAGGCACAGCGCGTCGGCGTCGATCACCGGGCCGACGTCGGTGGACAGCAGGCCCGGGTCGCCGACCTTCAGTTCCGCCATCGCCCCGGCCAGCATCGTCGCGACCTTGTCGGCGATGTCCTCCTGCACGAACAGCACCCGCGCGGCCGAGCAGCGCTGGCCGGCCGAGGTGAAGGCGGACGCCAGCGCGTCCTTGACCAGCTGCTCGGGCAGCGCCGAGGAGTCGCCGATCAGCGCGTTCTGGCCGCCGGTCTCGGCGATCAGCACGCCGATCGCGGCGTCGCGCGCGGCCAGCGCGCGGTTGATCGCGCGCGCGGTGTCGGTGGAGCCGGTGAAGGCGACGCCGGCCACGCGCGGATCGCGGGTCAGGGCGGCGCCGACCGTGGCGCCGTCGCCCGGCAGGAACTGCAGCACGGCCTCCGGCACGCCGGCCTCGTGCAGCAGCTTCACCGCGTGGTAGCCGACCAGGTTGGTCTGCTCGGCGGGCTTGGCGAGCACGCTGTTGCCGGCGGCGAGCGCGGCCGCCACCTGGCCGGCGAAGATCGCCAGCGGGAAGTTCCACGGCGAGATGCACACGAACACGCCGCGGCCCTGCAGGCGCAGGGTGTTGGATTCGCCGGTCGGCCCCGGCAGCTGCTCCGGCGCGCCGAACAGCTGGCGCGCCTGGCCGGCGTAGTAGCGCAGGAAGTCGACCGCCTCGCGCACCTCGGCGACGCCGTCGGGGATGGTCTTGCCGGCCTCGCGTGTGCACAGCGCGATGAACTGCGGCATGCGCTGCTCGAGCAGGTCGGCGGCGCGTTCCAGGATCACCGCGCGCGAGGCGGCCGGCAGCGCGTCCCACGCCGGCTGCGCGGCGACCGCGTTCTGCAGCGCGCGCTCGACCGTGTCGCCATCGGCGGGCGTCCAGTGGCCGACGACCTGGCGGCGGTCGGCCGGGTTGGTCACCGCGAGCTCCGCGGCCGCCGAACGCGCGCCCGGCACCAGCGGCACGGCGCGCCAGCTCTCGCGCGTGGAGGCATTGACCGCGTCGGCGAGCGCGCGCAGCTGGTCGTCGTTGGCGAGGTTGATGCCCATCGAGTTGGTCCTGTCGTGGCCGAGCGCGCGATACAGGTCGCGCGGCAGGGGAATGCGGGGGTGGGGAATGCTCTCGAACGCGGACACCGTCTCGACCGGATCGCGGATCAATTCGTCGATCGCCACGTCCTCGTCGGTGATGCGGTTGACGAAGCTGGAGTTGGCGCCGTTCTCGAGCAGGCGCCGCACCAGGTACGGCAGCAGGTCCTCGTGCGAGCCGACCGGCGCGTACACGCGGCAGGGCACGTTCAGGCGGTCGGCCGGGATCACTTCGGCATAGAGGTCGTCGCCCATGCCGTGCAGCTTCTGGAACTCGAACGCGCGACCGGCGGCGAGCCGGTGCACCGCCGCGATCGTCTGCGCGTTGTGGGTCGCGAACATCGGGTAGAGCGCGTCCGACGCGTCCAGCATCCGGCGCGCGTTGGCGAGGTAACTGACGTCGGTGTTCGGCTTGCGGGTGAACACCGGGTAGCCGGCCTGGCCGTCCACCTGCGCGCGCTTGACCTCGCTGTCCCAGTACGCGCCCTTGACCAGCCGCACCGGGATCCGGCGGCCGACCCGGCGGGCAAGGTCGGCGAGGAAGTCGATCACGAACGGCGCGCGCTTCTGGTACGCCTGCACCGCCAGCCCGTAGCCCTCCCAGCCGTCCAGCGACGCATCGGCGTAGGCGGCGGCGATCACGTCGAGCGACAGCTCGAGGCGGTCGGCCTCCTCGGCGTCGATGGTGAAGCCGATGCCGTGCGATTTGGCCAGCCGCGCCAGCTCCAGCACGCGCGGGGTCAGCTCGGCCAGTACCCGCGCGCGCTGGGCATGCTCGTAGCGCGGGTGCAGGGCGGACAGCTTGACCGAGATCGAGGGCGCCGCGAACACGCCCTCCGGCGTGCCATCGCCGCCGCCGACGCTGCGGCCGATCGCGTCGATCGCCATCCGGTAGGCGGCGAGGTAGCGCTCGGCGTCGGCGGCGGTCAGCGCGGCCTCGCCGAGCATGTCGAACGAGTAGCGGTAGTGCGCGTTGCCGCCCTTGCGCGAGCGCGCCAGCGCCTCCTCGATGGTACGGCCCATCACGAACTGGTGGCCCATGATCCGCATCGCCTGGCGCACCGCCAGCCGGATCACCGGCTCGCCGATCCGCCCGATCAGGCGCTTGAACGCGCCGTGCACGTCGCGCCGGGTCTCGTCGGCGAGGTCGACCAGGTGCCCGGTCAGCATCAGGCCCCAGGTCGAGGCGTTGACCAGCACCGAGTCGGACTGGCCCATGTGCCGCTTCCAGTCGGCCTCGCCGAGCTTGTCGCGGATCAGCTTGTCGGCGGTGTCCGGATCGGGGATGCGCAGCAGCGCCTCGGCCACGCACATCAGCAGCACCCCCTCCTCGCTGCCGAGGTCGTACTGGCGCATGAAGGCCTCGATCGCGCCCTGGTCGCGGGCCCGCGCGCGGACCCGGCGGACGAGGTCGGCGGCGGTCGCCTGCACCGCCGCCTGGTCGGCGGCCGGCAGGCGCGCCTGCGCCAGCAGCGCGCGCACCGCCTCGGTCTCGTCGCGCGTCCAGGCGGCGGTGATCGCGGCGCGCGCCGGGGCCGGCGGCGGGGGCAGCTCGGGGGCGAGCAGCGGCTGCGGCGCGGGCGCCGGCGGGACGGGGTCGGAAGGGTTCATGGGGGCGTGGGGACCGCGGGAAACCGCCATTTTAGCGGCCGCCGCCGCCGTCCGGCAGCCCGCGCGGCTTGCCGCCGCAACCGGCGCGGGGATACCATGCTGCGGCTTACGTGGCGGTTCTGCACGGCCGCGCCATGATCCATGTCACCTCGTGCCGGGAGCGGCCGGAGCCTGCTCCGCGCCACGGCGCGGGTCCTCCCCGCGTCCGCGGGGCGACCGGGATGGAAGGCGCGCCCCGGCGGCACCGCGGACGGGCGCACGAAGAATCTTGCGAATCTGGGGCTCGATGATGACAGCCGGTCGTTTCAAGCGTTGGGGCATGGGAATCGCGGCGATGGCGCTGCCGCTGGTGGCGTTTGCGCAGGGCGCGGCCGCCGATGTCGAGCCCGCCGAGCCGGTGCGCTGGCAGCTCAACATGACGCCGGGCGTGACCCATACGGCGCAGATGGCCTACGACGCGCACATGTTCGCGCTGTGGGTGTGCGTGGCGATCGGCCTGCTGGTGTTCGCCGCGATGGCGGTGGCGATCGTGAAGTTCCGCAAGTCCAAGGGCGCGGTCGCCGCGACCTGGAGCCACAACACCACCGCCGAGATCATCTGGACCGTGGTGCCGGTGATCATCCTGGTGGTGATGGCCTGGCCGGCCACCGCCAAGCTGATCTCGCAGTACGACACCCGCAACTCCGAAATGACCATCAAGGTCACCGGCTACCAGTGGATGTGGAAGTACGAGTACCTGGGCGAGGGCGTGGAGTTCACCAGCCGCCTCGACCGCGAGTCGGACGCGCTGCGCCAGACCGGGCAGGTGCCGACCCTGGCGGCCAACCCGCGCTACCTGCGCGACGTCGACAACCCGCTGGTCATTCCCGTCGACACCAAGATCCGCTTCGTGATCACCGCCGACGACGTCATCCACGCCTGGTGGGTGCCGGCGCTGGGCTGGAAGCAGGATGCGATCCCCGGAATCATCAACGAGGCCTGGACCGACGTGAAGGCGCCGGGCATCTACCGCGGCCAGTGCGCCGAGCTGTGCGGCAAGGACCACGGCTTCATGCCGATCGTGGTCAAGGCCGTGAGCAAGCAGGAATTCGCCACCTGGCTGGCGGCGCAGAAGGCGAAGAACGCCCCGGTCGCCGCCGCCCCCGCCGCGGCCGCCGAAGCGGCTCCCGCGGAAGCGGCGCCGGCCGGCGAGGCGGCGCCCGCCGATTCCGCCCCGGCCGACGAGGCTGCGCCCGCCGATGCCCCGGCCGACGCCGCGCCCGCCGACGCGGGCTGAGCCGCGCCGCACTCCTCAAGACCCGCTTTCCCCGAGGTAGTCCCATGTCCACGCATTACGAAGCCGTCGTCGATACGCACACCCACGACGAACACGGCCACACCCAGAGCTTCGTCGACCGTTGGTTCTTCTCGACCAACCACAAGGACATCGGCACGCTGTACCTGCTGTTCAGCTTCCTGATGGCGATCGTCGGCGCCGCGCTGTCGGTCGGCATCCGCGCCGAGCTGGCGGTGCCCGGCCTGCAGCTGGTCAAGCCCGAGTTCTTCAACCAGTTGACCACCATGCACGCGCTGGTGATGATCTTCGGCGCGATCATGCCGGCCTTCGTCGGTCTCGCGAACTGGATGATCCCGCTGCAGATCGGCGCGCCGGACATGGCGCTGCCGCGCATGAACAACTGGTCGTTCTGGATCCTGCCGTTCGCCTTCCTGCTGCTGCTGTCCACCTTCTTCATGCCGGGCGGCGCGCCGGCCGGCGGCTGGACCATGTACCCGCCGCTGATGCTGCAGGGCGGCGCCAACGTGGCGATGACGATCTTCGCGGTGCACATGATGGGCATCAGCTCGATCATGGGCGCGATCAACGTGATCGCGACCGTGCTCAACATGCGCGCACCGGGCATGGACCTGATGAAGATGCCGCTGTTCTCGTGGTCCTGGCTGATCACCGCGTTCCTGCTGCTCGCGGTGATGCCGGTGCTGGCGGGCGCGGTGACCATGCTGCTGACCGACCGCTTCTTCGGCACCAGCTTCTTCAACGCCGCCGGCGGCGGCGACCCGGTGATGTACCAGCACATCTTCTGGTTCTTCGGGCACCCCGAGGTCTACATCATGATCCTGCCGGCGTTCGGCATCGTTTCGGAGATCGTGCCGACCTTCAGCCGCAAGCCGCTGTTCGGCTACCAGGCGATGGTGTACGCGATCGCCTCGATCGCCTTCCTGTCGTTCATCGTGTGGGCGCACCACATGTTCACCGTCGGCATGCCGCTCGGTGGCGAGGTGTACTTCATGTTCGCCACCATGCTGATCTCGGTGCCGACGGGCGTGAAGATCTTCAACTGGGTCAGCACCATGTGGGGCGGCTCGCTGACCTTCGAGACGCCGATGCTGTGGGCGCTCGGCTTCATCGTGCTGTTCGCGATCGGCGGTTTCTCCGGCCTGATGCTGGCGATCGTGCCGGCCGACTTCCAGTACCACGACACCTACTTCGTGGTCGCCCACTTCCACTACGTGCTGGTCACCGGCGCGCTGTTCGCGATCATCGGCGCGATCTACTACTGGTGGCCGAAGTGGTCGGGCCGCATGTACAACGAGACGCTCGGGAAGTTCCATTTCTGGTGGACGATCGTGTTCGTCAACCTGCTGTTCTTCCCCCAGCACTTCCTCGGCCTGGCCGGCATGCCGCGCCGCATCCCGGACTACAACGCGGTGTTCGCCGACTGGAACCTGGTCAGCTCGATCGGCGCGTTCGGCATGTTCGTCACGCCGTTCCTGATGTTCTACATCCTGTGGAGCTCGAAGCGCTCCGGCGCGCCGGCCGCGGCCCGTTCCTGGGAAGGCGCCAAGGGCCTGGAGTGGACGGTGCCGAGCCCGGCCCCGCACCACACCTTCGCCACGCCGCCGGTGATCCGCGACAGCGACCTCGCCCACGGCGACTTCGTGCACCAGGACTACCACTGAGCGGACGATGGCGCGTGACCCGATCCAGCCGCTGACCCCCGAACAGGCCGCCGAGCGCAGGCGCGGCGCCGTCCGGACCGCGTGGATCGTCGCCGCGATCGCGCTGGCGGTGTACGTCGGCTCGATCCTCTACGCGGGGCAGGGCGGATGAGCGGCAACAAGCTCGGCCTGGGCAAGATGCTGGGCGTCTCGCTGGGTGCCTTCGCGTTCGCCTTCGCGATGGTGCCGCTGTACCGGATCACCTGCGAGAAGGTGTTCGGCGTGCGCCTGGAGAAGGGCCCGGCGCAGGTCGCCGCGGCCGGCGCCGCGAAGACCGAGCGCTGGGTGACGGTGGAGTTCGACGGGGGCGTCAACGCGCGCCTGCCCTGGGCCTTCCACCCGGAGCAGCTGAAGATGCGGGTGCAGCCGGGCAAGCTGTACGAAGCGAAGTACTTCGCGCGCAATACCAGCGACCGCGCGATCGTCGGCAACGCGGTGCCGTCGGTGGCGCCGGCGCGGGCCTCGGGCTACTTCAGCAAGACCGAATGCTTCTGCTTCACCGCGCAGACGCTTCAGCCGGGCGAATCGCGCGACATGCCGGTGCGCTTCATCGTGGACCCGGCGCTGCCGGACGACGTCAACACGATCACCCTGTCCTACACCTTCTACAAGAACGCAGAGCTCACCGCGCAGCTGGACGCGCGCGGCTCCGCCGCCGCGCCGCACGCGGCGCCCTGACCCACGAACGAAAAACCACCGGAACACCGCCATGGCCCAAGCGCATACCGACGCCCACGACCCCAATGTGTACTTCGTGCCGCACGGCAGCCGCTGGCCGGTGTTCGCCTCGGTCGGCCTGTTCGTCACCATGGTCGGCTTCTCGGCCTGGCTGAACGAGGCGAGCTGGGGCAAGGTGACCTTCTTCGTCGGCATCGCGCTGCTGCTGGCGATCCTGTTCAAGTGGTTCGCCGACGTCATCACCGAGTCGCTGCGCGGCTACTACAACAAGAAGGTCGACACCTCGTTCCGGATGGGGATGATTTGGTTCATCTTTTCCGAGGTGATGTTCTTCAGCGCGTTCTTCGGCGCGCTGTTCTACGCCCGCCAGTACGCGATGCCGTGGCTGGGCGGCGAGGGCGACGGCGTGCAGACCAACGCGCTGCTGTGGCCGGGCTTCTCCGCCGGCTGGCCGAGCAACGGCCCGGCCGCGGTCGGCGGCCACTTCCAGACCGTGCCGGCATGGGGCCTGCCGCTGCTCAACACGCTGATCCTGCTGTCCTCGGGCGTCACCGTCACCATCGCCCACCACGCGCTCAAGGCCGGCCAGCGCGCGCGCCTGCTGTGGTTCCTCGGCGCCACGGTGCTGCTGGGCGCGCTGTTCCTGTACTTCCAGGCGCACGAGTACGTCGAGGCCTACACCGAGCTCAACCTGACCCTCGGCTCGGGCATCTACGGTTCGACCTTCTTCATGCTCACCGGCTTCCACGGCGCGCACGTGACCCTCGGCACGATCATGCTGGCGATCATCTGGCTGCGCTGCCTCAAGGGTCATTTCAAGCCGGACGACCACTTCGCCTTCGAGGCGGTGGCCTGGTACTGGCACTTCGTGGACGTGGTCTGGCTGGGCCTGTTCCTGTTCGTCTACGTGCTCTGAGCCGGAGGCGGATACCGCGGCGGCCGCGAATCGGCGGCACCGTGCGTGGAAGAGCGGCGGCCCGTCCGCCGCTTTTTGCTTGGGCGACGGGCGCCGCCTTCAGCCGCCGACGCCGTGCGGCGTGATCCAGCCCATCCGGATCGCCAGCGCGACGAGCAGGATCAGGACGATCGAAAGGGCGATACGACGGGTCAGGGCGTTGACCGTGCGCTTGGTGGTGCCCTTGTCCACCAGCATGTAGTAGAGGCCCGCGCCGAGGTTCCACAGGATGACGAGCAGGAACGCGATGATCAGCAGCGTCTTGAGCGAGTCGTTCATGGTGGCGTTCCTGCGGGGCGCCCGTGGCGCGAGGCTCGCATTATCGCAGCGCGGAGCATCGCGCCGGTGACGGCACGGCGCACCCTGCTGGCGGGCTGGCTGCTGGCGCTGGCGGTCGCGGCGCTGTTCGCGCGGCTGGGCGCCTGGCAGCTGGACCGCATGCGGCAGAAGCAGGCGTGGCTGGATGCCGCGCAGGCCGCGCTGCAGGCGCGCGCGCCGCATCCGCTGGCGCTGGCCGCGGAGCCGGCGCGCGCGCACGGCTACGACTGGGCGGAAGGCCTCGGGCGCTTCACCGCGGCGCCTGCGGTGCTGCTCGACAACCAGGAGCACGCAGGCCGCATCGGCGTGCGCGCCTACCGGGTGTTCCAGCCGGAGCACGGCGCGCCGCTGCTGGTGGAGCTCGGCTGGCTGCCGGTGCCGGGCGACCGGCGGATGCCGTCGGTGCCGGTGCCCGCGCAGCGCGAGGTCGCCGGCCTGCTGGCGCCGCCGCCGTCGGCCGGGCTGGCGCGACCGGTGGCGCAGGCGCAGCCGGACGGCAGCCTGTTGCTGGTGTCCTTCGACCTGCCGCTGCTGCGGCGCACGCTGGACCTGCCGACGCTCGCGCCGCGCGTGCTCAAGCTCGATCCGGCGCTGCCGCCGGCCTATCCGCGCACGCTCGATATCCTGCCCAACACGTTGCCGCCCGCCCGCCACCTCGGCTACGCGGTGCAATGGTTCGCGCTGGCCGCGACCGTGCTGGTCATCGCGCTGGTGCTGACCCTGCGCAAACCGAAGAGGCCTTCGCCATGACGCCGACGCCCGACCAGGTCCGCCGCAACCGCCGGCTGCTGCTGCTGATCGTCGCGCTGTTCCTCGGCAGCATGCTGGTCGCGGGCGCGTTGCGCTTCTCCGGCTGGCGGCCGGCGAACACGAAGAACCACGGCGAGCTGCTGGACCCGCCCGGCGACCTGCGCGCCCTCACGCCGCGGCTGGAGGACGGCGCGGAATACCGCTGGGAACCGGTCGCTCGGCGCTGGCGGATCGCGGTCGCGCCGCCGGCCGAATGCGGCGATGCCTGTGCGACGGTCGCCGACCAGGTGGACCTGGTGTGGCAGTTGCTCGGCCGCAACGCCGACCACGTCGACGTGCTGTGGCTGTGCCCGGACGCGGGCGACTGCATGGTGCCGGGCCGGCTCGCGCGCGAACCGGCGCTGCGCCGCGTGCGCTTCGACGCCGCGCTGCGCGCGGGTCTGCCGCGCAACACCATCGATCCGGCGAGCCTGGAACGCGGCCTGCCGGTGTACGTGATCGATCCCAACGGATTCGTGATCCTGCGCTACGCTCCCGGCTTCGACCCGGCGGGGCTGCGCCAGGATCTCGGCAAGCTGCTCAGGTTGATGTGACATGCGCAACGGCTTCCACCGGCCCCAGGTCCACCGCCATTTCCACCGTCTCGCCTGGCTCGCCTGCGCGCTCGCCTTCTGCGTGATCGTGTTCGGTGCGTTCGTGCGCCTGTCCAACGCCGGCCTGAGTTGCCCCGACTGGCCGACCTGCTACGGCCGCGCCGCGTGGCCTAGCGCGGCCGCCGACATCGCCAACCACGCCGCCAGCGCGATCCGTCCGCTGGAGCCGCACAAGGCCTGGCGCGAACAGGTGCACCGCATGCTGGCCGGCACCCTCGGCGTGCTGGTGCTCGGGCTGGCGCTGCTGGCCGCGCGCCGGCGCCGCCACGGCATCGCGCAGGTGCTGGTGTCGGCGTTGCTGGTCGCCTGCTCGATCCCGCTGTACATGCACGCGCACTACGTGCCGGCGGCGATTCTTGCCGCGCTAGGCGAGGGCATCCTGCTCGCCGCCGCGCTGCGCTGGTCCAATGCCGACCTCGCGCGGGTGGCGATGCTGACCTTCGCGACCATCGTCTTCCAGGCCCTGCTCGGCATGTGGACGGTGACCTGGCTGCTCAAACCGGTGGTGGTGATGGGCCACCTGCTCGGCGGCCTGCTGACCTTCTCGCTGCTGGCGTGGATGGCCTGGCGCGCGACCCACCTGCCGATCCGCCTGCCGGACGGGGCGATGCTGCGCCGGCTGCTCGGCGTCGGCCTCGCCCTGCTCGCCGTGCAGATCGCGCTCGGCGGCTGGACCAGCGCCAACTATGCCGCGCTCTCCTGCGGGCTCGACTTCCCGAAGTGCGTCGGCCAGTGGTGGCCGCCGCACGACTTCGGCGAAGGCTTCGTGCTCTGGCGCGGCATCGGCGTGGACTACGAGGGCGGCGTGCTCGACGGCGCGGCGCGGATCGCGATCCAGATGGCGCACCGGATGATGGCGGTGGCGGTGTTCGTCTACCTGCTGTGGCTCGCGGCGCGGCTGCTGCGCACGCCCGGCATGCGCGGGCACGGCGCGCTGGTCGCGTTGCTGGCGTGCGCGCAGGTGTCGCTCGGCATCGCCAACGTCAAGCTCGGGCTGCCGCTGCCGGTGGCGGTGCTGCACAACGCCGGCGCGGCGCTGCTGCTGTTCGTGCTGGTCGGCCTGCGCGCGCGCGTGCGCCCGCCGGAGGCATGATGCACGCCGGCCTGTTCCGCCAGTACTGGAGCCTGACCAAGCCGCGCGTGGTGGCGCTGATCGTGTTCACCGCGGCGATCGGCATGTTCCTCGCCGTGCCCGGGCTGCCGCCGCTGAAGGAGTCGGTGTTCGGCTTCCTCGGCATCTGGCTGGCGGCGTCCAGCGCCGCGGCGATCAACCAGATCCTCGACTCGCGGATCGATGCGCAGATGGCGCGCACCTCGTGGCGCCCGATCGTGGTCGGCGAAGTCACGCCGCGTCAGGCGCTGGTGTTCGCGCTGGTGCTGGCGGCGCTGTCGATGGCGATCATGTTGTGGGCGACCAACTGGATCGCGGCGGCGCTCACCTTCGCCTCGCTGATCGGCTACGCGGTGATCTACACCCGCTACCTGAAGCGCGCGACGCCGCAGAACATCGTGATCGGCGGCGTCGCCGGCGCCGCGCCGCCGCTGCTCGGCTGGGCGGCCGTGTCGGACATCCAGCATCCCTGGCAATGGGAGCACGCCCTGCTGCTGGTGCTGATCATCTTCGTGTGGACGCCGCCGCACTTCTGGGCGCTGGCGATCTTCCGCCGCGCCGACTACGCGCGGGCGATGGTGCCGATGCTGCCGGTCACCCACGGCGTGGAATACACCCGCTGGCAGATCCTGCTGTACACCGTGCTGCTGGTGGTGGTGACGATGCTGCCGACCATTGTCGGCATGAGCGGCAACTTCTACCTCGGCGGCGCGATGGTGCTGGGCCTGGTGTTCCTGTGGCACGCGTGGAAGCTGATGGACCCGCCCGACGAGTTCTACGCGATGCGGGTGTTCAACTACTCGATCGTGTACCTGATGGCGCTGTTCGCGTTCCTGCTGCTGGACCACTGGCTGCTGCCGTGGCTGCAGCCCGCGGCCGCGATCGAGTTCGTGCCGGCCGGCTGAGCGCGCCGCGCGGCGATCCTCGTCGTCGCGCCGCTCGCATCGCTCCCGCGAGGGTGTGGCCGGTTAGGTGCCCGCCGCGACCGTGGCAGCCGCGCGCGCCGCTGCTTCGGCGCGCGCGGCCAGCACCGCCTGCTCGCGCGCGTTGCGGGTCAGGCTGGCGGCGCGTTCGAATTCCGCGCGCGCCTCGTCGTGGCGTTGGAGCTTCGCGAGCAGGTCGCCGCGCACCGCCGGCAGCAGGTGGTAGCGCTGCAGCGCCGGCGCGTCGGCGAGCGCGTCGACCAGGGCGAGGCCGGCGGCCGGGCCTTCCGCCATCGCCACCGCCACCGCGCGGTTGAGCTCGATCACCGGCGACGGCGTGCGCGCGGCCAGTTGCGCGTACAGCGCGGCGATGCGCGCCCAGTCGGTGTCCTCCGCGCGCGCGGCGCGCGCGTGGCAGGCGGCGATCTCCGCCTGCAGCGCGTACGGTCCGGGCGCGCCCAGCCGCTGCGCGCGCTCGAGCGCGGCGAGGCCGCGGCCGATCAGCAGCCGGTCCCAGCGCGCGCGATCCTGTTCCAGGAGCGGGATCGGCGCGCCGTCCGGATGCGCGCGCGCCGGCAGGCGCGAGGCCTGCAGCTCCATCAGCGCGACCAGGCCGTGCACCTCCGCTTCGCCCGGCATCAGCCCAGCGAGGATCCGGCCGAGGCGCAGCGCCTCCTCGCACAGCGCCGGCCGCGTCCAGTGCTCGCCGGCGGTCGCCGCGTAGCCTTCGTTGAAGACCAGGTACAGCACCGCCAGCACCGACGCGAGGCGCGCGGCCAGGTCCTCGCCGCGCGGCAGCTCGAACGGCACCTTCGCCTCGCCCAAGGTGCGCTTGGCGCGCACGATGCGCTGGGCGATGGTCGGCTCCGGCACCAGGAAGGCGCGCGCGATCTCGTCGGTGGTCAGGCCGCCGAGCAGGCGCAGGGTGAGCGCGACCTGGGCGTCGGTGGACAGCAGCGGATGGCAGGCGATGAACACCAGCCGCAATACGTCGTCGCCGACGTGGTCGTCGGCGGCCGCTTCCGGTCCGTCGTCCAGCGCCTGCTGCAGTTCGCCGTCGGCGGCGAGCTGCTCGTGCTTGCGCGCCTGCAACTGGTGGTGGCGCAGGCGGTCGATCGCCCGCCGCTTGGCGGTGGTCATCAGCCAGGCGCCGGGGTTGTCGGGCACGCCGCTGCGCGGCCAGGTTTCCAGCGCCGCCAGCAAGGCGTCCTGGGCGAGTTCCTCGGCGAGGCCGACGTCGCGCAGCATGCGGGTCAGGCCGCCGACCACCCGCGCCGATTCCAGGCGCCAGACCGCTTCGACCGTACGTGCCACGTCGCCCGTCATGGGCGGATGACAGCATTGCCGCGGCGGGTCGCGCAAGGGCCTGGCGCGGACGTGGCAGGCCGGTCCGGCACCGCGCCGCGCCCGCGCCGCGCGGACCGTGGCGGGGCTCACATCGGCTTGTTGCACACCACCATCCACGGCACGCCGAAACGGTCGACCAGCATGCCGAAGCTGCTCGCGAAGAAGGTCTCGCCCAGTGGCATCTGCACCTGCCCGCCGGCGGCGAGCGCGTCGAACTTGCGGCGCGCGTCGGCGTCGTCGGTGGCACTCAGCGACAATGCGAAGCCGCTGAAAGTGCCGGGCACGGGGCCGTCGGACGCCATCAGCCGGGTGTCGCCGATGCGGAAGCTGGCGTGCAGCACGTCGTCGGGCGAGTTCGGCTCGCAACCGGGCTGCGGCGGCTCGGGCGCGTCGCGGTAGCGCATCAGCATCTCGACCTGGGCATCGAGCGCGTCGCGGTAGAAGTCCAGCGCCGCGGCGGCGCGGCCGTTGAAGAACAGGTAGGGCTCGATCTGCATGAGGTGCTCTCCGGGTCGGGTCAGGCGTCGAGTCGCGCGCGCAGGCGTTCTTCCTGCTCGCGCACCTCGGGCGGCAGGGCGTCGCCGAAGTCCTCCAGTTCGTACACCGGGCGGATCTCGATCTCGGCCTCGCCGCGCTCGAACGGATGCGGGCAGCGGCGCGCCCATTCGACCGCTTCCTCCAGCGAATGCACCTGCCATAGCCAGAAGCCGGCAACCAGTTCCTTCGTCTCCGCGAACGGGCCATCGATCACGCTGCGGCGGCCGTCGTCGAAGCGGACCCGCACGCCCTTCGCGCTCGGCTGCAGGCCTTCGCCCGCGAGCAGCACGCCGGCCTGCACCAGCGCCTCGTTGAAGCGTCCCATGTCCGCCAGCAGCTGCCGGCCGGGCAGGGTGCCCGCCTCCGAGGCCGGGGTGGCCTTGATCATCACCATCACGCGCATCTGGTCGTTCCTCCGTCGTTGCGGGACGCCCGATCGCGTCCCTGTCCCGGCGACGGCCGGGGGCGACCGAAATCGACAAGCCGGGGGAATGCCTTCCGCGGCCGGCTGCGCGATCATGGCGGCCCGCCCGGCGGAGGTCCGACGCATGCAGTTCCTGCTCCTGGTCTACACCGATCCCGCGTTGCTCGACGCGCTGCCCGAAGGCGAGTTCGACCGCTGGATGAAGGGCTGCATCGAGCACGCCGACGACCTGAAGCGCGAGGGACGGCTGCTCGCCTCGCAGCAGCTGGAGCCGCCGGCCACCGCGAAGTCGGTGCGCGTGCGCCAGGGCCGCACCCAGGTGCTGGACGGTCCGTTCGCCGAAACCAAGGAAGTGCTGGCCGGCTTCAACCTGGTCGAGGCCGACAGTCTGGAGGAGGCGGTGCGGATGGCCGAGGCTTTTCCGTGGACGCGCACCGGCAGCATCGAGGTGCGGCCGGTGCGGGACTTCGAGGCGGTGCGCCGGCGGGTCGGGGCCTAGCCAGCGCCGCGGGCGTGCGTCAGTGCGCGCCCTCGCGGTCGATCGAATCGTCGTAGCCGCCGGCGACCCCCTTGCTGTCGCGGTCGCGCAGGTGGTCGTCCACGTCCGCGCCACGGTCGGTCGCGCTGGCCTGCTGCAGCGCGTCGGCAGTTTCTTCCGTGTTGCCAGGCCGGCGCAGCGGCTGGTGGCGGGAGCTGGCCACGCCGCTCTCGCGGGTGAGCGGATCGTTGCGGGTGCCGGCGTCCTGGTCGCGTCTGTTCATGCGTCCTCCTGCGGACTGAAGGGACGTACCACGCTCCCATGCCCGGCGTGACCGGCACGCCATGCGCGCGCATTCAGCGGTGCTGCTGTCCGACGTCCGCGCGGCGCGGCGTTGTCCCTGGTGCCGGCGGTCCGCGCCGGTCACACAACCCGCGATGGCGATGGGGGCGCACACCGCGCACAGGAGTCCGCCATGAAGCGATCCACCCTCGCCCTCGCCGCGTTCGCCGCCGCGCTGGGCGCTACCGCGGCGCCGGCCAAGGCGCAGCATGCCACCGCCAGGCCCGCCGACGACCAGGCGCTGGTCGCCAGCGCGATGAGCGCCGCGCCGGACGAGGTCGCGCGCGACGCGGCCATCATCGACGTCGGCGCCGACGGCAAGGTGCGCACCGTGCGCGAAGGCCGCAACGGCTTCACCTGCATGGGCGACAACCCGCAGACCCCGGGGCCCGATCCGATGTGCATGGACGAGAATGCCAGGGCGTGGGTCGACGCCTGGCTGGCGCACAAGCCGCCGCCGGCCGGCAAGACCGGCCTGATGTACATGCTCGAGGGCGGCACCGACGCCAGCAACACCGATCCGTACGCGCAGAAGCCCGACGCGGGCAACCACTGGGTCAGCACCGGCCCGCACGTGATGGTGGTGGGCGCGGACGACAGCTTCTACGCGCAGTACCCGCTGGACGCCGATCCGAAGACCGGCGCGCCGTACGTGATGTGGGCGGGCACGCCGTACCGGCACCTGATGGTGCCGGTGAAGTAACGCGGGAACCGTGGCGCCGCCGGCGCGGCCGGCGGCGTCAGCGGCCGGCGCCGATCGCGTCGAACAGGTCGCGCACCCGCGCTTCCTGCGCCGGATCGAACTCCACGCCCATGTGGTCCACCGCGACCCGGGTCACGTGGCCGGCGAGGGTGATCGCCTCGTCGGTGTCCTGCAGGAAGGAGATGCGCAGCGCGGCGCCGTCGCGCGGGATCCAGTCGTCGGGCAGGCGCAGGCGCGCGCCGCCGAGCGAGAGGTCGAGCACCTGCGCCTCGTGCTGGTGGCCGTTGGGGGCGACCATCGCCGCGGTGAGGACGCGCTTGCGCGGGTGCGAACGCTTGTCGGTGGGCGGGCTCATGGAGTCATCCTAGCCGGGCCGGCGTGAAGGCGCTCGGCGGTCGTCGTCGGCGGGCGAGCGCCGACGTCGTGCACAGGCAGGCGGCTGCCGGCCCGGCGGCCGCCGTCGCGCGAATGCGCGCATGCAGGTTGATGACCCGGCGAAGTTCGCGGCGCTTGCACCGGCGGATGCGGAAGGTCTGGGATTCCGCCGCCACGCACGAGGAGCCACCGCGATGTTCGCCCACAACAAACGTCTGCAGTATTCGGTCCACGTCCACGAAAGCAATCCGGCGCTCGCCAACCTGATGCTGGAACAGTTCGGCGGGCCGCAGGGCGAGCTCGCCGCCGCGATGCGCTACTTCACCCAGGCGCTCTCCGAGGACGACCCCGGCCGGCGCGACATGCTGCTCGACATCGCCACCGAGGAGCTCAGCCACCTGGAGGTGATCGGCACCATCGTGGCGATGCTCAACAAGGGCGCCAAGGGCGAGCTGGCCGAGGCGGTGGATTCGGAAGCCGAGCTGTTCCGCAAGCTGCAGGGCGCGGGCAACGACTCGCACGTGACCCAGGTGCTGTACGGCGGCGGGCCGGCCCTGATCAATTCGGGCGGGCAGCTGTGGAACGCCGGCTACATCGACAGCATCGGCGAGCCGACCGCCGACCTGCGTTCCAACATCGCCGCCGAGGCGCGCGCCAAGATCGTCTACGAGCGGCTGATCAACGTCACCGCCGATCCCGGGGTGAAGGACGCGCTCGGCTTCCTGATGACCCGCGAGATCTCGCACCAGAAGTCGTTCGAGAAGGCGCTGTACGCGATCGAACCCAACTTCCCGCCGGGCAAGTTGCCGGGCAAGCCGCAGTTCGCCGACGTTTACGTCGACACCTCGCAGGGCGACGGCGACCTGCGCGGGCCATGGAACAGCGACGAGAACTTCGAGGTGGTCAGCGACCGCGAACGGTTCCTCGCGATGGATGGCGGCGACGGCCTCGGCGCGGTCCGGCTGGACGCGGCGCAGCAGCAGGCGGTCGAGGCGATGGCGCTGCGCACGCGCTCGAACCCCGATCGCAACCCGACCACGGGCGCGGAACTCGGCATGGGCCTGTCCGCGCCGCTGCCGCGCCGCGATGCCGGCAAGGGCGAATCGCGCAGCCGGCACTGAGCCGGCAACCGGGCGCGGCGCGCGTTGCGCCGCAGTTCCAGGCGAGGGGCGCGTCGGCAGCCGCGACCTCGTCCGCCGCCAAGCGGGCGCGTTCCCTCGCTTCTCTTCCCTGGCTTCCTCGCTCGCGCTCAGGAGAACGCGGTGTCGAGCACCATCATCAGCACGAAGCCCAGCAGCAGGCCGGCGGTGGCAAAGTGCTCGTGCCCCTGCCGGTGCGATTCGGGAATGATCTCGTGGCTGACCACGTACAGCATCGCGCCGGCGGCGAAGCCGAGCCCGCACGGCAGCAGCGCCGGCAGCGCGAGTACCACGCTGGCGCCGGCGACCGCGCCGAGCGGCTCGACCAGCCCCGACAGCATGCCGACCAGCAGCGACCAGCCACGGCCGTAGCCCACCGCGAGCAGGGCCAGCGCGACCACCAGCCCTTCGGGGATGTCCTGCAGCGCGATGCCGGTCGCCAGCGCGTTGCCGTGGGTGATGTCGGTGGCGTAACCGACGCCGATCGCCAGGCCTTCGGGCAGGTTGTGCAGGCAGATCGCGAACACGAACAGCCACGCGCGCTTGAGCCGCAGCGGCGAACCGCCTTCCGGCCCCTTCACGAAGTGCTCGTGCGGCACGACCCGGTCGAGCAGCCGGATCAGCGCACCACCGGCGAGCAATGACGCGCCGACGAGCAGCGCGGCGGCGAAGGCGCCGGCGCCGAGCCGGCGCGCTTCGGCGATGCCCGGCAACACCAGCGAGAACGCACTCGCCGCCAGCATGATCCCGGCGCCGAAGCCGAGCAGGGTGTCCTGCAGGCGCTGCGCCAGGCGCGAGACGAACAGCACCGGCAGCGTGCCGAGCGCGGTGGCGGCGGCCGCCGCGAGCCCGGCGAGCAGGGCCAGCGCGACCGGCGACAGCAACTGCGGATCCATGCTCACCGGGTGTGCGGGTGACGGGCGGCGGGCATGGACGGCTCCTGGGGAAGTCCGGCACCACCTTACCCGTGCGCCCGTGTGCGCGGTGCGCTTCCCGCCGGTGCCCCGCGCCCCGTATCCTGCGTGGCCACGGCCTGGTGCGCGCATCGCGGATGCCGGCTGCTCCGCTTCCGCTTCGCCCCGGTGTCCCGCGCATGAAGCCCAACGGCCTGTCCTTCCACCACCCGCTCGCGTTCTGGCTGGGCTGCGCGGCGGTGGTCGCCGGCGTGCTCGCGCACCTGCCGATGTTCTGGATGGGCCGGCACATGGGCTGGCGGATGGTCGGCATGCCGATGGACGGCTTGATGCTGGCCGGCATGCTGGTGATCCCGGCCGGCGTGCTGCTCGCCGGCTACGGCCTGATGCCGCGCCTGGCGCAGATGCGGCGCACCCTGCGCGGCGGCACCCACCTGCATTTCCACGTCGCCGACGGCGTGCCGCTCAACCGCGCGCACTGGACCCTGGTGACCGCGCTGGCGGTGGCGCTGGCGATCGACGTAATGAAGCCGGCCACGCTCGGCTTCGTCGTCCCCGGCATGAGCGCGGAATATTCGATCAGCAAGCCGACCGCGAGCCTGCTCGCCTTCGTCGCCCTGATCGGGACCACCGTGGGCTCGGTGGTGTGGGGCTGGATGGCCGACGCCTTCGGCCGCCGCGCCGGCATCCTGCTGTCGGCGTTGATGTTCATCGGCACCGCGATCTGCGGGGCGATGCCGCTGTTCGGCTGGAACCTGGTGATGTGCTTCCTGATGGGCGCCTCGGCCGGCGGCCTGCTGCCGATCGCCTTCACCCTGATGGCGGAAACGGTGCCGGCCGCGCATCGCGGCTGGCTGCTGGTCGCGCTCGGCGGCGTCGGTACCTCGGCCGGCTACCTCGCCGCGGCGGGCGCGGCGGCGCTGCTGGAACCGATGTTCAGCTGGCGCGTGCTGTGGCTGCTCAACCTGCCGACCGGCATCGTCATCCTGCTGCTCAACCGCTACATCCCGGAGTCGCCGCGTTTCCTGTCCAACGCCGGGCTCGAGGACCAGGCGCGCGCGGTGCTGCGCAAGTTCGCCGGCACCGGCGCGGCTGACGCGGTGGAGGTCGACGACGCGCAGCATCCGGGCGCGCCGGTGCTGGACGCACCGCCGCCGCCGGCGACCCTGCGCCAGTTGCTGCGCGGCCGCCACGCGCGGATCACCTGGGGCCTGCTGGTGTGCGGGCTTGCCTGGGGCCTGGTGAACTTCGGCTTCGTGCTGTGGCTGCCGGTCAACCTGGTCCAGTTCGGCGTGGACGCGCACGCGGCCAGTGCGCTGCTGGCGCGCTCGGCGGTATACGCGCTGCCCGGCATCGGCGTGGTGGTGTGGCTGTACCATCGCTGGAGCAGCGTGCGCTCGCTGGTGCTGTTCATCGCGCTGACCGCGCTGTCGCTGCTGGCGTTCGCGGCGATGGCGCTGCTCGGCCTGCGCTCGCCGGGGCTCACGATCGCCTGCACCGCGGCGCTGCTGGTCAGCGTCAGCGGGGTGATCGCGATGCTGATCCCGTACGCGGCGGAGATCTACCCGGTGCACCTGCGCGGGACCGGCTCCGGCGTGGTCGCCGCGAGCTCGAAGTTCGGCGGCATCCTCGGCGCCGGATTCGGCGTGGCCGGCATGCTCGGCCACTTCGCGTGGTCGGCGCTGCTGATCGCACTGCCGATGGCGGTATCGGGCGTGCTGCTCTGGCGCAGCGGGATCGAGACGCGCGGGCAGCGGCTGGAGGACATCCAGGCCCGGCTGGTCGCGGCGGAATCCTAGACTAGACCCGCCCGGAGCCACCCGCGGGCGCGGGCAGCAGGGGTTCGTCGGTTTCGCCGTAGCGCAGCCAGCGCTCGGCGAGCGCGGCATCCACGAAGGCGCGGGCGATGAAGCCGTGCTCGCGTGCGTGCAGTTCGCAGTATTCGAGCTTGGCCAGCCCCGACGGCTTGACGTGGGCGATGCGTACCGGCTCCAGGCCCTTGCCGACCAGGCTGGCGACCAGCGTGCGCCATTGGTCGGCGGACAGTTCGGGGCCGGCCAGTTCGTCGATCAGCAACAGCCAATGCGGCCGTTGCGCGTTCACCAGTTCGACGATGCGCTGCCAGTACGCCACGGTGTTGTCCGGCGAGCGCGCGCCGGCGACCCACACGCGCAGGCCGCCCTCGCGCGTGCGCCGGTACCGGATGGTGCAAGCCGTGTCCCCCGCCATGCCCGGATCGTAGCGCGATCCCGGCAGCGGCGCGGGTCAGAGGCCGGCTGGGCCGTCCAGGCTGTCGTGGTCGTCGCGCGCGGCGCGGTCGCGGTCGCCGCGGCCGGCGAGCGCGCGTTCGCCGCCGCCGCCGGGGCCCAGGGTATGCCCGCCTGTCTGCCAAGCCTGGCCCACGCCGGTGAAGCCGGTGCCGGCCGGCAGCGACAGCGAGGCCTCGCCAGGTTCGAGGCCGGGCGGCGGCGTGGGCATGGAAGCGGAGCGCAGCGCGCTGTCGGTCGGATCGTCCAGCAGGCGGCTGCCGGCGTAGCCGGGATGCGGATCGTCGCCGGGCACGCCGGGCGCGCGCTGGGTCAGGCGCGAAGGCAGGCGCTCGTCGCCGTGGGGTGCGGTGGGATGGGGCATCGTCGCGCCTCCGGTACGGATCGATCCTCCATCCTGTCGGGCGCGGGATTAGCGTCGCGTCAAGCGCGATCGTCGCGCGCGCCGCAAACACGCGAACGGCCCGGAGACCCGGGCCGTTCCAGGGAAGGGCTGGCGCGTTCAGGCGGCGAACAATGCCTTCATCTTCTTCAGCGCGTTCGCCTCGATCTGGCGGATGCGTTCGGCGGACACGCCGTACTCGTCCGCGAGTTCCTGCAGCGTCACCTTGTTGCCGTCGTCCAGCCAGCGGCGGCGGATGATGTCGCGCGAGCGCGCGTCCAGGCGTTGCAGGCCCTCGCGCAGCACTTCCAGCTGGTCGGCCTCGCTGTCGGCGCGCTCGTAGGCCTGCGACGGGTCCTCGTCGTGGGCGACCAGGTAGTGCGCGGGCGCGGGCGGTGCGTGGTCGTCGTCCTCGTCGGCGGGCGCGTCGAAGCCGATGTCGCGGCCGGACAGGCGCGACTCCATCTCCAGCACGTCGCGCTCGGACACGTTGAGGTCGGCGGCGACCGCGCGCACTTCCTCCGCGTTGAGCCAGCCCAGGCGGGTCTTGCTCTTGCGCAGGTTGAAGAACAGCTTGCGCTGCGCCTTGGTCGTGGCGACCTTGACGATGCGCCAGTTGCGCAGGATGAATTCGTGCATCTCGGCGCGGATCCAGTGCACCGCGAAGCTGACCAGGCGCACGCCGATGTCCGGGTCGAAGCGCTTGACCGCCTTCATCAGGCCGATGTTGCCTTCCTGGATCAGGTCGCCGAGCTGCAGCCCGTAACCGCTGTAGCCGCGCGCGACGTGCACGACGAAGCGCAGGTGCGACATCACCAGCTGGCGCGCGGCGTCGAGGTCGTCCTCGTCGCGGTAACGGCGCGCCAGGGCCTGCTCGTCCTCGACCGACAGCACCGGGATCTGGTGCACCGCGCCGATGTAGGCCTCCAGCGAACCGAGCGCGCTCGGCAGGGTGCCCGCCGGGACCGGCAGGTTGCTGGGAACAAGGGCATGGGTCATGGATTGGCTCATGGTCAGGAGTTTAGCAGTGGCTATGGGTGACTGCTAATCGAAGGGAAAGTTCCTGAGCGTTGCATTCATGGAACGCCGGATCCCGGCTTTCCCCCTTTGCGTCCGCCCACCGCGAGTACGCCACGACGGGCGTCAAACCGGTGTGGGGGCGACCGGGCGCGGACCCAAGGGGCGGGCCGTCACCTGGCGGCGGGCCGGCGCCGGGCACCCTGCGGGACCTGGTTCCGCGCCCAACGCCCGGTGCCCTGACCGTCGCCACGGAGGGCGCGCGTTGGCTCGGAATACCCGCAGTTCGAGGAGCACCACGATGCACGCCAATTCGCGATTCGGATTCCGCCAGGTCTGGGGCGCCGCGATCGTCGCGTGCGCCTTGCTCGCCTCGCCTGCCGCCGCCCAGCGCACCCTGCAACTGGTCGAGGACAGCGCGAGCACCCGCGCGCTGGCGCTGGACATCGGCAGCAGCGGCACCCGCCAGGTCTGCGAGCCGGGCGCGACCTGGCTGCGGCTGGGCATCGCCACCCTCACCCTGCAGGGCAGCGACTCGGTCATGCTGCGCAGTACCGGCGGCGACCAGGCGACGTTCTCCGGCACGACCTGGAACGGCCGCAGCTTCCACACCCGCGCCCTGCGCGGCGCCTGCGTGGACGTGGAGACCCGGTTCGCCAACAGCGGCAGCCGGCTGGAGCTGGAGGAACTCAACGCCGGCAGCCTGCCGCTGGCGCAGAGCACGGCGGTGATCGCCGGCGCCGGCGACATCTGCGACTACACCCCGGTCGACTGCCGCCGCACCTCGGACGTGGTGATTGCGCTCGACCCGCTCGCCGCCTTCGTCGCCGGCGACAACGTGTACAACCACGGCTCGCTGGCGCAATACGAGGAACGCTTCGATCCGAACTGGGGGCGGTTCAAGCCGCTGATCCTGCCGGTGCCGGGCAACCACGAGTACTGGACCTCGGGCGCCGCCGGCTACTTCGACTATTTCAACGGGGTGGGCGAGCGGTTCGGCCCCGCCGGCGAACGCGGCAACGGCTGGTGGAGCGTGGACGTCGGCGACTGGCACGTGATCGGCCTCAACACCCGCACCAACGGCACCAGCGCCACCGCGCAGCTGGCCTGGCTCAGCGCCGACCTCGCCGCCAACACCAAGCCGTGCACGGCGGCGATCTTCCATCATCCGCTGGTGAGCGTCGGCGAGTACACGGGCTACAGCGGGGTGAAGCCGATCTGGGATCGGCTGTACGCGGCCAAGGCGGACCTGGTCATCAACGGACACGACCACAACTACCAGCGCTACGCACCGATGGACGGTACCGCGAGCGCGCGCACGGACGGCCTGGTGCAGCTCGTCGTCGGCACCGGCGGTACCAACCTGTACACCACGCTGGGCAGCCATCCGCTGCTGCGCGCCAGCCAGGCGACCGCGATGGGCGTGCTCGCGCTGACCCTGTCGCCGCTCGGTTACGCGGGCCGCTTCGTGCCGGTGGCGGGCGCAAGCTGGACCGACAGCTTCAGCGGCAGCTGCCACAAGGCCGCGCTGGCGCCGCCGCCCGTGTCCGGCGATTTCGCCTTGTCCAACTCGGCGACGATGGCGCTGGATCCCGGCCGCAGCGGCGGGAAGATCATCACCGTCACCAGCAGCGACGGCTTCAGCGCGCCGGTAACGATGTCGGTCTCGGGCCTGCCGTCCGGCGTGACCGGTTCGTTCGAGACCAATCCGGTGACGCCGCCGGCGAACGGGAGCGCCACTTCGCGGCTGGTGTTGCGCGCCTCGACCGGCGCGGTCGCCGGCACCTACACGGTGACCGTCACCGGCACCGCCGGCACGCGGGTGCGGACCTCGACCTTACGCCTGTTCGTGCATTGAACGGTCGCGGCGTTCACCTGCGCGCGGGCGCCATCGCCGCGACGTCCACGGGCGGCAGCGACCAGTCGATCGGCGTCCGGCCATGGCGCACCAGGTAGTCGTTGGCGGCGGAGAAGTGCCCGCAGCCGATGAAGCCGCGATGCGCCGACAGCGGCGACGGGTGCGGCGCGCGCAGCACCCGGTGCCGCGCGGTGTCGATCACCGCGCCCTTCTTCTGCGCGTAGCTGCCCCACAGCAGGAACACCAGCCCCTCTCGCTCGCGGTTGAGCACGTCCACCACGTGGTCGGTGAAGCCCTCCCAGCCCTTGCCGGCGTGCGCGCCGGCGCGGCCGTCCTCGACCGTGAGCACGCTGTTGAGCAGCAGCACGCCCTGGTCGGCCCAGTGCCGCAGGCAGCCGTGGCGCGGGCGCGCGATGCCGAGGTCGCGCTGCAGTTCCTTGAAGATGTTTTCCAGCGATGGCGGCGGCGGCACGCCCGGCTGCACCGAGAAGCACAGGCCGTGCGCCTGGCCAGGGCCGTGATAGGGATCCTGGCCGAGGATCACCACCTTCACCTGGTCGAACGGCGTCGCGTCGAGCGCGGCGAAGATCTCGCCGCCGGCCGGGTAGATGCGCGCGCCTGCGGCCTTGCGCTGGCGCAGGAACGCGGCGAGCTCCTGCATCGCCGGCCGGCGCAGGTAGTCGCCGACGCGCGCCTTCCAGGACGGTTCGAGCTGGATGCGGTCCTCGTTCATCCGGGCGTGCGCGAGGGGAGGCGGGATCCGCTCGACCAAGCGAGTATCGGGGAGCGACTCGAGCGGGTCCCGCCTTCCCCCGCGCCCCCGCCGCCGAAGCGGCAGGTCGGCCTCCGGGCCACCCGCTCAGGCATCGAACGCGCGCCGCTCCGGCAACCGCGCCAGCCGCAGCTGGAACAGCGCCTTGGTCACCAGCAGCCGCTCCTCGATCGGCTTGATCACGAGGTCGTTGGCGCCCTCGCGCAGCAGCTGGCTCTGGTTGTCGCGGTTGGCGTCGCCGGTCATCACCAGCACCGGCAGCGCGCGCTTGCCGTAACCGAACTCGCCGCGGATCCGGTGCAGCAGGTCGCGTCCGCTGAGCGCGCCCTTGAGGTAGACGTCGGTCAGCACGAGGTCGGCGCCGGGCGCGTCGTCGCCGGCACGGTGCGCCTGCAGGTACTCGAGCGCCTCCTCGGCGCCGATCGTGTGGATCACCTGCATCCCGTGGCGGGCGAGCATGCGCTTGGTCGCCGCGGCGACCACCTTGCTGTCCTCCACGTACAGCACGCGCGCGCCGGGAATCGCCTCCGGCTGCACGTAGCCGCGGATGAACGCGGCCAGCGCGCCGTGGCCGAGCGCCTTGTCGAAATAGTCGGTGACGTCCTCGCCCAGCGTGCGCGACTCCAGCCGCGACTGCACGTCGCCCGAGACGACGATCACCGGCACGTAGCGCTGCGCGCCGGCCTCGCGCACGCTGCGCGCGAGCGCCATGCCGTCGCCGTCGGGCAGCACCAGCGAGGTGGTGACGAGGTCGACCGGCTTGTCGGCGAGCGCGGCGCGCGCGCTGGCGAGGCCGTCGCAGGCGACGATCTCCGCGCCCGGCAGTTCGCGCGCGAGCACGTCGCCGATCAGCTTGCGCACCAGTTTCGAACCGTCGACGACCATCACCCGCGGGGCGTCGGAGGCGAGGTGGCGCAGGTCGTGCTCGCTGCCGGGTTCCATCAGGTCTCCGTGGGACGGGTCTGGCGCAGGTAGTGGCCGGTGACGAGGCCCGCGCCCAGCCAGCCGAGCGCGGTCGCGCCGAGCAGGACCAGCGCGCCTTCGCGTGGATCCACCCCGGCCAGGACGAAGCGGCTGCCGTAGCTGGCGGCCAGTTCCGCCAGCGGTGCCTGCAGGGCGAGCCAGGCCGCGGTCAGCAGGCCGAGCGCGAGCGCGCCGGCCGCCAGACCGTACCACGCGCCGAGGTAGAGGAAGGGCCGGCGGATGAAACCGTCGCTGGCGCCCAGGTGCTGCAGCACGCCGATCTCCTCGCGCCGCGACTGGATGTCCAGCCGCACCGTGTTGCCGACCACCAGCAACGCGCCCAGGCCGAGCAGGGCCGCCAGCACCAGCGCCAGCCGCCCGCCGAAGCGCAGCCAGCCGTCCAGCCGCTGCCGCCACAGCGCGTCGTGCTGGACCAGGTCGGCTTCCGGCAGCTGCTGCAGGGACTCGGCGAGCAGCGCCTCGTCGCCGCGCGGGGTCACCACCAGCACGCTGGGCAGCGGATTGCCGGCGGCGGGATCGGCGGCGACCGCGTCGATCGCCGCGCCCAGGCCCTGCGCGCGCAATGCGGCCAGGCCCTGGTCGGGCGTGCGCAGGGCGACGCTGCCGACGTCGGCGCGTCCGCGCAGGGCCGCCGCGATCGCTTGCGCCCGCGCGACGTCCACTTCGGGTTTCAGGAACACGCTGACCTCGCGCGCGCGTTGCACGTCGCCGGAAAAGCGCGCGACGTTCTGCAGCACCAGCCCCAGGCCCAGCGGCAGCGCCAGCGCCACCGCCATCACCCCGACCGTGAGCACGGTCGCCCACGGCCGGCGCGCGATCCGGCCGAGGCTGGCGACCAGGCTGTACAGGTGGTGGTCCAGCCAGGTGCCGATCCGCGACGGCGGGCGCGCGCCGGTGCTGCGCTCAGGCATCGACCAGGTCCTCCGGCGCGATGTCGTCCACCAGCTGGCCATGGTCGAGCACCAGCACGCGCCGCTTCATGCGCTTGATCAGCTGCAGGTCGTGGCTGGCGACCAGCACGCTGGTGCCGCGCGCCGGCAGTTCGGCGAACAGGGCCATGATCTCGGCGGACAGGGTGGGATCGAGGTTGCCGGTCGGCTCGTCGGCGACCAGCAGCTTCGGCTCGGCGACCACCGCGCGGGCGATGCCGACGCGCTGCTGTTCGCCGGCCGACAGCTGCGCCGGCAGGGCGCGTTCGCGCGCGCCGAGGCCGAGCCGCTCCAGCACCGAGCGCACCCGCTTGGCGATGTCGCCGCGGCGCAGGCCGCGCAGGATCAGCGGCAGGGCGACGTTCTCCTGCACGCTGCGGTCGGCGAGCAGGCGGTGGTCCTGGAACACCACGCCGACCTCGCGCCGGTGCAGCGGCACCCGCGCGCCGCGCACCTTGAGCAGGTTGCGCTCGCCGAACAGCACCGCGCCGCGGCTCGGCCGCTCGGCGAGGTGGATGAGTTTCAGCAGGGTGCTCTTGCCGGCGCCGGAGTGGCCGGTGACGAACAGCATCTCGCCCTCGTCCACCGCGAAGCTGACGTCGGCCAACGCGCGCTGTCCACCGGGATAGTGCTTGCTGACGTTGTCGAAACGCAGGACCGGCATGCGGGCGGCGAGGCGTGCGGGAGACGGCAGTATGGCCTGCGCCGTCGCGGGCGGCCAGCGCCGCCGGCGTTCACGCCCGGCCGCGCGGTCGTCCCGGTCCTCATCGCGTGGAGCGGAGCTTGCTCCGCCGGCGGGGCTCACGCAGCGGACAAAGCGCCGCTCTACGAGTGGCGGACGGAAGAAGAAGGATCCCGGGCTGCGCCGGGACGACGGCAGGAAACTCCGTCTCCCGTCTCCCGTCTCCGTCTCCCGCTTCCTAGTGCTGCGACCGCGGCGCGCGCGTCACCAGCGACTTCAGGCCGCGGCCCAGGCGCGACAGCAGCGACGGCTTGTCGCCCTGCGGCGCGGCCGGCGCGGCCGGTGCGGAAGCGGCCGGTGCCGGCGCGTTCGCGCGCGGGGAACGCCCGCCTTCGCCACGTGCGCCGGTGCCGGCCTGCCGGCCGTTGCCACCGCCGTTGCCGTTGGCCGCGTCGGCGCCTTCGACCTTGCGGCCGCCGCGCCGGCGGCGGCGCTTGCGCGGCGCGCGTTCGGCGTCGGACCCCGGGGTCGGCGCGCCGACGAAGGCTTGCGCGGCGGCGCCGGCGGCTTGCGCCTCCTCGTCGCCCGCGGGGCCACCCGTACCGGACGGGAGGGCTTCCGGCTTGCGCGGCGGGCGCGGGCCGCGCTCGCGGCGGCCTACGCCGCCCTCCCGGCCGCCGTGGCCGGAACGCGGGCCGGCGCCGCGACGCCCGCCGCCGCGCCGCTGCTCGTCGGCCGCGCGCTGCTCGCGCGCCTCGCGGAAGATCGTGCTGATGCTGTCGTCGTCCTCGCCGCCGTCGCCGCCTTCCGGACGCGCGCGCGGCGCACGCGGCAGCGCGACGAGCATGTCCGGCGTCACGTGTTCGCCCGGGATCTTCTGCCCGATGAAGGCCTCGATGTCCGGCAGCGACATGCCGTAGCGCTCGCAGGCGAAGCTGATCGCGTCGCCCTCGGCCCCCAGCCGCGCGGTGCGGCCGATCCGGTGGACGTAGTCCTCGGCGTCGAACGGCAGGTCGAAGTTGTAGACGTACTGCACGCCGTCGATGTGCAGGCCGCGCGCGGCGACGTCGGTGGCGACCAGGATCTCGAGCTGGCCGGCCTGGAACTTCTTCAGCAGCGATTCGCGCTTCTTCTGCGGCACGTCGCCGGACAGCACGCCGACCCGGTAGCCGGCGCGCTCCAGCGCGCGCGCGACCCGCTCGACGAACGCCTTGGTGTTGACGAACACCATCGTGCGCGCGCCCTCGCTGCGCGAGAGCAGCGCGATCAGCAGCGGGATCTTTTCCTCGTCGGACGGGTAATAGAGCTTCTGGCGCACGCGCGCGGCGGTCACCGACTCGGTCTCGACGACGAGCTTTTCCGGCTCGTTCATGTGCTCGTACGCCAGCTCGAGCACGCGGTGGCTGAGCGTGGCCGAGAACAGCAGGGTCTGCCGCTCGGTGCGGATCGGCATGCGCCGCAGCAGGAAGCGGATGTCCTTGATGAACCCGAGGTCGAACATGCGGTCGGCCTCGTCCAGCACGCACACCTCGCAGGCGTGCAGGCTGACCACCTTGTGCTGCTTGACGTAGTCGATCAGGCGGCCGGGGGTGGCGATGATCACGTCGGCGCCGGCCTGCAGCTGGGCGCGCTGCTTGTCGTAGTCCACGCCGCCGTAGACCAGGGCGAACTTGAGGCCGAGGTCGGACGCGAACTTCACCGCGTCCTTGTGGATCTGGATCGCCAGCTCGCGGGTGGGCGCCAGGATCAGCGCGCGCGGGTCCTCCGGCTTGCGCTCGGCCAGCGCGGGGCGGGTCAGCAGGCGGTTGATGACCGCGATCAGGAAGGCCAGGGTCTTGCCGGTGCCGGTCTGCGCCTGGCCGGCGACGTCGCGGCCGGGCAGGGCGACCGGCAGGGTCAGCGCCTGGATCGGCGTGCAGCGCGAGAAGCCGGCGGCCTCGAGCCCCGCGAGCAGGGCCGGGTGCAGGTCGAACTGCGAGAAGGAAATGTCGGTAAGGGGTTTGTCGCTCATGCTCTGGATGCGAAGAGGCGGGCCGCGGCGGGGCGGCGCGCTTGCGTGGCCGGCGTCGTCGAAGCAGACTGCCGGGACATTCCGGGGTCGGCGCCTGGCGCTTGAATCCCCGCGAAAACGCCCCAGTCTAACAGCAAGCCGGCGGCGCGAACCGCGCGCATGCGCTTGATTTTTCACGTCTCGTCCAGCACACCGTCCCGCAGGAGCCCCCATGAGCGACAAGGTCATCCACGCCACCGACGCCGATTTCGACAGCGTCGTCCTGCAATCCGATCAGCCGGTGCTGGTGGATTTCTGGGCCCAGTGGTGCGGTCCGTGCAAGATGATCGCGCCGGCGCTGGACGAGCTGGCCGACAACTACCAGGGCCGCGCCAAGGTGGTGAAGGTCGACATCGACCAGAACCGCGCGACCGCGCTCAAGTACCACGTGCGCTCGATCCCGATGCTGCTGGTGTTCAAGGACGGCCAGGTGCAGGGCACCCAGATCGGCGCGGTCGGCAAGGCCCAGCTGGCCCAGCTGATCGACAAGGCGCTCTGAGGCGCCAGCTGAACCGCGGCCCGCGCCCGCTTGCCGGCGCGCGGGCCCGATGCTAGTTTCTGCTCCACACCCGGCGCATCACCGGTCCCGGTCCAGGGTTCCCCGGTCGGCCGCCGCACCCATCTCGATGCCTTCCGCCCGCAGCCCGCGGGCGCTCGCACCCAGCGAGGACTTTCCGCTTGTCAGACAACACCCCCGACGCCGGCGATAGCGCCGAGAAGCGCGTGCGCAAGCCGCGCGCCCCCCGTCCCGAAGCCGGCGACGACAGCCCCGCCGCCACCGCAGCACCGGCCGCTCCCGCCGCCAGCGAACCCGCGGCCCCGGCGCCCGCCGCCGAGCAGGGCGGCGATGACGCGCGCGAGGGCCAGGAATCGCGCGACGGCGAGTCCCGCGAGCAGCGCGACGGCGGCGGCCGCATGAGCCGGCGCGAGCGCTTCCGCAACCGCCGCGACCGCCAGCGCGACCGCCACCGCGACGACGGCCTGCCGCAGGACGGCAACGGCAACGACTACCCGCCGCAGCAGAACCGCCCGGCGCCGAACATCCCCGAAGGCTTCCCGCAGTACTCGCTGGGCGACCTCAAGCGGATGCCCGCGCAGAAGCTGCTGGAGATCGCCGAGCAGCTGAACATCCACGAGGGCGTCGCCCGCGCGCGCAAGCAGGACGTGATCTTCGCCCTGCTCAAGGTGCTGACCCGCCACGGCGAGGGCGTCGCCGCCGACGGCGTGCTGGAAATCCTGCCGGACGGTTTCGGTTTCCTGCGCTCGGCCGACGCCAGCTACCTGGCCGGCCCCGACGACACCTACATCTCGCCCTCGCAGATCCGCCGCTTCAACCTGCGCACCGGCGACCACCTCTCCGGCCGCATCCGCTGGCCGAAGGACGGCGAGCGTTACTTCGCGCTGGCGGTGGTGGACACCATCAACGGCGAGCCGATCGAGGCGTCCAAGAACAAGGTCCTGTTCGAGAACCTGACCCCGCTGTTCCCGCGCCGGCGCTTCCGGCTCGAGCGCGGCGACGGCTCGACCGAGGACATCACCGGCCGCATCCTCGACCTGATGGCGCCGCAGGGCAAGGGCCAGCGCGCGCTGATCGTCTCCCAGCCGAAGGCCGGCAAGACGATGATGCTGCAGCAGGTGGCCACCGCGATCACCACCAACCACCCGGACGTGCATCTGATCGTGCTGCTGATCGACGAGCGCCCGGAGGAAGTCACCGAGATGCAGCGCACCGTGCGCGGCGAGGTGATCTCCTCGACCTTCGACGAACCGGCCGCGCGTCACGTGCAGGTCGCCGAGATGGTGATCGAGCGCGCCAAGCGCCTGGTGGAGCACAAGAAGGACGTCGTGATCCTGCTCGACTCGATCACCCGTCTCGCGCGCGCCTACAACAACGTGGTGCCGTCCTCGGGCAAGGTGCTGACCGGCGGCGTGGACGCCAACGCGCTGCACCGGCCCAAGCGCTTCTTCGGCGCCGCGCGCAACGTCGAGGAGGGCGGCTCGCTGACCATCATCGCGACCGCGCTGATCGACACCGGTTCGAAGATGGACGAGGTGATCTACGAGGAATTCAAGGGCACCGGCAACTCCGAGGTGCACCTGAGCCGCCGCATTTCCGAGAAGCGCGTGTTCCCGGCGATCGACATCAACCGCTCGGGCACCCGCCGCGAGGACCTGCTGATCGAGCCGGACCTGCTGCAAAAGATCTGGATCCTGCGCAAGCTGCTGCACCCGATGGACGAGATCGGCGCGATGGAGTTCCTGCTGGACAAGATGAAGAACACCAAGTCCAACGACGAGTTCTTCGCGTCGATGAAGCGCTAGGGCCACCGCCCTGCCGCTCGCGAAAACGCCGGCTCCGCGCCGGCGTTTTTTTGTCCGCGTCCAGGCCGGGTCAGGCCCGCCGCCGCTCCGGCACCGGCGCCAGCGCCGGGAACTGCGTGGTGACCCGGGCGCCGGGCACCATCCCCCAGCGGATCCCGATCCGGCGCAGCCGCGCCTCCATCTCCGGGCGCTGCGGCGCCGGGGTGCGCCGCAGCAGGGCGTCGTGGCGCTCGGCCCAGGCGTTGGCGAAGGCGAACATGCCGCCCAGGTGCTGCAGTTGCAGGCGCGGCATCGCCTCTTCCAGCGCGTCGAGTTCCGCTTGCAGGTCCGGCGGCAGCTGGTTCGCACCCATGGACGTCCTCCCTGTTCCGGCCGCACGGTCGCGGCTGAGGTGTGCACGCCGCGTGACGGCCGGCTCAAGTCGCCGCCCCCGCGGCCGTTACCGGCTCCGATACGACCCGTCTGGCGGAGCCCGCAATGACCACACCCACCGTGCTGCTGTGCGACGACTCGCGCGCACTGCGCATGCTCACCGCGTCGCAGCTCGCCGACTGCGGCTACCAGGTCGCGGGCGAGGCCGGCGACGGCGCGCAGGCGGTCGCCCTGTACCGCGAGCTGCGCCCGGACGTGGTCCTGCTCGACCTGGTGATGCCGGAGACCGACGGCAAGCAGGCGCTGGAGCAGATCCTCGCGTTCGACCCGCAGGCGCGGGTGGTCGTGCTGAGCTCGCTCGGCGCGCAGCAGGACATCGAGCACTGCCTGCGCATCGGCGCGCGCAGCTACCTGCAGAAGCCCATCGACCCGGCCGTGCTCAAGCGCGTGCTGGCCGACGTCACCGCCTGAGGCGCAGCGCATGGCAGCCAAGTTCTTCGGCCAGTTCCTGCTCGAGCGCGGGGTGATCGACGCCACCCAGCTGCTCGCCGCGCTCGAGGCGCAGCGCGCCTCCAACCCGATGCTCGGCGAGCTGGCGCAGGCGCAGGGCCTGCTCAGCGCCGCCCAGGCGCAGGAGATCAACACCCGCCAGCGCCGCGAGGATCGCCGCTTCGGCGACATCGCCCAGGAGCTGGGCCTGCTGACCGCGGCCCAGGTGGACCTGCTGCTGGAGCAGCAGAAGGCGCGGCGCAAGCTGTTCGGCGAGATCCTGGTCGAACAGGGCACGCTCGATCGCGCGACCCTGGAAGCCGAGCTGTCGGCGCACCAGGCCGACCGCGCGGAAGCGCTGTCCGCGCTGGAGGACCGGCTCGACGGCCACCCGCTGCGAGCGATGGCGGAAGGCACGATCGCGACCTGCACGCGGCTGTTCCCGCGCCTGCTGCGCACCCAGGCGCAGTTCTCGGCGTTGCTGTGCCGGGAGACGCTGGAGGCCTATCCGGTGTGCGCGTGGGTGCGGGTGGAGGCGGAGCGGCCGCTGGCGGTCGCGCTCGCCTGCGACATGGACACCGCCGCCGCCTTCGCCGGCGCGTTCCTGTCGATCCCGTCGACCGCCTGCGACGAGGCGCTGGCGCGCGACGCGCTGGGCGAACTGGTCAACGTGCTGATGGGCTACGTGGTCAAGGACACCCTGCCCGAGGACATGGCCTACCGCGCGCGTCCGCCGAGCTTCGTGCGCAGCGCCGAGGAGCTCGCCGCCGAGCCGAACACGGTGGCGCTGGCGATGGGTTCGCAGCTGGGGCCGTTCGCGCTGCTGCTGCAGGGCTGACGCAGGCCGCGTCGGCGGCGCCAGCCACCGGGGTGGAGCGCCACGCTCCGGGGAGGGAAGCCAAGGGGCGCTTGCTGCCACCTCTCCCGTTTGCGGGAGAGGTCGGGCGCGCAGCGCGAGGGTGAGGGTGCGGCGGTTGGCGGAAGGCTCGCCCTCACCCCGACCCTCTCCCGCAAGCGGGAGAGGGGGAACAACCCTTCGCGTCTCGCGTGCCCCGCGGCCAGGATCCCCAGCGCGGCGCCTCGCGCGGGGCCGTGCGGACCGCATAATCGGAGCATGCACGGAGGCGGCCTCGAACTCGCATTGCTGTTCCTGCTCGCGGCGGTGGTCGCGGTGCCGGTGTTCCGGCGCTTCGGCCTCGGCGCGGTGCTCGGCTACCTCGCCGCGGGCGTGGCGCTGGGGCCGTTCGGCCTGGGCGTGATCGCCAACGCCGATCCGGTGCTGGCCGCCAGCGAGATCGGCGTGGTGATGCTGCTGTTCGTGATCGGCCTGGAGCTGTCGCCGGCGCGCCTGCGGGTGATGCGGCGGCCGGTGTTCGGGGTCGGCGGCCTGCAGGTGCTGGCGTGCGGGCTCGCGCTCGGCGGGCTGGCGCTGCTGACCGGACTGTCCTGGCGGGCGGCGCTGGTGGTCGGCCTCGGCCTCGCGCTGTCGTCCACCGCGGTCGGCCTGCAGTTGCTCGCCGAACGCAAGGCCCTGACCAGCGACCACGGCCGGCTCGCGTTCGCGATCCTGCTGTTCCAGGACCTCGCCGCGATCCCGCTGCTGGCGGCGATCCCGCTGCTGGGCCACGTCCACGGCGAGGAGACGGTGCCGCTATGGTGGCTGGCGCTGCGCGCGCTGGCGGCGATCGCGGTGCTGGTGTTCGGCGGACGGCTGCTGCTGCGCCAGGTGTTCCGGATCGTCGCGCGCTCGCGCATGCCCGAGGTGTTCACCGCGACCGCGCTGCTGGTCGTGCTCGGCAGCGCGTGGCTGCTGCAGCTGGCGGGCCTGAGCGCGGGCCTCGGCGCGTTCCTGGCCGGCGTGCTGCTCGCCGATTCGGAATTCCGGCACGAGCTCGAATCGCAGGTCCAGCCGTTCGAGGGCCTGCTGCTCGGCCTGTTCTTCATGGCCGTGGGCATGAGCATCGACCTGCAGCGGGTGGCGAGCGAACCGCTGCTGATCGGCGGCGGGGTGGTGGTGCTGCTGGCGGTGAAGTTCGGCCTGCTGTTCGCGATCGGCCGCCGTCCGGGCGGGCTGGACACGCGCGGCGCGCTGCTGCTCGCCAGCGTGCTGGCGCTGGGCGGCGAGTTCGCCTTCGTCATCTTCGGCGAGGCGCAGCGTGCCGCCCTGATCAGCGGCGCCGAGCGCGACCGGCTGGTGGCGATGGTGGGCGTGTCGATGGCGCTGACGCCGCTGCTGCTGATCGTCGTCTCGCGGCTGTTGCCGGAGTCGGCGCCGCGCGCGCAGCGCCCGTTCGACCGCATCCCCGAGCAGCGGCCGCAGGTGCTGATCGCCGGCTTCGGCCGCTTCGGCCAGATCATCGCGCGCCTGCTCGCGGCGCAGCGCATTCCGTTCATCGCGATCGAGCACAGCCCGGAGCAGGTCGACTTCATGCGCCGCTTCGGCAGCCAGCTCTACTACGGCGATCCGGCGCGGCCGGAGCTGCTGCGCGCCGCCGGCGCGGCCCACGTGCGCGTGTTCGTGGTCGCGATCGACGATCCGGAAAGCAACCTCGCCACCGTGCGCGTGCTGCGCCGCCACTATCCGCAGGCGACGGTGTTCGCGCGTGCCCGCAACCGCCGCCACGCGTGGGAACTGATGGACCTCGGCGCGCAGGCGGTGCGCGAGACCTTCCACTCCAGCCTGAAGATGGGCGAGCGGGTGCTGGTCGCGCTCGGCCAGCCCGAGGACGCCGCCGCCAGCCGCGCCGAGCGTTTCCGCGCGCACGACGAGGCGCTGCTGGTCAGCCAGCACCAGGTCTACGACGACGAGGCGGCGCTGATCCAGACCTCGCAGGAGGCGCGCCGCGACCTCGAGCAGCTGTTCGCCGCCGACCGCGGCGAGGGCGTGCTGGGGAAGGAGCTGGGAGCCGGGGACTAGCCCCGGTCGCGCAGGAAGCGCGCCATCGACACGCCCTGCACCGCCGGGGCGAATTCGGCGGCGACGTCGACGAAACCGCGCATCACCGCGATCTCGCGCGGGCTGCGGTTGAGCGCGTCGCGCAGGTCCGGGTCGCAGCCTGCGCGCAGCAGGTACTGGGTGGTGCGCAGCAGGCCGTGCAGCGCGGCCAGGTGCAGCGGGCCGAAGCCGCGCGGGTCCTGCGCGTCGAGCGCGACGTCCTCGTCGAGCAGGCGCTCGACGCCGGCCAGCAGCACGTCCTCGTCCACCGCGCTGCCGGGTTCGGCGCGCGCGCCGAGCAGGAGCAGCAGCGGCGTGGCGTTGCCGGCGGCCGCGGCGTCGGCGTCGGCGCCGGCCAGCAGCAGGGTGTCGAGCAGGGCGAGCAGGCGCGGCCGCTCGCGTGCGGTGAAGCCGAACAGCGTCGCGCAGTGCAGCGGGGTCAGTCCCTGCGCGTCCTGCGCGTGCACGTTGGCGCCGGCCTGCAGCAGGCGCGCGCACACGTCCGGCAGGCCGAGCGCGGCGGCCAGCATCAGCACGGTGACTTCGCCCGGCAGGCGCTGCTCGAGGCCGGCGCCGGCGGCGAGCAGGCGGTCGACGATCTCGCCGTGGCGCATGCTCACCGCGGCCGACAGCGGGGTCGCGCCGGTGTGCGCGGCGCGCTTCGGGTCGGCGCCGCGCGCGAGTAGCAGGTCGACGGTCGCGCGATGGCCGCCGCCGGCCGCGCGCAACAGCGCGGTGCAGCCCTGGCTGTCGGTGGCGTCTACCGGCAGGCCGAGAGCGAGCAGGCGGCGCACCGCATCGGCATCGCCGGCGATCGCCGCGGCCGGCACGTCGGTCGCCTGCAGCGGGCGGCGCGGCAGCGGCCAGCCGCGCCAGTCCAGCCAGTCGGCGAGGTCGCGGCGGCCGCTGGCGAGGGCGACGCCGAGCGGGGTCTGGCCGTCGGCGGCGCGGGTGTCGGGCGAGGCGCCGCGCGCGACGAGCAGGCGCACCGCCGGTTCGCGGCCGAGCGCGGCGGCCAGGTGCAGCGCGGTCATGCCGCGGCTGTCGCGCGCTTCCAGCGCGCTGCCGCTGTCGAGCAGGCGCTCGGCCAGGCGCAGCCAGCCCAGGCGTACCGCGAGCGCCAGCGGCGGGTCGCCGGCGGGCGAGGGTGCGAACGGATCGGCGCCGCGCTCCAGCAGTTCCAGGGCGAAGGTTTCGTGGCCGCGCGCGCCCTGGTCGCCGGCGGCGCAGGCGGCGAGGAAGCGGGCGAGGCCGCCGGCGCCCGTGGGCGGCACGCCGCGCCGCAGCAGCGCCTGCAGCGCCGGCAATGCGGCCGGGCCGCGCGCGAGCAGGGCGAAGGCGGGGTTGTCGCCGCCTTGCGCGCGCGCGTCGGCGTCGGCGCCCTGCGCCAGCAGCCAGTCGATCCGGGCCGGCGAGGCGGAGACGTCCGCGTCGACCAGCAGCCGGCCGAGCTCGGCCGGCGACAGCAGCCGGGCGAGCGGGGCGAGGCCGTCGTGGGGGCCGGCGGCGAGGCCTTCGCGCAGCAGTTCGATCGGCGCGCGATCAGGCAGTTCGGCCCTTTCCTGGCCGTCGTCGGCGACCGCCGCGGGCAACGCGTAGCCGGCGTCCAGCGCCGCCACCAGCGCCCAGCGGCCGGCCTCGGCGGCGTGCTCGAGCGCGCGCTTGCCGTCGTGGTCGGCCTGTTCGGGATCGGCGCCGAGTTCGAGCAGGCGGCGCACCAGGGCCGGCGACGGTGCCTCCGCGCGGCACACCAGGGCGAGCGCGCCGCGGCCATCGGCGTCCACCGCGGCGAGGTCGGCGCCGGCGGCGACCAGCGCCTCGATCGCAGGCGCGGACGCGCCGCGCGCGGCCTCCAGCAGCGGCGTGCGGCCATCGGCATCGGCGGCCTGCACGTCGGCGCCGGCGCCCAGCACCACGCCGAGGATCTCGGCGTTGCCGGCCAGCGCGGCCTCGTGCAGCGCGCTGCGGCCGCGCGCGTCGCGGGCGTCGGCGCGCGCCTTGTGCTTGAGCAGCAGTTGCACGCCGGCCGGGTCGTCCTCGTCGCCGCCGGCCGCGGCCAGCAGCGCCGGGCTGGCGCCCTCGGGCTCGGGCTTCGCGCCGCGCTCGAGCAGGAAGCGCGCCAGCCGCCAGTTGCCGCTGGCGCAGGCCATGCCGAGCGGGGTCACCCCGTCGGCGTTGACCGCGTCGAGTTCGGCCGCGGCGTCGCGCAGCAGCGCGGCGACGCCCGGGTCGGAGCTGCGCGCGGCGTGGTGCAGCGGGGTGTTGCCCTCGGCGTCCGGCGCGCGCGGGTCGGCGCCGTTGGCGAGCAGGGTCATCACCGCTTCCGGGCGTCCGTGCCAGCTGTCGCGGGTCGCGGCCAGCAGCGGCGTCATCCCGGCGTGCGCCGTGTTGACGTCGACCCCGGCGGCGATCAGCGCGCGCAGCAGGCGCAGGTCGGGCAACACCGCGGCCAGCACGGGCAGCGCGCGCTGGTCGCGTTCGCCGGGCGGCGGCAGGGCGTGCGGGTCGGCGCCGGCCTCCATCAACGCCAGCGCGCGGTCGACGCGGCCGCTGCGCGCGGCGGCGTACAGGGCGGCAGCGAGATCCTCGCCGGCGTCGTCGGCGTCGGCGTCATGAGTGTCGTCCGCGGCCAGCGCGGCCTCGTCGAAAGCTGGCAACGAGAGCGCTTCCGCCGGCGCGATCCGCTGCAGCAGCCAGTGCGCCAGCGGCCAGCCGGCGGCCATGCCCAGCGCGAGCCCCCACCGCGCCGGCGGCGGCAGCAATCCGGGCCAGGCCAGCAGCAGCACCGAGCCGGCGACCACCGCGACCAGCATCCCCGCGCCGAGGCCGCGCCAACTGCCGGCGTCGAGCGACGCCAGTGCCTGCCAGTGCGTGGCCAGCGCACCGCCCTCGCGTTCCTGCGCTTGCCACAGCGGCCACAGCCGCCACAGGCCGACCAGCGCGAGGCCGCAGGCCAGGCTCAGCGCCAGCGCGCTGCCGAGGCCGCCGCCTGCCAGCAGCGACACCAGCGGCCAGGCGACCAGCGCCGCCACCGCCGCCAGTGCCCCGCCCCACAACAGCAGCAGGCCGCGGAAATCCTGCAGGCGCGCGCCCGCGTGCGGCCGCAGCGCGCGCGCGAAGGCGGCCTGCGCCAGCCAGCCGGCGATCGCCGCGAGCACGCCGCCGAAGCCCGCCGTTCCGGCCAGGGCGAAGCCCGCCGCCCACGCGGTCAGTCGCGGCCCGCGGCCCGCGCGCGACTCAGGCATCCGTCCCCCAGTCGCCGGTGAGCGGATCGCCGGCCTGCGAGGGCGGCAATTGCAGGTGGAAGCCGTGCGCGGCCAGGTGCGCGCGCACCGCCGCCGGGTCCTCGCGGGCGAGCCGCCGCTCCGGGGTCAGCGCGACCTCGAGCACGAACTGCAGCCGCCCGAGCGCCGCGCGCATGGCGGACGGCACGCAGTCGAAGTCGTCGCGGCGCGCGAGGTAGACGTAGGTATCGGCCTTGCGCAGGCTCTTGTAGACGTAGGCGTGCATCGCGGGTCCGGGCGGAACCCGATGATTGTGTCGGAAATCGCCCGCGCCGTGGGAGCGGCGTGAAGGTGAATGCGCGCCCTCAGTGATAACCCGCGTCGGCCGCGACCTTGCCGCGGAACACCGAGTACGACCACCATGTGTAGCCGAGGATCGCCGGCAGCAGGATCACGATGCCGACTCCGAGGAAGATCTGCGACGAGGGCGAGGAGGCCGCGTCCCAGATGCTCAGGTCGGGCGGCACGATGTTCGGCCAGATGCCGATCACCAGCCCGGCGAAGCCCAGCGCGAAGAAGCTGAGCGACAGCAGGAACGGCATCGCGTCGCGCCCTTCGCGCATCGCCGCGCGCCACAGCGCGAAGGCGTTGGCCAGCGCCAGCAGCGGCACCGGCGACAGCCACCAGAAGTGCCCGCTCTCGAACCAGCGCGCCATGATCCGCGAGTCCAGGAACGGCAGCCACGCGCTGACCAGGCCCATGAAGGCGACCACCACCAGCACCAGCGGCCGGGCCAGGGTGCGCGCCGTCTTCTGCAGCGGCCCCTCGGTCTTGAGGATCAGCCAGGCGCTGCCGAGCAGCGCGTAGCCGAACACCAGCGCCACCCCGGTCAGCATCGCGAACGGGCTGAACCAGCTGAACGCACCGCCGAGGTAGCGCCCCCCTTCCAGCGGCAGGCCCTCGACCAGCGCGCCGAGGATCACGCCCTGCGCGAACGCGACCACGATCGAGCCGAGCGAGAACGCCGCGCCCCAGAAGCGCCGCCCGCGCGTCGCCTTGAAGCGGAACTCGAAGGCGACGCCGCGGAAGATCAGCGCGATCAGCATCATCAGCACCGGCAGGTACAGCGCCGACAGCACCAGCGCGTAGGCGCGCGGGAACGCGGCCAGCAGGCCGGCGCCGCCGAGCACCAGCCAGGTCTCGTTGCCGTCCCAGATCGGCGCCGCGGTGTTCATCATCTGGTCGAGCTGGGCGCCGTCCTCGGCGAACGGCGCGAGGATGCCGAGCCCGAGCACGAAGCCGTCCAGCAGCACGTACATCAGCACGCCGAAGCCGATCACGCCGAACCACAGCACCGGCAGCACCGTCGCGAGGTCCATGCTCACACCTCCTCCGCGCCGCGCGGGGGCGCATCCACCGGCAGGTCCGGCAGCGACAGCGGCCGCGCCGGCGTCTTCTCGCCGCCGCGGGTGTCCTTGGGCGGCTGCCTGACCGGCCCGACCAGCAGCAGCTTGCGCAGGTACCAGATGCCGGCGCCGAAGATCACCGCGTAGGCGGCCGCGTACACGATCAGCGAGGACAGCACCGCGGCCGCGGCGATGTTCGGGCTGACCGCCTCGCTGGTGCGCAGCAGGCCGTAGACGACATAGGGCTGGCGGCCGATCTCGACCACGTACCAGCCCGCGAGCAGGGCGACGAAGCCGGCCGGGCTCAGCCAGCGCCAGCCGTCGAGCCACCAGCGCGAGCTGGCCAGCGTGCCGCGCCGCCACGCCCACAGCGAGCCCCAGGCCAGCACGAGCATCAGCACGCCGAGCCCGACCATCACCCGGAACGCCCAGAACACCGGCGCCACCGGCGGCCGCTCGTGCGGCGGCACCGCGGTCAGCGGCTGGATCGTGCCGTTCCAGTCGTGCTTGAGGATCAGCCCGCCCAGGCGCGGCACCGCGACTTCGTAATGGTTGGTCTCGGCATCCTGGTCGGGCAGGCCGAACAGCACCAGCGGCGTGCCCGTGCCGGGCGCGGCGTCGTGCCAGTGCGCCTCGATCGCGGCGAGCTTGACCGGCTGGTGCTCGCCGACGTTGAGCCCATGCAGGTCGCCGGCGACGATCTGCAGCGGCACCGCGATCGCCGCGAATGCGACCGCGTGTTTCAGCATCCGCACGCCCGCCGCCTGGTGCACGCCGCGCCGCAGGTACCACGCGCTGACGCCGCCGATCACGAAGCAGGTGGTGATGAACGCTGCCAGCACCATGTGCGCGAGCCGGTACGGGAACGACGGGTTGAACACGATCGCCCACCAGTCCTCCGGCACGAAGAAGCCGTTGGCGTCGATCGCATAGCCCTGCGGCGTCTGCATCCAGCTGTTCGCCGAGATGATCCAGAAGGTCGAGATCAGGGTGCCGAGCGCGACCATGCAGGTGGCGAAGAAATGCAGGCGGTCGGAGACCTTGCGCCAGCCGAACAGCATCACGCCGAGGAACGTCGCCTCGAGGAAGAACGCGGTCAGCACTTCGTAGGACAGCAGCGGACCGAGGATGTTGCCGGCGCGCTCGCTCAACACCGCCCAGTTGGTGCCGAACTGGAAGCTCATCACGATCCCCGACACCACGCCCATGCCGAACGAGACCGCGAAAATTTTCAGCCAGAAGAAATAGAGGTCGCGCCAGAGGTCGTCGCGGGTGCGCAGCCAGCGCCACTCGATGAAGGCCAGCCAGTTGGCGAGGCCGATGGTGAACGCGGGGAACAGGATGTGGAAGGAGATGACGAACCCGAACTGGATCCGCGAGAGCAGCAGTGCATCCAATGCGGCGCCTCCGCGGCGCGCGGGGGAGCGCCGCGCCCGATATTGTGCGCCCGTTCGCGCGGCGCCGTGCGAACGCGGCATTGACGCCTCGGGCAGGCGGCGCCGGAAGGAGGGTGGCACATCCACCGCCGCCGCCCGGTCGCCGCGCCGTCGCGCACGCGTGACCTTCGGCCGCGTCCGCGCCGGTTGCGGGCTGCTACCCTGCGTCCGTTTGCCTGCCGGGGACCCGCCGATGCGCCGCCTGCTTCCGCTCTGCCTGTTGTTGCTGCCCCTCTCCGTCGCGGCCCAGTCGGCGCCGCCGCTGACCCTGGCGCAGGTGATGGCCGACCCCGACTGGATCGGCAACGGCGTGGAGGACGCGTGGTGGGCCTGGGACGGGCGCAGCGTCGAGTACACGGTCAAGCGCGACGGCGCGACCATCCGCGACACTTGGCGGCAGCCGCTGGACGGCGCGGCAACGCGCGTGGACGGCGCGCAGCGCGCCACCCTCGACGCCGGCGATCCCGCCTACGACGCCGCGCGCCGGCGCATGGCCTTCGTCCGCAACGGCGACGTGTTCGTGCGCGACCTCGGCACCGGCGCGCTGACCCAGCTCACCCGCAGCAACGACGAGGAGGCGCTGCCGCAGTGGGGCCGCGACGGCGGCCTGGTCTGGCGCGTGGGCAACGACTGGTACCGCTGGACCGCGCAGGGCGGCGTGCAGCAGGCGGCGCTGCTCAAGGCGGAGAAGGATCCGGCCGCACCGCCGGAGGACGACGCCCTGCGCGCGCACCAGTTGCGCCTGCTCGAGACCCTGCGCGCCGACCGCGCGCGCCGCGACGCCGCGCGCGCGCAGCACGAGGACTGGCGGCGCGCCGACCCGAGCCGCGCGCCGGCGCCCGTTTACCTCGGCGACGAGGTCGAGATCGCCGACAGCGCGCTCTCGCCCGACGGCCGCTGGCTGCTGGTCGTGACGACCGCCAAGGGCGCCGACGGCGGCCAGGAAACCAAGCTGCCGCACTACGTCACCGAATCCGGCTACCAGGAGCCCGAGGAAGGCCGCACCCTGGTCGGCCGCAACCCGCCGCTGCCGCACGCGCTGTGGCTGGTCGACATGCGCGACGGCAAGCCGCGCCAGCTGACGTTCGACGCCCTGCCCGGCATCCACGACGATCCGCTGGCGGCGCTGCGCAAGGCGGCGAAGCAGGCGCCGCTCGAAGGCGAGCGCGCGGTGCGGGTGGAGACCGACGGCGACGGCACCGGCCCGGCGATCCACTGGAGCGACGATGGCGCCAACGTCGCCGTGCTGCTGCGCGCGGTCGACAACAAGGACCGCTGGATCGCCACCGTCGACCTGGCCACGGGCGCGCTGCGGCCGCGCCATCGCCTGCACGACGACGCCTGGATCAACTGGAACTACAACGATTTCGGCTGGATGGCGGACGGCCGCACCCTGTGGTTCCTGTCCGAGGAGACCGGCTACTCGCAGCTGTACGCGCTGGATGTCGCCGGCAACGGCAAGCCGCGCGCGCTGACCAGCGGGCGCTGGGAAGCGTCCTCGCCGCGTCTGTCCGCCGACGGCCGCGCGTTCTATTTCCTCTGCAACCGCAAGTGGCCGGGCGACTACGAGGTGTGCGCGGTGGACGCGGCCGGCGGCGCCGTGCGCGAAGTGACCGCGCTCGACGGCGTCGAGGGCTTCAGCGTCTCGCCCGACGGCCGCGCGCTGCTGGTGCGCTACTCGCGCAGCTACCTGCCGGCCCAGCTCGCGGTGGTTCCCGCCGCCGGCGGCGACGCGCGCGTGCTTACCGACACCCGCACCGCGCAGTTCAAGGCGATCGACTGGATCCAGCCGGAAATCGTGCAGGTGCCGAGCAAGCACGGCGCCGGCACCGTCTGGGGCAAGTTCTACGGGCCGAAGGCGCTGGAGCCGGGCCGCAAGTACCCGGTCGTCCTGTTCGTGCATGGCGCCGGCTACCTGCAGAACGTGCACGCGCGCTACCCGACCTACTTCCGCGAGCAGATGTTCCACAACCTGCTGGTGCGGCACGGCTACCTGGTGCTCGACCTCGACTACCGCGCGAGCGAGGGCTACGGCCGCGACTGGCGCACCGCGATCTACCGCAATATGGGCCACCCCGAGCTCGAGGACTACCTCGACGGCCTCGACTGGCTGGTCGCGAACAAGCAGGGCGACCGCGGCCACGCCGGCATCTACGGCGGCAGCTACGGCGGCTTCATGACCTTCATGGCGCTGTTCCGCGCGCCGGGCGTGTTCCAGGCCGGCGCCGCGCTGCGGCCGGTGTCGGACTGGGCGAAGTACAACCACGAATACACGTCCAACATCCTCAACACGCCGGAACTCGATCCGGAGGCGTACAAGCGCTCCTCGCCGATCGAGTACGCCGCGGGCCTGCAGGACCACCTGCTGATCGCGCACGGCATGATCGACGACAACGTGTTCTTCCAGGACTCGGTCGAGATGACCCAGAAGCTGATCGAACTGCGCAAGGACAAGTGGTCGATCGCGCCGTACCCGCTGGAGCGCCACGCGTTCGCCCACCCGGACGCGTGGTACGACGAGTACCGGCGGATCTTCGAGTTGTTCGAGGCGACGCTGAAGTGAGCCGGCGCGCGTCGCCGGCGCGGCGCGGATGACGCCGTACCGGCCCACGGTGCGTGGCGGCGGGCTGGTGCTCGCCGTCGCGCTGTTCCTGCTGGCGTTCGCCAACCGGCGCTTCTGGCAGGTCGCCTTCGCCGGGCTGCCGGCGGGGACGCTGGCGCAGGCCGAGTTCGTCGCCGGCTTCGGCGCGGTGCTGCTCGCGCTGATCCTGGTCGTGCTGCTGCCGCTGGCCTTCGGCCGCGCGCTCAAGCCGTGGCTCGTGCTGGTGCTGCTGCTGTCCTCGGTGGCCGCGTTCTTCATGCACGACTACGGCGCGGTGGTGGACCGCTTCGCCCTGCAGAGCGTGGCCGAGACCGACCTGCGCGAAGCCGGCGAATGGCTGTCCGGGCGCGCGGTCACGAGCCTGCTGCTGCTCGGCGTGCTGCCGGCGGCGCTGGTGCTGTGGGTGCGGGTGCCGGCGCGGCCGTGGCGCGCGCAGCTGGCCGGCTGGCTCAAGCTGGCGGGGCTGACCGCGGCCCTGCTGGCCTTCGGTGTCGCGATAGGCGGCCGCGAGATCGCGTCCACCGTGCGCAACCACAAGCAGCTGCGCTACCTGATGAACCCGGTGTCGCTGGTGTCTGCCACGCTGTCGTGGCGGGCGGCACGCGGCGACGGCACGCCGGTCGTGGTGCAGCCGCTGGGCCGTGACGCGCGCCGCACCGGCGCGATGGCGCCCGGCGACCGGCCGCTGCTGCTGGTGCTGGTGGTCGGCGAGTCGGCGCGCGCGCAGAGCTTCCAGCTCGACGGCTACCCGCGCCCGACCAACCCGGAGCTGTCGCGGCTGCCGGTGGTCAATTTCCCGGACGTGCGCTCCTGCGGTACCAACACCGCGGTGTCGCTGCCGTGCATGTTCTCCGACCTCGGCCGCGACGACTACGCGCAGGATGCGGCCGCGGCCCGCGAGAACCTGCTCGACGTGCTCGCCCACGCCGGTTTCCGGGTCGACTGGTACGACAACAACACCGGCAGCAAGGGCGTCGCCGCGCGCGCCCGCGAGGAGCTGCTGGCCGAGCTGCAGGATCCGCGCTATTGCACCTACGGCTGCTGGGACGGGCTGCTGGTCGAGCGCCTGCGGAGGGAGCTTGCGAAAACCGCAGGCGACCGCGTCATCGTCCTGCACACCAAGGGCAGCCACGGCCCGGCCTACTACCTGCGCTACCCGCCGGCGTTCGAACGCTTCCGCCCGGCCTGCCGCAGCAACGAGCTGACCCGCTGCACGCGCGCGGAGATCCTCAACGCCTACGACAACACCATCCTTTACACCGACCACGTGCTCGCCTCGGCGATCGCCGCGCTGGCGGCGCAGGCCGGCATGGACAGCGCGCTGGTGTACGTCTCCGACCACGGCGAATCCACCGGCGAGCACGGCCTGTACCTGCACGGCGCGCCCTACCTGCTGGCGCCCGACGAGCAGACCCGGGTGCCGATGCTGCTGTGGCTGTCGGACGGCTTCCGCGCGCGGCGCGGGCTGGACGCCGCGTGCGTGGAGCGCGCCCGCCTGCGCCCGGCCTCGCACGACAACCTGTTCGACCTGGTGCTCGGCCTCGCCGGGGTACGCAGCGCGGCCTACCGCGCGCGCCTCGACCCCTTCGCCGGTTGCGCCGCGCGCTGACGGCGCCCCGGCCGGATCGCGGCCCGCAGGCCGGCGGCAGGCAGGCCGAGCTCGCGTGGCAGCGCGTGCGGCGCTGGTGCAGGCGCCGGCGCAGGCGGCGGGCGACGCACCCGTAGAATGCGCGGATGAGCCAGCCCGCCCCCGACGACTTCGCGCGCGTCCGCGACTACCTCACCGGTCTGCAGGACCGCATCTGCGCGGCGATCGAGCAGGCGGACGGCGGCGCGCGCTTCGCCGAGGACGCGTGGACGCGGGACGAAGGCGGCGGCGGCCGCACCCGCGTGCTGCGCGGGGGCGCGGTGTTCGAGCAGGCGGGGGTCGGCTTCTCCGACGTCTCCGGCAGCCGCCTGCCGCCGTCGGCCAGCGCCGCCCGGCCGGAACTGGCCGGCGCCAGCTGGCGCGCGGTCGGGGTGTCGCTGGTGTTCCACCCGCGCAACCCGTACCTGCCGACCACCCACGCCAACGTCCGCCACTTCCGTGCGCAGCGCGACGGCGAGACCGTGGCCTGGTGGTTCGGCGGCGGCTTCGACCTGACCCCGTTCTATCCCTTCGACGACGACGTGCTGCACTGGCACCGCACCGCGCGCGGCCTGTGCGAGCCGTTCGGTGGCCAGGCGCGCTACGACGCGCACAAGCGCTGGTGCGACGAGTACTTCTTCCTGAAGCATCGGGGCGAGACGCGCGGCGTGGGTGGCCTGTTCTTCGACGACCTGCACACGGACTTCGACGCCGACTTCGGCTACCTGCGCGCGGTCGGCGACGGCTTCCTGGACGCCTGGCTGCCGATCGTCGAACGCCGCCGCGACACGCCCTACGGCGAGCGCGAGCGCGAATTCCAGCTGTACCGGCGCGGCCGCTACGTCGAGTTCAACCTGGTGTACGACCGCGGCACCCTGTTCGGCCTGCAGTCGGGCGGGCGCAGCGAGTCGATCCTGATGAGCCTGCCGCCGCTGGCGCGCTGGGAATACGGCTACGCGCCGGCGCCGGGTTCGCCGGAAGCGCGCCTGCGGGAGTACCTGCGCCCGCGCGACTGGCTCGCCGAGCTCGGCTGACGCCGCTCAGGCCTGGCGCTCGCCGCGCTTGAGGACGGTGATGGTGCCGTCCTTCTCCAGCACCGCCAGGCGGATCTCGCCGATCGTCGCGCAACTGTGGTCGCGCATGGCTTCCTGCAGGTCGTCCAGGGTCAGGTTCGCGGCCTTCAACGCGTCGTGGTCCACCTCGCCGTTGCGCGCCAGGATGTCTGCCTTGCCTTCGACCGCGCGGGCGATCGGCTCGCTGTGCGCGGTGGCGTAGCCGACCACCCGGTTCCAGCCCAGCAGGGTGGCCGCCAGCAGCAGGCCGCCCTGCAGCGACTGGTCGCCGGCGAGCATCGAGCCCTGCACCGCGTCGCCGAGCAGCACCAGCACCAGCAGGTCGAAGGGCGTGAACTGGCCGACCGTGCGCTTGCCGGACAGCCGGATCAGCAGCAGCATCACGAAGTACACGACCGTGCCGCGCAGCACGATCTCCCACCACGGCACCGACAGTTCCAGCAGATCCGTCATCGTCTCCTCCTGAATGCGGAGCGAGAGTGTCGGCAAGCCCGGGTGAGCGCGGCGGGAAGGCCGCGAACGCCGGCGCAAAGCCAAGACCTGGCCAAGTCGCCGCGCCGCGGTCCGGAGGGAAAAGCCCCCTTGGTAAGGGGGCGCGCGGCAGCGCAGGGATCGGAAGCACTAGCTGGGGCCCGAAGTTTGCGCGCGCAGCGCGCCAACTTTGGGTTCGTGCGCAGCGAAGCGGCGCGGGAAAGCCCCCTTGGTAAGGGGGCGCGCGGCAGCGCAGGGGATCGGGTGCACTAGCTGGGGCCCGAAGTTTGCGAAGCAAACTTTGGGTTTTTATTTGCCGCCCAAAAAAGCGGCAAATAAAAAGCCCCGCAAGCCAGGGGGAGGGCTTGCGGGGCCGGGGAACGGGGACTTGGGGAGGAGTCGTCCGTTCCGGGGATCACTCCAGGGGAGGGAGATGATCTCGCGACAGACCTTGCATCTGTCGCGGCCTATATGACCAAAACCCTCATGGATGGTTCGTGAAGGGAACGGTTAAAAAACCGTAGGGTTCAGGAATGATTCATGCCCTGCCGGCGGCCGCTCAGTGGGCCTCGTCCCAGTCCTGGCCGACCCCGGTGTCGACCACCAGCGGCACCCGCAATTCAGCGGCCGCGGCCATCCGCCGGACCACCTCCGCGCGCAGCGCCTCGACGAAGCCGTCCTCCACCTCGAACACCAGTTCGTCGTGCACCTGCAGCACCATCAGCGCGCGTTCGCGGTGGCTGGCGAGCCAGCCGTCGATGTCGATCATCGCGCGCTTGATGATGTCGGCGGCGGTGCCCTGCATCGGCGCGTTGATCGCCGCGCGCTCGGCGCCTGCGCGCAGGCCGGCGTTGCGGGCGGCGATGTTCTCCAGGTACAGCCGGCGGCCGAACACGGTCTCCACGTAGCCCTGCTCGCGCGCCTGCTGGCGGGTGCGCTCCATGAAGTCGCGCACGCCCGGATAGCGGCTGAAGTACAGCGCGATGTAGTCCTGCGCCTCGCCGCGGGAAATCCCGAGCTGCCTGGCGAGCCCGAACGCGCTCATCCCGTACATCAGGCCGAAGTTGATCGCCTTGGCGGCGCGCCGCTCGTTCGGCTCGACCGCGTCCAGCGGCTTGCCCATCACCTCGGCCGCGGTCGCGCGGTGGATGTCCACGCCGGAGGAGAACGCGCGCAGCAGCGCCGGGTCCTCGGACAGGTGGGCCATGATCCGCAGCTCGATCTGCGAGTAGTCGGCGGCCAGCAGGCGCCGGCCTTGCGGGGCGACGAAGGCCTTGCGGATGCGGCGGCCGTCCTCGGTGCGGATCGGGATGTTCTGCAGGTTCGGATCGTTGGACGACAGCCGCCCGGTGGCGGCGCCGGCCTGGTGGTAACTGGTGTGCACGCGGCCGGTGTTGGGGTTGACCATGCCCGGCAGCTTGTCGGTGTAGGTGCCGCGCAGCTTGGCCAGGCTGCGGTAGTCGAGGATCACCCGCGGCAGCGCGTGCTGGTCGGCGATCGCCTCCAGCGCCTCCTCGTTCGCGCTCGGCTGGCCGGACGGCGTCTTCACCAGCGCCGGCAGCTTCAATTCGTCGTACAGCAGCGCGCAGACCTGCTTGGGCGAATCGAGGTTGAACGTGCGGCCGGCGAGCTCGGTCGCCTGCTGCTGCAGTTCCAGCATGCGCCGGCCGAGGTCGGCCGACTGCCGGCGCAGTTCCGCCACGTCCACCAGCACGCCGTTGGCCTCCACCCGTTCGAGCACCGGCACCAGCGGCACCTCGATCTCGCGGTAGACGCGCTCGATCGCGGGCTCGGCGGCCAGGCGCGGGCCCAGCACGCGGTGCAGGCGCAGGGTGACGTCGGCGTCCTCGGCCGCGTAGCGCGCGGCGTCGTCGATGGCCACTTGCGAAAAGCGGATCTGCTTCGCGCCCTTGCCGGCGACGTCCTCGTAGCGGACGGTGTCGTAGCCGAGGTAGCGCTTGGCCAGCGAATCCATGTCGTGGCGGCTGGCGCCGGCGTTGTACACGAAGCTTTCCAGCATCGTGTCCTCGGCGTAGCCGCGCACCTCCACCCCGTGGCAGCGCAGCACGTGCAGGTCGTACTTGCCGTGGTGGCCGATCTTGCGCTTGCCGGGATCGGCGAACAGCGGGCGCAGGGCGTCGAGGACCTCCGCGCGCGGCAGTTGCGCCGGCGCGCCGGGATAGTCATGGCCGACCGGGATGTAGGCGGCGCGGCCGGGCTCGACCGCCACGCTGATTCCGACCAGCGCCGCGCACAGCGGATCCAGCGCGTCGGTCTCGGTATCGAAGGCGAAGGCGTCGGCCGCCCGCAGGCGCTCGATCCAGGCGTCGAGCTGTTCGCGGGTCAGCACCGTCTCGTGCTCGCCCGGCGCGGACAGCGCGGGGTCGATGCCGTCCTCCGGCTTCGCCCCGGCGCGCGCCCAGCCGGCCTCGGTGCCGCGCATGCTGATGTTGCGCTCGACCGCCTGGGCCGGCTTGCCGCCGCCGTCCAGTTCGCGCAGGGCCTGGCTGAAACCGTAGCGCGCGTACAGCACCCGCAGCGCGTCCACGTCGCGTGGTCGCAGCTTCAGTTCGTGCGCCGCGGCCGGCAGGGCGACGTCGGTCTTGATCGTCACCAGCGTGCGGTTGAGCGGCAGCCGCTCCAGCGCCGCGCGCAGGTTGTCGCCGATCTTGCCGCCGATCTTCGCCGCGTTGGCGATCACGCCGTCCAGCGAGCCGTGCTCGGCCAGCCACTTCGCGGCGGTCTTCGGCCCGCACTTCTCCACGCCGATGACGTTGTCGATGCTGTCGCCCATCAGCGCCAGCAGGTCCACGATCTGGCCGGCGCGCACGCCGAACTTGGCGATCACCGCCTCGTCCGAATCCATCACGCTGCCGCTCATGGTGTTGACCAGGCGGATGCTGCCGCCGCCTTCGTGGCGTCCCACCAACTGGGCAAAGTCCTTGTCGCCGGTGGAGATGGTGACGTCCACGCCGGCGCGCGCGGCCTCCAGCGCGAGCGTGCCGATCACGTCGTCGGCTTCCACGCCCTCGATCCGCAGCAGCGGCAGGCCGAGCGCCTCCACGATCTCGCACATCGGCTGCAGCTGCGCGCGCAGGTCGTCCGGCATCGGCGCGCGGGTGGCCTTGTACGCGGGGTAGAGGTCGTCGCGGAAGGTCTTGCCGGGCGCGTCCACCACGAACGCGGCGCAGTCGGGCTGCTCGTTGAGGTGCGCGCGCAGCATGTTGACCACGCCGAACAGCGCGCCGGTCGGCTCGCCGGCGGCGTTGGTCAGCGGCGGCAGCGCGTGGAAGGCGCGGTAGACGTAGGACGACCCGTCGATCAGGACCAGCTTCGGCATCCGCGGATTCTACGCCGGGCCCGCTGCATGCAGGCCGACCACGCAGCGGGGGCATAATCGCCGGCACACCCGCCGCGGAGTCCGCCATGCGCAAGGGCATCGTCGTCGCGACCGCCAGCCTGCTGCTGTCCGCCTGCGCCAGCCTGGGCGAGCCGGCGGTCCCGCCCGGGGCGGTCGAGACCACCCGCACCGAACCGAACGGCGACGTGGTCTCCGAGTACCGCGTCGACGGCCAGCTGCGGATGGTGCGGGTGCAGCCGCTGCGCGGTCCCGTCTACTACCTGATCGACCACGACGGCGACGGCCACGTCGACCGCGACAAGGGCGAGGTCTCGCCGGTCTACTACCGGATCTACGGCTGGTAGCAGCAGGGGCTCGCGACCGGATTACCTGGGCGCTGCGCCAACAGCAAAAGCAGACACCTCGCGAGCGCGCCGGGTGGGAGAGGCAGGCAGGACACGCCGTGAATCCATCCATGGAGGCTCGGATGCGCCATCCATGGCGCATACGGTCCTGCCCACCTCTCCCACCCGGCGCGCCCCACCTCTCTCGCCGCCCGGCTTTCGTAGAGCGGAGCTTGCTCCGCTGCACCGGCACCCGGATTGCGTGGCAGCGGAGCGAGCTCCGCTCTACGGCAAGCCGCGAGGATCTTTCCCGAGCGACCGGGAGGGCGGGGGTGTTGCGTCAGCGCGCCATGGATGGCGCGCGCCCGCATCTGGGCATGGATGCCCAGCTAAGGGAAAAGCAATACCCCCGCCCTCCCGGGCGCGGGCCCGGGAACTGCCCGGCACGCTCGCAGACAGTCGCGCGCCCCGACCTGCTTGGCGGTTAGCCCCCGTGCGACCGCTATCCGCGCGGCCCGCCCATCACCGGCAGCACCACGCCGTTGACGTAGCTCGCGCAGGCCGGCGAAGCGAGGAAGACGTAGGCCGGCGAGATTTCCTCCGGCTGCGCCGGACGGCCCATGTCGCTGTCCTTGCCGAAGTCGGCGACCTTCTTCGCCGGCTGGTCGGACGGGTTGAGCGGGGTCCACACCGGGCCGGGCGCCACCGCGTTCACCCGGATGCCGCGCTCGAGCAGGTTGGCCGCCAGCGACTTGGTGAAGGCGTGGATCGCGCCCTTGGTCGCCGAGTAGTCGAGCAGGCTCTTGCTGCCGAACAGCGCGGTCTCCGAGCCGGTGTTGATGATGCTGCCGCCCTCGGTCATGTGCGGCAGCGCCGCGCGCGCCATGTGGAAGTAGCCGCCGATGTTGGTCTGCAGGGTTTCCTGCAGGTGCTCCTCGGTGATGTCCTCCAGGGTCTTGCTGTGCTGCTGGAAGGCGGCGTTGTTGACCAGCACGTCGATCCGGCCCAGCGCGTCCAGCGTCTGCTCCACCGCCTGCTCGCAGAAGCGCGGATCCTTGACGTCGCCGCGGATCGCGATGCAGCGCCGGCCCTCCCGCTCGACGTACTCGCGGGTGGTGTCGGCGTCGCGGTCCTCGCTGAGGTAGACCAGGGCGATGTCGGCGCCCTCGCGCGCGAACAGCACCGCGACCGCGCGGCCGATGCCGGAGTCGCCGCCGGTCACCAGCGCGACCATGTCGCGCAGCTTGCCGCTGCCTTCGTAGTCGGGCGCGAGGAAGCGCGGCTGCGGGTCGAGCTTGTGTTCGTGGCCGGGCTTGGCCTGGTGCTGCTTCGGCAAGGGGTTTTCGGGCTGCCGGCGCGGACCGGCCTGGACCGGCTGCTTCTTCGCCTTGCCGCCCGCCGGCTTGCCGGCGGCCTGTTTCGCCGCCTGCTTGCGCGCCGTGGCGCGCTCGTTGCGCGCCTCGGCTTCCTGCTGGATCTCGCGCTGCCTCGCCGCGCTGCCGCGGCGGCTGGACGCCGCCGTCCTGCCGCTCTTCCTGGCGCTGGTCGCCATGCCTCGTGCTCCGCCGGTTGCCCGCGGCAATCGTCGGCGCGCCGGCGTTCAGGGCGCGTGACTACAGCGACTGCAGGTTGGCGTAGGCCAGCACCAGCCACTTGCTGCCGGCGTCGTCGAAGTTGACCTGCACCCGCGCATGCGCGCCGCTGCCCTCGTAGTCGGTGACCACGCCGCGACCGAAGCTCGGATGCCGCACGTTCTGGCCGAGCTTGATCGGCGGCGTTTCGACGGCGGCGTGGCCGAAATCGCGACGTGGCGCCCCGCCGAACGCGGGCCGCGCCACCTGCACCCGCGGCCGCACCTCGTTGAGCAGCGCGCCCGGGATCTCGCGCAGGAAGCGCGACGGCACGCCGTACATGTCCATGCCGTGGATGCGGCGCGCCTCCGCGTAGCTGAGCACCAGCTTCTGCCGCGCGCGGGTGATGCCGACGTAGGCCAGGCGCCGCTCCTCCTCCAGCCGGCCCTGCTCCTCCACCGTCTTCGCGCTGGGGAACAGGCCTTCCTCCATGCCGGCGAGGAACACCAGCGGGAACTCCAGCCCCTTCGCGCTGTGCAGCGTCATCAGCTGCACCCCGTCCTCGCCCGCCTGGGCCTGGCCTTCGCCGGCCTCCAGCGCGGCGTAGGACAGGAACGCGACCAGCTCGGTCAGCGCCGCGGCTTCCTCGTCGTCGTCGCGCTGGACGAAGCGCGAGGCCACCGACACCAGTTCGTCGAGGTTCTCGGTGCGCGAGTCGAGCTGGCCGCGCGACTCGTTGGCGTAGTGCGTGCGCAGGCCCGAGCGCGCCAGCACGTGGTCCACCTTCTCCTGCAGCGGCATCGCCGCGACCTCGCCGGCGATCGCGTCCAGCAGGGCATGGAAGGCCATCAGCGCGTTGCGCGCGCGGGCGGCGAGGTCGGTGCTCCGCACCACCCGAATCGACGCCTCCCACAGCGAGACCGCGTCGGTTCGCGCGCGCCGGCGCACCTCGTCGAGAGTGCGCTCGCCGATCCCGCGCGCGGGCGTGTTGACCGCGCGCTCGAAGGCCGCGTCGTCGTCGCGGTTGGCGACCAGCCGCAGGTAGGCGAGGGTGTCCTTGACCTCCGCGCGCTCGAAGAAGCGCATGCCGCCGTACACCCGGTACGGGATCGGGTCCTCCAGCAGCGCCTCCTCGAACGCGCGCGACTGGGCGTTGCTGCGGTACAGGATCGCGCAGTCGCCGTAGCTGCCGCCGGCGTGCACCCACTGGCGGATGCGCTCGACCACGAAGCGCGCCTCGTCGATCTCGTTGTACGCGGCGTACAGGTCGATCGGTTCGCCCTCGCCGCTGTCGGTCCACAGCTGCTTGCCGAGCCGGTCCGGGTTGTGCGCGATCACCGCGTTGGCGGCGTTGAGGATGTTGGCGCTGGAGCGGTAGTTCTGCTCCAGGCGCAGGGTCGCGGCGCCGGGGAAGTCGCGCAGGAAGCGCTGCACGTTCTCGACCTTGGCGCCGCGCCAGCCGTAGATCGCCTGGTCGTCGTCGCCGACCACGAACACGTGGCCACCGCCTCCATCGGGCGTGATGCCGGCGAGCACGCGCACGAACGCGTACTGGATCGCGTTGGTGTCCTGGAACTCGTCGACCAGGATTTCGCCGAAGCGGCGCCGGTAGTGCGCCAGCAGCGCCGGGTTGTCGCGCAGGAGCTCGTGCGCGCGCAGCAGCAGCTCGGCGAAGTCCACCAGGCCGGCGCGGTCGCAGCGCTCCTGGTACAGCGCGTAGCTCTTCTGCATCACGTCCAGCCACGGGTCGGCGCCCGGCTGCAGGTGCTGCGGGCGGCGGCCCTCGTCCTTCTGCGCGTTGATCCACCAGGCGATCTGGCGCGGCGGGAAGCGGGTGTCGTCGAGCTCGAGCTGCTGCACCACGCGCTTGACCAGGCGCAGCTGGTCGTCGCTGTCCAGCACCTGGAAGCCTTCCGGCAGCTTCGCCTCCTGCCAGTGCAGGCGCAGCAGGCGGTGGGCGAGGCCGTGGAAGGTGCCGATCCACATCCCGCGCGCGCCATGCCGGAGCAGGGCCTCGGCGCGGCCGCGCATCTCGGCCGCCGCCTTGTTGGTGAAGGTGACCGCGAGGATGCCGTGCGCGGGCACGCCGTGGACCTCGTTCAGCCAGGCGATCCGGTGGGTCAGCACCCGGGTCTTGCCGCTGCCGGCGCCGGCGAGGACGAGGTAATGCCCGGCGGGGGCGGTCACCGCCTCGCGCTGGGCGGGATTGAGCGAATCGAGCAGGTACGAGACATCCATCCGTGCATTCTACGGAGCGGCGCACGCGCGCCCCGTGCGCGGCGGCGCATCCCCGGGTGCCGATCGGCCGCATGACCATGGGTGGATGCCGGCTCCGTCCCCGCCGCGTACCCTATGGCCAAATGCCTGGAGCCTGTCCATGAATGCAGTCCGCCGCGGTCCGATCGCCCGCCTGTTCATCGGCGCGTGGGACGCGCTCAACTTCACCCGCCGCCTGGTCTTCAACCTGATCTTCCTGGTCCTGCTGGTGCTGGTGGTGGTCGCGGTGCTGAGCGCCGACGGCGGCCGCCGGGTGCTGGCCGACCGCACCACCCTGGTGATCGCGCCGCAGGGCGCGCTGGTCGAGCAGTACAGCGCCGACCCGTTCACCCGCGGGCTGGCCAAGGCCACCGGCGACGACAGCGCGGGCGAAGTGCAGCTGCGCGACCTGTTGCGCGCGCTGGACGCCGCCCGCACCGACAAGCGCATCGAGCGCGTGCTGCTGCGCACCGACCGCATGCGCTTCTCCGGCTACGCCTCGATCCGAGAGGTCGCCGCGGCGCTGGCGCAGCTGCGCGCGGCCGGCAAGCAGGTGGTGGCGTTCGGCGAAAACATGGACCAGCAACAGTACCTGCTCGCCGCGCAGGCCGACGAGGTCTACATCGACCCGATGGGCGGCCTGCTGCTCGAGGGCCTGGGCCGCTACCGCCAGTACTACCGCGAGGGCCTGCAGGACAAGCTCGGCGTGGACGTGCACCTGTTCCGCGTCGGCGAGTACAAGTCGGCGGCCGAACCCTACATCCTCGACGCCGCGTCGCCGGAGTCCAAGGAAGCCGACCTGTTCTGGATGAACGACATCTGGCAGCGCTTCCTCGCCGACATCGCCAAGGCGCGCGGGCTGACCGCGCAGCAGCTGGCCACCGACATCGACACCCTGCCGCAGGGCATCGAGGCCGCCGGCGGCGACCTCGCCCGCTACGCGCTGCAGCACAAGCTGGTCGACGGCCTGAAGACCGAGGAGCAGGTCGACACCCTGCTGGCCGAGCGCGGCGTCGCCGATGCCGACGCCGACGGCGGCTTCCGCCGGGTGGAGCTGGACGAATACCTCAAGCACGTGGACGGCCCGCTGCAGGCGGTGGACGAGCGCCCGCAGGTCGCGGTGGTGGTGGCCGAGGGCGAGATCGCCGGCGGCAAGCAGCCGCCGGGCAGCATCGGCGGCGAGTCGACCGCGGCGCTGCTGCACGAGGCGCGCGACGACGACAGCGTGCGCGCGGTGGTGCTGCGGGTGGATTCGCCGGGCGGCGAGGTGTTCGCCTCCGAGCAGATCCGCCGCGAGGTGGTCGCGCTGAAGAAGGCCGGCAAGCCGGTGATCGTCTCGATGGGCGACCTCGCCGCGTCGGGCGGCTACTGGATCAGCATGAACGCCGACCGCATTTACGCCGACCCGTCGACGATCACCGGTTCCATCGGCATCTTCGGCCTGATCCCGACCCTGCCGCGCGCGCTCGACAAGATCGGCGTGCACACCGACGGCGTCGGCACCACGCCGTTCGCCGGCGCCTTCGACCTGACCCGCCCGCTCGACCCCCGGGTCGGCGAGGTGATCCAGTCGGTGATCGACAAGGGTTACCGCGACTTCACCGGGCGGGTGGCGAAGGCGCGCCACCAGAGCGTGGCCCAGGTCGACGCGATCGCGCGCGGCCGGGTGTGGTCCGGCGCACAGGCGAAGGAGCGCGGGCTTGTGGACGCCTTCGGCGGGCTCGCCGACGCGATCGCCGACGCCGCGAAGGAAGCGAAGCTCGGCAAGCCGGGCAGCTGGCGCACGCGCTACATCGAAAAACCGATGACGCCGTTCGAGCGCTTCTTCCTGCGCCTGAGCGGCACCGACGCCGGCGCGGCGTGGCTGCGCGAATCCGCGCTGGCGCGGGCGTTGGTGGAACACGCGGCGCCGCACAGCCGCGCCGACTTCCGCCTGCTGGACGCGGCGCTGAAGCCGCGCCCGGGCGTGCCGGTGAAGGCGCTGGCGCACTGCTTCTGCGGGCTGTAGGCCCGACGCGCGGAGGCTGCGTGTCGCGGCCGACCGTACGGCGGAGCTTGCTCCGCTCCCCGGTCAGGGCGCCAGCGCGCTGACCATCACGTAGTAGCCGTCGGGATCGCGCAGGGCGAATTCCAGGGTGCCGGTGTTGGGGTTGCGGCTCGGCTCTTCGGCGAGCGTGGCGAAGGCGCGCGCCCGCTCGAGCGCGGCATCGAAATCGTCGACGCGGAAGAACAGCAGCAGCCCGTTGCCGGGCGTGGCCAGCGCCGGGTCGGCCAAGGTTGGGTGCTCGTGCGCGCCCCAGCGGTGCAGGCACAGCAGGACGGTGCCGTCCTCGTCGCGGACCTGGCCGAAGTCGTCGTGTGCCGGCGGCGCCGGCGGCTGCCCGAACAGCGCCTGGTACCAGCGCAGGCTGCGGTGGACGTCGGCGACGCCGACGATGGTCCAGGTGCGCTTCATGGCCTGGCTGCCCGCCCGCGCTAGCCCCCCGTCTGCGCCTCGATCGCGTCGCGCTGCTGCTGCGCGGCGTCCTGGACCTGGGCGTCGACCGCCCTGGCCTCGTCGATCGGCGCCTGGATCGCGTCGCGCAGTTCGGTCGCCTGCGCGGCCTGCGGCTCGGGCGGGTCCTGCTTGTCGGGCGGCACCGGCTTGCTGCAGGCGGCGAGGACGAACGCCGCGGCGAGGGCGGCGAGGGCGGGGCGCGGGGCGTGCATGACGAAGCTCCTGCGGGGGCCTGCGGCTATCCTACGCCGGTCACGTTGCCGAGGACGCGCCATGCACGGTTCGCAGGACACGCCGCAACGCAGCCGCTGGCGGCTGGACGGCCAGCTCGCGCTGGTGACCGGAGGCAGCGCCGGGATCGGCCGGGCGATCGCGCGCGAGCTGCTCGGCTTCGGCGCCGACGTGCTGCTCGCGGCGCGCGACGCGTCGCTGCTGGAGCAGGTGCGCGGCGAGCTGCTGGAGGACTTCCCGGAGCGCGAGGTGCAGGTGTTCGCCGCCGACGTCGCGCAGGACGAGCAGCGGCGCGAGCTGCTGGACTGGGTCGAGGACTTCGGCGAGGGCCTGCATGTGCTGGTCAACAACGCCGGCGGCAACCTGACCCGCGCGGCGACCGAGTACGCGGAAGACGAGTGGCGGCAGATCTTCGAGATCAACCTGTTCTCCGCCTTCGAACTGTCGCGCTACGCGCATCCGTTGCTGACGAAGCATGCCGCCTCCAGCATCGTCAACGTCGGCAGCGTGTCCGGCGTCACCCACGTGCGCAGCGGCGCGCCGTACGGGATGAGCAAGGCGGCGATGCACCAGATGACCCGCAACCTGGCGGTGGAGTGGGCCGAGGACGGGATCCGGGTCAACTGCGTCGCGCCCTGGTACATCCGCACGCGCCGCACCCACGACAAGCTCGCCGATCCCGACTACCTCGACGAGGTGCTGCTGCGCACGCCGATGGGCCGCGTCGGCGAGCCGGAGGAAGTCGCCGCCGCGGTCGCCTTCCTGTGCCTGCCGGCGGCGAGCTACGTCACCGGCGAATGCATCGCGGTGGACGGCGGTTTCCTGCGCTACGGGTTCTAGCGGCGCCCGCATTCGTAGAGCGGAGCTTGCTCCGCTGCGGAGCGGAGTGCTCAAGCGAGCCCAAAGTGCGAGTTCGCGCGAGCGCGTCGGGCGGGAGAGGCAGTCAGGACACGCCGTGAACCCATCCATGGGGGCTCGGATGCGCCATCCATGGCGCATACGGTCCTGCCTGCCTCTCCCACCCGACGCGCCCCACCACGCTCGCAGGGGAGCAAGCCCCGCTCTACGGCAAGCCGCGAAGATCTTTCCGAGCGACCGGGAGGCTGGGGGGTGTTGCGTCAGCGCGCCATGGATGGCGCGCGCCCGCATCAGGACAGGATGTCCTGCTAAGGGAAAAGCAATACCCCCCAGCCTCCCGGGCGCGGGCCCACGATGCTTCCTGTTTTTTACCGGGCCAAGGCCGTCGGAGCGTCGCAAGCGCGTCGGGCGGGAGAGGCAGTCAGGACACGCCGTGAATCCGTCCATGGAGGCTCGGATGCGCCATCCATGGCGCATACGGTCCTGCCCACCTCTCCCGCCCGACGCGCTCCTACCTCTGTCGCGATCATGTAGTGGAGCGCGCCGCTCTACGGCAAGGCGCGAGGGTCTATCCGAGCGACCGGGAGGGCGGGGGTGTTGCGTCAGCGCGCCATGGATGGCGCGCGCCCGCATCAGGGCAGGATTGCCCTTCTAAGGGAAAAGCAATACCCCCCCGGCCTCCCGGGCGCGGGCCCACGATGCTTCCTGTTTTTTACCGGGCCAAGGCCGTCGGAGCATCGCAAGCGCGCCGGGCGGGAGAGGCGGTCAGGACGCGCCGTGAACCCATCCATGGGGGCTCGGATGCGCCATCCATGGCGCATACGGTCCTGCCCGCCTCTCCCGCCCGACGCACCCCCACCGCTCTCGCGCTCGCTTAGCGGAGCAAGCTCCGCTCTACGGCAAGCCGCGAGGATCTTTCCCGAGCGACCGGGAGGGCGGGGGTGTTGCGTCAGCGCGCCATGGATGGCGCGCGCCCGCATCTGGGCATGGATGCCCAGCTAAGGGAAAAGCAATACC
>DATLJD010000006.1:0-172046 GCA_035539135.1 Lysobacteraceae bacterium
GGCCCGGCGCAGCGCGCCGGGCGTTCGCACGGGCGCGCGGCAGTGCCGCGCAAGCCGCCCGTGCTCACCCATGCCCAGATGCGGGCGCGCGCCATCCATGGCGCGCTGACGCAACACCCCCGCCCTCCCGGTCGCTCGGGAGAGATCCTCGCGGCTTGCCGTAGAGCGAGCTTGCTCGCTGAACGAGCGCGAGCGTGGTGGGGGCGCGCCGGGTGGGAGAGGTGGGCAGGACCGTATGCGCCATGGATGGCGCATCCGAGCCTCCATGGACGGATTCACGGCGTGTCCTGCCTGCCTCTCCCGCCCGGCGCGCTCTCGCGGACTTCCGAATGCCGCCTCCCGCCTGGCTGGACCAAAAAAGAAGGCCGGGTTGCCCCGGCCCTCCTGTGCGCCTTGTTGTGCCGGGCCGTCAGGCCGCGGCGGCCTGGCGCTGGCGCGGGCCTTCCTGCAGCGCGCGGCGGACCATGGCGACCAGCAGGTCGACTTCGTCCTCCTCGATCGCGAAGTGCGGGGTGAAGCGCAGCGAGTTCTCGCCGCCGTGGATCACGCCGATGCCGTGCTCGCGCATCCACTCCTCGGTCGAGCCGGTGCCGTAGCCCTTGAACTCCTTCGACAGCTCGCAGGAGAACAGCAGGCCGGTGCCCTGGACCTTGGTGATCAGCCCGCCGAGCTCGGCCTTGAGCGCCTCCAGCTTGCGCACCGCCTCGGCGCCGCGCTCGCGGATGTTGGCGCGCAGTTCCGGAGTCAGCATGCCGAGCACCGCGCAGGCCACGTCGAGCGCGCGCGGATTGGCGGTCATGGTGTTGCCGTACACGCCCTTGCGGTACAGGCCGGCGGCGTGCTCGTTCACCGCCAGCACCGACAGCGGGTACTGGCCGGCGTTGAGCGCCTTCGAATAGGTCTCCATGTCCGGCGCCTCCAGGCCCTCGAAGCCCGGATAGTCGACCACCGACAGCACGCCCTGCGCGCGCAGGCCGGCCTGGATCGAGTCGACCAGCAACAGCGCGCCGTGCGCGCGGGTCAGCTCGCGCGCCAGCGCGTAGAACGCCGGCGGCACGCTGCGGCCCGGGTCGCCTTCGCCCATCACCGGCTCCAGGAACATCGCCTGGATGAACCAGCCGTTGGCGTCGGCGTCGGCGAAGGCCTGCCGCAGCGCGGCCTCGTCGTAGGGCGCGATGGCGATCACGCTGTCCTCGCCGCGGAAGCTGGCGAGATGCTGCAGGTAGGTCTTGCGGGTGGAATCCGAGTACAGCGCCGGGCCTTCGGTGCGGCCGTGGAAGCTGCCCTTGACCACCAGCCGCTTGATCGCGCGGCCGGCGTGGCGCGCGCCCGGGTCGGTCATCAGCTTGGCGTTGATGTCGGCGATGCGCGAAGCCAGCGAGACCGACTCCGATCCCGAGTTCAGGCACAGGAAGCGCGCGTACGGGCAGCCGCCGCGGGTGTGGCCGACCTCGGCGCGGATCGCGCGCTCGAAGCGCAGCTGCGACACGCTCGGGGTCATGATGTTGGCCATCACCTGCGGCTTGGCCATCGCCTCCAGCACCGGCTGCGGGGTGTGGCCGAAGCCGAGCATGCCGTAGCCGCCGGAGTCGTGCAGGACCGCGCCCTTGAGGGTGACGATCCACGGCCCGCGCGCGGCCAGCGCGACGTACGGGTTGACGGTGTCGTCGGAGTAGAAGTTGACGAAGCCGCCCTGGATCGCATGGGCCTGCTCGGCCTCGTCCAGGTCCAGCAGTTCGGGGAAGTCGGCGCGCACGCGCTCGTATTCGGCGGCGGCGGCGCGGATCGCCTCGCCCAGCTGCGGGTGGCGGGCGGCGAAGCGTTCGAGGGTGGCGTCGTCCAGGCCGGCGGTGCGGCGGGCGCCGGCGTGCGCGCGCAGCGGCTTCAGGCTGTCGGTGATGGCCATCGGGAATCCTCCGGTGGGCGGTGAAACTCCTTATTATGCCGATCGGTTCGTCATTCGACAGCTGCATTTCGACGGAATAACATCCGATTTCGTCGAATCGCCGAAGGTCGCCGCCGGAATGAAGCTGACGCCCGCCGACCAGCAGCTGTTGTCCCTGTTGCGCGAGAACGCCCGCGCCCCGACCGCCGAGCTGGCGCGCCGGCTCGGCCTCTCGCGAACCACCGTGCAGAGCCGGATCGAGCGGCTGGAGCGACAGGGCGTGATCACCGGCTACACCGTGCGGGTCAGCGACGAGGCCGAGCGCGGCGGGGTGCGCGCCCACATCATGGTCACCGTGCTGCCGCGGCAGATGCCGGCGGTGGTGCGCGCCCTGCACGCGATGCCGGAGGTGCGCGCGCTGCATTCGGTGAGCGGGCCGTTCGACCTGGTGGCGCTGGCGCTGGTGCCGACGGTCGCGGAGATGGACGAGCTGACCGACCGGATCGGCGCGGTGGACGGGGTGGAGCGGACCACGTCCTCGATCGTCCTGTCGGCGAAGTTCGAACGCTGACCCGGTCGGCCGGGCGGGCTCCGGCTACCATGCGCGGTTCCCCCAGCGCCGCGCCTGCCTTGAAGAAGTCCGACTTCCACTACGACCTGCCGCCGGAGCTGATCGCCCAGGCGCCGCTGCCCGAGCGCTCGGCCAGCCGCCTGCTGGTGGTGCCGCCGGCGCCGGCGCCCTTCGCCGACCGCGGCGTGCGCGACCTGCCGGAGCTGCTGCAGCCGGGCGACCTGCTGGTGTTCAACGACACCCGGGTGATCCCGGCGCGGCTGTACGGGCACAAGGCCAGCGGCGGCCGGGTCGAGATCCTGATCGAGCGGCTGGCGGGCGGCGGCGAGGCGCGCGCCCAGCTCGGCGTGAGCAAGCCGCCGCAATTGGGCAGCCGGATCGCGCTCGACGCCGGCGGCGAGGCCGAGGTGATCGAACGCGACGACGGCTTCTGGCGGCTGCGCTTCCACGTGCCGGGCGACTTCCACGACTGGCTGCACCAGGCCGGGCAGCTGCCGCTGCCGCCCTACATCCAGCGCGCGCCCGACGCCGCCGACGCGGCGCGCTACCAGACCGTGTTCGCGCGCGAGGAAGGCGCGGTGGCGGCGCCGACCGCCGGCCTGCACTTCGACGAGCCATTGCTGGACGCGCTGCGCGCGCGCGGCGTGCAGCTCGGCCACGTCACCTTGCACGTCGGCGCCGGCACCTTCCAGCCGGTGCGGGTGGACGACATCCGCGAGCACCGGATGCATAGCGAGTGGCTCAACGTGGGCGCGGCGCTGGTGCAGCAGGTGCGCGAGACCCGCGCCCGCGGCGGGCGGGTGGTCGCGGTCGGCACGACCGTGGTGCGCGCGCTGGAGTCCGCGCTTGTGAGGAGCGAGGCGCAGCGCGACGGCGAACTGCAGCCGTTCGCCGGCGACACCTCGATCTTCATCTATCCCGGCTACCGGATCCGCAGCGTGGACGCGCTGCTGACCAACTTCCACCTGCCGGAGAGCACGCTGCTGATGCTGGTGTCGGCGTTCGCCGGCAAGGCACGGGTGTTCGCCGCCTACGAGCACGCGGTGCGCGCGCGCTACCGTTTCTTCTCCTACGGCGACGCGATGCTGCTGTGGCCGGAAGCGGGCGAGCCGCGATGAGCCGGATGGCGTTCGAACTGCTGGCCACCGACGGCGCGGCGCGCCGCGGGCGGATGACCTTCCCGCGCGGCACGGTGGAGACACCGGCGTTCATGCCGGTCGGCACCTACGGCTCGGTCAAGGGCATGTTGCCCGGGCAGCTGCGCGCGCTCGGCGCGGAGATGATCCTCGGCAACACCTTCCACCTGTCCTTGCGGCCCGGGCTGGAGGTGATCGCGGCGCACGGCGGGCTGCACGGCTTCGCGCGCTGGGACGGGCCGATCCTGACCGACTCCGGCGGGTTCCAGGTGTTCTCGCTCGCGCATCGGCGGAAAATCACCGAGCAGGGCGTCACCTTCCAGGCGCCGACCGACGGATCGACCGTGTTCCTCGGTCCCGAGGAATCGATGCGCATCCAGCGCGTGCTCGATTCGGACGTGGTGATGATCTTCGACGAGTGCCCGCCGGTGCACGTGAACGGCGCGCCGGTCGGCGCCGACGTCGTGCGCCGCTCGATGGAGCTCTCGCTGCGCTGGGCCGAGCGCAGCAAGCGCGCGCACGAGGGCAACGACGCCGCGCTGTTCGGCATCGTCCAGGGCGGCGTGCACCGCGAGCTGCGCACGCTGTCGGCGCAGGGCCTGAAGGCGATCGGCTTCGACGGCTACGCGATCGGTGGCCTCGCCGTCGGCGAGACGGAGGCCGAGCGCAACGCCATGCTCGAGCACACCGTGCCGCAGCTGCCGGCGGACCGGCCGCACTACCTGATGGGCGTCGGCCGCCCGGAGGACCTGGTGGAAGCGGTCGCGCGCGGGGTCGACATGTTCGACTGCGTGATGCCGACCCGCAACGCGCGCAACGGCCACTACTTCACCTCGACCGGCACCGTGCGCATCCGCAACGCGAAGCACGAGCGCGATACCCGGCCGATCGAGGAGGGCTGCGGCTGCCCGGCCTGCGCCGGCGGCTACAGCCGCGCCTACCTGCGCCACCTGGACCGCTGCAACGAGATGCTGGGCCCGGTCCTCGGCACCCTGCACAACCTCTGGTACTACGAGACACTGATGGCCGACATGCGGGGCGCGATCGAACGGGGAACCTTTGCCGCGTTCCGTGAGTCCTTTCACGCCTCGCGCCGCGACGCCGCCGCCCCCGGGGCCGGCTGAGGCGGGAGGTGCCGGCCCCGCGCCCCGGGGCAGGGCCGCCCCCGTGGCATAATCGCGCGTTAACTCGCCCGGAACATGACGATGAACCTGCTCGACTTGCTCGTTTCCCCCGCCTTCGCCCAGGCCGCCGGCCAGCCCGCGCCGGGCGGGCTGTTCGGTGGCGGCCTCGGTGGCCTGCTGTTCCCGATCGTGCTGATCGGCGTGATGTACTTCCTGATGATCCGCCCGCAGATGAAGCGGCAGAAGGAACACCGCGCCATGCTCGACAAGCTCGGCAACGGCGACGAGGTGATCACCAACGGCGGCGTCGCCGGGGTGGTGCGCGAGATCGGCGAGCATTTCGTCACCGTGGAGATCGCGGACAACGTGCGCGTGCGGATCCAGAAGGGCGCGATCGCCAACGTCCTGCCCAAGGGCACCCTCAAGTCGGCCTGAGCCGGCATTTTTCCCGACTGAATGGCGCCGGCCCGGCAAGCGGGCCGCGCGCGAGGCTCCGCGATGCTCGAATACGGCCGCTTCAAATACCTGGTGATCGTGCTGGTGCTGGCGCTCAGCACGCTGTACGCCCTGCCCAACCTCTTCCCGCAGGACCCGTCGGTGCAGATCACCGCCAACCGCGGTTCGACCATCGACAAGGCGCTGCAGGACCGGGTCGCCGCGGACCTGAAGAAGGCCGGGATCGTCCCGAAGGAGGTCGAGGTCGACGAGACCGGCAACCTGCTGGTCCGGCTCGACAGCGTGGACGTGCAGACCAAGGCCGCCGACGTGCTCAACGCCGAGCTCGGCAGCGGCTACGTGGTCGCGCTCAACCTCGCCTCCACCGTGCCCGGCTGGCTGGAAGCGATCGGCGCGCGGCGCATGCTGCTCGGCCTCGACCTGCAGGGCGGCGTGCACTTCCTGATGGAAGTGGACCGCAAGGCGGCGCTGGACAAGCGCCTCGATGCCTACGCCGACGATCTGCGCGTGCTGCTGCGCGACAAGCGCATCCGCTACGAATCGGTCGAGCGCCTGCCCGACAACAGCCTGCGCGTGAGCCTGGCGCCGGGCGCCGACGCCGGCGCCGCGCAGGGGCTGATCGCGCAGAGCATGCCGACCCTGCGCGCGGACAGCCAGGGCAACACGATCACCCTGCGCGTGCCCGACCAGGAGCTGGCGCAGATCACCACCGACGCGGTCGAGCAGAACATCGGCACCCTGCGCAACCGCATCAACGAACTCGGCGTCGCCGAGCCGATCATCCAGCGCCAGGGCGCCGACCGGGTGGTGGTCGAGCTGCCGGGCGTGCAGGACACCGCCCAGGCCAAGCGCATCCTCGGCGCGACCGCGACCCTCGAGTACCGCGCGGTGGTCGACGGCAACGCCTACGACGCGATCAGTTCCGGCAACGTGCCGCCCGGTGCGCGCGTGTACTACCGCAAGGAGCTCGGGCCCGACGGCAAGCCGATCCCGATCCTGCTCAACAAGCGGGTGATCGCCACCGGCGACCAGCTGGTGGACGCGCGCTCGGGCTACGACTCGCAGAGCGGCACGCCGATGGTGTCGGTGCGCCTGAACGGCATCGGCGGCGACCGCATGTTCGACTTCACCAGCCAGAACGTCGGCAAGCCGATGGCGGTGGTGTACGTCGAGCGCGTGCCCGAAGTGCGGACCGGGCCCGACGGCAAGGAAATCCGGACCACCCGCACCAGCGAGCAGGTGATCTCGGTCGCGACCATCCAGGGCGTGTTCGGCAAGGAGTTCCAGACCACCGGCCTGGAGAGCCCGAAGGAAGCCGCGGACCTCGCCCTGCTGCTGCGCGCCGGCGCGCTCGCCGCGCCGATGGATTTCGTCGAGCAGCGCGTGGTCGGGCCCAGCCTCGGCAAGGAGAACGTCGAGCGCGGCATGACCGCGGTGCTGTACTCGTTCGGCTTCGCGCTGGTGTTCTTCCTGGTGTATTACCGGATGTTCGGCCTGATCACCTGCCTCGCGCTGCTGATCAACCTGCTGATGGTGGTGGCGGTGATGTCCTTCCTCGGCGCCACCCTGACCTTGCCCGGCCTGGCCGGCATCGCGCTCACGGTCGGCATGTCGGTGGACGCCAACGTGCTGATCAACGAACGCATCCGCGAGGAGCTGCGCGACGGGGTGCCCGCCAAGGCGGCGATCGCGGCCGGCTACGAGAAGGCATCCGGCACCATCGCCGACGCCAACCTCACCGCCATGCTCGCCGGCTTCGCGCTGTTCGCCTTCGGTACCGGTCCGGTCAAGGGCTTCGCGGTGTCGCTGATCGCGGGCATCGTGACCTCGATGTACACCGCGGTGTCCGTCTCGCGCGGCATCGCCACCCTGATCTACGGGCATCGGCGCAAGCTGAAGTCCGTCGCCATCTGATCCAAGGAGCACGCATCCATGCAATTCAACGTGTTCCCGCACGACAGCAAGTTCGACTTCATGCGCCTGCGCTGGGTGTCGACCGGCCTGTCGATCGTGCTGCTGCTGGTCGCCCTCGGCGCGATGGCGACCAAGGGCTTCAACTTCGCGCTCGACTTCACCGGCGGCGTCGGCGTGGAGCTGCGCTACCAGCAGGCGCCCGACGTGGACGACGTGCGCGAAAGCCTGGAGAAGGCCGGCTTCGACAGCGCGGTGGTGCAGACCTACGGCAGCGGCACCGACCTGCTGGTGCGCCTGCAGGCCGACAAGGCTTCCGGCAACGACGCCGAGAGCGTGGGCGACGCGGTCGCGCGCGCGGCCTCGCTGCCGGGCAACAGGGCGGAGAAGCGCAGCAGCGCCGAGATCAGCCCCCAGGTCGGCAAGGAACTGGCGACGAACGGCGTCTACGCGATGCTGTTCGTGGTGATTGGCTTCCTCGCCTACATCTCGTTCCGGTTCGAATGGAAGTTCGCGGTCGCGGCGATCCTCGCCACCATGCACGACGTCGTGGTGGTGGCCGGCTGGTTCGCGGTCAGCGGGCACGAGTTCGACCTGACCGTGCTGGCGGGTGTGATGTCCGTGATGGGCTACTCGATCAACGACACGATCGTGGTGTTCGACCGCGTGCGCGAGAACTTCCGCGGCATGCGCGCGCCTGCGCGCGAGATCCTCAACGCCTCGATCAACCAGACCCTGTCGCGTACCGTCATTACCTCGTTCGTCGCGTTCCTGACCGTGCTGGCGCTGTACCTGTACGGCGGCGGCTCGCTGCGCGGTATGGCCGAGTCGCAGATGATGGGCATCGTGATCGGCACCCTGTCCTCGATCTTCGTCGCCTGCCCGCTGCTGATGTGGCTGGGCGTGAGCAAGCAGGACCTGATGCCGAAGGCGCGCGACGAGGCCGCCCTGGCGCGGCGTCCGTAAGGCGTCCGCAGCAAGCAAAAAAAAAGGCCGCGCATCGCGCGGCCTTTTTTTCATGCGAGACCCGTTTGCTCTCCCGTCTCCCGTCTCCCGGTTCCCGTCTCCCGGTTCCCGGTTCCCGAGCCCGTCAGAAGCTCGCCGCGTAGCCCGAGCCCACGACCACCTTCTGCACCGCCTCGCTGAGCTTGACGTTGCCGGCGATGACCTGGCGGCCGCGCGCGTCGGCGACGTCGAGGCGGGCGAGGGCAGCGCCGCGGAAATCGCAGACGCGGCCGCCGGCCTCGCGCACCAGCAGCATGCCGGCGGCGATGTCCCACGGCTGCAGGCCGGCCTCGAAGTAGGCGTCGGCGCGGCCGCACGCGGTCCATGCCAGGTCCAGCGCCGCCGAACCGGTGCGGCGCACGTCTTCGGCCTCGCCCAGCATCTCGCGCAGCGCGTCCAGCTGCGGTGCGACGCGCGCGCGCTCGCGCGGCGGGAAGCCGGTGATCAGCATCGCGCCGGCGAGATCCTTGCGCTCGCCGATCCGGATCCGGCGCTCGTTGAGCACGGCGCCGCTGCCGCGGCTGGCGGTGAATAGCTCGTTGCGCAGCGGGTCGAAGACCACGCCGTGGACCGGCTCGCCGGCCTCCACCAAGGCGATCGACACGCACCAGTGCGGGATGCCGTGCAGGTAGTTGCTGGTGCCGTCGAGCGGGTCGATGACCCAGGTGTAGCGGCTGGCGCCGCGGTTGCCCTTCTGCGCGCCGCCTTCCTCGCCGAGCACGCCGTACTCGGGGTAGGCGCGGCGCAGTTCCTTGACGATCTCCGCCTCGGCGAGGCCGTCGACCTCGCTGGCGTAGTCCATCCGGCCCTTTTCCATCACGTTCAGCGCGTCCAGCTTGTTCATGTGGCGCAACAGGACGTTGCCGCCGGCGCGGGCCGCCTTGACCATGACGTTGATGGCGGGCTTCTGCATGACGACGGACCTCGGATCAGGCGGCGGGACGGGCTGGGGGAAAGAGCGGCGCCGGCGCGCTGGCCGGGGGCGGGAGTTTAACATTCGCGCATGAGCGAGGATTCCACGTTGCCCAATGCGTTGCGCGAGGTGCGGGTGGTGCTGGTCGGCACCCAGCACCCCGGCAACATCGGCTCGGCCGCGCGGGCGATGAAGACCATGGGGCTGGCGCGGCTGGCGCTGGTGGCGCCCGAGCGCTTTCCGCATCCCGAAGCCGCCGCCCTGGCGGCCGGCGCCGACGACGTGCTGGCCGCCGCCAGCGTCCATGCCGACCTCGCCGCCGCGGTCGCCGACTGCCACCTGGTGCTCGGATGCACCGCCCGCAGCCGGCGGATCGCACTGGAGGAGCACGGGCCGCGCGAGGCCGCCGAGTTGCTGCTGCGGCGGGCGGCCGCCGGCGAGCGGGTCGCGCTGGTGTTCGGCCGCGAGCGCACCGGGCTGACCAACGAGGAACTCCAGTTGTGCCACGCCGCGGTCCACATCCCGGCCAATCCCGAGTACAGCTCGCTCAACCTGGCGCAGGCAGTGCAGGTGCTGGCCTACGAGCTGCGGATGGCGCTGCTGGCCGCCGCGCCGGACGCGGACGCGGACGCCGGCGACGGGCGAGCCGAGCCGCCGGCCTCGCACGCGCAGATGGAGGGCTTTTTCGCCCAGCTGGCCGACACCCTCGATGCGATCGATTTCCACAAGGGCCGCACTCCGGACGCGGCGCTGCGCAAGTTGCGCCGGCTGTTCCTGCGCGCCGGGCTGGACGAGCGCGAGGTGCGGATCCTGCGCGGGGTGCTGGCGGACGCGCAGCGCATGGCCCGGCTGGCCGGCGAGCGCGGGGCCGGGTAGGGCCGGTGCCGGCCCAGGCGACCCGCTGGTTTCGTGCCCGCCGCAATTGGGCTAGGCTCGCGGCTGTTTTGCCGTGCCGGAAACGTCCCGCGTGCGCCAGTTCCTGACCTGCCTCCTGCTGGGCCTGCTCGCGCTGGGCGCGCCCGCGTCGGCGGATCCGGCGGGAGGCGGCGACCCGCACGTGCTGGTCCTCGGCCGCATCAGCGACGACCCCAAGGCGCACTACGAGCAGCTCAAGCCGCTGCTCGACTACGTGGTGCCGCGGCTGGCCGACGTCGGCATCCGCGAGGGCCGCATCCTGATGGCGCGCGATCCGCAACAGATGTCCAGCTACCTGCGCCGCGGCCTCGTCGACTGGGTCACCGAGACCGCCGCCACCGGCATGCGTCTGGAGGAACGGGCCGGCGCCGGGCCGCTGGTGCTGACCGAGCGCAACGGCGTCAGCCGCTACCGCACGGTGTTCTTCGTGCGCCGCGACAGCGGCATCGATTCGCTGGAGGACCTGCGCGGGCGCAGCGTCGCGTTCCAGAACACGTCCTCGACCAGCGCCTACTTCATCCCCGCGATGCAGCTGCTCGAGCACGGCATGACGCCGCAGATCCTGCTCTCGCCGAAGGACCGGCCCGGCCCGGACGAGGTCGGCTACGTGTTCGCGCGCTCGGAACTCAACATCGCGACCTGGGTGCACAAGCGCCTGGTCGACGCAGGCACGATGAGCGACGTGGACTGGGCCAACCCGCACACGATCCCGCGTTCCTACCGCGCGGACCTGCGGATCATCCACCAGAGCCCGGAATACCCGCGCGCGCTGGAGATGGTGCGCGGCGACCTGGACCCGCGGGTGCAGGCGCGCCTGCGCGAGGTGCTGCTGCAGGCCGCCGACGATCCGGACGCCGGCGAGGCCCTGCTCCAGTTCTTCCAGACCACCCGCTTCCTGCCGGTCGATCCCCAGTCCGAGGCCAGCCTGCGCTACGTGCGCGCGGGCATGGCGCAGGTCCGCGCGGAGGTCGAATGAGGGTGCTCCGCGCGCCGCGTGGCCTGCACGCGAAGTTCGCCATCCTGGTCGGCGCGACCCTGCTGCTGATGGTCGCCGTGGTCCTGCTGATGCTGCAGCGTCAGGGCGCGATGCAGCGCGAGGTGGTGGTGCAGAGCGGGCAGGCGATCCATACCCTGGCCTTCGAACGCCTGCGCCGGCGCGGCGAGTCGGAGGCGGCGCAGCTGGCCGACGCGCTGGTCAACCCGCTCTACTACTTCGACCTCGACGCGATCGGCGGGATCACCCGCAGCACCCTGCGCGAGCCGGACGTGCGCTACGTGCTGGTGTTCGATCCGGACGGCGACATCCTGCACGACGGCTCCGGCGACATCCCGACCTACGGCCAGGCGATGCACGACCCGCTGGCCTACGAGGCGGTCTCGGCGCGCGGCCTGCACGTGCAGTGGAGCGATCGCGTGCTGGACGTGTCGAGCCCGATCCTGCTCGGCGACCAGCGCCTGGGCGGCGTGCGCATCGGCTACGGGCTGGAGGGCGTCAGCGCCGACGAGCAGGCGGCGACCGGCGCGCTCGCAGGCCGTCTGCGCGAGATCGGCGAGCGCCACCTGTGGTGGATCGGCCTGCTGCTGGCGGCGCTGGTCGCGCTGGGCGCGCTCGCCAGCCTGGTCCTGCAGCGCGCGCTGGTGCAGCCGATCCGGCAGCTGGCCGACGCCGCGCGCGAGATCGAGTCGGGCAATTTCGAGGCGCCGGTGCCGACCAGCAGCCGCAAGGACGAACTGGGCGACCTGCTGCGCGCGTTCGGGCGGATGGGCAGCAGCATCGCCCGCCACGACCGCGACATCCGGCGCATGGCCTACACCGACGCGCTGACCGGGCTCGCCAACCGCCTCGCCTTCCGCGAGAGCCTGGACCAGCGGCTGATGCAGCTGCGCGGCGCCGGCCGCCAGCTGGCGCTGCTGTTCGCCGACATCGACGACTTCAAGCGGGTCAACGACACCCTCGGCCACGACGTCGGCGACGAGGTGCTGCTGCAGTTCGCCAACCGCATCCGCACCGCGGTGGAGCGTTACGGCGACGGCGAGAGCCTGCTCGCGCGTTTCGGCGGCGACGAGTTCGTGATCCTGCTGGAGGCGGGCGGCGAGCCCGGCCGCGACGCGCGCGCGCTGGCCACCGAGCTCGCCGAGACCCTGGTCGCCGAACTGGCGCGGCCGATCATCGTGCATGGGCGCCAGGTCTTCCTGGGCTCGTCGATCGGCATCACCCTGTTCCCGGAAGACGCCGCCGGCGCGACCGCGCTGATGAAGAACGGCGACATCGCGATGTACCAGGCGAAGGTCGCCGGCAAGGGCTGCTACCGCTTCTACAGCCGGGCGATGGACCAGGCGGTGGAGCGGCGGGTGCGCATGGAGCAGGACCTGCGCGGCGCGTGGGAGCGCGGCGAACTGAGCCTGGTCTACCAGCCGGTGTACCGGCTCGCCGATTCGCAGCTGGTCGGCGCCGAGGCGCTGCTGCGCTGGCGGCATCCGGAGCAGGGGGTGATCGCGCCCTCGGTGTTCATCGACGTGGCGGAACAGAGCGGGCTGATCGAGACGCTGGGCCCGCTCGCGCTGCACGCGGCCTGCCGCGACGCGATGACCTGGCAGCGGGCGGCGCGCCGCGGCGAGGGCCTGTTCGTCGCGGTCAACGTGTCGCCCCGGCAACTGCGCAGCGGGACGCTGCCGGAGCAGGTCGCCGAAGCGCTGGAGGACACCGGGCTGCCGCCCGCGCAGTTGCACGTGGAGTTGACCGAGACCGCGGTGATCGGCGACGAGCTGCAGGCGAGCAGCCTGCTGGCACGCCTGCGCGGCACCGGCGTCAAGGTCTGGCTGGACGACTTCGGCACCGGCTTCTCCGGGCTGAGCCACCTGCGGCGGGTGCCGATGGACGGGGTCAAGATCGACCGCAGCTTCATCGCCGACGTGCTGCGCGACCCCGACGACCTGGCACTGACCACCGCGATCATCGCAATGGCGCATTCGCTCGGCATCACCGTGGTCGCCGAGGGCGTGGAGCAGGAGGGCCAGTACACGATCCTGCGCGAACGCGGCTGCGACCTCGCCCAGGGCTTCTGGCTCGGCCACCCGCTGACGGCGGAAGACTTCCTCGACCTGCTGGCGTAGGGGTTCAAACCGGAACTCCAAGATCGGCGCCATGCTCGAATGCCCGCAGGACGGCGGACGGCGTGACGGCGGCCCGCGCCCGGGAGGGCGGGGGTATTGCTTTTTCCCTTAGAAGGGCAATCCTTGCCCTTATGCGGGCGCGCGCCATCCATGGCGCGCTTGACGCAACACCCCCGCCATCCCGGTCGCTCGGACAGCCCCTCGCTGCTTGCCGTAGAGCGGAGCTTGCTCCGCTACCCGATCGCGAGAGTGGTGGGGGCGCGTCGGGTGGGAGAGGTGGGCAGGACCGTATGCGGCATGGATGCCGCATCCGAGCCCCCATGGATGGGTTCACGGCGTGTCCTGCCCGCCTCTCCCGCCCGGCGCGCTCGCGAAGGCCGTGCCCGCCGCAACCGCGCGCGCCATCGACGTCTCCCTGGTCTGCAAGCCACAAGGGAGAACGCATGAACATCCGCACCCAGCAATGGCGCGCATGGCTCGCCGGCGCCCTGTTCGCCATCGCATCGCTCGCGTGCATGGCGTCGCGGCCCGCGCTCGCCGCGGAGCAGGACGCGCGCGCTTCGCAGCCCGCGTCGATCGCGCGCGACGAAGTCAGGAGGATCATCGCCGAGAACCGCAGGATCGTCTCCGACAATGGCATCGAGGAGCTGAAGGCGATCACCCTCGGCGGCGTTGCGCAGTGGATCTCGGTGCGCGGTCGCGACCGCCGCAATCCGATCCTGCTGGTGCTGCATGGCGGACCGGGCTCGCCGACCCTGCCGGTCGCGTGGACCTTCCAGTCGCCGTGGGAGGACTACTTCACCGTCGTGCAGTGGGACCAGCGCGGCGCCGGCCGTACCTTCGCGGGCAACGACGCGGACGCGCAGGCGCCCGGCATGACCATCGCGCGCATGGCCGACGACGCCGAGGCGCTGGTGCGCTACCTGCGCGCGGCCTACGGCAAGCGGCGGATCTTCGTGCTCGGCCACTCGTGGGGCTCGGTGCTCGGCGTGTCGCTGGCGAGGCGGCGGCCGGAGTGGCTTTACGCCTACGTCGGGGTCGGCCAGATCGTCGACTTTCGCGAGAACGAGCGGCGCGGCTACGCATGGACGCTGGAGCGCGCGCGCGCCGACGGCAACGAGGAGGCGGTGCGCGAGCTGGAAGCGCTGGCGCCGTATCCCGGCGAGGGTCCGCTCACGATCGAACGCATCGGCGCGCAGCGGCGCTGGCTGATGCACTACGGCGGCCTGGCCTGGGGGCGCCGCGACTTCCAGTGGGACGCCGACGCCTGGAAGCTGTCGCCCGACTACACCGACCAGGCCTGGTCGCGGATCGACGCCGGCGGCCTGTTTTCGCTGACCCACCTGCTGCCGGCGCTGTCGGACGTGGATTACCGCGATACCGCACGCTTCGCCTGCCCGGTGTTCCTGTTCCTGGGCCGCCACGATCAGGCGACGCCGTCCAGCCTCGCCGCCGACTGGTTCGCGACGCTGCGGGCGCCGGCCAAACGGCTGGTCTGGTTTGCCGGTTCGGCGCACATGCCGATGCAGGAGGAGCCGGGCCGCTTTCTCCTGCACCTGGTGCGCGACGTGCGCCCGCTGGCGGTGCGCGCGGGCGACGCGGCGCCCGAGGAACTGGTCGAGTGAGGGCGCTCCGGCGCGGCCGGATCAGACCGTCTCGTAGGCGCCGTAGCCACGCAGGCGCTGGTAGCGGCGCTGCAGCAGTTCGTCGGCCGGGATCTGCTCCAGGTCGTCGAGCTGGTTGAGCAATACCGCCTTGAGACGCCTGGCCATCTGCGCCGGGTTGCGGTGCGCGCCGCCGATCGGTTCGCGCACCACCTTGTCGACCAGGCCCAGTTCCTTCAGCCGGCGCGCGGTGAGGCCGAGCTGCTCGGCGGCGTCCTTGGCCTTGTCCGCGGTCTTCCACAGGATCGACGCGCAACCTTCCGGCGTGATTACCGAGTAGGTGCTGTACTCGAGCATGTTGGTGACGTCGCCGACGCCAATCGCCAGCGCGCCGCCGGAACCGCCCTCGCCGACCACGGTGCACACGATCGGCACGCGCAGTTCGGCCATCTCCAGCAGGTTGCGGGCGATCGCCTCGGACTGGCCGCGTTCCTCGGCGCCGACGCCGGGGTAGGCGCCGGGGGTGTCGATGAAGGTCAGGATCGGCAGGCCGAAACGTTCGGCGAGTTTCATCAGGCGCAGCGCCTTGCGGTAGCCCTCCGGGCGCGGCATGCCGAAGTTGCGCTTGACCTTGCTGCGGGTGTCGCGGCCCTTCTGGTGGCCGATGATGACCAGGCTGCGGCCATTGATGCGGCCCAGGCCGCCGACGATGGCGGCGTCGTCGGCGTAGGCGCGGTCGCCGGCCAGCTCCTGGAACTCGTCGCACATCAGCCGGATGTAGTCGTTGGTGTAGGGCCGCGCCGGGTGGCGGGCCAGCTGCGAGACCTGCCAGGGGCTGAGGTCGCGGAAGATGTGCGCGGTGCGCTGGCGGAGCTTGGCCTGCAGCGCGGCGACTTCGGCCTCGACGTTGACGGCCGGGCCCTGGGAGGCCTGGCGCAGCTCCTGGATCTTGGCCTGGAGGTCGGCGATCGGCTGCTCGAAGTCGAGGTAGTTCGGGTTCATGCACGCGCTTCAGGCAGGAAAGCGGACAGTTTAACTAAGTGAGCCATACGCCGCGGTGTGGTGGGGTGAGGCGGGCCATCGCGGTCGGGGCACTCGGACCGGGCACAGAGGCAAGAGCAGATCCCGGGCTCGCGCCCGGGAGGGCGGGGGTATTGCTTTTCCCTAGCTGGGCCGCCACTGCGCGGCTCCCCCGGCCCGGCGCAGCGCGCCGGGCGTTCGCACGGGCGCGCGGCATGCCGCGCAAGCCGCCCGTGCTCACCCATGCCCAGATGCGGGCGCGCGCCATCCATGGCGCGCTGACGCAACACCCCCGCCCTCCCGGGCGCTCGGACGGGACATCGCAGCTTGCCGTTGAGCGGAGCAGGCTCCGCTCAACGAAAGCGAAACACCCGACCGCGGGAGTGGCGGGGCGCGCCGGGTGGGAGAGGTGGGCAGGACCGTATGCGCCATGGATGGCGCATCCGAGCCTCCATGGATGGATTCACGGCGTGTCCTGCCTGCCTCTCCCGCCCGGCGCGCTCTCGCGAAGCCCCCCAAACCTGCAAGCCCACGCTCTCGAAGGGCACTGGCGGGAGCGCCCGGCTTGAACGTCACGCCCAGGGCTTGCCCAGCGACAGCCGCACCGCCTTGACGCCCGGCAGGCTGCGCAGCAGGCCGGGCAGGGCGGCGTCCACGCGCAGGCCGCGGTCGCCGTTGAGCTGCAGGCGGCCGACTGCGCCCGCGATGGTCGCCTCGAGCAGCAGCGGGGTGGCGCCGGCGTGGCGCTGCAGGACATCGAGGAAGTGCGCGAGCGCGCCCGGCTCGCGCAGGTCGAGCTTGATGCCCAGCCGCTGCGCATATTGCCCGCACACCTGCGCCCAGTCCCAGCAGCGCCGCGCGCGCAGCGAGAAGCCGCCGCTGAACTCGTCCTCGCGCAACCCGCCCTCGACCAGCAGGATGCGGTCGCGGGTCAGCATCGCCGCATTCTCGTAATAGCCCTCGGCGAAGAACGCGCATTCGATCCGCCCGCGCCCGTCCTCCAGCTGCACGAACGCCTGCGAATCGCCGCGCTTGCGCATGCCGGTGACCTGGCCGGCGATCACCACCGTCACCTCCGGCCGCCAGCCGCGGCGCTCGTCCTCGGAGCGCTCGCTCCAGAGCCGGTCGAGGTCGCCGAGGTCGTGGCCGACCAGCGCGCGCAGGTCGTCGCGGTAGGGATCCAGCGGATGGCCGCTGAGGTAGTGGCCGAGGGTTTCGCGTTCGCCCTGCAGCTTCTGCAGCAGCGGCCACTCCTCGGCTTCCGGCAGGTCCAGCGCGAGCGCCGGCGCGGCCGCGCCGCCGTCGCCGCCGAACGCGCCGAACAGCGACACCTGCCCGGCCTCGCGCTCGCGCGCCAGTTGCTCGGTGGCCTTGAGCACCTCCGGCAGCTGCAGCATCAGCGACGCGCGGTTCTTGCCGAGCGCGTCGAGCGCACCCGCCTGCAGCAGGGCCTCCAGCGCGCGCCGGTTGAGCTTGGTGGAATCGACCCGCTTGCAGAAATCGAGCAGGTCCGCGAACGGCCCACCCGCCTCGCGCGCCTCGACGATCGCCTCGCACACGCCGCGGCCGACGCCCTTCACCGCGCCGAGGCCATAGCGCACCGTGCGCGCGTCCACCGCCTCGAACATGTAGGTGGACGCGTTGACCTCCGGCGGCAGCACCGCGACGCCGATCGCGTGGGTCTCGTCGAGGAAGCCGACCACCTTGTCGGTGTTGTCCATGTCGCTGGACAGCACCGCCGCCATGAACTCGGCCGGATAGTGCGCCTTCAGCCACGCGGTCTGGTAGGACACGAGCGCATAGGCGGCCGCGTGCGACTTGTTGAAGCCGTAGCCGGCGAACTTCTCCAACAGGTCGAAGATCGGGCCGGAGACCTTCGGCTCGATGCCGTGGTGCTGGAGTGCGCCGGCCTCGAACTTGGCGCGCTCCTTGGCCATCTCCTCGACTTTCTTCTTGCCCATCGCGCGGCGCAGCAGGTCGGCGCCGCCGAGCGAATAGCCGGCCAGGATCTGCGCGGTCTGCATGACCTGCTCCTGGTACACGACCACGCCGTAGGTCGGCGCCAGCACCGGCTCCAGCAGCGGGTGCGGATAGACCACCTCCGCGCGCCCGTGCTTGCGCTCGATGAAGTCGGGGATCAGGTCCATCGGCCCCGGCCGGTACAGCGAGACCAGCGCGATCAGGTCCTCGAAGCGGTCGGGCTTGGCGCGCTTGAGCAGCTCGCGCATGCCGCGCGATTCGAACTGGAAGACCGCGACCGTGTCGCCCCTGGAGAACAGTTCGTAGGTGGGCGCGTCGTCGAGCGGAATCGCCGAAATATCCAGCGTCTCCCGGCTCCCGTCTCCCGTCTCCCGTCGGTTGATCGCCTTCACCGCCCAGTCGATGATGGTCAGCGTGCGCAGGCCGAGGAAGTCGAACTTGACCAGGCCGACCGCCTCGACGTCGTCCTTGTCGAACTGCGTGACCGGATTCCTGCCGCGCCCGCCCTCGTCGTGTTCGGCGAACAGCGGGCAGAAGTCCGACAGCGGCGAGGGCGCGATCACCACGCCGCCGGCGTGCTTGCCGGCGTTGCGGGTGAGGTCCTCCAGCTCGCGGGCGAGCGCGAGCAGGTCGCGCACGTCGTCTTCGGACTGGTTGCGCTGGATCAGTTCCGCCGATGCGAGCTCGCTGTTCTTGCGCGCAGCCTCGGATTCGCCGAGCGCGTCGTCCAGGCTGATGCCGAGCGTGTTCGGGATCAGCTTGGCGATGCCGTCGACGAAGCCGTACGGGTGGCCGAGCACGCGGCCGGTGTCGCGCACGACGGCCTTCGCCGCCATCGTGCCGTAGGTGATGATCTGGCTGACCCGGTCGCGGCCGTACTTGCGCGCGACGTAGTCGATCACCTCGTCGCGCCGGTCCATGCAGAAGTCGATGTCGAAGTCCGGCATCGACACGCGCTCGGGGTTGAGGAAGCGCTCGAACAGCAGGTCGTAGGGCAGCGGGTCGAGGTCGGTGATGCCGAGCGCCCACGCGACCAGCGAACCGGCGCCGGAGCCGCGCCCCGGGCCCACCGGGATCCCCTGCTGCTTTCCCCAGTTGATGAAGTCCGCGACGATCAGGAAGTAGCCGGGGAAGCCCATCTTGACGATGACGTCGAGTTCGGCCTCCAGGCGCGCGTCGTAGTCGGCGCGGGTCTTGCCCGGCGCCAGCGGATTGCGCTGCAGGCGCCGCTCCAGGCCCTCGCGCGCCTGGCTGCGGATCCAGCTGTCCAGGGTCTCGTCGTCCGGGACCGGGAACGCGGGCAGGAAGTAGGTGCCCAGGCGCAGCTCGAGGTTGCAGCGCGTGGCCAGCGCCAGCGTGTTGTCGAGCGCGTCGGGCACGTCGGCGAACAGCGCCGCCATTTCCTCCGACGACTTGAGGTACTGCTCGGCGCTGTACTCGCGCGGGCGCTTGGGATCGTCGAGCACCCGGCCGGTGGCGATGCACACCCGCGCCTCGTGCGCGCCGAAGCCCTCGCGATCGAGGAAGCGCGCGTCGTTGCTGGCGACCACCGGGATCCCGCGCGCGGCGGAGGCGTGCAGCGCGAACGCGTTGAACGCATCCTCGCCCTCGCGGCCGGTGCGGGTCAGCTCCAGGTGCAGGCGCTCGCCGGTGTGGCGCTGCCAGTCGGCCAGCCACTGCTCGGCGAGTTCGTGCTTGCCGGCGGCGGCCAGGCGCCCGGCTTCGCTGTGGCGGCCGGCCAGCGCGAACAGGCCGGCGTTCTGCTCGCGCAGCCAGTCCGGCCGCAGCACCACGCCGTCGTGGCGGTGGCCTTCCATCCACGCGCGCGTGAGCAGCCGCGACAGGGTCAGGTAGCCGTCGCGGTCGCGGCACAACAGGGTGAGACGGGTCGGCGGCTCGTCCGCCTCGGCGAGCAGCACGTCGGCGCCGGCGACGGGCTTGAGCCCGGCGGCCTCGGCGGCCTTGTAGAACTTGACCAGCGCGAACAGATTGTTCTGGTCGGTGATCGCGACCGCCGGTTGCCCCAGTGCCACGCACCGCTGCACCAGCTCGGCGATCCGGATCGTCGAATCGACCAGCGAGTATTCGCTGTGCAGGTGGAGGTGGACGAAGCGGGTCGGCATCGGGCAGGCGCGGCGGTGACCCGCAGGGTAGGCCGCCGCCTGGCCGCGGACAAGGCTTGACACCCGCCGCTGCGCATTTCGTGCGCGCTGCCCGCGCTAGCCGCGCACGTGAAAGGCTTCCATCTCCGGCTGCGGCGTGTAGCGGCTCGCGTCGATCCGGTGCCGGTGCTGCTGCCAGGCGAGTTCGTCCAGGCGGTCGCGGATCCAGGCCTGGCGCCGGGCCGGGCCGTCGCCCGCCGGGCTGGCCTCGCGACGGTAGGCGCGGAAGTCGAGGTAGTCCTCGACTTCGTCGGCCAGCGCAGGCCAAGCCAGCTCCAGCAGCAGCACGTCGTCGAGCCGGCCGAGCAGCGGGACGTGGTTGGGGATCAGCCCGTCGTTGTCGAAGTAGCCGAGCAGGCCGCGCAGGCGGCAGGCGCCGGGCGAGTCGCGGTCCCAGTCGGGATCCTCCAGCAGCGCGCGCAGCTCGTCGACCCGGGCGAGGCGCTCGGCGAGCATCGCCTGCGCCTGTTCGGCGGGCAGCGACAGCAGCCAGCGCGCGACCTGCGCGATCTGGTCGGGGCGCACGCGCGGCGCGGCGGGGCAGATGTCGTGCAGCAGCGCATCGAAGCTCTCGACCTGGTGGTCGTCCAGGATCCAGTCGCCGGCGCGCCGGCGGCGGCCGTCAGGGCGCGCCTCGGGCCAGGGCAGGGGTGCGGGGGCGGGATGGTTGCCGAAGTTGAGCATGCATGCCTCCCATGTGCCGGCGGTGCGGTCCGCGCGGTGCGCGGTGCGCGCCGGCCGAACGCACCGCGATACGGAACGGTTCGAGTCTGCGGCGCGGCGCGGCGCAGTGCGAGGGCCGTTAGTCGGGGGTCGCGAATTCAACGAGATGAGTTCGCGGGATCGGCTCAACCGACCCCTCGTTGCTCAGCACACGCGGAACAGCGCGGGCGTGGCCGGGGCGGCGTAATGCGACAGGGTGTCGTACGCGGTGCGCGCCAAGCATGCGCTGCCGGCTTCCAGCGCATCGGCCGGCGGGACGATGAAGGGCGCGAGCGTGAAGGCCTGCGGCGCGGCCTCGGCCCGGGCGGCGGGCGCCTGCTCCGCGCGGCGGGCGGCGACGATGCGGATGGCGGGCGTCGGCGCGGCGACGAAGCGGTCGGCGGGGAGCGGCAGGTGGATGGCGTTCATGGCGGGTCTCGGGTGGTCGGGCGCGGCGATTCCGCGCAGGGCCAGCGTCCTCCGGCGCCCCGCGCGAAGCTTGAGGGCGCCATGCGGGAAGCATGCGGGAATCGTGCGGGAAGCCGGTTTTCGGTGATCCCCGCGTTTTCTGGTCAGCGAACCCCCGCCACCGCCCCCCGGGAGCCCCCGTGACCGGCAAGGGACCCACCTACCGCTTCGGCGACGTCGAGGTCGAGCCCGGCGCCCAGCGCGCCGAGCGCGCCGGCGCGCCGCTGGCGCTCGAGCCCAAGGCCTACGCGGTGCTGGTCGTGCTGCTGGAGGAGGCCGGGCGGGCGCTCGGCCGCGACGAGCTTCTGGACCGGGTCTGGGGCCACCGCCACGTCACCCCGGGCGTGCTGAACCGGGTGATCGCGCAGCTGCGCAAGGCGTTGGGCGACGACGCCGAGCACCCGCGCTACATCCAGACCCTGCACAGCCGCGGTTACCGCTTCATGGCCGAAGTGGAGCGCGTCGAGCCGCATCCGGTGCCCGTGCAGGAAGCGGCGCAGCCCGTGTCGCCCGCCTCGGCGCCGCCCGCGATCGCCCCGTACCCGCACGACGACGGCGGCCACCACGACAGCAACCATGCCGTCTTCCATCGCTGGCGCCTGCTCGCCCTGCTGGCGACGGGCGCCGCGTTGCTGCTGGTGCTGTGGGCCCGCCAGCATCCCGCGGTCGCGCCGCCCGCGCGGGCCTCGATCGCGGTGCTGCCATTCACCAGCCTGAGCAACGACCGCGACGACCGCTATTTCGCGGAGGGGCTCGCGATCGAGATGCACGACGCCCTGGCCGGGGTCGAGGGCCTGCGCGTGGCGGCGTTGCTGTCGCCGCAGGCGGAACACCAGGACTGGGGCGACGCCAGGGCGGTCGGCCAGCGCCTGGGCGTGGCCACCGTGCTCGACGCCAGCGTGCGCCGCGACGGCGACCGCCTGCGGATCAGCGCGCACCTCTCGGACACCCGCACCGGCTACGTGCTGTGGAGCGAGGTCTACGACCGTGCAGCGGGCGACGTGTTCGCGACCCAGGGCGAGATCGCCGGCGAGGTCGTGCACGCGCTGCTCGGCAAGACGCCCGGTGCCGAGGGCGCGCTCGCCCGGCGGCTGGCGCCGACCACCAGCGTCGCCGCCTTCGACGCCTACCTGATGGGCCTGCAGGCGCTGTGGCGCGCCGAGGACGCCGGCGGCTACGCGCGGGCCGAGCAGGCGTTCGGGCGCGCCCTGGCGGTGGACGCCGGCTTCGCCCGCGCGCAGGCCGGCGTGTGCCGCGCGGAGACCGCGCGCTTCGTCAACGAGCGCGACCCGGGCGCCTACGCGCGCGCGCAGGCCGCGTGTTCGCGCGCGCAATCGATGGACCCCGCTTCATCCGAAGTCGCGCTGGCGCAGGCCGAACTGCATGAGGCGCACGGGGACAACGCGGCCGCGGTCGCGGACTACGCCCGTGCCGAACTGGATCCGGCGCGGCGGCCCGCCGTGTACGTCGGCATGGCGATGCTGCGCGCGGGCGAAGGGCGCGAGGACCTCGCCCGCGACTATTTCCGCCGCGCGCTGGAACTGCGCCCCGACGATCCGGCGATCCACGCCTGGCAGGGCTACCACCTGTACCAGACCGGCGACGTCCGCGGCGCGATCGCGGCATTCGCCAGGGCGGTCGAACTGGCGCCCGCCAACGCCGCTTACTGGAGCACGCTCGGGATGCTGCACGTGAACGCCGGCGACAACGCCGCCGGCGCGCGCGCGCTCGAGAAGTCGCTGGCGATCGAGCCGAACTACCCCGCCTACAGCAACCTCGGCGAGATCCGCTATCAGGCCGGCGATTACACCGCCGCCGCGGCCCTGCAGCGGCGCGCCGCCGAACTCGCGCCGGCCGACTACCTGCCGTGGGGCAACCTCGGCGACGCCTTGCTGGCCGATCCGGCGACCGCCGCGCAGGCGCCGGCCGCCTACCGCACGGCCGCGCAACGCGCGCGCGCCTACCTCGCGGCCCGGCCCGGCGATGCCACCGCGACCGCCGCGCTGGCCTGGTACGAGGCCAACCTGGGCCACGCCGACGACGCGCGCGCACTGGTCCGCCGGGCCGACACCGAGGGCACGCATACCGATCCGGCCGAAGCCGCGCTGTACGCGGCGGAGGTCTTCGCCGCGCTCGGCGACCCCGCGCAGGCGCGTGCGCGCATCGCCGCCGCGCGCCGCGCCGGCATGCCCGCGACCCGCATCGCCACCAATGCCGTCCTGCGCCGCGCCGGCCTGACCGGCGATGGAGCAACCCGATCAGCGCCCGCCACGCAGGCGGCGGGCGCCCAGCAGGAGCCCTGACATGCCACGCAATCCCGCCCCGGAAACGAAGGCCGCGCGAACCGGCGTCGCGCGCAAGTCCACGGTGCGTCGCGCCAACGGCGCCAGCCGGGCCATCTCGAAGGCCGCCAAGGTCGCCAAGGTCGCGCCGCTCGCCGCGGAGGAGACCGAGCACACGTTCCTCTATCCGGTCGACAAGCAGCGCGTGCTGCGGATCACCGTGGCGGTGGCGCTGGAAGGAAAGCGGTTCCGGCGCGGGATCATCAATCCCGGCGACCGGCCGAAGGACAACTAGCCGGCCAGCGCGAGTTGCCCGGGCTCGATGTCCAGCCCCAGCGCCTGGCGCACCGGCGCGAAGCTGCGCCGGTGCTGCGGGCAGGGCCCGTGCGCGCGCAGCGCGGCGAGGTGCGCCGGCGTGGAATAGCCCTTGTGCTCGTCGAAGCCGTACTGCGGCCACTGCGCGTGCAGCGCGCGCATGCGCCGGTCGCGGGTTACCTTGGCGAGGATGGACGCGGCCATGATGCAGCGCTCGCTGGCGTCCCCGCCGACGATCGCCTGCGCGGGCCGGCACAGTCCGCGCGGCAGCGCGTTGCCGTCGATGCGCGCGCAATCGGCGGCGTGGGCGACCGCTTCCAGCGCCAGGCGCATCCCGAGCATGGTCGCGTGGTAGATGTTGAGGCGGTCGATGTCGTCCACCTCGACCGCGACCACGTGCCAGGCCAGCGCGCGCTCGACGATGCGCGGGTACAGCTCCTCGCGGCGGTCGGGCGCGAGTTGCTTGGAATCGGCCAGGCCATTCACCGGCGTGCGCCCGGGCGGGAACACCACCGCGGCGACCACCACCGGCCCGGCCAGCGGGCCGCGCCCGGCCTCGTCGATGCCGGCGATGCGTTGCGCGGGCGTGGCGACGGGCAGGTCGAAGGCGATTTGGGCGATGGAATCAGCCACGCGCGGACGATACAACGTCCGCGATCGCCGCGGCGGCCGCCTGCGACGCGTCGCGCCGCAATTGCCGATGCAGGTCACGGAAGCGCGGCGCCAGCGCCTCCCGCGCGGGCGCGTCGCGGAACCAGGCGAGCACCGCGTCGGCGAGGGCCTGTGGTGTGCAGGCGTCCTGCATCAGCTCCGGCACCACGTCGTCGCCGGCCAGCACGTTGGGCAGGGCGTAACGGTCCACCTTGAGCAGGCCCAGGCGCCTGACGATCGCGTGGGTCAGCGGCGCCACCTTGTAGCCGACCACCATCGGCCGCTTCGCCAGCATGCCTTCCAGCGTCGCGGTGCCGGACGCGAGCAGGACCACGTCGCTCGCGACCATCGCGGCGCGCGCCTGGCCGTCGATCAGGCGCGCGCCGTCCGGCGCGCCGGCGTCCGCCAACAGCCGCTCGAGCGCGGCGCGGCACTGCGCGTTGGCGGCCGGCACGACGACCTGCAAGCCGGGGATCTCCCGCGCGACCAGCGCCGCGGCCTGCAGGAAGCCGGCGCCCAGCCGCGCGATCTCGCCCAGCCGCGAACCCGGCAGCACCGCCAGCACCGGCGCGTCCGCGGCCAGGCCGAGTTGCGCGCGCGCGGCCGCGCGGTCGGGCTCCAGCGCCATCGTGTCGGCCAGCGGATGGCCGACGAAGCGCGCGTCCACCCCGTGCCGCGCGTAGATCGGCGGTTCCATCGGGAACAGGCACAGCACGCGGTCGGCGCTGCGCCCGATCTTCGCCGCGCGCCCCTGCCGCCACGCCCACACCGAGGGGCTGACGTAGTGCACGGTGCGCACGCCGCGCTGCTTGAGCCAGCGTTCGACCCCGAGGTTGAAGTCCGGCGCGTCGATGCCGATGAAGGCATCCGGCCGCCACGCCAGCACGCGCTCGCGCAGGGCGCGGCGCAGGCGCAGCAGGCGCGGCAGGTGGGCCAGCACCTCGGCCAGGCCCATCACCGCCAGCTCGGACGCGTCGAACCAGGTCTCCATGCCGGCCTCGCGCATCGCGTCGCCGCCGATGCCGGCGAACTCCGCGTCGGGGAAGCGCGCGCGCAGCGCCTCGACCAGGCCCGCGCCGAGCAGGTCCCCCGAGGCTTCCCCGGCGACCAGCGCGAACTTCATCGCCGTCCCCCCGGCAGGCCGGTCACCGCAGCAGCGGCCGGTCGCCGCTGCCGACGAACTCGAGGAAGGCGCGCACGTCGTCGCTGTCCCGCGCCAGCGCGGCCAGCTGCTCGCGCGCCTCCTCCAGCTTCGCCCCGGACACGTACAGCGCGCGGTAGGCGCGCTTGATCGCCGCGATCCGCTCGCCGTCGAAACCGCGCCGCTTCAGGCCCTCGGCGTTGATCCCGCGCGGCCGGCTGTAGCCTTCCTGCGCGACCAGCACGTAAGGCGGCACGTCGCCGTTGACGAACGCGCCCATGCCGATGAAGGCGTGCGCGCCGATCCGGCAGAACTGGTGCACGCCGACGAAGCCGCTGAGGATCACGTGGTCGCCGATCGTGACGTGCCCGGCCAGGGTCGCGTTGTTGGAGAACACGCAGTGGCTGCCGACCAGGCAGTCGTGGGCGACGTGCACGTAGGCCAGCAGCCAGTTCTCGTCGCCGAGGCGGGTGACGCCGCCGCCGCTGCCGGTGCCGCGGTTGATCGTGACGAACTCGCGGATCACGTTGCGGTCGCCGATCACCAGCTCGGTGCGTTCGCCGCCGAACTTCTTGTCCTGCGGGTCGCCGCCGATCGCGGCGTGCCCGTGGATGCGGTTGTCGCGACCGATCCGGGTCGGGCCCGAAATCGTGCAGTGCGGGCCGATCGTGGTGCCGTCGCCGATCTCGACGTCGGCGCCGACCACGCTGTACGCGCCGATCGCCACGCCCGCGCCGAGCCGCGCGGACGGATCCACAACCGCGGTCGGGTGCACGCCGGGCGCGGCGGCAGGCATCAGTCCTTCGCCTCCGCGCACAGGATCTCGGCGCAGGCGACCTGCTCGCCGTCCACGCGGGCGATGCCGACGAACTGCGCCATGTTGCGGATCATGCGCTTGAGGGTGACGTCGAGCTCCAGCCGGTCGCCCGGCACCACCATCCGCGAGAACTTCGCGTTGTCCACCTTGACCAGGTAGAACACCCGGCCGGAGACTTGCGCGCCGTCGGCGTCCACCTGGTGCGAGAGCTGGGTCAGCACGCCGCCGGCCTGCGCCAGTGCCTCCACCACCAGCACGCCGGGCATCACCGGGTGGCCGGGGAAGTGGCCCTGGAAGTAGGGTTCGTTGAAGCTGACGTTCTTGATCGCGAGCACGCGCTTGTGCGCCTCGAACTCGAGCACGCGGTCCACCAGCAGGAACGGGTAGCGGTGCGGGAGCAGGGCCTGGACGGCGGTGACGTCGAGCGGAAGCTGCGGCTGGAAGCTCATTGCGGATCCTCGGTGGACGCGCGCGTGCGGCGGGCGATCGCGTCCAGCTGCTTGAAGCGGGCGGCGCTGCGGCGCCAGCTCCGATTGTCCATCAGCGGGGTGCCGGAGGAATACTCGCCGGGCTCGCGGATGGAGTGGGTGACCAGGCTCATGGCGGTGACCACGACCCGGTCGCACAGTTCGATGTGGCCGACCACGCCGGCGCAGCCGCCGATCAGGCAGTAGCGGCCGATCACCGTGCTGCCGGCGATCGCGGCGCCGCCCGCCATCGCGGTGTGCGCGCCGATGCGGACGTTGTGGCCGATCTGGATCTGGTTGTCGAGGCGCACGTCCTCCTCGAGCACGGTGTCCTCGAGGGCGCCGCGGTCGATGGTGGTGCTGGCGCCGATCTCGCAGTCGTCGCCGACGGTCACGCCGCCCAGTTGCGGCACCTTCAGCCAGCGGCCGGCGTCCATCGCGATGCCGAAGCCGTCGGCGCCGAGCACCGCGCCCGGATGGATCAGCACGCGCCGGCCCAGGCGCACGCGGCGGACCAGGGTGACATTGGCGCCGAGCTCGCAGTCCTCGCCGACCACGCAGTCCTCGCCGATCGCGCAGCCCGGCCCGATCACCGCGCCGGCGGCGACCACGCTGCGCGGGCCGATGCTGACGAAGGGGCCGACCGACGCGCGCGGATCGACCTGCGCGGACGCGTCGACGACGGCGTGCGGATGCACGCCGGGCGCCGGCGCCTCGCGCGCCTCGAACAGCGCCGCGATGCGGGCGAAGGCCGCGTAGGGATCGGCGGCCACCAGCGCGGTGCCGGCATGGCCGGCGGCGTCCGCCTCGCGCAGCACCACCACGCCGGCGCCGCTGGTCGCGAGCTGCGCGCGGTAGCGCGGATTGGCGAGGAAGGACAGCTGGTCCTGGCCGGCGCGGGCGAGGGTGGCGACCCCGCTCACCCGCGCGGCGGGATCGCCCTGCACGCGCAAACCGAAGCGCTCGGCCAGCGCCTGGGCGGTGTAGCTGCCGGCCACCGTGCCCTGCCTCGGCGCGTCAGAACGCGCCGCCGAAGGTGAACTGCAGGCGCTCGATCTCGTCGCCGTCTTCCTGCTTGATCGGGATCGCGTAGCTGATCGAGATCGGGCCGACCGGCGCGCGCCACAGCATCGCGATGCCGGCCGAGGCGCGCATCGTGTCGATGTCGAACTCGTCCACGTTGCGGTACACGTTGCCGAAATCGATGAACGCCGACAGTCGCGCGGACGGGCTCTTGATCAGGGTCGGGAAGTACATCTCGAGCGAGCCGACCGTCTTCACCGAGCCGCCCAGCGGCTGCAGGAAGGTGCTGTTCGGGGTCACGCCCTCGCGCGGACCCAGGGTGTTGTCGCGGAAGCCGCGCACCGAGCGCACGCCACCGGCGTAGAAGTTCTCGAAGAACGGCAGGCCGTCGGCGACCAGCGGCGGGTCGATGACGTGGTAGTCCGGCGAGGTCGGCAGGCACGGATCGCTGATCGGCGGGCGCGGCGGCTGCACCGGCGGCGTCTGCGGGTCGTTGTCGCTGTCCACCGGCGGCGGCAGGTCCGGCAGGCAGTAGAAGTCGCGCGTGCTCGGATTGCCGTAGCTGTCGCCCCAGCCGAGTTCGGCGCGGGTGTTGAGCACCAGCGCGCGGCTCAGCGGCCAGTACCGCGAGTAGCTGTACTGCAGCTTGAAGTATTCGACGGTCGAGCCGGGCAGGGTGAATTCCGCCGACACCCGCTGGTAGGTGCCGCGGCTCGGGGTGAAATAGTCGTTGCGGCTGTCGCGCGCCCACGCCAGTTCGGTGCGCCAGGCGTGGAAGGTGGTATGGTCCAGCGCCTTGAGGTAGTTGACGATCGACGGCGGGGTCGAACCCGGGTAGGCCTGGATGTCGTTGCTGTCGACGCCGAACAGCATCGAGACGGTGTCGGTCTCGGTGATCGGCAGGCCGAGCACGACCTGGGCGGCGCCGCTGGTGCTGTTGTAGGACGCGATGTTGAAGTCGGAGTTGTCGAACTCGCGGTACCACAGGTTGTACCCCAGCGACAGGCCCTCGTCGGTGAAGTACGGGTTGGTGAACGAGAACGAGTAGCGCTGCAGGTAGCGGTTGCTCTGGGCCTCCACCGCGACCCGGTTGCCGCTGCCGAGGAAGTTGTTCTGCGAGACCTGGATCGAGGTGGTCAGGCCGGAGAGCTGGGCGTAGCCGAGGCCGAACACGAAGCTGCCCGAGGTCGTCTCCTTGACCGAGAACACCACGTCCACCTGGTCGTTGCTGCCCGGGACCGGCTGGTTCTCGACGTCGACCGTCTCGAAGTAGCCAAGCCGCTGCAGGCGGATCTTGGAGCGGTCGATCGCCGCCTGCGAGTACCACGCGCCCTCGAACTGGCGCATCTCGCGGCGCAGCACCTCGTCGGCGGTGCGGGTGTTGCCCTTGAACGTGATCCGGCGCACGTTGACGCGCGGGCCCGGGACCACCTGCAGGGTGACGCCCACGGTGCGCTTCTCGCGGTCCAGCTCGGGCACCGGGTTCACCTGGGCGAACGCGTAGCCGATATTGGCCAGGGTCGCGGTGATCGCGTCCGAGCTCAGCTCCAGCAGCCGGCGCGAGAAGATCTGGCCGGGCTTGAGGAACACCCGCTTCTCGATCTCCTCCTTGGGCAGGATGGTGTCGCCGCCGACCTCGACCTCGGAGATCGTGTACTGCTCGCCCTCGGTCAGGCCGGCGGTGAGGAACATGTCGCGCTTGTCGGGGCTGATCGCGACCTGGGTGCTGTTGATGCTGAAGTCGAGGTAGCCGCGGTCGAGGTAGAACTCGTTGAGCTTCTCGAGGTCGCCGGACAGCTTCTCGCGCGAGTACTGGTCGTCGCGGCGGTACCAGCTGAGCCAGTTGGTCTCCTGCGATTCCCAGCTGTCGGTGATCGCCTCCTGGTCGAACTTCTCGTTGCCGACCAGGTTGATGTGGCGGATCTTGGCGGCGTCGCCTTCCTTGACGTTGATGGTGACGTCAACGCGGTTGCGGTCCAGGCGCGAGACGATCGGGGTGATCTCGACGTTGTACTTGCCGCGGTTGTTGTACTGGCGGGTCAGCTCCTGGGTGACCCGGTCCAGGCTCAGGCGGTCGAAGGTCTCGCCCTCGGCCAGGCCGATGTCCTGCAGGCCCTTGGTCAGGTCCTCGGTCTTGATGTCCTTGTTGCCGACCAGGGTCAGCTTGTTGATCGCCGGGCGCTCGGTGACGGTGACCACCAGGATGTCGCCCTGGCGGTCCATGCGCACGTCCTCGAAGAAGCCGGTCTTGTACAGCGCGCGGATCGCGTCGCCCACGCGCGCCTGGTCCACGCTGTCCCCGCGCTCGATCGGCAGGTAGGTGAAGACCGTGCCCGCGGAGATGCGCTGCAGGCCGTCGATGCGGATGTCGCTGACGGTGAAGGCGTCCGGCGCCGGGACCGGTTGCGGCGCGCCCAGCGAGAACGGGTTCGTCGACTGCGCATGGACGGGCAGGGCCGGGGCCAGTGCCGCCACGAGGGCGACCGCGAGCAGGCGGCGGGTGGGGGTTCGCGTCATCTTGGGGTCCGGTTGGAAGGCGGGTCCATCGCGCGTGGACGGCGATGGCGCGACTCGTTGGCTAGCGCACCAGGTTGAGGATGTCGTTGTAGAACGCCAGGCCCATCAGGCCGGCGAGCAGGGCCAGGCCGACGTACTGCCCGGCGGCCATCGCGCGTTCGCTCAGCGGGCTGCCCTTGGCCAGCTCGATAAGGTAGTACAACAGGTGTCCGCCGTCCAAGACGGGGATCGGCAGCAGGTTGATCACCGCCAGACTGAGCGACAGCAGGGCCAGAAAGTTCAGGAACCAGGCCGGTCCGAGCCGGGCCGAGGCGTTGGCGTAGCGGGCGATGGTGATCGGCCCGGAGACATTGGCGGTGGAGGCGCGCCCGGTCAGCAGGCGGCCGATCATCGCCACCGAGTCGCGGCCGAGCTTCCAGGTCTCGCGCAGCGCCGCCGGCACCGCGGCCAGCGGGCCGTGGCGCAGGGTGGCGTCGTACGCGGGCTGGCCCCCCGGCGCCGGCAGGAAGCCCAGCACCCAGCGCGTGCCGTCCGCGTCGGTGACCTGCCGCGGCTGCACTTCCAGCGCCAGGCGCTCGCCGTCGCGGCGGACGTCGACCATCACCGGCTTGCCGCCGATGCGCTGCACCAGCGGGCTGATGTCCTGGTAGGCCTCGACCGGGCGGCCGTCGATCGCCAGCACCCGGTCGCCTTCGGCAAGCACGCCCCAGGCCGGGGTGCCGGGCTCGATCCGGCCGACCACGGGCGGCAGCAGGCGGAAACGCGGGGTCAGGCCGATCGCCTCGGTCGCGCGGGTCTGGTCGAAGTCGGCGGGCAGCCGCGACAGGCGCAAGGTGCGCTCGCGCTCGCGGCCCTGCGCGTCGCGCAAACGAACGGCCACGTCACGGCGGTCGAGCGCGGCCGCGCCGAGCGCCATGCCGGCCTCGGTCCAGGTCGGGGTGCGCGCGGAGCCGACCGCGAGCAGGGTGTCGCCGCGCGCCAGCCCGGCCTGCGCCGCGATGCCCGTGGCCTCGCCGACCACCGGCGCGTAGTCCGGCCGGCCGATCACGAACATGCCCCACAGCAGCGCCACGCACAGCAGCAGGTTGGCGAGCGGCCCGGCGGCGACGATCGCGATCCGCTGGCCCACCGGCTTGCGGTTGAACGCGAGGTCGCGCTGCTCGGCCGGCACGTCCTCCTCGCGCTCGTCGAGCATGCGCACGTAGCCGCCGAGCGGGATCGCGGCGATCGCGTATTCGGTGCCGTCGCGCCCACGCCGCAGCCACAGCGGCCGGCCGAAGCCGACCGAGAAGCGCAGCACGCGCACGCCGCAGCGGCGCGCGACCCAGAAGTGCCCGAACTCGTGGAAGGTCACCAGCACGCCGAGGCTGACGATCATCCACCAGATGGAGCCGAAGACGTTGGACATGGGATCAGGCGTTCGACGCGAGGACGAGGGCGAAAGCGAGGGCGGGGCGGCGTGCGGGGGCGATCATGCGCGCGCCGCGCGGCCGGTCGCGTGCACGCGCGCGGCGGCGTCGGCGTCGCGCAGCGCGTCCAGCGAGCGCGCGGGCGCGGCCGGCAGCGCGGCGAGGGTGTCCTCGACCAGCGCCGGAATGTCGAGGAAAGCGATCCGGCCCTGAAGAAAGGCTGAAACCGCCACCTCGTTGGCCGCGTTCAGGGTCGCCGGCGCGGTGCCGCCGGCGGCCAGCGCGGCATAGGCCAGGCGCAGGCAGGGGAAAGCGTCGAGGTCCGGCGGCTCGAAGTCCAGCCGGCCGTGCTGCAGCAGGTCCAGCCCGGCCACGCCGGAGGCGATCCGCTGCGGCCAGCCGAAGCCGACCGCGAGCGCGGTGCGCATGTCGGGCAGGCCGAGCTGGGCCAGGGTCGAACCGTCGACGAACTCGACCAGCGAATGCACCAGGCTCTGCGGATGCACCAGCACGTCGATCGCGTCGGCGCCGACGCCGAACAGGTGGTGGGCCTCGATGACCTCCAGGCCCTTGTTCATCAGCGTCGCCGAGTCGACCGAAATCTTCGGCCCCATGTTCCACTTCGGATGCGCCACCGCCTGCGCCGGCGTGACCGCGCGCAGCGAGTCGCGCGCGCGGCCGCGGAACGGGCCGCCGGACGCGGTCAGCAGGATCCGGCGCAGGCCGGCACGCGCGTCGGCGTCGGGCAGGCACTGGAAGATCGCGTTGTGCTCGCTGTCCACCGGCACGATGCAGGCGCCGTGCGCGCGCGCCGCGTCCATCAGCAGCTCGCCGGCGAGCACCAGCGATTCCTTGTTGGCGAGCAGGATGCGCTTGCCGGCATGGGCGGCGGCGAGCGTGGACGCCAGGCCGGCGGCCCCGACGATTGCCGCGACCACGGTGTCGCAGGCGTCGCCCGCGACCAGCGCCTCGAGCGCGGCGTCGCCGGCGTGCGCCTGCGTGTCCAGCCCGGCCGCGGCGAGGCCGTCGCGCAACGCCGCGTAGCCGCCCTCGTCGGCGATCACCGCGTGCGCCGGGCGATGCGCGACGCACAGCGCGACCAGCGCGTCGACCCGGCTGCCGGCGGCCAGCACGCCGGCGCGCAGGCGGTCCGGATGGCGGGCGATCACGTCCAGCGCGGAGGCCCCGATCGAGCCCGTCGCGCCGAGTACGGCGACACGTTTCATCGCGACCTCAGAAGCCGAGCCAGGCCTTGCCCAGCGCGAACACCGGCAGCGCGGCGAGCACGCCGTCGATGCGATCCAGCACGCCGCCATGGCCGGGGATCAGGTCGCCCGAATCCTTGGCGCCGACGTGGCGCTTGAGCAGGCTCTCGAACAGGTCGCCGACCACCGAGAACAGCACCGCCGCGAACGCGGCCAGCGCGACCAGCGGCAGTTGCCCGAGCGAGGCGCCGGCCATCGGCGCGAACGCGAGCGCGACGACCACGCCGGCGATGACGCCGCCGGCCAAACCTTCGACCGTCTTGTTCGGGCTGACCCGCGGGCTCAGCTTGCGCTTGCCGAAGTGGCGGCCGGCGAAGTACGCAGCGGAGTCCGCGGCCCACACGATCGCCAGCGCGACGAACAGCCAGCGGTGGCCGGCCTGCGGCGACATCGCCGGCACCGCGCGCTCGGCGTGGATCCAGGCCAGCGCGCACCACGCCGGCACCACCGCCAGGGTGCCGGCGGCGAGCTTGAACACCCGGGCGTGGGTGGCGTGGTCGGAGGCGAATCCGAAATGGCGCAGCCACAGCAGCGCCAGCAGCCACCAGACCACGCCGACCACCGTCGCCAGCTTGAGCAGCACCAGCGACAGGCCGCCGTCGGGCGTGCGCGAACCCCACACGATCGCGACCATCAGCGCGAGGTTGGCGGCCAGCAGCACCAGCCGGGCGAGGGTGTCGTCCACATCGGCCAGGCGGAACCATTCCCACAGGCCGGCGAGGAACACGATGGCGGCGAGCGCGGCCATCCACGGCGTCGGCAGCAGCAGGATGGCGGCGATCGCGATCGGCGTCAGCACCAGGGCGGCGGCCACGCGGGTTCGGGTCATGCGGAGGTCTCGTCGTGGAAGGTGGCCACCTGCGCCGGGGTGAGGCCGAAGCGGCGCTCGCGCCCGGCGAAGTCGTCCAGGGCGCGCTGAAGTGTCGCCGCATCCAGCTCCGGCCACAATGTTTCGGTGAACCACAGCTCGGTGTAGGCCAGCTGCCAGAGCAGGAAATTGCTGATCCGGTGATCGCCGCCGGTGCGGATGAACAGGTCGGGCGGCGGCAGGTCGGCCAGCGCGACGCGCGCGCCGAACGCGGCCTCGTCGATGTCCTGCGGGCACAGCCGGCCGGCGGCCACGTCCTCGGCCAGCGCGCGCGCGGCGGCGGCGATGTCCTGGCGGCCGCCGTAGCTGGCGGCGATCGACAGTTGCAGGCGGTCGTTGCCGGCGGTGAGCGTTTCCGCGGCGGCCATGCGCCGGCGGATGCCTTCGGAGAAGCGCTCGCGCTCGCCGATGAAGCGGATGCGCACGCCGCGCCGGTGCAGTTCGGCGACCTCGCGGTCGAGCGCGGTCAGGAACAGCTTCATCAGCGCGCCGACCTCGTCCTCCGGCCGGCCCCAGTTCTCGCTGGAGAAGGCGAACAGGGTCAGCGCGCCGATGCCCTTGTCCAGGCAGAAGTCGATGCACAGGTTGACCGCGCGCGCGCCTGCGCGATGGCCCACCGCGCGCGGCCGCTTGCGGCGCTGCGCCCAGCGGCCGTTGCCGTCCATGATGACGGCCAGGTGGCGGGGAAGGCTCATCGTTCGGCGGCCGTGCCGGCTCAGACCGCCATCAGCTCCTGTTCCTTGGCCTTGACCACCTCGTCCACGTCCTTGATCGCCTTATCGGTCATCTTCTGGATGTCGGCATCGCTGCGCGCCGCCTCGTCCTCGGTGACCTTGCGCTCCTTGAGCAGGTCCTTGACCTGCTGGTTGGCGTCGCGGCGCACGTTGCGGATCGCGATCTTGGCGGCCTCGCCCTCCTGGTGCACGACCTTGGTCAGGTCGCGGCGGCGCTCCTCGGTGAGCGGGGGCAGGTTGATGCGGATCACGGTGCCGGCGGTGTTCGGGGTCAGGCCGAGGTCGGAGGCGAAGATCGCCTTCTCCACCGCCGCCACCATCGGCTTTTCCCACGGGGTGATGGTCAGGGTGCGGGCATCGGCGACGGCGATGGTCGCCACCTGCGACAGCGGCATGTCCGAGCCGTAGTAGTTCACCTTGAGGTGGTCGACCAGCGCGGTGGTGGCGCGGCCGGTGCGCAGCTTGGTCAGCTCGTGGCGCAGCGCCTCCACGCTCTTGGCCATGCGCGCCTGCGCGTCCTTCTGGATCTCGTTGATCATCGCCGGCTCCGGGCCTCGAAATTGCGTCAGCCGGGAAGTATAGCGGGGCGCGCCCGCCGGCCATGTGGCCGGCGGGCCGTGCCGGTTCGGCCTAGTGGCCGTGCGGAGCGCGGTCGTGCAGGTCGTGCTCGCAATGGCCGCCGTGTTCGATCTGCAGGGTCGGGTGGTTGATGCCGAAGCGCGCGTCGAGCTCGCGCACGACGCGGTCGATGAAGGCGTCGTGGTCGCTGCGGGCGGGCCGCACCAGGTGCGCGGTCATCGCGATCTCGCCCGCGCCCAGCGACCAGATGTGCAGGTGGTGGACCGCGGTGACGCCGTCCTGGGCGGCCAGCAGGTCGCGCACCGCGGCCTGGTCGAGGTTGGCGGGCACCGCGTCCATGGCCGCGTTGAAGGCGTCGCGCAGCAGCGCGAAGGCGCCCAGCGCGACCACCACGCCGACCAGCAGCGCGGTCACCGGGTCCAGCCAGTTCCAGCCCAGCCACTGGATGCCGATGCCGGCCAGCACCGCCGCCAGCGAGACCGCGGCGTCGGCGACCAGGTGCAGGAAGGCGCCGCGCCGGTTGAGGTCGTGGGCGTGGCCGTCGCGCACCAGCCAGGCCGCGCCGAGGTTGACCGCGATGCCGATCGCCGCGACCACCATCACCGGCAGCGCCGGGATCGCGGGCGGCGCGTCGAGCCGGCGCACCGCCTCCCACGACAGCGCGCCGGCGAAGCCGACCAGCAGAAGCGCGTTCGCCAGCGGCGAGAGCAGGGTCGCGCGTCGCCAGCCGTAGGTGTGGCGGGTGGTCGGCGGCCGCCGCGCCAGCGCCGCCGCGCCCCAGGCCAGGCCCAGCCCGAGCACGTCGCCGAAGTTGTGCAGCGCGTCCGACAGCAGCGCCAGCGAGTCGGTGGCGAAGCCGTAGCCGGCCTCGACCAGGGTGTAGGCGAGGTTGATCAGCGTCACCAGCGCGAAGGCGCGGGTGGCCGAGCCGTGCGGATGGTCGTGGGCGTGGCCGTGCATGCGCCTATGGTCGCGCGATGGGCGGAGCGGATGCTATTGCGGCGTTCCGGGTAGCGATGCGGGCAGGTGCGCGGGCATCGGGCCAGGTACCTGGGCGGACAGGTGCGCAAGCATCGCGCCGGGTACCTCGGCTTGGGCGGACACCGCCCGGCCCGCGTGCGGCTAGTCCGCTCGGTTCCCGTTGCGGCCTTCCACCAGCGTGCCGACGTCCTCGCCGCGCAGGATGCGCAGCAGCACGCCCGGCTGGCTCATGTCGAAGATGCGCAGCGGCAGCTGGCTGTCGCGGGCGAGCGCGAAGGCGGCGGTGTCCATCACCTGCAGGTCGCGGGCGATCACCTGGTCGTAGGTCAGGCGCTCGTAGCGCACCGCGTCGGCGTGCTTCTTCGGGTCCTTGTCGTACACGCCGTCGACCTTGGTCGCCTTCAGCAGCAGGTCGGCGCCGATCTCGATCGCGCGCAGCGCGGCGCCCGAGTCGGTGGTGAAGAACGGATTGCCGGTGCCGGCGGCGAAGATCACCAGCCGGCCCTTCTCGAGGTGGCGGATCGCGCGCCGGCGGATGTAGTCCTCGCACACGTCGTTGATCTTGATCGCGCTCATCACCCGGGCCTTGCCGCCGAGCTTTTCCAGCGCGTCCTGCATCGCCAGCGCGTTGATCACGGTGGCGAGCATGCCCATCTGGTCGCCGGTCACCCGGTCCATGCCGCCCGCGGCCAGGCCGGCGCCGCGGAAGATGTTGCCGCCGCCGATCACCAGGGCGATCTCGGCGCCGGCCTCGCGCGCCTCCATCACCTCGCGCGCCAGGCGGCCGATGACCTTGGGATCGATGCCGTAGTCCTCGTCCCCCATCAGCGCCTCGCCGGACAGCTTGAGCAGGACGCGGCGATAGGCGAGCTGGGTCATGGCGGCTCCTTGGCAATCGCCGAATTGTAGCGGACCGCGTCCGGGGGGCGCGTTGAAGCGGCCTCCGTTGCGCGGCGTGCGGGCTTGACCTGGGTCAGCGCCGCGGGCCGCGGCACATGGTCAGCTGGCTTCCCCAAGGGAGCCTTCGCGATGAACGCAATCGACTGGCCGGACCTGGTCGCCGGCACGGGCATCCTCGAGTCGCTGGATGCTGCCGGCGCGGACTGCCGCGTGCCGGCGCACGCCGCGACGGCCTCCCCCGATGCTGGCTCGGCGTGCCCGAGGTCCGACGCCGGCGGGTGACGCGCCAGCCCGGGCCCGATCGAGCAACCGTCCTGCCGCTGGACGCGCCGGCCGCGCGCCGGCGCGCCGCGGCACGGCAGCGTCTTCACGGGGCGACCACGCCATTCGGGCGCGGATGGTGCGCGCGCCTGGTCCCGGTCAGGACAAGCGGGCCGCGAGCAGGCAAACTGCGGTGTTTTCCACTCTCCCTGTTTCCATGACGCGTCCCGCTTCCCTCGATTACGCGCAACTGCTCGCCTGCGCACGCGGCGAACTATTCGGTCCCGGCAACGCGCGCCTGCCGGCGCCGCCGATGCTGATGTTCGATCGCATCACCCGCATCGAGGAACAGGGCGGCGACTACGGCAAGGGCCTGCTGGTCGCCGAGCTCGACGTCCGCCCGGACCTGTGGTTCTTCGCCTGCCACTTCGAGGGCGACCCGGTGATGCCCGGCTGCCTCGGCCTGGACGCGATGTGGCAGCTCGCCGGCTTCTACCTGCCGTGGCTGGGCGAGCCCGGCCGCGGCCGCGCGCTCGGCGTGGGCGAGGTCAAGTTCAGCGGCCAGGTGCTGCCGGACGCCAAGGTCGTGCGCTACGAGATCCACGTGCGCCGGGTGATGCGCGGCAAGCTTGCGCTGGTGATCGCCGACGGCCGCACCTACGTGGACGACCAGCTGATCTACGAGGCGGCCAACCTGCGCGTGGGGCTGTTCCAGCTGCCGGAGGGCGTGTGATGGCCAGCGCCAGCGCGAATCGCCGCGTCGTCGTCACCGGCATGGGCATCGTCTCGCCGCTGGGCAACGACGCCGCCAGCGTGACCGAGGCCCTGCGCCATGGCCGCAGCGGACTGCGCGCGATGCCCGAGTACGCCGAGCTCGGCCTGCGCAGCCAGGTCGCCGGCGTGCCGGAAATCGACCTCGATGCCGCCATCGATCGCAAGCTTAAGCGCTTCATGGGCGACGCCGCGGCCTACGCCTACGTCGCCATGCGCGACGCGATCGCCGACGCGGGCCTCACGGACGAACAGGTGCGCGATCCGCGCACCGGCGTGATCGCCGGCTCCGGCGGCGGCTCCGCGCAGTGGCAGATCGCCACCGGCGAGCTGCTGCGCGAGAAGGGGGTGCGCAAGGTCGGCCCGTACATGGTCCCGCGCACGATGTGCTCGACGGTGTCGGCGACCCTGGCGACCGCGTTCGGCATCCATGGCGTCAGCTACTCGCTGTCGGCCGCGTGCGCGACCTCCGCGCACTGCATCGGCGCCGCCGCGGACCTGATCCGGCACGGCGCGCAGGACATCGTGCTGGCCGGCGGCGGCGAGGAACTGCACTGGGGCATGACCGCGCAGTTCGACGCGATGGGCGCGCTGTCGACCCACTTCAACGACACCCCTGAACGCGCCTCGCGTCCTTACGACGCGGCGCGCGACGGCTTCGTCATCGCCGGCGGCGGCGGCATGCTGGTGCTCGAGGACTACGAGCACGCGCAGGCGCGCGGCGCGCGCATCCACGCCGAACTGGCCGGCTATGGCGTCACCTCCGACGGCGCCGACATGGTCGCGCCGAGCGGCGAGGGCGCGGTGCGCTGCATGCGGATGGCGCTGGCCGGCACCGACGGCAACGGCGTCGGCACGGTCGACTACCTCAACACCCACGGCACCTCGACCCCGGTCGGCGACCTGGTCGAACTGCAGGCGGTGCGCGAGGCCTTCGGCGCCGAGGTGCCGCCGCTGTCCTCCACCAAGGCGCTGACCGGCCACTCGCTCGGCGCCGCCAGCGTGCACGAGGCGATCTACAGCCTGCTGATGCTGCGGGGCGGCTTCATGGCCGCCTCGGCCAACATCGAGACCCTGGACGAAGGCGCGGCCGGCTTCCCGATCCTGCGCGAACTGCGCGAGGGGCCGCTGCGCACGGTGATGTCGAACAGCTTCGGCTTCGGCGGCACCAACGCGACCCTGGTGTTCCGCGCGGCGTAGCCTTCAGCGTTCGCCGCGCTCGTCCGGCACCGGATGGGCGCGGTCATGCACGCGCCTGGCGTCGGCAGGATCGTCCTGGTCCTTGCGCGGATGACCGCGCTTCGAGGCCGCGCGCAGCTGGCCGTCATGGGCCAGGTCCTTCGGCTGGTCCTTGCGGCCGGACTGGTGGGTGGCGCGCAGTTTCGGTTCGTCGGGACGCATGGGCTTCCTCCTCGTCAGCGGTTGCTGTCGCTGCCGCTGCGGTGGTCGTCGCGGCCTGCCTCGCGCGTCGGCGACTCGCGTTCGACCTTCGCATGGCGCTGGCTGCTGCCCTTGCTGCCGGCGCGCAGCGCGTGGCTGCCGTCATCGAAGCGGTCGGGGCCGGGCGGCGGCGTTTCGTCGCCGCTGCGGTTGCGGTCGCGGGCGTGCTGGTTGGTGCCCATGGCGGACTCCTGCGGCTGCGGGAGTCCAACCTAGCCCAGCGGGTGTTAGGGAAATGCGTCGAAGCCGTGGGCGTGTCAGTCCTCCTCTTCCTCGAACTCGACCAGCGCGTCGAGGTCGATCGCGAGCTCCTCCACCGCCTCGCGCACCTTGCGCGCGGTGGACACGTTGGGCGCCTCGATCTCGATTTCGTGCGCGTCAGGCGCAACGGTATTTTCGCTGAGGCCGGCGGAGCTGGAATCGGCGTCGTCGCCGTGCGGCATCAGGTCCGACACTTCCTCGACGTGCTCGATGCCGTCCAGGCTCTGCAGCAGGTTCATCATCGCGCGGACGTCGTCCTCGCTGCCGGTCACGCGCATTCGCAGTGTGAGCATCGCCGCATCTCGTCCGGGGGAATGCCGGCAGGCTAGGAGGCGGCGGGCTCAATGGCGCGTGATGGCCGCGGCGGTGCTGGACGCTGCGCGCGGGCGCGGGCTAGATTGGCCGTGCCGGGCCGCGCCCGGCGGGGGAGGGGAACATGCACGGGGACCGCGCCGCCGGACCGCGATGCCTGGCCGCAAGGCCGGTCCGGCCGTGCGCGCGGGGCGGCCGATGAGCGAGGCCGCGCCGACCGCCTCCCTCGACACGGCGCTCGCCCACGCCCGGCAGTTGCTGGCCGAAGCGCCGGCGCTGGCCGCCGAACAGGCCGGCGAAATCCTGCGGGTGGTGCCCGGGCAGCCGGAGGCGTTGCGCCTGCTGGCGGCGGCGCGGGCGCGGCAGGGCGATCACGCCGGCGCGCTGGCGATCCTGCGCCCGCTCGCCGCCACGCATCCGCGCTGGGCGCGGGCGCAATTCGACCTCGGCCTTGCCCTCGGCCGTGCCCGCCAGGGCGCGGAGGCGCTGGCCGCGCTGCAGCGTGCGGTCGCCCTGGATCCGAACCTGCCGGGCGCGTGGCGCGCGATCGGCGACCACCTGACCGCGATCGGCGACGCCGCCGGCGCCGATGCCGCCTACGCCGCCCACGTCCGCCATTCGCCCGGCGACCCGGCCCTGCTGGCCGCCGCCGCGGCGCTCGCCGACAACCACATTCCCGAAGCCGAGGCGCAGCTGCGCGCGCTGCTCAAGCGGGCGCCGACCGACGTCGCCGCGATCCGCATGCTGGCCGAGGTCGCCGCCCGCCTCGGCCGCGACGAGGACGCCGAAGTGCTGCTCGCGCGCTGCCTGGAACTCGCGCCCGGCTTCCACGCCGCGCGCCAGCAGCATGCGCTGGTGCTCAACCGCGGCAACCGCCACGCCGAAGCGCTGGAGGAAATCGAGCGGCTGCTGGCGATCGATCCGGCCAACCCCGGCTACCGGAACCTGAAGGCGGTGGTGCTCGGCCGCATCGGCGACTACCCGCAGGCGATCGCGCTGTACGACCAACTGCTCGCCGAATACCCGCGGCACGCCCAGCTGTGGATGAGCTATGGCCACGCGCTCAAGACCGCCGGCGAGACCGCGCGCGCGATCGACGCCTACCGCCGCAGCATCGCGCTCGACCCGGGCTGCGGCGAAGCGTACTGGTCGCTGGCCAACCTCAAGACCTTCCGTTTCGAAGACGCCGACATCCCCGCGATGCGCACGCAACTCGCGCGCGGCGACCTCGGCGAGGACGCGCGCCTGCACTTCGCGTTCGCGCTCGGCAAGGCGGAGGAGGACGCGGAGCGCTATGGAGCAGCGTTTGCCCACTACGCCGCGGGCAACGCCCTGCGCCGCAGCCAGTTGCCCTACAGCGCCGACGACAACCACGCCCGGGTCGAACGCGCGCGCCAGGTCTACACCCGCGACTTCTTCGCCGCGCGCGCCGGCTGGGGCGCGCCCGATCCGGACCCGATCTTCATCGTCGGCCTGCCCCGCGCGGGCTCCACCTTGCTCGAGCAGATCCTGTCCAGCCACCCGGCGGTGGAAGGCACGATGGAGCTCCCCGAGGTGATCGCGCTGACCCGCGAGCTGCGCCGGGCCAGCGGCGCCCCGCAGAGCACCTCCTACCACGACGTGCTGGCCACGCTGGACGCGGACGCCGTGCGCGCGCTCGGCGCGCGTTACCTCGAGCGCACCCGCATCCAGCGCCGCGGCGGCGCGCCGCTGTTCATCGACAAGATGCCGAACAACTTCGCGCACGTCGGCCTGATCCACCTGGCCCTGCCGAACGCGAAGATCATCGACGCCCGCCGCCACCCGCTGGCCTGCTGCTTTTCCGCGTTCAAGCAGCATTTCGCGCGCGGCCAGGCCTTCAGCTACGACCTCGCCGACCTCGGCCGCTACTACCGCGACTACGTCGCCCTGATGGCGCACTTCGACGACGTGCTGCCGGGTCGCGTGCACCGGGTGATCTACGAGCGCATGGTCGAGGACACCGAGGCCGAGGTGCGGCGCCTGCTCGACTACTGCGGGCTGCCGTTCGATCCGGCCTGCCTGCGCTTCCACGAGAACGATCGCGCGGTGCGCACCGCCAGCTCCGAGCAGGTGCGCCGGCCGATCTACCGCGACGCGGTCGAACACTGGCGCCACTTCGAGCCCTGGCTCGGGCCGCTGGCCGGCGCGCTCGGCCCGGTGCTCGCCGCCTATCCGGATCCACCCACCGCCTGACCAAAGGAGAAAGGCTCCATGCCACGCAGTGCACGCAAGACGCCCCGACGTCCCCTGGCCCGCCTGCCGCTGGCGGTGGCCATCTACCTCGCCTGCGGCTCCCTGGCGTGGGCCCAGGACGCCAGCCAGCCGCCGCCGGCCGCCGGCGATGCCCAGGATGCTCAGCCCGCGCAACCGGCGCCCGCCGCGAAACAGGGCGAGGGCACGGCCACCCTCGAGACCATCACGGTCACCGCGCAGAAGCGCGCCGAGAACATGCAGAAGGTGCCGATCAGCATCCAGGCGATCAGCGAAGCCAAGCTGACCGAGCAGGACGTGCAGAGCTTCGACGACTACGTGAAGCTGCTGCCCAGCGTGTCCTTCGGCACCGCAGGCGGCGGCGTGTTCTCCGGCCCGGGCTTCGCCCAGGTGTACATGCGCGGCGTCGCCAGCGGCGACAACGGCAACCACTCCGGCCCGCAGCCGACGGTGGGCATGTACCTCGACGAGGAGCCGATCACCACCATCCAGGGCGCGCTCGACATCAACATCTACGACGTCCAGCGGATCGAGGCGCTGGCCGGCCCGCAGGGCACGCTGTACGGCGCCAGCTCGCAGTCGGGCACGATCCGCATCATCACCAACAAGCCGGACCCGACCGGCTTCGCCGCCGGCTACCAGCTGCAGGCGAACACGATCGAGGACGGCGGCACCGGCTACGTCGCCCAGGGCTTCGTCAACGCGCCGCTGACCGACGCCGCCGCGATCCGCCTGGTCGGCTGGAAGCGCCGCGACGCCGGCTACGTGGACAACGCGCTCGGCACCCGTACGTTCCCGACCTCCGGCATCACCATCGACAACGCCGACCGCGCCGAGGAGGACTACAACTGGGCCGACACCGTCGGCGCGCGCGCCGCGCTGAAGATCGACCTCAACGACAACTGGTCGATCTCGCCGACGATCATGGGCCAGCGCCAGCAAGCCAACGGCAGCACCGGCTTCGACCCGACCGTGGGCGACCTGGAGGTCACCCACTTCTATCCCGAGAAGTCCGACGACCGCTGGACCCAGGCCGCGCTGACCGTGCAGGGCCGGGTCGGCAACTTCGACCTGGTCTACGCCTACGCCCACCTCAAGCGCGACGTGGACTCGCAGTCGGACTACAACGACTACGGCTTCTGGTACGACACGCTGGCCGGCTACGGCGCGTACTTCTACGACAACGACGGCGACCTGATCAATCCGTCGCAGTACATCCAGGCCACCGACGGCTACACCAAGTCCAGCCACGAGCTGCGCATCACCTCGCCGAAGGAGCACCGGCTGCGCTTCGTCGCCGGCCTGTTCTGGCAGCAGCAGTCGCACCAGATCTTCCAGCGCTACCGCGTGGACGACCTCGCCGACGCGCTGGAGGTGCCGGGCTGGCCGGACACGATCTGGCTGACCTCGCAGCGGCGCCTGGACCACGACGAGGCGCTGTTCGGCGAGGTGTCCTTCGACATCTTGCCGACCCTGACCGCGACCCTCGGCGGCCGCTGGTTCCGCAACGACAACAGCCTCAAGGGCTTCTTCGGCTTCGGCACCGGCTACAGCAGCGGCACCGGCGTCGGTGCCTGCTTCTCCGCGGAACCGGCGTACGGCGCGCCGTGCACCAACCTCGACAAGGAAGTGAAGGAGAACGACCACATCGGCCGCGCCAACCTGACCTGGCAGGTGACCGACGACAAGATGGTCTACGCGACCTGGTCGGAGGGCTACCGCCCGGGCGGCATCAACCGCCGCGGCACGATCCCGCCCTACCACTCGGACTTCCTCACCAACTACGAGCTCGGCTGGAAGACCACCTGGGGCGACAACCGGCTGTCGTGGAACGGCGCGGTGTTCCAGGAGGACTGGGACAACTTCCAGTTCTCCTACCTCGGCGCCAACGGCCTGACCGAGATCCGCAACGCCGCGCAGGCGCGCATCCGCGGCCTCGAGACCGAACTGCGCTGGGCCGCGACCTACAACCTCGCGCTGTCCGCCGGCGCCGCCTTTTACGACGCCAAGCTCAGCCAGAACTACTGCGGCTGGCTGCGCGAGGACGGCAGCCCGGAGACGGTGTGCCCGCCGGGCACGCTCAATCCCGCCGGCAGCTTCGACGACCCCAGCGACGACTTCGCGGTGGACGGCCCGCAGGCGCCGGAGGGCACGCGGTTGCCGGTGACCGCGCGCTTCAAGGGCAACCTGGTCGCGCGCTACACCTTCGACCTGTGGGGCGGCGAGGCCTTCGGCCAGGCGGCGGTTATCCACGAAGGCTCGCGGCGCGCCGACCTGCGCGTGGCCCAGGGCGAAATGCTGGGCGAGCTCGGCGCGTACACCCTGACCGACCTGTCGGCCGGTTTCCGCCGCGACAACTGGTCGCTGGACTTCTTCCTCAAGAACGCGTTCAACACCCGCGCGGAACTGTCCCGCTTCGCCCAGTGCGCGGTGGACACCTGCGGCAACCAGCCCTACACGGTGGTGGCGCAGCCGCGCACCTTCGGAGTGCGCTTCACGCAGGAGTTCTGACGCAGGACCGGCGGACCGGAAAACGCCCGCGCATGCGGGCGTTTTCCTTTTGGCGGAGCGTCAGTGCTTGCCCGCCTCGCGCACCGGCAGCGGCACGTTGCACAGGTCGATGTGGCCGGCCGGCACGATGTACCAGTCGTCGCGGCGGTTGCGGCGCGACTCCACCACCTGCGCGAACAGCGGGGTGTCGGTGCGCAGCACTTCGATCTTCTCGCGCTCGGCTTCCGGCACGTCGCTGGCGAGGCGGATCGCCTTGATCGGCGTGCGCTCCTCGGCCTTCTCGTAGAAGCCGAGCGGGCCGGTACCGCGGGGCAGGGTGGACAGCAGCTCCATGCCCTGCACGACGCGGCCGACCACGGTGATGTTGCGGTCCAGCTGGCGCGGCGACTGGCCGATCACGACGTACAGCTCGGTGCCGTTGCTGGAGTCGGGCGCCATGTCGCGGCCGGCGCCGACCATGCCGTAGCAGTGCGCCAGCCACGCCTGGCCGGCCTTCGGATCGCGCGCGGCGGGAAAGCCACCGCTGAAGCCGACCTCGGGAGCCCAGCCGTCGGCGTCGGGGAGGCGGTCGAAGGGCAGGTCCTTCGCGTCGCGGGTGAACTCGGCAGGCAGGTGCGCCTTCGCTTCGCCCAGCGGCTTGCGCGCGGATTCCTCTTCCGCGGCGTCGCCCCACTGCACGACGAAGTTGTCCTGCGCGCGGTTGATGCTCAGGCCGTTCCAGTAGCCTTCGTGGGCGAGGGTGCGGATGTTGGCGACGTGCGCGGGCGCGAACGCGGGCGCGAGTTCGATCACCGCCCGGCCGCTGGCCAGCTCGAGGTAGAGCGTGTTTGCTGGATCGAGCGCGCGCCAGTCGGACGGTTGCGACGCGTCCAGCAGCTCCTGCATGGACTTCGGCTTGGCGGTGTCCGCGGCCGCCGGCGCGGCGACGGCGAGCAGGGCGGCGAGCAGCGGAAGGGCGAGGGCGGCAGGGCGCATGCGGCGGGCTCCGGAGTCGGGACCGGGCGATTGTGTCGCATTCATGCGGTGCGCGCCCTCACCCCGACCCTCTCCCGTAAACGGGAGAGGGGGAACAACCGCGGGCAGGAGGGGGGCAACCGCGGAAAGGGGAACAACCGCGGGCGGAAACGGGGGAACGGCACCGCGGCCGGAGGCAGTGCGAGCTGCCTTTGCTGTCACCTCTCCCGCTTGCGGGAGAGGTCGAGCGCGCAGCGCGAGGGTGAGGGTGCGGCTTTTGGCGAAAGACTCACCCCCACCCAAACCCTCCCCCGCAAGCGGGGGAGGGAGCAAAACGGGAGCGCCCTCACCCCAGCCCTCTCCCGCAGGCGGGAGAGGGGGAACAGCGATCAGCTGTGGTGCGAACGGCCAGAGCCCGACTTCTTGCCGCCGCCGTCCTGCTTGTTGACGGTCGCCCAGGCGATGCGCTCGGCGTCGTCCTTGGACTTGCCTTCCTTGCGCTCGCTCTTTTCGATGTGTTCGGCCTGGCGCTTCTGCTTGTCGGTGTAGCTGGATTTGTCGCCGCGTGGCATGGGCCTGTCTCCCGGCCCGGGCAAGCGGGCCGCAGGCGGACGCTAGCGTGCGGAATGTTCAGCGCGTGGCAAAAACCGGGCGGGGTGCGCGCACGCATTCATGGCAAGCCCCTGGCACTCGTGGCGTAAGAGCGGAGCTTGGCTCGGCAACCGGACAGACCGGTTCGCCGGAACTGGCCCGGCGCTGCGGCGGCCCAGGCGGAGCAAGCTCCGCTCCGCGCCGACGGGGCAGGGGAAGCGCGGTCCAAGGAGCGCAAGCGGAGGGTCGGAGAACAGCCGCCTCAGGAATCGAACGCCTCCGCGTCCAGCGCCATCAGCGTCGCCGCGCCGCTCTCGATCGCGGCGCGGTGGGTCGCGATCCGCGGCAGGATCCGCGCGTAGTAGAAGCGCGCGGTCTCGCGCTTGCCGGCCTTGAACGCCGCCGGCAGCGACGACGCCTCCGCCGCCGCCACGCTGCGCGCCCACCAGTAGGCCAGGGTGACGTAGCCCGACAGCATCAGGTAGTCGTAGGACGCCGCGCCGATCTCCTCCGGGTTCGCCGCCGCGCGCCGGCCGATCTCCTGGCTCAAGGCGAGCCACTGCGCCAGCGCGTCGGCCAGCGCCGGCACGAACTCCGCCGCCGCGCCCTGCGCCTGCTCCGCGCAGAACGCCTGCGCGCGCCCGGCGAACGCGCGCAGCCCCGCGCCCTGCTGCTGCAGCAGCTTGCGGCCGACCAGGTCCAGCGCCTGGATGCCGGTGGTGCCTTCATAGAGCGTGGTGATGCGCGCGTCGCGCGCCAGTTGCTCCATGCCGTGCTCGCCGATGTAGCCGTGGCCGCCGAAGCACTGCAGCGCGTCGTAGGTGCACTCCACGCCCCACTCGGTGAGGCAGGCCTTGACGATCGGGGTGAGGAAGCCGAGTTCGGCCTCGGCGCGCGCGCGTTCCTCGTCGCCGTCGCCGTGCGCGGCGACGTCCACCAGCGAGGCGGCGTGATAGGCCAGCGCGCGGCCGCCCTCGACCAGCGCCTTCTGGGTCAGCAGCATGCGCCGCACGTCGGGGTGCACGATGATCGGATCCGCCGGCTTGTCGGGCGCCTTCGGCCCCGACAGCGAGCGCATCTGCAGGCGCTCGCGCGCGTAGCGCAGCGCGTTCTGGTAAGCGCGGTCGGCGAGGCCCAGTCCTTGCAGCCCGACCGCCAGGCGCGCGGTGTTCATCATGGTGAACATTGCCGCGAGGCCGCGGTGCGGCTCGCCGATCAGCCAGCCCTGCGCGCCGTCGAAGTTCATCACGCAGGTGGCCGAGCCGTGGATGCCCATCTTGTGCTCGAGCGCGCCGCAGCGCAGCGCGTTGCGCCCGCCGACCGTGCCGTCGCGCGCCACCCGCAGCTTGGGGACGATGAACATCGAGATGCCCTTGACCCCGGCTGGCGCGTCCGGCAGCCGCGCCAGCACCAGGTGCACGATGTTGTCGGTGAAGTCGTGCTCGCCGGCGGTGATGAAGATCTTGGTGCCGCTGATCGCGTAACTGCCGTCGGCCTGCGGCTCGGCGCGCGTGCGCAGCAGGCCGAGGTCGCTGCCGCAGTGCGCCTCGGTCAGGCACATCGTGCCGGTCCAGCGGCCTTCGACCAGCGGCTTGAGGAACACCTCGCGCTGCCAGTCCTCGCCGTGGTGCAGCAGCGCCTCGGTGGCGCCGTGCGAAAGCAGCGGGAAGTTGCCCCAGGCGAGGTTCGCGGCGTCGATCATTTCCTTCAGCGGCACCCCGGCGAGGTGAGGCAGGCCCTGGCCGCCGAACTCCGGCTGCGCGGTCAGCCCGCTCCAGCCGCCGTCCACGTACTGCGCGTAGGCCTCGCGGAAGCCGGGCGGGGTGGTGACCTCGCCGGTGTCCACGTCGAGCCGGCAGCCGAAGCGGTCGCCGGCGGCGTTGAGCGGCGCCAGCACGCTTTCGGTGAAGCGCGCGCCTTCCTCCAGCACCGCGTCGAGCACGTCGCGCGTCGCCTCCGCGTAACCCAGCCGGGCGAACAGCGGCTCCGCGCCGAGCACGTCGAACAGGACGAAGCGCATGTCGCGCAACGGGGCGTGGTAGCTGCTGCTCATCGGGGGCTCCGGGGCTTCCAGTCGGTGGCGTATGGTGGCCACGATAGCCCAACCGGCAGGCGACGGGGAGCGCCCCAAGGCGGTTAAGCTGCGCCGGGGCCCGACCACCGGGCAGGGGGAATCCGACCGCATGACCGCCAGCACGCCGCTCGTCGCCACCTTCGCCGTCTACCTGCTCGCCATGGTCGCGATCGGCTTCCTGGCCTGGCGCTCGACCCGCAGCTTCGACGACTACATCCTCGGCGGGCGCTCGCTCGGCAGTTACGTCACCGCGCTGTCGGCCGGCGCCTCGGACATGAGCGGCTGGCTGCTGCTCGGCCTGCCCGGCGCGCTGTTCCTCGGCGGCGTGTCGGAGGCGTGGATCGCGCTGGGGCTGGCGGTCGGCGCCTGGTGCAACTGGAAGTTCGTGGCCGGCCCGCTGCGCGTCTACACCGAGCACACCCGCAACGCGCTTACCCTGCCGGACTACTTCACCCACCGCTTCGGCGACCGCAGCAAGCTGCTGCGCGTGCTCGCCGCGCTGGTGATCCTGGTGTTCTTCGCGGTGTATTGCGCCAGCGGCATCGTGGCCGGCGCGCGCCTGTTCGAGAGCGTGTTCGGCGTGCCCTACGCGCAGGCGCTGTGGTGGGGCGCGGCGGCGACCATCCTGTACACCCTGGTCGGCGGTTTCCTCGCGGTGAGCTGGACCGACACCGTGCAGGCCTCGCTGATGATCTTCGCGCTGGTGCTGACGCCGGTGGTGGTGATCGCCAGCAGCGGCGGCCTCGGGCCGAGCCTGGCGCTGATCGAGCAGGTGGATCGCGCCAAGCTCGACTGGTTCCGGGGAGGCGCGCTCGGCGTCGTCGGCATCGTCTCGCTGCTGGCCTGGGGCCTCGGCTACTTCGGCCAGCCGCACATCCTTGCCCGCTTCATGGCCGCCGACGACCTCGCGACGATCCCCAAGGCGCGCCGGATCGGCATGACCTGGATGGTGCTGTGCCTGGCCGGCGCGATGGCGGTCGGCTTCTTCGGCAACGCCTACTTCGCCGCGCACCCGGGGCAGGGCGCGGCGGTGCAGGACAACCCGGAGCGGGTGTTCATCGCGCTCGCCACGCTGCTGTTCAATCCGTGGGTCGCGGGCGTGCTGCTGTCGGCGATCCTCGCCGCGATCATGAGCACGCTGTCGTGCCAGCTGCTGGTGTGCTCGAGCGCGCTGACCGAGGACTTCTACCGCGGCTTCCTGCGCCCGGCCGCGAGCCAGCGCGAACTCGTGTGGTTCGGCCGCGCGATGGTGCTGGGCGTGGCGCTGCTGGCGATCTGGATCGCGCGCGACCCGGACAGCCGCGTGCTCGGCCTGGTGAGCTATGCGTGGGCGGGTTTCGGCGCCGCGTTCGGGCCGGTGGTGCTGTTCTCGCTGTTCTGGAAGCGGATGACCCGCAACGGCGCGCTCGCCGGCATGGTGCTGGGCGCGGTCACGGTGATCGCGTGGAAGCAGGTCGCGGTGGACCAGTTCGGCTCGGCGCTGTACGAGATGGTGCCGGGCTTCGCCGTCGCCTGCGTCGCGATCGTGGTCGCGAGCGTGCTCGACCGGGTGCCGGCCGAGGACATCCGCGGCCGCCACGACGCGGTGCAGGCGCAGCTGGCGGGCGGGTACTGACGCTGCACGACGGCGCCCGCGCAGGCGACAATCCGCGCATGCACACGCTCACCGCCGCCCAGTTGTGGACGCCCGCCGGCTGGCGCGCCGGCACCCGCCTGTCGTTCGAAGCCGGACGGATCACGGCGCTGGATGACGCTGCCGGCGGCGATGACTGGATCGTCCCCGGCGTCCCCAACCTGCATTCGCACGCCTTCCAGCGCGCGATGGCCGGCCTGGCCGAGCGCCAGACCGATCCCGCCGACAGCTTCTGGACCTGGCGCGAGACGATGTACCGGTTCGCCGCGCGCTTCGATCCGGACACGCTGCACGCGGTCGCCTGCCAGCTCTACGCGGAGATGCTGGAGGCCGGCTACACCACCGTCTGCGAGTTCCACTACCTGCACCACGCGCCCGACGGCCGCGCCTACGCCGATCCGGCCGCGATGTCGCGCGCGCTCATCGCCGCCGCGCGCGAGACCGGCATCCGCCTGACCCTGCTGCCGGTGCTGTACATGACCGGCGGCTTCGACGGCCGCGCGCTGGGCGAGCGGCAGCGCCGCTTCGGCCACGACGTGGATGCCTGGCTGCGCCTGTTCGACACGCTGCGCGCGCAGGAAGACGCCACGCTGCGGGTCGGCTGCGCCTTCCACAGCCTGCGCGCGGTGCCGCCGGACGCACTGCGCGCGGTGCTGGCCGCGCTGCCAGCCGACGCGCCGCTGCATATCCACATCGCCGAGCAGGTCGCCGAGGTCGAGGACTGCGTCGCCGTGCGCGGCGCGCGCCCGGTCGAGTGGCTGCTCGCCAACGCGCCGGTGGACGCGCGCTGGACCCTGGTGCACGCGACCCACCTCACCGACGCCGAGACTCGCGCCATCGCCCGCAGCGGCGCGACCGTCGCGATCTGTCCGACCACCGAGGCCAACCTCGGCGACGGCCTGTTCCCGCTGCGCGCCTACCTCGACGCGGGCGGCAGCTTCGGCGTCGGCTCGGATTCGCAGAGTTCGGTGTCGCCGGTGGAGGAGCTGCGCTGGCTCGAGTACGGGCAGCGCCTCGTTACGCGGCGCCGCAACGTCGCGGTCGGTGTCTCGCAGAGCGTCGGCGAAACCCTGCTGCACGGCACCCTCGCCAGCGGCGCGCGCTCCACCGGCCACGCGATCGGCGCGTTGCAGCCGGGCGCCTGCGCCGACTGGCTGGTGCTCGATGCCGACGCGCCGCAGTTCGCCGGCCTGCAGCCCGCCGACGCGGTCGACCGCTGGCTGTTCAGCGGCAACCGCAACCTGGTGCGCGACGTGTTCGTCGCCGGTGAGCAGGTGGTGCGCGACGGCCAGCACCGGGCGCGCGCGGATATCGCCGCTCGCTACGGCCGTGCCATGCAGCGCCTGGCTGGGGCAGGATAGGCACCACGGCCACGCGCGGCCCGCACTGGAGGTTTCCATGCGCAAGCTCGTCCCCGCCCTGCTGCTGGCAACCGCCTGGAGCGCCGGCGCGCAAACCCAGGTCGCGCCCGCGACGCCGCCCGCGCCTGGCTTCGTCGTCGAGCATGTGCCCGAACGTCTTTCGGCACGGGAGCAGGAGGTCGAGGACCGTTGCGTGCGGGCGACCGGATCGCATGCCGTGCGTCGCCGCGAGGAGCGGCAGACCAAGGGCACCACCGGGACCCACGGGGAATGCGCCGGGCAGGGCTTTTCCGGCAGCAACAACGACCTCGAGTCGGGCCTGCAGAGCCCCGCGATCCAGTAGCACAGGCCGTCACGGGCCAGCGGCGCCCCCACCGTCGGTTAGCACCACGTCGAAGGTGCGCGCGTCGCCGTCGTTGGGCGCAGGCGCGATCCGCAGCAGCCGCGCCAGCAGCGGATACACGTCCACGTTGTCGAACGGCGGCAGCCGCACGCCGTTGCGGAACGCCGGGCCGTCGGCGACGAACACCGCGCGCATCTCGGGCGCCTCCGGCGCGTAGCCGTGCGCGCCGCGCGCGCTCCAGTCGTCGGCGTCGTCCTCCGGCGCGAGGTAGCGCCAGCCGACGTCGGCCTGGCACACGTAGGGCGGGATGCGCGGGTGACGGCCGTAGTGCCAGCGCGCGGGCAGCTCCGCCTTGCGCCAGCAGGTCGCGTGCGGATGGCGGCCGGGCAGGTGCGCGTCCACGGCCGCCTCGTGCCCGGGGCGCGCCGCCAGGCCGATCACCTGGCCGGCGGTCACCACGTCCACGTCGCTGTCCGCCAGTCCCGCATCGTGCAGCAGGTCCGCCAGCGGCACGCGCTGGCCGTCCGGGATCTCGGCCATGCCGTGGTCGGACACGACGACGAGGTTGATCCGCTCGCGCATGCCGCGCGCCTCCAGCCCGCGCAGCAGGCGCGCCAGGGCGACATCCACCGCCGACTGCGCCGCGCGCGTCTCCGGCGAGGCCACGCCGGTCGCGTGCTCCGCGCTGTCCACCTGGTTGAAATACAGGGTGAGGAAGCGCGGCCGCCGCGCGCGCGGCAGGTCCAGCCAGGCCAGCACCTGGTCCACGCGTTGCGCCGGCGTCACCGTTGCGTCGAAGGGCCTCCAGTAATCCGGATGCGCGCCGCCGATCGCCGCTTCCGAGCCCGGCCAGAACATCGTCGCCGCGCGCCCGCCGTGCCGGCGCAGCGTGGTCCACAGCGGTTCGCCGCCCCACCAGCGCGGATCGCCGACCGCGTCGCGGTCGTGCAGCGAGAACGTGCCGAGCACGGGATCGCGCATCGTGTTCTGCACGATGCCGTGGTGGTCCGGGCGCAGCCCGGTCACCAGCGTGTAGTGGTTTGGAAAGGTCAGCGCCGGGTAGGACGGATTCATCCATCGCGCCCAGACGCCGCGGCGCGCGAGCGCGTCCAGCGTCGGCATCTCGCCGCGGCCGACCACGTCGGCGCGCAGGCCGTCGATTGACACCAGCAGCACCGGCGGCGCCGCGGGCGGCGGTGCGACGCTGGCGCAGGCGGCCAGGCAGGCGAGCAGGGCAGGGAGCAGGGAGCGCAGGCAGCGTGTCGGCATCGCGCCATGTTAGTGGCGGCTGACGCGATCCTGAATCCGCGCCCCCGGAGTTCATTCCGCGCTGCCGGCGCAGGCGTATAAGAGCTTCATGGCGCGCGCAGCGCGCCGCCTGACGGAGGTGCCCCATGAACAGACTGCTGCTCGCCACCCTGCTGGCCGGCTTCGCGTCCGTCGCGTCCGCGCAGAGCGTCGGCACGGCCACCCAGCCGGTCAATCCCGACCCGCTCCGTTCCGACGTCGCCACCCGCGACGTGCGCGACCACACCTGCCTGCGCGACACCGGTTCGGTGATCACCGCCGCGCAGAACCGCCGCGCCCTGCGTGAGGCCCGCGCCCGCGGCGACGAGAAGGTGACCGTGCACTGCGCCGCCTACGGTCGCGCCTACACCCAGGACGACATCCGCCGCACCGGCGGCATGGACGTCGCCGACTCGCTCCGCCAGCTGGATCCGTCGATCCACTGACACCGCGTTCCACGCAACGAAAAAGCCCGGCTCCGGCCGGGCTTTTTTTTGCAGGCGGCACCCGCCTGCCTGCCGGGCAGCCAGCATTGACGGGTCCTGCGCGCAAGGCGGCGCACCGTGCCAGCGGACCCTGCGAGGCACTGCGATGCGCATCCACCACCTCAATTGCATCTCCAGCTGCCCGCTCGGCGGGCGGCTGATGGACGGCTTCAGCCCGGGCGTGCTCGAACGCGGCCACCTCACCTGCCACTGCCTGCTGATCGAGACCGACGACCGCCTGGTGCTGGTGGACACCGGCTTCGGCCTGCGCGACGTCGCCGATCCGAAGAGCCGGCTGAGCGCGTTCTTCCTGTTCCTGGTGCGCCCGGAGTTCCGCGAGCGGATGACCGCGCGCCGGCAGGTCGAGGCGCTCGGCTTCGATCCCGACGACGTCCAGGACATCCTGCTGACCCACCTCGACTTCGACCACGCCGGCGGCCTCGACGACTTCCCGCACGCGCGCGTGCACATGATGGCGCGCGAGCGCGAGTACGCCGAGCTGCAGAAGACCTGGCTGGACCGCCAGCGCTTCCGCCCGCAGCAGTGGTCCACGCGCGGCCAGTGGCTGACCTACCGCGAGGGCGCGGGCGAGCGCTGGATGGGCTTCTCCCAGGTGCGCGACCTGCACGACCTGCCGCCGGAGTTGCTGTTCGTGCCCCTGCCCGGCCACACCTTCGGCCACGCCGGCGTCGCGGTGCGGGTGGACGGGCGCTGGCGGCTGCTGGCCGGCGACGCCTACTTCCACTGGCAGGAAATGGAAGCGCAGCCGCACTGCACGCCCGGCCTGCGCTTCTACCAGTGGATGATGGAGAAGGACCGCGGCGCGCGCCTGGACAACCAGCGCCGGCTGCGCGAGCTGCGCGCGGCGCACGCGGGCGAGGTGGAGCTGTTCTGCTCGCACGACGTGCGCGAGTTCGAGCGCCTGTCCGGCCGCTCCGCGCGACTGCCCGCCGAGGCCGTCGTCGGTCGCCGCGCAACGGACGGCGATGCCTGGCCCGAGGCGTTCCCGCCGCCGCCACGCTCCGAGCCTCCGCGGCCGCGTTACCACTGAAAACACGAAGCCCGCGCGGGGGCGCGGGCTTCGTTGGCATCGGCGCCGCCGCGGGCGGCGGGCGCGTGGCTCAGTGGGCGTGGTCGTGCCCCTGCGCCGTGGCCGGCTTGCGGAACTTGTACACGAACTGGTCGGTGTGGCCGCGGATGCCCTCGTCGAACACCTTGGCCTTGTGGTCGTCGGCCGGGTTGCGCAGCACGTCGCTCTCGCCGACGAACTCGAAGCCCGCGGCTTCCACCTGCTGCTTCACCAGCGCCCCTTCGATGCGGTGCAGGGTCTCGGTGTCGCGCAGGCCGGATCCCGCTTCCGCGTCGTGGTCGATCACGATGTAGGTGCCGCCCGGCTTGAGCGCGTCGAACACCGCCTTGTTGAGCACCGCCGGATCGGTCGGGCCCATGAACTTGTCCGGATAGTCGTGGTAGTTCTGCGAGGTGAACACGACATCCACCGGCTCCGGCGTCTTCAGCGCATCCGCCGGCTGCTCCAGCAGTTCGACGTTCGGGTAGCTCGCCGGCAGCGCCTTGGTCTTGTCGGAGTACTTCGCCATCGGCGCGGGGATCGCCGCGTAGACCTTGCCGTCGGCGCCGACGACCTTGCTGAAGATCCGGGTGAAGTAACCGCCGCCCGGCACCAGCTCGAGCACGGTGTCGCCGGGCTTGGCTTCGGAGAACGCCACGAGTTCGGCGCCGTGGCGGCGCGCGTCGTCGGCGCGATCGGCCTCGCGGCCGGCATCGGCCGCGGCCGCGGCGACGTAGGCGGGCACATCGGACGCGGCGGGTGCGGTAGGCGCGGTGGGCGCGGCAGTCGGCGGTTCGGCGGCGAAGGCCGAGCCGGCGACGGCAACGGCGAGGGCGAGCACGAGCGGGGAGAGACGAATCATGGACGGCACTCCTTGCGTGGGGGTTGGGGCACGCACGCTAGCAGGCCCGCGCCCCGCCCGCATGCCGCGCCGCGGCGAGCCCGCGATGCCGCCAGAATCGGCACGATGCGCGCGGGGACCCTCCCGCCGCCGGCAGTTCCCCCTCTCCCGTTTACGGGAGAAGGGCCGGGGTGAGGGCGCTCCTGCTTTGGCCCCCTCCCCCGCAAAGCGGGGGAGGGTTGGGGAGGGGGTGAGTCTTTCGCCAACAGCCGCACCCTCACCCTCGCGCTGACGCGCTCGACCTCTCCCGCCAGCGGGAGAGGTGACAGCAAACGCAGCGACTCGCAGCCTCCCGCACTCCCCTCTCCCGCCTGCGGAGAGGGCTGGGGTGAGGGCGCTCTTGCTTTTGCCCCCTCCCCCGCGCAGCGGGGGAGGGCTGGGGAGGGGGTGAGTCACCCGGTGCAATAATCCCGATCTGTTTTCCGCACCCGCAGGCCCCAAGCCCCATGTCCACCCGCAAAGACCCCGCCCGCAGCATCCGCGCCCCGCGCGGCAGCCAGCGCACCTGCAAGTCCTGGCTGACCGAAGCGCCGTTCCGCATGATCCAGAACAACCTGGACCCGGACGTCGCCGAGAACCCCGCGGAGCTGGTGGTCTACGGCGGCATCGGCCGCGCCGCGCGCGACTGGGAATGCTTCGACAAAATCCTCGAATCGCTCAAGACCCTCAACGACGACGAAACCCTCCTGGTCCAGTCCGGCAAGCCGGTCGGCATCTTCCCCACCCACGCCGACGCCCCGCGCGTGCTGATCGCCAACTCCAACCTCGTCCCGCACTGGGCGACCTGGGAGCACTTCAACGAGCTCGACCGCAAGGGCCTGATGATGTACGGCCAGATGACGGCCGGCAGCTGGATCTACATCGGCTCGCAGGGCATCGTGCAGGGCACCTACGAGACCTTCGTCGAGCTCGGCCGCCAGCACTACGGCGGCGACCTCACCGGCAAGTGGATCCTCACCGCCGGCCTCGGCGGCATGGGCGGCGCGCAGCCGCTGGCCGCGTCGCTGGCCGGCGCGTCCAGCCTGACCATCGAATGCCAGCAGAGCCGCATCGACTTCCGCCTGCGCACCCGCTACGTGGACGAGCAGGCCACCGACCTCGACGACGCCCTCGCGCGCATCGCCAGGTACACGCAGGCGGGCGAAGCCAAGTCGATCGCCCTGCTCGGCAACGCCGCCGAGATCCTGCCCGAACTCGTCCGCCGCGGCGTGCGCCCGGACGCCGTCACCGACCAGACCAGCGCGCACGACCCCGTGCACGGCTACCTGCCGATCGGCTGGACGGTGGAGCAGTGGCTCGCCGAACAGCAGGCCAACCCGCAGAAAGTGCGCGACGCCGCCAAGCAGTCCATGCGCGTGCACGTCGAAGCCATGCTCGCCTTCCACGCGCAGGGCATCCCGACCGTGGACTACGGCAACAACATCCGGCAGATGGCCTTCGACGAAGGCTGCACCAACGCGTTCGCCTTCCCCGGCTTCGTGCCCGCCTACGTGCGGCCGCTGTTCTGCCGCGGCGTCGGCCCGTTCCGCTGGGTCGCCCTCAGCGGCGATCCCGAGGACATCTACAGGACCGACGCCAAGGTCAAGGAACTGATCCCCGACGACAAGCACCTGCACCGCTGGCTGGACATGGCGCGCGAGCGCATCAGCTTCCAGGGCCTGCCCGCGCGCATCTGCTGGGTGGGCCTGGGCCTGCGCCACAAGCTCGGCCTCGCCTTCAACGAGATGGTGCGCAACGGCGAACTGAAGGCCCCGGTCGTGATCGGCCGCGACCACCTCGACAGCGGCAGCGTCGCCTCACCCAACCGCGAGACCGAAGCCATGCGCGACGGCAGCGACGCCGTCTCCGACTGGCCGCTGCTCAACGCCATGCTCAACGTCGCCGGCGGCGCCACCTGGGTCTCGCTGCACCACGGCGGCGGCGTGGGGATGGGCTACTCCCAGCACAGCGGCGTCGTGATCGTGTGCGACGGCAGCGAGGCCGCCGACAAGCGGATTGCGCGTGTGCTGTGGAATGACCCCGGCACCGGCGTGATGCGGCATGCGGATGCGGGCTACGACATTGCGAAGCGGTGCGCAAAAGAAATGGGCTTGAACCTGCCGATGACCTGAAGTGCGTCACGCGCTCTTTCGCCATCGGTACAGGTCACGGGGAGAAGTTGAAGGATGTCATTGGAGTCGCAAGCAAGGCGCTTTATCGAAACATTGCGCGAACTTGGAGGAAGCGCCGGCAACCAGCGGCTTCTGAACGAGATCGGGTGGGCCGAAAGTACGTATCAGCGAGTCAAGGACCATTTAGTCGAGGAGGGCGTGATCGTGCCCGGTCGCGGCCGTGGTGGTTCCGTGGCGCTCGCTGCAGCCCCCAAGACCGAAAGGCGTGCCAAGTCGAAACAGGCCCATGAAGCACACGCCGGCGGCCGCAATGCCTATGCGCAGGCCTTCAATGCCATCGACAAGGCCATGCGCAACGACGAAGGCCTGGCTTCCGAACTGGACTACGCCGAGCAGACCTCGTGGTTGCTGTTCCTGAAGTATCTTGACGACATGGAACACGAGTGGGCGGACGAAGCCGTACTCAAGGGCAAGACCTACCAGGCCATCCTCACTAAACCGTACCGCTGGCAAGACTGGGCCGCGCCGAAGACGAAAGACGGCAAGCCCGATCCCAACGCCCGTACCGGCGACGACCTGATCGAATTCGTCAACGGCAAGCTGATCCCGCATCTCAAGTCGTTCAAGGACAGCAGCGTTCAGGCCGACAGCCTGCAGTACAAGATCGGCGAGATTTTCTCGGAGATCGCCAACCGCTTCCGCTCCGGCTACACCTTGCGTGACGTGTTACAGATTGTGGACACGCTGAGCTTCGGCAGTTCCGAGGCCAAGCACGAACTGTCAGACCTGTACGAAACCCGCATCAAGCGCATGGGTAATGCCGGCCGCAACGGCGGTGAGTACTACACCCCGCGTCCGCTGATCCGCGCGATGATCCAGGTAGTGCAGCCGCAGGTGGGCGAGACCATCTACGACGGCGCCTGCGGCAGCGCCGGCTTCCTGTGCGAGGCTTGGGAACATTTGCGCCGCAACGACCTCTCCGCGAAGGACTGGGACACCCTGCAGCGCAGGACCTTCTACGGGCAGGAGAAGAAGTCGCTGGCCTACGTGCTGGGCGTGATGAACATGATCCTGCACGGCATCGACGCGCCCAACATCCGCCACGCCAACACGTTGTCGGAAAACGTCATGGACATCCAGCAGAAGGATCGCCACGACATCGTGCTGGCCAATCCGCCGTTCGGCGGCGGCGAGCGCCGCGAGGTGCAGCAGAACTTCCCGATCCGCAGCTCGGAGACGGCCTACCTGTTCCTGCAGCACTTCATCCGCAAGCTCAAGGCCGGCGGCCGCGGCGCCGTGGTGATCAAGAACACGTTCCTCAGCAATACCGACAACGCCAGCGTGGCACTGCGCCGCGAGCTGTTGGCCAGTTGCAACCTGCACACCGTGCTGGACTGCCCGGCCGGTACCTTCCAGGGCGCCGGAGTGAAGACCGTGGTGCTTTTCTTCGACAAGGGCGCGCCGACGCGGCGCATCTGGTACTACCAGCTCGATCCTGGTCGTGCACTGGGCAAGACCAACCCGCTGAATGACGCCGACCTTGCCGAATTCGTGCGCTACCAGAAGGCCAAGACCACGGGCGAGAAGAGCTGGATCGTTGAGGTCGCCGACGTGGACGAGGCGACCTGCGACCTGTCGGTGAAGAATCCGCATGCCCCGGAAGCGGCGCCGGAGCGCACGCCGAAGCAGATCATCGACGACATACTGGCACGCGATGCGGAGACGGCGAAGCTGCTGGCGCAGGTGAGGGCGATTTTGTGAGTTCCATTTGGGATTGCGCACCTCTGAGGGAGTTGTGTGACTTTCACAATGGCTTGTGGACTGGCAAGAAGGGTCCGTTTCAGACCGCAAAGATCATCAGGAATACGAACTTCACGCCCGATGGTCGGATTGACTTATCCGATGTCGCCACGCTGCAGGTGGAGACGAGGCATCTCGCCAAACGCCGTCTAAAAAAGGGCGACATAATCATCGAAAAGTCTGGTGGCGGTCCAAAGCAACCAGTCGGTCGCGTCGTCTTGTTCCAGCTGGATGCTGAGGATTACTCGTTCAGCAATTTCACAAGCGTTATTCGGGTCAAGCATCCGAACAGGCTGGACTCAACTTATCTGCATCGCGTTTTGTACTGGTGGTACCTCAGTGGCCTTACCGAGCCACTCCAGCGACGTTCGACGGGAATCCGCAATCTGGATTTCGATGCCTATAAGAGCTTAGAAGTGCCGTTGCCACCGCTGGACGAACAGGAGCGCATCGTCGCGGTGCTCGATCAGGCCTTCGCCTCCCTCGACCGCGCTCGAGTCAACGCCGAGGCAAATCTTGCCGACATCGATTCATTACTCACGCGGGCAACGGCCGAGATTTTTACTGGAGTTGTTGAAGTTGGGAGGCTATCCGCTGTTTCTGAGGTGGCTGACCATTGCCTCGGAAAGATGTTGGACAGGAACAAGAATACGGGAGAGCTGAGGCCCTACCTGCGCAACATGAACGTCCGCTGGTTCGAGATCGATCAATCAGATTTGTTGGAGATGAGGATTGAGGACAGGGAGGTTGAACGTTACCTCGTCAAAAAAGGTGACCTGTTGATCTGCGAGGGGGGCTATCCCGGACGCGCTTCAATTTACGATTCGGATGCTCCCATTTTCTTCCAGAAGGCCTTGCACAGGGTTCGCTTTCGGTCCTCTGTGATGAGCAAGGTCCTGATGTATTGGCTGCATCTCCAAGATAGAACCGGTGCCCTCAAGGATCACTTCACTGGCGCGGGGATTCAGCATTTCACAGGTCAGGCGCTCGCTCGCTTTAGGATGCCGGTAGCCGATGAGAAGGTGTTGGTTGCGGCGGTGGCGCGGTTGGATGCCTTGCACCAGAGCATTGCTGATCTATCAGTTGGAGTTCGTCAGAAGCTCGCCCACATCACCCGGCTCCGCAAATCGCTCTTGCAAGCCGCATTCTCCGGCCAGCTGACCTGAGCCCCGCTGGCGGGCGGCATGTAGCACAGATGTGCTACTATGGCGATAGGCCATCGCCGGGAGTCCATCATGAGCACCACCACCATTCGCCTGCCGGACGCCCTTAAGGCTCGCATCGCCAAGGCCGCGGAAGCGGCCGGCACCACCTCGCATAACTTCATCCTGGAAGCCATCGCCGAGAAGGCCGAGCAGACCGAACGCCGCGCCGAGTTCCATGCGCTGGCCGACCAGCGCTACGCGAAATTCCTGGACAGCGGCGAAAGCATTCCGTGGGACGACGCGCGCGCCTGGTTGAGAGAACGCATCGCCGGGAAGCGGGTGAAGCGTCCCGCGGTCAGGAAGCAGGCCCGCTGAGATGGCGCGGGTCCGGCTGGTGCCTGCGGTGCTGGACGACCTGGACCGCATTGTCGAGCATCTGCACCAGCATGACGTGGAGGATGCCGCGACGCGGGTGGAGCAGATCGTCAGCGCCCTCGACGTGCTGGCCGATAATCCGCTGATTGGGCGCCCGGCCGGGGAGGACCGCCGGGAACTGCTGATCGGGCGCGATACACGGGGCTACGTGGCGCTATATCGTTACTTGCCGGTGATCGACACCGCGCTTGTCCTGGCGATCCGCGCGCAACGCGAGGGGGGCTATGCACGCGACGAGTGAAACCGAAGCCGACACCCGGGCCAACCGCATCGACCCGGTGTTGCGCGATGCCGGCTGGGGCGTGGTCGAAGGCGCGTACATCCATCGTGAGCTGATCTGCCCCGGTCGCATCCTCGCCGGCGGCCAACGCGGCACCGCGCTGGCGGCGGACTACGTGCTCAGCTACCGCGGCCGCAAGCTGGCGGTAATTGAGGCCAAGCGGGCCGGCCTGGGGCACAGTGCCGGCGTCGGCCAAGCCAAGGACTATGCAGGGCGGCTGAAAACGCGCTTCGCCTACGCCACCAACGGCATCGGTTGGTACGGCATCGACATGCAGACCGGGAAGGAGGGCGACTTGGCCCTGCCGTTCCCCACGCCGGACGAACTGTGGCAGCGCTGCTTCCCGCAGGGCAACGACTGGCGTGACCGCTTCGGCGCGGTCCAGTTCGAAACCGGCGGCGGCAAGTGGCAGCCGCGCTACTACCAGCACAACGCCATCACCGCCGTGCTGGACGCCATAGCGCAAGGCAGGGATCGCATCCTGCTGACCCTGGCCACCGGCACGGGCAAGACCTCCATCGCCTTCCAGATCGCCTGGAAGCTCTTCCAGTCGAAGTGGAACCTCAGCCGCGACCCGGTGCGCCGGCCGCGCATCCTGTTCCTTGCAGATCGCAACATCCTGGCTGACCAGGCCTACAACGCCTTCAGCGCGTTCGATCCGCATGCACTGTGCCGCATCCGCCCGGATGAGATCCGGCGGCGTGGTGGGATCCCGCGGAATGCCAGCGTGTTCTTCACCATCTTCCAGACGTTCATGACCGGTGGCGGCGAATCGGAAGCGCAGCAGTTCACCTTCGAAGGCTACGAGCCGGACTTCTTCGATTTCATCGTCATCGACGAGTGCCATCGTGGCGGTGCCCGCGACGAGAGCACCTGGCGCGGCATCCTCGAGTACTTCAAGCCTGCGGTGCAGCTTGGTTTGACCGCCACGCCAAAGCGCGATGTGAACGTCGATACCTACGCCTACTTCGGCGAGCCGGTCTACACCTATGCGCTGAAGGAAGGCATCGGCGACGGCTTCCTGACCCCGTTCAAGGTGCGGCAGATGGCCTCGACGATGGACGAGTACAAGTTCTCCGACGGAGACGAAGTGCTGGCCGGCGAACTGGACCGCGACCGGACCTACACCGAGGCCGACTTCAATACCCGGCTGGTCATCGACCAGCGCGAGAAGAGCCGGGTCCACGAGTTCATGGACCAGATCGATCAGCGCCAGAAGACTCTGGTGTTCTGCGCCACGCAGGACCACGCGGCCCGCGTGCGCAACTTCATCAACCAGGTCAAGGACAATCCCGATCCGCATTACTGCGAACGGGTCACCGCCGACGATGGCGAGCTGGGCGAACGCCACCTGCGCGAGTTCCAGGACAACGAAAAGACCTTGCCCACCATCCTGACCACCTCGCAGAAGCTTTCGACCGGAGTCGACGCACTCAATATCCGGAACATCGTGCTCTTGCGGCCGATCAAGTCGATGGTGGAGTTCAAGCAGATTATCGGCCGTGGAACGCGTACCTTCGAAGGCAAGGACTACTTCACGATCTACGACTTCGTGAAGGCCTGCGAGCATTTCGAGGATCCGGAGTGGGATGGGGAACCACTGCCTCCGGATCCGCCCGGCAGTCCCCGGCCACCGCGAGGCGATGGCGACGATCCCCGCCCGCCGCCGGAAACCACAGGCGGTGGTGTGGAAGAGCCGCCTCCGCCCGAACGGGTCGTGGTGAAGCTGTCGGATGGCAAGGAACGCAGCATTCGTTACATCGGCGCAACGACCTATTGGCACGAGGGTCGACAGATCACGGCGCAGGAGTTCATGCAGCAGTTGTTCGGGGATCTTGGCACCCTGGTCACGGATGAGGACGAACTGCGTACCATCTGGAGCGACCCGGACCGCAGGGAGTCCTTCATCCAGCGGCTGGCCGACCTGGGTTACGACAGCGAGCGCCTGGATGATATGCGGCGCCTGATCGATGCGCCGAACAGCGACATATTCGACGTGCTCGCCTACGTACGATTTACGCTGACGCCGTTGGCCCGCTCGCAACGCGTGCAGGCCGCCAAGGCAACCGGCATGGATGGCTACGAACGCGAAATGCGGGCGTTCCTCGAGTTCGTACTGGACAAGTACCAGTACGAGGGGGTCGGTGAACTGGCTAGTGGCAAGGTGGCCGACTTCCTGCGCATCCGCTACGGTGGCGTCAACGACGCCAAGCGAGTCTTGGGGAACGTGGACCAGATTCGCCGCGCGTTCGTAGGTATCCAGGCGCACCTGTTCCGAGGGCGGGCGACTGACACCAGTTCCGCGCTCGGAACGTCTACTACCGTTGGTGCCACGGACTAGCCAACCCTAAATTTGGGCGCACCAACGGGGTCAGGTTCGCTTTCGAGCAACGGTCGCACAACAGGCTGGTCACTCCGCTGGTCGCAATAGCTCCGGCCTTTGCTGTTCGATCCACGCGTGGGTATGTGAGAGCAGTGCTCGCGCCCGCTCGATGCATTCGCGCACGGTATCCGGGTCCATCAGATCGCCCGAATAGTCGTTGACGTTGCGCTTCCTGCGCAGGGCATCCAGGATCACCCACTCGCTGCGTTCGACGCCGAGCGTCAGTGGCAGCGCCTGGATCATCGTCTGGTGGTGCCCCGGCGTGCTGGTGGCCGGGCGATAGCCGTGCGCGGCAAGCCCGACCAGCGCGCACTGCATGATGGCCTTGTAGGCGCAGTCGAAGCGCGTCTCGTCGCTGATGCCCTTCGCGCCTGCGTCCGCCAGGTTGCGCGCCGCGGCGGCCAGCAGGCGCTGCACCTCGACGGGCCTCGCGGCATGCGGGGCGAGTTGGCGGGTCCTGACCAGGTTATCCAGGCTCATCCAATCCCCCCATCAGCCAGAGCTTCGGTTCCTTCCAGATGGCGGCGACGAAGCTGTCCGACTGTGCCCGCCGCTGGAAAAAGGCGTTGCGGCTCAATATCGTCGGATTGATTTCGCGCCCGATGACCCGCTGTGCCGGTTCCATCGCCAGCGCGACATCGGCGAAGCCGACGGATCCGACCACCATCAGGTCGACATCGCTGTGGGCGTGCGGCGTGCCCCTGGCCATCGAACCGTAGACGAAGGCGCCGTCGATCCGGTCGGCCAGCGGCGTCAGCGCGTCGCGCAACACATCCACGAGGCCGGCGGTCTTGCGCAGCAATCCGGTCAGTTCCGGCAGCACGGGACACCCGGGATTGGCCCGATAGAACACCTGGCGGCCCACCTGTTCCCGTTGCAGGATTTCCAGCGCCACCAGTGCGGTCAGTTCCCGGTGCAGGCTGCCGGGCGACAGGCCGGTGGACCGCTCCAGGTCGCGCACGTGCCGCGCCTCGTCCGGGCGCAGCAGCAGCGCCGCCAGGATCGCCGTCCGGGTCTCGCCCAGCAGGTGGTGGATGAGTGGTTTCATGTTCGCAATCCGCGAACACTTGTACTCAAAATGAGAACGTCACGCAAGTCCGGGGACAGACGGCCAGCGCGGGGCCAACGGGGCGGGTTTCACTGCTCCAGCGCGGCGACGCGCAGCTTGCGCCCCTTGACCCCATGCGTGCGCAGGCCGGCCAGCGCCTGCTGCGCGTGTGGGCGCGCGATGGCGACGTAGCTGCGGGTCGCATACACATCGATCTTGCCGATCGCGTCCTTGTGCAAGCCGACGTCGCCGGTCAGCGCGCCGACGATGTCGCCCGGCCGCAGCTTGTCGCCGCGCCCGGCATCGATGCGCAGCGTCGCCATCGCCGGTTGCGGCACGTCGCGCGGCTTGCCGGCCAGCGGGGCGGCGCGCTCCCAGCGCAGTGGTTGGCCGAGGCGCTCCTCGATCATCCGCGCGCGCGGCATCTCGCCCGGCGCGCACAGGCTCAGCGCGAGGCCGTCGCGGCCGGCGCGGCCGGTGCGGCCGATGCGGTGCAGGTAGGTGCCGGCGTCGGTCGGCAGGTCGTAGTTGACCACGGCGCCGATGTCGTGGATGTCCAGGCCGCGCGCGGCGACGTCGCTGGCGACCAGCACGCTGCAGCTGCGGTTGGCGAAGCGCACCAGCACTTCCTCGCGGTCGCGCTGGTCCAGGTCGCCGTGCAGGGCCAGCGCGGCGAAGCCGTAGTGGGTGAGCGAGCCGACCAGCTCCTCGGTGTCGCGGCGCATGTTGCAGAACACCACGCAGGACGCGGGCCGGTGCTCCAGCAGCAGCGCGGCCAGCAGCGGCGCCTTGCGCGCGGGTTCGACTTCGTAAAAGCGCTGTTCGATGGTTGGCGGATGCACCTCGCCGTCGATGCTGACCTCCAGCGCGTCGCGCAGCATGGCGTTGGCCAGCAGGCGGATCGGCTCTGGGAAGGTGGCCGAGAACAGCAGGCCCTGCCGCGTCTTCGGCAGTTGCTTGACGATCGCGCGGATCGCGTCCTCGAAGCCCATGTCGAGCATGCGGTCGGCCTCGTCCAGCACCAGCGTGCGCACGTCCTTGAGCACGAGCGCCTGTTTCTGCGCGAGCTCGAGGATGCGCCCGGGCGTGCCGACCACGACGTGCGGCGCGTGCGCGAGCGAGGCGAGCTGCGGCCCCAGCGGGATGCCGCCGCACAGCACCGACAGCTTGAGGTTGGGGATGCCGACCGCCAGCGTGCGCAGCTGCTTGCCGACCTGGTCGGCCAGTTCGCGGGTGGGGCACAGCACCAGCGCTTGCGTCGCGATCCTCGTGGCGTCGACCGCCTGCAGCAGGCCGAGCCCGAACGCCGCGGTCTTGCCGCTGCCGGTGGGCGCCTGCGCGATGACGTCGCGGCCGGCGAGGATCGCCGGCAGGGCCTGCGCCTGGACCGGGGTCATCGCGGTGTAGCCGAGCGCGTCGAGCCCGGGCCGCAGGGCGGGCGCGAGCGGTAGGGAGGAGAACGGGGACGCGGTGGTCATGCGCCATGATCGCAGTTGTGCGCCGCCAAGCTTCGCCGCGCCTGTCAATGCTGCCGGCTTCTGTTACAATATGCCTCGTAAGTTGCTGTAATTTCTGGATTTTCTGGAGGCCATGATCAAGAAGCTGTTGTCCCGCCTGATTCCCCGCGGCCACCGTTCCCGGCACATCCACGCCCGGCCGCTTCCCGCCCCGCTGCTGCTTCCCGTGCCGGTGACCCGCCCGGCCCCCGCGCTGGCCCGCCACGTGCCGCGCCGCCGCCCGCCCGCAGGCTATGTCGGCGCCACCTATCGCGCACGTCCCCGCCTGCCGGGTGCCGGCCCGCGTCCGCCGCTGTTCCGGGTGACTTGATCCGAGCATCGCGTCCGCGGTGACGCGGCCGACATTCGCCGGGCAAGGAAGACGGAAGCGATTGACGCGGCTCCGTCGTTCCGCCGTCCGCTGCCGCCCCCTCGCGATCGCGCGCGAATGGCTCGCCGACGCGCAACGGCAACCACGCCGCGCGCCGCATCGTCCGCAGCGCGTTGCTGCCGAACCTGTCCGGCGCGGAAGAGGCGCGGGTATACCATTGCCGCCCCCACAGCGGCTCGGCCAGCGCTGTCCTCGTTCGTCCGTCGACCGGAGGCAGGATCCTTGAAAGCACCATTCGGCATCGTCCTTGCGGCGTTCGTGTCCCTCCTGCCGCTCGCGGCGCACGCGGCCGACGGCCCGAAACCGCGCAACCGCGCCGAGGCCACCGAGGTCATCCGCGAACTGCGCCGCATCGTGACGCCGGAAGGCATCGAACGCGCGGAGACCGTGCGCATCGGCGGCATCGAGCAGTTCGTCACCATCCGCGGCACCGACCGCCGCAACCCGGTGCTGCTGGTGCTGCACGGCGGTCCCGGCTTCGTCGAGGCGCCGCTCGCCTGGTGGAACACGCGGGCGCTGGAGGAATACTTTGTCGTCGTGCACTGGGACCAGCGCGGCGCGGGCAAGACCTACCTGATCAACGATCCGGAGTCCGTGGCGCCGACGATGAAGCCCGAGCGCTTCATCGACGACACCGAGGAACTGGTGGCCTTCCTGCGCCGCGATCTCGGCAAGCAGAAGATCTTCCTGCTCGGCCATTCGTGGGGCAGCTACATCGGCCTGGAGTTCGCGCGCCGGCGGCCGGAATGGCTGTACGCGTACATTGGCACCGGCCAGGCCACCGACATCCCCGAAAGCGAGCGGCGCGGCTACGCCTATGCGCTGGCCGCCGCGAAAAAGGCCGGCAACGCGGAAGCCGTCGCCGAGCTCGAATCGATCGCGCCCTATGCCGCGCCCGGCAAGCCCATCTCGGTGCACGACGTGGGCATCGAGCGCAAGTGGTCCGACTTCTACGGCGGCGTGATGGCCGGACGCACTGGCCAGGTGGATGGCATGGCGGCGCGCCTGTCGCCGGACTACACCGACACGGAAGCGCCGCACATCTACGACGGCAACAATTTTTCGCAGGCCATCCTGTTCTCGCCGATCCTGAGCCTGGACCTCAGCCACTACACCCGCTTCGACTGCCCGATCATCCTGCTGGAAGGGCGTCACGACCGCACGGTGAATTCCCAAGTGGCGTACGAATGGTTCCAGACCGTCGAGGCGCCGCAGAAGCGCTTCGTGTGGTTCGAGCATTCCGCGCACGAGGTGATGACCGAGGAGCCGGGCCGCTTCCTGGTCACCATGGTCGAGCAGGTGCGCCCGCTCGCGGAGAAGGCGGGCGACGTCGCGCCGTGACGCGGCGCGACGCGCGCCCGGTGCCGGCGTCCTAACGCGCCTTCAGCTTCGCCGCCGCGCCATCGGCATAGGCGGCGCAGGTCATCGGCCTGGGATGCGGATGCGCGGCGTCCGTGTAGTCCCAGCCGCTGGCGTCGGCGTGCGGGGTGACGAGCAGGTCGCAGGGCAGGGCGCGCACCACGTCGAAGCTGCGGCGGAAGTCTTCCGCCAGGCGTGGATAGCGCGGGTTGTCGTGGATCCTGTAGCCGGGCGCGCTGAGGCTGTCGACGTAGGCGATGCGCACCGGCTTGCCGTCGCGGGTGTCGGTCCAGGTCCAGGCGGTGCTGCCCGGGGTGTGGCCGGGCATGAAGTGCGCGGTCAGGCGCATGTCGCCGAGCGCGACGACTTCGCGGTCGTGGATGACGCGGTCGGTCTGCACCGGCGGGTAGAGGATCTCGTCGCCGAAGTGGATGTCGTTGCTGCCGCCGTGCGCGAGCAGCCAGGCGGATTCGGCACTGGCGACGACGCGGGCGCCGGTGGCGCGCGCAACCGCGGCGAGCGGGCCGGCGTGGTCGCCGTGGGCGTGGCTGGTGAGGATCAGCTTCAGGTCGCCGGGCGCGACGCCGAGCGACTGCATGTGCGCGAGCAGCATGTCGGCCGCCTGCGGCAGGCCGCCGTCGATCAGGATCGCGCCGGCGTCGGTGCGGATGAGCAAGGCGGTGATGCGCGCGGTGCCGATCTGCCAGGTGTGGTCGGCGATGCGCACCGGCGCGACCGGCTGCCGCCAGCTGTCCGGCGTGGTGTAGGCCTCGGCCTGCGGCAGCGGCGGTTCGGCGGCAAAGGTGGACGGGGCGGCGGCGAGCAGGGCGGCGAGCAGCAGGGATCGCATCGTGCGTGGGCTCCGGTGGGGGGAAGACAGGATAGGGTGTCGGATCAGTCGCGCGGCGGGCCGCACCAGGTCGCCAATGCGCCGGGGAGGCCGCGATCGCTGCCGTCGCCGACCCACGCGACATGACCGTCCGGGCGGACCAGCACCGCGGCTGGCGCGGGCACGCGACCGATGACCGGCAGCTCCCACGCGCCGTCGCTGCAGGTTGCGTCGACCACGTGCACGCGGTCCGCCCAACCGTCGACTGCGAGCGCTCCGGGCGCCACGAAGTTCAGCAGCAGCGGCCGCGCCGCGTGCAGCAGCGCGTAGGTGCGCAGTGGGCCATCGCGGGTGTCGAGGTCGAGGTCGGGCATGCGCCGGCCGAGCAGCGGATGCGCGTCGCCGAGGTCGTAGCGCAGACCGAGGCCGGACAGTTCGCCGGCGAGGTGCTTGCGCGGCGCGTCGAAGGCGAGCAGCTCCGACACGATGTCGCGCGCGGCCTGGTTGCGTGCGTCCGGCCGCCGCAGGGCCACCGACGCCATCGAGGTGCGCAGCACGCGCGCGCCCACCGGGTGGCGCTCGGCGTGGTAGCTGTCGAGCAGCGTGTCGGGCGACACGCCGGTGACCACCTGCGCCAGCTTCCAGCCGAGGTTCACCGCATCCTGCATGCCGATGTTGAGGCCCTGGCCGCCGTCCGGCGCGTGGATGTGCGCGGCGTCGCCGGCCAGCAGCACGCGACCCGCGCGGTATGCCGTCGCCTGCCGGCTGGCGTCGGTGAAGCGCGAGATCCAGCTCGGGCCGTGCACGCCGAAGTCGGTGCCGTAAACCTCGCGCAGGCGCGCGGCGAGGTCTTCCAGCGTGGGCGCGTCGGTGGCGCCCGGCGCCGCTTCGGTGAGCATCACCCGCACCGTGCCGCTGTCGGCGAACACGACCTCGCCGTCGCGCACCTCGTACTCCACGCGGCCGATGCCGTGCATGCCGGTGGCGTCGTGGCGTACGCCCAGCGGCGGCGCGTCCGCCATCTCGACTTCGGCGATCAGCGCGCTGGTGGTGGCGTCCCAGCCGGCGAATTCGATCCCGGCGGCCTTGCGCACCAGGCTGCGCCCGCCGTCGCAGCCGACCAGGTAGCCGGCGCGCAAGGTGTTCCCGTCGGACAGCGTGACGTCCACGCCGGCGTCGTCCTGGCGGAAGCCGGTGACGGCGCAGCCGTGGCGCACGGTGACGCCGAGTTCGCGCACCCACTCCGCGAGCAGCCGTTCGATGTGGTTCTGCCACAGGCCCAGCACGTAGGGATGGCGGCTCGGGAAGTCGGTGATGTCCAGGTGCGCGCCGGCGAAGCTCAGGGTGCGCGCGATCTGTCCGGCGGCGAGGAAACGGTCGGCGACCCCGCGCTGGTCGAGCAGCTCGATCGTGCGCGCGTGCAGGCCACCGGCGCGCGAACCGGCGAGCTGCTGGTCGGGGCGCGGCTCGACGACGATGGCGGCGACGCCGGCCAGCGCGAGTTCGGCGGCGAGCGTCAGTCCGGTCGGACCGGCGCCGGCGATGATCACGGGATACGACGGAGCGCTGGCATGCATGCGTGGGGGCCTGCCGTGTGGGGCCGGCGACTCTGCGCCCTCGCGCCCGCCTTGCCGCAAGTCCCCCCGCGGGCTATAAATTGATGGTGGGGCGCGGTGGGTTCGGCCCGAGCCCCGGTTCAGCAAAGCGTCGCGACGCCGGCAGGCGGCAAGCGTCAGCCGAAGCAGCGGGGGGCGCGTGGACGCGGGAACCTGGAAGCGCCTGGTCGGTTACGGCGCATTGCTCGCGGCGGGCACGACGGCCCTGCAATGGCTCGACTACCAGCGCCTGGCGCGCCTGCACACGGGCGAGCTCACCCTGTTCCTGGTCGCGGCGGCCTTCCTGGTGCTCGGCATCGTGCTGGGCGTGCGCGTGTTCGCCGCGCCGCCGCCGGCGCCGTTCGATGGCAATCCGCAGGCGCGCGCCGCGCTGGGCTTGAGCGAGCGCGAACTGGAAGTCTTGCGGGAACTGGCCGCCGGCCACTCCAACAAGGAGATCGCGGCGCGCCTGCATGTGTCGCCGAACACGGTCAAGACGCACGTGGCCAACCTGTTCGCCAAGCTCGGGGCCCGGCGCCGCACGGAGGCGGTGCGGCGGGCGCGCGAGCTGGGGCTGGTGCCCTGAAGGCCGCGCCGTCCGGGCGATTGCCGCAGAATCACCCTTTCGGGCGATTGCCCAGGCCGCGGGGAAGGCGGCCAATGGCGGCACCAACCAACCGGGGGCACCCATGCTGCGCACCATCCTGAAGTACGGCGTCGTCGCCGGCCTGATCGTCGGCGGCTTCATGTTCGTCACTTTCCTCGGCTTCGAAGGTATCCCGCCGATGCCGTGGGGCATGGTGATCGGCTACACCACCATGCTAATCGCGCTCAGTGCGGTGTTCGTGGGCATCAAGCGGCACCGCGACGCGGCCGGCGGCGGGGTGATCGGGTTCTGGAAGGCGCTCGGGATCGGAGTCGGGATCAGCGTGGTCGCCGGCCTCTTCTATGTCGTGGCGTGGGAGGCGGTGCAGGCGCTGACCCACATGGACTTCGCCACCACCTACGCGGAGGCGATGCTGGAGAACGCGCGCGCCAGGGGCGCCAGCGCCGAGGCGCTGGCGACGATGCGCGCCGAGCTGGACGCGTTCAAGGTGCAGTACGCGGACCCGCTGTTCCGCCTGCCGATGACCTTCGTGGAGATCTTCCCGGTGGGCGTGCTGGTGTCGCTGGTGTCGGCGGCGCTGCTGCGCAACCCGCGCTTCCTGCCCGCGCGGCGGGGCTGAGCGGCACGCCCGCGACCAGCGGGCGCGGCCGTTGGTGCCAGGCCCGCATCAGCCGGCCTCCGCGGCGGCGCGGCGTGCGCCGCGACCGCGTGTCGCGGCCTCCGCCTCGTGCAGCCAGGTGGTGAAACCGTCGCGGGCCGGCGCCAGCCCGTGCAGCAGCAACAGCGCGCTGACCTGGCCGCGGTGGCCGCTGCCGTGGTTGATCACGTGCAGCAGCATCTCCTCGCGCGACATGCAGCCGGGCTGGCTGTCGGTGAAGGCGAACGCGATGCGCTCCCACAGTTGCGCGTCGTCCAGCGCCGGCACGTAGGCGAGATACTCGCGATCGCTGGCGCGCAGCTGCGCCGTCAGCACGTCAAGGAGCGGCGTCTGCTCGGGATTGGCCGACGCGTAATCGTGCGGCTCGCAGCGCAGGTGCGCGGCGAAGATCCGGTCCACCGCGTGGACGTGGGCCAGCGCCTTCAGCGCGAGCGGCATGATCGGATGGGTGGCGCCCAGGCCGGCCAGGGTGGCCAGCAGTTCCTCGTCGGCCCAGGCCTTGTAGCGGAACAGGCGGTGCAGGGTGGCGTGCATGGCGGTCTCCGTGAATGCGGTGGCCATGGACGCGTGCGATACGCCCGCGGCGTGTTTCCGCGTTGCCGTTAGAATGCGAGCGATCGCTCACGTTGACTACTCGCATCCGGAGCCCGTGTTCATGCCGCGCAAACCGCCGACAGAGCCCCGCAAGCACGCGCTGCAGCGCCGCTCCCGCGCCACGGTGGACGCGCTGGTCGAGGCCACAGCTCGCATTCTGGTGCGCGAGGGTTACGAGCAGGCCAGCACCAACCGCATCGCCGAGAAGGCCGGCGTCAGCATCGGTTCGCTGTACCAGTACTTCCCGGGCAAGGAGGCGCTGGTGGCGGCGGTGATCGACCGCCACAACCAGGCGATCATGCGGGTGGTGCGCGCCGCGCTGGCGGACGTCGCCGACCGCCCGCCGGCGGTGGCGCTGCGCCGGCTGGTCGCGGTGGCGATCGAGGCGCACCGCATCGAGCCGCGGCTGCACCGCGTGCTCGCCGAGCAGATCCCGCGCACCGGCCGCCTCGAGGACGTCGAAACCTTCAACCGCGAGGCGCACGCGCTGTTCCGCGACTACCTCGGCCGGCACCGCGACGCCCTGGGCGTGGCCGACCTCGACCTCGCGGCGTTCCTGTGCGCGTCCGCGATCGAGGCGGTGTCGCACAACGCGGTCCTGCACCGCGGCGCCGCGCTCACGCCGGAGGCGACTGCCACTCTGGTCGAGGAGACCACGCGCCTGGTGCTGGGTTACCTCCAGCCGCGCGCACCGGGCGAACAGCGGCGCAAGGCGCCCGCCCGCGCGCGCTGACCCTGGCTGCCCGGCCACTTCGCGAGGGGCCGCGGCCATTCATCGCGGTTGCACGTCCCCTGCACGGGGCGGGGTCCACGTTCGCGCTTTCCTACCTTGCGGAGCATGCCATGACGCGCCTGCTTCCCGCTCCGGAAACCCTGCTCGCCGCCCTGTCGGCCAGCGGGTGGGCTCTCACCGCCGTGCCCGTCGCGCACGCCGCCGCCCGCCGGGTCGGCAGCTGCAAAGACAGCGGCGCGGGCAGCCTGCATGCCGCGGCCGGGCCGGGCTTGCCGCGGGTGGTGGACGGGCGAGCCGCCATCGGCGCGTTCGAGGGGTAGCGTCGTGCCCAGGCGTCACTGCGCCACGCCGCCGGCCGACGCGGCGTTCGTCGAGCGATTCGCGCCGAGGTTGCTCAACTTCGCGCGGGCGACGCACGACTACGCCATCATGCTGATGGACGGCGACCGCGTGATCCGTTGGGCCAACGCCGGGTGTTGCCACATCCTCGGCGTGGAAGCGACCGAACTGCCGGGGGAAACCGTCGACCGCTTCTTCCTGGAGGAGGACGTCGCCCTGGGCATTCCCCGGCATGAGGTGGAGGTTGCGACCAGCCGCGGTTTTTCGGCCGACGACCGCTGGATGCAGCGCTGGGACCGCTCGCGCTTCTGGGCCAACGGCATGACGTTGCGGACCGATGGCGAGCCTGGCTTCGTCAAGGTCCTGCGCGACCTCACCGAAACGCGGATGCAGATCGACCAGCTGGTCAACCAGGTGCAGGCGCTGGCCGGGGAAAGCGAACGCAAGAGCCGCGGGATCGCGTTGCTCGCGCACGAACTGCGCAATCCGCTGGCGGCGATCCAGATGGCCGCCAGCGTGCTGGCGCACGGGGGCGGGGCGTCGGTCGCACAAGGGCAGGACCCGCTGCGGATCATCCAGCGCAATGTCGGCTTCGCCACGCAGCTCGCGGAAGACCTGATGGAGGAGGGGCGGCAGGCAGCGGGCAAGACGTCGCTGTCGGTCGAGCGCATCGACCTGGGCGCGTTGCTCGAGGAGGCGGTGCTCACCGCCCGGGCGCGCCAGGCGCAGCCGGGGCGACCGGTCGAGATCCTGCTGCCGCCAGCGCCGATCACGCTGGAAGGCGATGCGCTGCGCCTGCAGCAGGTCTTCGTCAACCTGGTGGCGAACGCCCTGAAGTACACGCCGCCGCCGGGACGCATCTGGCTGAGCGGGACCGCGCAAGGTCGCCAGGTGCTGGTGGAGGTGTCGGACCAGGGGATCGGGATCGCGCCGCAGATGCTCGAATCGATCTTCGGGATGTTCACCCAGGCGCGGACGCCGATGGCGCGCGAAGGGCTCGGCGTCGGCCTCGCGCTGGTGAAGAAGATCGTGCAGATGCACGGCGGCTCGGTCGTCGCCCACAGCGAGGGCGTCGGCAAGGGCAGCATCTTCAAGGTCAGCCTGCCCCGGCGGCAAGGCACCGGCCGCATCGCGACCGGGGCCTGAGCGGCTCACGCCTTCAGCTTGTACCCCGTGCGGAAGATCCACCACACCGCCGCCAGGCACAGCGCGAGGAAGGCGAGGGTCATGCCGGCGCTGACCGCGACGTCCACGTCGGCGACGCCGTAGAAGCTCCAGCGCACGCCGCTGATCAGGTACACGACCGGGTTGAACAGGGTGATCTTCTGCCAGATGGGCGGCAGCATGTCGATCGAGTAGAACGCGCCGCCGAGGAAGGTCAGCGGGGTCATCACCATCAGCGGCACCACCTGCAGCTTCTGGAAGTCGTCGGCCCACAGGCCGATGATGAAGCCGAACAGGCTGAAGCTCACCGCGGTCAGCAGCAGGAAGCACAGCATCCAGGCCGGGTGCTGGATCTCGTAGGGCACGAACAGCCGCGCGGTGACCAGGATCAGCGCGCCCAGCAGCACCGACTTGGTGGCGGCGGCGCCGACGTAACCGACCACCACCTCGAACGGCGACACCGGCGCCGACAGCAGCTCGTAGATCGTGCCCGCCCACTTCGGCATGTAGATGCCGAACGAGGCGTTGGAGATGCTCTCGTTGAGCAGCGACAGCATCAGCAGGCCGGGGATGATGAAGGCGCCGTAGCTGACCCCGCCCACCTCGCCCATGCGCGAGCCGATCGCCGCGCCGAACACCACGAAATACAGCGAGGTGGACAGCACCGGCGAGGCGATCGACTGCATCAGGGTGCGGAAGGTGCGCGCCATCTCGAAGCGGTAGATCGCGGCGATGGCGTACACGTTGAGGCCGCGCGCGCTCATGCCCGCGCCTCCTTGCCGGCGGCCGCGCGGACGCGGTCGGCGCGCGCGTCGTCGTGGACCAGGCTGACGAAGATGTCCTCCAGCGAGCTCTCGCTGGAATGCAGGTCCTTGAAGTCGATGCCCTCCGCGGCCAGGCGCCGCAGCAGGGCGGCGATGCCGGTCTGCTCGGCCTGGGTGTCGAAGGTGTAGACCAGCGCGTTGCCGTCGTCGGCGAGCTCCAGCGGCTCGCCGGCCAGCGCCTCGGGGATGCGCGCCAGCGGCGCCTGCAGTTGCAGGGTCAGCTGCTTGCGGCCGAGCTTGCGCATCAGCACCCGCTTGTCTTCCACCACCACCAGCTCGCCCTTGCGGATGACGCCGATGCGGTCGGCCATTTCCTCGGCCTCCTCGATGTAATGCGTGGTGAGGATGATGGTGGTGCCGGCGTCGCGCAGTTCGCGCACCAGCTGCCACATGTCGCGGCGCAGCTCGACGTCGACGCCGGCGGTGGGCTCGTCGAGGAACAGGATGCTGGGTTCGTGCGCCAGCGCCTTGGCGATCAGCACGCGCCGCTTCATGCCGCCCGACAGCGCCATGATCCGGCTGTCGCGCTTGTCCCACAGCGACAGCGCGCGCAGCACCCGCTCCAGGTGCGCCGGGTCCGGCGGCCGGCCGAACAGGCCGCGGCTGAAGCGCACCGTCGCCCACACGCTCTCGAAGGCGTCGGTGGACAGTTCCTGCGGCACCAGGCCGATCTTCATCCGCGCGGCGCGTGCCTCGCGCACGATGTCGTGGCCGTCCGCGAGCACCGTGCCGGAACTGGCGTTGACGATCCCGCACACGATGTTGATCAGGGTCGTCTTGCCGGCGCCGTTGGGGCCGAGCAGGGCGAAGATCTCGCCGCGGCGGATGTCCAGGCTGACGTTCTTGAGGGCGTGGAAGCCGGAGGCGTAGGTCTTGCCGACGTTGCGGATGGAGACGATGGGCGGGGCGTCGCTCGGCGGCATGCGCGTTCCTTTCTGTTGCATTCGGGCGGCTGGCGCGGAAGAGGGACGGGCGCGGACAGACCCTGGTGGCGACGGCGGCGCGGGGCCGGATCGACACCGATGCGGCCACAGCCTGCACGCGCCGGCGGCGGCCGGCAACTCGGCGACGGCGCGTCGCCGTTCACGTCCGCCAGGAGCGCCGAGGACGATCATGACTGCGGCACACGGGCGACTTGCGATGCGCTTCGAACGGATGCGGACCGACTACCGGCTGGCGGTGCTGACCATGTTCGGCGCGGTCGGCGCGATCGGCGTGCTGCCGTTCGCCTGGTACCGGCTTGCGCGCGGGGAACTGGTCGCGGGGGCGGCCGACCTCGGCATCGTCCTGGCCCTGCTCGGCGTGGTGGCGCATGCCTGGCGTGGCGGCGACATCCGCGGTTCCAGCCGGGTCTTCGTGCTGGTGTCGGCGCTCGGTTGCGTGCTGATCACCCATGTGGTCGGGCTGGCCGGGCTGTTGTGGTCGTACCCGCTGGTGGTCGGAAGCTTCCTGCTGGTCGGTCGGGTGATGGCGACCGCGGTGCTGATGACGGCGATCACGCTCATCGCCGGCATCGCCCTCCACCGGCAATTGCTGCCGCTCGGGCCGCCTTTGGTGATGTACCTGTCCACCATCCTGGTCGCCGGCCTGTTCTCGTTGCTGTTCGCCGAGCGCACCCGCTGGCAGCACCGCAGGCTGGAGGAGCTGGCCACCCGCGACCCGCTGACGGGCGCGCTCAACCGGCGGGCGATGACGCGCGAACTCCGGCTCGCGGTGGAGGCGAAGGCGCGCCATGGCGCGAGCTTCGGGCTCGCGATGCTGGACGTGGACGACTTCAAGCGGATCAACGACGAGCACGGCCACGAGGCGGGCGACCAGGTGCTGGTCGACCTCGTCGCCCTGATCCGCGGCCACGTGCGCAAGCTCGACCAGGTCTACCGCCTGGGCGGCGAGGAATTCCTGGTGCTGTTCACCGCGGTCGACGAGGCCGCGCTGCCGGCGCTGTGCGAAAGCCTGCGCGCGGCGGTCGCGCGGCAACTGCGCGGCGGCGGCCAGCCGGTCACGGCCTCGATCGGCTGCGCGATGCTGCAGCCGGGCGAGTCGGTGGCTTCGTGGCTGGCGCGTGCCGACGCGGCGATGTACGCGGCCAAGCACCTGGGCCGCAACCGGGTGGAGATCGCCTCGCCGGTGCGCGCGAACTATCCGGGCGGGCCGGCGCCGGCGGAGTGACCGGCCGCGCGACGCGGCGTCGCGCACCCGCGTCAGCCCCGGCGTGCCGCCTCGATCGCCGCGATGTCGATCCTGCGCATCGTCATCATCGCGTCGAAGGCGCGCTTTGCTGCCGCCGGATCCGGATCGGTAATCGCCTCGACCAGCACCCGCGGGGTGATCTGCCAGTTCACCCCCCACTTGTCCTTGCACCAGCCGCAGGCGCTTTCCTGGCCGCCGTTGCCGACGATCGCGTCCCACAGGCGGTCGGTTTCGGCCTGATCCTCGGTCGACACCTGGAACGAAAACGCCTCGGTCTGCGGGAACGCCGGCCCGCCGTTGAGGCCGATGCAGGGAATGCCCATGACCGTGAAGTCCACGGTCAGCACGTCGCCGCGCCTGCCGTCGGGGTAGTCGCCCGGCGCGTGGTGGACCGCGAGCACGGCGCTGTCGGGGAAGGTCTCGGCGTAGAACGTCGCGGCCTCCAGCGCGGTGCCGTCGTACCAGAGGCAGATGGTGTTCTTCGCGGGAGTGGGCATGGGGCCTCCTGGGCCTGGCGGTGGGTATTCGCATGGTGCGACGTGCGGAGGGACGCCGAATCGACACATCGCGCACCCCACCGCAGGCCCCGGTGGTTGCGCCGTCGGCGTCTTTCGCTACGCTGCCCGCGCAGCTTGCACCGAGGCCGCGCCATTTTCGACCGCACTCCGCCCCGCCCGCACGCCGACGCCACCGACACGCTCGCGATCGGCCTGCTGGCCTACGAAGGCATGCAGGCGCTCGACCTGACCGGGCCGCTGGACGTGTTCGGCGCGGCCAACGCGCACGCCGGCGACGCGCGTTACCGCCTGTGCGTGGTCGGCCTCGGGCCAGCGCCGGTGCGCGCGGAGAACGGGCTGGTGGTGGTCCCCGAATGCGGCCTGGACGACGCGCCGGCCTTCGACACGCTGCTGGTGCCGGGCGGGGCGGGCAGCCGCGTGCTCGACCGCGACCCGCGCCTGCTCGGCTGGCTGCGCGCGCGTGCGCCGGCGACGCGACGGATGGTGTCGGTGTGCACCGGCATCTACCTGCTGGCGGCGGCCGGATTGTTGGACGGACGCCGCGTGACCACCCACTGGGAATACGCCGCCGACGTCGCCCGCCGCTATCCGGCGCTGCGCATGGAGCCGGACCAGATGTTCGTGCGCGACGGCGCCTTCGCCACTTCGGGCGGACTGACCGCGGGCATGGACCTCGCGCTGGCGCTGGTCGAGGAGGACTGCGGCGCGCCGGTCGCGCTGGCGGTCGCCCGCCACCTGGTGATGTACCTGCGCCGGCCCGGCAACCAGGCGCAGTTCTCCGAGCCGTTGCTCGCGCAAAGCCACGGCCACCGCCGGCTCGGCGACCTGGTGCAGTGGCTGCTCGCCCACCTCGGCGACGCGCTCGACGTCGAGCGGATGGCGGCGCGGGCGGCGATGAGCCCGCGCCACCTGCGCCGGGTCTTCCGCGACGCCTTCGGCACCACGCCGATGCGCTTCGTCGAACGGCTGCGGATGGAGCAGGCCTGCCTGCGGCTGAGTGGGGGCAACGCGACGGTGGAGCGGATCGCGGCCGCGGTCGGCTTCAACAGCGCGGACGCGTTCCGGCGCGCGTTCCGGGCGCGCTACGGCGTGTCGCCTGCGCAGTACCGGGAGCGGTTCTGCCGCTGAGTTGGCCGGAATCGTCCGGTTCCTGTCCCCGGCGTCCGCGAGGCGCTGGCGAGAATCGCGGCACTTCCTCGCATGGAGCCGCGCATGCCGCGTCGCATCGTCTTGCTGGCCATCCTCGCCCTGGCCATGGTCCCGGTGCTGGCCTTCAGCGAACCCGGCGAGGGGGCCGGGCCCGCCTACACCGCGGACGGCAAGCTGCTCTTTCCCGCGGACTACCGCGAGTGGGTGTACCTCAGCAGCGGCGTGGACATGAGCTACAACGAGAAGGCGAAGGCGTCGAAGCAGCCGGTGTTCGACAACGTGTTCGTCGATCCGGCGGCGTACCGGGCGTTCCGGCGCACCGGCACCTGGCCGGAGGGGACCCAACTGGTGCTGGAGGTCCGGCGGTCGGCCAGCGAAGGCGCGATCAACCACCGTGGGCATTTCCAGGCCGGCGACGCGGTCGCCCTCGAGATGCACGTGAAGGACAGCGCGCGCTTCGACGGCGGCTGGGCGTTCTTCGGCTTCGAGGGCAGCGCGCCGGCGGCGCCGATCCCGGCGACGTCCGCCTGCCACGCCTGCCATCGCGCGCATGCCGCGGTGGACACGACCTTCGTCCAGTTCTACCCGACCCTGCTGCCCGTCGCGCAGGCGGCGGGGACGCTCAGTCCGGAATACCTGGCGGCGGAGGCGGCGCATCCGCGCAAGCGGCGTTGACGGCGCGCGCACGGTCGCTGCATCGCGCCGTCGCGGCCGGGGGCGCATAGTGGGGACCTGGAGTTCCACGGAGCGAGCCGATGGCCGACGCCAACACCGAGACACCCACCCGCCTGCGCATCGACTTCGTCTCCGACGTGGTCTGTCCCTGGTGCGCGATCGGCCTGGCATCGCTGGAGCAGGCGCTGGCGCGCACGCAGGGCGAGGTCGAGGCGGAGATCCACGTGCAACCGTTCGAACTGAACCCGCAACTGCCGGCGGAAGGCGAGGACGCGGTCGGCCACCTGGAGCGCAAGTACGGCCTGAGCGCCGAACAGGCGGCAGCCAACCAGGCCGCGATCGTGCAGCGCGGCGCGGCGCTCGGCTTCACCTTCGACATGGCGCGGCGCACCCGCATCTACAACACCTTCGACGCGCACCGGCTGCTGCACTGGGCGGCGCTGGAGGGACGCCAGCGGGAACTCAAGCACGCGCTGCTGCGCGCCTACTTCAGCGAGGGCCGCGACGTGTCCGACCACGCGACGCTGGCGGAGATCGCCGCCAACGTCGGCCTGCCGGCCGAGCGGGCGCGGGAGATCCTCGCCTCGAACGAATACGCCGACGAGGTGCGCGCGCTCGAGCAGTTCTTCCGGCAGCTCGGCATCCAGGCGGTGCCGGCGATCATCATCGAGCGCAAGCACCTGATTTCCGGCGGGCAGCCGGTCGAGGTGTTCGAGCGCGCATTGCGCGAGATCGCCTCGGCGAAACGGGGCTAGCGGCTGCCGCGGGCGTCGGTGTAGCGCAGCAGGCGCTGGCCCTCGCGTGCGCTCAGCACCGCGTAGCACTGCCCTTCGATCTCGTCGGCGAGGCGCAGCGCCAGGCGGCAGCCGGGGTCGTCGTCCAGGCTCAGGCGCGCCTGGAACCGCAGCGGGCCGTGCCGGCCCTCCGCCTCGATCGGCGGCCGCAGGCAATCGGGGACCGCGATGAAGTGGCCGGACGCGGCGGTGTAGAGGGCGAGGTCCATGACGCCTCCCGGTGGCCCGGCGAAACTTAGCCCGGCATCGCCGCGGCTTCTGTGCGGCGGGCCACTTAGCATGCCGTCGTCACGCCGCGGCCCTGGCGACCAGCAGCCGGTCGTACTCGCCGCGCAGCAGCCGGTAACACTCGCAGCTGCGGCGTTCGAGCGCGGGGCGGTCCAGCAGGTGGATCCGGCCGCGGCTGTACCGCAGCACGCCGGCCGCCTGCAGGCGCCGGGCGACCTCGGAAATGCTCTCGCGGCGCACGCCGAGCAGCTGCGCGATCGCCTCCTGGGTCAGGGCCAGCTCGTTGCCGTCGATGCGATCGAAGGCCGACAGCAGCCAGCGGCAGGCCTGCCGCTCCATGGCATGGTGGCGGTTGCAGATCACCGCCTGCGCGATCTGGCTGATCATCAGCTGGGTGTAGCGCAGGATCATCAGCTGGAACGCGCCCGCCTGCGCGAATTCGCGCTCGACGATGTCGCTCCTGAGCATCAGCGCGTCGCCGGCGACCTGCACCTCGCCGCGGGTCGGCGTGGCGATGCTGTCCACCAGCACCGACACGCCAACCACCCCTTCGTTGCCGACCATGGCGATCTCGCCGCTGGCGCCGCTCTCGACCACGTAGACCAGCGAGATCACCCCGCTTTGCGGAAAGTAGATGTGGCGCTGCCTGACTTCCGATTCGTACAGCACCTTGCCGACCGGCAGGTCGATCGGCTGCAGGTGCGGCTGCAGTCGGTCGCGGACGTCCGCCGGCAATCGGTCGAGGAGGTGGTTGCCTGCTCTCCAGCTCGGAGATGCGGTCATGCGGGGTGTCCCTGTCGAGCGAATCATTCGCGGCCGCAGGGACAGGGACGTATGCGCGCGCAAGACGCATAGGACGGTGATCCGCGCCACCGGCGTGAAGGCCGGGGGAGGTCTCCGGAACGATGTGACGAGGACCCGGCCCCACGGTGCGCCCATTCGGTGCCAATAGCAAATGCGGGCCCGCAGGGCATTCATGTGCCTCTGCAGCGACGTGGCAAGGCGCGTGATGCGCACGCGGGTGCAACCGCTGCCGGGCTCGACGTGTCATGGACAGGCAACGACGCAGACAGGACCGGTGATGGCGAACGTGACGAAGCAGGATCGCGCTGTGCAGGCGTGGCGTCCGCGCGCGTGGATCATGGCGGGCATGCTGTGGTTGGCATCGGCCGCCGCCATGGCCGGCGGGAGCGCGTCGTCCGCGCCCGTGCTGCCGTGCGAAACCGGCAGCTACCGCCTGCAGGATGGCCGCGCGCTGGACATCGGCCCGGGCGAGCCCGGCCAGTTGCGCTGGCGGCTCGCCGACGGCCGCACCGGCGCGCTCGCGCCACGCGGCGGCGGGCGCTGGAGCAGCACGCTCGGATGGACCGGCCGGCCGGACGGCCACGTCGTCGTGCTGCCGCGATGCGGCCAGGGCACGATCCGCTTCGATGGCGTGGCCGGACGGCGCGTGCCGCTGGTCGAGTTCGACACGCGCTTCGCCGGCAGCGGGGGCATCGAACTGGCCGGGCGCCTCACGCTGCCGGCGGGCGACGCGCGCGTGCCGCTGGTGGTGCTGGTGCACGGCGCGGAACACACCTCGGCCTTGCAGCGCTATTCGCTGCAGCGCGAGTTCGCCGCCGCCGGCATCGGCGTGTTCGCCTACGACAAGCGCGGCACCGGCGCGTCGGGCGGGCGCTACACCCAGGACTACCTGACCCTCGCGGTGGATGCGATCCACGCCGCGCGCGAGGCACGGCGGCTGGCTGGCGCGCGCGCCGGCAGGATCGGCTACCAGGGCGGCAGCCAGGGCGGCTGGGTGGCGCCGCTCGCGGCGACGATCGAGCCGGTCGACTTCATGATCGTCAGCTTCGGCCTCGCGGTGTCGCCGCTGGACGAGGACCGCGAGGCGATCGCGGCGGACATCGCCCGCGCCGGCTACGGCGCGGACGTCGAGGCGCAGGCGATGGAGATCGCCGATGCCGTGGCGGAAGTCGTCGGCAGCGGCTTCCGCGACGGCTACGCACGGCTGGCGGCGGTGAAGGCGAAGTATGCGCAGGCGCCGTGGTACGGCGCGGTGCGCGGCAACATCGCCGGCTACCTGCTGGCGACCCCGCCGGACACGATCCGCGCGGAGGGCCCGAAGCTGCTGGCCGGCGTGCCCGCGTATTACGACCCGATGCCGGTCCTGGCCAACCTGCGGGTGCCGCAACTGTGGCTCCTCGGCGGCGAGGACCGCGACGCGCCGCCGGGCGAAACGCTGCGCCGGCTCGCCCGCCTGCAGGCCGGAGGACGGCCGATCACCACCGCGCTGTTTCCGCACGCGGAGCACGGCATGTACGAATTCGAGCCGGGCGCGGACGGCGAACGCCTGTCTACGCGCCAGCCCGACGGCTACTTCCGGATCATGCGCGACTTCATCCGCGGCGATGCGCTCGACAGCGATTACGGCGGCGCCCGCATAGGGAAGGCGCGCTGAAGCAGCCCGCGGCTGCTCCCCCTCTCCCGCTCGCGGGAGAGGGTTGGGGTGAGGGCGGGCGCCGCAGCGCGGCGCCCCGCGACGCGGCATCATCGCGCCATGCCCGACTTCGCCGTCCACCAGCTCCTGTCCACGCCGTTGCTCGAAGTGCGCGACGTGGTCTGCGCCGGCGCCTGCCGGCACAAGGACGCGGTGGAACGGGTCGCACGCACCGAACTGGTGTTCCCGTACCGCGGCACCTACGTGCTGCACGCGGGCGACCGGGAGGCGGTCGCCGACGCCAGCCAGGTCCTGTTCTTCAACGCCGGCGAGGACTTCCAGGTCAGCCACCCCAATCCCGGCGGCGACGCCTGCCTGGCGCTGACCCTCGATCCCACCCTCCTGCGCGAGATCGCGCCGCCGGCGCTGCTGCACGACGGCGAACCGCTGCGCTTCCGCCACCCGCGCCTGCGCATCGATCCGCGCGCGCAGGTGCTGGTCGCGCTGCTGCGACACGCGCTGCACGAGGGCATCGCCGAACCGCTGGAGGCCGAGAGCCTGGCGCTGACCCTGGTGCACCGCGCGCTGGCGCCGCGCACGACCCACGCCGCCGCGTCCAGCCACGGCCGCCAGCGGCTGGTGGACCGCGCCAAGCTGGTGCTCGCGCGCGACCTGGCGCGGCGCTGGACCCTGGCCGAGGTGGCGGCCGAAGTCGGCGTGTCCGCGGTGTACCTGACCCAGAGCTTCCGTGAGGTCGAGGGCGTGCCGCTGTACCAGTACCAGCTGCGCCTGCGGCTGGCGCGCGCGCTGGACCTGCTCGCCGACCACGAGGACCTGACCGCGCTCGGCCTGCACCTTGGCTTTTCCAGCCACAGCCACTTCACCGCCGCGTTCCAGCGCCTGTACGGACGCACGCCCAGCGAATTCCGCCGGCTCGCCCTGCATCGCTGAGCGCGACCGCGCCGCGATCGGCGCAGAATGGTCGGACCCCACGCGAGGAACCCGTCATGACCGTGAAGGCCTACGGCGCCCCTGCCGCCGACCAGCCGCTCGAACCCATGGCCATCGCCCGCCGCGCGCCCGGCCCGCGCGACGTGCAGATCGAGATCGCCTACTGCGGCGTCTGCCATTCCGACCTGCACACGGTGCGCTCGGAGTGGGGCGGCACGAAGTACCCGTGCGTGCCCGGGCACGAAATCGTCGGCACGGTCAGCGCGGTCGGCGCCGAGGTACAGGGCTTCGCGGTCGGCGACGTCGTCGGCGTCGGCTGCCTGGTGGACAGCTGCCGGCACTGCGCGGCCTGCGACGAAGGCCTGGAGCAGTATTGCGAGCACGGTTTCACCGGTACCTACAACGGACCGACCGCGGACCCGCCGGGTCACACGCTGGGCGGCTATTCGCAGCGGATCGTGGTGGACCAGCGCTTCGTGCTGCGTATCCATCATCCGCGCGAGCAGCTGGCCGCGGTCGCGCCGCTGCTGTGCGCCGGCATCACCACGTACTCGCCGCTGCGGCACTGGGGCGCCGGACCCGGCAGGAAGGTGGGCGTCGTCGGCATCGGTGGGCTCGGCCACATGGGCATCAAGCTCGCGCATGCGATGGGCGCGCACGTGGTCGCCTTCACCACCAGCGAAAGCAAGCGCGCGGACGCGCATGCGCTCGGCGCCGACGAGGTGGTCGTGTCGCGCGACGCCGAGGCGATGCGCGCGCACGCGAACAGCTTCGACCTGATCCTCGACACCGTCGCCGCCAGCCACGACCTCGACGCGTATTCCATGCTGCTGCGCCGCGACGGCACCCTGGTGCTGGTCGGCGTGCCGGAACACCCGCACCCCAGCCCTTCGGTCGGCAACCTGATCTTCAAGCGGCGCGCGATCGCGGGCTCGCTGATCGGCGGCCTGCCGGAAACGCAGGAGATGCTCGATTTCTGCGCGGAGCACGGCATCGTCGCCGACATCGAGATGATCGACGCGCGCGACATCGACCGCGCCTACGATCGCATGGTCCGCAGCGACGTCAAGTACCGCTTCGTGATCGACGCCGCGACGCTGTGACGGCGGCGCGGCGCGATCGCTAAAGTTTTCGACAGCGTCCGCCGACCGGCCGCGCTGCAATGGGCCTGCCCGATCCGGGCGCCACACACGGGAGCACGACCATGAGCGAGAAGACCTGCGCCGCCTGCGACAATCCGCTGGACGAGAACGCCATCCAGGTCCGCATCGGCGGGCAGACGGTGGAAGCCTGCTGCGAGGAATGCGCGACCAAGCTGCGCGAGGCGCATGCCTCGGCGACCGCGTCGCGGCAGACGCAGGCGCGGGCATGACCGCGCAGCAGGCGATCCAGCAGGCCATCCAGCAGGAGCGGGCCCGGCGCTTCCGGGCGTTGCACGTTGCCGGCGCCCCGCTGGTGCTGTTCAACGCCTGGGACGCCGGCAGCGCGCGCGCCGTGGCCGAGGCCGGCGCCGCCGCGATCGCCACCGGCAGCTGGTCGGTGGCCGCGGCGCACGGCGTCGAGGACGGCGAGCGCCTGCCGCTGGCGGTGGCGCTGGACAACCTGCGGCGGATCGTCGCGGCGGTCGGCGAGCTGCCGGTGACGGTGGACCTGGAAAGCGGCTACGGCGACGCGCCGGCCGCGGTCGCGGCGACGCTCGCCGCGGCGCTGGAGGCCGGGGCGATCGGCTGCAACCTCGAGGACAGCTTCCCGGCCGACGGCAGCCTGCGCGCGGTCGCCGACCAGGTCGCGCGCCTGGCGGCCGCGCGCGCCGCGGCGGACGCGGCCGGCGTCGCCTGCTTCATCAACGCGCGCACCGACGTGTTCTTCCAGAAGCCGGCGCCTGCACACGATCTCGCGATGGTGGACGCCGCGCTGGAACGCGCGCGCGCCTACGCCGACGCCGGCGCGAGCGGGCTGTTCGTGCCGGGCGTGGTCGCCGAGCCGCTGATCGCGCGCCTGGCCGAGGCCTCGCCGCTGCCGCTCAACGTGATGGCGACGCCGGCCTCGCCCGGCCGCGCGCGGCTGGCGGAACTTGGCGTGGCCCGGATCAGCCACGGCCCCGGGCCATACCGCGGCGCGATGGCCTGGCTGCGGGACGCGGCGCGCGCGGCGATGGCCTGACCAGGGTTCGACGCGCGTTGGAGTTCGATGCGTGCGTCGATTGCGCCGGCCCCGGGACTCGCCATGCAACCCAGCGTCGAGAGCTTCCACGACCAGGCGACCGGTACCTTCACCCACGTCGTCCACGACGGCGATGGCGGGCGCGCGGCGATCGTGGATCCGGTGCTCGACTTCGACCCGGCCAGCGCGCGCACGGCGACGACCTCCGCGGACCGCGTGCTCGAGTACGTGCGCGCGCACCGGCTCGGCGTGGACTGGATCCTCGAAACCCACGCCCACGCCGACCACCTCAGCGCCGCCGCCTACCTCAGGCGCGAGACCGGCGCGCGGGTCGCGATCGGCCGCGGCATCACCGCGGTGCAGGCGCGCTTCGCCCCATTGTTCGGACTGCAGGACTTCGCCGCCGACGGCAGCCAGTTCGACCGCCTGTTCGACGACGGCGACAGCTTCGCGATCGGCGCGTTGCAGGCCCGCGTGCTGGCGACGCCCGGGCACACCGACGACGGCCTGACCTACGTGGTCGGCGACGCCGCCTTCGTCGGCGACACCGTGTTCGCGCCGGCGAGCGGCACCGCGCGGGTGGATTTCCCGGGCGGCGACGCGCGCAAGCTGTACCGCTCGATCCGCCGGCTGTTCGACCTGCCGGCCGGCACCCGCGTTTTCCTGTGCCACGACTATCCCGCCGAGGGCGCCGAACCGCGCGCGCAGGTGCCGCTGGAGGAACAGCGGCGCGCCAACGCGCACGTCGGCGGCGACGTGGACGAGGAGGCGTTCGTCGCCCTGCGCACCCGCCGCGACGCCACCCTCGCGGTGCCCAGGCTGATCCTGCCCGCACTGCAGGTGAACATCCGCGCCGGCGAACTGCCGCCGCCGGACGCCAATGGCATCCGCTACCTGCGCCTGCCGCTGGACAGCATCGGGCGCGCGTCCTAGGTGGAGCGAAGCGGGGCAGGCGACCTGACGCCGCGGCGCTCCGACGCGGATGGCTTCGGGCGCGCGCGTCGCGTCAGTGCAGGTCGACCCGCGCGACCTTGTCGCGGAAATCCTGCTGCGGGTTCGCGCCGAGCAGCATCTTGATGCCGGTGAGCAGGCTGGAGGCGTTCTCCCAGACTTCCGCGTGGTCGGCGTCGAAGCGCAGCAGGGCCAGGTTCGGATCGTCCTGGCCGCCCTCGTACCAGGCGGCGACGAACGGGTTCCACAGCCGCTCGATCGTCGCCCGGTCGTCGTCGAGCGCGAGCCGGCCGCCGATGCTGGCGAACAGGTCGTGGTCCTTGGCGACGAAGCTGGCGTGCGCCTGGCCGCCCTGGTCGAGTTGGCGCACCAGCGCGTTGTCGCGCGCGGTGAAGAACCAGATCGCCCCGCGCGGACGCTCGAACTGCGCGGTCATCGGCCGGGCATGCCCGCCTTCGACGCCGTCCAGGCCGAGCATCACGGTGCGGTCGGATTCCAGCGCTTCCCAGAGTTTGTTCTCGAGTTCCTGCGGGGTGGCCATGCGCGACGTTCCGTGGGGGAGGGAGCGGTTCTAGCGCAGGCGCGGTGAGCGGCGCGTCGCCGGCGGCGCGGGGCAGGGCGCTCCCGTTCAGTCCGGGATCTGCGGCTCGACCAGCTTGCCGAGCAGCACCAGCGATTCCTGCCAGCCGAGGTAGCAGGCCTCCGGCGGGATCGCCTCCGGGATGCCTTCCTGGATGATGCGGACGTCGGTGCCGACGGACACCGCGCGCAGTTCGATGGTGGTGGTCATCGCGCCGGCGAGACCCGCGTCGTCGAAGGCGTCGCTGTAGCGGATGCGTTCGCCCGGTTCCAGCTCGAGGTAGGTGCCGCCGAAGCTGTGCCGGTGGCCGCTGGAGAAGTTGGTGAAGCTCATCCGGTGGCGGCCGCCGACCCGTGCGTCGAGTTCGTGCACCTCGCAGGTGAAGCCGTTGGGCGGCAGCCACTTGGCGAGCGCGGCGGCGTCGAGGAAGGCGCGGTAGACGCGTTCGGGTGGGGCGGTCAGAACGCGGTGCAGACGGACGGTGCCGGTGGCCATGGGACAGTTCCTCGTGTGGGTTTTGCGGATGCGACGGATGGGCGGGGCGGGAATCGACAGGGCAGGATTGCGAGAGTGTGGGCGCACGGTGCGGACAGGTTGCGCGGGTGACCAACAGCGGGAGCACCGTGGGCCCGCGCCCGGGACAGATCCTCGCGGCTTGCCGTAGAGCGGAGCTTGCTCCGCTAAACGAGCGCGAGAGTGGTGGGGGCGCGTCGGGTGGGAGAGGTGGGCAGGACCGTATGCGCCATGGATGGCGCATCCGAGCCTCCATGGACGGATTCACGGCGTGTCCTGACCGCCTCTCCCGCCCGGCGCGCTCACGCATCTGCCGTTTGAGCAGCGTCCTGGGCCCGCGCCCGGGAGGGCGGGGGTATTGCTTTTCCCCTTAGCAGGACATCCTGTCCTGATGCGGGGCGCGCGCCATCCATGGCGCGCTGACGCAACACCCCCGCCCTCCCGGTCGCTCGGGAGGGATCCTCGCGGTTGCCGTTTAGCGGAGCTTGCTCCGCTAAACGAGCGCGAGAGTGGTGGGGGCGCGTCGGGCGGGAGAGGTAGGCAGGACCGTATGCGCCATGGATGGCGCATCCGAGCCTCCATGGATGGATTCACGGCGTGTCCTGCCTGCCTCTCCCGCCCGACGCGCTCGCGCAAGGCCGCCGCTCGGAAACATCCTGGCTGCTCGCTTGCCATTACCCTACGCTGCCCCGCCGGGCTCCCCCTCGATGACGACGACCGACGTCCTGCCCAAGCCTTCCCTGTGGTCCGAGCTGCGCGACGCGATCCGCGGCACCGGCGCCGACTACACGACCATCCCGCTGCGGCGCGCGGTGTTCCTGCTCGCGGTGCCGATGGTGCTGGAGCTGGTGCTCGAGTCCACGTTCGCGGTGGTGGACATCTGGTTCGTGGCGCGGCTCGGGCCATCCGCCGTGGCGACGGTCGGCCTGACCGAGACCTACCTGTTCCTGCTGTACGCGATCGCGATGGGGCTGGCGATGGCGGTAACCGCGGTGGTCGCGCGCCGGATCGGCGAGCACAAGCGCGAGGAGGCGGCGGTCACCGCGGTGCAGGCGATCTGGATCGGCGTGCTGGCCTCGGTGCCGTTCGCGGTCGCCGGCATCGTGTTCGCGCAGGACCTGCTGCGGCTGATGGGCGCCGACGCATGGACGCTGGCGCACGGCTACCGCTACATGCAATGGATGCTCGGCGGCAACGTGGTGATCATGCTGCTGTTCGTGATCAACGCCGTGTTCCGCGGCGCGGGCGACGCCGCGATCGCGATGCGCGTGCTGTGGGTCGCCAACGGCCTCAACATCGTGCTCGACCCGGTCCTGATCTTCGGCGTCGGGCCGGTGCCGGCGCTGGGCATCGAGGGCGCCGCGATCGCGACCACCATCGGCCGCGGCGTCGGCGTGCTGATGCAGGTGTGGCTGCTGTTCCGCGGCGGCCGCCACATCCGCGTGCTCGCCGCGCAGCTGGCCTGGCACGGCGCGATCGCGCGCAACATCGTGCGCACCTCGCTCGGCGGCGTCGGCCAGATGATCGTCGGCATGACCTCGTGGATCTTCCTGATGCGCATCCTCGCCAGCATCGGCAGCGAGGCGGTCGCCGGCGCGACGATCGCGCTGCGGATCATGATGTTCACGATGATGCCGGCGTGGGGCATGTCCAACGCGGCGGCGACCCTGGTCGGGCAGAACCTCGGCGCCGGCGAGCCCGGCCGCGCCGAAGCCTCGGTGTGGCGGATCGGCTGGTACAACATGGCCTACCTGGTCGCGGTGTCGGTGCTGTTCTTCGCGTTGCCGCGCGAACTGGTCGGCCTGTTCAGCGACGACCCGGCGGTGGTCGCCACCGGCGCGCAGTGGCTGCGCATCCTGTCGTATTCGTTCTTCGTCTACGGCTGGTGGATGGTCTCGGTGCAGGCCTTCAACGGCGCCGGCGACACGGTCACCCCGACCCGCATCAACCTGGTGTTCTTCTGGGCGATCCAGATCCCGCTCGCCTGGCTGCTGGCGCTGCAGCTGGACTGGCAGGCGGCCGGCGTGTTCTGGGCGGTGTTCGCCTCCGAGACCTCGGTCGGCCTGTTCACCCTGTGGCTGTTCAGCCGCGGCGGCTGGAAGACGGTGAAGGTATGACGACGCTCAGTCGCTGAGCCAGGAAAGCGCGGCGTCGTGGTCGTCGAACTGGCGGAAATTCTGCTGCCAGCCGGTGGCCAGCAGGCGGGCGATGAAGTCGGACTGGCGCTCGCCGTGCACGTAGGCGAGGCGGCCGAACGCCGGGTCGGCGGAGACGCGCCGCACCACGTCCAGCGATTCCTTCGGCCCGTACGGCTCGATGCGGGCCTGCGTGAGGTCGATCAGGATGCGGCGGGTGCCGGCTTCGCTCGCGGTGCCCGCGATCCGTTCCTTAGCGTGCAGGCGGTCGGCGACGGTGCAACGCCCCGAATACCCGGCGGCGACGATGAGGTCCTTCAGCACGCAGATCTGCAGATCCACCCGGCAAGCTCCTTTGCGATGCTGAACGGGACTGGGGTGCCGGTCACACGGCCGTGGCGTACGACCTCGAGCCTAGCACGGCGGTCTTCACCGTCTTGACGCGGCCTGGCCGGCGGCCCGGGCCTCGCGCCCGTCTTGCAGGAGCGCGATGAACGCCGCGCGCTCCATCGTGCTCGGCTTCCTCTCGCCGGTGTGGGGCCTGCTGCGCTGGCGCGGCCTGTGGCGGGTAGCCGCCGCCGCGCCAGCGATGTTGATGGCGTTGGTCGTGCTGCGCATCGTCGCCGACGGGCCTGCGATCCGACCTCGCACAACCTGTGGCCCTTCGAGGTACTGACCGCCGGCATCGCGAGCGTGATCGCGATCGGCGTGCTGGCGGTGCTGCGACGGGTCGCCCCGCGGGCACCGTCGACATGCTCCGCCCGCGCGGCTAGGGCAACTCGCGCCCGGAATACGGGTCGACCGAATACGGGTGCATGGTCGGCAGGAAGCCCGGCTGAGCCTCCACGCGCGCGATCCACGCGCGCAGGTGCGGATGCGCCTGCAGCGACAAGCCGGCTTCCTCCGCACGGCTGGCATAGGCGAACAGCGACATGTCGGCGATGGTGTAGGCGTCGCCGGCGATGAAGGAACGGGTCGCGAGTTCGCCATCGAGCAGGGCGAGGGTGCGCGCGCCAGCGCGGCGCCTGGCCTCGACGACGTCCTGTGCGCGCCGCGCCAGCTTGCCGGTCAAGGTCCAGTGGCGCAGCGCGCCGATCACCGATTCCACGTTCTCCTGCTCGAACGACAGCCACTGGTGCACCTTCGCCCGCGCGAACGGGTCGGCCGGCAGGTAGCGGGTGCCGTCGGCGAGGAAGGCGAGGATCGCGTTGGACTCGGCCAGCGCGCGGCCGTCCTCCAGCTGCAGCACCGGCACCTTGCCGGACGGGTTGAGACGCAGGAATTCCGGCGTGCGCGCCGCACCCTCGAAGATGCGCACTTCGACCGTGCGATGGGGCAGGCCGAGGTGATGCAGCAGCAGGCGTACTTTCCAGGCGTTCTGCGAGGGCAGGTAGTCGTACAGGGTGAGCATCGGAGCGTTCTTGGGGAGCGGAGGCACAGCCTGCGCGCGCGGCGGTGCGCGCGCTATCCGATTCCTGCGCGGGCGGATGGGGAGGGGTGGCGGAGCAAGCTCCGCTCCACGGTGCAGGCGCGATAATCGGCGGATGGACGCCGCCCTGCTCGACAACCCGTTCTGGTCCTCGCTGCGCAGCCGCCACCGCGACGTCGCCCGCGTGGCCGGCGAGGTCGCGCGTTATCCGGCGGAGTACGCGCCCTTTCTCGGCGTCGCCGACGCTGCGGTCGACCCTGCATCCGCGCTCGATGCGCTGGTCGGCCCGGACGAAAGCGTCTACCTGCTCGGCGTGGTGCCCGCGCGGGTGCCGCGCGGCTGGCGGCTGGAGTCCTTCCGCCCGCTCGCCCAGATGGTGCGCGAGGCGCCGCTGCCGGTGCCCGACGGACCGGACGCGATTCCGCTGACGGAGGCGCACCGCGCCGACGTGCTGGCGCTGACCGAACTGGTCTATCCGCATTACTTCCGCGCGCGCACGATGGACCTGGGACGTTATTTCGGCATCTACGCCGGCGGCCGGCTGGCCGCGATGATCGGCGAACGACTCGGCAACGACGGCGCGACCGAACTCAGCGCGATCTGCACCCATCCGGACTTCACCGGCCGCGGGTACGCGCGCCGGCTCACCGCGCAGCTGGCGAACGACGTGCTGGCGCAGGGGCGCACGCCCTTCCTGCACGTCAGCTACGAGAACCCGCGCGCGAAGGCCCTGTACGAGCACATGGGCTTCCGCCTGCGCCGCGACCTCGGTTTCTGGTCGCTGCGGCGCGGCTGAAAGGATCGGCGCGCCGCCAGGCCGCGTCAGGCCACCCGCGCGTCGCCTTCGTCGCGACGCGTGGGGGTGAGTTCGTAGGGCATGCGCCGGCGCGGCAAGACGTGCACGCCCGGACGCGGCATCAGGCCGTGGCGGATCAGCATGTGGTCGATCTGGGCGGCGGCGTACCAGATGTCGGCGTCGGCCTCGCGCTGGATGCGGCGGGCGTGGCGATCGAATTCGCCCCAGAAATCCGCCATGTCGGTGCAGCGCGCGCGCAGGGGGGCGATGTCCTGGTCGAGGCGCCGCAGGGCCTCGTCGAGCTGCTCGCGGGTCCAACCCATCGGGTCCTTCCTTCTTGCGTCCGCCAGTGTGGCGACGCGGCGCATTGTCCGTGCGCGGCGATCAGGAGGTCGTGAAGCGGGCAGGCGGAAAGCGGCCGGACGGCCGCTTCATTCGTCGCGCGAAGGCGGGTCGCCCGCCCCCCGGCGCGCGCTTGCACGCGTGCTCAGCGGCGCGTGCTGCAGCGAGGTCGCGAAGTAGTCGCGCAGCGCCTCGGTGGACAGCGCGGCGCAGTCCAGGCGCACGCCGCCGCCCAGCCGCAAGGCCACCGCCTGCAGCAGGCGCGCGGTTTCCTCGCGCAACGCGTCGCGTTCGACCTCGTCGCGCCAGGCGCGGGCCTGGAGGGCCTCGGCGCGCTGCGCGCACAGGTCGCCCAGGGCGTCGTGGTCGAGGTCGGCGTAGGGGTCGTGGCAGGCGTCCATGGCGCGCATTGGAAGGTCCGCGATCCGGCCGGCGACAGGACCGAAAGTCATGCACGGCGTGACCCGGTGCGCGCGCGTTCAGCGTCGCCGCCACCACCACGCGGCGAGCGCCACGCCGGCCAACCCGACCACCACCGCGGTGCTGGCGCCGCGCGACCGGCGGGTGTCGTGCAGCAGGCCCTCGACCACGTTCACCCGGTCCGCCATCAGCAGCATCATCCAGTGGCGGATGTTGTTTTCGCTGTGGCGGAAGGCGCGGCGGCGGATCCATCCGCTCAGTCCCGAGGGCGGGCAGCTGGTGCCGTACACGGGGGTGATGTCCGGCCGCTCGATCGAATGCAGGATCTCGACGTCGCTCAACTGCTCCGTCGGCTGCTCCCAATGCAGGCCGGGCAGGCGCGGCGGCGTGCGTTCCATCGGCACCGCCGGGCGGCGTGCCGGGTCGCGGTCCGCGCCCCAGCCGGGGATGGTCGCGAGGTCGAAAGGGGATTGCTGCGTCGTTTGCGTGGCCATGGCCACCTCCTCAGTGCACGGTGGCGGGGGCGGATGCGGGCACGTCCGGCAGGTCGGCCATGCCGGGCGGGATCAGCAGGGTCTTGATGCAGCCGTCGCGCTTGGACGAGAACATACGGTAGGCGTCGTTCACCTCCTCCAGCGGCACCCGGTGGGTGATGATCTCGCGCGGCTTCAGCCGGCCGGCCTGCACGTGCTCGAACAGGCGCGGCAGGTGGCGCTTGACGCTGCACTGGTTCATGCGCAGGGTCAGGCCCTTGTTCATCGCGCTGCCGATCGGCACCGCGTTGAAGGTCGGCCCGTACACGCCGACGATCGACACGTTGCCGCCCGGGCGCACGCTGTTGATCGCCCAGAACAGCGCGGTGGCGGCGCCGGCCTGCAGCTTCATGCGCACGCCGGTGAGCGATTGCAGGAAATTGCCGTCGGCCTCGCAGCCGACCGCGTCGATGCAGACGTCGGCGCCGAGCCAGTCGGTCATCTTCTTCAGGTGCACCGCCATGTCGTCGACCTCGCGGAAATTGACGGTTTCCGCCGGGCCGTAGCGGGCGACGAACTCGAGCCGGTAGTCGAGGTGGTCGACCACGATCACCCGCCCCGCGCCCATCAGCCAGGACGAACGCGCGGCCATGATCCCGACCGGGCCGGCGCCGAACACCACCACGGTGTCGCCTTCGCGGATGTCGCCCATCTCGGCGGCCTGGTAGCCGGTCGGCACCACGTCGGTCAGCAGCACCGCGTCCTCGATGTGCATGCCGGCGGGGATCTTCGTCGGTCCGATGTCCGCGAAGGGCACCCGCACGTACTCGGCCTGGCCGCCGTCGTAGCCGCCGGCGGTGTGCGAGTAGCCGTACGCGCCGCCGACCGCGGTCGCCTGCGGGTTGACGTTGCGGCAGTTGCCGTACAGCTCGCGCTGGCACATGTCGCAGGTGCCGCAGAACACGTTGAAGGGCACCAGCACGTGGTCGCCCGGCTTGAGGTGCCGCACCTCGTCGCCGACTTCCTCGACGATGCCGGTGAACTCGTGGCCGAAGATCGAGCCGACGCGGGTGTCCGGCACCAGGCCGTGGTACAGGTGCAGGTCCGAGCCGCAGATGCAGCTGCGGGTGACGCGGACGATCGCGTCGCCGGGGTGCTCGATGCGCGGATCGGCGACGTGCTCGGCGCGCACGCGGTAGGGCCGGCGGTAGGTGGTGGCGAGCATGGCGATCCTTGGTGGCGCGGTGGGCCGAGTGTCGCGGCGGGCGGATCACGGCCGCGCCAAGGTTTCCTGTCTGCGCCTCGCCGCGTTTTCCGGCTCCCGCTTGACCTGGCTCAAGCGGCCGCATTCATGCGTTAGCGCGTCGACGCCGGAAGGTGTATGAAGGAGGCGTGCTTGCAGGAGGAGGCGCAGATGCCGACGACAGCAGCGACCACGACGACACCCGCGGATGGCGCGGATCGCTTTGCCCGGAACACCGAAGCCGTCACGCACGCGGACGCCGATCGCCGCCGCGAGGAGGCGCTGGTGGACGCGGAGATCGAGCAGAGCTTTCCCGCCAGCGACCCGCCCAGCTGGACGCTGGGCACCCACTGAAGGACGCGCGATGCCCCGCTACACCGGCGTTTCCCGCTCGATCCTCGACGCGATCGGCGACACCCCGCTGCTGGAGATCGACGGGGTCTTCGCCAAGCTCGAGTTCACGAACCCATCCGGCTCGATCAAGGCGCGCATCGCGGCCTACATGATCGAGAAGGCGGAAGCGGCCGGCCTGCTGAAACCGGGCGACACCATCGTCGAAGCGACCAGCGGCAACACCGGCAACGCGCTGTCCATGGTCGCCGCGGTGAAGGGCTACCGGATGCTGGTGGTGATGCCGGAGGGCCTGTCGAACGAGCGCGTGGCGATCTCCCGCGCCTACGGCGCCGAGGTGCGCTTCGTCGGGCACTTCCACGTCAACGCGGCACTGGAGGAGGCGCGACGGCTCGGCGCGCAGCCGGGCTACTTCGCGCCCGCGCAGTTCGAGTCGGAATGGAACATCGAGGAGAACCGCGAGATCCTCGGCCCCGAAATCCTGGCGCAGCTGCCGTCGGGCCGTGTGCCCGACGCGCTGGTGATGGGCGTGGGCACCGGCGGCACCCTGATCGGCGTCGGCCAGGCCTTCCGCGCGGCCAACCCGCGCGTGCGCCTGTTCGCGATGGAGCCGTCGGAGTCGCAGACCATCCTCTGCGGCGAAGTCAGCACCCACGAGATCGAGGGCATCTCCGACGGGTTCGTGCCGGGCATCTTCGCGCGCAACGCCGGACTGGTGGACGCGACGCTGTCGGTCTCCAGCGAGGACGCGGTCGCCGAGATGCGCCGGCTGGCGCGTGAGCACGGCCTGCTGTGCGGGCCGAGTTCCGGCGCCCACCTGCTGGCCGCGCGCCGCGTGCGCGCGCAGCATCCGGAGCTGCGCACGGTGGTCACGCTGTTCTGCGACGAGGGCGAGAAGTACCTGCAGGAGCACTTCATGGCGTCGCCGCAGGCGGTGGCCGCGTCGTTCGGCTAGTCCTGCATCTCGACGATCGGCTTGAAGCCGCCCCAGAACATGCGCTTCGCGTCGAAGGGCAGGGTCCTGGGATCCATGTCCGCCAGGCGCGGGTCGGCCATCACCGCCTTGTTGATGCGGTCGCGCTCGCGCCGCGAGCGGTACACGATCCAGGAGAACACGACCACCTCGTCCGGCTTGAGCTTCACCGCCTGCGGAAAGGAGGTGAGCTTGCCGGGCTGCACGTCGTCGGCCACGCATTCGACGTAGTGCAGGGCGCCATGTTCGCGCCAGATCCTGCCGGCCTTGCGGGCGAGGCGGCGGTAGTCGGCCACGCGCTCGCGCGGCACGGGCACGACGAAACCATCGACGTAGGACATGGGGCCTCCGATTGCGCGGGGCATCCGCGCGTTCGGTGATGCGACGCGCGGCGGGGGGCGGAATCGACACGGGGCGCGCTGCCTCCCCGTGCCGTTGCGGCGGGGCACAGCGCCCCGGGCCCGCGCCCGGGAGGGCGGGGGTATTGCTTTTCCCTTAGCTGGACATCCATGCCCAGATGCGGGCGCGCGCCATCCATGGCGCGCTGACGCAATACCCCCGCCCTCCCGGTCGCTCGGACAGATCCTGGCGGCTTGCCGTTGAGCGGAGCTTCGCGCTCTACCAACTACGAGAGTGGTGGGACGTGCCGGGTGGGAGAGGCGGGCAGGACCGTATGCGCCATGGATGGCGCATCCGAGCCTCCATGGATGGATTCACGGCGTGTCCTGCCTGCCTCTCCCGCCCGGCGCGCTTCGCGAGGGTTGCGCGCTTTCGCTTTTTCGGTATTCGCGTCAGCGACGCTGAGCGTCACGCTTCCGGCGCCGCCTCGACGATGATCTCGACGTCGCCCATGCGCACCCGTTGGCCGCCGCGGATCTTGCAGGTCTTGCGCAGTTCCTGCGCGCCGTCCACCGACACCGCGCCGCTGGCGACCAGCGCCTTGCCGGCGCCGCCGCTGTCGGCGAGGCCGGCCAGGCGCAGCAGGTCGTTGAGGGCGACGTGTTCGCGGTCCAGGTGGAAGACGATGCGTTGCATCCGGCTTGTCCGGGCGGGGCGCTCCAGCGTCGCAGTCCGTTTCCGCGCGCGCAAGCGGGGCGGTCAGCCTTCGCGGTAAAGCGCCGGGAACAGGCGCTTGAGCGCGACCAGTTTGGGCGCGTCGTTGATCACGATGTAGGGATCGCGCGGATGCCGGGCCAGATAGTCCTGGTGGTAGGCCTCGGCCGGATGGAAACCTCGCAGCGGCGCGACCCGGGTGACGATCGGCGCATGGAAGCGCTTCGCCGCACCGAGCTGGGCGATATACGCCTTCGCCACGCGTGCCTGCTCGGCGTTCGCGGCGAAGATCTCCGAACGGTACTGCGTGCCAACGTCCGGCCCCTGCCGGTTCAGCTGGGTCGGATCGTGCGCGACCGAGAAGAACACCTTCAGCAACTGGCCGTAGCTGACCTGCGCCGGGTCGTAGATGACCTGCACCGACTCGGCGTGGCCGGTGGCGCCGGTGCCCACCTTGGCGTAAGCGGCGGTGCCGGCGCTACCGCCGCTGTAGCCCGAGACCACGCGCTTCACCCCGCGCACGTGTTCGAACACCGCCTCCACGCCCCAGAAGCAGCCGCCGGCGAACACGGCGACCGCTTCGCGCTGGCCCGCTGCGGCGGGGATATCGAGCTTCGGGTCCGGCAGCACGACCGGCTTGCTGCGCGCGCCGGCGAGGTTGCAGGCGACCAGCAATGCCAGCAGCGCGAGCAGCGGCAGGGACAGGCGGCGTAACGTGGTCATCAGCCGGCTCGCGGTGCGGCCGCGGCGAACAGCAGCGCGGCGGAGTTGATGCAGTAGCGCAGCCCGGTCGGTGCCGGGCCGTCGTCGAACACGTGCCCGAGGTGCGCGTCGCAGCGAGCGCAGGACACCGCGGTGCGGACCATGCCGAAGCTGCGGTCGGGGCTTTCGACCACGTTGGCGGCCGCGATCGGCCGCCAGAAGCTGGGCCAGCCGGTGCCGGAGTCGAACTTGGTGCGCGAGTCGAACAGCGCCGTCCCGCAGCACGCGCAGCGGTACACGCCGCGCGCGTGGTGGTTCCAGTAGCGGCCGCTGAAGGCGCGTTCGGTGCCCGCGCGGCGGGTGATCGCGTAGGCCTGCGGCGACAGCCGCGCGCGCCACTGCGTCTCGCTGCGGACGACGCGTTCCGCGCGCACGGCGCGCAGGCGGCGGCCGTCGTTGGCGAACTCGACGAGGGTCATCCGGGCCGGACCCGCGGCTTCGGCGGCGAAACCCGATCCGCCGCAGGCGCAACCGATCCCTGCGAGGAGCGCGGTGGCGAGCAGTCGGCGGCGCGGAAGGGACGGCGTGTCCATGGGAGCGGGGCTCCTGGCGGGAACGCGGCGGGCGGCGCCGTCGCTGGCAAACCTGTGACCGCGGCGAGGGGAAGCGGGTTCCATGGGGGTACGGGTGGCCCCCCATTCATGACCGCCAGCCGCATCCCCCCTTGCCTGCGGCCCGTGAAATCCGATCCTGTGACGCGCATCGCGGACATTCACGCGGCCGCAGGCGTCTGATGCCTGCACGAGACAGGGGAATTGCCATGAATGCCGACGCCCGCCAGATCCACGCCACGCTGCATCGTCCCCAGGCCGACTGGAGCGAGCGCCTCGCCAAGGGGTTGCTGACCCTGGCCCTGGTCGGCGGCGTGCTGTGGGCGCTGGCGCAGGGCGGCCTGTCCTCGCCGATCGACCTGACCCACCTGCTGGGTTGAACGGACTCCCCTGACGCGGCCGGGCACGCGGCCGTACCGCGTCCGAAGGCGCCCCACCGGGCGCCTTTTTTTATTTGGAGCGGAGCAAGCTCCGCGCTTCGGTTGTTCGTACCGTTTGGCGGCTCTCAAGCCACCAGCGCGCCGCAACCCAGCGCCTCCAGCACCCCGTGCACCAGCGGTATCCGCGCCAGCCATGGCGCGGCGATGGTCAGCACGCCGGCCGCCAGGACCACGCACGCGAGCGCGATCCGCCAGCCGCCGCGTTGCAGGCGCTGGCCCAAGCGCGCGCCCGACCAGGTCAGCGGCAGCATCAGCGGCAGCGTGCCGAGGCCGAACGCGGCCATGGTCAGCGCGCCGTTCGCGGCGCTCGCCTGCAGCCAGGCCGCGGCCAGCACGGTGGTGCTCAGGCCACAGGGCATCCAGCCCCACAGCATGCCGAGCGCGATCCGCTTCGCCGGCCCGTCGCCAGCCAGCAGCACCCGCCGCTGGAGCGGCCGCAGCCACTGCCACAGGCGCGCGCCGGGCGTCGCCCGGAAGCCGAGCGCGCGGCCGAGGCCGAGCAGGCGCAACGCGGCGACCACCAGCACCAGTCCGACCGCGACCCGCATCGCCTGCGCCAGGCCCTGCAGGCGCGCGAGGTCGAGCAGGCCGTGCCCGACGCCGCCGACGATCGCGCCGGCGGCGACATAGCCGAGGACGCGGCCGAGGTTGGGCTGCAGCGCGACCCACCAGCCGCCGCGTGGCGACATCGCCGAGAAGCCAGTGGCGATCCCGCCGCACATCGCCGCGCAATGCGCGCCGCCGAGCAGGCCGGTGAGCAGGGCCGCGCCGGCGGTCAGCCAGTCAATCGGCATCGTCGTCGCCTTCGTCGCGCGGGGCGTCGCCCTCGCGGGCATCGCGCCGCGGGCGCTCGTGTTCGTCGTCGCGCAGGATGTCCAGCGCCGGCGTGTCGAGGTCCTCGAACTGGCCACGGCGCACCGCCCACACGAAGATCCACACGGCCACGCCGATCAGCACCAGGCTCAGCGGGATCAGCAGCAGCAGGATGTTCATGCGCGCACCCGCGCCAGGCGCAACGCGTTGCCGATGACCGCCAGCGAGGACAGCGCCATGCCCAGCGCGGCCAGCCAGGGGGTGACCACGCCGGCCGCGGCCAGCGGCAGCGCCAGCACGTTGTAGCCCAGCGCCCAGGCGAGGTTCTGGCGCAGGATGCGGCGGCCGCGGCGGGCGATGTCCAGCGCCTGCGGAACCCGCGCGAGCGAGCCGCCGGCGAGCACCAGGTCGGCCGCGCGTTGGGCCAGCGCGGCGCCGTCGCCGATCGCCAGCGAGACGTCGGCGCCGGCCAGCACGGGTGCGTCGTTGAGGCCGTCGCCGACCATCGCGACGACGCGCCCGTCTTCCTGCAACCGCCGCACGTAGCCGAGCTTGTCCTCCGGCGACTGCCTTGCGTGCACGCTGGTGAGGCCGAGGCGCCCGCCGAAACGGCGCACCGACTCGGCGCCGTCGCCACTGGACAGGTGCAGCGCCAGCCCCTGCGCGCGCAACGCGTCCAGTGCTGTGGCCGCGTCGGCGCGTTCGCCCTCGGCGATCTCGAAGCGCGCGCGTTCGCCGTGTTCGCCGGCGAGCCAGATCGCGCCGTCGTCGGCGCCACCGGTGGCGAAGCCGGCCTGCCCCAGGCGCCAGCGCCGGCCGTCGACGACGCCCTCCAGGCCCTGGCCGGCGACACTGCGCACCGCGCACGCCGCCGGCGCGCCGGCAACGTCGGCGAAGGCCGCCGCGAGCGGGTGGCCGCTGTCGCGTTCCAGCGCGGCGGCGATGCGCAGCGCGTCGCGTTCGCCGATGCCCGCGCAGGCGCCGACCGCCGCCAGCCGCGGCCGGCCGTCGCCGAGGGTGCCGGTCTTGTCGAACACGACATCGGTCGCGCGCGCCAGTCGTTCCAGCGCGTCGGGCCGCACCGCCAGCACGCCGATTTTCGCCAGCGCACCGTGGGCGGCGGCCAGCGTCGCCGGCACCGCCAGCGACAGCGCGCACGGGCAGCTCACCACCAGCAGCGCGAGGGTGACTTCGAAGGCGCGCGCTGGATCGTGCACGCGCCACCACGCGTACACGGCGACCGCGGCCAGCAGCACGCCGGCGACGAACCCGCTGGCGATCCGCTGCGCGCCGCGCGCCAGCGCCGGCCGGTGCGCCTGCGCCTGCTCGACCAGGCGCGCGAGCTGGGCGAGGCGGGTGTCGGCGCCGACCCGGGTGACCCGCAGCCGCGCGGGATGTTCGCGGCTGGCGGTGCCGGCCAGCACCGCTTCGCCCGCGCGGCGCAGCACCGGATGCGCCTCGCCGGTGAGCAGCGCTTCCTCGAAGCGCGCGTCGGCATCCAGCAGCACGCCGTCGGCCGGCAGCGCCTCGCCGACCGCGACACAGGCGATGTCGCCGGGGGCGAGTTCGGCGATCGGCACCGTCTCGCGGCTGCCGTCCGCGCGTTCGCGGGTCGCGAACGCCGGCCGCGCCCGCGCCAGCGCATCCACCTGCGCGCTGGCGATGCGCCGCGCGCGCTGCTCGAGCTGGCGCGCGACCAGCAGCAGGAACACGAACATCACCGCCGCGTCGTACCAGACGTGCTCGGCGCCGACGACCGTGCCCCACACGCTGGCGACGTAGGCGAGCAGGGTCGCGCCGGCGACCAGGGTGTCCATGCCGAGCACGCGTTCGCGGAGCTCGCGCCAGGCGCCGGCGAGGAACGGCCAGCCGGCCCAGAACACCACCGGCGTGGACACCAGGAAGGTGATCCAGCGGAAGAAATCGCGGGTGGGCAGCGGCATCTCGCCGCGGGTGTCGAGGTACAGCGCCTCGGCGAACATCATCGCCTGCATCGCGCCGAGCGCGGCCAGGCCGATCCGCAGCAGCGCGCGGTTGCGCTCGGCGCGGCGCGCGCGCTCGCGCGCTTCGCCGGTCGCGAGGTAGGGCCGGTAGCCGAGCGCGGCCAGCCGCGCCAGCAGCCGCGACAGCGGCGTGCGCGCAGGGTCCCAGGCGATGCGGATGCGGCCGGTCACCGCGTTCGCGCCGACTTCGGCGACGCCGTCCTCGCGCGCCAGCGCGCGATCGATCAGCCACGCGCAGGCGGCGCAGCGCATGCCGTCGGTGAGCACGGTGATTTCGCGCCCCTCGCCGCCGCCCGGCAGCGGCACCGCGTGCGCGTGCTCGGCGAGCAGGTCCTCGCGGTCCCAGGCGGCGAGGTCGGCGGCCTGCGCCTCCACCCGCGCGGCCGGCTGGCTGCGCAGGCGGTAGTAGTCGTCCAGGCGGGCGTCGCGGATCCACTGCGAGGCGCTCGCGCAGCCGTCGCAGCAGAAGGCGCGCAGCGCGCCGTCCAGGCGCAGCCGCGCCGGCACGGACGGCAGGCGTTCGCCGCAGTGGTGGCAGGTGCCGGTGGGCGCGTCCGTGTGCGCGGCGGAGGTCAGGACCGCGTCCATCGCATCGTCGTCGCCGCTAGGGCGATTGCGCCTGGGCGAGGGCGGGGCGCAGGTGCGCTGCCTGCTGGCCGCGCGGCAGGCGCCCGCGCAGGCGCCAGCTGCCGTCGGCGGCGGCGAGCTGCAGGTTCCAGTCGTGGCCGCCGTCGAGCGCGAGCGGCGCGCGCCAGCCGGTGTCGGTGGGCGCCAGCTCGACGCTGCGATCCTCCGCAGCGCGCAGCGGGTGGTGCAGGGCGAGCCGCAGCGACGTCGCGTGATCGAAGTCACCGGTCACCGGGATCAGTTCGACGATGCCCTGCTTCGTGTCCACCCGCAGCACCGCGCTGAGCTTCAACTCCGCGGCACGCGCGTCGGGACCGAGCTCGGCCTGCTGCGCCTGGCCGGTGCGCTGCACCTGGTCGGGCACCGCGTCCACCGGTCCGCCGCTGCCAGCCACGCGCACCATCACCACGCCGCCGGCAACCGCCGCCGCGACCAGCGCGACGACCAGCCACACGATCGGCTGGCGCCAGGGCGAACTGGCCTGCATGTCGTCGTGTCCGCTCATCGCCATCGCCTCACATCGGCCCGAAGAAGTTGCTGTGCACCTGCTCGCTGACGCTGCCGTCCTCGGCCTCGACCCGGAAACGCACCGGATGCTGGCCGCGCAGGTCCGCCGGCGCGCTCACTTCCAGCGGCAGCGACAGGACCGCGCCGGCGGCGACGTCGACCCGCTGCGGGCCGCCCTCGAGCGCGAGCCCCGCGGCGGAGGGTTCCAGCGTGACCACATAGCGCCGGTCGCGGTTCTCCTTGTTCGCCAGCTTGAGCGTGTAGCCGTTCTCGATCCGCTCGCCCTCGATGCGGTACAGGGCGTTGCGGTCGCGCAGCGCCTCGGCGATCAGCGGGCTGCGGTGGCCGACGCTCCACGCCCAGCCGCCCACCAGCACGGCCAGCAGGACCGCGTAGACCGCGATGCGCGGGCGCAGGATGCGGGTCGGCTTGCCGTCGATCGCGTTCTGCGTGGTGTAGCGGATCAGCCCCTTCGGGTAGCCCAGCTTGCCCATCACGTCGTCGCAGGCGTCGATGCAGGCGCCGCAGGCGATGCACTCGTACTGCAGGCCGTTGCGGATGTCGATGCCGACCGGGCAGACCTGCACGCACATCGTGCAGTCGATGCAGTCGCCGAGGTCGTCGGGCGCGAACTTCGGCAGCGGCGCCGCCTCGGCGCCGACGTCGAAGGTGATCGTGCCGGCCGCCTGCAGCCGCGCCTGCGCCGCGCTGGGGTGGCGGCTGGCGCGGAACACGTAGTCGTAGGCGGTGCGCACGTCGAGCAGGCCGCGCGCGCGCTCCAGCACGCTGGCCAGGCCGCGTTTGCGCGGGCCGCGGGGCTCGCCGCGCATGGGGTCGTAGGCGATGACCAGGGTGTCACGGTCGAACATCGCGCTCTGGAAGCGCGCGTACGGGCACATGTACTTGCACACCTGCTCGCGCAGGAAGCCGGCGTTGCCCCAGGTCGCGAGCGCGTAGAACAGCACCCAGAAGGTTTCCCAGCCATTCCAGTCGAACGGCCAGGCGTGCGCGCCCAGGTCGCGGATCGGGGTGAAGAAGCCGACGAAGGTGAAGCCGGTCCACAGCGCGAACACCAGCCACAGGACGTGCTTGGCGCCCTTGCGCAGGACCTTCTCGCGGTTCCACGGGCTCGCGTCGAGCTTGATCCGCTTGCCGCGGTCGCCCTCGGTCCAGCGCTCCATCCACAGGAACACCTCGGTCCACACCGTCTGCGGGCAGGCATAGCCGCACCACAGCCGCCCGGCCAGCGCGGTGGCGAAGAACAGGGTGAGCGCGAGGATCACCAGCAGCACCGCCAGCAGGCTGAAGTCCTGCGGCCAGAAGGTCAGCCCCCAGACGTGGAACTTGCGCGCCGGCAGGTCGAACAGCACCGCCTGGCGGCCGTCCCAGGTTAGCCACGGGAACACGTAGTACATGCCCAGCAGCCAGAACACCGCGAGCTTGCGCAGGCGGTCGAAGCGGCCGGAGACGTCGCGCGGGTAGACCTTGCGCTCGCTGACGTACAGCGAGTCGCCGCCGGCGTCCAGCAGGTCGATGTCGATGGGTTTGGACACTGCGCTCTTTACCGCGATGGTGGCCCGTTGAAGCGGCTCGCCGGCCGCAGCAGGATCCACGTGAACAGGCTCGACGACGCGGTCGCCAGCCAGAAGGTGAAGAAGCCGAGCGTGTAGCCCGCGCTGCGGGTCATCGCCAGCCGCGGGAAGGTCATGTCGCGCAGTTCGAGCGGGTCGACGAAGGCGAAGAACACCATGGTCGCCACGCCCGCCGCGAAGAAGCTCGGCCAGAGGATCGCCCCGACCCGCTGCACGAGCGGGCGGGGCGGATGGTCGAAGGCGGGCGCGGGCGCTTGCATCGCCGCTATTGTGCCGTGGCGGCGGGCGTCGCGCCGCCGGCGCGCGGCGGGTTGGACAGCGACCACACCCAGGCGGCGACCAGGCGCGCGCGGGTCTCGCCGAGCAGGTCGCGGTGCGCGGGCATCGTGCCGTGGCGGCCGTTGACGATGGTCTCGCGGATCGCCGCGCTGGAACCGCCGTACAGCCAGTAGCGGTCGGTGAGGTCGGGCGCGCCCATCTCGGTGTTGCCCTTGCCGTCCACGCCGTGGCAGGCCACGCACACGCCCTCGTACAGCGGCTTGCCCTGCGCGGCCATGAAGTTGTTGCGCATCGCATCCGGGCTGCCGAGGCTGCGCACGTAGGCGACCACGTAGTCCACCGCGTTGTCGCCACCCATGCCGGTCAGCACCGTGCCCCATGGCGGCATCACGCCCTCGCGGCCGTCGAGCACGGTCTGCAGCACGCGCTCCGGCGCGCCGCCCCAGTGCCAGATGTCGTCGGCGAGGTTCGGGTAGCCGGTGGCGCCCTGCGCGGACGAGCCGTGGCAGGTCGCGCAGGTGTTGGCGAAGATCGAGCGCCCGAGCTCGCGCGCCGCCGGATCCGCCGCCAGCACCGGCAGCGGCTTGCCGCGGTACATCGCGAAGGTTTCCTCCAGGCGCGCGTCGGCGGCGGCCTTGTCCGCCGCGTGCTCGGCCTGCGAACTCCAGCGGCCGATGCCCTCGATCCCGCCCAGGCCGCCGAACCACAGCACGTAGCCGACGCCGAACGCGATCGCGATGTAGAAGCCGTTGATCCACCAGCGCGGCATCGGCTTGTTGTACTCGGTGATGTCCCCGTCCCAGTAGTGACTGGTCTCCTCCGGCTTCGGATCGCCGGGACGGCGCTTGGCCGTCCACCACAGCAGCCAGGCGACGCCGCCGATGTTGAGCGCCGCCAGCGCGGCGACGAACCACGACCAGGCCGGGCTCATGCGCGCGGCTCCTCGTCGTGCAGCGCCAGCTGCGCGGCTTCGTCGAAGTCGCGGCGCTTGCGCGGCTGCCAGGCCCAGGCCCACAGGGCCACGAACAGCAGCATCAGGATGAGGGTGACGATTCCCGAGATCATGGTCAGTTCCCGCGCGGTGCTTGCTTGCCGAGGCCCTGCAGGTAGGCGACCACGGCGTCCAGTTCGGTCTTGCCGGCGACGTCCTCCGCCGCCTTCGCGATCTCCGCGTCGGTGTAGGGATCGCCGAGACGCTGCAGCGCCTTCATGTGGGCGGCGACCTGGGCGCCGTCGAGGGCGTTCTCGGCCAGCCACGGAAAGGCCGGCATGTTGGATTCGGGCACGACCGCGCGCGGGTCGGTCAGGTGCACGCGGTGCCAGTCGTCCGAGTAGCGGCCGCCGACGCGGGCGAGGTCCGGGCCGGTGCGCTTGGAGCCCCACTGGAACGGGCGGTCGTACACCGACTCGCCGGCCAGCGAGAAGTGGCCATAGCGCTCGGTCTCGAAGCGCAGCGTGCGCACCATCTGCGAGTGGCACCCGTAGCAGCCCTCGCGCACGTACACGTCGCGACCGGCGAGCTGCAGCGCGGGGTAGGGCTTGACGCCCGGCAGCGGCTGGATCGCCTCGGCCTGGAACATCAGTGGCACGATCTCGGCAAGGCCGCCGAGCGACACCGCGACGGCCACCAGCACGGCCAGCAGGCCGACGTTCTTCTCGATCTTCTCGTGTGCAATCGACATCGTCGTGTCCTCAGGCCCGCGCCTCGGCGCCGTGCGGCGCCAGCACCGGGTTCGCGGCCACGGCGCGCGACTGCCGCCAGGTGCGCCACATGTGCCAGGCCATCAGGCCCATGCCGCCCAGGATCAGCAGGCCGCCCAGCAGCCGGCCGAGGTAATAGGGATAGGTGGCCACCAGCGACTCGACGAAGCTGTAGGTCAGCGTGCCGTCGGCGTTGGTGGCGCGCCACATCAGGCCCTGGGTGATGCCCGCGATCCACATCGAGACGATGTAGAAGACGACGCCGAGGGTGTGCATCCAGAAGTGCGCGTCGATCAGCTTCGTGGAATACATCTTCGACAAGCCGAGCAGGCGCGGATAGAGCGAGTACACCGAGCCGACGGTGATCATCGCGACCCAGCCAAGCGTGCCGGCATGCACGTGGCCCACGGTCCAGTCGGTGTAGTGGCTGAGCGAGTTGACCGTCTTGATCGACAGCAGCGGTCCCTCGAAGGTCGCGATCATGTAGAAGCTGATCGCCACGATCAGGAACTTCAGGATCGGGTCGGTGCGCAGCTTGTGCCACACGCCGGACAGCGTGAGGATGCCGTTCATCGCGCCGCCCCAGCTGGGCGCAAGCAGGATCACCGAGAACACCATGCCCACCGACTGCGCCCAGTCGGGCAGCGCGGTGTAATGGAGGTGGTGCGGGCCGGCCCACATGTAGATCGAGATCAGGGCCCAGAAGTGCACGATCGACAGCCGGTAGGAGTACACCGGGCGCTGCGCCTGCTTGGGCACGAAGTAGTACATCATCGCCAGGAAGCCCACGGTCAGCAGGAACGCCACCGCGTTGTGGCCGTACCACCACTGCGCCATCGCGTCGACCGCGCCGCTGTACACCGGGTACGACTTCCACATGCCCGCTGGGATCGCCAGGTTGTTGACGATATGCAGCAGGCCGACGCCGATGATGAACGCGCCGTAGAACCAGTTGGCGACGTAGATGTGCTTGACCTTGCGCCTGGCGATCGTGGCGAAGAACAGCACGCCGTAGGCGACCCAGACCACCGCGATCAGCAGGTCCAGCGGCCATTCCAGTTCGGCGTATTCCTTGCCCTGGGTTAGGCCCAGCGGCAGGGTGACCAGGGCCCCGACCATCGCCGCCTGCCAGCCCCAGAACACGAACGCCGACAGCCGGTCCGACAGCAGCCGCACGTGGCAGGTGCGCTGCACCACGTACAGGCTGGTGCCGATCAGCGCGGTGCCGCCGAAGCCGAAGATCACGCCGTTGGTGTGCAGCGGGCGCAGCCGGCTGTAGGTCAGCCAGGGAATATCGAAGTTGAGCGCCGGCCAGTACAGCTGGGCCGCGCACAGCACGCCGACCGCCATGCCGAGGATGCCCCAGATCACCGTCGCGACGGTGAACTGGTGGACGACCTTGTCGTTGTAGTAGGCGGCGGGCGCGGTGGCAGGAGCCGCGGGAGCGGGCTGCGCGGAGGCGCCACCCGCGGGAGCGAGGGTGTCGAGGGTCATGGCGGGGGAGGCGGATTTCGGCCCCGCCATTGTCCCGGCCGCGACTTCACCGGGTCTTGATCTGGATCAATTCACCGGCCCGGTTCAGGCGGCAGGGCGACCCGGGTCACGGTCCGGTCGTGATGCCCTCGCGTCAGCGAGTCCGCGTGACGTCGTGCCTCACCGGCTGGTGAACTTCTCCAGCCCCGCGTAGTTGCGCCGATCGATCCGGTCCAGGCGCTCGTCCAGCGGTGGGTGGGTCTTGTACAGCTGGGCGAGGGCCGCCGAGCGGGTGCCGAACGCGGTCATCTTCTGCAGCACGGCGTACAGCGCCATCGGGTTGTAGCCGGCGCGCGCGAGGTAGATCTCCGAGGCCTCGTCGGCGCGGTACTCCGCGCCGCGGTCGAGGCTGGTCAGCATCACCGCGGCGCCGTGCTTGCGCACGTAGTCCTTGGCCAGTTCGCCGGCGACGCTGCCGGCGTCGATGTTGGCCGAGGCCGCTTCCTCCACCGCCGAGGCGGTCTGCTGCTTGCGGATCACGTTGTAGTGGTCGCGCTGGACGACGTGGCTGATCTCGTGGCCGAGCACGGCGCCGACCTCGGCGTCGTCGGCCAGCAGTTCGTACATGCCGCGGGTGATCAGGATGTAGCCGCCGGGCGCGGCGAAGGCGTTGATCTCGCTGCTGTCGATCACGCCGAAGGTCCACGGCAGCTCCGGCCGAGTGGTCTGCGACGCCATCCAGCGGCCGATCCGGTTGACCCGCGCCTGCGCCGCCGCGTCCGGCCACAGCTTGGCGGCGCCGAGCACGCGGCCGGCGATCTCCGGGCCGAGCGCGAGCTCCTCGGCGGTCTGCTCGTCCTCGGACTTGCCGGTGGCCGCGTCGGCGACGTTCAGGGCGGACTCGCCCTTGCTGCCCACGCTCACGCCACCCAGCGACATCAGGCCGCGCAGCGCGCCGAGGCCGCCGCGCTTCTGCGCCTGGGTCGCGCCGCCCTGCTTGCCGCGCTTCGCTTCGGCCGCGTAGGCGACCTTGCTCGCCTTCAGGCCGTGCGCGTGCGCTTCCTGCTCGGCGGTCTCGGGATCCTCGCGGTGCGACTCGAGCGCCTCCAGCTGCGCACCGTCGAAGGCCGCGGCCTTGAGGTCGCTCTCGTCCAGGCCGCGCACGCCCGCGGTCTCGGTGACCCGGCCCTTGCCCGCCTTGCCGGCGAACAGCGCGCGCGCGTTGGCGCCTTCGCCCTCCTTGCCGGCGTAGGCCATGCGCACGTCGTTGACGCGCACGAAGCCGCGCTTGCCGTCGGCCAGCGCGACCTCGAACCACAGCCCCTGCTGGCCGGCGATGCTGACCGCCGCGTCGCGCTTGAGCGTGGCCACCGTCGGTGCGGAAAAATCCGGCGAGGCGTGCACGGCGACCGAGGCCTTGTGCACGGTCGCCGCCATCTCGGCGGCGAGGGCGGCGGGCAGCAGCGCCACCAGCAGGGCGGGCAGCAGGCGGGCGGGGCGGATCACGGGCATGGGCGACTCCGATAGGGCTGGCGCGAGGGCGCCGATTGCCGGGGAAAACGCGATTGCGGGCGGCGACGGGCCATCCGTCAGGCGATGCGTTCGGACGCCGGGGTCTCGCCCGCGGCGTGGCCGGGTTCGTCGGCGGCGAAGGCGTCGTGCAGCGACAAGGGGCGCTCGTCGTCGCTGCACAGCAGGCGGCCGAGCACCGCGCACACGCGCGCGCGGGTCTTCTCGATGGGCTCGTCCTCCGACACCGCGACGCTGATCAGGCTGGCCACGCGCACGCTGCCGTCGTCGGGCAGCACGTCGTCCAGGCCGGACAGGTAGGCGTGCAGCGCGCGCAGCTCGCGCTCGGCGGTGCGCGCGACCTTCGCGCGATCGTCGCCGCCCCACACCAGCACGGTGACGTCGTTCATCGCTTCCCACAGCCAGCTCTTGTATTCGACGATGCCTTCCAGCGCACGCGCCTCGGTGCCCTTGTAGAGGAAGCGGCGCAGGCGCCGGCGGTACTCGCGCAAGCGGCGCCGGAGCGCGCGCGGATCGAGGCCGGGATCCGGCACGAAGCGCAGCCGGGCGAGCGCCAGCCAGCGATGGGTGTCGGGGTCGAACTGCGGGCGGTAGTCGTCGTTGCCGATCGCATGCCCGCGCTGGGTCGCCGCATAGATCCGGCACAGGCCGAAGCACAGGCTGACGAAGCCGAGCGCGGCGAAGATGTCGAAGAACACCCCGAACGCGCCCAGCCCGACGAACGCCGCCGCGACCAGGATCAGGTTGCTGGCGACGAAGATCGCGTCCATCTCCCAGGCCGGTTCGCCGCGGAAGAACACCAGCCCGGTCAGCGCGATCAGCAGCGCCGCCAGCAGGTACTTGAAGCCGGCCGGCGGCATCCAGATCGCGCTGCGGGCGAGCAGGGCCTCGGCCGCCTCGGCGTGGACCTCGACCCCGGGCGTGGCCGGGTTGACCGGGGTCGGCTTGGCGTCGTTGAGACCGGCCGCGGTGTAGCCGACGAAGACGCTGCGCCCGCGCAGCGGCGGCAGCGCGTCCTTCGCGTCACGGCAGACCGGCGCGCCCTCGATCAGGTCGGCGGCGCTGACGTAGGGCAGGCGCTGGTGCGAGCGCCAGTTGACCCGCACCGCCGCCGGGAACGCGGACGCCGGCCGCCCGCTGGCCGCGGCCGCGACCTGCAGCGACAGCGACGGCAGCGCCCAGCCGTCGATGTCCTTGCGCAGCGGCACGTCGCGGATCACCCCGTCGGTATCGCGGGTCATGTCGAGCAGCGCGCTGTGTTTCGCCATCGCCGCGCCGTAGGGCAGCAGCAGGGCGATCCGCGGGCCGGGCGTCGCCGCGTCCGGCGCAACCCTGAAGGCATTCGGGGCCTGCGACACCGGGAGCGCGCCGGCCGCGGCGTCGAAGTCCTCCGGCGCGCGGGTCGCGCCGAACACGAAGCGGCCGGCGCCGCCTTCGGCCATCGCCTCGAGGATGCCGTCGCCCATCGGGTCGTCGGGCGAGCGCTCGGGGAACAGCACGTCGTAGCCGACCGCCTTCACCCCGGCGCGGTCGAGCGCGTCCAGCAGGTCGGCGTGCTGTTGCCGGCTCCACGGCCACGGGCCGATCCGCGCCAGCGAGCAGTCGTCGATCTCGACCACCACGACCCGGCCGGACGGCGCCGGTTCCCACGGCCGCAGCTTGATCACCTGGTCGAAGATCGCGTCCTCGGCCGAATCGAGGTTGCGCGCGTGGGTCCAGTCCCAGGCCAGCCAACCGAGCGCGCAGGCGGCGAACAGCGGATAGAAGGCGAAGCCCAGCCTCAGCGCCGCCCACGCGTAGCGCCGCCGGTAGAAGCGCTCCAGGCGCCCCCAGCGGTCGACGAAGGTGTAGCCCAGCCAGGCCGAGCCGGCCTCCAGCCAGGACAGCAGCGAACGGTGCCAGCGCAACCGCGATCCCCCCGCGCCGGTGGCGGCGCCCCGGCCGAGGATCGGGCGGGGCGCGCGCGGGTGTCAAGGCGCGTCAGCGCTGGCCGGAACGGGCGAAGCTGGGCGGATCCTCGCTGCCGCGCGGGGTCGGCTTGCTGGCCTCCGACGAGCCGCCGCGCATGCCCGACTGCGCCGCATCGCCGGCACGCAGGTCGAGCACCACCCGGACCAGGCCGGCATCGGCAGACTGTTCCTCGCGCCGGAAGCCCATTGATTCGGCGAGGTCCAGCATCGGCTGGTTGTCGCCGAGCACATCGCCGTACAGGGCGTCCAGCTGCTTGCCGCGGGCCCAGCGCACCAGCCGGCGCATCAGGTGGCGGCCCAGGCCCATGCCGGCGACGAAGCCGCTGACCAGGATCGTGAACTCCGCCTCGCGCCGGCCCGGCACCATCGCGGCGCGGGCCAGTGCGCCGATCACCGCCTCGCCCGGCGGCAGGGGCTCGGCGACCACGATCGCGAACTCGTTGCGCGGATTCGGGTGGGTCAGCCGTTCGGCGGCTTCCTCGGGCAGTTCGCCCCGGGCCTGCAGGAAGCGGTCGCGGATGCCGTCCGGCTCCAGCAGGGGGAAGGCCGCGCGCAGGGGAACCGCGTCGTCGGGACGGATCGGACGGATGAGCACCTCGCGCCCGTTGGGAAGGCGCTGCTGCTCGTGCCAGGGGGGGAGTCGGTTGCGCGCGGCCATAGGAAGCCGATGCTGGCAGGAGGGAAGTGAAGCCAAGCTCTAGACAGCCCGTGATCCGGATCGCCTCACCGGTCCTCCGGGCCCCGGCGTGGGACCAGGGTCGGCCCGCCCGCGAACGGGGAACGGGCGGACGTACGGGACGGCCGAGCGGGCGGCTCACCCGGGTGGCACGCGGCCGGCCGTTACACTCTGCGCCCCGCAAGGCGAGAGAGGCGTCGATGGCAGGCAATGGCGATTCCACCCGCGCGGTGCTGTTCGCGCTCGGCGCCAACTTCGCGATCGCCGGGGCCAAGGGCGTCGCCGCCTTCTTCACCGGCTCCAGCGCGATGCTGGCCGAGACCGTGCACTCGCTGGCCGACACCGGCAACCAGCTGCTGCTGCTGTTCGGCATGCGCCAGGCGCGCAAGCCGCCCACGCCGGAATACCCGCTGGGGTACGGCAAGGCGATCTACTTCTGGTCGTTCCTGGTGGCGGTGATGCTGTTCACCGTCGGCGGCATGTTTTCGATCTACGAGGGCCTGCACAAGCTGCAGCATCCGGAAATGCTGCGGCAGTGGTGGTGGGCGGCCGGCGTGCTGGTGTTCGGCATCGTCGCCGAGGGCATCTCGATGCGCGCCTGCATGCAGGAAGTGAACAAGGCGCGCGGCGGGCGCTCTCTGTGGCGCTGGTTCCACGAAAGCCGGCAAAGCGAGCTGGTGGTGATCTTCGGCGAGGATTTTGCGGCGCTGCTCGGCCTGGTGTTCGCGCTGGTCGCGGTGCTGCTGACCGTGGTGACCGGCAACCCGTTGTGGGACGCGCTGGGCACGATGGCGATCGGCGTGCTGCTGGTGGTGGTCGCGGTGCTGGTCGCGATCGAGGTCAAGGCGATGCTGATCGGGCAGAGCGTGGACCCGCGCCGGCAGGCGGAGATGCGCAGCTTCCTCGAGGCGCGGCCGGAAGTGGACGCGGTGATCAGCCTGATCACCCTCCAGCTCGGCAACGAGGTGATGGTTTCGGTGCACGCGCGGATGGACGACAGCCCCAGCGCGGACGCCATGGTGGCGAAGATCAACCTGGTCGAGCGCGCGCTCAAGCAGGCTTTCCCCGAGGTACGCTGGAGCTTCTTCGAGCCGGAGCTGCGGCGCGGCGCCTGAGCGTCAGGCCGGCGCGCGCAGCCAGTCGACGCGCGGCGCGGGCGGACCGTCCGCCAGCGCCTGCGCCAGCGCCGGCAGCGTGCGCCGCAGGCCGGCGTCGAAGCCGAACGGCGCGTTGAGCAGCAGCATGCCGCTGCCGTTCATGCGCAGCGGCGAGTCGTCCTCGCGCACCAGCAGCTCGGCCAGCAGCGCGGACTTCGCCGGCAGCGCCGCGGCCGCGCGCTGGAAGGGCCGCAGCGCGCGCCGCTGCTTGACCGGGTACCACAGCGCGAACACGCCTTGCGGCCAACGCGCGAGTCCTTCGCGCAGCGCGGCCAGCGCGCTGTCGAACTCGGCCAGCTGCGCCTCGTAGGGTGGATCCATCAGCACCAGGCCACGGCCGTAGCGCACGCCCTGCAGTTGCGGCGGCAGCAGCGCCTTCAGCGCGGCGTAGCCGTCGCGGCGGTGCACGGCGACGCGCGGGTCGCCGGCGAAGGCCGCCCGCAATGCATCGGCCTCGTCCGGCTGCAGCTCGCAGCAGGCGATCCGGTCCGGTGCGCGCAGCGCATGCGCGAGCAGCCACGGCGAGCCGGGGTAGGCGGTGGCGCCGTGTTGCGCGCGGCAGGCGGCGATGGCCTGCAGGTAGCGCGCGATCCAGGGATCGTCGGGCGGGATCGCGCCCACCCGCTGCACGCCCCCGGCCGCTTCGCCGGTGCGTTGCGCGGCCTCCGCGTCCAGCGCGTACAGCCCGCGCCCGGCGTGGGTGTCGAGCGCGAAGCAGGCCGCCGGCTTGCGCGTCAGCGCGTCGCACAACGCCAGCAGCACGACGTGCTTGAGGACGTCGGCGTGGTTGCCGGCGTGGAAGGCGTGGCGGTAGTTCAAGGCGGGGGCGGGGCGGGGGCCGGGCGGAGCATGGTAAGCGGTGGGCGGCGGGGTCGCGCTAGGATGCGGGCGGTTTCGCACGATGCAGCTTGATGCCGAGGATCCTGGTCGCCGAGGACGAGCACGCCATCGCCGACGCGGTGCTGTACGCGCTGCGCAGCGAGGGGCTGGAGGCCGAGCACGTCACGCTGGGCGAGCAGGCGCTGGCGCGGCTGCGCGCGGGCGGGATCGACGTGCTGGTGCTGGACGTCGGCCTGCCGGACCGCAGCGGCTTCGACGTCTGCCGCGCGTTGCGCGGCTTCAGCGACGTGCCGGTGATCTTCCTCACCGCCCGCGACGGCGAGGTGGACCGCGTGCTCGGCCTCGAGCTCGGTGCCGACGACTACGTCACCAAGCCGTTCTCCCCGCGCGAGCTGGTCGCCCGCGTGCGCGCCCGGCTGCGGCGCGCGGCCGAGGCCGGCGGCTGGACCACCCGCGGCGACTTCGCGATCGACGCCGAAGGCCACCGCATCCGCTTCCGCGGCACGCCGCTGGACCTGACCCGCTACGAGCACGCGCTGCTGGCCGCGCTGCTGCAGCGGCCCGGCGCGATCCTGACCCGCGCACAGCTGCTGGACCGCGGCTGGGACGCCGGCAGCGACAGCGGCGACCGCACCGTCGACACCCACGTCAAGACCCTGCGCGCGAAGCTGCGCGCGGCCGGCGCCGACCCCGACCCGATCCGCACCCACCGCGGCCTCGGCTACTCGCTGGAGGCCTGAGTGCGGCTCGGCCTGCGGCTGTTCCTCGGCGTGTTCCTGATCGTCGGGCTGGCCGCGTTCTTCGTCATGCGCGTGTTCGTCGCCGAGGTGAAGCCCGGCGTGCGCCAGGCGATGGAGGCGACCCTGGTGGACACCGCCAACGTGCTCGCCGCGCTCGCCGCCGACGACCTCGCCGCCGGCCGCATCGCCGACGGCGCGTTCGCGCGCGCGGTCGCCGAAGCGAAGCGCGATCCGCCCGAGGCGACCATCGCCTCGCTGCACAAGCGCGGCTTCGACTACCGCATCTACGTCACCGACGCGCGCGGCATCGTCCGTTACGACTCCGCCGGCGAGGCGGTCGGCCAGGACTACTCGCGCTGGAACGACGTCTACCTGACCCTGCGCGGCCGCTACGGCGCGCGCTCCAGTCCGGCGGACACCGGCGTCGCCGGCGACACCGTGATGCACGTGGCCGCGCCGGTCGTGCGCCGCACCGCGCGCGGCGAGGAGATCATCGGCGTGCTCACCGTGGCCAAGGCCAACCGCACGATGGCGCCGGTGATCCGCGCCAGCCAGCGCGAGATCCTGCGCAAGGGCGGTTGGCTGCTGGCGCTGTCGGCGCTGGTCGGGCTGGCGATGACGGCGTGGCTGGCGCGCGGCATCGGCCGGCTGACGCGCTATGCACAGGCGGTGGCCGCGGGCGAACCGGCGCCGCCGCCGGCGCCGCGGCGCGACGAGATCGGCACCCTCGGCGAGGCGCTGGAGACGATGCGGCGCAAGCTCGAGGGCAAGGATTACGTGGAGCGCTACGTGCAGGCGCTGACCCACGAGATGAAGAGCCCGCTGGCGGCGATCCGCGGCGCCGCCGAGCTGCTGCAGGAACCCCTGCCGGAGGACGAACGCCGCCGCTTCGCCGCCAATGTCGCGGAGCAGGGCGGCCGGCTCACCACGATGATCGACAAGCTGCTGGCGCTGGCCGCGGTCGAGCAGCGCGGCTGGCTGCAGCAGCGGACGCGGGTCGAGGCCGCTGCCCTGGTCGAGGCGGTGGCCCGCGACCTGCAGCCGGTGCTGGCGGCGCACGGCCTCGCGCTCGACGTCGCGCCAGTGCCGGCCGGGCTGGCGGTCGAGGGCGACGCCTTCCTGCTGCAGCAGGCCCTGCGCAATCTGCTCGACAACGCGATCGCTTTCTCGCCGCGCGGCGGGCATGTCGCGCTGTCGGCGGCGCGCGCGGGGGACGACGTGCAACTGCAGGTCGCCGATGGCGGCGCCGGTATTCCCGACTACGCGCGCGACCGGGTCTTCGAGCGCTTCTACTCGCTGCCGCGCGGCGATGGCCGGCGCAGCTCCGGGCTCGGCCTGCCGTTCGTGCGCGAGGTCGCGCGCCTGCACGGCGGCGAGGCGCTGCTCCAGCCGCGCGAAGGCGGCGGCACCGTGGCGACGCTGCGCCTGCCGGCCGCCTGACTTCACCCCCGCTTCACCGTCGCCCCGTCGTGTGCTCACCGCCGGCGCCGAGGCTGGCGCCCGGTCCACACGGGAAGCGGGCGATGAGACTCGGATTGAAGCTGCTGATGGTGGTGGTGCTGACGCTGGCGATCCTGCTGCCGCTGGCGATGATCCGCGGCACGATTTCCGAGCGCCAGGCCTACCGGCAGCAGGCGGTGGCGGACATCGCGGCCAGCTACGCCGGCGCGCAGGCCTTCGCCGGGCCGGTGCTGGTGGTGCCCTACAGCGAACTGGTGGAGGCGGAGGAGCGCGACGCGCAGGGCGTGCCGCGCAAGGTCTGGCGGCGCGAGTCCAGGCAATGGGTGTTCTTCCCGCGGGCACTCGACGTGCGCGGCCACCTGCAGCCCGGGACGCGCCGGCGCGGCCTGCACGAGGTGCGCGTCTACGAACTGCGCGACGCGGTCGCCAGCGCGCGCTTCGACGTGCAGTTGCTGGCCGGCGAGCCGGGGCGCGAGCGCCGGATCGAGGCGCCGTGGCTGAGCTTCGCGATTGCCGACGTGCGCGGCCTGCTCGGCACGCCGCGGCTGACGGTGGCCGGCGTCGAGCGCGCGATCGTGCAGGGCGCGCGCGGCGGCGCCGGCATCCACGCGCGGCTGCCGGTGCCGGCGGCGGGAAGCCGGCTGCGCTTTGACACCAAGCTGGACTTCACCCTCGGCGGCACCGAATCGCTGGCGCTGGTCCCGCTGGGCGACCGCAACGCCTTCGCGATCGATTCGCGCTGGCCGCATCCGCGCTTCGAGGGCGATTTCCTGCCGCGTACCCGCACGGTGGACGCGCAGGGTTTCAGCGCGCGGTGGGAGGTGTCCTCGCTGGCGACCCGCGCGCAGGCGCAGTTCCTGGAGGGACAGCGCTTCCCGCAGATGGAAGGCGGCGCGCGGTCGGCGGCCGGCGGCGGCATCGACGCGGTCGGGGTGTCGCTGGTGGAACCGGTCAACGTCTATGCGCAGGCCGATCGCGCCAGCAAGTACGGCCTGCTGTTCGTGCTCCTGACCTTCGTCGGTTTCTTCATGTTCGAGCTGATCAAGGCGCTGCCGATCCACCCCATCCAGTACGGCCTGGTCGGCCTCGCGCTGGCGATCTTCTTCCTGCTGCTGGTGAGCCTCAGCGAGCACATCGCCTTCGGCTGGGCCTACCTGGTCTCCAGCGTCGCCTGCATCGGCCTGCTCGGCTTCTACCTCGGCGCGGTGCTGCGCAGCAGCGCGCGCGGGCTCGGCTTCGCGGCGATGCTGGGGCTGCTGTACGCCGCACTGTACGGGCTGCTGGTCTCGGAGGACAACGCGCTGGTGCTGGGCGCGGGGCTGCTGTTCGTGATCCTCGCGGCGATCATGGTGGTGACCCGGCGGGTGGACTGGTACGCGCTGGGGCGCCGGCGCGCCGAGGGCTGAGGCTGCGCCGCGTGCCGCCACACGGACGCGGCGGGCTCAGCCCGCCGTTTCCGTCAGTTGCAGGCGCAGGCCGAGGCCGGCCATCTCCTGCACCTCGTTCTCGAGGTCGCTGCGCAGCAGCGGGCGGGCCTCCAGCCAGCGGGCGGGCAGGGCGAGTTCGAGACGGTCGCCGTGCGCGAACAGTTGCAGGTCCGGGAGCGCCTCCGGCTCGTGCGAGCGACCGAGCAATACCGCCAGGCGCAATAGCGCGGCATCGCGTCGCGCCGGCGCGAGCAGGCGTTCGGGCAGGGCGTCGAAGGCCGACTTCGGGACCTTGCGGCGATGGGTGCGCACCAGCGCGGCGAGGAACCGCTGCTCCTGCTGCGAGAAGCCGGCGATGTCGGAGTTGGCCAGCACGTAGGCGCCGTGCACCTGGTACTGGCTGTGGGCGATGGCGAGGCCGAGCTCGTGCAGGCGCGCGGCCCAGGCCAGGCGCAGGCGGTCGTCGGCGTCGAGCTGCCAGTCGCGGGCGACCCGCTCGAACAGCTGCAACGCGGTCGCCTCCACCCGCGCGGCCTGGACGGCGTCGATCCCGTAGCGCTGCATCAGCGCGGCGACCGAAGCGTCGCGCGGGTCGGCCTCGCTGCCGCGGCCGAGCATGTCGTACAGCACGCCTTCGCGCAGCGCAGCGCGGCTCACCGCCATGCGGGTGAGGCCGAGCGCGGAGAACGCCGCTTCCAGCACCAGCAGGCCGCCGGCGATGATCGGCCGGCGGTCCTCCGACAGCGAGGGCAGGTCGATCGCGTCGATGCGCTTCGCCCGCAGCAGGCGCTCGCGCACCTGCGGCAGCGCCTCGGCCGTGAGCGCGCCCTTGGTCAGCTTGAGCGCGGCGCAGATCTCGCCGATCGCCTTGTTGGTGCCCGACGCGCCGAGCGCCTCGTCCCAGCCGAGGCCGCGGTAGACGCCGGCGAACTGCTGGAACTCGGCCGCCACCTCGACCAGCGCCTGCTCCCAGCGCGCCTTGGTCAGCCGGCCGTCGGGGAAGAAGCGCCGGGTGCTGACCACGCAGCCGGCCTGCAGGCTCTCGCGCTCCAGCGCGTCGAAGCCGGTGCCGATGATGCATTCGGTCGAGCCGCCGCCGATGTCCAGCACCAGCCGCAGCTGGCCCGGCTTCGGCGGCTGCGCGTGGGCCACGCCAAGGTAGATCAGGCGCGCCTCCTCGCGGCCGGAGACGATCTCGATGGCGTGGCCGAGCGCGGTCTCCGCCGGCATCAGGAACGCCAGCGGCGCCGACAGCTGGCGCACGGTATTGGTGGCGATCGCGCGCACCCGCTGCGGCGGGATGTCGCGCAGGCGCTGGCCGAAGCGGGCGAGGCAGGCGAGCGCGCGGTCGCGTGCTTCCGCCGACAGGCCGCCGCGCGCGTCCAGGCCGTCGGCCAGGCGCACGGTCTCGCGCAGGCGGTCGACGATGCGCAGCTGGCCGAGCACGTAGCGCGCGACCACCATGTGGAAGCTGTTGGAGCCGATGTCGACCGCGGCCAGCAGGTCGCCGTCCTGCAGCGGCAGCCGCTGCGAGCGCGCGTGCAGGTGGGTGTGGGTCGTGGCCTCGTTCACGCGCGCGCGCTTCCGTCCAGGCGCGCGAGCAGCGACTGCTGCGCCGAATGCGGCGCCTGTCCCGGCGCCGGCGCGATCCGGAAGTAGCGGCCGTCCGCCTGCAGTTCCCAGGCGTTGGTGTTGTCGGCCAGGTAGTTGTCCAGCGCCTCGGCCTTGACCCGCGATGCCAACGCCGGGTCGAGGATCGGGAAGCCGACCTCGATCCGGCGCAGCAGGTTGCGCTCCAGCCAGTCGGCGCTGGCGCAGTACAGCTCCGGATCGCCGTCGTTGCCGAACCAGTACACCCGCCCGTGCTCGAGGAAGCGGCCGAGCACCGAGCGCACCCGGATGTTGTCGGATACGCCGGCCACGCCCGGGCGCAGGGTGCAGGCGCCGCGCACGACGAGATCGATCTCCACGCCCGCCTGCGACGCGGCATACAGCGCGCGGATCACGCCCGGCTCGTTGAGCGCGTTCATGCGCGCGACGATGCGTCCCGCGCGGCCGGCGCGCGCGTGCTCGGCTTCGCGCCCGATCTTTTCCAGCAGCGCCGCGTGCAGGGTGAACGGCGACTGCAGCAGGCAGTCCAGCTCGATCGCAGGCGCCAGCCCGGACAGCTGCTGGAACACCTGGTGCACGTCGCCGCCGATCCCCGGATGCGCGGTGATCAGGCCGATGTCGGTGTACAGGCGGGCGGTGCCGGCGTGGTAGTTGCCGGTGGACAGGTGCACGTAGCGGCGCAGGCGCGCGCCCTCGCGGCGCACGATCAGCAGCATCTTGGCGTGGGTCTTGTAGCCGACCACGCCGTACACGACCTGCACGCCGGCCTGCTGCAGGCGGTCGGCGAAACCGAGGTTGGCTTCCTCGTCGAAGCGCGCGCGCAGCTCGACCACCACCGTCACGTCCTTGCCGTTGCGCGCCGCCTGCACCAGCGCGTCCACGATCTGCGAATCGCGGCCGGTGCGGTACAGGGTCTGCTTGATCGCCAGCACGTTGGGGTCGGTCGCGGCCTGGCGCACCAGCTCGACCACCGGACCGAAGCCATCGAACGGATGGTGCAGCAGCACGTCGCCGGCGCCGACCCGGTCGAACATCGACTCGCTGCCCTTGAGCACGCGCGGCTGGAACGGCGGGAACTTCAACTCCGGCCGCTGCACCATGTCGTAGACCTGGATCGCGCGGTTGAGGTTGACCGGGCCGTCGATGCGGTAGACCGCGGCCTCCGGCAACTCGAAGTTCTCCAGCAGGGTGCGCACGATCGGATCCGGGCAGTCCTGCGCGATCTCCAGCCGCATCGCGCGCAGGTAGCCGCGCCCGACCAGCTCGTCGCGCAGGGCGAGGGCGAGGTTCTGCACCTCCTCCTCGTCCACGATCAGTTCCGAGTTGCGCGTCACGCGGAACTGGTAGGCGCCGCACACCTTCATCCCGGGGAACAGTTCGGCGACGAACGCCGACAGCACCGCCGACAGGAACACGAAGTCGTGCTCGCCGCCCGACACCTCCTCCGGCAGCTGGATGATCCGCGGCAGCGAGCGCGGCGCGCGCACCAGGGCGAGGTGGCCGGCGCGGCCGAACGCGTCGCGCCCCTCCAGCACCACCACGATGTTGAGCGACTTGTTGAGGATCTTCGGGAACGGGTGCGCGGGGTCCAGGCCCAGCGGCGACAGCACCGGCTGGATCTCCTCGCAGAAGTAGTCGCGCAGCCACGCCTGCTGGGCGTCGTTCCAGCGCTCGCGCGGGAGTATCCGCACCCCGGCCTCGTTCAGCGCCGGACGCAGCACCTCGTTCCAGCAGCGGTATTGGGCGTCGACCAGTTCCGCGGCGCGCTCATGGATGCGCTTGAGCACGGTCGCCGGCGGCAGGCCGTCCGCGGCGACCGGCAGGTCGAACTCCAGCGCGTGGCGCACGGTCGCCGCGCGGATCTCGAAGAACTCGTCGAGGTTGGTGCAGGAGATGCACAGGAAACGCAGCCGCTCCAGCAGCGGCACCGACGCGTCCTGCGCCTGCGCCAGCACGCGGAAGTTGAAGTCGAGCTGGGAGAGTTCGCGGTTGAAGTACAGCGACGGGTCGCGCAGCGGATCGTCGGCCGCTTCCCGTGCGGCGGCTGCGCCGGCGGCCGGTTGTGGTTCGCGCGCCTTCATGCGGGGTTCCTCGCGGCCTCGCGCGGCAGCACGCGTTCGGCGCCGAAATGGCAGGAGAAGGTGCTGCCGCGCCCCACCTCGCTGGCGATGCCCAGGCGCGCCTGGTGCAGGCCGAGCACGTGCTTGACGATGGCGAGGCCGAGGCCGGTGCCGCCGCTCTCGCGCGAGCGGCTGGTGGAGACGCGGTAGAAGCGTTCGGTCAGCCGCGGCAGGTGCGCGGCCGGGATGCCGGCGCCGCTGTCCTCCACGCTCAGCACCGCGCCGCTGCCCTCGCGCGCGAAGCGCACGCGGACGCGGCCGCCGGCGGGCGTGTAGCGCACCGCGTTGCTGACCAGGTTGGAGAAGGCGCTGTGCAGCTCGCGCGGCGAGCCGAGCAGGTCCAGCCGCGCGTCGTCGGTGACGTCGATGGTGTGCCGCTGCTGGCTCAGCGCTTCCGCCTCGCGCCGCAACGCGTCCAGCATCGGCGCCATCGCCACGCGCTCGTCGCCCAGGGTGTCCTGCGCCTCCAGCCGCGACAGGGTCAGCAGGTCCTCGACCAGCCCGGTCATGCGCTGCGACTGCCGGCGCATTTCCGCCAGCGCCGGTTCCCAGTCGGGATGGCCGGCGGGATCCAGCATCTCGAGGTAGCCGTGGATCACGGTCAGCGGCGTGCGCAGTTCGTGCGAGACGTTGGCGACGAAGTCGCGGCGCATCTGCTCCAGCCGCACGACCTTGGTCACGTCGCGCGCGACCAGCAGCCACAGCTCGTCGGAATAGGGGATCAGGCGCAGGTTGAGGCGCATTTCCGGATCCACCGGCGAGGGCACGTCGAACAGCGGTTCGGCGTTGCGTCCGCCGGCCAGCCAGTGCGCGAGCGGCAGCGGCTGCAGGCGTTCGACCAGCGGCGCGTCGACGTCGTCGGGGTGGTGCAGGCCGAGCAGGCGGGTCGCGGCCTCGTTCGACCAGAGGATGCGCTGGTGGTCGCGCGCGACCACCACCACCGCGTCGGGCAGGGCGTCGGCGGCGGCGCGGTAGGCGCGCAGCATGTCGAGCAGGCGGCGCTGGCGCACGCGCGTCTCGCGCTGGTCGCGGGCGAGCAGGCGGTCGAGCCGGCCCCAGGCGCCGCGGCCGGGCGCGCCGATCGCCTGGCGCGCCTCGATCCGTACCAGCACCTGTCGCAAGCGCCACAGCTGCCAGCCGAGCAGGCCGAGCGCGGCCAGCGCGAACGCGATCCTCGGCCAGCCGGCCAGCCAGCCGAGCGCGACCGCCGCCGCCAGCAGCAGCGCCATGCGGGCCAGGGTCGGCAGCCAGATCTTGTCGTGAGCGGAGGGCATGTGGCCAGTCTAGGCAATCGCGGGCGGAAAGGCCGGCGTTCCTGAACGGGCGGTTGGCGAACGGGAAGCCGGGAGAGGGATTCGGTAGCCGGTAGCCGTAAGCGGAGACGGGAGACGGCGAGGCGAGCGTCCTGGGCCCGCGCCCGGGAGGCCGGGGGTGTTGCTTTTCCCTTAGAAGGGCATCCTGCCCTTATGCGGGCGCGCGCCATCCATGGCGCGCTTGACGCAACACCCCCGTCCTCCCGGGCGCTCGGATAGGTCTCGGGCGCTTGCAGCAGGGCCGTGGAGCAAAGCTCCACGGGCCAGATCGCGGAAGCGCTGGGGCGCGGCGGGTGGGAGAGGTGGGCAGGACCGTATGCGCCATGGATGGCGCATCCGAGCCTCCATGGACGGATTCACGGCGTGTCCTGCCCGCCTCTCCCGCCCGGCGCGCTCGCGACACGCTCGCTTTTCGACCAAGGGCAGCGGAGCAGCTCCGCTCTACGAGAGGCCGCAGGGCGCGTGCGCGCCCGGCGGCCTAGCCCGCCGCCGAGAACCGGTAGCCCGCGCCGCGCACGGTCTGCACCATGCCTTCAACGCCCGCGGGTTCCAGCGCCTTGCGCAGACGGCGGATGTGCACGTCGACGGTGCGCTCCTCGACGTAGACGCTCCCACCCCAGACGTGGTCGAGCAGCTGCGCCCGCGTGTACACGCGTTCGGCGTGGGTCATGAAGAAATGCAGCAGGCGGTATTCGGTCGGCCCAAGCGTGAGTGGCTGCTCGCCGTCCTCCATCTCGGCGTATACGCGGTGCGCGGCGCCGTCGATGCGCAGGCGGCCGACCCGCACGCTGCCGTCGGCGTCGTCCTCGCGCGCGCGGCGCAGCACCGCGCGGATCCGCGCCAGCAGCTCGCGCGCCGAGAACGGCTTGACCACGTAGTCGTCGACCCCGGCCTCGAGCCCGCCGACGCGGTCGTCCTCCTCGCCGCGCGCGGTCAGCATGATGATCGGCACCTCGCGGGTGAGCGCGTCGCGGCGCCAGCGCCGGGCAAGCTCCAGCCCGCTGCTGCCGGGCAGCATCCAGTCCAGCAGGATCAGGTCGGGCACGCGTTCGGCGATCGCTTCCTGCGCCTCGCGGCCGTCGCCCGCGTGCACGGTCTCGTAGTCGTCCCGGCGCAGGGCGAAGGCGACCATGTCGCGGATCGCGGGTTCGTCGTCGACGATCAGGATGCGTTTCTGCATGGCTGGCGGTGTGCCTCAGGCAACGAATCCATTGGACGACGGATTTGTGACCGGGCGATGACGCTTGGCGCGGCAAGGTTCATCGCCAGCGCAAGCCGGCCTCGAACTGCCGGCCGCGCCCCAGGTCCTCGTCGCGGATGCCTTCGCGGCGCAGCTCCAGCACCACCGGCGTGATCGCGGCGATGCGGGCGTCGATGCGGGCGCGGGCGTAGTAGTCCAGGTCGTCGCGCTTCTTCAGCGTGTTGAGCTGGACCAGCGCCTGCTCCGGGCGGCCGTTGAGGTAGGCCGCCTCGGCCCAGGCCTCGCCGGCGCGGACCGGGTCGCCGGAAATCTCGCTGGCGCGGGCGAAGGCCTGCTGGAAGGTCGGGTCGGACGCCGCGCCCGTGCCGAGCAGCGGCCGCAGCACCGCCTGCGCGCGGCGGCCGGCGGCCGCGCTGTGGCGCTCGTTGAGCACGCCGGCGTAGGTCAGGGCGACCGCGGCGTTGCCCGGCATGCGGTCGAGCAATGCTTCGAAGCGCGCGTCGGCGGCGGCGGCGCGGCCGGCGCGGGCGTCGGCCTGGGCGAGGGCGAGGCCGAGCCAGACGTTGCCCGGATCCTCGCCGAGCAGCGCCGCCAGTTCCTTCGCGGCGGTCTCCGCCTGGCCGTCCAGCAGCCGCGCCAGCGCCAGGCCATAGCGTTGCGCGGCCGACAGCGGGCCGCGCCGGTGCAGCGCCTCGTATTCGCGCACGGCCATCGCCGGGGTGGTCGCGCTGAGCACGCGCAGGCGCTCGCGGGCGAGCAGGAACTGGCCGCTGTCGCCGCCGAGCGCGCCGCCGATCCGCAGCGAACCGGGCAGCAGCGGGTTGTCGCTGACCGACGCGTTGGGCACGAAACCGCCGGGCGCGGCCGCCAGCTGGCGCGCGCGTTCGCGCGCCTCGCTGATGCGCAGGGTGGTGACCGGATGGGTCTGCAGGTAGTCGGGGGTGCGTTCGCGCTCGCCGCCCTGGTTGGCGCGGACGACCGATTGCAGCTTCTCGAAGAAGTCCGCCATCGCCTCCGGGTCGTAGCCCGCGCGCGACAGGGTGCGGATGCCGATGCGGTCGGCTTCGGATTCGTTGCTGCGGGTGTAGTCGATCTGGCGCTGCACCAGCAGGCCCTGCGCGGACGCCACCGCCGCCATCGCCGCGTTGTCGGCGGAGCTGCTGCCGGAGCCCTGCGACAGGGCGATCGCGCCGAGCATGGCCAGCAGGATCGGCACGCTGTCGCGCTGGGCCCGCTCCACCGCGCGCAGCACGTGCGACTGGGTGACGTGCGAGATCTCGTGGGCCAGCACCGCCGCCACCTCGTCCTCGCTGTCGGCCGCCAGCACCAGGCCGGAGTTGACCCCGATGTAGCCGCCGAGGGTGGCGAAGGCGTTGATCTGGCGCTCGCGCAGCAGGAACAACGTGTAGGGCTGGCGCGGCTGGTCGCTGGCGGCGCCCAGGCGCGCGCCCAGCGACTGCAGCCAGCCGCCGACCAGCGGATCCTCGAGCGTGTAGCCGTAGTTGCGCAGCTGGCTGAGGGTCATCTCGCCGTATGCGCGCTGCTGCGCGGGCGAGAGCACGGTGCCGGCCGAGGAACCGATGTCCGGCAGCCGCGCGTCCTGCGCCGGCGCGGCGGGGGCCAGCAGCGCGGCGAGGGCGAAGGTCAGCAGGGCGGGCAGGACGGGGCGCATGGGGAGAGTGTGAACGCGTTGGCTGGAGGATGCCCGCCGGGCGGCGGGCGGGCGTGAATCGCCAGTTAATCGGCCTGGCCGGTCACGCAGCGTTGCACGCCTGCGACCATCGCCGGGCCCCGGATGTCGGACAATGGCCGGCACCGCAAGTTGCAGGAGCCGGCATGTCCGCGTCGCACGCCCCGATCACCCTCTACACGTCCGCGATGTGCGGCTACTGCGTGGCCGCCAAGAACTTCCTGAAGAGCAAGGGCCTGGCCTGGGACGAGATCCGGGTGGACACCGACCCGGCGCAGCGCGAGCGCATGATCGCCCTGAGCGGCCGCCACACCGTGCCGCAAATCTTCGTCGGCGAGACCCACGTCGGCGGCTACGACGACATGATGGCGCTGCACCGCGCCGGCAAGTTCGAGCCGCTGGTGGCCGGGGGCGGCGCGTGAGCGGCGGCGACGAGGCGGACCGCGTCCGCGCGTTCACCGCGTTCCGCAAGCGGATGAACGAACGCATCCTGGCCGAGCCCAACCAGGTCGTGCGCCGCTTCTTCGCGCTGGACACCCAGACCTACCAGGCCGGGGCGCTGGACGTGAAGACCAAGGAGCTGCTGGGCCTGGTGGCCTCGCTGGTCCTGCGCTGCGACGACTGCATCAGCTACCACGTCGCCCAGTGCCGCGAGGCGGGGGTGCACCGCGACGAGATGTTTGAGGCGTTCTCGGTCGGGCTGGTGGTCGGCGGTTCGATCGTGATCCCGCACCTGCGCCGCGCGGTCGACTTCCTCGACCAGCTCGAGGCCGGCGACGCGGCCGCCCCCGTCGCGCACGACCACGGCTGACGCCGCGCCCGGGGCCACGCGCGTGGCCTGACCTGGGTCACGGGCGGGGCGGGCCGCTCTGGCATAATTCGCGTTTTCACTCCTCCCGTTCGATCGCGTGCCGCCCGGCGCGCGATCCTCCCCACGTCGGCGAGACCCCCAATGACCCAAACGATCACCGTCATCCGCGGCGATGGCATCGGCCCGGAGATCATGGACGCGACCCTGCAGGTGCTCGACACGCTGCAGGTCGGCCTTTCCTACGAGTTCGCCGACGCCGGCCTGGCCGCGCTGGAGAAGCACGGCGAGCTGCTGCCCGCCGCCACTCTCGACTCCATCCGGCGCAACCGCGTCGCCCTCAAGAGCCCGCTGACCACGCCGGTGGGCGAGGGCTTCTCCTCGATCAACGTCGAACTGCGCAAGCGCTTCGACCTGTACGCGAACGTGCGCCCGGCGCAGTCGTTCCCGAACACCCGCTCACGTTTCGCCGAGGGCGTGGACCTGATCACCGTGCGCGAGAACACCGAGGGCGCGTACAGCGCCGAAGGCCAGGAAGTCTCCGCCGACGGCGAGACCGCCACCTCGATCACCAGGACCACCCGCCGCGGGTCCGAACGCATTGTCCGCTACGCCTTCGAGCTGGCCCGCCGCACCGGCCGCAGGAAGGTGACGGTGGTGCACAAGGCCAACATCCTGAAGTCGACCTCGGGCCTGTTCCTGAAGACCGCGCGGGCGGTCGCGCAGGAATACAGCGACATCCAGTGCAACGAGCTGATCGTGGACAACTGCTGCATGCAGCTGGTCATGAAGCCCGAGCAGTTCGACGTGATCGTGACCACCAACCTGTTCGGCGACATCATCTCCGACCTGTGCGCCGGCCTGGTCGGCGGCCTCGGCCTCGCGCCGGGCGCCAACATCGGCACCGACGCCGCGATCTTCGAGGCCGTGCACGGCTCGGCGCCGGACATCGCCGGCAAGGGCGTCGCCAATCCGTGCGCGCTGCTGCTCGGCGCCGGCCAGATGCTCGACCACCTCGGCCTGGTGGAGCAGGCGGTGCGCCTGCGCCGCGCGATCGTCGCCACCCTGGAGGCGAAGGACGCGCTCACGCCGGACCTCGGCGGCACCGGCACCACCGCGTCGTTCGCGCAGGCGATCGCCAGCCGGCTCTGACCGCGATGCGATGCAGGGAAAAGAGGGCGCTGCGGCGCCCTTTTTTCTGGTGCGAAAGGCGGGACTCGAACCCGCACGCCTTGCGGCGCTGGAACCTAAATCCAGTGCGTCTACCAGTTCCGCCACTTTCGCGACGCGGCGATTGTAGGCGCGGCGCGCGCTGCGCGCCGGCCGGGTCGATCCCCGGAAACGGCGAGGCCCGCAACCGGTGCGGGCCTCGCTGCAGGAAGATGGCGCTCCCTACGGGATTCGAACCCGTGTTTTAGCCTTGAGAGGGCCACGTCCTAGGCCTCTAGACGAAGGGAGCGGGGGGTGTCGGCTGGCGCCGCCGGCTGGACGACCGGCCCGCACGGCCGGGTCCGGCCAGTGCGGCTTGCTAGTATAGGGGGCTCGCCTGCCGCTGGGCAACGCGAATCTTCTCCTTCCCGACGCGGCCGCGCCGCCCGATGCCCGAACACTCCAACGTCCTCTCCGCCGGCGCACCGGCCGGCCCGCACATCGTTCCCCGCGACCAGCACCCGCTTTCGCGGCGCAACGTCAGCCCCAACGCGCTGCGCGTGCTCTACCGCCTGCGCGAGTCCGGCTTCGGCGCTTATCTCGTGGGCGGCGCCGTGCGCGACCTCTTGGTCGGCCGCCAGCCCAAGGACTTCGACGTGGCGACCGACGCCACCCCCGAACAGGTCCGTCAGCTGTTCCGCAACTGCCGCCTGATCGGCCGCCGCTTCCGCCTCGCCCACGTGGTGTTCGGCCGCGAGATCATCGAGGTCGCGACCTTCCGCTCCAACGCCGACGACGGCAGCGGCGACCGCGAGCAACACGAAGGCGGACGCCTGCTGCGCGACAACGTCTACGGCACGATCGAGGAGGACGCGGTCCGCCGCGACTTCACCGCCAACGCGCTGTACTACGCGATCGAGGACTTCTCGGTGCGCGACTTCGTCGGCGGCTTCGAGGACGTGCAGGCGCGCGTGCTGCGCCTGATCGGCGACCCGGAGACGCGCTACCGCGAGGATCCGGTGCGGATGCTGCGCGCGGTGCGGCTGGCGGCCAAGCTCGGCTTCACCATCGACGCGGCGACCGCGGCGCCGATCCCGGAGCTCGCGCCGCTGCTGCGCGAGGCGGCGCCGGCGCGGCTGTTCGAGGAATGCCTGAAGCTGTTCCTGTCCGGCCACGCGGTGGAGAGCTTCCTCGGCCTGGAGCGGCTCGGCCTGCTGCCGGTGCTGCTGCCGGAAACCGCGTCGGCGTTGGCGTCCAACCGCAGCGGCGCGTTGCGGCGGATGCTGCTGGAAGGCTTGCGCGGCACCGACGCGCGGGTCGCCAACGACGAGCCGGTCTCGCCCGCCTTCCTGTTCGCACTGCTGCTGTGGCCGGCCTACTGCCGCGCGCTGATGCAGCTGCAGGCGCAGGGCGTGCACGCGGCCGAGGCGCAACGGCGCGCGGCCGACCGCGTCACCGTGCACCAGCTGGAGCGGATCGCGCTGCCGCGCCGGTTCTCGGTGCCGATGCAGGAGATTTGGCTGCTGCAGCCGCGCTTCTCGCTGCGCCAGCGCAAGCGCGTGCACCGGCTGCTGGCGCACCCGCGCTTCCGCGCGGCGTGGGACTTCCTGCAGCTGCGCCGGTTCGCGTCCGACGAGCACGCCGAGGACATCGCGTTCTGGAGCGAGGCGATCGGCGAATTCCAGGCGCAGGCGCCGGACGTCGAGGGCGACGAAGACGACTTCTCCGGCGAGGCCGCGGAGGCGGAGGGCGAGGGCGATGCCCCACGCCGCCGTCGTCGCCGCCGCCGCCGTCCGCGCCCGGCCGAGTGAACGCGCCGGTGCGCGCCTGGGTCGGCCTGGGCGGCAACGTCGGCGACGCCGCGGCGACCCTGCGCGCAGCGTTGCCGGCGCTGGACGCGCTGCCCGCCACCCGCCTGCTGCGCGCCTCGCGGTTGTACCGCACGCCGGCCTGGGGATTGACCGACCAGCCCGACTTCGTCAACGCCGTGGCGGAGCTGGAAACCGCGCTGTCGCCGCGCGACCTGCTCGACGGCCTGCTCGCGGTCGAGCGCGCCTTCGGCCGCGAGCGCCGCGAGCGCTGGGGCCCGCGCACGCTCGACCTCGACCTGCTGCTGCACGGCGACGTGGCACTCGACGAACCCGGCCTGCACCTCCCGCATCCGCATCTGCACGAGCGCGCCTTCGTGCTGCTTCCGCTGGCGGAGCTGGCGCCCGGAATGCCGATTCCCGGACACGGCCGGGTCGCGGATTTCCTAACGGCGGTCGACGCGGCCGGCTGCGTGCCGCTGTCCGGTTGATCGGCTGGCGAGCGCCTGCTCGCGGCCGCGACCCGACGCCGGCCGCGCGCCCGGCATAATGACGCCCCCGCAGACGGAGCGCCGCCGTGTACACGCAGGCCGCCGACACCCCCGCACGCAAGCCCTGGACCGTGCCGATGCTGGGCGAGGCCAAGGCCGCCGGCCGCAAGCTGGTGATGCTCACCGCCTACGACGCCGGCTTCGCGCGTTGCTTCGACGACAATGGCGCGGACCTGCTGCTGGTTGGCGACTCGCTGGGCATGGTGATGCAGGGCCGCGACAGCACCCTGCCGGTGACGGTGGACGACATCGTCTACCACACCGCCTGCGTGGCACGCGGCTGCGCGCACGCGCTGCTGGTGTCCGACCTGCCGTTCCAGGCCGACGCCACCCCGGAGCGCGCGCTGGACGCGTCTACCCGCTGCCTGCAGGCGGGCGCGGCGATGGTCAAGCTGGAGGGCGCGGGCCACAAGCTGGAGGTGATCCGCTTCCTGTCCGAGCGCGAGATCCCGGTGTGCGCGCACCTCGGGTTGACCCCGCAGTCGGTGCTGCGCCTCGGCGGCTACAAGGTGCAGGGTCGCGACGAACGGGTCGCGGCGCGCCTGCGCGAGGACGCACTGGCGGTCGCGCAGGCCGGCGCCTCGCTGCTGGTGCTCGAATGCGTGCCCTCGGCGCTGGCGGCGGCGATCACCGCGGCCAGCCCGATCCCGACCATCGGCATCGGCGCCGGCGCCGGCTGCGACGGCCAGGTGCTGGTCCTGCACGACCTGCTCGGCGTCAACACCGGCCATCGCCGGCCCAAGTTCGTGAAGGATTTCCTCGCCGACGGCGGCTCGATCGCCGGCGCGGTGCGCGCGTTCGCCGACGCGGTACGCGACGGCAGCTTCCCGGACGCGTCGCACTCCTACGAATAATGGGGATGCACGCCGCGTGATCGAAACCGTCGACCGCCTCGAAGACCTGCGCGCGCGCATCGCCGGCTGGAAGCGCGCCGGCCTGCGCGTCGGCTTCGTGCCGACCATGGGCAACCTGCACGCCGGCCATTTCTCGCTGGTCGAACTCGCGCGCCGGCATGCCGATCGCGTCGTCGCCAGCGTGTTTGTGAATCCGACCCAGTTCGGCCCGAACGAGGATTTCGCCCGCTATCCGCGCACGCCGGAGGCGGACGCCGCGGGCCTGGCCGCGGCGGGCTGCGACCTGCTGTGGCTGCCGTCGGTGCAGACGATGTACCCGTTCGGCGTCGAGGCGACGGTGCAGGTGCGCGTGCCGGGCGTGACCGGAGTGCTCGAGGGCGCGCACCGGCCCGGGCATTTCGACGGCGTCGCGACGGTGGTCGCGCGGCTGTTCAACCAGGTGCGGCCCGATGTCGCGGTGTTCGGCCGCAAGGACTACCAGCAGCTCGCGGTGATCCGCTACCTGGTGCGCGACCTCGCGTTCCCGGTCGAACTGGTCGCCGGCGAGACCCGACGCGAGGCGGATGGCCTGGCGATGAGCTCGCGCAACCAGTACCTGTCGGCGGACGAGCGCGCGCGCGCGCCGGCGCTGCACGCGGCGCTGCTGGCCCTGCGCGATGCGATCCTCGCCGGCCGGGCGCGTGCCGAGGCCGAGGCGCAAGGCACGGCGGCGCTGGAGGCGCAGGGTTTCGCGGTCGACTACCTCGCCGTGCGCCGGCCCGACCTGACCGAGCCGGCCGACGGCGAACCGGGCCCGCGGGTGGCCCTGGTCGCGGCGCGGCTGGGCCGGACCCGGCTGATCGACAACCTCGAGTTCGCGGTGGAATAGGGCGATCCGTCTGGCTGCCCGGCAACAGGCAGTCCGCGTTTTGTTGCGGCGCGGCATGGCCATCCCTACACTATTCACCCTTTCCCGCTGCGTACGGGCCGGAGGAGGAACATGCAGCTCAACATGCTCAAGGCGAAGATCCACCGCGCGTCGGTGACCCACGCCGAGCTGCACTATGAAGGCTCCTGCGCCATCGACGGGCGCCTGCTCGACATCTCCGGGATCCGCGAGTACGAGCAGATCCACATCTACAACGTCAACAGCGGCCACCGCTTCGTCACCTACGCGATCCGCGCCGAGGAAGGCAGCGGCATCATCTCGGTGAACGGCGCCGCCGCGCACCGCGCGGCGGTCGGCGACCTGGTGATCATCTGCGCCTACGGCGTCTACGAGGAAGCCGAGGCGGCGAAGCTGAAGCCGACCCTGGTCTACGTCGACCGCGATAACCGGCTGACCCACACCAACACCTCGATTCCCGCGCAGGCGGCGGCGTAGGGGCGGCGGCGGAGCGAGCGTCGTGCGCGTCCGCTGCAAGCGCGCCTACGACCCGCCCGCCGCGAGCGACGGCACCCGCATCCTGGTCGACCGGCTTTGGCCGCGCGGCGTGGCCCGCGCCGACGCCGCGATCGACGTCTGGCTGAAGGACGTCGCGCCGTCGTCGGAGCTGCGCCGCTGGTTCGGCCACGAGCCGGCGAAGTGGCCGGAATTCCGCCGGCGTTATCTCGCCGAACTGGAAGGAAGTCCGGCACTCGCCGAATTGCGCGCGCTCGCCCGCGCGGGCGACGTCACCCTGGTCTACGGGGCGCGCGACAGCGAGCACAACAACGCGGTGGTGCTGGCGCAATTGCTCGAGGGCGAGGCCTGAGCAGGCGCCCCGGCGCGGTTCAGTCCGCCGCCACGGCACGTCGCGCGTGCTGCGCCAGCCCCCACCGCACGTGTTCGCGCACCAGCGGGTCCTCGCAGTCGCGCCGCGACTCCAGCGCCGACAGCACGTCGGGGGTGCCAGGCGCGTTGCCGAGCGCGACCGCGATGTTGCGCAGCCAGCGCCGGTAGCCGCTGCGGCGGATCGCCGAGCCTTCGGTGCGGCGCAGGAATTCCTCCTCGCTCCAGGCGAACAGCTGCGGCAGGGTCGCCTTGTCGAGGTTGTTGCGGGCGCGGAAGTCCGGTTCGTCGCTGCGCCTGGCGAACTTGTTCCAGGGGCAGACCAGCTGGCAGTCGTCGCAGCCGAAGATGCGGTTGCCGATCAGCGGCCGCAGCGCCTCGTCGATCGCGCCCTCGTGTTCGATCGTGAGGTAGGAAATGCAGCGGCGCGCGTCGAGGCGGTACGGGGCGGTGATCGCCTGGGTGGGGCACACCTCGATGCAACGCGCGCAGGTGCCGCAGTGCGCGCTTGCCGGCGGATCCACCGGCAGCGGCAGGTCGACGTAGATCTCGCCGAGGAAGAACCAGCTGCCGCCGTCGCGCGCGATCAGGCAGGTGTGCTTGCCGATCCAGCCGAGGCCGGCGTTGCGCGCCAGCGCGCGTTCGAGCACCGGTGCCGAATCGACGAACACGCGGTGGCCGAACGGTCCCACTTCGGCCGCGATCCGGTCGGCCAGCTGCTGCAGGCGGTTGCGCATCAGCTTGTGGTAGTCGCGGCCGAGCGCGTAGCGGGCGACGTAGGCGCGCTCGCCGTCGGCCAGGTTGGCCCAGGCTTCCTCCGGCGCGCGCCCGTAGTCGAGCGCGACCGACACCACGCGCAGGGTGCCGGGGATCAGTTCGGCCGGCCGCGCGCGCTTGTCGCCGTGACGCGCCATCCAGTCCATCGAACCGTACAGGCCCTGCGCCAGCCAGTCGCGCAGGTGCGCCTCGTCCGCGCCGAGCTCGATGCCGCTGATCCCGCAGCGCGCGAAGCCGGCCTCCAGCGCCAGCGCCTTGATGCGGGCGGCGAGGGCGAGGTAATCCGGCGGCGGGGTGGCGGCATTCACCGCGCCAGTATAGGAAGCGCCGCCGCAATCCTTGCTGGACGCGGGAACGTGCCCGGCCTGCGTAGAATCGCGCGCATGCCCTCCGACCAGCCGCTTCTCGACACCGCCGCACTGCGCGCGCTGGAGCGCGACGCCGCGAATGCGCTCGGCGAGGACGCGCTGATGCAGCGTGCCGGGCAGGCGGCCTGGCGCTTCCTGCTCGAGCATTGGCCGCGGGCGCAGCGGATCGTGGCCGCGTGCGGGCCGGGCAACAACGGCGGCGACGGCTACCTGCTGGCCGCGCACGCGGCGCGCAGCGGGCGGGCGGCGCGGGTCGTGCGCCTGTCGGCGCCGCGTACCGACGCGGCGCGCCATGCGGAAGCCGAATGCCGCGCGGCGGGCGTCGCGATCGCGGATTTCGACGGCGGGCTGTCCGATGCCGACCTGGTCGTCGACGCGTTGTTCGGGATCGGCCTGGCGCGGGCGCCGGAGGGTGCCGCCGCCGCCCTGATCGAGGCGATCGAGGCCTGCGGCGCGCCGGTGTACGCGCTCGACGTGCCCAGCGGCGTCGACGCGGACACGGGACACGTCCAGGGCGTGGCGATACACGCGACGCGTACCCTGCAGATGCTGGCTGCGCACCGCGGGCTGGCGACCGGCGCGGCGCTCGACCATGTCGGCGAGGCCGCGCTGGCGTCGCTCGATGTCGACACGACGGGCGCCACGCCCGCCGGGTTTTCGCTGCACCCGGATGCGTTGCCGCGCTGGTTGCGACCGCGCGCCACGGACAGTCACAAGGGCCGCTATGGCCACGTGCTGTGCATCGGCGGCGACGCTGGCAGCGGCGGCGCGATCGCGCTCGCCGCGGAAGCGGCATTGCGTTGCGGCGCGGGCCTGGCGAGCGCGGCGACACGCCCCGCGCACGTCGCGCCGCTGCTGTCGCGCCGTCCGGAATTGATGGCGCACGCGGTCGATGACGTCGGCGACCTCGCGAAACCGCTCGCACGCGCGAACGTCGTCGCAATCGGCCCCGGCCTCGGCACCGGCGACTGGGGCAGGGCGCTGCTGGATGCCGCGCTCGCCAGCGAGAAGCCGCTGGTGTTGGACGCCGATGCGCTCAACCTGCTCGCGCAACGGCCATGCACGTTGCCTGCAGATGCGATCCTCACGCCGCACCCCGGCGAAGCCGCGCGCCTGCTCGATTGCGACATCGCGACGGTGCAGGCCGACCGCTACGCCGCCGCCGCGCGGCTCGTCGCGCGCTTCGGTTGCGTCGTCGTGTTGAAGGGCGCCGGCACGATCGTCGCCGCGCCGGGCGAAATCCCGCGCGTCGTCGCCGCCGGCAATCCCGGCATGGCCAGCGGCGGCATGGGCGACTTGTTGACGGGCGTGATCGCCGCGCTGCGCGCACAGGGCCTTCCTGCCTTCGACGCTGCCTGCTGCGGCGCGTTGCTGCATGCGGCCGCGGGCGACGCCGCCGCGCGCGAGGACGGCCAGCGCGGCCTGCTCGCGACTGACCTGCTGCCGTGGCTTCGCCGCCTCGCCAATCCGGACCTTGCCGCATGACCGTCCTCCACCTCGCCGACCCGGAAGCGACCGACGCATTGGCCGCGCTGCTGGCTCGCACCCAGCCGGAAGCCGCGGTGGTGCACCTTGCCGGCGACCTTGGCGCCGGCAAGTCCAGCCTCGCCCGCGCCTGGCTGCGCGCGCTGGGCGTGACCGGCGCCATCCGCAGCCCGACCTACACCCTCGTCGAGCACTACCCCTACGCCGATCCGCGCCTGCCGGCCGGCGGCAAGGCGCTGCACCTGGACCTGTACCGGATTGGCGATCCCGGCGAGCTCGAATTCCTGGCCCTGGACGACGCCGCGGCGACCCTGTGGCTGGTCGAATGGCCGGAACGGGGTGGCCCGGCCCTGCCGGCCGCCGACCTGCGGCTGGTCCTCGCGGTGGACGGGCCCGGGCGCCGGCTGGAGTTCGTCGCCGGCACCCCGGCGGGCCAGGCCTGGCTGGCCCGGCTGGCGGAAACGGCGGGTTACGCCCCCTTCCTGACCCCGGCTGGCAGGAAACCCGCGCAGGCTACGGATCCGTAAGGGAAAATCCGCTTGCAAACCCTGCCGCATGGTGCTTGAATCCGCCCCATGCGCGCGAAAGGGGCCACCGTCCAGCAGATCCTGCTCGCCCTGGCCTTGCTGGCCGGGCTGTGCTGGAACCTGGCCCAGGCCGCGGAATTGCGCGCGGTCGAACTGCGCAGCGGCGCCACCGGCACCCGCGCCGAGCTGCGCCTGGACCAGCAGGCCGAGTACCGCCTGATCTCCCTGTCCGGCCCGGATCGCCTGGTGGTCGACCTGCCCGGCGTGCGCCAGGACGCCACCGTGAAGCTGCCCGCCGCCAGCGGCCTGGTGCGCGCGGTGCGCAGCGGCCATCCACAGCCGGGCGTGCTGCGCGTGGTGTTCGACCTGGCGGCTCCGGTGGTCGCGCTCGCCCCGCATTTCGAGCCCGGCGCCGACGGCCCGCGGCTGGTGCTGGAATGGCCGGGCGATGGCGCGCACGACGCGCCCGTCGCCGCCGTGGCGCCTGTGACGGCGCCGGCCACTGCTCAGTCGACGGCCCCCGCCGATCCCGCCGCCGCATCCAACGCGGCGACCTCGCGCCTGATCGCCACGCTGCCCGCAGCGGGTGAGGCCAAGCCCCCGGCGTCGCAAACCGTCGCGCCGGTGTCCGCCGCGGCTACCGATCCCGCCCGCATCCTCGCCGGCCAGCCGGTCGCTCCCGCACCGGCGCAGACGGCGCCGTCCACGCCCGCCGTCGCCGGCCAGCCGCCGGTCAAGACCGTGCAGGACATCGCCCGCCGCGCCGGCATGCGCCCGCTGATCATCGCGATCGACGCCGGCCACGGCGGCCAGGATCCCGGCGCGCGCGGCGCCAACGGCAGCCGCGAGAAGGACATCACCCTCAAGATCGCCCGCGAACTGGCCCGCCAGGTCAACGCCACGCCGGGGCTCAAGGCCTACCTGACCCGCGACACCGACGTCTTCATCCCGCTCGCCCAGCGCTACCAGAAGGCGCGCGCGGCCAAGGCCGACCTGTTCGTGTCGATCCATGCGGATTCGTTCACCAGTCCCACCGCGCGCGGCTCGTCGGTGTTCGTGCTGTCGCAGCGCGGCGCGTCCTCGCAGGCCGCGCGCTGGCTCGCCAGCCAGGAAAACGCGGCGGACCTGGTCGGCGGGGTCAAGCTGCAGGACAAGGACGACACCCTCGCCTCGGTCCTGCTCGACCTGTCGCAGAGCGCCACCATGAAGGCGTCCGAGGACATGGCCAGCGCCGTGCTGGACGGCCTCAAGCGGCTCGGCAAGACCCACAAGGACGAGGTCGAGCGCGCCAACTTCGTGGTCCTGCGCTCGCCCGACGTGCCGTCGATGCTGGTCGAGACCGCGTTCATCTCCAATCCGGAGGAGGAGCGCCGGCTCAACGATCCCAAGCACCAGGCCGACCTCGCCCGCGCCATCCTGGATGGCGTCACCGGTTACTTCTCGCGGCAACCGCCGCCGGGCACGCTGTACGCCGCGCGCGCGGAGGCCGCCGCCAGCGCCGCCGGCAGCCAGTAGGGTCGCCCGCGCCGCGATCCGGGGCCGCGCTCCGCTATCATCACGGGCCGTTCGCATCGCGATCCCGCATCGCGTCGCCGCCTTGCCGATCCGCCAGCTGCCCGACACCCTGATCAACCAGATCGCCGCCGGCGAAGTGGTGGAGCGCCCTGCGTCGGTGGTCAAGGAACTGGTCGAGAACGCGCTCGACGCCGGCGCGCGCCGGGTCGACATCGAGCTCGAGGAAGGCGGCGTGCGCCTGATCCGGATCCGCGACGACGGCGGCGGCATCCCCGCCGACGACCTGCCGCTCGCGGTCGCCCGCCACGCCACCAGCAAGATCGCCTCGCTGGACGACCTCGAGGCGGTCGCCACCCTTGGCTTCCGTGGCGAGGCGCTGCCGTCGATCGCCTCGGTCAGCCGCTTGCAGCTCGTCTCGCGCTTCGCCGGCAGCGCGCATGGCGCGGCGTTGCAGGTCGACGGCGGCCGCATCGGCGAGGTGGTGCCGAAGGCGCATCCGCCCGGCACCACGGTCGAGGTCCGCGACCTGTTCTACAACGTGCCGGCGCGCCGCAAGTTCCTGCGCGCCGAACGCACCGAACTCGGCCACATCGAGGAATGGTTGCGCTCGCTGGCGCTGGCGCGGCCCGAGGTCGAACTGCGCGTGTCGCACAACGGCAAGCCGTCGCGGCGCTATCGCGGCGACGGCGCGGCCGCCTCGCCCGAGCGCGTGCACGAGACGCTCGGCGCCGAATTCGCCGGCCACGCGTTGCGCCTGGACCACGCCGGCGCCGGCCTGCGCCTGCACGGCTGGATCGCGCAGCCCGCCTACAACCGCGCCAGCGCCGACCAGCAGTACCTGTACGTCAACGGCCGCAGCGTGCGCGATCGCAACGTCTCGCACGCGGTCCGCCAGGCCTACAGCGACGTGCTGTTCCACGGCCGCCACCCGGCCTTCGTGCTGTTCCTCGAACTGGACCCGCGCGGCGTGGACGTCAACGTGCACCCGGCCAAGCACGAGGTGCGCTTCCGCGACAGCCGGCTGGTGCACGACTTCGTCTACCGCACGCTGCAGCAGGCGCTGGCTGAGACGCGCGCGGGGCAGCCGCCGCAGCAGGTGGCCGTCGCGCACCCGGCGCCCGCGGCGTGGCAGCCGGCGCAGTCGCCGCTCGGCCTGCGCGTGGACGAGATGCGGGGCGCCTACGCGGCGTTGTACGGAGCGCCGGGGGCGACGCCGCAGGCGCGATCGCCGGTCGCCACGCCGGCGTTGCCCCCGTTGCCCGCGGGCGACGACGCGACGTTGCCGCCGCTCGGCAACGCGATCGCCCAGTTGCATGGCATCTACATCCTCGCCGAGAGCGCCGACGGCCTGGTCGTCGTCGACATGCACGCCGCCCACGAGCGGATCGGCTACGAGAAGCTCAAGGCGGCGCACGACGGCACCGGCGTGCGCGTGCAGCCGCTGCTGGTGCCGCAACCGGTGGCGGTGTCCGAGCGCGAGGCCGAGGTCGCCGAGCGCGAGGCGGCGACCCTGGCGCAGCTCGGCTTCGAGGTCTCGCGCAGCGGGCCGCAGACGCTGCTGCTGCGCGGGGTGCCGGCGCTGCTGGCCGAGGGCGACACCGAGGCGCTGCTGCGCGACGTGCTCGCCGACCTGCGCGAGCACGGCGCCAGCCGCCGCGTCGCCGAAGCGCGCGACGAACTGCTCGCGACCATGGCCTGCCACGGCGCGGTGCGCGCGCACCGGCGCCTGACCATTCCTGAAATGAATGCCCTGTTGCGCGAGATGGAAGCGACCGAGCGCTCCGGACAATGCAATCATGGCCGGCCGACCTGGGCCCGCTTCAGCCTGGCCGAGATCGACAAATGGTTCCTGCGAGGACGCTGACGTGACCCGATCGACCCGCCTGCTGCTCGCCGCCAGCCTTGCCGCCGCGTTCGCCGGCTGCAGCCGCCAACCCGCCGAGGACACCCCGAAGATGGATGCCACCGCCGCCGCGTTCCAGCACGAGGAAGACGCCTGGCGCGCGCAGCGCCGCGCGACGCTGCTCAAGCCGGACGGCTGGACGAGCCTGATCGGCCTGCACTGGATCGAACCCGGCGCGCATTACCTCGGCAGCGACGCCGACAACGGCATCCGCCTGGGAATGGGCCCCGCGCACCTGGGCATGCTCGAACTGCGCGACGGCGCATTCCGCTTCGTCCCGGACAAGGACGCCGCGCTGCTCGTCGACGGCCAGCCGCCCGCCGGACCCGTGGTCCTGCGCCCCGACACCGACCTCGCCGGCCCCAGCGTGATTTCCTTCGACGACGGCAAGGGCAGCGCGACCGTGATCGAGCGCGGTGGCCGCCATGCGCTGCGCGTGCGCCACGCCGACGCGCCGACGCGCGTGCATTTCGCCGGCCTCGAGTACTGGCCGGCGGAGCAGGACTGGAAGGTGAGCGCGCGCTTCATCCCGCACGAGGCCGGCCGCACCATGGAGGTCGCCAACATCATCGGCGGCATGGAGCCGATCGCGAACCCGGGCGTGGTCGAGTTCGAGCGCGACGGCAAGGTTCACCGGCTGGAGGCGTTCGACGAAGGCGAGGGCACGCTGTTCCTGGTGTTCGCCGACCGCACCAGCGGCAAGGGCAGCTACGGCGCCGGCCGCTTCCTCGACGCGCCGATGCCGGACGCGCAGGGCCGGGTCACGCTCGACTTCAACCAGGCGCGCAACCCGCCGTGCGCGTTCACGGCGTTCGCGACCTGCCCGCTGCCGCCGCCGGAAAACCGGCTCGATCTCGCGATCACCGCGGGCGAGAAGGCCTACCGCAAGCCCGACCATTCCTGAGGCACCGATGCGCATTCCCCGATGGCTGACCGCCGGCGCCTGTGCGCTGGTCCTGTGCCTCCCGGTCCACGCGGCCACGCCGGCCGCCGGCGCGCCGCCGGTACCGCTCCTGTGGAAAGTATCCGACGCCGACAACGCGCTGTACCTGCTTGGCTCGTTCCACATGCTGCGGCCGTCGGACTACCCGCTCGCCGCCGAGGTGCAGGCGGCGTTCGACGACGCCGAATCGGTCGTGTTCGAGATCGCGCCCGAGGAAATGGACTCGCCCGCGCTCGGCATGCAGATGGGGCAGGCGGCGATGCGCGCCGACGGCACCCGGCTCGACGCGGCGCTGCCGGAGGCGACCCGGCAGAAGCTGGCCGCGTGGACCACGGCCCATGCGGACGCGCTGCAACGCACCGGTGTGCCGCCGCAGGCGTTGCAGCTGTTCGAGCCGTGGTTCGTGGGGCTGATGGTCAGCATCGTCGACATGTCCGGCCGCGGGCTGGACCCCAGGCTCGGCCTCGACCACCACTTCGCCGAGGCCGCGCGCCAGGCCGGCAAGGCCACCGCGGGCCTGGAGACCGGCGCCGAACAGATCGCCTTCCTCGACGCCATGGATCCGAAGGAACAGCTGCAGTTCCTCGACGACGCGCTGGCCCAGGCCGGCAAGGACGACATCGACCAGTTGCACGCCGCGTGGCGCAGGGGCGACGCGCAGCGGCTGTGGGACGCGATGGGGATGGAGATGCGGGAGACCTACCCGCAGCTCTACCGCCACATCAATGTCGAACGCAACGACAACTGGCTGCCGGAACTGCGCGCGCGCCTCGACGCGGCCGGCACCGACGACACCCTGGTGGTGGTCGGCGCCCTGCACCTGCTCGGCCCCGACGGCGTGGTGGAGAAGCTGCGCAAGGCGGGCTACCGGGTGGAGCGCATCTGCACCGCCTGCGGAGCGGGCGCACGGTGAGCGCAACCGGCGTGCCCGGCGCGATTCCGGCGCAACAGCGCTTCGCCGACGCGGTCGCGGCGGTCAACGCGGGTGAATGGCCTCGCGCGCAGCAACTGGCGATGCACCTGCTCAGGGAAATTCCGGCGCACCCGGACATCAACTTCATCGCCGGTCTTGCCGCGCTGCACATGGACCAGCCGGCACTGGCCGTGGCTTGCCTGGAACGCGCCGTGCGGCTCGCGCCGGAACGGCCGGACTGGCTGGCGCAGTACGCCCGCGCACTGGTCCAGGACGGCAGGCCCGACGCGGCGCGCGCAGCCGCGAACCGGGCGATCGGCCTGGGTCCCGCGGACGCGATCGTCCTCGACACGCTGGGCGTGGTCTACACCCACCTGGGCGAGCACGAGCGTGCCGCGGCCCTGTTCGACCGGGTGATCGCGCTCGAACCGCGCCGCGCGAGCTACCGATTCAACCACGCGACTTCGCTGGTGTTCGCGGGCCGCATCGAGGAGGCCGAAGCCGAACTGGAAGCCTGCCTCGCGCTCGAACCGCGTTACTGGAAGGCCCACCTCACCCTGTCGCAGCAGCGCAGGCAGACCGAAGACCGGAACCATGTCGATCGCCTGCGCCAGGCGCTCGCGGACGCGGACGGGCCACACGCGCGGATGTACGTCGCGCTGGCGCTGGGCAAGGAGCTCGAGGACCTGGAGCGCTATCCGGAAGCGTTCGAGTGCTTCGCGCAAGGCAAGGCGGCCGGGCGCTCGCCGGGCTACCGGTTCGAGCGCGACGCCGCGCTGTTCGACGCGGTCGAGCAGGCCTACGCGGCAGCCACGCCCGCCGAGGGTCACCCGGACGATGCGCCGATCTTCGTGTTCGGCATGCCGCGCACCGGCACCACCCTGGTCGAGCGGATCCTGTCAAGCCACCCGCAGGTGCGCTCGGCGGGCGAATTGCTGGATTTCCCCCGCGTCTTCCGCCAGGCCTCGGCCAGCCCCGAACGCGGGCTGCTCGCGCCCGATGTCTTCCTGCGCGGCACCCGCGACTGGCGCGCACTCGGCAAGGCCTATGCCGCCGCGACCGCGCGCCATGGCGGGGGCCAGGAGCGCTTCACCGACAAGCTGCCGCACAACTTCCTCTACGCGGGCTACATCGCGAACGCGCTGCCGAAGGCGCGGCTGGTATGCGTGCGCAGGGATCCCGTCGACACCTGCCTGAGCAACTTCCGGCAACTGCTGTCGCCCGACTCGCCGTTCTACGACTATTCCTTCGACCTGCTGGACATCGGCCGCTACTACCTGCGCTTCGACCGGCTGATGGCGTTCTGGCGGCAGACGCTGCCGGGCCGGATCCTGGAAGTGGGCTACGAGGCGCTGGTCGCCGACCAGGAAGCGGAAACCCGCCGGTTGCTCGACTTCTGCGGCCTCGGCTGGGATCCGACCTGCCTGGCGTTCCAGCACAACAGCGCGCGCGTCACCACGGCGAGCGCCGTGCAGGTGCGCGCGCCGCTGTACCGGTCGTCGGTGCAGCGCTGGAAGCGCTACGCGCCGCAACTGGGCGTGTTGCTAGCGCTGCTGGAGGCGGGCGGCGCGATCGCGCCGGGCGGGGACGCGGATCGTGCATGACGGACTTGGCGCGGCCGCCTTCGCCGCCTTGCGTCGCGGCGACTGGCCTGCCGCCCGCTCGCTCGCCGCCGCGTGGCTGGCCCGCGCGCCCGCCGATGCCGACGCCCACTTCGTCGCCGGTGTCGCGGCCACGCGCCAGAACCAGCCGCGGCAGGCGCTCGAATTCCTGCGCCGGGCGGCGATCCTGCGTCCGCACTGGCCGGAAGCCCTGGCGGAACTGGCGCGCGCCTGCGTGACCCTGGGGCAAGCGCCCGCCGCGATCGAATTCGCCGACCAAGCGATGGCGTCTTCGCCGACGGACGCCGCGACCCTGGACATGCTGGGCGTGATCTACGGACAGGCCGGGCAGCACGCGAAGGCGCTCGCCGCGTTCGAAGCGGCGGTCGCGCGCGCGCCCGACAGTGCCGCCAGCCACTTCAACCTCGGCACGACGCTGGCCTTCAGCGGCCGGACCGAGGCGGCGGAAGCCGAGTACGAAGCGTGTCTTGCGCGCAATCCGCGTTTCTGGCGCGCCTACCATTTCCTGGCGCAGGCGCGGCGCCAGACCGCCGACCGCAACGTCCTGGACCGGCTGCTGGCCGCCGTGCCTTCGGCCGATACCGTGGAGGCACGTTTCTACCTGCACATGGCGCTCGCCAAGACCTGCGAGGACCTCGGCCGGCATGCGGATGCCTTCGCGCACCTGCTGGCCGGCAAGTCGGCCGGCGCGACCGGGCGCGGCTACACGAGCGCGCGCGACGAGGCGATGTTCGTGACCCTGGCGCGCGCCGCTCCCGATCCGCTGCCGCCGCCCTCGCAGGACGTGGCGCCCCCGATCTTCGTGATCGGCATGCCGCGTTCCGGCACGACGCTGGTGGAACGCATCCTCTCCAGCCATCCGCAGGTGCGGTCGGCGGGCGAGCTGCGCGATTTCATGGTCGCCCTGGACCGCGGGACGGGCGGCGTGCCCGGCTTTGTCTTCAACCCGGCGTTCGCCGATGCCGCGCGCGGGGTCGACTGGCAGGCGGTCGGCCGAGACTACCTCGCGAGCACCCGCCACCTGCACGGCGGCGCCCGCCATTTCGTCGACAAGCTCCCGCACAACTTCCTGTTCGCGGGGTTCATCGCCCGCGCCCTGCCCGAGGCGAGGATGATCTGCCTCCGCCGCGATCCCGTGGATACCTGCCTCAGCAATTTCCGCCAGGTCTTCGCCCTGGATTCGCCGTACTTCGACTATTCCTTCGACCTGCTCGACACGGGGCGGTACTACCTCATGTTCGAGCGCCTGATGGCGCATTGGCGGGAGTTGCTCCCCGGACGCATCCTCGAGGTGCAATACGAGGACCTGGTCGATGACCAGGAGGCGCAGACCCGGCGGATGCTGGCGTTCTGCGGGCTGCCATGGGACGACGCCTGCCTGCGCTTCGAACGCAACGAGGCACCGGTGGCGACCGCCAGCGCGGTGCAGGTGCGCGCGTCGATCAACCGTTCCTCGATCGGCCGCTGGAAGCACTACGCGCCGCAACTCTCCGGCCTGCTGGAGCTGCTCGCCCGCGAAGGGGTGGCGCCGCGCGAGCCCTGACCCGCGCCCGGCGCGGCCGCGCCGGTCAGTCGCCCAGCGCCGCGCGCAGGGGTTCCAGGCGGTCGCGGTAACGCTCCCAGCCGCCGAGGCCGCGGGTGTGGATGGGCTGGCGCACCTGGGCGCTGCTCAGGGTGGCCACCGACGCGGCGTTGCCGCCGTGGTCGAGCATCGCGGGCTCGAAGGGCAGGCCGCAGGCGGCGAGCAGGCGCCGGCAGGTCGCCTCCGTGTCGCGGACGAGATCGGCGTAGGACACGTCGATCACGAAGCCCGGCGCCACGTGTTCCCAGTGCCGCATCAGGCGGCGGTACTGACGGTGGTGGTGGGCGAGGGCGGCGAGGTCGTAACTGTAGGCGTGGCCGTCGCCGAACAGCGCCCGGTAGTTGGAGAAGCACACGTCCATCGGGTCGCGGGTGATGTGCACGACCTTCGCGTGCGGCAGCGCGCGGCGGATCAGGCCCACCAGCATGAAGTTCGTGGGCAGCTTGTCCACGTAGCAGGGCTTGCCGTGCGCGCGCCAGCTGCTCTGCTCGAGGTAGCGCCGGCCGAGTAGGCCGAAGTCCAGGGTGGCGATGTCGTCCAGCAGTTGCCGGTCCAGGATCTCCCGCCCGTGGCGGTCGGCGACCCAGCGCAGCTGCAGCGGCAGGTCGCGCAGCTCGCCCGCGGAGGCGATCGCCGGGTGGCTGCCGAGGAGGCGTTCCAGCAGGGTCGTGCCGGAACGCGGCAGGCCGACCACGAAGATCGGCGTGGGCCCGGCGAGGTCCGCCGCGGGCCCCGCCAGCAAGGACGCGTCGAAGCGCGCGATGATCGCATCGAACAGGCGGGTTTCCGCTTCCGCGTCGTAGGGCAGCCGCTTCGCCATCACCGCGTTCGCGCGTTGCAGCGCGGCCCACGCCCCATCCAGGTCGCCGAGGTCCTCGAGCTCCTTGTACAGGGCGAACTCCATCGCCGCCTGCGCTTCGCTCCCCGGCTCCACCGTCGCGAGCCGTTCGCGCAGGACAGCGACGTGGTTGGCGCCCGCCGTCTGGGTGCGGATCCGGGCCAGCGAGAGAGGCAACCGGCCCGGGAACCGGTCGCGGCGCAGGCCCGCCTCCATTTCAGCTTCCGCCTCGGCCAGTCGGCCGGTGAACTGCAGTTGCAGGGCGTGGAAGTAGTTCGCCTCGGGAGCGTCGTGGCCGGCCGCGCGCGCGCGTTCCATCAGCTCCAGCGCCTGCGCGTGCAGTCCCAGTCCGTGGAAGATGTGGGCGAGCGCGGTCAGGAACGCACCGTTGCGGACCTCGCGGGTCAGCGGATGGGCCAGGCAGGCGCGCACGGCGTTGACCTCGCCCAGCCGCGACAGGCCCTGCGCGACCCGCACCAGCAGGGCCGGGTCGCGGTCGAGCGTCGCCGCCGCGCGGGCGAGTTCGACGGTCGCCTCGCGCACCTTGCCCTCGGCGAGCACGATGCCCGCCAGCAGGGTGTGCGCGCCGGCATGTCCGGGATGCGTTTCCAGCAGCGCGTGCAGCTGGGTACGCGCGACGTCCATCCGGCGTTCCACGATGCTGCGCTGCGCGGCGTCCCACAGCGCGCGTGGATCCTGTCCGGAGGGATTCGATGCGATCGGCGGCATGGTCGAAGTGGAAGTCAGGGGCGTCACGCTAGCACGTCATGCGCGCCACCCGGGCGCGCGCCGTTGTCCCCGGATGCGATGCCCTCGCGCACGGGCGCCGCCATCGAAACGGGGGTCAGGACGATGCAATCCACCGGGCAGGCCGGCACGCACAGCTCGCACCCGGTGCACAGGGGTTCGACGACGGCGTGCATCAGCTTGCTGGCACCGACGATGGCGTCGACCGGACAGGCCTGGATGCATTTCGTGCAACCGATGCAGTCGTCCTCGACGACGAGCGCGACCTGCGGCGGCTTGTGCGCGCCGCGCGTGCGGTCGTAGGGCACGGGCGCCAGCCCGAGCGCGAGCGACAGGGTGCGGGCACCGGCGTCGCCGCCGGGCGGACAGCGGTCGGGGCCCGCGTCACCGCGCGCCATCGCCTCCGCGTAGGGGCGGCAGCCCGCGTAGCCGCACTGGCCGCACTGGGTCTGCGGCAGCAGGCGGTCGATGCGTTCGACGGGATCCATCGTTGCGGTGCGTGCGGGCCACGGAACGCGAATCGCGTCGTGCGGCAAGGCCGCCCTACTTCACCGGCATGCCGGGCTGCGCGCCCTGGTCGGCGTCCAGCAGGAACAGGCCGCCGCCGTCGAAGCCGGCGGACAGGATCATGCCTTCGCTCAGCCCGAAGCGCATCTTGCGCGGCGCCAGGTTGGCGATGAAGACGACGCTGCGGCCGACCAGCGCGGCGGGATCGCCGTAGCTGGCGCGGATGCCGGAGAAGATCTGGCGGCGACCGAGGTCTCCGGCGTCGAGCTCGAAGCGCAGCAGCTTGTCCGAGCCTTCGACGGCCTCGCACACCAGCACCTTGCCGATGCGCAGGTCGAGCCTGGCGAAATCGTCGATGCCGATGGTCGCGGCGCGCTCCGGCGCGGCAGCCTGCGGCTTGGCGTCCGCGGCGGGCTTCGCGCCCGCCTGCGGGGCGAGGGTGTCCTTGCTGGCTTCGGTCATGGCGTCGATCTGCTTCGGGTCGATGCGGGTGAACAGGGGGACGTAGTCGGCGATGCGGTGGCCGAGCAGCGGCGCCTCGAGGTCGCTCCAGCGGGCCACCGGCGCGCGCAGGAAGGCTTCCGCCTGTTCCGCGACCCGCGGCAGCACCGGCTTGAGCATGCCGGTCAGCACCCGGAACAGGTTCAGGCCCTGGGTGCACACCGCCTGCAGTTCGGCGTCGGCGCCGTCCTGCTTCGCGATCACCCACGGCTTGCGCTCGTCGATCCAGCGGTTGGCCTCGTCGGCCAGGCCCATCACGATGCGCAGCACGTGCGCCGCCTCGTTGCGCGCGTAGGCCTCGGCGACCGCCGGCAGCTGCGCGGTGAAGCGCGCGAACATCGCCGGCTCGGGCAGGGCGTCGGCGAGCCTGCCGTCGAAGCGCTTGCCGATGAAGCCGGCGCAGCGGCTGGCGAGGTTGGCGAACTTGCCGACCAGGTCGCTGTTCACCCGCGCGACGAAGTCGGCGAGGTTGAGGTCGACGTCGTCCACGCCGCCGCCGGTCTTGGCCGCGAAGTAGTAGCGCAGCGCCTCGGCGGGCAGGCCGACGTCCAGGTACGTCCGCGCCATCACGAAGGTGCCGCGCGACTTCGACATCTTCGCGCCGCCCACGGTCAGGTAGCCGTTGACGTGCAGCCGGGTCGGCGCGCGCAGGCCGGCGCCGTGCAGCACCGCCGGCCAGAACAGGCCGTGGAAGGTGACGATGTCCTTGCCGATGAAGTGGTGCAGCTCGGCTTCGCTGCCGGCGGCGAGCAGGGCGTCGAAGTCGGCGCCGCGCGCCTCGCACAGCGCCTGCAGGCTGGCCAGGTAGCCGATCGGCGCGTCCAGCCAGACGTAGAAGTACTTGCCCGGATGGCCGGGGATCTCGAAGCCGAAATAGGGCGCGTCGCGCGAGATGTCCCAGGCGCGCAGGCCGCCCTCGCCGTCGAGCCATTCCTGCAGCTTGGCCTTGACGCCCGGCACCGCGACGTCGCCGGCCAGCCACTCGCGCAGGAAGGCCTCGAAGCGCCCAACCTCGAAGAAGAAATGCTCGGACTCGCGCAGTTCCGGCGCGACGCCGCTGAGCACCGAACGCGGATCCTTGAGGTCGGTCGGCGCGTAGGTCGCGCCGCAGTGCTCGCAGTTGTCGCCGTACTGGTCGGGGGTGCCGCAGTTGGGGCAGGTGCCCTTGACGTAGCGGTCGGGCAGGAACATGCCCTTGGCCGGGTCGTAGAACTGGGCGACGCTGCGCCGGGCGATGTGGCCGCCGGCGTCCAGCTTCGCGTAGATCGCCTCGGTCAGCGCGCGGTTGCGCGCCGAGTTGGTCGAGTCGTAGTGGTCGAAGGCGACGCCGAAGTCGGCGAAGTCGTGCTCATGGCCGGCCTGGATGCCGGCGATGAACTGCTCGGGGGTGACCCCGGCCTTCTCCGCGGCGAGCATGATCGGCGTGCCGTGGGTGTCATCGGCGCACACGAAGTGCACCGTGTCGCCCGCCATCCGCCGCGCGCGCACCCAGATGTCGCCTTGGATATAACCCACCAGGTGGCCCAGGTGGAGCGCGCCGTTGGCGTAGGGCAGGGCGCAGGTGACGACGGCGGTGCGGGGCATGGGCTGCAGTGGCGCGCGAAACACGGCCGGTGATTATCGCACGCGGCCCGCGCGCGCCCGATTGGCCGGCCGGAGAAAGGAAAAGGCCCGGGCATGCCGGGCCTTTCCTTGAAGCGAAAAGCCGCGCGCCTACTCGCGCACCCACACCTGCTGGCGGCAGATGAAGGCGATGCATCCGGACATGCCGAGCTTGTCGGGCCCGAGCATCTCGACCTTGGCCTTGTAGGTCTTGCCCTTGGCCGGATCGAGCACGGTGCCGCCGGTCCATTCGTCGTCGTCCGCGCGCAGGCCCCACAGGATGGTCATGCCCTTGACCGGCTTGTCCTTGTTGGCGCCTTTGCACTTGTCGCAGGTCGGGTTCGGGCCGCGATCCGAATGCAGGATCTCGACCACCTTGCCCTGCAGCGTGCCATTGGCGGCCTGGGTGATCTCGACGATCGACTTCACCTTGCCGGTCTCGTCGTCGATGGTCTTCCAGCGGCCTTCCGGACCGGTCTGGGCGAAGGCCACCAGCGGCAGCGCCGCGAGCAGGCCGATCAGTAACTTGCGCATGCTCCCCTCCCGAGGGACTTGGGCCGGGCGGCAGCCGCCCGGTTGCCGCAGTTATACCGCATCCGCCTGCGTATGGAGCAGGCGGCCGCGGCCCGTTCAGCGCACATGGCGCCGGCGTGGGCGGCGGCCCCAAAAAAGAAACCCCGCCTCGCGGCGGGGTTTAGATACAGCATCGAAAACGGCTTGGCGATCAGTCCGCCTTGCCGAAGTTCCAGCGACCTTCCACGTAGAACGCCCGGCCGTAAACGTCGAACATGTCGGCGTTGTACGGAGCGCCGCTCAGGCCGTTGTAGGAACCCACGTCCATGTCGGGCATCTTGTTGAACAGGTTGGTGACGATGAACGACAGCTGCACGTCCGGCGTCACGTCCCAGTTCACGCTGGCATTGTAGGTCGTGTACGAGCTCACGCGACCGCCGCCCGGATGGTCGAAGCCATCGAGGTTCGTCCAGGCGATGTAGTTGCCCGTCGGCCCGATGTAGTTCGCGTACAGGGTGGTGGTCCACGCGTCCTTGCTCCACGCCAGCGACGCATTGGCGCGGTAGTTCGGATCGCGGCTGTAGTAGCCGTTGTTCAGCAGGTCGATGACCGGATCGGTCGGGTAGGTCTGCTGCTCGTGCTTCAGGTTCCGGGTCCACGAACCGTTGAGCTTCAGGTCACCCCACGCGCCCAGGCTCTGCACGTAGTTCAGGTCGACGGTGACCGCGTTGAGCACTTCGCGCGCAACGTTGATCTTGGTCACGTAGATCGACTGGACGTCGCCGAGCGCGTCGCGCGTGATCTGGTCGAACGCCGCCTGGCAGGTACCCGAGTTCGGGTCCAGCAGGCCGGTACCGCCCTGCGCCACCGGGGTGCAGTTCATCTCGTCGCGCATCAGCTGATCGATGCTCTGCTGGGCGACCTCGTTCTTGATGTTCCAGTGGTGGTAATCGGCACCGATCGAGAACTTCGCGGTCGGGGCCCACACCACACCGTAGCTCCACACGTCCGCGGTGATCGGCTCCAGGTCGAGGTTGCCCGACTGGGTACCGAAGAACTGCGGCTGCGCGGTGTTCGAACCGAGGTCGGCGACGCAGTCGGCGAAATCGTCGATGCCGTAGCCGGCGGCGTTACAGGTCAGGTAGTCGTTGGTGAAGCTGTAGAAGCCGCTGAGGCCCTGGAACTGGTCGGCCAGGGTCGGCGCCTTGAACGCGGTGCCGTACTTGCCGCGGAACAGCAGGGTTTCGAACGGACGGTACTCGATGCCCAGCGCGTAGGTCGGCTTGGACACCTTCTCGCCTTCGGCCTTGAAGCTGTCGTAGCGGCCGGAGATCGAGATGGTCAGCGGATCCCACACGGGCAGGCGCATTTCGCCGGTCACCGCGTAACGGCTGCGCGAGCCGCTGCCGCTGATCGAGGTGGTGCCCCAGATTTCGGACTCGAGGGTCACCGGGTCCGGGATCAGGCGGGCGTCAGGCTGGTAGTCCCAGCCCTGGGTGCCCGTTTCCACCGCGATCGCGATACCGGCGTCGCCGCCCGGCAGCGAGAACAGCGCACCGTTGGTCACCTGCGCGCGCAGCATGTTGTCGTAGGTGCGGCTGTGCGAACGGGTGCGACCGGTGAAGCTGTTGAACACGTCGACCGGGATGATGTTGTAGAACGCCGCATAGTCCGGGCGGTAGATCGCATAGCCGCTGGTGGTGCCGAGCAGCGGGCCGAGGATGTTGTCCTCGAACCAGTCGTTGATCGGATCCGCCAGGCGGGCGAAGCTGTTCTCGGTCAGCTTGTACTCGGTGCGGGTCAGGCCGACGTCGTAATCCCAGTTCGAGTCGCCGAACACGCCGTTGGCGCCCAGGGTCAGCGCGTAGGACTGGCTGTCGTTGCGGTCCATCGACCGCTCCCAGCCGCCCATGTCCTCGGGCATGAAGGCGCGCTGCAACTGCATGAAGTCGCCGATGTCCGGATCGATGAAGTAGCCCCACTTCACGCTGGTGCCCCACCAGGTGTAGTTCGAGCCGATGTGGTAACGGGTCGATTCCTTGCTGTACAGGAGGTCGCCGTACAGCTGGACGTTGTCGTTCACGTCGAAGGTGGCGTGCGTGTAGATCTGCCCGCTTTCCTTGCCGTTCTTCAGGGTGCGGTAGCCCGGGGTGTAGAACGAACCGCAGTACGGCTCGGGCTGGCCGGCGCGGGTGCGCAGACCCTCGGTGCCGTTGAAGCCGCTGGCCACGCCGGCGCAGTTGTTCGGGTCCTGGAAGATGTAGCCCGAGTAGTAGCCGATGACCAGGACGTCGCGGCTCGCGACCGGCGGCGAGGTGCCCTCGGTGTTGAACTGCTTGGTCAGGTCGCGCTGGTAGCCCCAGATCGGATCGCGGTTCTCGAACTGCGCGCCGAACAGCATGTTGAAGCGGCCATCCTCGCTGCCGAAGCTGGTCGCCAGGCTGGCGCGCTTGCTCTCGCCGCCGCCCTCGTCGTACCAGCCGTAGCGGCCGCTGATGACGGTGCCGTCGACCTTCTTCTTGAGGATGATGTTGATGACGCCGGCGATCGCGTCCGAGCCGTACAGGGAGGACTGGCCGCCCGGCAGGATCTCGATGCGCTCGACCAGGTCGATCGGAATGCCGCTGATGTTGTTGAAGACGTCGGAGCCGTTGTACAGCGCCGGGTAGTTCGCCATCGGGCGGCCGTCGATCAGGTACTTGGTGTAACCCGGATTCAGGCCGAACAGGCTGTTGGTCTCGGCGCCCTGGGTGAACGAGGCGGAGGTCTGGTTGCCCTGCACGCCACCGGTGGCGAACGAGCTGTCATGCAGTGCTTCCTGCACGCTGCTGAAACCGCGGGTCTGCAGATCCTCGGCCGAGATCACGGTGACCGGCTTGAAGGTCTCGATCTCGGTCTGCGGGATCAGCGAACCCGTCACGATGACCTTGTCGAGCGTGCTGGCCTTGGTGTCCGAGCTCGTCGCCGAGGTCTGGTCCTGGTCCTGTTGCGCGTTCGCGTCCTGTGCGAAGGCGGCGCCGGTGACCGGCATGAGAAGCGCGGCGAACAGTGCAGCGCTCAGACGGCTGGGTTGCAGCCCGTTGCCCTTTGTTGCCATCAGTGAATCCCCTGATCGGATTTAAGAAAATGCCGGTTGCCCGGCGGGGTATCCCAACTTGTGGTTGGTCTTTTCGCGAGTTGTCGTCATACCGACTTTCCGACCTTAACATAGTGTTAAAGGGCCTGTCACACCCCCTGTCCCCACGCGAGAAAGCGCCTTGTCCGAGTCATTAGAGCGTCACATTCTGGAGGGGGCTTCCCCCGTCGACGGGCCGTCACTGGCCACCACCGGGGCGCGGGTCCGGGTGGCTGCCAGCGACGGCCGCGCCGCGGTCGCCCTGACCCTGGGCTACCCCCTGGCGGGCGCCGGGGCCGAGGTCCTGCGGGCCCGGGTGGCCGCGGTCCTGGCCGGGCAGGGCCTGGAGCTGGCCAGCTTCGAGCTCGGCCACCGGGTGGCCGCCCACGCGGTCCAGCCCAACCTGTCGCCGCTGCCGCGGGTGCGCAACGTCATCGCGGTCGGCTCCGGCAAGGGCGGGGTGGGCAAGTCCACCACCGCGGTCAACCTGGCCCTGGCGCTGGCCGCCGAGGGCGGCCGGGTCGGGGTGCTGGACGCCGACGTCTACGGCCCCAGCGTGCCGATGATGCTGGGGCTGTCGGGCAAGCCGGAGAGCCCGGACGGCAAGTCGATCGTGCCGCTGCGCGCGCATGGGGTGGAGGCGATGTCGATCGGCCTGCTGGTCGAACAGGACACCCCGATGATCTGGCGCGGGCCGATGGCCACCCAGGCGCTGACCCAGCTGCTCGAGCAGACCCTGTGGGGCGGCGACGAGGGCCTGGACTACCTGGTCGTCGACCTGCCGCCGGGCACCGGGGACATCCAGCTCACCCTGGCCCAGAAGATCCCGGTCGCCGGCGCGGTGATCGTCACCACGCCGCAGGACATCGCCACCCTGGACGCGCGCAAGGCGCTGAAGATGTTCGAGAAGGTGCAGGTGCCGGTGCTCGGCCTGCTGGAGAACATGGCAGTGCACGTGTGCAGCAACTGCGGCCACGTCGAGCACGTGTTCGGCCAGGGCGGCGGCGCGCGCATGGCCGCGCAGTACGACGTGCCGCTGCTGGGCAGCCTGCCGCTGGAACTGGCGATCCGCGCACAGGGCGACGCCGGCGTGCCGATCGTCGCGGCGGCGCCGGAGTCGCGGGCGGCGCAAGCCTGCCGCGACGCCGCGCGCCGGGTCGCGCAGGCGCTGGCGGCGCGGCCGCGGGCGCCGGTGACGCTGGGCGCGCAACTGCTGTAGCGGCGTTCCCGTGCCGGCCCGGGCGACGGGCCGGCACCGCCCTTACAATCCGGCCTTCGCGCGGCCACGCAGGCCGCAGGGAATCCGCATGACCATCAAGAGCGATCGCTGGATCCGGCGCATGGCCGAACAACACGGGATGATCGAGCCGTTCGAGCCGGGCCAGGTCAAGACCGCCGCCGACGGCCACCGCATCGTCAGTTACGGCACCTCCAGCTACGGCTACGACGTGCGCTGCTCGCGCGAGTTCAAGGTGTTCACCAACATCAACTCGACGATCGTCGACCCCAAGCACTTCGATCCGAAGAGCTTCGTCGACGTCGAGGCGGACGTGTGCATCATTCCGCCGAACTCGTTCGCGCTGGCGCGCACCGTCGAGTACTTCCGCATCCCGCGCGACGTGCTGGTGGTGTGCCTGGGCAAGAGCACCTACGCGCGCTGCGGGATCATCGTCAACGTGACGCCGCTGGAGCCGGAGTGGGAGGGCCACGTCACCCTCGAGTTCTCCAACACCACGCCGCTGCCGGCGCGGATCTACGCCAACGAGGGCGTCGCGCAGATGCTGTTCTACCAGTCCGACGAAGTCTGCGAGACCTCGTACAAGGACCGCGGCGGCAAGTACCAGGGGCAGACCGGGGTCACCTTGCCGCGCACCTGACGCGGCGGGCCATACGCTGGCACGCGGATGTTCCCGGCGGAAGGCGCGGCGTGAGCGAGGCGAAGCGGATCCGGCTCCTGCGTGCGATTGCGTTCGCCGCCGGCGCGCTGTGGGCCGCGCCGAACACCGCGCTCGGCCTGGTCGCCGGCGCGGCCGCGCTGGCGTTCGGGGCGAAGCCGCGCTGGCATCCGGGGGCGCGCGCGCTGGTCTTCCAGCGCTTCCCGTGGGGGCCGGGCGGCGCGCTCACCCTCGGCAACGTGATCCTGCACACCGGCGCCAGCCTCGACGTCGGCTGCCGCACCTACGCGCATCGCGCCGGTGAATGCGAGGAGCCGGCGATCAGCCTCGCCGCGCACGAACACGCGCACGTGCTGCAGTACATGGCGCTCGGCCCGCTGTTCCTGCCGCTGTACCTGGCGTGCGGCGGGGTTGGTGCGCGCAATCCGTTCGAGCGCGCCGCCGACCGCTACGCGCAGACCGGCCGCGGCTGGTGGCCGTGGGCGCCGACGAACGGTCGCGCCGATTGACGGTGCGCTCACCGCCACCGCGCTAGCCTGCACGCGTCGAGGAAGGACAGACACCGCAGGCACCGGTCAGACCGGACCCGCAATGTCCGTCATCTTCGGCACAGAAGGCTCGGCCTGCCACGACGACCATCGTGGCGACCGGGCCTTCACCTTTTTCGTCCAACAAAAAACCGCGCGGGGGCGCGGCTGGTGCCGGAAGTGGGACTCGAACCCACACGCTTTTGAGGGGCGGCGGATTTTGAGTCCGCTGCGTCTACCGATTCCGCCATTCCGGCGCGGGCGCGCAGTATATCCGACGCCCCGCGTCGCTTCAGAAGCCGCCGTGGCGCGCCATCGCCGCGGCCAGCACGAAGATCAGCGCGACCAGCGCCAGTTCCAGGCGCAGGACGCGGCGCAGGCGCGGCTGCTGGTCCGGCGCGGGCGCGAAGTCCGGATCGGCGCGCAGCGCGCGGCGCCAGCGCAGGAAGCGCACGGTGGGCAGGATCGACAGCAGGCCGACCAGCAGGAAGGCGCAGAGCTTGGCGTGGAACCAGGGGTTGTGCAGGTAGAAGTCGTGCCCCTTGACGCCGAAGGCGATGCGGCACAGCCCGACCACCAGCAGCAGCCCGGCGCAGGCGCCGTAACCGGCGTCCAGGCGGGCCACGCGCCGCAGCGTGGGCGGGTCGAGCGCGCCGCGCAGCAGCACGGCTTCCGCCACCAGCATGGCGACGAGGCCGAACACCAGCAGGTGGTGGCCGGCGGCGAGCAGCAGGTCGGTCAGCATGGCGGCTCCGTGGCGGGAGGGCCATCACGGTAAGCGAAGCGGCGCCGTCGGTCAGCTGACGGATGTCATGTCGCGGGGTGACGCGTCAGGCGGCTTCGTCGGTCTTCAGCTGCGCGCTCTCGCGCAGGTACCACTCGCCCGCCTGCGGCTGGAACTTCGAGCAGCAGGCCATCTCCGCCTTGTAGATGTGCAGCGAGATCGCGATCGCGTCGCTGCTGGCATTGCGGATGGTGTGGTATTCGTGCGGCGGGATCAGGCTGCCGGCGCTGCCGGGTCCGGCGTGGATGCCGCCGGCGGCGCGGAAGCGGTAGCGCTCGCCGTCGCGTTCGATCAGTTCGTACTGGACGATCTCCAGCTCGCCCTTCCAGACGCCCTCCACGCACCACAGGCCGGCGTGGTCGTGCACCGGCGTGCCCTGGCCGGGCGCCCAGGTCATCGCCACCACGCTGTAGCCGTGGCGCGGGCTGCGGTACAGCTCGCGGCGCGCGTAGTGGTCGGCGACCGGTTCATGCACGCAGGCAGGCAGCTGCACCTCGCGGTCGCGGATCAGCCGGCACAGGGCGTTGCGCAGGGCGGCGGTGATCGCGTGCTCGTCGCCGGCGCCGAGCGCGGCGTCGATCGCGGCGACCAGCTTGGCCTGGCCGGGAAAATCGGTGTCCGGGAGGCACGGATCGGTCATGCGGCGATTCTAGTCCGGAATGACGCGGGTTGCGGCCGCAGCCTGTGCAATGCCTGCCGTACCGCGACGCATGGACGCGGCCGACGTGCCTACAGCGCGGCGAGGAACTCGCCGACCGCCGGCCCGAAACGCTCGAAATCCACCAGGAACGCGTCGTGGCCCTGCGGCGACTCCAGCGGCAGGAAGCGTGCGTCCGCGCCACCCGCGCGCAGGCCGTCGGCGACCTGCTCCTGCTGCTGCAACGGGAACAGGATGTCGGTGTGCACGCCGATCGCCAGCGCCTTCTCCACCCGGATCCGGGCCAGCGCCCGCATCACGTCGCCGCCGCCGTGCTCGGCGAGGTCGAACCAGTCCATCGAGCGGCTGAGGTAGAGGTAGCAGTTGGGATCGAAGCGGCGCACGAAGCGGCGCGCGTGCGCTTCCAGGTAGCTTTCGACCTCGAACTCGAGGCCGAACGGATCCTCGTCGTCGCGGCGGTCCGAATCCAGCCGCACGCGGCCGAAGCGGCCGTCCCATTCCAGCGCCGAGCGGTAGGTGATCACGCCGAGCTTGCGCGCCATCCGCATGCCGGCCTCGGGGTAGTGCGCCTCGTCGTAGTGGCCGTTGTTCCAGGCCGGGTCGAGCCGGATCGCCTCGCGCTGCAGCGAGCGGATCGCGATCGAGAACGGCAACGCGTGCGCGCTGCCCGAGATGTTGACGTGGTGGCGCGCCAGCCCCGGGTGGCGCAGCAGGAACGCGAGCGCGGTCATCCCGCCCATCGAGTTGCCGATCACGCAGGCGAGCCGGTCGATGCCGAGCGCGCGCACGACCTGCGCCGCCGCGTCCGCGCCGTCCTCGATCGACAGTTCGGGGAAGGCGAGGCGGTACGGCTCGCCGGTCGCCGGATCGACGGAGGCGGGGCCGGTCGAGCCCTTGCAGCTGCCCAGCGGATTGACGCAGACCACGAACCAGCGGTCGGTGTCGATCGGTTTGCCCGGGCCCAGCATCGCCTCCCACCAGCCCGGCTCGGGATTCGCCTCGCTGGCGGCGGCGTGCGCGTCGGGCGACAGGCCCGGCAGGATCAGGATCGCGTTGTCGCGCGCGGCGTTCGGCGCGCCCCAGGTTTCGTAGGCGATGCGTGCGCCATGCAGGCTGCCGCCGCGCTTCATGGCGAACGGCGAGGACAGGGCGAGGAAGCGGGTGCCGGGCGGGATGAACTCGGTCATGCGGGGCCTGCGTCGCGGGGAAGCACGCGGGCAACGCGGCCCGGCGCCGCGTCATTGTCGCAAAAGCCGGAGGGTCGTCGCCGGCGACCTATTCCCGCGCCTGTCCGATCCGCAGCTCCACCGGCGCGCTGGCGGGCAAGGTGACGCGCACCGGCGCCGATTCGAGGTCGCCCGCCTGCGGCGTCGCGTTGCCGCTGGCGGAAATGCGAGCGACCAGCTCCACCTCGCGCTGTGCGGACAGCTTGCCGGTCGGCATCGGGCTGTCGGCGTCGTCCAGGGTAACGGTGAGCGGCAATTCGGCAGCCTGCCGGCGTTCGACCGCGATCGGCATCGGCGGCCCGCCCGGCGCGCGCGCGATCACGAACACCGTGGCGTCGCCGCGCAGGCGCACGCGTTCGGCCAGCTGCGGGTCGAGCGCGACGTGTACCGTCAGCGTGCCCTGCGCCGGCGGGGCGTCCGCGGGCTCGGGCAACGGCGGCAGCCCGGCGTCCTTGCGCGCGGCCTGGATCTGCTCGCGCAGCGGGACCGCCGTGCGCGGATCGACCTGCGCCAGCAGCGGCTCCCAGGTCGCGGCCGCGTCCGCCGGCTGGCCGGCCTGGCGCTGCGACACGCCGAGCAGCCAGCGCGCGCGCTGGTGCTGCGGCTGCACCTCGAGTGCGTGCCGCAGCCAGCCGATCGCCTGCGCGTCGAAGCGGTGCTGCGCATCGGCCATCGCCCGCGCCTGCGCGGCCTCCGACAGCACGTCGGGATCGTCCGGCGCGAGGGTCGCGGCGCGGCCGAGCGCGTCGCGCGCCTTCGCCGCATCGCCTTCGGCGGTGTAGGCGCGGCCGAGCAGGCGCCAGCCGTCGGCGTCGGCGGGCGATTGCGCGAGCTGGGCTTCCAGTCGCGCGATCGCTTCCGGCAGCGTGGCCGGCGCGGCACGCATGGCCGGGTCGAGCGCGGCCGGGGTGCCGACCAGCAGGTACAGCGACGCAGCCGAGAGCACCACGGCCGCGGCCAGCGCCAGCGACACCGCGCGCGTGCCGTGCCACAGCGGGCGCAGCACGAGGGCCAGCACCAGGACCAGCACCACCGCCGCGGCGGCGAGGAAAGCGACCATCACCACTCCTGCCCGTCGTCTTCGGCGACCGCGCCGGCGCGGCCGCCGCCATGCCGGCGCACGACCAGCCCGACCACCACGCCGCCGGCCAGCAGCAGCACCAGCGGACCGAACCACAGCAGCCAGGTGCGCCCTTCCACCCGCGGCTTGTACAGCACGAACTCGCCGTAGCGGGCGACCAGGTAATCCTCGATCTGCGCATCGCTGCGGCCTTCGCGCATCAGCGCCAGCACCTCGCGGCGCAGGTCGTGGGCGATCTGCGCGTTGGAGTCGGCCAGCGACTGGTTCTGGCACATCACGCAGCGCAATTCGGCGACCAGGTGATGGAAGCGCTGCTCCTCGGTGCGGTCGTTGAACTGCAGCGGTGCGGGATCGCTGGCCTGGGCGAACGCGGACAGCGGTGCCAGCAGCGCCAGCAGCAACGCCAGCAGGGCGGCGCGTTTCATCGCGCGGCCCCCGCCTTCGCCAGTTCCGGCAGCAGCTCGTCGGCGATGATCGCGTCGCTCAGCGGGCCGACGTGCTTCCAGCGCACGATGCCGCGCGCGTCCACGAGGAAGGTCTCCGGCGCGCCGTAGATGCCCCAGTCGAGCGCGTAGCGGCTGTCGTAGTCGGCGACCACCAGCCAGTACGGGTTGCCGAACTGCTCGAGCCAGCGCTTGGCGTCGGCCGGCTCGTCCTTCCAGTTGTAGCCGACCACGCGCACGCGCTTGGTCTCGGCGAAGCGGGTCAGCACCGGGTGCTCGTCGCGGCAGGCCGGGCACCAGCTGCCCCACACGTTGAGCACGAAGGGCGCGCCCTTGAGCTCGTCGAGGGTGACCAGCCGGCCGGGCTCGTGCAGCGCCGGCAGCGCGAACGCCGGCGCCGGCTTGCCGATCAGCGGCGAGGGCAGGGCCTCGCGGTTCGGCTTGCGGCTCAGCCACACGCCGGCGGCCAGCAGCGCGGCGAGCGCGAAGAAGATCGCCAGCGGCAGCCAGCGCGAGGCGCGGATCGCGTTCATGCCTGTCCTTCCTGCCGGCGTGGTTCGCTGCGGAAGCGCCGGTCCATCGCGGTGACGAAGCCGCCGAGCGCCATCAGCAGCGCGCCCAGCCAGATCCAGCGCACGAACGGCTTGACGTGCACGCGCAGTGCCCAGCTGCCGTTGCCGAGCGGCTCGCCGAGCGCGACGTAGAGGTCGCGCTTCAGCCCGGCCGCGATCGCCGCCTCGGTCATGACCTGGCCGCCGCTGGCGTAGGCGCGCTTTTCCGGGTGCAGCACGGTCAGCGGGCGATCGTCGCGCAGCACCTGCACGGTGCCGCGGTCGGCGGTGTAGTTGGGCCCTTCGCGGTGCTGCACGCCGTCGAAGCGGAAGGCGTAGCGGCCGAGTTCGACGCTTTGCCCGGGCGCGACGGCGAGCTCGCGCTGCTGGCTCAACCCCTCGACCAGCAGTGCGCCGACCAGGAACACCGCGATGCCGGCGTGGGCCAGGGTCATGCCGATCATCTCGCGGGTGAGCGGGCTGCGGCTGGCGCGCAGTCGCTGCCAGACGAAGCGCGCGGTGCCGGCCGCGACCCAGGTGGCCGCCGCGAGCCCGGCCGCGGTCTTCCACGGGCCGCGCGGCGCCATGAAGTACGCGACCACCGCCACGCCGGCCGCCAGCCCCAGCCACGGCAGCAGCATCGCCAATGGCTTCGAAGGCTGCTCACGCTGCCAGCGGGTCAGCGGTCCGAACGGCAGCAGCAGCACCAGCGGCGTCATCAGCACGGTGAACAGCAGCGCGAAGTAGGGCGGGCCGACCGAGATCTTGCCGAGTTCCAGCGCGTCGGCCAGCAGCGGATACAGCGTGCCGAGCAGCACCATCGCGCAGGCGGAGGTCAGCAGCAGGTTGTTGACCAGCAGCAGCGTTTCGCGCGAGGACGCGGCGAAGGGCGCGCCGTCGTCGCCTGAGGGCGCGCGCAGCGCGTACAGCAGCAGCGAGCCGCCGATGACGATGCCGAGGAAGATCAGGATGAACAGGCCGCGGGTGGGGTCGGCGGCGAACGCGTGCACGCTGGTCAGCACGCCCGAGCGCACCAGGAAGGTGCCCAGCAGCGACAGCGAGAATGCGGCGATGGCGAGCAATAAAGTCCAGCCGCGGAAGCTGCCGCGCTTCTCGGTCACCGCCTGCGAGTGCAGCAGCGCCGCGCCGGCCAGCCACGGCATGAAGCTGGCGTTCTCGACCGGATCCCAGAACCACCAGCCGCCCCAGCCGAGCTCGTAATAGGCCCACCACGAGCCGATCGCGATGCCGAGGGTGAGGAAGCCCCAGGCGACGTTGGTCCACGGCCGCGTCCAGCGCAGCCAGCGCGCGTCCAGCGTGCCACCGAGCAGCGCCGCGATCGCGAATGCGAACGGCACCGAGAAGCCGACGTAGCCCAGGTACAGCAGCGGCGGGTGCGCGATCATCCCCGGGTCCTGCAGCAGCGGGTTGAGGTCGCGTCCTTCGCCGGCCGCCGGCAGCAGCCGCTCGAACGGGTTGCTGGTGAAGATCAGGAAGGCGAGGAAGCCGAGCGCGACCAGCCCCATCACGCCCAGCACGCGCGCGATGACCTCGGCCGGCAGCCGCCTGGAGAAGCGCGCGACCGCCCCGGTCCACAGCGCCAGGATCAGCGCCCACAGCAGCAGCGAGCCTTCGTGCGCGCCCCACACCGCGGTGATGCGGTAGTACCAGGGCAGCAACGAGTTGCTGTTCTCGGCGACGTAGCGCAGCGAGAAGTCCTGCTGCACGAAGCCGAGGGTGAGCACCACGAAGGCGAGCACCACCAGGCCGAGCTGCGCGTACGCCGCCGGCCGCGCGACCGCCATCCACGCGCCGATCCCGCGCTTCGCGCCGGCCAGCGGCAGCGCCGCCTGCAGCGCGGCCACCAGCAGGGCGAGGATCAGCGCGAACTGGCCGAGTTCGGGCAGCACGGCTACTGGTCCATCGACGGCTGGCCCGTCGCCGGCGTGGCGCCTTCGTCCTGCACGCCGTGCTTGCGGTGCGCCACGCCCATCTTGTCGGCGACTTCCTTCGGCATGTAGGTCTCGTCGTGCTTGGCCAGCACCTGCTCGGCGACGAAGGTGCCGTCCTGCATGCGGCCGGTCGCGATCACCGCCTGCTTCTCGCGGAACAGGTCGGGCAGGATGCCGGTGTAGACGACCGGCAACGTGGCGTCGCCGTCGTCGACCGCGAAATGCGCTTCCAGCGAGCCGGGCGCGCGCTGGAACGAACCTTCCGCGACCATCCCGCCGAGGCGGAAACGGGCGTGTTGCCCGGCCTCGCCGCGCAGCACTTCCGAGGGCGTATACAGGTAGGCGACGTTGCGCTGCAGGGCCAGCGCGATCAGCGCGGTGGCGATCGCGGCGGCGGCGAGCAGGGCGAGGATCAGCAGCAGGCGGCGCTTGCGGGTGGGGTGCATTGCTTTTTTTCCGTCACTCCCGCGACAGCGGGAGCCCAGTGTCTGGCGCGGGTTGCGATGGGCGGCGCGCGGCGCGCAGCCTGGCCGCGCGCAGCTGCTGGCGCACCTGCAGCCGCGGCGCGACGTAGTCCCAGGCCAGGACCATGCCGAACACGGCGTACGCGGCGATCACGTAGGGCAGGTAGTTCATCGCGCCGCCCCTGCCATCTTCGCGACCCAGTCCTTGCCGGCCTCGCGGCGCAGGTTGTCGGCGCGCGCCCGCGCCAGCAGCGAGCCGACGAACCAGACGTGGGTGCCGGCGACCATCCACCACAGCGGCGGCAGCATGCTGGCGTCCATGCTCGACTTGCCGAACAGCCTGATCGTCTGCCCCTGGTGCAGCGAGTTCCACCATTCCACCGACCAGTGGATCACCGGCAGCAGGGCGACCCCGACGATCGCCAGCAGGCCGGCCGCGCGCGCGGCGGCGCGGCGGTCGTCGATCGCGTTGTAGAGGCCGATCACGCCCAGGTACAGGAACAGCAGGATCAGTTCGGTGGTCAGGCGCGGATCCCAGTCCCACCAGGTGCCCCACATCGGCTTGCCCCAGATCGAGCCGGTGGCGAGGGTGATCAGGGTGAAGGCGGCGCCGGCGGGCGCGCAGGCCATCGCCAGGATCTCGCACAGCTTGATCCGCCAGACCAGCGCGATCGCGGCGTACAGCGCCATCAGCGCGAACACCGCCATGCTCATCCACGCGCTCGGCACGTGGATGTAGAGGATGCGGAAGCTGTCGCCCTGCTGGTAGTCGGCCGGCACCTGGAACAGCGCGCCGTACAGGCCGACCGCCATCATCGCCAGGCCGAGCGCGTACGCCCGCGGCGCCCAGCGCGTCGCGAAGCGGTCGAAGTACGGCGGCGAGCCGAGTTGGTGGAACCAGCGGAGGAAGGGATTCATGCGAGGGGATTCATGCCGTGCGATCGCGATCCGTTGGTGGGTGAACGCGCAGGAGCGGGCAACTCGCGCCATTTTCGCCGATTGCGCCGCGCCCTGCCTTGATCGGGCGCAAGCCGCGCCGGCCGGTACGGCGCCGTTCAAGTCAGCGCGATCCGGATCGCCGCGGCCGCCGCCAGCGGCGCCAGCACCAGCGCCACCGCCAGCCCGGCGCCGAGCAGCAGCAGCGCGCCGACCGCGTCCAGCCCCTGCGCCGCGGCGGCCACGCTGCCCGCGCCGAGGATCAGCACCGGCACGTACAGCGGCAGCGCCAGCAGCGCGACCAGGATCCCGGAGCGGCGCATGCCCACGGTCAGCGCCGCGACCACCGCGCCGAGCAGGCTCAGCAGCGGGGTGCCCAGCGCCAGCGAGGCCAGCAGCAACGGCAGTTGGGCAGGTGGCAGGTGCAGGAGCTCCGCGAGCACCGGCGTGGCGACCAGCAGCGGCAGCGCGGTCGTCGCCCAGTGCATGAAGGTGCGCACCAGCACCAGCCAGGCCAGCGGCACCGGCGCCAGCATCCACTGCTCCAGCGAACCATCCTCGGCGTCGCCGCGGAACAGGGTGTCCAGCGCCAGCAGGCCGGCCAGCAGGACCGCGACCCACACCACCGCCGGCGCCACCTTCGCCAGCGACCGCGGCTCGGCGCCCAGCGCGAGCGCGAACAGCACCACCACCAGCAGCGCGAACAGCGCCGGCTGCAGCGCGTCGCCGCGGCGGCGCCAGAGCAGGCGCAGGTCGCGCAGCAGCAGGGCGCGGGCGGCGGCGAGCATCACGGCGTGCCTCCTTCCCCCGCTTGCGGGGGAAGGTCGGGATGGGGGCCATCCGCGCGGCAGGCGCTACCGAAGCTCATGCCGCCCGCTCCAGTTCCAGCATCCGCGTGCGCACCGGCGGCGCGGCGTAGGCGCCGTGGGTGGTCAGCAGCGCGGCGCCGCCTTCGCGCAGGTGCGCCTGGACCATGCGGTTGACCAGGTTGATGCCCTCGAGGTCGAGGTTGGCGTAGGGCTCGTCGAGCAGCCACAGCGGCGACGGCGACAGCCACAGGCGGGCCAGCGACAGGCGCTTCTTCTGGCCGGCCGACAGCTGGCGGGCGAGGGCGTCGTCGTAGCCGGCGAGGCCGACGATGGCGAGCGCTTTGCCCGGCAGCTGGCCGCGCCGGCGCCCGTGCAGGCCGCACAGGAACTGCAGGTTCTCCATCGCGCTGAGGTCAGCCTTGAGCGCGGGCAGGTGGCCGAGGTAGGCGATCGCGCGGGCGCGCAGGGCGGCGCTGGCCGGCCGGCCGTCCACGTCGATCTCGCCTTCGTCCGCGCGCAGCAGGCCCGCCAGCACGCGCAGCAGGGTGGTCTTGCCGGCGCCGTTGCCGCCCTGCACCAGCAGCGCCTCGCCCGCGTCCACGGCGAAGTCGAGCGGGCCGAACACCGGCTGCTCGTTGCGCGCGAAACGGAGGCCGCGTGCGGCCAGCAGCGGCGGGGCGGGGTGGTGGTCGGGCATCGCGGGCACTCGCGCGCGGATCGCGCGGGCGCTCATTCTACCCAGTCGACCAGCGCCGGCCCGCGCCAGCCGGCCGGGCGCGGATGCAGGATGCGCAGCCGCACCGGTTCCCCGCGCCGCCAGTGCAGCACGCCGAGCTGGCCGAAGCGGCGGGCGAGCGCATCCAGCGCCGCCGGCGCCAGCCCCGGCACCAGCCAGCCGGGCTCCTCCCAGCCCCCGTCGGGGGCGCTGGCGAGGCTGCGGCAGGCGGCGTTTCCGGTTTCCGCGAGCGCAGCCCGCAGCGCGTCGTCCGCGGCTTCGTTTTCCGACCCCGGACGCCGGTGCGACATCGGGTTCCAGGCGGACAGCAAGCCGAACTGCGCGGTCGTCGCGAAGCAGCGCTCCACCTCCGGCGCCGGCGCGCCGATCGCGATGTCGTGCCACTGGCCACCGCACCCGCAGCGATAGCGCGCGGCGAGGTAGTCGTGCACGAGGGCGGCGATGCGGGCGTGGTCGTCGGCGTTCGGCATCGGGCTGGCAACACGGGAACGTCGCGCATGCTACAAACGGAAGCCTCATGGCGCCCGTCGCGCCGGTCCCCCACCGCGATGCCCACGTCCAAGCTTCCCAAGGTCGGCACCACCATCTTCACCGTCATGTCGCAGCTGGCCGCCGAGCACCATGCGGTCAACCTCGGCCAGGGCTTCCCCGACTTCCCGCCGCCCGAACGCCTGGTGGACGCGCTGGACGCGGCCATGCGCGCCGGCCACAACCAGTACGCGCCGATGAGCGGGGTGCCCGCGCTGCGCCAGGCGATCGCCGCCAAGACCGAGCACTGCTACGGCTGGCGGCCGGACGCCGACGCGGAAATCACCGTCACCTCCGGCGCATCGGAGGCGATCTTCGACGCGGTGCACGCGGTGGTGCACGCGGGCGAGGAAGTGATCGTGCTCGACCCGTGCTACGACTGCTACGAGCCGGCGATCGAGCTGGCCGGCGCGCGCGCGGTGCACGTGCCGCTGGACCCCGTCACCTTCCTGCCCGACTGGCAGCGGGTGCGCGACGCGATCACGCCGAAGACGCGGCTGCTGATGATCAACACGCCGCACAATCCGTCAGGCGCGATGCTGTCGGCGGACGACATGCAAGCGGTCGCGGAGCTGCTGCGCGACACCGGCATCTTCCTGCTCTCGGACGAGGTCTACGAACACATCGTGTTCGACGGCCGCCGCCACGAATCCGCGCTGCGCTACCCGGAACTGCGCGAGCGCGCGTTCGTGGTCTCCAGCTTCGGCAAGACCTACCACTGCACCGGCTGGAAGGTCGGCTACTGCGTCGCGCCGCCGGCGCTGAGCGCCGAGTTCCGCAAGGTGCACCAGTACAACACCTTCTGCACCTTCACCCCGGCCCAGCACGCCTTCGCGACGATGATCGCGGAGGATCCGGCGCACTACGAAGAGCTCGGCGCGTTCTACCAGGCCAAGCGCGACCGCTTCCGAGCCCAATTGGAAACGACGAAGCTGCGGCCGCTGCCGGTCCCGGGCGGCTACTTCCAGCTGGTCGACTACTCGGCGGTCAGCGACCTCGACGACCTCGCGTTCTGCCGCTGGCTGACCGTCGAGCACGGCGTCGCGACCATCCCGCTGTCCCCGTTCTACGCCGAGCCGCCGCCGGGCCAGCGCCTGGCACGCCTGTGCTTCGCCAAGAGCGAGCAGACGCTGGACGCGGCGATCGCGCGCCTGCAGCAACTCTGAGTCGCGATTCAAGGAAGAAGGCGTCGTCGGCCCGCGCCCGGGAGGCCGGGGGTATTGCTTTTCCCTTAGAAGGGCAATCCTGCCCTTATGCGGGCGCGCGCCATCCATGGCGCGCTTGACGCAACACCCCCGCCCTCCCGGGCGCTCGGAAAGGTCTCGGGCGCTTGCGGCAGAGCCGTGGAGCAAAGCTCCACGGGCCAGATCGTGGAAGCGCTGGGGCGCGTCGGGTGGGAAAGGCAGGCAGGACCGTATGCGCCATGGATGGCGCATCCGAGCCTCCATGGACGGATTCACGGCGTGTCCTGCCTGCCTCTCCCGCCCGGCGCGCGCGCCGGGGGGCGCGGCATAAAAAAAGCGGCGAAAGCTCGCGCCTTCGCCGCTTCCTCCCCGAACGGTGGCGTTACTTCGTGACCACCAGCTTGCCCTGCATCAGGCTGGAATGGCCCGGGAACGAGCAGAAGTAGCTGTAGTCGCCGCCGGCCTTCAGCTTGTTGCCGGGGAAGCTGATGCTGGTGGACTGGCCGCCGCCGATGGTCTTGGTGGCGGCGACCACCTTCGCGTCCTTCGGCACGTAGCCGGCGGCGGCGCCGGCCTTGAGCGCGGCGGCGTTGACCGCGGCCATGTCGGCGGTGTGGCTGAAGACCACGTTGTGGCCCATCACGTTCGCGGCGAGCTTGCCGGTGTGCGCCAGTTCGATGGTGATCTTGGGGCAGGAGGCCGATACGGTCGCGGTCTTCAGGTCGAACTGCATTGCGTCGTTGGCCTTGAGCTTGACGGTGCAGTTGGGCGCGGCCTGCGCTGCCGCCGTGGCGCCGAGCAGGCCGAGCGCGAGCAGCAGGGTGGGGATCGTCTTCATCGTGGTCTCCTCGTGGGGCGGAAGCCTTCCGCCGGAAATGGTCGCGGCCGCGTGACGCGCAGGCGCCCGCCGCGCGGCTGGCGCGCTGGTTCGGTGTGTCGTGTCCGACCCGCGGCGGGTCGGGCCCCCTTTTCGCCGCCTGCTAGGTGCCGGTGGCCTTGCGCACCGCGGCGAGGAATTCCGGGTCGGTTTTGCTGCCGACCTGCTCGGTGCGCGCCAGCTCGCGCCCGTCGGCGTCGAGCAGCACCAGCACCGTCGAATGGTTGAACTCGCCGTCCTCGAGCTGGCGGTAGCGCACGCCGAGCACGCCGGCGACCGCGCGCACGTCGCCCGGAGCCGGCGAGGCCAGCGTCCAGCGCTTGGGATCCAGCTTGCGCGCGGTCTCGATCTTCTTCAGCGCCGCGGGCGTGTCGCGCGCGGGATCCATGCTGACCAGCAGGAAGCCCACGCGCTGCTGCTGCGCGGGCGTGAGCTGCTTCTCGATCGCCTTGCCGGCGTCGACGATCAGCGGGCAGATGAACTGGCAGGAGGTGTAGAACATCGACACCACCCGCGGCTTGCCGCGCAGACTGCGCCAGTCGTACTGCCGGCCCTGTGCGTCGGTGAGCTTCACCGGCAACTGGTACACGGATTCGCGCGGCAGCGGCGCGGCCTGCGCCGGCGCGGCCGCGAAGGCGGGCAGGGCGAGCAGCAGCGCGCACGCGGCCGTCAGGCAACGCTGGAAAGCGGTCATCGCACGCTCCGGGCGCAACGGAAACCGAGGTTGGCGGTGGTGTTGCCCGCCTGCAGCGAGGACAGCATCGCGACCCGCATCAGCACCGCGTAGTTCTCGCGGTCGTCCATCGCCAGCGCGCCGGCGCCGCAGAAGCGGGCCTTGTCGGGATCGCCCTGGTTGCGGTTGTCCTCGGCGATCATCAGCGCCGAAAAATCGTCGGTCCATTCCCACACCAGCCCGTGCAGGTCCTGCACGCCATAGGCGTTCGGCGCCTGCAGGCCGACCCGCGGCAACGCGCCGGTGGACGGACGCGAGTACCAGGACAGGATGCGCTCGCGCCAGGCAGGATCGCGGCGCGCGTCGCGATGCCGCTCGTCGGCGGCGGCCGCGTATTCCCACTCGGTCCAGGTCGGCAGCCGCGCGCCCTGCGCCTGGCAGTAGGCATCGGCCGCGAACCAGCTCACCTGGGTCACTGGTTGCCGGTCCTGCACGGCGTCGGCCAGCGCGTCGGCCGACTTCCAGTGGGAGAGGTAGCGCGCGTCGGCCAGCGGACGGGCGACGCGGTCACGACGCCACTGCGGGTGCTCACGCACGAAGGCGAGGAATTCGCCGTTCGTCACCGGCCTTTGCATCAATTCGAACGGCGCGACCTGGGTCACGCCGGTCTTCTGGTCCTCGTACTTCAGCGCGGTGCGGAAGCTGCCGCCCGGCAGCCGTACGTACCCCGCGCCGCCGGCGACGACACCGGCGACGGGGAGCACGCACAGCAGCAGGGCGGCGAACCTGCGCATTCCGGCTCAGTGCTCCGCGGCCGGCGCCGCCGGAGCGTTCTTGCGCACCTCGGCCGCCTCGTCCTTGGTCACCTTGCCGCCCGGGTTGCCCCAGCTGTTGAGGACGTAGGTGGAGATGTTCGCCACCTCGTCGTCGGTCAGCTGCGACATCGGCGGCATCACCGAGTTGTACTCCTTGCCGTTGACCGTGACCGGCCCGGTCAGGCCGTGCAGGATCACGTCGACGATCCGCTTCGGGTTCTCCTTGAGGAAGCTGGAGCCCGCCAGCGGCGGGAACACGCCCTCCAGCCCCTGGCCGTTGGCCTGGTGGCAGGTGGAGCAGGTGCCCGCGAACAGCGCCTCGCCGGCCTTGATCTGGTCCTCGACCGTCAGCTCGCCGGCCTTGGCCGCGGCCGCCGCGGCGCCGACCGCCTTCAGGTTGGCGTTGGCCTGGTCGCCGATGTACATCGCGTCGACTTCCTTGCCGGAGTAGATGTCGGGACGCTCCTTGCCCTCGGCCTTCAGGATCGCCAGCGCGCCCTTGTTGAACGCGCGGAAGATCGAGTGGTCGACCAGCACGTAGCTGCCCGGCACCTCCAGGTGGAAGTCCATGATCGCCGCGCCGCCGGCCGGGATCAGCGTGGTCTGCACGTTCTCGTTGTAGCGCGTGCCGCCCTCGAACCAGACCTTGTCGAAGATCTCGCCGATCACGTGGAAGCTGGAGACCAGGTTCGGCCCGCCGTTGCCGACGAACAGGCGCACCGTCTCGCCGGTATTGGCCTTGAGCGCGTTGTCGCCGGTGAGCGCGCCCTCCATGCCGTTGAACAGCACGTAGGTCGGGTGCTCGTCGATCGCCTTGTTCATGTCGAAGGGCTGGTGGCCCTTCTCGCGGTACTTGCCGGTCGTGTAGAAGTCGCCCTGCATGACGTAGTACTCGCGGTCGACCTTGGGCAGCCCGCCCGGCGGCTCGACCAGGATCAGGCCGTACATGCCGTTGGCGATGTGCATGCCGACCGGCGCGGTCGCGCAGTGGTAGACGTACAGGCCGGCGTTGAGCGCCTTGAAGGTGAAGCGCGACACGTGGCCGGGCGCGGTGAAGGTCGACGCCGCACCGCCGCCGGGGCCGGTGACGCCGTGCAGGTCGATGTTGTGGGGCATCTTGCTGTCGGGCATGTTGCGCAGGTGGAACTGCACGGTGTCGCCCTGGCGCACGCGGATGAAGCTGCCCGGCACGGTGCCGCCGAAGGTCCAGAAGGTGTAGGTCACGCCTTCGGCGATCGGCATTTCCTTCTCGACCACGTCCAGGGTGACGATGACCTTGGCGGGGTAGTCGCGGTTGACCGGCGGGGGCACGTTCGGCGGGCTGGTCAGCACCGCCTCGATCGGCTTGCCCTGCGGCGGGCCGAAGTCGCCCTTGAGCGAGCCGCCGGAGTCCGTCGGCGCGGCGACGGCAGGGGCGCCGGCCTTGTCCGCGCCGGGTCCCTGCTTGCAGCCGGCGATGGAGGCAACCGCGAGCGCGATCGCTACCGGCAATAGATGACGACGAATCATTCGCTGTCTCCTGTCGGATCAGTGTCGGTCGGGGCTCAGAACGGCTGCAGCATCGACTGCTGGGCCGGCGCCTGGGCGTCGGGCGGGGACAGGGTAGCCGAGGCCACCTGGTAGCGAGCGAAGCCCACGAGAAGGGCCACGACCACGACGGCGGCGATCACCACGGCGGAGCGGAGCAGGGCAGCTTTCATCTTGGCAACTCCAAGGGTTGGGACTGGAAAATCTGGATGGCACCAGTCTGCTCCCCCGCCTTGCCCGCGCCCTGACCTGGATCAACCCTGCGTGAAGTCTTGCAGCGCCGGCGGAGCGCCGTTTGATCCGTGTCAAGGTGGCGGGCGGGGCGCCCACGGACGCTGTGCGCCATCCTTCCCACCGGACCCGCGTCCATGCGCCTTTTCCTCGCCCCGCTGCCCCTCGCGATCGCGTTCACGATGGCCTTCGTCCCGGCCGCCCACGCCGCAGGGCCTGTGGCCGACAGACCCGTCTCCTTCGAATGGAACCTGCGGCTGCGCAACGAACGGGTGGAGGACGACGCGTTCGCGCGCAACGCCGACGCCACCACGCTGCGGGCCCGCGCCGGACTTCGCTTCCGCCTCGACAACGGCTGGCATGCGCTGGTCGAAGGCGAGGGCATCGCCGCCCCCGGCGACGGCTACAACAGTGGCGCCAACGGCCCGGCGACCGCCCGCTGGTCGCCGACCCGGAAGGCGCCGAACTCAACCAGGCCTGGGTCGGCTGGAAGAACGACGCCTTCGGCGTGGTCGCCGGCCGCCAGCGCCTGCTGTTCGACAACCAGCGCTGGGTCGGCAACAGCGGCTGGCGGCAGAACGAGCAGACCTTCGACGCGCTGGCGCTGGACTGGCGAATCGCGCCCGGCTGGAGCGCGCGCTACGCCTGGCTCGACCGCGTCCACCGCGTGTCCGGCGACCGCGCGCTGGATCACCGCGCGCGCGAGCGCGACCTCGACACCCACCTCGCAGAACTCGCGTGGAAGCGCGGGCCGCAGCAGCTCGCCGGTTACGCCTGGCTGCACGAGGACCGCGACGTCGCCGCGGCGTCCACCCGCACCGCCGGACTGCGCTCGGTGACCGACTTCGTGCGCGACGGCAGCGGCTTCGCGCTGACGCTGGAATACGCCCGCCAGCGCGACTACGAGAACAATCCGCTCGACTTCTCGCACCGTTACTGGCTGGTCGAACCCGCCTACACGTGGCGCGGCACGAGCTTCCGCGCCGGCTGGGAGCACCTCGGCGGCGACGGCGCCCACGCGCTGCAGGCGCCGCTGGGTACGCTGCACGCCTTCAACGGCGGGGCCGACAAGTTCAATGTCACGCCGGCGGCTGGGCTCGACGACCGCTACCTCGCCGCCGGCGGCAAGCTCGGCGAGGGCCGCTACGACTGGCAGCTGGCCCGGCACGACTACCGCGCCAACGCCGGCGACGCGCGCTATGGCCGCGAGTGGAACGCCTCGCTCGGTTTCCCGGTGGTGAAGGGCGTGCGCGGCCTGGTCAAGCTCGCCGATTACCGCGCCGACGCCTGGGCGCGCGACACCGCCAAGCTGTGGATGCAGCTGGAGTGGGCGAATTGAGGTGACTGCTGCCTTTCAGCAGGCGCAGGCAGCTGGCCCACGAATCATGTTGGTTCGCGCGCGCGTGCCGGGCGGCAGAGGCAGGCAGGACACGCCGTGAATCCATCCATGGAGGCTCGGATGCGCCATCCATGGCGCATACGGTCCTGCCTACCTCTCCCACCCGACGCGTCCCCACCACTCTCGCGGTTCGGCCTCGCTCTTCGTAGAGCGGAGCTTGCTCCGCTGCCACGCGGTCCGGGCCTGGACGCAGCGGAGCAAGCTCCGCTCTACGGCAAGCCGCGAGGATCTTTCCCGAGCGACCGGGAGGGCGGGGGTGTTGCGTCAGCGCGCCATGGATGGCGCGCGCCCGCATCTGGGCATGGATGCCCAGCTAAGGGAAAAGCAATACC
>DATLJD010000007.1:0-62479 GCA_035539135.1 Lysobacteraceae bacterium
GCCGGGAGCCGGGAGCCGGAAGCCGGAAGCCGGAAGCCGGAAGCCGGAAGCCGGAAGCCGGAAGCCGGAAGCCGGAAAGCGTAGATCACGTCGCGGAAGCGATGGGGGCGTGCCGGGTGGGAGAGGCAGGCAGGACCGTATGCGCCATGGATGGCGCATCCGAGCCTCCATGGACGGATTCACGGCGTGTCCTGCCTGCCTCTCCCGCCCGGCGCGCTGGCGTGAGTGCTCCTTGCTCCGCTTTCTTGCCATCCGGTGGAGCAAGCTCCGCTCTACGGGGTAGCGAGCATCGCCTGCAGTCGCGCCGCATCCGCCAGCGCATGCCCGCCGGCGGTGTTGTCGAAAATGCACCAGGCCGTGCGGCGGCCGCGCGCGGCGGCGCGCAGGGCCTGCGCGAGGTCGCGCAGGCGCGCGTCGTCGTAGCTGTCGTAGTACATGCGCGGCGAACCATGCCAGCGGAAATAGGCCCAGCGTCCGGCACCACCGGGCAAGGCCGCCTCCGGCACGCGCGCCGGATCGGCGGCGACCCGGGCAACGACGTGGCGCTGCCACAGCGCATCCACGCCGGGCACGAACCAGCTGGCGTGCCGCGGCTCGCAGGCGATCGCGCAATCGAAACGGCGGCGCAGCATCGCGAAGAAGCGATGGGCAACACGCCCGTCGAAGGCCAGGCTCGGCGGCAACTGCACCAGCACCCCGCCCAGCCGGCGGCCGAGTCCGGCGACCTCGCCGGCGAAGCGGTCCAGCAGCGCGCCGCAACCGACCAGCCGCGCGTCATGGGTGACCGCCCGCGGCAGCTTCACCGAGAAGCGGAAGCCGGGCGGCACCTGCGCGGCCCAGCGCGCGTAGGTGGCTGTGGCGTGCGGACGGTAGAACGAGGAATTGATCTCGACCGCGTCGAAGCGGGTCGCGTAGCGCACGAGGTGGCTGCCCTCCTCGCCGAACAGCGCGCGGTGCCGCGACAGGATCGACCAGCCGGCGACGCCGATGCGGATGCGCGCCGGCATCGTCAGTGGTGCTTGAAGTACTGGATCTCGCGCTCGTGCTGCTCGGCCTTCTCCTTCGTGGGAAAGGTGCCGAGGTTGCGGCGCTTGCCGGTCTTCGGATCGACCTTGCGCGAATAGATGCGGTATTCGCCCGAGGCGAGCTTGCGGATCATTGCGGTGCTCCGGCGGAAATCACACCGAATCTGGCGTGGCTGCAATGAAGACGGCGCAATCGTCACATGCCCAAAAGGGCGTCATGGGCCCGAGCCCGGGAGGGAGAGGCAGGCAGGACCGTATGCGCCATGGATGGCGCATCCGAGCCTCCATGGACGGATTCACGGCGTGTCCTGCCTGCCTCTCCCGCCCGGCGCGCTGGCGGAGACTCACCCCCCACCCCAACCCTCCCCCGCTCCGCGGGGGAGGGCGTCAACCGCGCAGCGGCCACTCGCCGACGATGCGGTAGGGCTTCGGCGGCTGGCTGTCGATGAGGACGAAGCGGTCGACGCGCCAGCGGATCGGCGCGACCGGGGTGGCCGGCAGGCGCGCGGCGACGTCGCGGACGATGGTCAGGTGCGGCGAGAAGCCGGGCGAGGCCTTCGGCTTCACGCCGCGGTGCGGCAACGCGACGGCGATCGCGTCCCAGAGCGCGCGCAGTCCGTCGGGCGCCGCCGTCGGCCCCAGCCACCAGACGCGGGCGTTGGCGAAGCCGCCGGCCTGGTCGAGGACGAGGTCGAAGGCCGGACTGTCCACGTTCGCAGCCGCTGCGGTCGCCGCGGCCAGCACGGCGTCGCGCCGTTCGGCCGGGATGTCGCCCAGGAACTGCAGCGTCAGGTGGTAGCGGTCCGGCCGCAGCCGCCGCCCCTGCGCCGGCTGCGCCCGCAGCACGGCATCGGTGGCCGCGGCGATCGCCGCGCGCGTGGCGGCGTCCGGCCACAGGGCGAAGAACAGCCGGTGCGGTGGCGGCGACCGGCCGCCGTCCAGGCCCGGCAGGCCGGCTTGTTCAGGGCGCCGCGGCATGCGCGCGAATGTGGTCGGCGAGCGCGGCGAGCTGCACGGCCTGCACGCCGTCCACCACCGGCGCGAATTTCGACAGGTCGTCCGGGGTGTAGCCGCCGGCGCGGTACCACAGGGTGATGCGGGTGCCCTCGCCCGCCGGCTCGAAGCGCCATTCGAGCGCGCCATGCAGGCCCATGCCCTGCAGCGGGCCGAGGCCGCCGGTCATGCGCAGCGTGCGCGCGGGATCCACGAACACGACGCTCATGTGCCAGGCCTGTCGCTCGCCCGCGACCTCGCAGAAGCAGCCGCCGGCACGCGGCTCGATGCGCAGCGTGGCGCCTTCCCACCAGACGTGGTCGCGCGGCCACCAGCGGTCCACGTCGGCGACCAGCGCCTGCCAGGCGGTGGCTGCGTCGACCGGCACGACCTGGCTGTTCTCGACGGTGAAGCCGGCCGGCGTGGCGTCCCTGACGGCGGCCTCCGCGATGAGCGGCGCGAGGGTGAGCAGGAACAGGCTTGCGATGCGCTTCATGGCAATTCCCCGGGGGCGGAGTTGCGGATGTACGCCGCGGCGCGACGACCGGCAAGTGCCCGCGTCAGCCTTCCAGCTCGGCCCAGCGCGCATAGGCGGCGTCGAGCGCGGCCTGCGCGTCGGCCAGCTCGGCATTGTGTGCGGTGATCGCGGCCGCGTCGCGCTTGTAGAACGCCGGGTCGCCGCTGAGCGCGGTCAGTTCGGCGATGCGCGTTTCCAGCGCCTCGATGCGTGCCGGCAATTGCTCCAGCTCGCGCGTTTCCTTGTAACTGAGCTTGCGCTTCTGCGTGGCGGGTTGCGGCGCGGGAGTCGCAGGTTTCGCCGCCGCTGGCTTCGTGGGCGTTGGCTCCGCCGCGGCCGGGCGCTGCCGCAGCCAGTCGCTGTAGCCGCCGACGTACTCGCCGACCCGGCCCCCGCCTTCCATCACCAGGGTCGAGGTCACCACGTGGTCGAGGAAGTCGCGATCGTGGCTGACCAGCAGCAGGGTGCCCGGATACTCGGCCAGCAATTCCTCCAGCAGCTCCAGCGTCTCCACGTCGAGGTCGTTGGTCGGCTCGTCCATCACCAGCAGGTTGGACGGCTGCGCGAACAGCCGCGCCAGCAGCAGCCGGTTGCGCTCGCCGCCGGACAGGCGGGTGATCGGCGCGCGCGCGCGTTCGGGGGTAAATAGGAAGTCCTGCAGGTAGCCGATCACGTGCTTCTGGCGGCCGTTGATGGTCACCGACTCGCGGCCTTCGGCGACGTTCTCGATCGCGTTCCAGTCCTCGCGCAGGGTCGCGCGGTACTGGTCGAAGTAGGCGACCTGCAGGTTGCTGCCCAGCCGCACTTCGCCCGCGGTCGGCGCGAGCTCGCCCAGCAGCAGCTTGAGCAGCGTGGTCTTGCCGCTTCCGTTGGGGCCGATCAGGCCGACCCGATCGCCGCGCAGGATGGTGGTGGAAACCTCGCGCACGACCGGCACGCCGTCGTACGCGAACGACACGTCGCGCGCCTCGATCACCTTGCGCCCCGAGGCCTCGCCCTGGGCCACTTCCATGCGCACGTTGCCGGTGAGCTCGCGCCGCTGCGCGCGCTCCGTCCGCATCGCTTCGAGCCGGCGCACGCGGCCTTCGTCGCGGGTGCGGCGCGCCTTGATGCCCTGCCGGATCCACACTTCCTCCTGCGCCAGCAGCTTGTCGAAGCGCGCCGCCTCCTGCGCCTGCGCGTGCAGGCGTTCCTCGCGCCGGCGCTCGTAGTTGGCCCAGTCGCCGGGCCAGCTGGTCACTTGGCCGCGGTCGATCTCGACGATCCGGGTGGCCAGCGCGCGCAGGAAGCGGCGGTCGTGGGTGACGAACACCAGCGCGCCCTGCCAGTTCTTGAGGAAGCCCTCGAGCCAGTTGATCGCGGCGATGTCGAGGTGGTTGGTCGGCTCGTCCAGCAGCAGCACGTCCGGCTGCGAGACCAGCGCGCGCGCCAGCAGCACGCGCCGCTTGAGCCCGCCCGACAGGCCGGCGAAGGCGGCGTTGCCGTCCAGCTCCAGCCGGGTCAGGGTTTCCGCGACGCGCTGTTCCAGCGACCAGCCGTGCGCCGCCTCGATCCGCGCCTGCACGTCGGCGAGCGCGCGGGTGTCGACCGTCGCCGCCTGGCTGAGGTGGTGGAACCGCGCCAGCCACGCGCCGAGCTCGCCCAGGCCCGCGGCGACCACGTCGAACACGTCGCCGTCCGCGCCCGGCGGCACTTCCTGCTCCAGTCGCGCGACGCGCACGCCGTCTGCGACCCGTACCGCGCCGTCGTCGGGCCGCAGGTCGCCCGCGACCAGCTTGAGCAGGGTGGATTTGCCGGCGCCGTTGCGGCCGATCAGGGCGACGCGTTCGCCAGCGTCGATGGAGAGGTCGACGGCATCCAGCAGCAGCGGACCGCCGACGCTGAAATCCACGTCATGGAGGGTGACCAGGGGCATGCCGCATTGTACCGGCGCGCCCATTGCGGGCCGCCGCGGCGCGGCGCATGATCGCGGCGCGTTCACACCGAGGGGCAGCCATGAGCAAGGGCATGGACCGAAAGAAGGAAGGGAAGAAGGAGCCGACCAAGACGCTGAAGGAAAAGCGGGCGGCGAAGAAGGAGAAGAAGGCCGGCAAGTAAGCCGGCCTTTTTTCGGGCGCGCGTGCGACTGCTCCTGCCGCGCAGGCAGGCCGGGGACGGGTGGTGCGCGTCAGGAGCTGCAGGACAGCATCGAGCAGCCCGCCTTCGTCTTCGCCCAGTCCGGCCGCTTCGCGGCGAACGCCTCGCGGCCCGGCTGGTCCTCGTACGGGCGGCGCATGACGTCGAGCAGCTCGTCGATGCCGGTGGGGTCGCCCTGCTCCGCGCGCTCGATGGCCTGCTGGGCGAGGTAGTTGCGCAGCACGTAGCGGGGATTGGCGGCATGCATGCGCGCGCGGCGGGTGGCGGGGTCCAGCGCGTCGGAGCGCACGCGCGCGGCGTAACGCGCTAGCCAATCCTGCAACGCCGGCGCGTGTCGCGCGCGCTTACCCGCGTCGTAGAAGGCCTCTTCCAGCGGCGCCAGCGACGGCGCGGCGGGATCCACGTCGGCCAGCGCGCGGAACCACAGCGTCATGTCCACTTCCGCCGCCGCCATCAGCGCCTGCAGGTCTTCCATCAACGCGACATCGTCGTCGCCGCATCCGGCAAGGCCGAGCTTGCGCGCGATGTCGTCGCGACCGGCTTCGGCGTAGACGTCCATGTAGCGCTGCAGGCCGGCGGTGAGCGGCGCCTCCGGCTCGGCGAACAGCGGCGACAGCGCGTGCGCGAGCCGGGTCAGGTTCCAGTAGGCGATCTTCGGCTGCCAGCCGAAGCGATAGCGGCGGCCGTGCGCGTCGGTGGTGTTGGGCGTCCACTCCGGGTCGTACGCATCGATCCAGCCGTACGGGCCGTAGTCGATGGTCAGGCCGAGGATGGACATGTTGTCGGTGTTCATCACCCCGTGCACGAAGCCGACCCGCATCCAGTGCGCGACCATGCGCGCGGTGCGTTCGGCGACCTCGGCGAACCAGGCCGCGTACAGCGGCTCGCCCTCGCCTTCCAGTTCGGGGAAGTCGCGGCGGATACAGAAGTCGACCAACTGCTTCAGCAACACGACATCGCCCGCGGCATATGGCAGCTCGAAGTTGCCGAAGCGCAGGAAGGACGGCGCCATCCGGGTCACGATCGCGCCCGGCTCGGCCCGCGGATGGCCGTCGTAGAACATGTCGCGCACGACCTCCTCGCCGGTGCCGACCAGGCACAGCGCGCGCGTGGTCGGCACGCCGAGGTGGTGCATCGCCTCGCTGCACAGGAACTCGCGGATCGACGAGCGCAGCACCGCGCGGCCGTCGGCCATGCGCGAGTACGGCGTCGGCCCCGCGCCCTTGAGCTGCAGTTCCCAGCGCGCGCCGTCGGCGCCGATCGCCTCGCCCAGCGCGATCGCGCGGCCGTCGCCCAGCTGCCCTGCCCAGTGTCCGAACTGGTGCCCGCCGTAGTTGGCCGCGTACGGCTGCATGCCGGGCAGCAGGCGGTTGCCGGCGAAGACCTGGGCGAACTCGGGCGAGGCGACGTCGTCCTCGTCCAGTCCCAGCGCCGCGGCCATTTCGCGCGAAAACGCGAGCACGCGCGGCGCGGCCACCGGCGTCGGCGCGACCTCCGACCAGACCGCCCCTTCCACTTGGCGCAGGCGCGGGCCGCGCTCGGGATCGCCGGGCAGTTCGCGCAGGAAACGGTTGTCGAAGTTCATCGCAAGCATGCGTGCATGCTAGTCGGCGCGGACACCACGGGATGCGAACGGCGCGTAACGCAGCGTTCCCGGCCGCCTGGCGCCTTCGCCGCACGCCGGCCGGCTCGCATCGTGAACGCGCTTCGACGCCGGCCGACTACACTATGCGCCCGTCCGGCAGCACCGGCGCCCCTTCCGCCGTGGCCATGAACGCCGAAACCCCCGTTCCCGCCTTCGCCGACCTCGGCCTGCCCGAACCGCTGCTGCGCGCGCTAGCCGACGTCGGCTACGAAGCGCCCTCGCCGATCCAGGCCGCCACCATCCCGCCGCTGCTCGCCGGCCGCGACGTGCTCGGCCAGGCGCAGACCGGCACCGGCAAGACCGCCGCGTTCGCGCTGCCGATCCTCGCCCGCCTCGCCGCGGAGCGCGACCCGGCGCAACGCGCGCCGCAGGCGCTGGTGCTGGCGCCGACCCGCGAACTGGCGATCCAGGTCGCCGAGGCCTTCCAGAAATACGCGCGCCACCTGCCCGGCTTCCAGGTGCTGCCAATCTATGGCGGCCAGGGCTACGCGCCGCAGCTGCAGGCGCTGCGGCGCGGCGTGCAGGTCGTGGTCGGCACGCCAGGGCGCGTGGTCGACCACCTCGGCCGCGGCTCGCTGGACCTGTCGCAGCTGCGCTGCCTGGTGCTCGACGAGGCCGACGAGATGCTGCGCATGGGCTTCATCGAGGACGTCGAGGCGGTGCTGAAGGCGACGCCGGAATCCCGCCAGGTCGCGCTGTTCTCGGCGACCATGCCGCCGCCGATCCGGCGCATCGCCCAGACCTACCTGCGCGATCCGGTCGAGGTCTCGATCAAGGCGGCGACCACCACCGCGGCCAACATCCGCCAGCGCTACCTGTCGATCGGCGGCGGCCCGGCGGCGCCGGCGCACAAGCTGGACGCGCTGACCCGCATCCTCGAGGCCGAGCCATTCGACGCGATGATCGTCTTCTCGCGCACCAAGCTCGGCACCGAGGAACTGGCCGGCAAGCTCGGCGCGCGCGGCATCGCCGCCGCCGCGATCAACGGCGACATGGACCAGAAGGCGCGCGAGCGCACCATCCAGCGCCTGCGCGACGGCCAGGTGGACGTGCTGGTGGCGACCGACGTCGCCGCGCGCGGCCTGGACGTGGAGCGCATCAGCCACGTCCTCAACTACGACATCCCGTACGACACCGAAAGTTACGTCCACCGCATCGGCCGCACCGGCCGTGCCGGGCGCGCCGGCGAGGCGATCCTGTTCGTCACCCCGCGCGAGCGCGGGATGCTGCGCGCGATCGAACGCGCGACCCGCCAACCGATCGAGCCGATGCCGCTGCCGAGCGCGGAGGCGGTCAACGAACAGCGCGTGGCGCGCTTCCTCGGCCGCATCGACGAGGCGCTCGCCGGCGAGGGCCTGGGCGTCTATCGCGAGCTGCTGGAGCGCTACGAGCGCGAGCGCGACGTCCCGGCGATCGACATCGCCGCGGCGCTGGCGGCGCTGCTGCAGGGCGGCACGCCGCTGCTGATGGAGGACGCGCCGCGGGTGGAGCGCTGGACGCCGGAGCGCGGCGGTGAGGGGCGCAGGCCCGAGCGTTCCGCCGAACGCGCGCCCCGTGGCCCGCGCGAGGGCGGCCGTCCCGCGCCGGCACCGCGCGCCGCGCGCGAGGACAGGCCGACCGCGCCGCGCCCGGGGCCGCGCCTCACCGCCGACGGCGAGGCGATGTTCGCGGACGACGCGCCGGTCGCGCCTGCCCCGCGCGAACGCCCGCCGCGCGACGCGCGTGCACCGGAGATCGGCATGGAGACCTTCCGCATCGAGGTCGGCCACGCGCACGGCGTGCAGCCCGGCAACATCGTCGGCGCGATCGCCAACGAGGCCGACCTCGAGAGCCGCTACATCGGCCGCATCGACATCCGCGACGACCACAGCCTGGTGGACCTGCCCGAAGGCATGCCGCGCGAGATCCTCGAGCATCTCAAGCGCGTGCGCGTGGCCGGCCAGCCGCTGCGCATGCGGCGTATGGCGGAAGCGGGCGACACGCGGCCACCGCGCGGCAAGCCGAAGGGCGCGGCGGCGCGCAAGCCGGGGTTCCATCCCAAACCTCCACGCGGGCGCTCGTAAGCCGCCATCCCGATCGCGAAAGTGGTGGGGGCGCGCTGGGTGGGAGAGGTAGGCAGGACCGTATGCGCCATGGATGGCGCATCCGAGCCTCCAGAGACGGATTCACGGCGTGTCCTGCCTGCCTCTCCCGCCCGGCGCGCTCGCGACAACACCGCCCGTCACGTCAACTGCTGCCCTCGATTCCAGGAATGGATCCCGGCCCTCGCTGAATTGACGGAAGCAGCGCCCGATTGCGTGGCTGCCCTCGGATCCCTCGTTCCCGGCTCCCGGGATCCTCCGCGCGAACGCTCAAACGGACGCGTCAGGACCAGCCCGGCAGACCCAGCAGCGGTGCCAGCAGCCAGTACCCCCCGATGAGCACCACGGCCCACAGCAGCAACCTGAGCAACACGCCGGCGACCTTGAACGCCAGGTACAGCGCGAGCAGCACGACGGCGAGGCCGATCCAGCTCACGCGCCGCTTCCCGGCTGCGGTTCGGCCGCATCGAAGACGATGCTGCAACAGGTGACCGCGCCCTCGGCCTTCTGCAGTTCGGACACGTCCACCGCCAGCACCCGCAGGCCGGCCTGCTCGAGGCGCGCGCGGGTGCGCGGGAAGCAGTCCGGGTACAGGATCGCGTCGTCGATCCGCAGCGCGTTCGCGGCGTGCTCCTCGTGCGGATCCACCTCGATCACGCGGCAGCCGTCGAACGCGGCGGCATCCACCCACTTCGGCTGCACCAGCAGCACCCCGTCGGCGACCTGGGTCGCGGCCGATTTCAGGTGCAGGCAGCCGCGGGTCGGCACGCCCTGCACGCGATAGCCGTGCGGGGCGAGCAGGCGCGCCAGCTGCGCGCGGCCTTCCTCGTTGCTGCGCGCGGATTCCCCGACGTACAGGGTGCGGCCGATGCGCAGCACGTCGCCGCCGTCGAGGGTGCCGGGCGCGTCGATGTGCAGCAGCGGCCGGAAGCGCTCCAGCACCGCCGCCACCGTCGCGCCCTCGCCGCGCCGCGATGGGGCGCCCGGGCGGGTGAGCACGGCGACCTCGTCCAGCACCAGCGCGGTGTCCTCGACGAAGACCGCGTCGGGCATGCCCGCCTCCGGCGCCAGCTCGATCACGCTGCAGCCGGCGGCGACCAGGGCGCGGCAGTACTCGCGGTGCTGGGCCTCGGCCCGCTCCGGGTCGATCGGCGTGCGCGGCACGTAGGACAGCTCGCAGTCCGCCAGGCTGGCGCTCACGCGGCGGGTGATGGCGATCGGCATGGCGCGCAGCCTAGCGCGGGCGCGCCCGCCGGCCAACGTGCGGGGCCCCCGCCCTTCCCGGGCGCGGGCCCGTAACTGCTGTTTGGCATCGCAGCTGCGTCACGCGAGCGCGTCGGGCGGGAGAGGCGGGCAGGACACGCCGTGAATCCGTCCATGGAGGCTCGGATGCGCCATCCATGGCGCATACGGTCCTGCCCACCTCTCCCACCCGACGCGCCCCCACTCTCTCGCGATCTGGCTGTAGAGCGGAGCTTGCTCCGCTGCTCCGTCGCGGGAAAAGCAGCGGAGCAAGCTCCGCTCTACGGCAAGCCGCCAGGATCTGTCCGAGCGACCGGGAGGACGGGGGGTGTTGCGTCAGCGCGCCATGGATGGCGCGCGCCCGCATCAGGACAGGATGTCCTGCTAAGGGAAAAGCAATACCCCCCGGCCTCCCGGGCGCGGGCCCAGGACATTCGGCTTCTTCGGAAGGTCACCAGCGCCCGCCTTCCGGGCGCACGCGGAACGCGAGGCTGATGCGCGGGCCGACCGGTTCGCGCGTTTTCGGGATGCCGTGTTCCCAGTGCAGCTGCGAGGCGTGGCTCATCACCAGCAGGCTGCCGGGCTCGAGCAGGATGCGCAGCGCCGGGCGCCGGCCCGCGCCGCCTTCGCCCGGCTTGGCACGGATGTCCATGCGCCGCGCGGCCCCGAGCGAGACGAGCGCGATCGGCCAGCCGGGGACGATGCTGTACAGCTTGTCGTTGTGCATCGCGACGCTGTCGCCGCCGTCGCGGTAGTAGTTCATGCCGACGTGGGTGAAAGGCGTCCGCAGCGCCGCTTCGACACGACGCGCGGCGTCGCGCAGCGGTGCCGGCAGGTCGGGCGCGTCGAGCGCGTAGCCGGCCAGCATGCGCGGCACGTCCACCACCCGGTCGTACATCGGCCGGCGCTCGCGGCGCCAGCGCACGCCATCGCGCAGGGCGACGAACCACGCGTCGGCGGTCGTCGGGTCGACGAAGCCCGGCCGGTAGCGGATGCCGCCTTCGGCGTCCTCCACCAGCACGCGGGGTTCATCGCCGAAGAGGGCGGTCTGATGCATTGGCGCAGTGTCGCGTGGCGCGATCTCGGCGCGCGTGACGCGCCGGATTCCGGCTCTTCCCCGACGCGCGCGAAGATGAGCTGCGCCGGATGAGACCGCTCAGTGCCCCTGCAGCGGGTTGCCCTCCGGCCCCAGCAGGTACCACTCGCCGAACTGGTCCTCGCGCCCGGCGCCGTTGATCTGGCCGGCGCCGGTGTCGCGTGCGTAGTGGTAGAGCGGGTGGCCGTTGAAGCTCACCTGCTGGGTGCCGTCCTTGCGCTGGATGACGCCGACTGCGCCATCGTCCAGCGACGGGTCGAGCGTGCGCGGCGCGCCCTGTTGGGCGAGCAGCGGCGGCCACTCGGTCGTGCAGGCGTCGTGGCAGGTGCTGGTGCCGTTGCTGTCCTTTTCCAGCATGTACAGCGCCCTGCCGGTGGCGTCGACGAGGTAGCGTCCGTGCTCGGCGGATTCGGCGAGGCCGAGGTCGGCGCCGTTGGGCGTGACCGGTTCGGGCAGGCCTGCGGCGGGCGGCGCGGCGGTGGCGTCCGTGGCCGCGCCGGACGGGCTGGTCGCGTCCACGGGCGGCACCTGCGCCGCGGGCGGGGCCGCGCCGGCCGCTGGTTGCGCCGAGTCGGTCGGTTCCCCGCGATTGCACGCACCGAGCGCGCACACGATGGCGAGGGCGAGCAGCACGGGGCGGACGGCGGTCATGGCGAAAACTCCTGCTGGACGGATGCAGGCAAGGCTGTCGCGGCGGCCGTCGGCGGCCGGTGACGGCGCCGGTGAATGCGCCCTACTCGGCCGCCTCCAGCGCGTCGGCGAGGCGCTCGACCGCGATGACCTCCATGCCCTTGAAGCTGCCGGCCTTGGGCGCGTTCGCCTTCGGCACGATCGCGCGCCGGAAGCCATGCGTCGCCGCCTCGCGCAGTCGCTCCTCGCCGTTGGGCACCGGCCGGATCTCGCCGGACAGGCCGACTTCGCCGAACGCGATCGTCTTCTCCGCCAACGGCCGGTCGCGCAGCGAGGACAGCACCGCCAGCAGCACCGGCAGGTCGGCCGCGGTTTCCTGCACGCGGATGCCGCCGACCACGTTGACGAACACGTCCTGGTCGCTGACGCCGACGCCGCCGTGCCGGTGCAGCACCGCCAGCAGCATCGCCATGCGATTGCCTTCCAAGCCGACCGCCACCCGGCGCGGGTTGGACAGTGGCGAAGAATCGACCAGCGCCTGCACCTCGACCAGCAGCGGCCGGGTGCCCTCGCGGGTGACCATCACGCAACTGCCCGGCTGCTGCAGGCTGCCGCCGGAGAGGAAGATCGCCGACGGGTTCGGCACCTCCTTCAGGCCGCCCTCGCCCATCGCGAACACGCCCAGTTCGTTGACCGCGCCGAAGCGGTTCTTGAACGCGCGCAGCACGCGGAAGCGGCTGCCGCTCTCGCCCTCGAAATACAGCACCGCGTCCACCATGTGCTCGAGCACGCGCGGGCCGGCGATGCCGCCTTCCTTGGTGACGTGGCCGACCAGGAACACCGCGGTGCCGGTTTCCTTGGCGTAGCGCACCAGCCGCGCCGCGCTCTCGCGCACCTGGCTGACCGAGCCCGGCGCGGCGGTCAGCTGCTCGCTCCACAGGGTCTGCACCGAATCGGCGACGACGAGTTTCGGGCGCATGGTCGACGCGTGCTCGAGGATGCGCTCGACGCTGGTCTCGGCCAGCGCCTGCAGGCCGTCCAGCGGCAGGCCGAGCCGCACCGCGCGGCCGGCGACCTGCGCCAGCGATTCCTCGCCGGTGACGTACAGGCCGGGCAGCGTACCGGCCATCCGCGCCAGCGCCTGCAGCAGCAGGGTGGACTTGCCGATGCCAGGGTCGCCGCCGACTAGCACCACCGCGCCTTCGACCAGCCCGCCGCCGAGCACGCGGTCGAACTCGCCGATGCCGGTGGACACCCGCGCGTCCTCGCTGTGGCGCACGTCCTTGAGCGCCGTCACCTTCGGCGCGTCGACCTTGCCGGCCCAGCCATCGCGGCGCGCCGCCGGCTTGTCCGGCGCGCCCAGCGCGACCTGCGACAGCGTGTTCCAGGCCCCGCAGGCCTCGCACTGGCCCTGCCACTTGGCGTAGTCGGCGCCGCAGTCGCTGCAGACGTAGGCGGTGCGGGGTTTGCTCGCGGTCCTGGCCATGCGGGGCGCCGTCGGAAGGAAGCCCCCACTTTAGCGGCTGGCGTCGCCGGGGTTGAGACGCGCATGGCAAAGAGCCCGCTTGCGCGGGCTCCTGCGGGGTGCCGGACGCTGGCGCGGCGCCTCAGTTGTTGCTGAAGTCCTGCTGCGCGTTGGCCGCGTTGCGCAGGATGCTGGTCAGCGGCAGCACCTGGCTGATGAAGCGGTTCCAGCGGGTCACGCCAGCCGGGCCGACGAAGACCACGTCGCCAGCTTGCAGCGGGAACTTGTCGGCCAGCGCGAACGCCACCGGCGACTTCGCGTTGAGGTGGAACACGGTGGCCGGCTGCTGCTGCATGTTCGCCCCTTCCGAGCCGCGGATGACGTAGACCGCGCTGCCCTTCGAGGTGGTCGGATCGAGCCCGCCGGCGCGGCCGAGCGCCTGGGTCAGGGTGATGTCGGTGGTCTTGAAGTTGATCGCGGTCGGGCGGCTCACCTCACCGACGACGTAGACCTCCTTGCGGTCGTTGAATGGCAGGTACAGGCGGTCGCCCGGCTTGAGGTAGATCTCCGGCGCGCGCGAGCCGTTGCGGTTGAGCGCGTCGAGGTCGACCCGGTAGCTCTGGCCGTCGCGGGTCAGCATCAGGCCCGACAGGTCCGCCTGCTCGGCGTTGATGCCGGCGCGGCCGACCGCCTGCGACAGGGTCAGCGGCACCGGGGTGATGTCCAGCGGCGTGGTGTTGGTGAAGGCGCCTTCCAGCGACACGCGGCCGCCGGAGCCGACCACGTTGAGGTCGACTTGCGGATCCTTGAGGTACTTGCCGAGCCGGCTGGCGAGCGTGCTGCGCACCTGCTCGATGCTCTTGCCGGCGGCCTGGATCTTGCCGGCGTAGGGGAAGTAGAAGGTGCCGTCCGGCTGCACCAGGCGGCCGTTGGCGACGGTCTGCTGCTGCGAGCCGGCGGGCGTGGTCAGCTCCGGGTGGTCCCAGACCGTCACGATCAGGGTGTCGCCCGGCTGCAGGTGGTAGGTCTCGGGCCGGTAGCCGGTGATCTCGGCCGGCAGCGCGCTGGTGGTCTGCGGCAGCGTGGCGACCAGCTCCGGGGTGATCGGCACGACCTTGACCTCGCCGGTCTCGATGAAGTTGTCGCGCGGCGTCTCGCCGGTGGTCAGGTACTGGCCGGTGCAACCGGCAAGCGCAAGGCTGGCGGTGAGCGCCGCGAGCGCACGGAGGGGCATGGTCACTGGGGATTCCTCGTCGCGAGTGGGGGAAGTCCGACTAAGGGCGCGCGCCTCGCGCGCCGTGCGGGGCAGCCTAGGAGCCTGCCTGACTGGGCGGCGTGAAAGTCTTTCCTTCCGCCGAGTCGCGGCGCAGGACGGGCTCGAGCGGCCGCACCCGCTGGTGCAGCAGCGCGCCGAGCAGGCCCGCGTACTCCTTCAGGGCGCGGCCGCTGCGGTGCAGCGCGCCGCGGCTGGGCAGCCAGCGGCGGACGCCCACGCGCTCCACCTCCTCGGGCACCGGCAGCGGCACCACCGTGATCCCCGCGTCGCGGAACCACAGGCTGGCGCGCGGCATGTGCAGTTGCGAGGTCACCAGCAGGATCTTCCGCACGCCGCGTTCACGCGCCAGCCGCGCGGTGTACAGCGCGTTGTCGCGGGTGTCGCGGCTGCGCTGCTCCAGCAGCAGGGCCGAGCGCGGCACGCCGAGCCGGGCGATCGCGCGCGCCATGGTCTCGGCCTCGGTGCGGCGGCCGCCACGGCCACCGGACAGGATCACCAGCGGCGCGCGCCCGGCGAGCCACGCCCGCGCGCCGGCCGCGACGCGGCTCTGCGGCAATTCGTAGGCGTCGACGTCGGGCCGCTCGACCCAGCCGAAGCCGCCGCCCCCGCCGAGCACGACGATCGCGTCGGCGCGCGGCAGGGATTCCGCCGCCACGATCGGGTTGCGCGCCTCCAGCGAATCGCGCAGCCAGTCCGACGCGAACGGCAGTGACCACAACCCGGTCCAGCCGATCCCGGCGACCGCGAGCGCGAGCGCGATCCGCCGCCGGCGCAACGCCAGGGCGAGCAGTGCGAGCAGCATGACGGCGGCGGACAGCGCCGGCGGCCAGGTCACCGACACCACCAGCGCATCCAGGCGGGACCACAGGGCGTGCAGCATCAGGCTTCGACTTGCTCGCCGGCCACCAACGGCTGCGGCGCCACCCGGCGGTCGCGCAGCAGTTCGTCGTAGACCTCGATCGTGCGCCGGATCACCATGCGCTCGTCGAAATGTTCGGCCGCGCGCGCGCAGGCGCGCTCGCCCAGTCGCCGCAGCAGCGCGCGATCGTCGTCCAGCCGCGCCAGGCAGGCCGCCAGGTGCGCGGGATCGCGCGGCCGCACGTGCAGGCCGTCGACGCCGTCCTCGCTGACCACCTCGCGGCAGCCGGCGAGGTTGGTGGTGACGATCGCCAGGCCGGAGGCGGCGCCCTCGATCAGGCTCTTGGGCACGCCCTCGCGGTAGTAGCTGGGCAGCACCATCACGTCGACCGAGCGCATCAGCGCCGGCATGTCGTCGACGTGGCCGAGCCACTGCACCAACCCTTCGCGGTGCCAGCCCTCGGCCTGGCGGCGGCTGGCCGAGCGCGGATTGCCCGGGTCCGGCATCCCCGCCAGCAGGCATTCGACGTTGCGTCCCTGCAGGCGCAGCAGGCGCGCGGCCTCGACGTAGTCGCCCACGCCCTTCTCCCACAGCAGGCGCGCGGCGAGCAGCACGCGCAGCGGCTTGGGTTCCCCCTCGCGCTGCGGCGGCTGGAAGCGCGACAGGTCGACGCCCGAGCTGCGGATGACCCGGATCTTCTGCTCCGGCACGATCCGCGCGCGCAGGAACACCTCGGCGTCGTCGGGGTTCTGCAGGATCAGCCGGGAATGGCCCCCGGCGAGGGTGCCGCGCATCAGCAGCTTGACCACCGGCCGCAGCATCCGCGCGTGCGCGCGCTCGCTGGCGAACACGTAGCCCATGCCGGCAACCGCGTTGACCACCGCCGGCACCCGCGCCGCGCGCGCGGCGAGCGCGCCGTACACGGCGCACTTGACGGTGAAGTTGTGCAGCATGTCCGGACGCTCGTCGCGCAGCACCCGCACCAGCTCGCACAGGGTGCGCGCCTCGCGCAGCGGGTTGAGGCTGGCGCGGTCCATCGCCAGCGGGATCCAGCGGAAACCGTGGCCGGCGAAGCGCGCGCCGTAGTCGCCCGGCGGGGACAGCATCACCACTTCGTGGCCGTGCGCCTGCAGCTGCCGCGCGGTGGACAGGCGGAAGTTGTACAGGTACCAGTCGGTGTTGGCGTAGAAGACGAATTTCATCGCAGCTCCGGAAGTCCCTGTCGGAGCGCCATCGGCGTCCAGCGCGGCGGGGCCTCCTCGGCCTCCAGCGCCGACAGCAGCATCGAGGGGTAGACGAGGAAGAGCAGGAAGCAGGACGCGTAGCGAATGCCGCTGCCCGGGTTGTAGACGCCGAACGGCACGTAGGCGACCAGGATGATCGCGATCGCCGGCAGCCAGCCCAGCAGCAGCAGCTTGCGCGGCATCCCGGCCGGCGCGCGCACCGCGGTGACGATGCCGTGCACCAGCAGGCCGATGATCGCCAGCCCGGACGCGAGGAAGGGCAGCATCACCGGCCGCGCCATCACTTCGCCCGGGGTCGGCCCGGCCAGCGCCAGCGGCAGGGTCCACCACAGGCTGCGCAGGAAGGTGCCGGTGCTGTCGAGGTGGATCCAGGTGCGGGTGGTGTCGGAATTGATGGTGAAGTAGCTGCGCGCCAGCGGCAGCACCTCGTTGCCGATGTAGTCGTCCAGGGCCGGCCAGGCCAGCGCCAGCGCGAACAGGCCGACCGCCGCCAACCCGATCGCCTGCACGCCCATGCTCAGGTGCATGCGCAGGCCGCGCACGTAAAGCAGGAACATCAGCAGGAACAGACCGGTGGCCAGCCCGAACGGCGCCCGGATCATGGTCATGCCGCCCACGCACAGCAGCGCCAGCAGCAGCCGCTGCAGCCCGCGCCGGCGCGCGTAGCCCACGGTCGCGCCCATGAAGAAGCCCAGCAAGCCGATGAACAGCGCCTCGCGCCCGATCACCGCCGCCCACACGCCGAAGTTCGGCAACAGCAACAGGATCAGCAGCGGCCAGCGATGGCGGTCGTGCAGCCGCGCCTGGCGCACCAGGTAGGCGACGCCGCTGGCGGCGAACAGCGAGAAGAACAGGTGGGAAAGCAGCGCGCTGTGCAGGATCCGCACGATCGCGGTGGCGATCCGGGTGACGATCACCGTGCGCAGCTCGCCGGTCTCGTCGTAGGCGCCGGCCAGGTAGGACTGGGCGTCGCCGAGCTGGCTGTAGCGGCTGTAGACGAACACCGCGAACAGGGTCCAGCCGACGAAGATGGCGTAGACCGTCCCCCGCCCGAGGCGGCGCGGGATCGCGGACACGCGGTCTTCGGGCAGGGCGATGGGATCGATGCGCATATCGGCGCATTAATAGGGAAGCGCGCGTGAGGGGGTCGTCGAAGCCGTGCGACCGGCGGCGGCGCGCGGGGGCCGTGGTTCAGGCCACGCCGTCGCCCGCGCGCTGCAGGCGGTGGAATCGGCGCACGCCGACGGCGGTGCCGAGCAGCAGCACGGCCTCGGCGACCACCGTCGCCCAGGCCGCGCCCTGCTCCGCGTAGCGCGGGATCAGCAGCGCGTTGAGGCCGATCGCGACCACGGTGGCGGTCGCCATCGCGTAGACGCGGAAGCGCATGTTGTCCTGGGTCAGCAGCGCAGCGCCCATCGCGGTCGACAGGAAGCGGATCGGCGGGCACAGCGCCAGCACCATCAGGATGGCGACCACGCCGCGATAGCTTTCGCCGAACACCAGCGGCACCACCCACGGCGAACACAGCACCACGCCCGCGCCGACCGCCAGGCCGAGCAGCAGCATGCCGATGTTTCCTTGCCGGTACACCGCGCGGAACTTGGGCGGGTTGTGCGCGGCCCAGCGATGCAGCCGGACCAGCAGGAACTTGTGGTAGATCACCGCCGGGACCAGGTAGATCGCGGTCAGCACCGCCAGCGCGATGCTGTACAGGCCCGCCTGCGCGTCGCCCGCCAGGTACTTCAGCAGGATCGTGCTGATCTGGAAGAACACCGGGTACAGCGCGAAGTACACGCCGTACGCCCAGGCCTCCGACCACAGCGCGCCCATCGGCGGGGCCGGCGCCGGCGCCGCGGCGGCCGGGCGCGGACCGTGCCCGTGCAGGTCGAAGTCGCCGTGCAGCATGGCGCGGATCCGCGGCCAGGCGAGACCGGCCACGCCCAGCGAGATCGCGCAGTAGGCCAGCGCGACGAAGCGCCCGCTCAGGTGCGGCAGCAGCAGCAGCGCCAGCGCGACCAGCAGGCGCCCGGCCGGAATCGCCATCTGCCACAGCGCCATCGCGCCGAGCCGGTCCTCGAGCCGGCAGCGGTTGCCGACCAGCTCGATCGCGAGCACGCCCAGGATCACCGGCCACAGCACCAGCAGGTCGAAGCGGGTGTCGTTGCGCGGGGCGCCGAGCAGCGCCCAGCCCAGCACCAGCGCGATCGCCAGCAGCGTGGTGTAGCGCAGGAAGCGCAGCGCGGTCGGCAACCACCGGATGGCCGCCCAACCCTCGACCCCGAAGGCCTTCAGCAGGAACTGGGTCAGCCCGAAGCCCGCCATCGGCGCGACCATGGTGACCGTCGCCAGCGAGGACGCGAACAGGCCGTAGTCCTCCGGCCCGAGCTCGCGCGCCAGCAGGGTCTGGGTCAGGAAGACCATGACCGCGCCGGCGAAGGTCGCGGCACCGAGCATGGAGATGGCGGCGAACGCGCGGCGCCAGCCGGGCAGCAGCAGGGCTCCCATGCGATCGGTCAGGGGCACGACGGAGGCGATGGCGGAGTCCCTTCGCGGCGCAAATCCGGACGCACTCTACGGTGGTCGGCGTGAAGGGGGGTTCGATGCCAGGGACGGGAGACGGCAGACGGGAGACGGGAGACGGAAGCCGGAGCCGGAAGCCGGAGCCGGAAGCCGGAAGCCGGAAGCCGGAAAAGCTAAAGGCGGGTGCGGGGCGCGACGGGTGGAAGCGGTGGGCGGGACCGGATGCGCCATGGATGGCGCATCCGAGCCTTGGGTTCGCGGCGTGTTCCGACCGCGACTGCCGCCCGCCGCGCTCGCGGAAAAGCCCGACCACGGCCGGGATGGGAAATGCTCGCCCCCCGCCGTAGAGCGGAGCCGGCTCCGCTGGCTTTTGCCGGGCGCCGGGGCAGCGGAGCAAGCTCCGCTCTACGGGCGCGCGAACCCTTAGCGATAGTTGTTGGTGCCGATCTCGACGTCGCTGAGGGTGCCGCGCATCAGGATGTCGCGTTCGATCTTGCTGCTCCAGCCGGTCAGCGTGAACGGCTCGCGCACCTTGGCGCCCAGGCGGTTGTAGTTGCCGTAGGACAGCCCGCCGGCCACCCGGCATTGGCTGGTGCCGTCGTTGATCAGCACCCCGGTGGCGGAATTGTTGCGCACCGTGTTGCCCGTCAGCGCGATCGCGTTGCAGTACTGCACGACCACGCCGCAGCTGCCGTTGTCCTCGACCACGCAACCCTCCAGCCTGATCTGACTGGATCGCTTCCAGACGTTGAGGCCGTACTTGGCGTTGTTGTTGAGCCGGCAGTTGCGGATCAGCACGTCCGAGCAGTTGTACGGGTCGTCCGGCTCGATGTCGATGCCGCACTCGGGGCTGGTGCCGTTGGTGTGGCTGAACTCCGAGTCGTGCACGCGGATGCCGCTGCAATTGGTGATCGACAGGCCTTGCCGGCGGTTGTTGGTCGAAACCACGTTGGCGATCTCGACGTCCTTCGAACCGCCGCCGATGCAGATGCCGTCGCCGGTGCAGTCGCTCACCCGCACGTCGCGCACGGTGACCCGCACGCCGCCCAGGATCTGGATGCCGTGGTTCCACTCGTCGGTGGAGGACGTCATGTAGCGGTGGCGGTCGCGTTCGCCGACCAGTTGGCCGCCGGCGATCTCGACGTCGCTCGCGTCGTTGATGTACAGGATGTAGGCCCGGCTCACCGAAGACGGCTTGGCGACCAGCTTCGCGTCCGCGTCCATCCGCAGCAGCATGTTGCTGCGCAACCGGATCCGCTTGGTGGTGTCGATCAGGTAGGTGCCGGCCGGGATCACGACCGTGCCGCCGGTGGAAGGCAGCGCGTTGATCGCGGCCTGGATCGCGGCGGTGTCGTCACGCACGCCGTCGCCGACGGCACCTGTGTCCCTGACGCTGACGACGGCATTGCCGCGGCTGCGCACGGGCGGCAGGTAGACCCGCCGCGAGCGCGCGAACGCGTCCGCGCCCAGCAATCCCGCCACAACCGGAACGGTGGCCGCGCCGATCAGGAAGACGCGGCGGGACAAGGTCCCGCGCACGCCGGTTTCCAGCTTCCCCATGATCTTCTCCCCCGCGGGCGCCCCCCTGGACACCCGCACCTCCCCTCTTGGTTTCGATGCCGGTACAAGACCGGCCCCCGCTTGCGACCGCTGCAACAAGGCTCCTCCGAGAAGATCGGGCGGCCGAAACCGCCCAAACGACGAGGAGATGACCGTTGTTGTTGTTATGCGATTACTGGTAGTTGTTGGTGCCGATGACCACGTTGGTCAGCGTGCCGCGGCGCAGGATGTCGCGCTCGACCTTGCTCGACCAGCCGGTCAGGGTGAACGGCGTGCGCGTCTTGGTGCTCAGGCGCGTGTAGTTGCCGTACGACAGGTTGCCGCTGTGGGTGAGGTCCCTGGTGCCGTCGTTGAAGACGACGCCGGTGGCCGAGTTGTAGCGGAAGGTGTTGCCGGTGACCTTGATGTTCGAGCAGTAGTGCGTCGACATGCCGAGGCTGCCGTTGTACTCGAGCACCGACTTGGTCACGGTCACGCCGCTGACGTTCTTCCAGATGTTGATGCCGTACTTCTTGTTGTTGTTCAGTCGGCAGTTCTCGATCCATACGTTCGAGCAGGTGTAGCCGGCGTCCGGTTCGATGTCGATGCCGCACTCGGGGCTGGTGCCCTGGGTGTAGCTGAACTCCGAGTCGTAGACCTTGATGTTCGAGCAGTTGGTGATCGACAGGCCCTGGCGGCGGTTGCCGGTGGACACGATGTTGGCGATGACCACGTCGGACGACTTGCCGCCGATGCAGACCCCGTCGCCGGTGCACTTGCTGACGTGCAGGTCGCGCACGGTGACGCGCTTGCCGCCGAGGATCTGGATGCCGTGGCCCCACTCGTCGGTGCTGGAGGTCATGTACCGGTGGGTCTCGCGCTCGCCGACCAGCTGGCCGCCGGAGATCTCGACGTCGGACTTGCCGTTGACGTACAGGATGTAGTGGCGCGCGACCGACGCGGTCTTCGCCTTCAGCACCGCGGCCGGATCCATCTGCAGGTGCATGAGGCTGCGCAGGTTGATCTTCTTCGTCGTGTCGATCAGGTAGGTGCCGGCCGGGATCACGACCGTGCCGCCGGTGGAAGGCAGCGCGTTGATCGCGGCCTGGATCGCGGCGGTGTCGTCGCGCACGCCGTCGCCGACGGCGCCCTTGTCCTTGACGCTGATGACGGCCGTGCCGCGGGTGCGGACCGGCGGGGCGTAGGCGAAGGCGGACAGCGCGGTGCCGCCGAGCGCCACCGGCACGGCCAGCAGCAGGGTGTTGCGGAGGAAGCTGCGGCGCGGCAGGGTGACGTTGGCGATGGCCTGCCCGATTTCGTTCGTGTTCACGTTGGTGTTTTCCCTGTGGACGCCGGGACCAGCGGCGCCCGAAGAAAGAAAGTTGAATGGGTGTCGCCCTCGCATCGCCGCACCTCGACACGTCGTTGGTGTCAAAGGGGCGTGAAGTTCCGGCAAGGGGAATGTAGCGCTCGCCCTGCGCTTTGCACGCGGCAAATCACTGATTTGTGGAGCGTTTCAAAGCTTCACGCGGGACGCTTTGGGTGCCGCTCAGTATTCACCTAGATGACTGCGCGATGTTCAGGCGCGAGCAGGCTGCGCGGAAATGCCCCACGCGCATGAATACGCAGCGAGCCGAGATTTCACACCCGGACAGTGAGGGGGCGCGCCTCAGTCGAAGCGGTTGTCGTTCCCCAGGCGCACGCCTTGCGCGGCGCCGCCGATCAGGATGTCGCGCGCCGACGGTCCCTCGCCGAGGCGCGACAGCAGGCCCGTCAGGGCCCCCGCTCCCGCCTTGCGCGCGTTGCCGGCGAAATCGTTGCCGGCGATCCGCACCCCGCGCGCGGCTTCCTGCACGCGCACGCCGTTGCGCAGGTTGCCGCGGATGCGGTTGCCGAGCACGCGGGTGTCTTCGCCACCGACCACCAGCACGCCGTAACGGTTGCCTTCCAGCAGGCAGTCGCGGATCTCCACGCCGCGGGTACGGCGGTAGACCTGCACGCCGGGGCCGTGGTTGCCGCGGATCCGGCAGCCGCTGATCTCGATGTCGTCGGCGAGGGTGGTATCGGGTTCGATGTCGATGCCGGCCTCGGGCGGCGTGCCGCGGGTGCCGCTGAACTCGCAATCGCGTACGCGCACGCGGGTCGCGCCGCCGATGGTCAGTCCCTGGCGGCGGTTGCCGGTGGACACCACCCGTTCCAGCAGCACGTCGCGCGAGCGTCCATCGCCGACGCGTGCGCGCGGGCCGGCGCCGGCCACCGACAGGCCGTCGCCCCAGCAGCCGGACACGTGCAGGTCGCGCACGACCACCGCGCGCGCGCCGCGCAACTGCAGGCCATGGCCCCATTCGCCGCCGCGGCCGCGGTGGCGCTCGCGGTCGCCGACGATGCGACCGCCGCTGACCTCGACGTCGTGGATCCCGCGCAGCATCAGCAGCACCGAGCGCTCCGCGGCGTTGGGCGCGACCAGCAGGATCGCGCGCGGATCCATCCGCAGGTGCATGTTGGAGCGCAGATGCACGCCGCGCACCGCGTCGAGCAGGTAGCGTCCGGCCGGCACGACGACGGTACCGCCCGTCGCCGGCAGCGCGTCGATGGCCCGCTGGAACGCGCGGGTGTCGTCGCGGGATCCGTCGCCGCGGGCACCGTGCGCGCGTACATCGAGGGTGGTCGCGCCGCGCGCCGGCCAGGCAGGCGCCAGCAACGGCAGGCCGAGCGCCGCCAGCAGCAACCGCCTGCGGGCGCGGTCGGTGGGCATGCTCAGGCCGCCAGGGCGCTGTGGTGGCGGGTCATCCCCAGCCACGGCAGCACGATCGCCAGCAGGTAGAACTTGGACGCGAAGTACTTGTTGCCCAGGCGGCCGCGGTTGCGCCGCAGCCAGGCCTCGGCGCCGGGCAGCACGTCGCGCTCCTGGCGGGCGAAGTCGTACACCTCGTCGAAGCGCTGCTTCGCCAGGCCGACGACGTCGAAGCGGAAGCTGCCCTTGGAGCGGTCGACGTACGGGAGGTCGGTGAAGCGCTCGCCGATGTGCTTGCGCACCAGCACCTTGTTGCGGCCGCTGGCGGGATCGATCAGTTGCTCGCGCGGGACCTTGCGGTAGACCCACGCGGCCAGTTCCGCGTCGCAGTATGGATAGGCCGCGTGCATGCCGAGCGCGCTGGCGGTGTACAGGCCCTTGGCCATGCCGCCGGTGGAACCCGCCAGGGACATCGAGATGTCGCGCCATTCGGCCACGGTGCGCGCCGAGCGGATCTCGTCCTCGAACAGCGACAGCCGCGAACGCGACTGCCGGGCGATGTCCCGCCCGAACAGCGCGTCGACCTCTTCGTCGGTGAAGCGCGAGCCCGGGAAGACCCGCTCGATCGACGACATCTTCAGGGTGCCGAGCGCGTAGCAGGCGCGGAAGCTGTGGCGCACCAGCGGCAGGTCGAACACGAACTGCGGGATCGGCAGGCCCATCGCCATGCGGTACATCAGCCGCTTCTGCCACGGGACCACGGCGCCGAAGTAGTTGTCCGAGCCCTGCCCGTCGATCATGCCGTCGCCGCCGTTGGCCACGATCTCGGTGCCGAGGTCGACGTACGAGAGGAGCGCGAAGTCGGCGCTGAGCAGCGGCATGCGGTCGACGATCCGCAGGTAACGGTCGTAGGCGCGGCCCGGATCGCAGACCAGGGTCTCGTGGCGCAGGCCGAGCGTGGTCGCGACCCGTCGCGCGGACTCGACCTCGTTCTCCTCGCGACCGCCCAGGTAGGTGATGCACACGGTGTCCGGGCGCGCGTCCGCAATCGCGATCGCGAGCGAGGTGGAATCCTTGCCGCCGCTCTGCAGCTGCCAGGGCGCGCGCGACTCGGCGCAGGAACGCTCCACCGCGGCGCACAGGCGCTGGTGGTACTCGGCGACCCAGTCGCGCTGGACGCCGTCGAACTCGGTCGCCTTCTCCGATTCGCGGAAGCGGTAGGTGAACGGCGGCCGCCCGGTCATGTCGTCGTTCGGGTCGAAGCCGAACGTCGCCATCTTGGTGCCCTCGAAGATCGAATGCGGGGGAAACACCGCGGCGTTGCGGAGGATGTCGGCGACCGACACCAGGTCGATCCGTTCGCGCGCGGCGCTGTGCGCGGTCAGCGCGGAAAAGTCCGGCTTGCCGTAGAACGGGGACATCGTGATCTGCATGTGACGCCCCTTGCGGGCGTGGGTGGGAACCGCGGGCTTCGGCCCCTGGTCCCTGCCCGGCTCGTGCGGCCGGGCGGCCGGCGGGGGCGACGCGCCCGGCGTGTCGTGCGGCTTGAGCAGGGTGGTGGGGGTGGCCGGCATGTCAAAAGCTTCCTGTCGTTGGGTTATAGGCGGCATGGCCTGCTGCGCGGGGTGAATGCAGGAGTCACTCCGCGCATTCAGGCTGGGGCTGCTCCCGGACCAGCCAGGGCAGGACCACCGCCAGCAGGTAGAACTTCGAGGCGAAGTACTTGTTGTCGAGGCACGACCGGTTGCGCTCCAGCCAGGCGACCGCGCCCGGCAGCATGTCGGTCGCCCGCCCGGCGAACGCGTGGACCTGCTCGAATCGCTGGCGCGCCAGTCCGCGCACGTCGAAACGGAAGCTGCCCTTGCGCCGCACGTACGGCAGTTCGCCGAAGTGGCGCGCGATGTGCGCGCGCACGAGCACCTTGTTGGTGTTGGTGCGCGCGTCCACCATCTGCGCGCGCGGCACCCGCCGGTAGACCCAGTCGGTGAGCTCGGGGTCGCAATAGGGATACGCGACCTGCAGCGGGAAGGCGTTGGCGCTGAAGATGCCCTTGGCGAAGCCGCCGGCGGCGCAGGCGATCGACATCGAGATCGCGCGCTGCTCCTCCGGCGTCTCCCCCGACTCCACCTCGCGCAGGAACGGCCGCAGGCGCGCGCGCGAAGGCGCGACCAGGTCGCGGCCGAACAGCTCGCGGACCTCGGCATCGGTGAAGCGCGAGCCGGGGAAGATCCGCTCGACCGGGTTCATCTGCAGGCTGCCGAGGAGGAAGCACAGCTCGAAGCTGCGCCGCACCAGCGGCAGTTCCGCGACGAAGGCCGGCAGCGTGGCGTCCAGCGCGATCCGCGGCAGCAGCCGCTTCATCCGGTTGATCGAGCCGCCGAAGTAGAAGTCCGAGCCCATGCCGTCGACGACGCCGTCGCCCCCGGCGTCCGCGATCGTGGTCAGCAGGTCGACGTAGGACAGCAGGGCGAAGTCCGCGGTCAGCGACGGCATCCGCGGCGCGATCGCCAGGTAGCGGTCGTAGGCGCGGCCGGGGTCGCAGACCAGCGCCTCGTGGCGCAGGCCGAGGCTGCGCGCGACGTGGCGGGCGGATTCGACCTCGTTCTCCTCGCTGCCGCCGAGGTAGGTGATGCAGGTCGTGTCCGGGCGCTCCTGCGCCAGCGCGATCGCCAGCGAGGTGGAGTCCTTGCCGCCGCTCTGCAGCAGCCATGGTTGCCGCATCGTCGCGCAGGCGCGGCCGGCGGCTGCGCACAGGTGATGGTGCCAGCGCGCCGGCCAGTCCTCCTCGTGGCCGTCCCAGGCCGCGGCCTTGCCGGCGTCGCGGAAGCGGAAGCGGAACTGGGGCGCCTGCTCCCCCGCCCCGCCCGCGTCGGGCGCCGCATCCTGGGCCTGGAACTCGTACGGCAGCAGTTCGACGTCGCGGAAGATCGAGTGCGGCGGATAGACGAAGGTGTTGCGCAGGATGTCGGCGACCGACACCGGATCGACCTCGCCGCCGCTGAAGGCGCGGATTTCGCCGGCGGGCACCCGCAACGCGCCGAGGTAGGGCGACACCGGCAGCCGCATGTGCCGCTCGCCCTGCGCCGCCGGCGCGGCCGGGGCGCCCGGCCGGCACTGCTGCAGCGGCAGGACGCTGGTCCACTCCATGGCCGGGCCCCTGTGCATCTCCGGCTCAGTGCGTGGTTGCCGTGTTCTTGGCGGGCAGGTACTCGTAGTAGGTGTAGGCGTAGTGCCCGCCGCTGCGCTTCTGCACGCCGTTGAAGATCGCGCCCTTGACCTCCACGCCGTTCTGCTCGAGGCGCTGCTTCGCCAGCGCGATCTCGCGCTGCTGGTTGAGGCCGAAGCGCACCACCATCAGGCAGGTGCCGGCGTTGTTGCCGATCACCGCCGCGTCGGTCACCGCGAGCACCGGCGGGGTATCGATCACCACGATGTCGTAGCGCGGCGCCACCTCGTCCAGCATCTCGCTGAAGGTCGGGCTCATCAGCAACTCGGAGGGGTTCGGGGGCACGTCGCCGCGCGAGATGAAGCTCAGGTTCTCGGCGCCCGGCACCCGGCGGATCGCGTCGGCCATCGAAATCTGCCCGGAAATCAGCTCCGACAGGCCGTTCTCCGAACGCACGCCGAGCGCGTGGTGCAGCGTGCCGCGGCGCATGTCGGCGTCGATCAGCAGCACCCGCTGGCCGGCCTGGGCGATGGTCACCGCGAGATTGGCGCAGACGAAGGTCTTGCCCACGCCCGGACTCGGCGCCGTGATCATCAGCAGGTTGTTGCGGGTCTTGAAGCGGGCGAAGTGCAGGCTGGTGCGCAGGCTGCGCAGCGCCTCCATCGCCAGGTCGGTCGGCGCGTTCAGCGCGAGCAGGCGCGGATCGCCGTGCTGGCGCGCCGGGCGCATGGTGATCTCGCGCCCGCGCTCGCTGAACGGGATCGACGCGTACACCGGCAGGCCGAGCAACTCGATGTCGACCGGATCCTCGACCCCGCGGTTGAGGGTCTGGCGCACCATCACGAACACGATCATCACCAGCGCCCCGAGCGCGGTGCCGCCGACGATGATCGGCAGCGGACGCGGCCACGCCGGTTCGTCGAGGTTGACCGCGGCCGGGTCGACGATGCGCGCGTTGCCGATCGCGCTGGCGCGGGCGATGTCGAGCTGCTGCGCCTGGTCCATCAGGTTGCGGTAGGTCTGGTTGGTGACCTCGACGTCGCGGGTCAGGCGGAACAGGCCCTGCTGGGTGTCGGGCAGCTGCTTGAGCTTGCCCTGCAGCGCGGCCTTCTCGCCCTCGAAGCGGCCGATCTGGGCGAGCAGCGCGCGGTACTGCGGATGGTTCGGGGTGAAGCGGCTGGCGAGGTCCGCCTGCTGGATGCGCAGCTGGCGGATCGCGGTGTCGATCGCGATCGTCTGGTTGAGCAACGCCTGGTTCTGCACGCCCACGTCCATGGTCTGGGTGCGGGTCTGGAAGGCGTTCAGCGCCGCCTGCGCCTTCGCCAGTTCGTCGCGCACCTTGGGCAGCTGTTCCTTGACGAAGGCCAGGCGCTTGGCCGCCTCCGCCGAGTTGCGGGCGACGTTCTGCTGCACGTAGGCCTGGGTGATGTGCTCGAGCACGTCGCGCGCGCGCTGCGGGTCGGTGTTGGCGTAGCTGAGGGCGATCACGCCGGAGTCGCGGCCCTGCTCGGACGCGCTGATCGACTGCTTGAGTTTGTCGAGGATCGCCAGGGTATTGAGCCGGGTGACCTCGAACTGGGTGCCCGGGTTGGCCCGCAGGGTGCGCACGCGCAGGCTGATGCCGCTGCCTTCGGCCTTGCCGCCGGCGTTGCCGGTGACCAGCGGAGCGCCGTCGTGGTCGTACAGCGTGTAGGCGCCACCCTCGCCCGCGACCAGGGTCAGCGGCACGTCGACCAGGTGCTCCGGCACCTCCATCTCTGCGACCTGCAGGCGCGCGCCGCCCCAGTCGTAGCGCGACAGGCCGAACCACGGCTCGGCCACCGCGCCCGGCGTGTCGCCGTCGTAGTGGCGGGCGAGGAAGTTGCCGATCACCGGGAAGCGCGCCGGCTCGACCTGCACGTCCAGGCCCAGGTCCTCGACCGCCTGGCCGAGCACGCGGCGCGAGGTCAGCAGCTGGATCTCGGTGCTGGCCGGCGCCTCGCCGGACACCGCGCCTTCGCCGTTGGCCGCCAGGCCCGGCACCGTCGGCGTCTTGCGTTCGACCTGGACCACCGCGGTCGCCTCGTAGCGCGGCGTCGCCAGCACCACGTACAGGATGCTCGCCAGGCAGAACAGCGCGGTGCCGATCAGGATCGTGCGCTTGTGGTCGCCGAGCATCGAGATCAGCGTGTGCAGGTCGATCTCGTCGCGGGTCGGGCTGTTGTAGGCGGACGCTGCCGCCGGCGGGATCGCGGACTTGTGGGTCAGGTGGGTGGCCATGGGCTCGCTCTGGCTCGTAGGGGATAGGCGTGTGCTGCTGCCCGGCGCGCGCAGCTTGCCGCGCGGGAGCGGTCAGGATGCTTCGCGCAGCTTCTCCACCGCGGCGGCGGGCGGCGGCGGCGCCATCTCAAGGCGCACCGCCACGCCTTCGCGCAGGGCCATCAGCAATTCAGCGACACGTTGGCACGGGGCGCCGTCTGCATCGTGTGTAGGCGACAGCGGCGGACAGTCGGCCCCGTCGGCGAGCAGGCGCTCGATCGCGGCGGCGATGCTCTCCTCGTGGGCGCCGACCTGCGGCACGCCCTCGGCGCCCGCCTCCGCCTGCTCGCCCTGCACCAGCAGGGCCGGCCGCGCCAGCGCGGCGAGGTCGGCGGCGGTGTCCGCCGAGGCCGCGACCGCCAGTCGCGCGCGGTCCAGCAGGTGGGCGAAGGCGAACACGTCGGCCTGCGACACCGGATGCATGCGCGGGTCGGCGCGCAGCAGTTCGCCGAGCGAACTCGGCGCCTCGCCGGCGGGATCGGTGGCGTAGACGATGTCGCAGGCCGGCTGCGTCCCGGCGACCCGGCGCATCGCCCGGCCCAGCGCCTCGAAGCCCCGGCTGGTGGTACGCGCGTCGGCGACCAGCAGCAGCGGATTGCCGCCGCGCAGGAAGCGCAGGCGATCGGCTAGTTCGGCGCGCAGATCGTGGTCCTCGCGCGCGAGCTCGGCGGCCGCGCGGAAGGTCGCCAGCGCGGTGTTGCCGGTCACCATGACGCGCTCGGGCGGCACGCCGTCGGCGCACAGCGTGCGCGCCGCGCCCTCGCCCGGCACCAGGTGCAGCGACGCCAGCGAGGCGATGATCCGGCGATCGGCGTCGCGACGCAGCTGCGAGGCGCCACGCCCACCCTCGCCGGTGGCGACGCAGGCGACCGGGATGTTCTGCGCGAACGCGGCCAGCGTCGCCGCCACCGCCGCCGGGCCGTGCCCGTGCACCAGCACCACGCCCGGCGCGAAGGCGTCGAGCACGCGCTTCATCTCCTCCAGCGCCTCGGGGGTCGCGCCACCGGCGTCGGTATCGCCTCGGGACGCGAGCCGCACCGCCGGCGCCAGCTCGAACAGCTCCAGCACCCGGGCCGCGGCGGCATCGCCGTCGCTGCCGACCAGGCAGACGCGCGGCGCGAAGCGCGGGTCGTCGGCCAGCCGCCGCGCGACCGGGGCCAGCCGCGCGGCGGCTTCGGCCCCCGCCACCACGCACAGCACGCGCAGCGGCGACACCGCGCCCGCGCGCGCCTCGCCGCCGCGCCGGCGCTGGGTCCGCGCGTCGCGCAGCGCATGCCGCCGCAGCAGCCCGCGCAGACCCTCGAGCACCGGCTCGAAGCGCAGCAGGTAGAACGCGAGGATGCCGCCGAACAGCACCAGGCTGACCGTCTCGGCGACGTTGCGCAAGCCGTAGCCGATCAGCGCCAGCGCGATCGCCGCGCCCACCATCAGCAGCAGCGCCAGCCGCGGCGGGCAGCCGGCATCGAGCAGCAGGTGGTGCAGGTGCTGGCGGTCCGGCTTGAACGGCGAGCGGCCCTGACGCACCCGCCGCAGCATCACCGCCAGGGTGTCCATCACGGGCAGCGCGACGCACCACAACGCGTCCACCGGCGCCATCGGGGACACCCCGCGGTGGCTGAGGAAGATCAGGCTCCAGCCGAGCAGGAAGCCGATCAGCGTGCTGCCCGCGTCGCCCATGAAGATCTTGCGCCCGTCGGGCCAGCCGAGATTGGCCAGCAGGTAGGGGAACAGGGCGACGAACAGCACCTGCAGCAGCATCACCACGCCTGGGGTCGCGGAGTCCGCCTGCGCGAACAGCAGCATCGCCGCGATGCTGGTCATCGCGATGCTCGCGGCCAGCCCGTCGATGCCGTCGAGCATGTTGAAGGCGTTGATCAGGCCGATCACCGCGAAGATCGTCAGCGGGATGCCGACCATGCCGAAGGCGAGGTCGTCGAAGCCGAGGATGCGGCCGCCGCTGTCGAGGTAGATCCCGGTCGCGGCGATCACGATGAACACCGCGCAGCCCTGGATCACCAGCCGCGAGCGCACGCTCAATGCATAAAGGTCGTCGACCAGGCCGGTCAGCACGATCAGCAGCGACGGCACCAGCAGGGCGGCGACGAAGCGGCCGACGTAGCCGAGGTAGGCGAGTCCGACCACGGTGCCGAGGAAGAAGCAGACGCCGCCGATCAGCGGCACCCGGCCGCGGTGGCGCTTGCGCTCGTCGGGCCGGTCCACCAGCCCGAGCCGGCGCGCGAGCGGCCGCATCGAGAAGATCGCGAATAGCGTGACGGCCAATGCGATCGCGCTTGCCGCCACCAGTCTTGCGTCGTCCATTGAATGTCCTGCGTCTGGCCGGAGAGCCGGGCGCCCGGTGCAAGACCGGAGCCAACAGAGGACGCGGCGCCGTCGCGAAATCCCGTGCGAGCGGTCCACCGCGTCGACGGACAGGCTAGGCAATCGTGCTTGATGAACGGATGAAAATTCGCGCGTTCGTGAAACGCGTGTTCGGGAAGCGGAAATGTTTCGTGGCCGGGCGTGAAGATGAATGCGCGGCCGCCTTCACAGGCGGGGGATCCACGCGTCCACAGCGCGTTCGATCAGCGCGTGGCATTCCTCGAAGGCGGCGCGCGGCCGGCCATAGGGGTCGGCGACCGCGGGGACGTCGATCCAGTGCCCGAGCAGGAAGGACTTGCCGTGCGCCTGCGGCGCGATCGCCCGGATCGCCGACAGCTGGCGCTGGTCCATGGCCAGCACCAGGTCGGCGGCCGAGAGCATGTCCGCGGTCAGCTTGCGGGCGACGTGGCCGTCCAGCGCCAGCCCGTGGTCGGCGAGCACCGCGGCGGCGGTCGGATCGATCGGCGCGCCGGCCAGTCCGGCCAGGCCCGCGGAGCCGACCTCGATGCCCCGCCCCGCCAGCCGCGCGCGCAGCAGCGCCTCCGCCATCGGGCTGCGGCAGATATTGCCCACGCAGACGACCAGGATGCGCTCGATCATTGCCTTTCCAGGGGCCCGACACGCGGAAGGCCCGCGCTGCGGGCCTTCCTCCAGAGGCTGGTGCCGGAAATAGGATTCGAACCTACGACCCCATCATTACGAATGACGTGCTCTACCAGCTGAGCTATTCCGGCGCGGCCGGGAAGTGTAGGCGGCGCGCGGCCCTCAATCAACCAGCTGAACGCGCAGTTCCTTGGGCAGCGCGAACACCATGTCCTCGGGCTTGCCCTCCAGCTCGCGCACGCCGCCCGCGCCCAGTTCGCGCAGGCGCTCGATCACCCCGCGCACCAGCACCTCCGGCGCGGAAGCGCCGGCGCTGACGCCGATGTGGCGGCGGCCCTGGATCCAGCGCGGGTCGATCTCGGCGGCGCCGTCGATCAGGTGCGCTTCCACCCCCTGGCGCTCGGCCAGCTCGCGCAGGCGGTTGGAGTTGGAGCTGTTGGGCGAGCCGACCACCAGCACCAGGTCGCACTCCGACGCGAGTTCGCGCACCGCGTCCTGGCGATTCTGGGTGGCGTAGCAGATGTCGTCGTTGCGCGGCCCCTGGATCGCCGGGAAGCGCGCCCTGAGCGCGGCGATGATCTCCAGGGTGTCGTCCACCGACAGCGTGGTCTGGGTGGTGTAGGCGCAGTTGTCCGGCTGCGCCAGCCGCAGCGCGGCGACGTCGGCGAGGTCCTCGACCAGGTGGATCGTGCCGGCCCCGCACTGCGCGTCCCACTGCCCCATCGTGCCTTCGACCTCGGGATGGCCGGCGTGGCCGATCAGCACCATGTCGCGGCCGGCGCGGCACTGGCGGGCGACCTCCATGTGCACCTTGGTCACCAGCGGGCAGGTCGCGTCGAACACCTTCAGCGCGCGCCGCGCCGCCTCCTCGCGCACCGCCTGCGACACGCCGTGCGCGCTGAAGATCACGGTCGCGCCGTCGGGCACCTCGTCCAGCTCCTCGACGAAGACCGCGCCGCGGTGCTTGAGCTCGTCCACCACGTAGCGGTTGTGCACGACCTCGTGGCGCACGTAGATCGGCGCGCCGAAGGTGTCCAGCGCGCGCTTGACGATCTCGATGGCGCGGTCGACGCCGGCGCAGAAGCCGCGCGGGTTGGCGAGCAGGATGTCCATGGGTGCGATTATTGCGCCTCCCCGGCCGGCTTGCCCGACCGCAGGGCGAACAGCGCGATCGCCACCGCGCCGGTGACGATCGCCGAGTCGGCGAGGTTGAAGGCCGGCCAGTAGTGGTCGCGCCAGTACCACTGGATGAAGTCGACGACGTGGCCGTGCTGCAGGCGGTCGATCACGTTGCCGAGCGCGCCGCCGATCACCAGCGCGAACGGCAGCGCGGTCCGCCAGTCGCCGCGCGGGGTCTGCGCCAGCATCCGCGCCAGCACCGCGCAAACCAGGATCGCGAGGCCGACGAACAGGTACTTCTGCCAGCCGCCGGCGTCGCTGAGGAAGCTGAACGCCGCGCCGGTGTTGTAGGTCCGGAACCAGTTCCAGAAGCCGTCGATCACCGGCACCGCCTGGAACTCCGGCAGGCGCGCCAGCACCCAGGCCTTGCTGAGCTGGTCGAGCAGGATCACCAGCGCCGACAGGCCGAGCCAGGGCAGCGCGTTGGGGCGTGGGGAAGTCGTCATGCGGTGGTCTCGAAAGGGGCGCCGGTCAGAACCAGCGCCGGTCTTCGCCCGGGCCCTCGATGTTGCCGACGCAGCGGCCGCAGATCAGCGGGTGCTCGGGATGGCTGCCGACGTCGGCGCGGTGGTGCCAGCAGCGCACGCACTTGGGCTTGGCGGTGGGGGTGGCGAGCACGGCGATGTCCTTGGCCGCGTCGTCGGCGACCAGGCGCACGTCGCCGCTGATCAGCAGGAAGCGCAGCTCGTCCACCATCGGCGCCAGCCAGTTCTGGTCGGCCACGCCGCAGCGCAGCGCGATCTCCGCCTCCAGCGCGGCGCCGATCCCGCCGCTGGCGCGCATCGGCTCCAGCGCCTTGGCGACCTGGTCGCGCAGGGCGAGCAGGCGCTCGAAGTCCTCGGCGTCGAGCGCCGCGTCCTCGCCCAGCGGCGCGAGGCCGTCGTACCAGGTCGCGAACAGCACGTTGGCCGGCCGTTCTCCCTCCGGCGTGGCCTTCGGCAGGTAACCCCACATCTCGTCGGCGGTGAAGCTCAGGATCGGCGCGATCCAGCGCACGAAGGCCTCGGCGATGCGGTACATCGCCGACTGCGCGGAACGGCGCCCGCGCGAATCCTCCGGCATCGTGTACAGCCGGTCCTTGGTCACGTCCAGGTACAGCGCGCCGAGGTCCACGCTGCAGAAGTTGCCCAGCGCCTGCACGATCTCGGCGAAGTCGTAGCGCGCGTAGGCCGCCGCGATCTTCTCCTGCAGCTCCCACGCGCGGTGCACGATCCAGCGGTCGAGCGCGACCATGTCGTCGAGCGGGCGCAGGTCGCGCACCGGGTCGAAGCCGTGCAGGTTGCCGAGCAGGAAGCGCGCGGTGTTGCGGATGCGCCGGTACATGTCGCCGCTGCGCTTGAGGATCTCGTCGGACACCGACATCTCGTTGCGGTAGTCGGTGGCGGCGATCCACAGCCGCAGCACGTCGGCGCCCATCGCGTCCACGACCTTCTGTGGCGCTATCACGTTCCCGAGCGACTTGGACATCTTGCGGCCCTGCGCGTCTACGGTGAAGCCGTGGGTCAACACCTGCGCGAACGGCGCGACGCCATCCATCGCCACGCCGGTCAGCAGCGAGGACTGGAACCAGCCGCGATGCTGGTCGGAGCCTTCCAGGTACAGGTCGGCGGGCTTGCGCAGGCCGTCCTGCGGGCGCTGCGCGAGCACGCAGAAGTGGCTGACGCCGGAATCGAACCAGACGTCGAGGATGTCGCGCACCTTGTCGTAGCGCGGCGCGTCCGCGCCGAGCAGTTCGGCCGCGTCGAGCGCGTACCAGGCGTCCACGCCGTCGCGCTCGACGCGCTCGGCGACCCGGCGCATCAGCGCCGGCGAATCCGGATGCGGCTCGCCGCTCTCGCGGTCGACGAACAGCGCGATCGGCACGCCCCAGGTGCGCTGGCGCGAGATGGTCCAGTCCGGCCTGCCCTCGACCATGCCGGCGATGCGCGCCTCGCCCCAGTCCGGCACCCAGCCGACCTTGCCGATCGCGGCCAGCGCGTCGCGGCGCAGGCCGGCCTGCTCCATCGAGATGAACCACTGCGGGGTGGCGCGGAACGCGACCGGCGTCTTGTGCCGCCAGCAGTGCGGGTAGCTGTGCTCGAGCATGGCGAAGGCGAGCAGCGCGCCGTTGCCGCGCAGCACCTCGACGATCGCCTCGTTCGCCTTCCAGATGTGCAGGCCGGCGAGCGCGATGCCGTCCGCCGGCGGGGTGGACGGCAGGTAGACGCCGCGGCCGTCGACCGGATTGAGCTCGGCCGCGGCGTACTGCTCGACCAGGCCGTAGCGCTGGCCGACCACGAAGTCCTCCTGGCCGTGCCCGGGCGCGGTGTGCACGGCGCCGGTGCCGTCCTCGGCCGAGACGTGCTCGCCGGGCAGCAGCGGGATCTCGCGCTCGTAGAACGGATGCTGCAGCTTGATGCCTTCCAGCTCCGCGCCCTTCGCGCGGCCATGCACGAGCACGTCGCCGACGCCGTAGCGCTGCAGCGCCTGCGCCGCCAGCGCCTCGGCCAGCACCAGCCACTGACGCTTGCCGTCGCGCGCCGGGCCCTCCACCAGCACGTAGTCGAGTTCGGGGCCGACCGCCACCGCCAGGCTGGCGGGCAGGGTCCACGGCGTGGTGGTCCAGATCGGCACCGCGACCGCGATGCCCTCCACCGCGGGCACGCCGAACGCGGCCGCCAGCTTCGCCGGATCCTTCGCCCGGTAGGCGACGTCCACCGCCGGCGAGCGCTTGTCGTGGTATTCGATCTCGGCTTCCGCCAGCGCCGAGCCGCAGTCGAAGCACCAGTGCACCGGCTTCACGCCGCGGCTGAGGTGGCCGCGCTCGATGATCGCGGCGAGCGCGCGCAGCATGTCCGCCTCGTAGCGGAAGTCCATCGTGCGGTAGGGGTGCTCCCAGTCGCCGATCACGCCCAGGCGCTTGAAGTCGCGGCGCTGGCCGTCGATCTGCTCGGCGGCGTACGCCCGGCACTGCGCGCGGAACGCGGCGGCGTCCAGTTTGTCGCCGACCTTGCCGTGCTTCTTCTCCACCGCCAGCTCGATCGGCAGGCCGTGGCAGTCCCAGCCCGGCACGTAGGGCGCGTCGAAGCCGGCCAGCAGCTTCGACTTCACGATGACGTCCTTGAGCACCTTGTTGACCGCGTGGCCGATGTGGATCGCGCCGTTCGCGTACGGCGGGCCGTCGTGCAGGACGAAGCCCGGCCGGCCGCGCACCGCCTCGCGGATGCGCGCGTACAGGCCGTCGGCCTCCCACCGCGCGAGCGTCTGCGGCTCGCGCTTCGGAAGGTCGCCGCGCATCGGGAAGTCGGTGGCCGGCAGGTGGATCGTGGCCTTGTAGCGGTTGGGGTCGTTGGCGTCGGTCACGCTCAGGCTCGTCGTTTCAATGCATCGGTGGACAGGGTCGCCGCGGGCGCGGCGTGCGGCGCGGCCGCGAGCAGCGCGCGCGCCTGGGCGGCGTCGCGCTCCATCTGCGCGACCAGCGCCGGCAGGCCGTCGAACTTCTCCTCGTCGCGCAGCCTGGCGACGAATTCGACGGCGATCCGGCGACCGTACAGGTCGCCCGCGAAATCGAACAGGTGCGCCTCCAGCAGCAACTCGCCGCCGCCCACCGTCGGCCGGGTGCCGAAGCTGGCGACGCCCGGCAACGGCGCGTCGCCGACGCCGTGCACGCGCACCGCGAAGATGCCCGACAACGGCGGCCGGTGGCGGCCGAAGCGCAGGTTGGAGGTCGGGAAGCCGAGCGTGCGCCCCAGCCGGTTGCCGCGCACGACCCGCCCGCCGATCGCGTAGGGCCGGCCGAGCAGGCGCGCGGCGGCGGCGAAGTCGCCGGCGTGCAGCGCGGCGCGCACGCGGGTGCTGGACACGCGTTCGCCGTCGAGCAGCACCGGCGCGATCTCGCCCGCGGTGAAGCCCAGTTCCGCGCCGAGCGCCTGCAGCGTGCCGAGGTCGCCGCCGCGGCCGTGGCCGAAGCGGAACTCCGGCCCGACCCAGACCTCGCGCGCGCGCAAACGGCCGACCAGCACCTCGCGCACGAATTGTTCCGCGCTCATCCGGGTGAATCGCGCGTCGAAGCGCAGCAGCCCGACCAGGTCGGCGCCCAGCGCGCGCAGGCCCGCGATCCGCGCGCGCGGCCGCATCAGCCGCGCCGGCGCGCCGCCGCGGGCGAAGAACTCGCGCGGCAGCGGCTCGAAGCTCAGCGCCACCGCCGGCACATCCAGCGCGTGCGCCCGCGCGACCGCCTGCCGCACCAGCGCGCGATGGCCGAGGTGCAGGCCGTCGAACGCGCCGATGCAGACCACGCTGCCTTGCGGGCACAAAAGCCCGCCCTGGACGTCACGGAACAGCCTGCTCATGCCGGAACTGGTGTGGTGCGGACCGGCGGCGACGGCCGGGCCGGGCCCTGCGCGGGCCGCGGGAAAGACAAGGCCTTGCAGTATAGCCGTCGCGCCGAGGCCGCCGGGCGCGCCCTCAATGCCCGCGCAGCTCGCGCAGGCGCCAGCCCATCGCCACCAGCGCCGCGCCGTAGGCCGCGGCGCCGGCGGCCACCAGCCCCAGCAGCCACGCGATCCGCGTCCCCTTGGACGCCACGGTGAAGTCCGGCGCCCAGTGCAGCCCCGCGAGCACCGCCGCGCACAGGGCCGCGCAGGCGAGCACCAGCCGCAGCGCGAACCGGCGCCAGCCGGGTTCCGGCCGGTAGACGCCGTCGCGGCGCAGCCAGCGCCACAGCAGCGCCAGGTTCACGTAGCTCGCCAGCGCGCTGGCGATGCCCAGCGCCAGGTGCAGGCCCGGGGTCGCCGCCATCGCCGCCAGCACGCCCCGTGCCCGCGCCGCCTCCGGCACCATCGCCAGGTACAGCACCGCCAGCAGCGCGAAGTTCAGCACCATGTTGGCGACCAGCGCGGTCACCCCGGCGCGCACCGGCGTGCGCGTGTCCTGGCGCGAATAGAACGCCGGCAGCAGCACCTTCACCAGCGCGAACGCGGGCAAGCCGAAGCTCAGGCCCAGCACCGACAGCGCCGCCATGCGCGTGTCGAACGGGGTGAACCGGCCGTACTGGAACAGCGTCGCCACCAGCGGCTGCGCCAGCAGCATCAGCCCGAACATCGCCGGCACTGCGATCGTCAGCGTGTTGCGCAGGCCCCAGTCGAGCGCGATGGAAAAGCCCGCGCTGTCGGAATTGACGTGGTGCCGCGACAGCGCCGGCAGGATCACCGTGCCCAGGGCGATCGCGAACAGGCCCATCGGCAGCTCGAGGAAGCGGTCGGCCTGCGACAACCAGGTCTGCGAACCAACGAACAGGAACGAGGCCAGCACCGTGTCCAGCAGCAGGTTGATCTGCGCCACCGAGGAGCCGAACAGCGTCGGCACCATCAGCTTCATCACCTTGCGCACGTCCGGATGGCGCCAGCCCCAGGCCGGCAGCGCCAGCAGGTCGAGCCCGCGCAGCGCCGGCAGCTGCACCAGCAGCTGCAGCACGCCCGCCACCAGCACCGCCCAGCCCAGCGCCAGGATCGGCACCTGCAGCCGCGGCGCCAGCCACAGCGCGCCGGCGATCATGCACAGGTTGAGGATCACCGGCGTCAGCGCCGGCAACCCGAAGCGGCCGAAGCTGTTCAGCGCGCCGCCGGCCAGCGCGGTGAGCGAAACGAACAGCAGGAACGGAAAGGTCAGCCGCAGCAGGCTGACCACCATATCGAAGCGCCCAGGCTCGTCGAGCACGCCGGGGTTGAAGACCATCGCGACCTGCGGGGTGAAGATCAGCCCCAGCGCGGTGACCACCAGCAGCACGCCGCCCAGGGTGCCCGAGACCCGCGACACCAGCGCCTTGAGGTCGGCGTGCGGGCGGGTCTCCTTGATCTCGGTGAACACCGGGACGAAGGCGGTCGAGAACGAGCCCTCGGCGAACAGCCGGCGCATGAAGTTCGGGATCCGGAACGCCACCCAGAAGGCGTCCGTCGCGGCGTTGGCGCCGAAGGAATAGAAGATCGACCAGTCCCGCACCAGCCCCAGGACCCGGGAGACGAGGGTCATGCTGCTGAACGACAGCAGCCCCCGCAGCATGCCGTGCCCCTGGCGCCCGCTCACCGGCGCCCCCCGGACCGGCCGGCGCAGTCCGTGGCCGCCCGAGCCCCGTTGACGCAAGTCCATGAATCGCCCATACTTTCCTGTCTGCCCGGGCCGAAACCCGTGGCCTCTGCCGTCAACCGACCCCTCATTACACCCAGTTTCCAGGATTCCCCGTGGCCAACATCAAGTCCGCCCAGAAGCGCGCCAAGCAGACCGTCGTGCGCAATGCCCGCAACGCCGCTCAGCGTTCGATGCTGCGCACCGCCGTCAAGAAGGTGCTCAAGGCGATCGAGGCCAACGACGCCGCCGGCGCCAAGGCCGCCTTCGACGTCGCCCAGCCGATCCTCGACCGCTTCAGCGCGCGCGGCCTGATCCACAAGAACAAGGCCGCCCGCCACAAGAGCCGCCTGACCGCGCGCATCAAGGCGCTGCAGGCCGCCTGAGCAGGCGCCCGCGCGCTTCGCGAAAAACCCGGCCCAGGCCGGGTTTTTTGTTGCCCGGCCGGTGGCCACGACCTCAGCCTTCATCCGCCGCCGCGCCGGGGACGGCATCGCCCCGCTCCGCCGCCGCTTCCGCCTCGTCGGCGCGCTGGCGGTCGAGGAAGCCCTGCACCTCCAGCATGATCGGCCAGGTGCCCTCGCGGCCGATCGCCGAGACCAGGAACCACGGCCCGCTCCAGCCGAGTTCGCGCACCACTTCGGCGGCGCGCTCGCGGGCCTCGTCCTCGAACATCAGGTCGGCCTTGTTGAGCACCAGCCAGCGCGGCTTGTCCAGCATCGCCGGGTCGTACTTGCGCAGCTCGTGCTCGATCGCGCGCACCTGCTCGGCGGGCGAGACGCCCTCGACGCCGCCTGACCCGCTCTCGAACGGCATCGGCGCGATGTCCACCAAGTGTAGCAGCAGCCGGGTGCGCTGCACGTGGCGCAGGAACAGCGCGCCGAGGCCGGCCCCGTCCGCCGCGCCCTCGATCAGCCCCGGGATGTCGGCGATCACGAAGCTGCGGTGCGGCTCGACGCTGACCACGCCGAGGTTGGGGTAGAGGGTGGTGAACGGGTAGTCCGCGACCTTCGGCGTCGCCGCCGACACCGCCCGGATGAAGGTGGACTTGCCGGCGTTGGGGAAGCCGAGCAGGCCGACGTCGGCCAGCAGCTTGAGCTCCAGCCGCAGCAGGCGCTGCTCGCCCTCGCCGCCCGGCGTCGACCGCCGCGGCGCGCGGTTCACTGAACTCTTGAAATGCATGTTGCCCAGCCCGCCCTGGCCGCCGCGCGCGACCAGCAGGCGCTCGCCGTGGCGGGTCAGGTCGCCGATCATCTCGTCGGTCTCGACGTTGGTCACCACCGTGCCGACCGGCACCTGGATGACGGTGTCCTCGCCGCCCTTGCCGTACATCTGGCTGCCCATGCCGTTCTGCCCGCGCTGGGCGCGGAAGTGCTTCTGATGGCGGAAGTCGACCAGGGTGTTGAGGTTCTCGTCGGCCTGCAGCCAGACGCTGCCGCCGTCGCCGCCGTCGCCGCCGTCCGGTCCGCCCAGCGGGATGAACTTCTCGCGCCGGAAGCTCACGGCGCCGTTGCCGCCGTTGCCGGCGGTGACGGTGATTTCGGCTTCGTCGACGAGTTTCATGGAAGTGCGGACCGGGTGCGGAAGGAGGCGCTGGAAGCGGGACAGTCTAGCGGCAGCGGGGCGCGCCGCCTGGCAAGGCCATCGGAAACGAAAAGCCCCGCCGGAGCGGGGCTTGTCGGTGTGCGGTGCGGGTGGCTTACGCCGCGCCGACCACGCTCACGGTGCGGCGCTTCTTCGCGCCCTTGACCGCGAATTCGACCACGCCGTCGACCAGCGCGAACAGGGTGTGGTCGCGGCCGAGGCCGACGCCCGGGCCCGGATGGAACTGGGTGCCGCGCTGGCGCACGATGATGTTGCCGGCTTCGACGGCCTGGCCGCCGTACAGCTTCACGCCCAGGTACTTCGGGTTGGAATCGCGGCCGTTGCGGGTGCTGCCGCCTGCCTTTTTATGTGCCATTGCTCAATCCTCCAGGCTGACGATCAGGCCTTGATGCCGGTGATCTCGATTTCGGTGTAGTGCTGCCGGTGGCCCATCTGCTTGCGATGGTGCTTGCGGCGGCGGAACTTGACGATGCGCACCTTGTCGGCGCGGCCGTGGCCGACGACCTTGGCGGTGACTGTGGCGCCCTTCAGCGCATCGCCGACCTTGATGCCGTCGGCGTCGCCGAGCATCAGGACGTTGTCGAAGGTGAGCTCGCTGCCGGCGTCGGCTTCGAGCAGCTCGACGCGGAGCTTCTCACCCTGCATCACGCGGTATTGCTTGCCGCCGGTGACCAGAACTGCATACATGACCAGGCATTCCTCTGTAGTTATTGTGGTCGCTTGCCCGCCATCGAGGGCGGACAGAAGCGGAATTGTAAGGGTTTCAGCGAGTTAGGGTCAACCACCGGGTGGCTGGGCCGCCGCCCTGCCCGCCCAGGGCCTGCCGGGACCCAAGGATCCCGCGAGCGCGGCGGACGGGAGAGGCAGGCAGGACACGCCGTGAATCCGCTCCATGGCGGCTCGGATCCCATCCAAGGCGCATACGGCCTCCTGCCCCCGGCAGCGCGCCGGGCGGGAGAGGCGGACAGGACACGCCGTGAACCCGTCCATGGGGGCTCGGATGCGCCATCCATGGCGCATACGGTCCTGCCCGCCTCTCCCACCCGCCGCGCCCCACCACTCTCGCGATCGCTTCCCGTCTCCCGTCTCCCATCTCCCGTCCCCCATCCCGCTGAACGCCCACCGTCGCGGCCGATGCGACCGGCCGCCTGAATGCTGGTCCCGCGGCGATTTGCCCCCAAATCGGTGGCTCGCTACGCTCAACTGTTCGGCTCCGGAACCCCGGCGGCCGCCCTCTCCCGTTTCCGAGGCCCGACCCCACCGATGGCGATGGACTTCATCCGCATCCGCGGTGCGCGGACGCACAACCTCAAGAACATCGACCTCGACCTGCCGCGCGACCGGCTGATCGTCATCACCGGCCTGTCGGGCTCGGGCAAGTCCTCGCTCGCCTTCGACACCATCTACGCCGAAGGCCAGCGCCGCTACGTCGAGTCGCTGTCGGCCTACGCCCGCCAGTTCCTCAGCGTGATGGAGAAGCCGGACCTCGACCACATCGAGGGGCTGTCGCCGGCGATCTCGATCGAGCAGAAGTCGACCTCGCACAACCCGCGCTCGACCGTCGGCACCATCACCGAGATCTATGACTACCTGCGCCTGCTGTACGCCCGCGTCGGCATCCCGCGCTGCCCCGACCACGGCTACCCGCTGGAGGCGCAGACCGTCAGCCAGATGGTCGACCAGGTGCTGGCGCTGGCCAACGACCCGGCGAAGGCCGAGCAGCGCTGGATGCTGCTGGCGCCGGTGATCCGCGAGCGCAAGGGGGAGCACGTGCAGGTCTTCGAGCAGCTGCGCGCGCAGGGTTTCGTGCGGGTGCGGGTGGACGGCGAGTTGCACGAGATTGACGCCGTGCCGCCGCTCGCGCTGCGCCAGAAGCACACGATCGAAGCGGTGATCGACCGCTTCAAGGTGCGCGAGGACCTCAAGCAGCGCCTGGCCGAATCCTTCGAGACCGCGCTCAAGCTCGGCGACGGCATGGCCGCCGTGCAGTCGCTCGACGACACCGGCGCCGCACCGCTGCTGTTCTCGTCGAAGTTCAGCTGCCCGGTGTGCGAATACGCGCTGCCGGAGCTGGAACCGCGCCTGTTCTCGTTCAACGCGCCGATGGGCGCCTGCCCGACCTGCGACGGCCTCGGCGTGTCGCAGTTCTTCGACCCGGCGCGGGTGGTCGTGCATCCGGACCTGTCGCTGGCGGCCGGCGCGGTGCGCGGCTGGGACCGTCGCAACGTGTACTACTTCCAGCTGATCGCCTCGCTGGCGAAACACTACGGCTTCGGCGTGGACACGCCGTGGCAGGACCTCGACGAGAAAACCCGCGAGGCCGTCCTGTTCGGCAGCGGCAGCGAGACGATCGCCTTCACCTACCTCACCGACGCCGGCGGGCGCACCCAGCGCCGCCACCGCTTCGAGGGCATCATCCCCAACCTCGAGCGGCGCTACCGCGAGACCGAGTCGGCGGCGGTGCGCGAGGAGCTCGCCAAGTACATCAGCGAGCGCCCCTGCACCGAGTGCGGCGGCGCGCGCCTGAACCGCAGCGCACGCAACGTCTTCGTCGCCGACCGGCCGCTGCACGAGATCGTGGTCATGCCGGTGGACGCCGCGCTGGCGTTCTTCGCCCAGCTCGAACTGCCCGGCTGGCGCGGCGAGATCGCCGCCAAGATCGTCAAGGAGATCGGCGAGCGGCTGCGCTTCCTGGTGGACGTCGGCCTCGACTACCTCACCCTCGAGCGCAAGGCCGACACCCTGTCCGGCGGCGAGGCCCAGCGCATCCGCCTCGCCTCGCAGATCGGCGCCGGCCTGGTCGGCGTGATGTACGTGCTCGACGAACCCTCGATCGGCCTGCACCAGCGCGACAACGAGCGCCTGCTCGGCACCCTCACCCGCCTGCGCGACCTCGGGAACACGGTGATCGTGGTCGAACACGACGAGGACGCGATCCGCCTCGCCGACCACATCGTGGACATCGGCCCGGCCGCCGGCGTGCATGGCGGCGAGGTGGTCGCCGAAGGCCAGCTCGAGGACATCCTGAAGGCGCCGCGCTCGCTGACCGGCCAGTACCTGTCCGGCCGCAAGCGCATCGAGGTGCCGAAGGCGCGCCACAAGCCGAACCCGAAGATGACCCTGCGCCTGCTCGGCGCCAGCGGGCACAACCTCAAGGACGTGGACCTGGAAGTGCCGGCCGGTCTGTTCACCTGCGTCACCGGCGTATCGGGCTCGGGCAAGTCCACCCTCATCAACGACACCCTGTACGCGCTGGCGGCGAACGAGATCAACGGCGCGTCGCACAAGCCGGCGCCGTACCGCGAGGTGCAGGGGCTAGACCTGTTCGACAAGGTGGTGGACATCGACCAGTCGCCGATCGGGCGCACGCCGCGCAGCAATCCGGCGACCTACACCGGCCTGTTCACCCCGCTGCGCGAATTGTTCGCGCAGGTACCGGAGGCGCGCGCGCGCGGCTATTCGGCCGGGCGCTTCTCCTTCAACGTGCGCGGCGGCCGCTGCGAGGCCTGCCAGGGCGACGGCCTGATCAAGGTCGAGATGCACTTCCTGCCGGACGTGTACGTGCCCTGCGACGTGTGCGGCGGCAAGCGCTACAACCGCGAGACGCTGGAGATCCTGTACAAGGGCTACAACATCCACGACGTGCTGGAGATGACCGTCGAGGACGCGCTCAGCCTGTTCGACAAGGTGCCGTCGATCGCGCGCAAGCTGGAGACGCTGATGGACGTCGGCCTTTCCTACATCAAGCTCGGGCAGAGCGCGACCACGCTGTCGGGCGGCGAAGCGCAGCGCGTCAAGCTGTCGAAGGAGCTGTCGCGCCGCGATACCGGGCGCACCCTGTACATCCTCGACGAGCCGACCACCGGCCTGCACTTCCACGACATCGAGCACCTGCTCGCGGTGCTGCACAAGCTGCGCGACGAGGGCAACACCATCGTCGTGATCGAGCACAACCTCGACGTCATCAAGACCGCCGACTGGATCGTCGACCTCGGCCCCGAGGGCGGCCACCGCGGCGGCCAGATCATCGCGGTGGGCACGCCGGAGGACGTGGCGGGGATGCCGCAGTCGCATACCGGCCAGTTCCTCGCCAGGCTGCTGGACACGACGCCGAAGCCAAGCAAGCCGGCGCCCGGACCGCGCCCCGAAGCCCCGCGTCCGCCGACCAAGGCGGAGAAACTCGCCGCGAAGAAGGCCGCGCGCGGCGCCAACCGGAAATCCGCATGAGCGACGCCACGCCCGCCCTGTTCCGCATGCCGGTCGACCTGCGCTGGCGCGACCTCGACGCCTTCAACCACGTCAACAACTCCAACTTCCTCACCTACCTCGAGGAAGCGCGGATCCGCTGGTTCGCCAGCTGGAAAGGCGAATGGGTGACCGACGCCACCGCGCCGCTGCTGGCCGCGGTGCAGCTCAACTACCGGCAGCCGATTCCCTATCCGGCCGACGTCGCGGTGGAGCTGTTCGCCGAACGCGTCGGCTCCAGCAGCGTCACCGTCGGCCACCGCATCGTGTCGGGCGACGGCGCGACGCTGTACGCCGACGGCCACGTCGTGATGGTCTGGATCGACCGCGCCAGCGGCCGGCCGGTGCCGCTGCCGGATGTCGTGCGCGCCGCGTGCGATCCCGCCGCGCCTTAGGCGGAGCAAGCTCCGCTCTACGGGGAGAACAACGGACGTTGGCTACGGCGCGTTCGCCGCGCGCAACGCGAAGCTGCCGCGCACCTCGCGGCCATCCTCCAGGCGGAACGCGATCTCCACCGTGCCGCCGGCTTCGCGCGCGCCGGCCGGCTGCATCAGCATCAGGTGCAGGCCACCCGGCTGCAGCACCGCCTCGCCGTGCGCGGGCACCGGCAGCGACGCCACCGGCCGCATCCGGCTGATGCCGTCCTCCAGCGTCGTCTCGTGCAGGCTGACGTCGGCATAGGCAGGGCTGCTCGCGCCTGTCACCATCGCCGCGGTCGCGCAGGGATTGACGATCCGGCCGAAGCCCGCGTCCATCGCCATCGCCCCGGGCGTGAGCCGGATCCAGCCTTCCCGCACTTCCGGCAGGCAGGCGCCGTCCGCTGCCGCCGACGGCGCCGGGACGGGTGCCGGAGACGGTTCGCGCGCGCAGGCGCAAAGCACGAAGGCGGCGAGCGCGAGCAGCGCGGGCCGGGCGAAAGGAATGCGGGGCGTGTCCATCCGCCTATGATACGGGCGACACCACTGCCGATACCCGCCATGACCGCACTCGTCGAACGCATCGCCCACGGCCCCGTGCACGAGCTGCGCCTGGCGCGGCCGCCGGTCAACGCGCTGAATCCGGCGCTGTGCGAAGCGCTCGCCGCGGCAATCGACGCCAGCATCGCCGACGGCGCGCGGGGCCTGGTGCTGGCCGGCGGCCCGGGCGTCTTCAGCGCGGGTCTGGACGTGCCGCACCTGGTGCGGCTGGGCGCCGACCGCGCCGCGCTCACCGCGGCCTGGGAAGCCTTCTTCCGCGCCGCGCGCGCGCTCGCCGCCGCGCCGGTGCCGGTCGCCGCGGCGATCGCCGGGCATGCCCCGGCCGGCGGCTGCGTGCTCGCGCTGTGCTGCGACTACCGGGTGATGGCGCGGGCGCCGGAAGGCAGCAAGGGGCCGTTCCGGATCGGCCTCAACGAAACCCAGGTCGGCCTGGTCGCGCCGGAAGGCATCCAGGCCCTGCTGCGGCGCGTGGTCGGCGCGCATCGCGCCGAGCGGCTGCTGGTCGCGGGCGAACTGGTCGAGGCCGGGCGCGCGCTGGAACTCGGGCTGGTGGATGCGCTGGCGGAGATCGACGAGGTCGCACCGCGCGCGCGCGCCTGGCTGGAATCGCTGCTGGTGCTGCCGCGCCAGCCGATGCTGCAGACCCGCGCCCTCGCCCGCGCCGACCTCGTCGCCGCGCTGACGCCGGAGCGGATCCGGCTGGAGCACTTCGTCGTCGGCTGGTATTCGGCCGACACCCAGGCCGCGTTGAAGGCGCTGCTGGAAAAGCTCGGGAAATGACCCGACGGGCGTAGGGCGGGGGCTTGCTCCGCTGCCTGCGCTCAGTCGCGCGCGACCGGCCGCCGCGGGTCGCTGATCCAACCGCTCCAGGAGCCGGTGAACAACTGCGCGCCGCGCAGGCCGGCGCGTTCCATCGCCAGCAGGTGGTGGCAGGCGGTCACGCCGCTGCCGCACATCACCATCGTGCGCTCCGGCGCGTGCCCGCCGAGCAGCGCGCGGAACTCGTCGGCCAGCTGCGCCGGCGGCTTGAAGCGGCCGTCGGCGAGGTTGTGCGCGAACGGCCGGTTGACCGCGCCCGGCACGTGGCCGGCGACCCGGTCGATGGTCTCGTTCTCGCCGCGGAAGCGGTCGGCGCCGCGCGCGTCCACCAGCAGCTCGCCGGCGGCGAGGCGCAGCTGCACCTGTTCGGCGTCGAGCAGGCGGGTGGTGTCGAAGCTGCCGCTATAGCGCGCCGGCACCGGCGCCGGCACGCGGTTGTCCACCGGCAGCCCGAGCGCGGTCCAGCGCGCCCAGCCGCCGTCCAGCACCGCGGCCTTCTCGTGCCCCAGCGCCCGCAGCAGGAACCACGCGCGCGCGGCGAACGCGCCCTCGGCGCCGTCGTAGGCGACGACCTGGTGCTGCGGGGTGATGCCCCACGCGCCCAGCTTCGCGGTGAAGGTCGCCGCGTCCGGCCACGGATGGCGACCCTCGCCGGTGCGGCGCAGATCGGACAGGTCCCGATCCAGGTGCGCGTACAGCGCGCCCGGGATGTGGCCGTCGCGCCAGGCGTTCTCGCCCGCGCCCGGCGAGGCCAGCGAGAAGCGGCAGTCGAGGACGACGAGGTCGGGGCGGCCGAGCGCCATCGCCAGCGTCTCTGCCTGCACCAGGGTGGTCCATCCGCTCATGTCGTGCGCTCCAGCCGTTGCCTGAGGTTGTCGAGGATGGACGCGGTCGCGCCCCAGATCCGCCGGCCCGGGCTCACCGAAGCGACGAATTCGGCCACCTCCCGCGGCCGCCCGGCCCAATCGATGCGGTTGTACACCAGCGCCGCCGGCTCCAGCAGCCGTGCCAGCGGCGCCTCGAAGACTTCGGCGACCTCGCGCGGATCCGGCGCCGGCACGTACCCCGGATCCAGGGTTGCCACGACCGGCAGTACCCGGAAGCCGGTGATCGTCGCCAGCGGATCGAGGTAGCCCAGCGGCGCGATCTGCACCGGCGCCAGCCCGACCTCCTCGCCCGCCTCGCGGATCGCCGCGGCGCAGGCGTCCGCGTCCTCCGGCTCGATCCGGCCGCCGGGGAAGCTGACCTGGCCGGCGTGATGGCGCAGGCCGTCGGTGCGCAGCGTGAGCAGCACCTGCAGGCCGGCCGCGCGCGGCACCAGCCCCAGCAGCACCGCGGCCGCGACCGGCTCGGTCCCCGGCAGCAGGTCGGCCAGGCCGGCGAGGTTCCAGGGGGCATCGGCCGGCGGCGCGTCCAGCGGATGCAGCGCGGCCTGCAGCCGCGCCAGCAATGCGCCGTCCTCGCTCACGCCGGCCCGGCCTCGCGCTCGCGGGCGGGCAACACCGACTCCATCAGGTGCAGGCGTTGCGCATCCGACAGCCGCGACCAGGCGGCGATCTCGTCCATCGTGCGCAGGCAGCCGCCGCACAGGCCGTCGGCGCGCAGCGCGCACACGCCGATGCAGGGGCTGAGGACGGCACGGAAGGTCTCGCTCATTCGCGTCATTCCAACATGCGAACGCCGGCGCGTGGCCGGCGTTCGTGCTTCCAGCGATGGAACCGGCCGCGCCGGTTACTTCACGCTGAGCAGCTTGACCTCGAACACCGCGGCCGCGTTCGGCGGGAACATCGCGCGCGGGTCTGCGCCGAAGGCCTTGTCCGGCGGCAGCACGATCTCCCACTTCGAGCCCGCCGGCATCTGCAGCAGGACTTCGCGCATGGCCGGCATCTCGATCTTGCTGACCTGCAGCGCCGGCATCTTCTGCGCGGTCGCCTGCGCCGGGCGTTCGCCCCACGGCAGCGGGCCGAGGACCTCGAGCTCCACGGTGCTGGCCTGGGTCGGCTTGGCGCCGGTGCCGTTCTCGATGACCCGGTACTGGACACCGCTCGGCAGCGTCTTAACGCCCGGCTTGGCCTTGTTCTGGGCCAGGTAGCTGTCGCTCTTGGTCTTGTTGTCGGCGGCCGCCTTGTCGAACTTGGCCTTGGCCTCCTGCAGGCGCGCCTGCTGGCGCTTCTGGAAGGCCTCGAACGCGGGGCGCATCTGCTCCTCGCTGATCGCCGGATCCTTCTTGGCCAGCGCGTCCTGCAGGCCCTTGGTCACCGAGGCGGCATCGATCTGCTCGCCGCGGGCGGCCAGCTCGGCCATTTCGGCGCCGGCGCGGTAGCCGAAGTAGTAGCTCAGCTTCCCCTTCTCGGAAGTGGTGTCCTGCGCATGCACGGCGCCTGCGGTCAGGGTGATGGCCGCCAGCGCGGCGGCAAGCAAACGCAACTTCATTCGGAACGACCTCCAGATTGGGGAGTCCGGCGCGATCGGGCGGGGGAACCGCCCCCGGGCCGCCGGATGAGCGGGCTAGGATAAAGGGCCTCAGGGCACAGCCGCCACTGACGACCCCCTTCCGACCGGACGGGCCCCGGCAAGTTCCGCGATTCCGGGCCCCGACGCCAGCCCCGCAGGACACCACGCTCATGACCGATTCACCCGCTTCCCCGCTGCGCATCGAGGACCGCGACGCGATCCGCGTGATCACCATCCACCGCCCGGACAAGCTGAACGCGCTCGATTCGCACACCCTCGACGCCCTGCAGGCGGCCTTCGCCGAGGCGGCGGCGGCCCCGCAGGTGCGGGTGGTGGTGCTGACCGGCAGCGGCCCCAAGGCCTTCGTCGCCGGCGCCGACATCTCCGAGATGAACACCCTGACGCCGGTGCAGGGCCGCGACTTCTCGCTGCGCGGGCAGCGCCTGATGCGCTTCGTCGAGACCATGCCCAAGCCGGTGGTCGCGATGGTCAACGGCTTCGCGCTGGGCGGCGGGCTGGAACTGGCAATGTGCTGCCACCTGCGCATCGCCGCCGACAGCGCGAAGGTCGGCCAGCCGGAGATCAACCTCGGCCTGATCCCCGGCTTCGGCGGCAGCCAGCGCCTGCTGCGGCTGGCCGGACGTGCGGCGACCCTGGAGCTCTGCCTGACCGGCGCGCCGGTGGACGCGGCGCGCGCGCTGCAGCTGGGCATCGTCAACCGCGTGGTGCCGGCGGCGGAGTTGGAGGCCGAAACGATGAAGCTCGCCAGCCAGCTCGCCAATGCCGCGCCGCTGGCGCTGCGCGGGATTCTCGACTGCGTCGTGGTCGGTGGCGAATGCGGCATCGAGGAAGGACTGGCCTACGAGACCGCGCAGTTCGGCCTGATGTTCTCGACCCGCGACATGCGCGAGGGCACGGCCGCGTTCCTGGAGCGGCGCAAGCCGGCATTCGCCGGGGAATGACGGCGACCACCGCGATCCGCGCGCCTGCATGACCGTCGCTCCCTGCCATTGCGGCTGCGCCGCGCCACATCCGGCGCACGCCGTCGCGCGTGCGCTGGCGCGCGGCGACCTCGGCGCCGCGCTCGACGCCGGCCTGCTCGACGTCCCGCCCTGCCCGTCCTGCAGCCACGCGTGCCGCGCCACGCTGCGGGCCGCGCGCGACGACCGCCTGGTGGCGTTCGCCGCGCGCGAACGGCACCGCGCGCGCGCGGACCGGCTCGCCCGGCGCCAGCAGGAACGCGATGCACGCCGCGCCGCCGCGCGCATGCCCACCGCCGACGACACGGCGCGACCGGCGCCGACCGCGCCGTCGCTGCCGCCCGCCGCGGCGGCCGCGCTCGCCCGCGCCAAGGCCCGTGCGGCCGGACGCACGCCGCGATGAAGACGGCGGTCCGGCGGCCGCGCAAGCCGAAGCCCTCGCTGCTGTCGCCCGCGCAAATCCACGAACTGTTCGCGCGCCTGCGCGAACTGAACCCGGCGCCGGCCACCGAGCTCGAATACGGCACGCCGTTCCAGCTGCTCGTCGCGGTGGTGCTGTCGGCGCAGGCCACCGATGTCGGCGTCAACAAGGCCACGCGCCGGCTGTTCCCGGTCGCCGGCACGCCGCAGGCGATCCTCGCCCTCGGCGAGGACGGCCTGAAGCGCTACATCTCCACGATCGGCCTGTACAACGCCAAGGCGGCGAACGTGATCGCGTTGTGCCGGCTGTTGCTCGAGCGCCACGGCGGCGAGGTGCCGCGTACCCGCGAGGAACTCGAGGCGCTGCCGGGCGTCGGCCGCAAGACCGCCAACGTCGTGCTCAACACCGCGTTCGGCGAACCGACCATCGCGGTGGACACGCACATCTTCCGCGTCTGCAACCGCACCGGCCTGGCGCCCGGCAAGACCGTGCGCGAAGTGGAGGACCGGTTGTCGCAGGTCGTGCCCGACGAATTTCGCCGCGACGCCCACCATTGGCTGATCCTGCACGGACGCTACACCTGCGTGGCGCGCAAGCCGCGGTGTCCCGCATGCCCGATCCACGATCTCTGCCGGTATCCCGACAAGACGACCGCCGCCGATTTCGCGCCCGGCTGAAGGGGGCGATGGCGAGCGGATGCTGATGTAGAGCCGAGCCACTCCGCTTCACGTCGGAGCGGCAGAAAGGGGCGCGTCGGGTGGGAGAGGTAGGCAGGACCGTATGCGCCATGGATGGCGCATCCGAGCCTCCAGGGACGGATTCAGGGCGTGTCCTGCCTGCCTCTCCCGCCCGACGCGCTCGCGGGCCGGGAGCGTGCCGTGCTCCGTAAAAATCCCGTGAACTGTCATGGGGCCGCAAGATTCGAGGACTAGTCTGCGCGACATCCTCCCGAGTCCACGAAGGCCATGACCCTCAACCGCTCCGCCCTGCTCCTTGCCATCGTCAGTGCGCTCGCCGCTCCCGCCGCCCACGCCGAAATCGCGATCGACGTGATCGGCGGTTCGGAAATTTCTTTCGAAGGGCTGCTGCAGACCGACGCCTACTGGTACGACAGCGACTTCGCCAACCTCGACGCCGACGCCGGCGACGGCAGCGACGCCGACTTCGGCCTGCGCCGCGCCGAGCTGGTGTTCAAGGGCAAGGGCCCCGGGAATGTCGACTGGGTGCTCGGCTACGACGCCTCCGGCGACGGCAAGTTCCTAGACGCAAACGTCGCCTACAAGATCGGCGGCGACAAGGCCAACACCATCACCGTCGGCCAGTACAAGCAGCCCAACAGCCTGGAAGAGCTGTCCAGTTCGAAGAACAACGACTTCGTCTCCAAGGCGATGATCACCAACACCTTCGCGGTCGGCCGCCGGCTCGGCGCCGCCTACGCGATCGGCCGCGGCGACTGGACTTTCTCCGCCAGCGGCTTCGGCCGCGAACTGACCCGAAACCGAGCGCACGGCAGCGGCTACGGCCTGCGCGGCACCTGGGCGCCGATCAACGGGAAGGGCAACATCCTCAACTTCGGCCTGTCCTGGGCCGACTACGACACCGACAGCCTGCGCCTGCGCGCGCGTCCGGACGCGGACTTCGCCAACCGGCTCATCGACACCGGCACCATGGCCGATACCGATCGCCTGTCGACGCTGGGCTTCGAGGGCTTCTGGGTGCGCGGCCCGTTCAAGCTGCAGGGCGAATACATGCGGACCCGCGTGGACCGCTATGCGAGCGCCGACGACTTCACCGGCACCGGCGGCTACCTCAGCGGCGTGTGGAACGTGACCGGCGAAACCTGGAGCAACAAGTCGGGCGTGCCGGGCACGGGCGCACCGGCCGAGCCGGGACGCGGCATGTGGCAGGTCGGCCTGCGCTACGACACGCTGGACCTGGACGACGGCGCGGTGCAGGGCGGACGCATGGACACCCTCACGGCGGGCGTCAACTACTACTGGCGCTCGAATTTCAAGTTCTCTCTGAACTACGTGAAGGTGGACAGCGAGCGCCGGGGCGTGGACGACAACCCGGACATCGTCGAGGCGCGCGCGCAGTTCTACTGGTAGGGCCAGCCCGTCTCCACGAACACGAAGGGCGCGGGCGACCGCGCCCTTCGCTTTTGCGGTGCCGCAACCGTGTCGCCGCCGCGACGCCATCCGGGGCGGCGTCACCAACCTGTCATCCAGACTCCATCGCCCTGTCACCGCGACGGGTTGCAATGACGGCGAGCGGGCGTCGGCCCGCGCATTCCCCACAGGAGTCCCCATGACAGATCGCACCAGGTCCCGCATCGCCGCCCTCTGCCTCGCCGCGCTGTTCGCCGGACAGGCCGCCGCCGCCGAAGTCACCGGCGCGGGCGCATCGTTCGTCTATCCGCTCATCTCCAAGTGGTCGGCCGACTACGCCAGGGCCACCGGCAACCGCGTCAACTACCAGTCCATCGGCTCTGGCGGGGGTATCGCCCAGATCAAGGCAGGCACGGTGGACTTCGGCTCCTCGGACGCGCCGCTGCCGCCGGCCGAGCTGGAGAAGCACGGTCTCGTGCAGTTCCCCTCGGTGATCGGCGGCGTCGTGCCGGTGATCAACGTCCCGGGCGTGGCGTCCGGTGCGATGAAGCTCGACGGCGCGCTGCTCGCCGACATCTTCCTCGGCAAGGTCAAGATGTGGAACGACCCGCGCATCGTCGCCCTCAACGGCGGCATCCGGCTGCCCGCCCGGAAGATCACCGTCGTGCATCGCTCCGATGGTTCCGGCACCACGTTCAACTTCGCCAACTACCTATCGAAGGTCAGCCCCGCCTGGAAGCGGCAGGTCGGCGAAGGCACCAGCCTGAAATGGCCGACCGGCATCGGCGGCAAGGGCAACGAGGGCGTGGCCGCCTACGTCAAGCAGGTCAGCGGCGGCATCGGCTACGTCGAGCTGTCGTACGCGCTGCAGAACGGCATGGCCTACGCACGCCTGAAGAACGCCGCCGGCCGCTACGTGCTGCCCTCCGACAAGACCTTCGCCGCGGCCGCGGCCAGTGCCGACTGGACCTCGGCGAGCGACTTCCATCTGGTGATGACCAACGCGCCTGGCGAGGACTCCTGGCCGATCACCGCGACCAACTTCATCCTCATGCGCAAGGCGCCGAAGAACGTCGCCGGCGCCCGGGCCGCGCGCGAATTCTTCCAGTGGGCCTACGCCAACGGCGACACCCAGGCACGCCAGCTCGATTACGTGCCGTTGCCGGACGCGCTGGTCGGGCAGGTCGATGCGTACTGGTCACACTCCTTCAAGTTCTGACCGCCAGCACGGGGAAAAGACGCGGGCCTGCCCGCGTTCTTTTCTTGCGCTGCGGAAGCCGTCGCAGATGTCATCGGCATGTCATGACGATGGCGTCTCATGCACGTATCGCCCGTCGTCAACGGCATCGCACCCGGAATGAACGCGATCCCCCTCCCCGCCTCCGCCGAATCGAACCGCGACGCACGCGCCGACCGCGGCTTCCGCTGGCTGGTCACCGCCGCGGGCCTGTTCGTGCTGGTGGCGCTGGCGGCCGCCGCCCTGTCCATGCTGTGGGGCGGCCGCGCGGCGTTCGACAAGTTCGGGCTCGCGTTCCTATGGTCGAACGCATGGGATCCGGTCAACCGGGTGTTCGGCGCCCTGGTGCCGATCTACGGCACCGTCGTGACGGCGCTGATCGCCATGCTGATCGCGGTGCCGGTGAGCTTCGGCATCGCCATGTTCCTCACCGAGATCGCTCCGAAGTGGATGCGCGGCACGGTGAGCGCGGCGATCGAACTGCTGGCCGGCATCCCGTCGATCATCTACGGCATGTGGGGCCTGTTCGTGCTGGTGCCGGTGCTGGCCGAGCACGTGTACCCGCGGGTCGACGCGCACCTCGGCGGACTGCCGCTGGTCGGCGCGCTGTTCTCCGGTCCGCCGCTGGGCCTCGGCATGGGCACCGCCGGGCTGGTGCTGGCGATCATGGTGATCCCGTTCATCGCCTCGGTGATGCGCGAGGTGTTCCTGACCGTGCCCGGGCGCCTGAAGGAATCCGCCTACGCGCTCGGTTCCACCCGCTGGGAGGTAGTGTGGGACGTGGTCCTGCCGTATACCCGCTCGGCGGTGATCGGCGGCGTCTTCCTCGGCCTCGGCCGCGCGCTCGGCGAAACCATGGCGGTGACCTTCGTGCTCGGCAACGCGCACGAGCTGACCGCCTCGCTGCTGATGCCGGGCAACTCGATCGCGGCGACCATCGCCAACGAATTCGCGGAAGCCGACTCGGAGATGTACCGGTCCGCGCTGATCGCGCTCGGCTTCGTGCTGTTCCTGGTGACCTTCGTCGTGCTGACCATCGCCCGCCTGATGCTGCGCCAGCTGGCGAAGAAGGAGGGCCGCGCATGAGCCCGCTGCCGCTGTACGGCGTCCGCCGCGCGAAGAGCCTGGCGGCGCAGGCGCTGGCCGTGCTGGCCACCGTGTTCGGCCTGTTCTGGCTGGCGTGGATCCTGTGGACCACGCTGAGCAAGGGCCTGGCGTCGATCAACCTCGACCTGTTCACCCGGATGACCCCGCCTCCGGTCGAGGCGGGCGGCATGCTCAACGCGTTCTTCGGCAGCGCCCTGATGAGCCTGCTGGGCATCGCCTTCGGCGCGCCGGTCGGCGTGCTCGCGGGCACCTACCTGTCGGAATACTCGGGCCGGTCGTGGATCGGCGCCATGATCCGCTTCGTCAACGACATCCTGCTGTCGGCGCCGTCGATCGTGCTTGGGCTGTTCGTGTACGCCCTGGTCGTGGCGCGGATGGGCCACTTCTCCGCCTTGGCCGGCGCGATCTCGCTCGCATTCATCGTGCTGCCGGTGGTGGTGCGCACCACCGACGAGATGCTGCGCCTGGTGCCGGCGCAGATGCGCGAGGCCGCGCTGTCGCTCGGCGTGCCGCAATGGAAGGTGACGCTGCAGGTACTGTACCGCTCCGCGCTGCCGGGCATCGTCACCGGCATCCTGCTGGCGCTCGCACGGATCGCCGGCGAAACCGCGCCTCTGCTGTTCACCGCGCTCAACAACCAGTACTGGACCACCGACGTCACCCAGCCGATGGCGAACGTGCCGGTGGTGATCTTCCAGTACGCGATGAGCCCGTACGAAGGCTGGCACACGCTGGCCTGGGCCGGCGCCTTCGTCCTGACCCTGTTCGTGCTGGCCGTCGGCCTGGTCGCGCGCGCGGTGGTCGCCAGCAGGCGCATGCCGCATGACTGAGCTGCTCGCCCCCGTCCGCGTGGACGCCATGCGTCCCTCCCTTTCCCGTGGCACCCCGCTCCGCCAGGTTCCGATGCCCGACGCCATGCTCTCCACCCCGTTTTCCGCCACGACCCAGGCAGTCACCGCCGCGCCCGCCAAGCTCTCCGCGCGCGGAGTCGACTTCTTTTACGGCCGCGCGCAGGCGTTGAAGAACGTCAGCCTGGATATCCCGGAAAAGCGGGTGACCGCGCTCATCGGCCCCTCGGGCTGCGGCAAGTCGACCCTGCTGCGCGTGTTCAACCGCATCTACGCGCTGTACCCCGGCCAGGCGGCGCACGGCACGGTGCTGCTCGACGGCGAGGACATCCTGGATCCGGGCTACCCGCTCAACCGGCTGCGGAGCCGGGTCGGCATGGTGTTCCAGAAACCGGTGCCGTTCCCCATGACGATCTTCGAGAACGTCGCCTACGGCATCCGCCACCACGAGCGGCTGTCCAAGGCCGCGATGATGGACCGCGTGGAGCAGGCCCTGCGCCAGGCCGCGCTGTGGGACGAGGTCAAGGACAAGCTGAAGCAGAACGCGCTCGGCCTCTCCGGCGGCCAGCAGCAGCGCCTGTGCATCGCGCGCGCGGTGGCGCTGCGGCCGCAAGTGCTCCTGCTCGACGAGCCGACCTCCGCCCTCGACCCGATCTCCACCGGCCGCATCGAGCAGCTGATCGAGGAGCTCAAGCGCGAGTACACCCTCGTCATCGTCACCCACAACATGCAACAGGCGGCGCGGGTCTCGGACTACACCGCCTTCATGTACCTCGGCGACCTGGTCGAGCACGGCCCGACGGACGCGATCTTTTCCAATCCGGCGAAGCAGCAGACCGAGGATTACATCACCGGTCGATTCGGGTGAGCCACGCCGCCTGCGCGGCACCGCCGCGCGGCCTGGCGAACGCCCGGCCACGGATCGCAGGGCCGGGCGATCCAACCACGCTACGCCATGGACGGCAGCAACGACCAAACGGGACACCACGATGACGACGCCCCAGCCCCATGACCACATCGTCCGCAGCCTCGACGAAGGCCAGCAGCACCTGCTGGAGACGCTGCTGCGCATGGGCGACATGGCCGCCGCGCAACTCGAGGCGGCGCTCGACCTGCTCGACCGCCCGGACGAGGGCATGGCCGCGCGCATCGTCGCCAACGACGAAGCGATCGACGCGCTCGAGCGCGAAATCGGCCAGGACGTCATGCACCTCGCCCTCCGCGGTCCGCTGGCGCGCGACCTGCGCGAGATCCTCGCCGCGCTGCGGATCGCATCCGACCTGGAGCGCATCGGCGACCTGGCCGCGAACCTCGCCAAGCGCTCGCGCGCCCTGACCCTGGCCTGGCCGATCGCGCGCGAGGACCTGCAGACCCTGGGGCGGCGCGCTGTCCGCCAGGTCCGTGAGGCGCTGGCCGCCTACCGCGCGCGCGATGCGGTCGCCGCGCAGCGCGTGAGGGGTGCCGACGCCGAACTCGACCTGCTGCACACCGGGCTGTTCCACGAGTTGCTGGGCTGGATGCGGCAGGACGCGGGCGCGGTGTCGCCAGGCACCCACCTGCTGTTCATGGCCAAGAACCTGGAGCGCATCGGCGACCACGCGACCAACATCGCCGAGAGCGTGTGCTTCCTGGTCGAGGGGGACGATGCCCTGCCGCCGCGCGAGAAGCGCGACGACGCATCGTTGCCGAGCGCGCTCCCGCGCAGCTAGGAACGAACCGCGCGACGGCGGCCGGGGCGGTCCTTTCGCCGGGTGGTCGCGGACCGCGCGCGACGCTTTGCTACCCTTGCGCGATGACGCAGGAGCCGCCCGCCGCCACGCCCGACACCGCCGCCACGCCACCCGTGCGGCGCATGGCCGAACGCTTCCGCGGCTACCTGCCGGTGGTGGTGGATGCGGAAACCGGCGGGTTCGACTGGAACCGCCACGCCCTGCTCGAGCTCGCCGCGATCCCGCTGGAGCTCGACGCCGCCGGCCGCCTGGTCCCCGGCGAGGTCGCCTGCGCGCACTTCGAGCCGGCCCCCGGCATGGCGATCGATCCCAAGTCGCTCGAAGTCACCGGCATCCGCATCGACCACCCGTTCCGCATGGCCAAGCCGGAAAAGGAGGCGCTGGACCACGTCTTCGCCGCCGTGCGCGCCGCGCTGCGCCGGCACGAATGCCAGCGCGCGATCCTGGTCGGCCACAACGCGCACTTCGACCTGAACTTCCTCAACGCCGCGGTCGCCCGCACGGGCCACAAGCGCAACCCGTTCCATCCCTTCAGCGTGTTCGACACGGTGACCCTGGCCGGCGTCGCCTACGGCCAGACCGTGCTGGGTCGCGCGATGCACGCGGCCGGGCTGGCCTGGAACGGCGAGGAAGCGCACTCGGCCGTGTACGACGCCGAGCGCACCGCCGAGCTGTTCTGCAAGATCGTCAACGCCTGGCCGTCGCCTTCCGCGCCATGAGCGAACGGCCGATGCCGTAGGCGCTGATCAGCACCCAGGTCGCCTCCAGCAGGAACACCGACAGGTTGAAGCTACCCACCAGCGTGACCAGCACGCCGCCGGCGCCGAGCAGGTTGAGCAGCTGGTAGCGCAGGCCGTCGCCGGCAAGCCGCCCGGCCTGCAGCAGGAAGAAGGCGACCAGCACCATCAGCGTGCCGGCGAGGCCGATCCAGTCGTACCAGTGCATGACGGCTAGAAACTCGCGCCGTCGACCTGGCGCACGTTCAACGCGGCCAAGTCGACGTCGGGCAGGCAACGCACGTTGACGGCGACGGTGTCCTCGCCGGTCTTCGGGTTGCGCGCCTCGCTGAAGGGCGCGATGCCGCAGGTCGGGCAGAAGTGGTGGGCGATCGTTTCCTTGTGGAAGCGATAGGTCGCGTAGTCGCCCGCCTTGCTGTCCAGGCGGAAGGCCGCGCGCGGGAAGAACGCGAGCAGGCCGCCGCGGCGGCGGCACAGCGAGCAATTGCAGTCGATCGCGTCGCGCACCTCGCCCTCGACGGTGAAGGCGATGCGACCGCAGTGGCAGCTTCCCTGGTGGGCCATGGCCGGACTCCTGGAGGATGGAGCGCCGAGGGTAGCGCGCCCGCGCGGCCGGCGGGCAGGGCTATGCTTGGCCTCCCGTCCCACCGCGACCGCCGCCGATGCGCCTGCTGCCCGCCGTTGCCCTGCTCACCCTCGCCCTCGCCGCCTGCCAGGCGACCCCGCCGGCGGCCACCGCCGACGCGGGCGCCGACGTTCCCGCCAGCGCGGCAGCCGGCACCGCCGACGCGCGCTTCGCCGACATCTCGCAGCGCTGGCTGGACGGCTGGATGCGGCTCAACCCGGTCGCGGCGACCCAGATCGGCGACCACCGCTTCGACGACGCGCTCGACGACCTCGGCGCGGGCGGCCGCCGCAAGCTGGTCGACTTCAGCAAGGGCCTGCTGGCCGAACTCGACGCGATCGACGCCGCCGGCCTCAGCCGCGAGAACCAGGTTGACGCCCTGATCCTGCGCAACCAGCTGCGCTCGGACATCTGGAACACCGAAACCCTGCAGTCCTGGGCGTGGGACCCGCAGGTCTACAGCGGCCTCGCCGGCGGCGCGATCTACAACCTGATGGCGCGCGACTTCGCGCCGATGCCGCAGCGGCTGAAGGCGGCGACCGCGCGCATGGAGAAGATCCCGGCCTTGTTCGCGCAGATGCGCGAAAACCTCGATCCCGCGCGGGTGCCGAGGATCCACGCGGAAACCGTGGCCAAGCAGAACGGGGGCCTGCTCGCCCTGGTCGACCAGTTCATCGCCCCGAACGCCGGCCAGCTGACCGGCGCTGACCGCGACCGCCTGGACGCCGCCGTCGCCGGCCTGCGCAAGGCGGTGGCCGACCAGCAGCAATGGCTCGACCAGACCCTGGTGCCGAACGCGAAGGGCGACTTCCGGATCGGCGCGCAGCTGTACGACCAGAAGTTGCAGTTCTCGCTGATGTCCTCGCTCTCGCGCGCGGAAATCCGCCAGCGCGCGGAGGCGGAGGTGACGCGCGTGCGCGACGAGATGTACGCGATCGCGCGGCAGGTACTCGCCGGCCGCAAGGGTGCGCCGGCGACGCCGGAATCACCGACCGACGACCAGCGCCAGCAGGCGATCGAGGCCGCGCTGGAATTGGCCTACGCCGAGCACCCGCCGCGCGACGGCGTTGTCGACGCGGCCAAGCAGGCGCTCGCCGACGTCACCGCCTTCGTGCGCGCGAAGGACCTCGTCACCGTCCCGGACGATCCGGTCAAGATCATCCTGATGCCCGAGTTCCAGCGTGGCGTCGCGGTCGCCTACTGCGATTCGCCGGGGCCGCTCGACAAGGGCCTGGACACCTATTTCGCGATCTCGCCGATCCCGGACGACTGGTCGCAGGCGCAGGCCGAATCGTTCCTGCGCGAATACAACAGCCGGATGATCCACCTGCTGAGCATCCACGAGGCGATGCCGGGCCATTACCTCGAGGGCGGGCACTCGGCGCGCTACCCGTCCACGCTGCGCGCGGTGCTGCGCTCGGGCCTGTTCGCCGAGGGCTGGGCGGTCTACACCGAGGACATGATGGCCGACGCCGGCTACATGGGCGACGACCCGCTGTTCCGCCTGGTCCAGCTCAAGTTCTACCTGCGCACGATCGCCAACGCGATCCTCGACCAGGGCGTGCACGTGGACGGCTGGAGCCGCGAGCAGGCGATGCGACTGATGGTGCACGACGCCTTCCAGCAGGAAAGCGAGGCCGCCGGCAAATGGGTCCGCGCCCAGCTGACCAGCGCCCAGCTGCCGACCTATTTCGTCGGCGCGCAGGAGCAGTTCGACACCCGCAAGGCGGTCGAGGCGCAGGAAGGCGCCGCCTTCGACCTCAAGCGCTACCACGACCGGGTGCTGTCCTACGGCGCGCCGCCGGTGCGCTTCGTGCGCGAGCTGATGCTGGACGAGCCGATCCGCTAGGCCCCGCCCGGCCGGACCACGCCCCGGCCGGGAAAGCAAGCTTGCGGAGCGCCGCGGCGGCGGCTAACGTCGCGTCAAATGGAGAACCCCGCGGGCGACGCGCCAGGCGTGCCGCCCGCGCCCGCTTTGGAGCCCGTGATGACCACCCCCGCCCCCCGACCGCCGCTGATCATGTCCCGCCTGGACGTGGAGCGCCTCGAGTCCCTGCTCGAGCAGACCGCGGTGCGCGGGCTCGACACGCGCGCGCTGCAGACCGAGTTACTGCGCGCCGAGGTGGTGGAACCGCGCGACGTGCCGGGGGACGTGATCACCATGAATTCGACCGCCCGCTTCCGCGACGAGACCGGCGGCGAGGAACGCGAGCTCACCCTGGTCTATCCGCGCGATGCCGACGGCAGCCCGGACAAGGTGTCCATCCTGGCTCCTGTCGGCAGCGCCCTGCTCGGCCTGCGCGTGGGCGACGCCATCGAATGGCCGGTGCCCGGCGGCCGCACCATTCGCCTGCGCGTGCTGTCGATCCGCTACCAGCCGGAAGCGGCGGGCGAGCTGCACCGCTGAGCGCGGCAACGGCGCGGCCTCCGCCGCCCCCCGTGTGGACTGCCGGTCGAAGCATGGTTATCGTATCGGCGGGGAAAACTGGGGTAAGGCGATGGCAAGGATGCGCGCGGCCTGCTGGGCGTTGTTGTCCGCTGCGGTGTTCAATGGAGCGGCGTCTGGCGCCGGTTTCGATTTTGGCCCCTACGCGACCTACGCCGATGCATTGAGCAGCTGGCCCGACGCCGTGGTGATCGGCGACGTTACCGGAGATGGGCGCGACGATGTCGTCCTGGCGACCTCGTTCTACTTCGACCCCGCGAAGGATTACAGGCTTTTCATCTATCCCCAGACTGCAAGAGGAGCGCTTGGCGCGCCGACCGTGTTGCCATACGACGGGACGACAGGCACCGTCAAGCTCAAGCTCGGCGACTTCAATGCGGATGGGCTGCAGGACATCGTGGTGGGGCACGATCAGGGCGTAACCCTGCTGTTGTCCGATCGCGGATTGAAGTTCTCCATCCGCAAGGTCGCGCTGACGGGAATTTCCGGGTTGGGTGTCGCCGACATCAATGGAGACCGAAAGCTCGATGTGGTAGCGCAGCAACCCGGATCCGGGGCGACGATCCTGCTTGGCAATGGCGACGGGCTGGTGCCCACAGGCGAGCCGTTGCCGGCCCTCGCCGATTACCAAACGCTCAAGGTCGCCGACGTAACCGGCGACGGTTTGCTTGATCTAGTTGCTTCCGCGTGGGGCAACCTGTCAGTGTTCCCTGCCACCGGTTACGGGCAGTTCGGACAAGCCAGAAGCGTCTCGTATCCAGGCGCGGGGGGTTACGGGGCCATGGCGATCGCACGAGTCGCGCAGGGCGCACGCAACTCCATCTTGTCGGTGAATCCCGCAAACAGGCCCGACTCGCGACTCCTGATCCACCGGCAAAGCGCGAGCGTCGACCTTTCCCTTGTCGGCTCTCTGGAGAGTTACGACGTTCCGGAAGCGATCACCGGTGCGGACCTCGATCGGGACGGCGATACCGATATCCTCGTGGCCCATGGAGGGTGGGTAGCCCTGGGTCGTTACATGCAAGGCGGCGAAGGGCTCGAGCCCGAACTGCTCAGCGCGGTTCCCTACGCATCGCACTACAACCCCGACGGCCTGGCTACAGGCGACATCAATGGTGACGGTTGCACGGATGCCGCCATCGCGGATTACAACCATGGGCTCGTCGTCCTCCGTGGCAGCAACTGCCACGAGCCCTGGTCGATGGCCAACCGTCACGACGGCGACTTCGACGGCGACGGCCGGGCCGACATCCTCTGGCACGACGCCGCGACCGGCGCCAGCGTGATCTGGAAATCCGGCGACAGCGCCACCCGGATCACCATGACCCGGGTCACCAACACCGACTGGACCATCGCCGGCGCCGGCGACTTCGACGGCGACGGCAAGTCCGACGTGCTCTGGCACAACGTC
>DATLJD010000008.1:5000-374571 GCA_035539135.1 Lysobacteraceae bacterium
ACTGAACTGGCGGCGCGCGGGGCTTGCACCACGTCCACCCGCGGCGCAGGCTTGCTGCCATGAGCACCGGTGCCGGTTTCGATCTTCCCGACTGGAATGCGCTCGCGGGCCTCGACGACGACGGCCTGCCGTTGCTCGGCACCGCGTTGCTGATCGCGCGCGACGAATATCCCGAACTCGAACCACGGGCCTACGACGCCCTGGTCCAGCGCTACGCCGACGACCTGCGCGACGAGGTCGGCGCGATCGCGCAGTGGCCGCTGAAGATGCGCGCGATCAACCAGCATCTGTTCGACGAGGTGGGGTTCTCGGGCAACCAGACCGAGTACTACGACCCGCGCAACAGCTACCTCAACCAGGTGTTCGAGCGCCGCCTCGGCAACCCGATCTCGCTGGCGATGGTGCAGATGGAGGTCGCGCGCCGGCTCGGCATGCCGCTGGACGGCATCTCGTTTCCGGGCCACTTCCTGGTGCGGCTGCCCGTAGGCGACAGCGTGCTGGTGATGGACCCCTTCAACCGCGGCCGCCCGCTCGACGTGGAGGAGTTGCGCCAGCGCGCCAAGCCGCACCTGGGCGGCGAGACGCCGGACGACGAAGCGCTGTTCCGCATCCTGCACCCCGCCACCCATCGCGCGATGCTGATGCGCATGCTGCGCAACCTGCACGCGGTGTACGCCGAGCGCGACGACTGGGAGCGCGCGGTGCGCTGCGCCGACCGCCTGCTCAAGCTCGCCCCGGACAACGCCGAGGCGCTGCGCGAACGCGGCCTGGGTTACCTGCGGCTGGGCCACCGGCACGGCGCCCGCCAGGACCTCGATCGCTACCTGCAGCGCTACCCGGACGCGGCGGACGCGGGCCCGCTGCGCGAACGACTGGTCGAGCTCAGCGCGAGCGCCGTGCGCCCGAGCTGAGCGCCGTCGCTCAGACCACCATCATCTCGAAGTCGTCCTTGGTGACCCCGCAGTCCGGGCAGGTCCAGGTGTCCGGGACGTCCTCCCAGCGCGTGCCCGGCGCGATGCCTTCCTCCGGCAGCCCCTTGGCCTCGTCGTAGATGAAGCCGCAGACGACGCACATCCAGGTGCGGTAGGCGGTGGCGGTCTCGGTCATCACGGGCAATGCGGTTCGTTGGAAACGCCCATTGTCCCACCCGCGGCGCGCTGCCGGAAGCGATAATCCGCGTTTCCTTGGTGAATATGCGCATGACCGCCCCCGGCCGCCCCACGCCGCTGCGCCGCGGCCTGTACCTGGTCACGCCCGAGCCGCTGCCCGGCTTGGCGCTGATCGCGCGCCTGCTGCCCTTCGCCGCCTGCCTGCAATACCGCAGCAAGCAGGCGGATGCCGCCGCCCGCCGACGCGAGGCCGAGGCGCTGCAGGCGCTGTGCGAGCGGGCGGGTGTGCCATTGATCGTGAACGACGACGTCGCGCTGGCGGCCGGGGTCGGGGCCGCCGGTGTGCACCTGGGTGAACACGACGAGGCGATCGGCGCGGCGCGCGCCGCGCTCGGCCCGCACGCGATCCTCGGCAGCTCCTGCTACGACGACCCGGCGCGCGCCGAGGCCGCCGCGCGCGCCGGCGCCAGCTACGTCGCCTTCGGCGCCTTCTTCCCGTCGCCGACCAAGCCGCAGGCGCGCCGCGCGACGCCGGAGCTGCTGCGCGACGCCGCCCGCCTGGGCCTGCCGCGGGTGGCGATCGGCGGGATCACGCCGGACAATGCGCCGCCGCTGGTCGCTGCCGGCGCCGACCTCATCGCGGTGATCAGCGGCGTGTTCGCCGCGCCCGACCCCGTTGCCGCGGCGCGTGCCTGCGCCGCCCTTTTCGACTGACGAGAGCCCCATGGACACCAGCCGTTCGCATGCCCTGTTCACCCGCGCGCAGGACCTGATGCCGGGCGGCGTCAACTCGCCGGTGCGCGCGTTCAAGTCGGTGGGCGGCGAGCCCTTCTTCGTGCAGCGCGCGGAAGGCGCGTACCTGGTCGACGTGGACGGCAACCGCTACGTCGACTACGTCGGTTCCTGGGGGCCGATGATCGTCGGCCACAACCACCCGGCGGTGCTGGAGGCGGCGATCGCGGCCGCGCGCGACGGCCTGTCCTTCGGCGCGCCCAATCCGCTCGAGGTCACCATGGCCGAGACCATCCGCGCGCTGGTGCCCAGCTGCGAGATGGTGCGCATGGTCAATTCGGGCACCGAGGCGACGCTGTCGGCAATCCGCCTCGCGCGCGGCGCCACCGGGCGCGCGCGCATCGTCAAGTTCGAGGGCTGCTACCACGGCCACGGCGACAGCTTCCTGGTGAAGGCCGGCAGCGGCGCGCTGACCTTCGGCGTGCCGACTTCGCCGGGCGTGCCGAAGGCGCTGGCCGACCTCACCCTGACCCTGCCCTACAACGACTTCGACGCCGCCACCGCCCTGTTCGACGAATGCGGCGCCGACATCGCCGGCCTGATCATCGAGCCGGTGGTCGGCAACGCCAACTGCCTGCCGCCGCGCGAGGGCTATCTCGCGCACCTGCGCGAGTTGTGCACCAGGCACGGCGCGCTGCTGATCTTCGACGAGGTGATGACCGGCTTCCGGGTCGCGCTCGGCGGCGCGCAGGCGCGCTACGGCGTGACCCCGGACCTGACCACCTTCGGCAAGGTGATCGGCGGCGGCATGCCGGTCGGCGCCTACGGCGGCCGTGCCGAGCTGATGCGGCAGATCGCGCCGAGCGGCCCGGTCTACCAGGCCGGTACGCTCAGCGGCAACCCGGTGGCGATGGCGGCTGGCCTGGCGATGCTCGGCCTGATCCGGGCGCCGGGCTTTTACGAGGCGCTGGAAGCGACCACCCACCGCCTGTGCGACGGCCTGGAAGCCGCCGCGCGCGAGGCCGGCGTGCCGTTTACCACCCAGCGCGTGGGCGGCATGTTCGGGTTGTTCTTCAGCGCGACGCCGGTGGACACCTACGCGCAGGCGATCGCCTGCGATACCGCCGCGTTCAACCGCTTCTTCCACGCGATGCTGGAGCGCGGGGTGTACCTGGCGCCATCGGCGTTCGAGGCGGGCTTCGTCTCCAGCGCGCACGGCGAGGACGAGATCGCCCGCACCCTCGCGGCCGCGCGCGACGCCTTCCGCGCGGCGAGGGGCTGAGCATGGCCGCCGGCAAGCTCCACCCGGCGACGCTGGCGGTGCACGCCGGCGCCCGGCCCGACCCGGAGACCGGCGCGGTCGCGCCGCCGATCCACCTGTCGACCACCTTCCGCCACGGCCCGGCCGGCGAACGCGTGGCCGGCTACGAGTACCAGCGCGAAGGCAACCCCACCCAGGACCGCCTCGAGGAAGCGCTGACCGCGCTGGAAGGCGGCGCGGCGGCGCTGGCCTTCGCCTCCGGCATGGCGGCGATGGCCGGGTTGCTGGAGTCGCTGCCGAACGGCGCGCGCGTCCTGATCCCCGACGACTGCTACAGCGGGCTGCGCTACCTCGCCGGCGAATTCCTGCCCGAACGCGGCGTCACGGCGACGGCGGTGGACATGGCCGACCTCGCCGCGGTCGAGCGCGCCTGCGCGCAGGGCACGGCGCTCGTGTGGATGGAGACGCCGTCCAACCCGCGCATGAAGATCAGCGACATCGCCGCGCTGGCGCAGCTCGCGCATGCCCACGGCGCGCTGCTCGCCTGCGACAACACCTTCGCGTCGCCGGTGCTGCAGCAGCCGTTGGCGCTGGGCGCGGACGTGGTGATGCACTCGACCACCAAGTACTTCGGCGGCCACAGCGACGTGCTCGGGGGCGCGCTGGTGTTCGCCCGCCGCGACGCGCTGTTCGACCAGGTCGCGCACCGCCGCCATGTCACCGGCGCGGTGCTGTCGCCGTTCAACGCCTGGCTGACCCTGCGCGGCTGCCGTTCGCTGCCGGCGCGGATGGCGCTGCACTGCGCCAACGCGCGGGGGCTGGCGGAAGCGCTCGCGCAGCATCCTGCCGTGGAGCGGGTGAACTATCCCGGCCTGCCGACGCACGCGGCGCATGACGTCGCCGCGCGGCAGATGCGTGACTTCGGCGGGATGCTGTCGGTTGATCTGCGCGGCGGGCGCGAGGCGACGCTGGCGGTGGCGGGCCGGTTGCGGCTGTTCACCAACGCGACGTCGCTCGGCGGCTGCGAATCGCTGGTCGAGCACCGCGCGTCGGTCGAAGGGGCGAACCCGGTGTCTCCGCAGAACCTGCTGCGGATCTCGGTGGGTCTGGAGCACATTGACGACCTGGTCGCCGACTGGATGCAGGCGTTGGGGTAAGCGGGCTTTGCAGCTCGTCCAGGCAGAAGCGACGACGGTCGGGCGATGGATGGACGGGCAGGGGCATTGCGACAGCGCGCCATGGATGGCGCGCGCCCGCATCAGGGCAGGATGCCCTGACCAAGGGGAAAGCGTTGCCCCTGCCCGGCCGGCCAGCGCGCGGCGCAGCCTGCCGAAGCCGTGCTTTCCCGGGACCGGCCTACCAGCTTCCGGTGTTCGGCATCGACGCCCACGGCTCCTGCGGCGGCAGCGCCTCGCCGGTCTGCAGCAGCTCGATCGAGATCAGGTCAGGCGAGCGCACGAAGGCCATGTGGCCGTCGCGCGGCGGCCGGTTGATGGTCACGCCCATCGCCTGCAGGTGCGCGCAGGTCGCGTAGATGTCCTCGACGCGGAACGCGAGGTGGCCGAAGTTGCGCGCGCTGCCGTAGTCCTCGTCCGAGCCCCAGTTGTACGTGAGCTCGACCTCCGCGTCCGGGCTGTCCGGCGCCGACAGGAACACCAGGGTGAACCGGCCCTGCTCGTTGTCCATGCGCCGCACCTCGCGCAGGCCGAGGCCCTCGCAGTAGAAACGCAGCGAGGCGTCGAGGTCGCGCACGCGGACCATGGTGTGCAGGTATTTCATGGCACGACCGTCGTCAGTCGAGGAACAGGTCGGGCAGCGGGCGCTGGGCAGGATCCACCGCGTAGCGCGAAAACTCGGTGACGCCGGTGGCGCGCAGCACGTCCTCGTCGACCAGGAAGCGGCCGCTGCCCGCGCTCACCGGTTGCACGAGCACCGCGTGCGCGGCGTCGGCGACGATGTCCGGCGTGCGGCAACGTTCCAGCGGAATCCCCGGGATCATGTTGAGCGCGTCGGTGGCGATGATGGTGCGCGGCCACAACGCGTCGATCGCGATGTTCCGGCCGGCGAATTCCGCGGCCAGGCCCAGGGTCACGAAGCTCATGCCCATCTTGGCCAGCGTGTAGCCGGTGTGCGGCCCCCACCACTTCGGATCCAGCGACGGCGGCGGGGCGAGGGTGAGGATGTGCGGATTGGGCGCCTGCAGCAGCCACGGCAGGCAGGCCTGCGCGCACAGGAAGCTGCCGCGCGCGTTGACCTGCTGCATCAGGTCGAACCGCTTCATCGGCGTGTCGAGGGTGCCGCGCAGCCAGATCGCGCTGGCGTTGTTGACCAGGATGTCGAGCCCGCCGAACGCGTCCACGGTCGCGGCCACCGCCGCCTGCACCTGGTCCTCCTCGCGGATGTCGCACTGCAGGGCCAGCGCGCGGCCGCCGGCGGCCTCGACCTCGGCGGCGACGCTGTGGATGGTGCCGGGCAGCTTCGGGTTGGGCACCGCCGACTTGGCGACGATCGCGACGTTGGCGCCGTCGCGGGCGGCGCGCAGGGCGATCGCGCGGCCGATGCCGCGCGAGGCGCCGGTGATGAAGACGGTCTTGCCGGAGAGGGTGGACATGGGCGATCCGCGGGCGTTGGACTGCAGCGAGCCTAGCATTCGCAGGCGTATGGCCGCTGCCCGGCCCTCCTGCGGGCCGACGCCGCGCCGCACAAGAGGCCCCGCCGGCTCGCACGCGGGCAAGGCGCGACGCCTACGGCTTGGGCCCCTGCCCCTCGTTGTCCTCCCAGCGCAGCAGGCGCCGGGTGACGAAGCGGTACACCGGCTTGCCGGTCGCGAACCAGGCGTCGCGCAGCCAGGAACGGCGCTTGAGCAGGCGCCGCTCGACCGGTGTCAGCGCCTGCGCGCAATAGGTGCGCTTGTGCTTGAGCAGGTGGCGCAGGTCCTCGCGCATCAGCAGCCGCATCCAGCGCGCGCGCGGCGCGCCGCACACGGCGAGCTGGAAGTCGATCAGCGCCGGCGCGCCGTCGGCCAGCACCAGCCAGTTGGCTTCCTTGGCGAGGTCGTTGTGGGCGATGCCGCGCCGGTGCAGCGCGCGTAGCCGGCGGTGCGCGGCGCGAAACCAGGCGGCGTCGCCGCGCGGCGGGCGCTGGTACATCGCGGCGCCGTCCATGTAGCTGCGGTCGAGCACGCGGCCGTCCCAGCGCAGCAGCTGCGGCACCGCCTCCATGCCGGCGACGCGCCGCAGCGCGCGCGCCTCGCGCCGCGCCAGCCACCACGCGGGCAACCGCAGCCACCACGGCACGTGGCGCAGGTCGCGGCGCACGAACAGGCCGCCGTCGGCGCCGCGCATCAGCGCGATGCGGCCGAAGCTGTCGGCCTTGAGCGCGGCGACCTCGCGCGCGCCGGCGCCCGCCCGATCGACCCGGTCCGCGCGCATGTCAGCCCAGCGCGGCGAGGAAGCGGCGCGGCGCGCCCTCGAAGCCGCCGTTGGACATGAACACGACGTGGTCGCCAGCACGCACCCGTTCGCGTAGCGCGGCGATCAGGGCGTCGGCGTCGGCTGCGGTGACGCCCTCGCCGCGCAGCGCGCCGACCACCCGGCCGGCGTCCCAGGCGAGCTCCGGCCGGTGCAGGAACACCACCACGTCGGCGTCGCCGAGCGACGGCGCCAGCGCCTCCGCGTGCGCGCCCAGCCGCATCGAATTGCTGCGCGGCTCCATCGCCACCACGATCCGCGCCGCGCCGACCTTCGCGCGCAGGCCGGCGAGCGTGGTCGCGATCGCGGTGGGATGGTGGGCGAAGTCGTCGTACACGGTGATCCCGCCGGCCTCGCCCAGCACCTCCAGCCGGCGCTTGACGCTGCGGAAGCGCGCGAACGCCGGCAGCACCGCCGCCACGTCCACCCCGACCGCGTGCGCGGCGGCCAGCGCGGCGAGCGCGTTCATCACGTTGTGGCGGCCGAGCAGCGGCCAGTGCAGTTCACCGAGCTCGCGTCCCCGGTGCACCACGACGAAGGCGCTGCCGTCCTCGGCGAGCAGGCGCGCGGTCCAGTCGAAGCCGGCGCGCGCGGCGGTCGCCGCGTCGGCGCGATCGCCATGCTGCGGCGCGGCCGCGGCGGCCGGGATCAGGCTCGCGTCCAGGCCGAAGGTCTCGACCGGGGTCCAGCAGCCCATCGCCAGCACCTGCGCCAGGCGCGCGTCCTCGCCGTTGACGATCAGCCGCCCGCGCCGCGGCACGGTGCGCACCAGGTGGTGGAACTGGCGCTGGATCGCGGCCACGTCCGGGAAGATGTCGGCGTGGTCGTATTCGAGGTTGTTGAGGACCGCGACCAGCGGCCGGTAGTGGACGAACTTGCTGCGCTTGTCGAAGAAGGCGGTGTCGTACTCGTCGGCCTCGACCACGAACTCGCGGCCCGCGCCGATCCGCGCCGACACCCCGAAGTCCTCGGCGACGCCGCCGATCAAAAAGCCCGGCGCGCGCCCGGCGGCTTCCAGCAGGAAGGTCAGGATCGTGGTGGTCGTGGTCTTGCCGTGGGTCCCGGCCACCGCCAGGGTGTCACGCCCCGGCAGCACCTGCTCGCTCAGCCACTGCGCGCCGGAGGTGTACGGGCGGCCGTCGTCGAGGACCCGCTCGACCGCCGGATTGCCGCGCGAGAGCGCGTTGCCGATCACCACGGTGTCGCAGTCGGCGGAAATGTGTTCCGGCAGGTAGCCCTGGCGCAGGGCGATGCCGAGGGTTTCCAGCTGGGTGGACATCGGCGGGTAGACCGCCTGGTCGCTGCCCTCGACCACGTGGCCGAGTTCGCGCGCGAGCGCCGCGACGCCGCCCATGAAGGTGCCGGCGATGCCGAGGATGTGGATCTTCAAGGTGTGATGCTCCGGACGGTCGCCGTCTACTTACCGGAGCGACTCCCGCACGGCAATCGCTCCCCCTCTCCCGCCTGCGGAGGGCGAAGCCTCAGCCGACCGGGCGCTCCGGCGCGATCGCCTCGATGATGCGGTTGAAGACCTCGTCCAGCGTGCCGACGCCGTCGACCACCGTGAGCTGCCCGTGCTGGCGGTAGTACTCGATCACCGGCGCGGTCGCGCTGTCGTAGACCTGCAGGCGGGTGCGCACCGACTCCGGCGAATCGTCGGCGCGGCCCTCGGCCTTGGCGCGGCCGGCGATGCGCTCGACCAGCAGCTCGGTCGGCACCTCCAGTTGCACCGCGTAGTCGAACGGCTGGCCGATGCGCTCGAGCAGGCCATCGAGGGCATCGGCCTGCGCGAGGTTGCGCGGATAGCCGTCGAGGATGAAGCCGCGCGCGGTGTCCGGGCGGGCAAAGCGGTCCTCGAGCATGCCGAGCAGGATCGCATCGGACACCAGTTCGCCGCGCGCCATGACCTCCTTCGCCGCCAGGCCGAGCGGGCTGCCGGCGGCGACTTCGGCGCGCAGCAGGTCGCCGGTGGAAATGTGCGGCACCTGCAGGTGCTCCTTCAGGCGCGCGGCCTGCGTGCCCTTGCCGGAACCCGGCGCGCCCAACAAGACCAATCGCATCTGCTCACTCCGCAAGGCTGTTCGAAGAAGAAGGGCGCGGCGCTCACGGGCGTCGCACCGGGCCGGGGCTAGACTTGGCGTCGTTACCACCACCCGGCCGCCGGCGGCCAGCTTACCGCATCGCCCCACCCGGACCCGAGCCCGCATGGCCCAAGGCACTCTCCTGTACGCGCAATCGGGCGGCGTCACCGCCGTGATCAATGCCACCGCCGCCGCGGTGATCGAGGCAGCACGCGCACGCGGGGTGAAGGTGCTGGCGGGCCGCAACGGCATCCTCGGCGTGCTGCGCGAGGAACTGGTCGACACCTCCCGCGAGTCGCGCGCCACCCTGCGCGCGATCGCCCACACCCCGGGCGGCGCGTTCGGTTCCTGCCGGGTCAAGCTGAAGTCGCTGGAAGAGGACCGGGCCAGGTACGAGCGCCTGCTGGCGGTGCTGCGCGCGCACGACGTGCGCTGGTTCCTCTACAACGGCGGCAACGATTCGGCGGACACCGCGCTGAAGGTGTCGCGCCTGGCCAGCGAGTTCGGCTACCCGCTGACCTGCGTGGCGGTGCCGAAGACCGTGGACAACGACCTCGCGCTGACCGACTGCTGCCCGGGCTTCGGCTCGGCGGCGAAGTACACCGCGGTGTCGGTGCGCGAGTGCGCGCTCGACGTCGCCGCGATGGCCGACACCTCGACCAAGGTCTTCGTCTACGAGGCGATGGGCCGCCACGCCGGCTGGCTGGCCGCGGCCGCGGGGCTGGCGGGCAAGGGACCGGACGCGGCGCCGCAGCTGATCCTGTTTCCCGAACGTCCGTTCGCGGAGGGCCCGTTCCTCGACCGCGTGCGCGCGACCGTGCAGCGCGTCGGCTGGTGCGTGGTGGTGGCGAGCGAAGGCATCCGCGACGCGCAGGGCCGCTTCGTCGCCGATGCCGGCGCCGGCCACGACGCCTTCGGCCACACCCAGCTCGGCGGCGTCGCCGCGCACCTGGCCGGCCGGGTCAAGGACGCGCTCGGCTACAAGGTGCACTGGACCCTGCCCGACTACCTGCAGCGCTCCGCCCGCCACATCGCCTCGCTCACCGACCTGCGCCAGGCGCAGGCGGTCGGCCGCAAGGCGGTGCAGTACGCGCTGCGCGGCATGAACGGGGTGATGCCGGTGATCGTGCGCACCTCCGACGCGCCCTACCGATGGACGGTCGAGGCGGCGCCGCTGGAAAAGATCGCCAATCGCGAGAAGAAGATGCCCGCGGGCTTCATCCGCAAGGACGGCTACGGCATCACCGAGGCCGCGCGCCGCTACCTCGAGCCGCTGATCCGCGGCGAGGCCTATCCGCCCTACGGGCGCGACGGGCTGCCGAAGTACGCGACGCCGGTGAATGCCCTGGTGCCGCGGCGGCTGCCGGCGTGGGATGGCTGAGCCTCAGCGGCAGGCCGCGCCTTCCACCGTCAGCGCCGCCGCGTACAGCGGCACCGGCGGCAGCTTGCCGGCCTGCGCCTGCTGCAGCGATTGTTCGAGGTAGATCCGCGCGCGGCCCTGGGCGTCGAGTTCGGGCGGGGCGGCCTCGGCAGGATGGCGCCAGATTCGCAGCACCGCCTGCCGGCCCGGGCAGTCCGCGCTCGGGACCCGGATCAGGTCGTTGAGGATCCAGCCCTGCGCCGCGTCCGGCCTGGCCTTGGCCGCGTCCAGCAGCTTCGCGCGCGGCTGGCAGCGTTCGCTGGTGCGCACCGCCTCGAAGCGGTAGGGCGCCGCGGGATCGCCGGTGAAGCGGCCCTGCAGGCGCGCGCAGGCTTCGGGAATGGTGCGCAGCGTGTGCACCGCGCCGGCCGTCTGCGGGGTGGCGACCGCGCGCCGGATCTCCGGCACCGGCTCGGCGGCCGTCGCGCCGCCGGCGGCAAGGCTGGACAACAGCAACCCGGCGAGGGCCGGGAGTCGCACGCGCCTGGCCATCGGCAGGCTCCGCTGTGGGGACCGCGCGAGGCTGCCACGCCCGCGCTGAATCCGGCTTTGACGCGGCGCGGCGGGACCGCGCGCATACCGCGCGCCCGGCGGCTGTGCGATAGTCGCAGGGTTGCCGCCGCCGGTTTCCGCCGCGCGCAACCGACAACTCGGGGTTACAGAATCCGAAATTCCACGTTGCATCCACCTTCGGGGAGGGGTTCATGCTGGAGCAGTACGGTTTGACCTTGGCGCTCGCCTGCGCCGTCATCGCGATCCTGTACGGGATCATCTCGGCGCGCTGGATCGGCGCGCAACCCGCCGGCAACGAACGGATGCAACAGATCGCCGCGGCGATCCAGGAAGGCGCGCGCGCCTACCTCAACCGCCAGTACACGACGATCGCGGTCGCGGGCGTCGTGCTGTTCCTGGTCATCGGCTTCGCGCTGAGCTGGTACACCGCGATCGGTTTCCTGATCGGCGCGGTGCTGTCGGGCGCGGCCGGCTACATCGGCATGAACGTCTCGGTGCGCGCCAACGTGCGCACCGCCGAGGCCGCGCGCAGCGGCATGGGCAAGGCGATGGACGTCGCGTTCCGCGGCGGCGCCATCACCGGCATGCTGGTGGTCGGGCTGGGCCTGCTCGGTGTCGCCGGCTACTACAAGGTGCTCGATCTGATGGGCGTGACCGGGGAGGCGGCGCTGCACGCGCTGGTGGGCCTGGCGTTCGGCTCCTCGCTGATCTCGATCTTCGCCCGCCTGGGCGGCGGCATCTTCACCAAGGGCGCGGACGTCGGCGCGGACCTGGTCGGCAAGGTCGAGGCCGGCATCCCGGAGGACGACCCGCGCAACCCGGCGGTGATCGCCGACAACGTCGGCGACAACGTCGGCGACTGCGCGGGCATGGCCGCCGACCTGTTCGAGACCTACGCGGTCACCGTGATCGCGACCATGCTGCTGGGCGGGCTGATGGCGGCCGAGGCCGGCCACAACGCCGTGCTCTACCCGCTGGTGCTCGGCGGCGCCTCGATCATCGCCTCGATCATCGGCGCGTTCTTCGTCAAGGTGAAGGACGGCAGCCGCAACATCATGGGCGCGCTGTACAAGGGCGTGATCGTGTCGGCGGTGCTGGCGGCGATCGCGTTCTACCCGATCACCACCGGGCTGATGGCGGACTCGTCCTACGGCGCGATGAACCTGTACTGGTGCGCGCTGATCGGGCTGGTGCTGACCGGCGCGATCGTGTGGATCACCGAGTACTACACCGGCACCCAGTTCAAGCCGGTGCGCCACGTCGCCCAGGCTTCGACCACCGGCCACGGCACCAACATCATCGCCGGCCTCGGCGTGTCGATGAAGTCCACCGCGCTGCCCGTGATCTCGGTGTGCGTCGCGATCTGGGGCGCGTTCGAACTCGGCGGCCTGTACGGCATCGCGATCGCGGCGACCGCGATGCTGTCGATGGCCGGCATGATCGTCGCGCTGGACGCCTACGGCCCGATCACCGACAACGCCGGCGGCATCGCCGAGATGGCGGAGCTGCCCTCCGAGGTGCGCGACATCACCGATCCGCTGGACTCGGTCGGCAACACCACCAAGGCGGTGACCAAGGGCTATGCGATCGGCTCGGCCGCGCTCGCGGCGCTGGTGCTGTTCGCCGACTACACGCACAACCTATCCGCGCAGTTCGAGGGCAGGACGCTCACCTTCGACCTGTCGAACCACTACGTGATCATCGGCCTGCTGATCGGCGGCCTGATCCCTTACCTGTTCGGCGCGATGGCGATGGAAGCGGTGGGGCGCGCGGCCGGCGCGGTGGTGGAGGAAGTGCGTCGCCAGTTCCGCGACATCAAGGGCATCATGGAAGGCACCGGCAAGCCGCAGTACGACCGCGCGGTGGACATGCTGACTCGCTCGGCGATCAAGGAAATGATCCTGCCGTCGCTGCTGCCGGTCCTCGTGCCGGTGCTGGTCGTCTTCGGGTTCAAATGGCTGGGTGGCCCCGAGGCGGGGGCGCAGGCGCTGGGCGGCGTGCTGATCGGCACCATCGTCACCGGCCTGTTCGTCGCGATCTCGATGACCACCGGCGGCGGCGCCTGGGACAACGCCAAGAAGTACATCGAGGACGGCAACTTCGGCGGCAAGGGCTCCGAGGCGCACAAGGCCGCGGTCACCGGCGACACCGTCGGCGATCCGTACAAGGACACCGCCGGCCCGGCGGTGAACCCGCTGATCAAGATCATCAACATCGTCGCCCTGCTGCTCGTGCCCCTGCTGTAACCGGGGCGGTCCCGCCGCCCCTCTCCCGGCCGCGGGAGAGGGGTCGGGGCGAGGAAACCGGGCGGCGGCGGGCACGACCCGCGGCGTCGCACGGCCTGCAGGGCCCATGCGGTAAGGTGCGCGGCCGGTCCCGCCGGGCGGGGCCGCTCCCGCCGCGCGCGCGGCGCCAGAAGGTCTCGCATGCGTACTGCGGTGGTGGGTGCCGGCTTCGCCGGAGTCGCGACGGCCCTGCAGCTGTGCGGGCGGGGCATCGACACGGTGCTGGTCGGCAGCCCGGCATTGTTCGGCCGCGGCGTGGCGTATGGCGCCGCGCACCCGGAGCACCTGCTCAACGTGCCGGCCGACCGCATGGGCATCGCGCCGGACGCGCCGGAGGACTTCGCCGACTGGCTGGGCCTGCGCGGCGAGGCGCGCGGCGCCTTCCTGCCGCGCCTCGACTACGGCCGCTACCTCGACGATCGCCTGCGCCGCACGCAGGCGGACTGCGGCGAACGCCTGCACGTGCACCGCGCGGAAGTCCTGGCCCTGGCCCGCGCACCGCGGGGCTGGCGGCTCGACCTGGACGACGGCACGACGCTCGAGGCCGACACGGTGGTGCTGGCGCCGGGCGCGCCGGCGGGCCTGGCGCCGCCGCAGGCCGCGCTGCCGGGGGTGATCGCCGATCCCTGGCGGCCGAGCGCGCTGGCCGGCATCGCGCCTGACGCGCCGGTGCTGATCGTCGGCACCGGCCTGACCATGGCCGACCTGCTGGTGTCGCTGGAAACCGCCGGCCACGCCGGCCCGATCGTCGCCCTGTCGCGGCGCGGCCTGCTGCCGCGCACCCGCGAGGCGCACGCGGCGCCCGCCCCGCTGCCGCGGCCGTTGCTGGCCGCGATCGAAGGCGGCCGGCTCGCCGCTGCCGTGCTGCGGTTCCGCGCCGCGGTGGCGGGCGGCGCCAGCGCTGACGCCTTCGTCGAAGCGCTGCGCGGCCTCACCCCCGCGCTCTGGCGCGGCTGGCCGCTGGCGGTGCGCCGGCGTTTCCTGCGCCACCTGCGCCCGTGGTGGGACACCATCCGCCATCGGGTGCCGCCGCAGACCCGCGCGCGCCTGGATGCCGCGCAGGCGCGCGGGCAGTTGCGGGTGCTGGCCGGCCGCCTGCTGGCGCTGGAGGCGGCCGGCGGCGCGCTGCGTGCCACCCTCCGCCCGCGCCATGCCGACGCCACGGCCACGCTCGACGTCGCCCACGTGATCTTCGCCACCGGCCTCGACGCCGACCTGCGCGCCAGCGCCTCCCCGCTGCTCGCGCGGCTGCTGGACGACGGTTTGGCGGTGCCCGACCCGACCGGCCTCGGCCTGGCCTGCGACCCGCAGGGCGCGCTGCTGGATCACCGCGGCGCACCCGTGCCGGGGCTGCACGTGGTCGGCGCGCTGCGCCGCGGCGAGTGCTGGGAATCCACCGCCGTCGCCGAGCTGCGCGCGCAGGCGGCGGCGCTCGCCGCGCGGCTCGCGGGCGCGGTCGCGGCCTGAGCGCCGGGCGCCGGGCGCCGCACTGCGGCGCTCCGCCGCGGGCGCGTAGAATTGCGGCCCTTTCCCCCTCCTTTTCCGGCTGCCCCGTCCGCGGGCGGCCCTCCTTCCACGTCGGAGCAAGCAAGCGCAATGGGCCTGGACCACGTCCCCACCGGCAAGAACCCGCCGGACGAAATCAACGTCATCATCGAGATCCCCAAGGACGCCGAGCCGGTCAAGTACGAGGTCGACAAGACCTCGGGCGCGATCTTCGTGGACCGCATCCTGTCCACGCCGATGCGCTACCCGTGCAACTACGGCTACATCCCGCGCACCATCTGCGGCGACGGCGATCCGGCCGACGTGCTGGTGATCCTGCCGCTGCCGCTGATCCCGGGTTCGGTGATCCGTTGCCGCCCGGTCGGCGTGCTGAAGATGAAGGACGAGGCCGGCGGCGACGAGAAGATCCTCGCGGTGCCGGTGGACAAGGTGTTCGCCGGCTACGCCCACATCGACGACATCGCCAAGGTCAGCGGCCACTGGCTGGAACGCATCGGCCACTTCTTCGAGCACTACAAGGACCTCGAGAAGGGCAAGTGGGTGAAGATCGACGGCTGGGGCGGCGCCGACGAAGCGCGCGCGATCATCGTCGAGTCGATGGACCGCTATGCCGGCACCCCGGAAGGCGACAAGCCGCGCTTCTGACGGCGCGTCCCGCGGAAAAGAAGAAGGCCGCGCGGTTGCCCGCGCGGCCTTTTCCGTTCAGGCAGGCCCCGCTCAGAACTTCACGGTGTAGCGAGCGAAGAAGTAGCGGCCGATCGTGTCGAAGGTGCTGACGTCCGTGTTGGCGTTGAGCACGTTGTTCTGGAACAGCATCGGCGGCTGCTTGTCGAACACGTTGTCCACGCCGACGTCGATCCGCGAGTTGATCGCCGGCAACGCGTAGCTCACCGACAGGCTGTGGTAGAGCGTGCTGCCGTAGTGCAGCTCGACGCCGCAGAACTCGTTGGGCGCGCCGGTGACCGGGTCGTGCAGGCAGGCCGCGTCGGCGCTGCTGCCCTGGCGGTCGTCGGCGTTGCCGAGGTCGAACGGGCCGATGTAGCGCATCCGCCAGCTCGCCGACCAGTCGCCCATGCTCCAGTTGACGAATGCGCGGCCGCGGACGCGGGCGAACATGCCGTAGGAGTTGTTGAAGTGGCCGGCGATGTGGCGGACCGGATCCAGCTCGCTGTCCGGGTCGGTGTCGTTGTCCCACTGCGCGGTGTAGGTGCCGTCGAAGCCGAAGGTCCAGTCGCCGCTGGCGGTGTCGTTCAACCGATAGCGCAACGCCAGGTCCCAGCCCTTCGCGTCCAGGCGGCCGAGGTTCACGGTCGGCTGGCGGATGTAGTTGATCTGGCCGTCGCTGAAGCGATTGACGAAGTCGCACAGCTGGTTGTTGGGATCGTCGTAGCAGGAATTGAGCACGATCTGCGCGTCGATGTTGGTGATCGTGTCGTTGAGGTACAGGCGCCAGTAGTCGAGGCTGACCGAGAAGCCCGGCAGCCAGCTCGGGTCGTACACCAGGCCCCAGTCGAAGGACTTGCCCTGTTCGGGCTTGAGGTCGTAGCCGACGTAGGCCGCGCCGGAAATGACGCCGGTCGACTGGCTCAGGCCGGAATCCTCGATGCCGCCGGCGGGGATGTTGGTGGCGCCGCTGGCCGGGCCGCAGGCGCGGTCGTGGATCGACGGGTTGGCCGGGTCGAACACGTAGCCGACGCAGCGGTCCTGCAGCACCGGCGCGTTGCCGGCCGGGCCGGCGTACAGGTCGGTGATGCTCGGCGCGCGGAACACTTCGGCGACGGTGCCGCGGAACAGCAGGTCGTCCATCGGCCGCCACTCGACCTGGATCTTGGAGCTCGTGTTGCTGCCGAACAGGTCGTAGTCGGAGAAGCGCGAGCCCAGGGTCACGTTCAGCGTCTTCGCGAACGGCACGTCCTTGAGCAGCGGCAGGAACAGCTCGGCGTACAGCTCGCTCGCGGTGAAGCCGCCCTTGACCGGCGAACCGCAGGCTTCCTGCGAGATCATGCAGGTCGCGTCCGGGTTGGCGATCGAGACATACTCGACCTCGCTGCGCTGGTATTCCTTGCGCCACTGCGCGCCGAACGCCAGTTGCGCCACGCCCGCCGGCAGCTCGAACAGGTCGCCCGAGGCGTTCGCCTCCAGCCCCTTGGAGATGTAGGTGGTCGACGCGACCGGGTTGACGTTGTACAGGCGCAGCGTCTCGATCGTCTGCGGATCGTCGATGTTGAAGATGTTCAGCGGTACGCAGCCGGCGATCACGTTGCCGGGGGAGCCGCACTTGACGATGCCGTCGGTGTCCATGAACGACGGCCCGAGCGCGTCGCGCAGTCCGTCGTAGAACACGTACCCCTTCACCTGCGTGTCCTGCGCGCGGTGGCCGTAGTTGAGGGCGACGTCCCACTTCCAGCTGTCGCCGAGGAAACCCTCGATGCCGGTCACCAGCTGGTCGGTGGTGGTGTCGAAGAAGCCGGCGCGCTGGCCCAGGGAGGTGAAGCGATTGCGGAAGGTCTGGCCGGTGATGTTGGCGTCGGCGCCGAAGTCCACCCCGAACGGGTTGTAGAAATTGTCGGCGGAGATCACCACGGCGTCGGTACGCGCGTCGAACGGCAACGCGGCGATCGCGAAGTTGGCCGCGGTTTTGTTGTGGTAGTACTCGATGAACGCGTTCAGGTCGTCGCTGATCTGGTAGTTGCCGAGGAAGAACGCGTTGCTGCGCTCCTGCGGCGTCTGGATCAGGTTGACCGCCTGGTAGTTGTAGGAGTCGACCGATGGGTCGTAGCAGCGGTAGTCGTTGACCGGGTCGTCGCCGACCGCGCCCGGCACCCGGGTCACGTTGGCGCAGCCCAGCGCGATCGCGGTCGGGTTGTCCTCCGGCAGCGAGATGAAGCCGCGCGGGTTGCGACTGGACCCGAGCACGGTGACGTAGCCTCCGTAAAGGTAGGTCGCGTCCTTGGAGTAGTCGCGGTCGTTGGAGGAGATCGCGTCGAACTTGTTGTAGCTGACGCCGGCGATGATGTTGCCGCGTTCGGCCGCCTGACCGAAGGTCAGCGAGCCGCCGGTGCGCTGGCCGTCCTGGCGGCTGGAAATGCCGTAGTCGACCGAGGCCTGCAGGCCCTCGAAGTCCTTGCGCATGATGAAGTTGACGACGCCGCCGATCGCGTCGGAGCCGTACACCGACGAAGCGCCGACGGTCAGCACCTCGATGCGCTCGACCGCGGAGGCCGGGATCGCGTTGACGTCGGCGCCGCCGTCCAGGCCGCCCACGCGCAACACGCGACGGCCGTTGATCAGCACCAGGGTGCGCTGCGAGCCGAGGCCACGCAGGTCCACGGTGGACGCGCCGCTGCCGCCGCCATTGTTGACGGTCGGGTTGGTCGCGGCGCCGGCGATGGTCGGCAATTCCTGCACCAGGTCGCCGATGGTGATCTTGCCGGTCTTCTCGATCGCCGCGCGGTCTATGGTGATCACCGGGCTCGCGTTCTCCGCGTCGACGCGGCGGATGCGCGAACCGGTGACCTCGATGCGATCGAGGGTGGCCGCCTGCGACTCGGGGGCCTGCGCCACCTCGGGCGCCGCGTCCTGGGCCGCGGCGAGCGGGGAAGCGAGGGCGGCGGCGATGCCAGCCGGCAACGAGGCGATCCGCAGCGCGGATCGCAGGTTGCGAAGTGCCATGGGGAGTCTCCGTGAAGTTGTTAGCGATGCGTAAAACGCCCGGTCAACGTTACGGTTCGCCCATCGCGATCGCTTGGGCGCGGCTGCCGGTTCGCTGTGCGCGGCTTGGCGAGGCGCCCGTGCACCGCTTGGCGCGGTAGCCGCTGGCGGTGGTGCCGTAATGCGCGCGGAACGCGCGCGCGAAGCTGCACGGGTTCTCGAAGCCGCAGGCCGCGCCGACCTCGCCCACCGACAGGCTGGTCTGCTCCAGCAGCTCCGACGCCTGGCGCAGGCGGGTGCGCGCGATCGCCTCGCGCGGCCCCTCCTCGTACAGCGCGTGGAAGGTCTTGGTGAAGTACCAGACCGAGAAGTTGCACAACTGCGCGAGTTCGGCGAGCCGCACCGGGTGGCCGAGGTTGCCGTCCAGGTACAGCCGCGCGCGCTGCATGCGCGCGAACACCTGGCGCTTGCGCCGCAGCGAACGCCCGGGGCAGCGGTCGACGAAGTGGTCGAGCCCGGCCTGCAGCGAGGCGAGGAAGTGGACGATCGTGCGCAGGCTGCCGCCGACGTCCTCGCCGGAGTGCGCGCGTGCCACCGAGGCGTGGCGCCGCCACAGCTGCAGGGCCAGGCGCATCTGCCGCCGGTTCAGGCGGCCGCGTCCGGGATGCAGGGCGGGCAGGTCGGGCTGCTCCAGCGCCGAGGCGCCGGCCGCCGGCAGCAGCAGGGCGAGCACGAGGGTGCGGCGGCCGCCGAGCAGGGTCGGACGCGAGTCGCGGTCCACCGCGATCCAGTCGCCCGCCTGCAGGCGGAAGCGGCCTTCGCGGCATTCGAGCTGGGCGCTGCCGCGCAAGACCAGCCAGAACGCGCCGTGGCCGTCGGCGACGCCGAGGCTGGCCGAGCGGCTGACCGCGGCCAGCCGCGCGCGCGGCACCGGATCGTCTTGCCCGATGTGGTCGAGCGCTTCGCCGCGGTCGGCCCAGAGGGTGTGCAGTTGCATGGCCGTCTCCTGTGTCGGATACGGCCGCCGGTATCGCCCGGGTGCCCGGCGGGGGTCAGGAAAAAAGCCTGCCGGCTTCCCGAAATCTTCCGGAAATTCTTCCTAATCCTGCGAGATCAAGGACTTGCGACGGACGCGAGGCCGCGCCCGAAGGTCATGGTGCGGCCGCCGCGCCGCGCGCCGGAGGCGTTTCGCCCCGCGTTTCGGCGTCCGCCGCGGCCTGCGTGCCGGCCAGCGCGGTACGCACGACGACCGCGTTGAGCACCTTCAGGAAGCTGTTGCGATTGCGCAGCTGGACCGCCCCGGCCAGGGGCGCGGCCTCCTGCGCAAACGCGTCCAGCGCGCGCCGGTAGTCGGACCAGCCGGCCGGGTCCTCCCCGTAACGGGCCCACAGCGCCTGCCAGCTGCGGCTGAAGCGGGCGATGACCTGCTGCAGCGGTGCCAGCGCCGGCGCGGGCTCGGCCTCGCCGAGCAGGAAGCTCAGGTGTTCGCGCAGTTCCCATGGGGTCATCACCGCCGGCACGTTGACCGCCTCGCAGGCGAGTTCGGGCTGCGAGCCGGGGCGCGGCGGCACCGGTTCGGCGCGCCAGTCCGGGCGCGCCGGCATGCCCGGCGCGCGGCCGCGGCCGACCAGCTCCCAGAAGCCGTCGCCGCCGACGGTGTCGGCGACCAGGTGGATGCGCGCCTGTTCGGCGTCGTTGACCACGTGGTGCATGCGCCAGGTGTCGAAGATCCAGCATTCGCCGGCGGCCATGTTGACCTCGGCGTCGCCGCAGGCGAAGCGCACGGTCGGCTGGGTCACGATCGGCACGTGCACGCGCATGCGCTCGCGCCAGTAGTAGTTGATGTCGGCGTGCGGGGTGACCTCGGCGTGGCCGGACAGGCGCATCAGCCGCGAGCGGCCCCAGACCGCGCCGAGGCTGGCCATCGCCTGCATCAGGTAGGGACAGCGGCGCAGCCAGAGCGTGGGCAGCATGCGCCCGCCGACCGCGTCGCTGTCCGGGTCGCCGCCGGTGGTGATCAGGGTCAGCGCGCTGTTGCCGGGATAGCCCTGCGGGTGCGGGCGCCAGGCTTCCTCGCCGAGCGCGGCGACTTCCGCCGCCAGCACGTCGGCGTCGAAGCGGACGGGCAGCTGGATGAAGGGCACCTGCAGTTTCATCGCGACGATCCCGACGGCATGCGCGCATGGTACCCGCGCGCCGCGGCGTCAGCGGCCGGCGAGCGGCATCCAGCCGATGTCGGAGTTGCTGGTGTGCTCGGCGGCGTAGTAGAGCAGCTGGCGACCCTCGTCGAGGCTGACGCTGCTCACGCCCATCTCGCCCTGGTGCCGGCATGGCGCCCGCGCGACCTTCGCCTTGTCCAATCCATCCAGCGGCAGCCAGCGCAGGACGCAGTCGCGGCCACTGACGGCCAGGCGCAGGCCGTCGGCGGTCGCCGCCAGGCGCCGGCTCGCGCCGACCGCGGGCGACTCGCTGATCTTGCGCACGTCGCGCAGGTCCAGGCTGGCCTGCCACAGGCCGCTGCTGGTCGGACGGGTGAACAGGATCCGGCCGCGCGCCGCGTCCACCCGTGTCATCAGCACGTCGTCCAGCTGCGCCAGCGCCTTCCATGGCGTGCGCGCGCGGTCGTACAGGGTCAGGCCGAGCCGGCCGGCGCCCTGGTCGACCACCACCAGCAGGCGCTCGCTGCCCGGCACGTAGGCACCGTGCACCACGTCGCCGGCCGGCACCGGCAGCCGCCGCACCCGCCCGCTTTCCGGGGTGACCTCGTACAGCGCCAGCTGCACGCCGTCGCGGCCGACCACCAGGAAGCGGTCGCCCGCATCGGACCACACCGCGCCGAAGCGCGGCACCGGGGTCACGCCCTCGATCAGGCGCAGCGAGTCCGGCTGGCCCAGTCGCGCCCACCACAGGGCGATCCGGCCCGAGCGGTCCGACATGTAGGCGATCTGCCCGCCGTCCGGCGACACCGACGGCATCAGGTCCATGCCGCTGGACGGGAACACCCGCTGCGGCGGCGTCTCCGGATGCGCGAGGTCGGCGCGGAACAGCGCGGTTTCGGTCTGGTCGACAATGAAGGCCAGCGACGGCGCGCGCGCGGCGATCGCCGGCCAGCCGGCATTCTCGATGCCGAGATCGCGGACGGCGCGGGTGGCGACGTCGACCTGCGACAGCTGCACCGACGCGTCCTGGTAGCGGCTGAACACGATCGCGCTGCTGTCCGGTGTCCACGCCAGGCCGAAGATGTTGGTGCGCAGCCCGGTCAGCCGTTCAGGCTTGCCGCCCGCGGCGGGCACGCGCCAGACGTCGGACAACGAGATGTTGCGGTGGAACGCGATCCACTTGCCGTCCGGCGAATACACCGGCGCGAGGTCGTAATCGTTCTCGCCCTTGTCGTAGGCGAGCGGGGTCCACTTGCCGGTGGCGAGGTCGAGCAGGTGCAGCGCGCCGTCGTCCTCGAAGACGCCGAGCCCGCTGGCGATCAGGTGGCGGCCGTCGGGGTGCCAGCTGAACGAGCCTTCCGAACCGCGCCGGCAGTCGGCGACGTGGCGCGCCTCGCCGCCGCTGGAGGGCACGATGTACAGGCCGCAGCGGTCGCCCGGGCCCCAGCGCTCGAACGCGATCTCGCGGCCGTTCGGCGACCACACCGGCATGTTGTCCTGCACGCCCTTGGGCGGCTCGGTGATCGCGCGCGCGGTCACCGGCGCGGTGGTCTGCACCAGCAGGCCGGCCTGGTCGCCCTCGGGCACCCATGCGCTGTAGACGACCTGCGAACCGTCCGGCGACAGGCTCGGCCACATCTCGCTGCCGGGCAGCGAAGTGATGCGCTGGAACTGCGCCGGCGCGCCCGCGGCGGCGGGCGCCGCGGCGACCGGCGCGGGCGCCGGCGGATCGGCGCGACGCGGCCACCAGGCGAACGCGGCAACCGCCACCGCCACCGCCGCGAGCGGCAGCGCCCATGCGAATGCGGGCATGCGCCGACGCGCCGGCGCGGGCGGCGCCGAAGGTGCGGCGGGTTCGGCCGCGGCCTCCGCGACCGGTTCGGCGGACGCGTGGCGACGCATCGCGATGACCTCGGCCGAGCGCGGCGCGGGCGCCGGGGCGGCGGCGACCGGGATCGGCGGCGACGGCGGCGCCTGCAGCCATTCCACCGGCGCCAGCAGGCGATAGCCGCCCTTGGCGATGGTCTCGATGTACTGCGGCGCGTCGCGGTCGTCGCCGAAGGCCTTGCGCAGCTGGGTGACGGCCTGGGTCAGCACGTCGTCGGTGGGCATGGTGTCGGCCCACACCCATTCCAGCAGGGCCTCGCGGCTGACCACCTTGCCCTGGTGCGCGGCCAGCACCAGCAGCACCTGCAGCGCCTTCAGGGTGATCCGGCGCGCCTCGCCGCCGCTGCCGTCGACCTCGCGCCGCGGGATGTCGACCACGCAGTCGCCCACGCGCAGGTGGTCTGCTTCCGGTACGACGAGGTTGCGGTGCTGGTTGAGCATGGCGTCGTCGGATGGCGCGCGGGTCATGGCCGGCGGCGCGCGGTCGTTCGCCGGCCTTGGCAGCATCGTATACCCGGGCAGGAACTGCGACGACACGGCCGGAAGTCCCGGTCTCAGCCGCCAATCCGCGCCAAGCCGGCGCGCAGGTGGCGTGCTAGCGTGCGGCGTCGCCCGCCGGAGCGCGCATGTCCCTCCAGTCCCCGCCGCCCGCCGCGGCCGGCGCGCTGTGGCGCGACGGCCAGCAGCACGTCCAGGCCCGCCGCTACGGCGAAGCGCGGCGCGCCTTCGAGGCGCTGCTCGCGCTGCAGCCGGACCACCTCGGCGCGCGCATGCTGCTGGCCAGCGTGATCCTCGCCGGCGGCCGGGTGCGCGAGGCCGCGGCGCAGATGCGCGAGGCGGCGGCCGCTCTCCCGGACGACGGGGCGCTGGTCGCGCGGATCGCGCAGGCGCTCGCCCAGCTGGGCGAAACCAACGCCGCGCGCGCCTGCCTGCACCACCCGGCCGTCGCACGCGCCCGCTGCGGCCCGGTGCTGACCGCGCTCGGCCACGTATGCCAGGGCCTCGGCCTGCACGCGCAGGCGCTGGCGCTGATGGAACGCGCCCGTGCCGGCGGCTACGACACGCCCGACTTCCGTTACTTCCACGCGCTGCAGCTGCAGTTCAACGGCCGCCTCGCCGAAGCGGAGGCGGGAATGGAGGCATGCCTGCGGCGCGGCCCCACCTTCGGCCGCGCCTCGCTGTCGCTGGCGCGCATCCGCCGGCAGACGCCGCAATCCAACCACGTCGGCTTCCTGCGCCGGCGGCTCGGCGAGGTGGCGGCCGGCGGCGAGGACCATGCGGCGCTGGAGTTCGCGCTGTACAAGGAGCTGGAAGACCTCGGCGACCTCGACGGTGCGTGGGCGGCGCTGGAACGCGGCAACGCGGTGATGGCCGCGCGCCTGCCGCACGACGATGCGGCCGAGGCACGCCTGTTCGCCGCGATCGAGCGCCGCTTCGACGCCGCCTTCCTCGCCGCGCGCGCGGATCCGCAGCCCGGCCCGGTCCCCATCTTCATCGTCGGCCTGCCGCGTTCCGGCACGACCCTGCTCGAGACGATCCTCGGCCGCCATCCGCAGGTCGCCTCCGCCGGCGAACTCAACGATTTGCCGAAGCAACTGCGCTGGACCGCCGACCTGCATGGCCACGCGTTGCTCGACGAGCCGCTGCTGGAGGCGCTGCCCAGCCTCGACTTCGATCTGCTCGGCCGCCGCTACCTCGAACAGAGCCAGTGGCGCGCCGGCGACCGGCCGTTCTACGTCGACAAGCTGCCGCCGAACTTCCAGCTGGTCGGCTGCATCCGCCGCGCGTTGCCGCACGCCAAGGTCGTGCACGTCGTGCGCGAGCCGATGGACGTGTGCTTCTCCAACTACCGCGCGCTGTTCGGCGACGCCTACGCCTACAGCTACGAGTTCGGCCGCCTCGCCGCCCACCACCGCCGCTACGCGCGGCTGATGCGGCACTGGCACGCGGTCGCGCCCGGCTTCGTGCTCGACCTGCCCTACGCCGACCTGGTCGGCGACACCGAGGCGGCGTGCCGGCGCCTGCTCGCATTCTGCGGGTTGCCGTTCGACCCGCGCTGCCTGGATCACGGCGGGACCTCCGGCAGCGTCGCCACCCTCAGCAGCGCGCAGGTGCGGCAGCCGATCGACGCGCGCGGGCTCGGCGCCTGGCGCCGTTACGGCGAACGCCTGCAGCCGCTGCTGGAGCGACTGCAGGCGCCGGCCTGAGGCCGCGGGACCGCCCGGCCCCGCGCCGCGCGCACCGCGCTGCCTCAATCGTTGCCGCCGAAGGCGATCTTGTACTCGACCCAGAACGACCGGCCGTACCCGTTGTACGCGAAGATGTTGTAGAACGGCGGCGCGAAGCCCTGCGAGCCGTCGTAGCTGGGATCCTCCGGCGGGCGCGAGTTGCGGATGTTGTTGACGATCAGGCTGAGCGTGCTCTTCTCGGTGAGGTCGTAGTCCACGCTCAGGTTGTAGAGCATCCACGGGCCCACCATGCCGGGCTCGACGCCGTTGGTGACGGTTGCGAACTGGCGCGCGTAGTTCGGCAGCGAGCCGTAGCGGATGCCATGCAGGTTGGCGGACCAGCGCCCGAGCTCCCAGCCGATGTCCCCGGTAACGATGCTCTTGAATTCGGCGGTCAGCGCCTGGCCGTTGCCGAACACGTCGAACGGCGCGCTGTCGGGCGAGGTCTTGGTCTTGTGCTTCAGCGTCAGGTTGTACTCGAGGCCGAGGCGGAAGTCGCCGATGCTGTCGGTGGGCAAGCGCCAGTTGGCGCCGGCGGTGACGCCGGAGACGTTCTCCTCGGCGATGTTGATGCCCTTGACGATGACCAGGTCGACGTTCTCGCTGAGCAGCGGGTTGCCGGGGTTCGGCGCGAGGCGGATGACCCGCGACAGCGCGTCCTGGCAGCGCCCGGAGTTGATGTCGAGGCGGCCCTGGCGGCATTCGTTCTCGTCGAACAGGGTGGTGGCCACCGACTGCGGCACGACCTCGTCCTCGATCGCGACGTTGTAGTAGTCCGCGTGCACGTCGAAGTTGGCGCTCGGCGCCCACACGAAGCCGAAGCCGAAGGAATTGGCGGTGATCGACTTCAGGTCCGGGTTGCCGACCTGGTTGGCCTCGATCGACAGGCCCTGGTACAGGTTGCAGTTGGCCGGGTCGATCTCGCACTTGTAGTAGTCGGTCTGCGAGGTGAAGAAGCCGTTGCCGCCGGTGAAGATGTAGCCCATGTCCGGCGCGCGGAAGGCGGTGGCGAAGTTGCCGCGGAACAGCAACGCCTCGCTGGGCCGGAATTCCAGCCCGAACTTGTAGGTCAGCGCCGAATCCGAACCGGCGTCCACGTTCTGGTAGGCGTCGTAGCGCAGCGCGACGTCCGCGGTCAGCTGCTCCAGCAGCGGGATGCTGAACTCCACGCCGAGCGCCTCGCTGTTGCGCTTGCCGCGGCCGCTGGTGCCGTTGATGCCGAAGAAGTCGCCGCCGCTCACGCGCGGATCGATCGGGTTGTCCCAGAACTGGCTGCCGGCCTGCACCACCGCCGCCATGCCCACCGGGCCCGCCGGCAGCTCGAACAGGTTGCCATTGACCACCTGGAAGTTGAGGTTCTGGGTCCAGGTGCGCGAGACGTTGTGGATGTGGTCGGAGAAGCTGCGGAACTGTTCCGGGGTGATCGCCTGGTAGAACGCGTCCTTGTCCGGCGCGTACACCGGATAGCCGTAGTAGGTGCCAAGCTGCGGCCCCATGAACTGCTCGCGGAAGAAGTCCTCCATCGGCTCGACGAGCGGCCACAGCTGGTCGGAGGTGACCTTGTAGCCGGCGCGGCTGTAATAGGCGTCGTAGTCCCAGCCGCTGTCGCCGAAGGTGCCCTTGATGCCGAATGCCGCCGAATAGGAATCCGAGTCGGCGGTGTAGAAGCGGCCATCCTCCGGGGTTTCTTCCGGCGCGAAGATGCGCTGGTAGGTCTCCAGGGTGCCCTCGGTGGCGTTCCACACGTAATTCTGGTGGTCCCCGTTGTAGTCCGGCACCCAGAAGCGCGAGCCGCTGTCGTTGCGCGCCTTGTTGCGGCCGACCAGCACCGTCGCGTACAGGTCGGCGCTGTCGCTGAGGTTGAAGCTGCCGTTGAAGTAGCCCGACAGTCCGCGCTCCTCGTTGAGCAGGGTCGCGTAGCCGGGCTGCGCGCGGCTGCCGCAGAAGTCGCCGCGGCCAGGACGGTTGTCCTTGAAGGTGGTGCCGCCGTACAGGAACGACAGCGCCTCGCAGTGGTCGCCCGGATCGTTGTAGGTGCCGGTGAAGCCGTCGAGGATGATGAAGGTGCGGCTGCCGTAACGCAGGGCCGGGTTCGGGTTGTCGTCCGTGGTGTCGGTGTAGTCGCGTTCGTGCATGTAGATCGGGTCCTGGTGGCTGTACTGCAGCCCCCAGGTCACGCCGAGCTTGTCCCACTGCTGGCCGCCGGTCAGCTGCAGGCGCTCGTTGTCGCCGCCGCCCTCGCTGTAGCCGCCCAGGCGCGCGTCCAGCTGGATGCCGTCCAGGCGCTTCTTGAGGATGATGTTGACCACACCGGCGATCGCCGCCGAACCGTAGATCGAGGACTGGTTGCCCGGCAGGATGTCGATCCGCTCGACCATCGCGGTCGGGATGCTGGTCAGGTCGGTGAAGTTGCTCTGGCCGTTGTAGAGCAGCGGGTAGTCGGCGAGCGGGCGGCCGTCGAGCAGGACCAGGGTGAAGCTCGGCGACAGGCCAAGCAGGCTGATCGTGGTCGCGGTGGCGGTGAAGCCGGCGAACTGGTTGTCCTGCACCGCGCCGGTGGACAGCGGCTGCGCGCGCAGCACGTCGGAGACGTTGCGGAAGCCCTGCTTCTGGATCTCCTCGGAGGTGATCGTCAGCACCGGCGAGGCGGTCTCCAGCTCGGTGCGCGGGATGCGCGAACCGGTCACCACCACCTTGTCGAGTTCGGCGGCGGTGTCGGTGCCCTCCGATTGGTCGGCGGACGCGGCCTGGGGCGCCTGCGCGGCGTCCTGGGCGTGCGCCGCCGGCGCGAAGACGGGCGCGGCGAGCGCCGCGCAGATGGCGGTGACCAGCAACTTGCGATCCATGGGAACCCCCCTTTCGGCATCGTGTGCGCCGCGACTGCGGCATGCGGACACGATGCCCGGGAAAGCCCGGATCGATTTGCTCGCGATTGCCCGGGTGCTGTGCCCCGATTGGCGTGCTTTAGGACCGCTTAACACCCGGTGCGCGGACAGGGCCCGGGCCGGCGCGCGCTCACCCGCGCCGGTAGACCTCCGCGCCCGCCTCGCGGAACTCGGCCGCCTTCTCCGCCATGCCCGCCTCCAGCGCCTGCGCGCCGTCGACGCCGTGCTCGGCGGCGTAGTCGCGCACGTCCTGGGTGATCTTCATCGAGCAGAACTTCGGCCCGCACATCGAGCAGAAGTGGGCCGACTTGTGCGCGTCCCTGGGCATCGTCTCGTCGTGGTATTCCTGCGCGCGTTCCGGGTCCAGGCCCAGGTGGAACTGGTCTTCCCAGCGGAACTCGAAGCGCGCCTTGCTCAGCGCGTTGTCGCGCACCTGCGCGCCGGGGTGCCCCTTGGCCAGGTCGGCGGCGTGCGCGGCGATCCTGTAGGCGATGATGCCTTCGCGGACGTCCTGCTTGTTGGGCAGGCCGAGGTGCTCCTTGGGCGTCACGTAGCACAGCATCGCGGTGCCGAACCAGCCGATCATCGCCGCGCCGATCGCGCTGGTGATGTGGTCGTAGCCTGGCGCGATGTCGGTGGTCAGCGGGCCGAGCGTGTAGAACGGCGCCTCGCCGCACTCGGCCAGCTGCTTGTCCATGTTCTCCTTGATCAGTTGCATCGGCACGTGGCCGGGGCCTTCGATCATGGTCTGGACGTCGTGCTTCCAGGCGATCTTCGTCAGCTCGCCGAGGGTCTCGAGCTCGCCGAACTGGGCGGCGTCGTTGGCGTCGGCGATGCAGCCCGGGCGCAGGCCGTCGCCGAGCGAGAAGGCCACGTCGTAGGCCTTCATGATCTCGCAGATGTCCTCGAAGTGGGTGTAGAGGAAGTTCTCCTTGTGGTGCGCGAGGCACCACTTGGCGAGGATCGAGCCGCCGCGGCTGACGATGCCGGTGACCCGCTTCGCGGTCAGCGGCACGTAGCGCAGCAACACGCCGGCGTGGATGGTGAAGTAGTCCACGCCCTGCTCGGCCTGTTCGATCAGGGTGTCGCGGAAGATCTCCCAGGTCAGTTCCTCGGCGGCGCCGCCGACCTTCTCCAGCGCCTGGTAGATCGGCACCGTGCCGATCGGTACCGGCGAGTTGCGCAGGATCCACTCGCGGGTTTCGTGGATGTGCTTGCCGGTGCTGAGGTCCATCACGGTGTCGCCGCCCCAGCGGATCGCCCACACCATCTTTTCCACCTCGTCGGCGATCGAGCTGGTGACTGCCGAGTTGCCGATGTTCGCGTTGATCTTGGTCAGGAAGTTGCGGCCGATGATCATCGGCTCGCTTTCGGGATGGTTGATGTTCGCGGGGATGATCGCGCGGCCGCGGGCGACTTCGACGCGGACGAATTCCGGCGTGATGGCCTGCGGGATGCTGGCGCCGAAGGACTGGCCCGGATGCTGCGCGCGCAGGACGGCGTCGCGCACCGCCTCCAGCCGCTGGTTCTCGCGGATGGCGATGTACTCCATCTCCGGGGTGACGATGCCGCGCCGGGCGTAATGCATCTGGGTAACGTTGGCGCCCGCCTTCGCACGGCGCGGCACCGGCAGCCGCGGGAAGCGGATCGCCGCGAGCTCCGGCGCCTGCGCATGGCGACGCGCGAATTCCGAACTGCGGCCCGCCAGCACCTCGGTATCGCCGCGCGCCTCGATCCAGCGCGCGCGCAGCGTCGGCAGGCCGGCGGCGAGGTCGATGCGCGCGTCCGGATCGGTGTACGGGCCGGAGGTGTCGTAGACCGTGACCGGCGGGTTGTCCTCGCCGCCGAACATGGTCGGCGTGCTGGTCAGCACGATCTCGCGCATCGGCACGCGCAGGTCGGGGCGGGAGCCGGCGACGTGGATCTTGCGGGAGCCCGGGATCGGGCGGGTCACCGCCTCCGAAAGCGTCTCGGTCTGGCGAAGGAGGTCGGAGGGCACGGCGTTCATCGGCGTTCGTCCTGTGTCGGGCCCGGGCGGGCGGACGAAGCGGCGGCGCGCGGGCGCGGAGCGCCCGGCGAAGCTTCCCTACGGCGGTCTCAACCGCATCAGGTTCGAAGGGTCTGTCTCAACCAGCCGCTGCCATTCGGAACAGCGCGCCGGTACCCCCGCTTCGCCGCGCATTTGACCACGCGCGCCGGGACGGGGCCAGCGCCGGGCCGTGAAGGGCGCGGCTTGCCTCCGACCCGGCGGGTGGCCGATAACATGAACGGGCCGCGCGGGACCGCGGCGGGGAGAAGGCGGTGCTGGACCCGATCCTGGACTGGACGCGCTGGCGCGGCCGCCTGCGCCGGCGCGCGTTCTGGCTGCGGCTGGCGGTGGCCAGCGTGGCCTTCGTGGTGCTGTTCGTGTTCCTCGAACGCACCGCCGGACGCCCCGCGACCCTGCCGCTGTACCCGCCGTTCTTCGCCGTGCTGCTGTCGCTGGCGGTGCGCCGCCTGCACGACCAGGCGCGCGCGGGCGGCTGGCTGCTGATGCTGCTGGTGCCGGTGCTGGGGCCGCTGCTGGTCGGCTGGCTGCTGCTGTGCGCGCGCGGCACCCGCGGCGACAACCAGTACGGCGCCGATCCGCGCGCCGTCGGCCGCGACTACCTGCAGGTGGCGATCCATGAACCGGCCTGAGCGCCCGCCGCAACCGGGCGTGATCGTCAACGACGTGACCCGGCTCAACCCGGTGCCGGCGTGGGCGGTCGCGGTGCCGGCCACGGTCGCGGAGGTGCAGGACGCGGTACGCCGCGCGGACGGCCCGATCTCGGTCGGCGGCGGCCACTTCAGCATGGGCGGGCAGACCGCGAGCCCCGGCAGCCTGCACCTGGACATGCGCCGGCTGAACCGGGTGCTGGCCTTCCATCCGGAGGCGCGCACGATCCGGGTGCAGGCCGGCATCCGCTGGTGCGACATCCAGCGCTTCGTGGATCCGCACGACCTGTCGGTGCGGATCATGCAGACCTACGCCAACTTCACCGTCGGCGGTTCGCTGAGCGTCAACGTGCACGGCCGTTACGTCGGCCTCGGGCCGCTGATCCTGTCGGTGAACGCGATCCGGCTGGTGCTGGCCGACGGCTCGCTGCTGGACGCGTCGCCGCGGGAGAACGCCGAGGTGTTTTACGGCGCGATCGGCGGCTACGGCGGTCTCGGCGTGATCGTCGAGGCGGAACTGCAGCTGGAGCGCAACGTGCGCGTGCGCCGCGACCACCGCTGCCTGGCCACGGCCGACTACGCGCGCTGGTTCCGCGACCAGGTGCGCGACGACCCGGCCGCGGTCTTCCACAACGCCGACCTGTACCCGCCGCACTACCGGCGCGCGCGCGCCGTGACCTGGCGCGCGACCGACGCCGCGCCGACCGTGCCGCACCGCCTGCAGCCGATGCGCCGGCACTTCCCGCTGCACCGCTATTTCTTCTGGGCGTTCACCGAAACCCTGAGCGGCAAGTGGCGGCGCGAGCGGATCGTGGATCCGCTGCTGTACCTGTCGCGGCCGGTGCACTGGCGCAACTACGAGGCCGGCTACGACGTCGCCGAGCTGGAACCGGCGTCGCGCCGGCACAGCACCTACGTGCTGCAGGAATACTTCATCCCGGTCGGCCGCTTCGACGAATTCGTGCCGAGGATGGCGGAAATCCTGCGCCGGCACCGGGTCAACGTGGTCAACATCTCGGTGCGCCACGCGCTGCCGGATCCGGGTTCGCTGCTGGCGTGGGCGCGCGAGGAGGTGTTCGCGTTCGTGCTGTACCACAAGCAGCGCACCCGCGAGAACGCGAAGGCGCGGGTCGCGGTGTGGACCCGCGAGCTGGTCGAGGCCGCGCTCGCCTGCGGCGGCACCTGGTACCTGCCCTACCAGCCGCACGCCACCCGCGAACAGTTCCACCGCGGCTACCCGCGGGCGCGCGAACTGTTCGCGCTCAAGCGCCACCTGGACCCGCACTACCGCTGGCGCAACGCGCTGTGGGACACCTACTACGCCCCCGAACTCGAACAGGCCGGCGCGGCCGCCGCCCAAGGACTCCCGATGAACCTCGCATCCGCCGCGCCGGCGCCCGGCGACTTCCACGCCGTGTACGGCGACACCCGCGGCAACGACGACTTCTACCGCTTCCTGCAGAACATCTACCGGCTGTACCCGGAGGACCGCTTCCACGTCCTGATCCGCGACGCGGTCCGCGAACACGGCGACGACGAGGCGGTCTACCGCGCGCTGCAGGCGCGGCTGCCGTCGATCAAGCCGTTCCTGTCCGAGCTGACCTACGCGGTGCCGTCGCTCATCAAGCAGAAGCGCGAGATGTCGCGGCAGACGTTGCAGCTGCTGGGCGGGCGCCGGCGCGTCGACGGTTACCTCGAGATCGGCAGCACCGGCCGCTACGTGAGCGACCTGCGCCGCCACCTCGACCTGCGCGGCGAACTGGTGCTGGTCAACGACGTCGCGCCGACCAATTCGCCGGTCGACATCGTCGAACGCGGCCGCCTGCGCAAGCTCGGCCGCTTCGTGCCGCTGGACGACTACGTGCCGATCGCGCCGCAAGCGGTGGCCGACGGCGCGATCGAACTGGCCACCTGCTACATCGGCCTGCACCACGCGCCGCTCGACCGGCTGGACGCCTTCGTCGCCTCGCTGGCGCGGGTGGTCCGGCCCGGCGGCCTGCTGGTGCTGCGCGACCACGACGTCACCGACGCCTACATGCGCGCGCTGGTCTCGCTCGCGCACGCGGTGTTCAACGCCGGCCTCGGCGTGCCGTGGGAGACCAACGCGCGCGAGCTGCGCCACTTCCGCACGATCGACGCCTGGGTGGAGCTGCTGGCGGGGCATGGTTTCGTCGCCGAGGGCCCGCGCCTGCTGCAGGACCACGACCCCACCCGCAACACGCTGCTGTGCTTCCGCCGCGCATGAACCTGGCGCAGCGGTTGCGCGTCGCCGGCGCCGCCGCGCTGCTGGCGTTCGCCTGCGGCGGCGCGCTGGCGGCGGGCCTGCGCGTGCCCGAGGCCGAGCGCCGCACGCCCGACCAGACCTACCTGACGTTCCCCGAGTGGTTCCTGGTCTTCAGCCCGGACGAATACGCCGACCAGCTGCAGGCGCGGCGGCGGGCGAGCGAATTCCCGTTCTTCGGCCACGTCGCCCAGTTCTGGGGCGCCTACAGGCAGGTGATCGGGGCGACCCGTCGCCATCCGTTCAACGGCGAGTACCACACGATGATCGTCGTGATCGGCGTGAGCACGACGGTCGAATACGCGATCAAGGGCGCCTACGAGACCCTGGTCGGCCGCCTGACCGAACTGGCCGCGCCCGGCAACGACACGCCCGAGGACCGGCTCGCCGCGCGCCAGGCGCGGGAGTACGTCGACTTCGTGCGGGTGCGGCCGTGGTACGAGTTCGACTTCGTGGCGCCGCTGCGCGAACTGTGGCGACAGCCCGCATGGGGACCGCATCCGCTGCGCAAGTGGGAACGCCGCTACCTGCTGACCAGCGAATGGGCGGTCAAGGCCGGCTACGCGGCGCTGCTGCGCTGGGGCGCGCGATCGACCTTCCACGCGCCGGCGCCGACGACCTGGGCGGTGGTCGCGGGCCTGCCCGGCGCGCCGCCGGAGGGCATGCGTATCGCACGCCGCGACGGCGACCGCGCGCTGGCGGTGCTGCCGCGCTACCAGGGTTTCACCGACACGTCGCTGGCGCTGGCCCGGCGCGGCGCGCGCTTCGTCGAGATCGCCGGCAACCGCGGGCCGATCCTGGTCAGCGTGGTGGTGCCGGCGAACGAACCGGTTGCGGCGGGCGAACGCGTGCTGATCCGCCAGCCGATCCTCACCCGCCCCGGCCACGAGCGCCGCGTGCTCGAGCTGCCGGTCGCCGCGCTGTCCGCCCAGCTCGCCCGCGACGACGCGCGCGGGATCGCGATCGAGCACGTCTTCGATTACTGACACAAATCGCGCACCGGGCCGCCCGTGCCTGGGAGGGGGAAGGACAGCGGGCGACCCAGCCGCGAAAACCGTCAGGCCATGCGCGGGCCTTCGTCGCGGCGCACGCGGAACCAGGCCGCGTACAGCGCCGGCAGGAACAACAGCGTGAGCACCGTCGCCACCGTCAGCCCGCCCATGATCGCCACCGCCATCGGCCCGAAGAAGGCGCTGCGCGAGAGCGGGATCATCGCCAGGATCGCCGCCAGCGCGGTCAGCACGATCGGGCGGAAGCGGCGCACGGTCGCCTCGATCACGGCGGTCCAGCGGTCGTGGCCGGCGGCGATGTCCTGCTCGATCTGGTCGACCAGGATCACCGCGTTGCGCATGATCATGCCGGCCAGCGCGATCGTGCCGAGCATCGCGACGAAGCCGAATGGCACCCGGAACACCAGCAGGAACAGGGTCACGCCGATCAGTCCCAGCGGCGCGGTCAGGAACACCAGCAGCGTGCGCGAGACGCTGCGCAACTGCAGCATCAGCAGGGTCAGCACCACGATCAGGAACAGCGGCATGCCGGCCACGATCGAATTCTGCCCGCGCGCGGAGTCCTCGACCGTGCCGCCGGTCTCCAGCAGGTAGCCGGCCGGCAGCGACGCCCGGATCCCGTCCAGGGTCGGCGCGATCTGGCCGGTCACGCTGGGCGGCAGCGCGTCGTCACGGATGTCGGCGCGCACGGTCACCGTCGGCAGCCGGTTGCGGTGCCAGACGATGCCTTCCTCGAAGCCCTGCTCCAGCCGCGCGACCTGCGCCAGCGGCACCGACTTGCCGCTGGCGGTCGGCACGGCGAGGCTGCCGAGCAGATCGAGGCGTTCGCGGTCGGCGTCGGAGCCGCGCAGCAGCATGCCGATCAGCTCGTTGCCCTCGCGGTAGGTGCTGACCTGCAGCCCGGACAGCGCGCCCGACAGGAAGTGCGCGACCTGCTCCGAGCTCACCCCGAGCGCGCGCGCGCGGTCCTGGTCGATCACCAGGCGCACGACCTTGCTCGGCTCGTCCCAGTCGAGGTTGACGTTGGTAACGTGCGGGTTGGCGCGCACCTTGTCCGCGACCTCACGCGCCAGCGCGCGCACCCGGTCGATGTGCTCGCCGGACACGCGGAACTGGATCGGGTAACCGACCGGCGGCCCGTTCTCCAGCCGGGTCACGCGCAGCTGCAGTTGCGGGAATTGCGGGATCACCTCGTCGATCAGCCAGCTGCGCAGCGCCTCGCGCGATGCGATGTCCTCCGCGCGCACCACGAACTGGGCGAAGTTGGTCGCCGGCAGCTGCTGGTCCAGTGGCAGGTAGAAGCGCGGCGAGCCGGTGCCGACGTAGGCGACGAAGTTGTCGATACCCTCGCGCTTCTTCAGCAGCGCCTCGAGCCGATGCGCCTGCGCCGCGGTGGCGCGCAGCGACGCGCCTTCGGCCAGCTCCATGTCGACCATGAGCTCCGGCCGGGTCGAATCCGGGAAGAACTGCTGCGGCACGAAACGGAACAGCGCCAGCGAGGCGACCAGCGCGGCCACCGTCGCCGCGATCACCAGCCAGCGGTGCGCGAGGCACCAGCCGACCAGCGCGCGGAAGCGGCGGTAGAACGGCCGCTGGTAGGGATCGTGCGCGTGCGCGTCGCCGGCCGCATGGTCCGCCGGCGCGAGCGCGAAGGCGTACTGCGGCCAGCGGTCGGCCAGGCGCTCGCGCAAGGCGCGCCGGCGCGCGGCGAACGAGCCCGGCCGCGGCGGTTGCGGGTGCGCCAGGTCAGGCAACATGCGATCGCCGAGGTACGGGATGAACAGCACCGCCGCGATCCACGACACGCACAGCGCGATGGTCACCACCTGGAACAGCGAACGCGTGTACTCGCCGGTGCTCGACGCCGCGGTCGCGATCGGCAGGAAGCCCGCGGCGGTCACCAGGGTGCCGGTCAGCATCGGGAACGCCGTGCTCTCCCAGGCGAAGCTCGCCGCCTTCAGCCGCGAGTAGCCCTGCTCCATCTTGATCGCCATCATCTCGACCGCGATGATCGCGTCGTCCACCAGCAGGCCCAGCGCGAGCACCAGCGCGCCCAGCGACACCTTGTGCAGGCCGATGCCGAAGTAGTGCATCAGCGCGAAGGTCATCGCCAGCACCAGCGGGATGCTGACCGCGACCACCAGGCCGGTGCGCAGGCCGAGCGAGAAGAAGCTCACCAGCAGCACGATCGCGACCGCCTCGGCCAGCACCCGCACGAACTCGCCGACCGATTCGCGCACCGCTTCGGGCTGGTCGCTGACCTTGCGCAGCTGCATGCCCGCGGGCAGGGTCTCCTGCAGGCGCGCGAATTCCGATTCCAGGGTGTCGCCCAGGCGCAGGATGTCGCCGCCGTCCTTCATCGCGACGGCGATGCCGATCGCGTCCTCGCCCATGAAGCGCATCCTCGGCGCGGCCGGGTCGCTGAAGCCGCGGTGCACGCGGGCGATGTCGCCGAGCCGGAAGGTGCGGTCGCCGGCGCGCACCGGGAACGCGCGGATCTGTTCGATCGAATGGAAGGCGCCGCCGACGCGCAGTTGCACGCGTTCGTCGCGGCCCTCGAAGAAGCCGGCCGGCACCACCGCGTTCTGCTGCTGCAGCGCCTGCTGCACCGCCACCAGCGGGATCCCGAGGGTCGCCAGCCTGGCGTTGTCGACCTCGATCCAGACCTTCTCGTCCTGCAGGCCGAGCAGTTCGATCTTGCCGACGTCCGGCACCCGCTGCAGCACCAGCTCCAGCCGCTCGGCGTAGTCCTTGAGCACGGCGTAGTCGTAGCCGGCGCCGGTCAGCGCGTAGATGTTGCCGAAGGTGTCGCCGAACTCGTCGTTGAAGAACGGCCCGACCGTGCCCTCCGGCAGGGTGGCGCGGATGTCGCCGACCTTCTTGCGCGCCTGGTACCACAGCTCCGGCACGTCCTTCGACTTCATCGAATCGCGCGCCATGAAGATCACCTGCGATTCGCCCGGCCGCGAATACGAGCGAATGAACTCGTACTGGCCGGTGGTCATCAGCGCCTTCTCGACGCGGTCGGTGACCTGCGCCGCGACTTCCTCGGCGGTCGCGCCGGGCCACAACGTGCGCACGACCATCGCCTTGAAGGTGAAAGGCGGATCCTCGGACTGGGCGAGGTGGCGGTAGGACCAGGCGCCGACCAGCGCCAGCACCACCATCGCGTAGACCACCAGCGCGCGGTTGCGCAGGGCCCATTCGGACAGGTTGAAGCGCATCGGTCAGCGCTCCGCGGCGGTGGCCGTCGCGGCGACCGGGCGATTCTCGCGGTCGACCGGGGCGACCAGCTGGCCCTCGCGCAGCAGGTGGCCGCCGGCGGCGACCACCCAGTCGCCGGCGCGCAGGCCGGACAGCACCGGCACCCGGTCCTCGTCCCAGCGGCCGAGCTTCACCGGCACGAGGTGCAGCTTGCGCGTGGCCGGATCGACCACCCACACCGCAGTCGCACCCCTGGCGCCGCGCTGGATCGCGGCCAGCGGCACGCTCAGGCCGCGTTCGCGCGCGGGGTCGGCGAGGAAGACGCGCGCGCTCTGGCCGAGCGCGAGCGCGTCCGCATCCTCAAGGGTGGCGCGCGCGGCGTAGGTGCGGGTCTGCGGATCCGCCGCCGGCGCCAGTTCGCGAATGCGTCCGTCCAGCAGCCGGCCCGGCGTACTCCACAGCTCCACCCGGACCGGCTGGCCGACCGCGACCTCGTCGATCGCGCCTTCCGGCACCGCGAAGGCGACTTCGCGCCCGCCCTCGGCGGCCAGCACGTAGACCGGCTGGCCGGCGGCGACCACCTGCCCGGCCTCGGCCTGGCGCGCGGCGATCGCGCCGTCGCGCGGCGCGCGCAGTTCGGCGTAGCCGGCCTGGTTGCGGGCGACGTCCAGTTGCGCCTGCAGCGCGCGCACCTGGCCGCGCGCGGCCTGGGCGGCGGCGGTCTGCGCGTCGAGCGCGGAGCGGCTGACCAGTTGCTGGTCGGCGAGTTTGGCGAAGCGCGCGCGGTCGGCCTCGGCGCGCTGCAGTTCCGCCTGCGCGGCGGCCAGTTGCGCTTGCGCGGCCCGCGCCTGCAGGGCGAGGTCGCCCGGATCCAGTTCGGCCAGCACCTGGCCGCGGCGCACGCGGTCGCCGACGTCGGCCAGCCGCCGCACCAGCTTGCCGCCGACACGGAACGCGAGCGGGCTTTCCTCGCGGGCGCGGATTTCGCCGGCATAGGCGGCACCGGCCACGGCGGCGTCGGCCTCGGCCAGCGGGTGCGTCACCAGCACCGGGCGCGCCGGTTCGGCCGCCTCGTCGCCGGTGCCGCAGGCCGCCAGCAGACCGGCCATCGCCAGTGCCAGCAGCCTGCCCGCCATGACCATTCCTGCCCGCCTCTTCCCTGTGTCCGTGCGCGCCATGGCGGCTCCAAGCCAAACGGCCAATTAGTAAACCGGCGGGTATGGTATAAATAACGAACCGGGTAGTCTAGTATTTGACCCGATGTATCCGACCCGCCCCAAATCCGCTCCGCGCAAGCCCGCCGGCCCCGCGGCGCCCGGCCGCCCGAAGGATCCGGAGAAGGGCTCGGCGATCCTGGAGACCGCCAAGCGCCTGTTCCTCGCCCAGGGCTACGAGGGCGTCAGCATGGACCAGATCGCCGCCGAGGCCGGCGTCTCCAAGCTCACCGTGTACAGCCACTTCGGCGACAAGGAGACCCTGTTCGCCGCCGCCGCCAAGGCCTGGTGCGAGCAGCAGTTGCCGACCTCCCTGTTCGAGTCGCGCCCGGAAGTGCCGCTGCGCGAACGCCTGCTGCAGGTCGGCCGCGCCTTCTTCGCCATGGTCAGCGCGCCGGAGGCGATCGCCGGGCACCGCGTGCTGTGCTCGCCGCAGCTGGCCGAGTCGCCGGTCTCGCGCCTGTTCTGGGAAAGCGGCCCGATGCGCATCCAGGCCGCCTTCGCCGAGCTGCTGGCCAAGCGCGCCGCCGCCGGCGAACTCGAGGTGCCGGATCCCGCCCGCGCCTCGGCGCAGTTCTTCGCCCTGCTCAAGGGCGAGGCGCACGCGCAACTGGTGCTCGGCTGCTGCCGCGAACTGCCGCGGGCAGCGGCCGAGGCGCACGTCGTCGCGTCGGTGGACATGTTCCTGCGCGCCCATGCGCCGCGCTGACGCACGCCGCCCGACCCGGCCATTGGGCCCACTGACTTCCGGCACTCAGTGCGGGTGTGCTACCACAGTCATCCTGTCCCCCGACGTCGGTGCCGGCGACCGCTAGAATTGCCGGTTCCCCGACCGCGAACCCCACGCCATGAACGCCAGCATCCGACTCGACTTCGACCAGGCCCGCGAGGCCATGGTGGAACAGCAGATCCGCCCCTGGGACGTGCTCGACACGCGCGTGCTGGAGGTGCTGGCGCAGCTGCCGCGCGAAGCCTTCGTGCCCGCCGCCTACCGCGCGCTGGCCTATGCCGACCTCGCGCTGCCGCTGGGCAACGGCACGCAGACCCTCAAGCCGGTGCTCGAAGGCCGCATCCTGCAGGCGCTCGCGCCGCAGCCGCACGAAGCGGTGCTGCTGGCCGGCGCCGGCGGCGGCTACCTGGCCGCGTGCCTCGGGCGGCTCGCCCGCGAGGTGCTGGTGCTGGAGGCCGATCCCGGCCTCGCCGACGCCGCGCGCGCCAACCTCGCCGCGGCCGGGCTGGACGGCAATGTCCGCATCGAGCACGCCGATCCCCTGCACTGGCGCAGCGAGCGCCGCTTCGACGCCGCCTGCGTGACCGCCGCGGTCGACAGCGTGCCGCCGGCCTTCCTCGACTGGCTGGCTCCCGGTGGCCGCCTGTTCGTCGTGCGCGGCCGCGCGCCGGCGATGGAGGCGGTGCTGGTGCGCAACGAAGCGGGCGCTGCCCGCATCGAATCCCTGTTCGAAACCGAACTGCCCTACCTCGCCGGCGCCGCGCCGGCGCCCCACTTCCAGCTGTAAGCGACCACGCACCCGCACGCGTTCGTGCGGGTTTCGACAAAGGACCCCGCATGCGCCGCTACCCACTCGCCCTCGCCCTCGCCATCGCCCTGCTGCCCGCCGGCGCGCACGCCGAGGACCTGCTGCAGACCTACGAGCTGGCCCGCGCCGGCGACCCGCAGCTGTCCGCCGCGGAAGCGAGCAGCCGCGCCACGCGCGAAGGCGCGGTGCAGGCGCGCGCCGCGCTGCTGCCGCAGCTCAACGGCAGCGCCAGCTACAACCGTTCGCGCAGCACCGGTCCCTCCAGCGAGACCCTGCGCGACACTTCCACTGGCCAGGTCGTGCGCGACCCGGTGACCGGCGAGCCGATCATCCTCGACGGCGAGAGCGAGAGCCGCAATTACTCGCGCCGGGTCGGCGTCAACGTGGACCAGGTGCTGTTCGACTTCGGCCGCTTCAGCCGGGTGAAGAGCCAGAACGCGCTGAGCGAAGCCGCCGACTTCCAGCTGCGCTCGGCCGGCGATTCGCTGATCACGCGCACCTCGCTGGCCTACTTCAACGTGCTGGTCGCGATCGAGACGCTGGCGGCGGCGGAAGCGCAGGAAGCGGCGCTGAAGAAGCAGTTCGACTTCGCCAGCAAGCGCCTCGAGGTCGGCCTCGCCCCGATCACCGACGTGCACGAGGCGCGCGCCACCTACGACAGCGCGCGCGCCAACACGATCGTCACCCGCAACGCGCTGGAGGACGCCTACCAGGCGCTGGCCGAGATCACCGGCCAGCCGGTGCGCGACCTCAAGGCGCTGCCGGCCGACTTCCAGCCGCAACTGCCGGAAAAGGGCGGCGCCGACGCCTGGGTCGCCAGCGCGATCGACAACAACCCGGCGCTGAAGGCGCAGCAGCTGCAGGTGCGCTCGGCGGAAGCCGACGTGACCACCGCGCGTGCCGGCCACCTGCCGACCCTGTACTTCAACGGCAGCTACGGCAAGGGCGCGAACTGGGGCACCCAGACCTTCAGCACCAGCGGCATCCCCGGCCTGGTCGATCCGTTCACCAACAGCTTTCCGTCCAGCAGCGAGAGCCGCGGCCCGTCGTTCGGGATCACCCTGAGCGTGCCGATCTTTTCCGGCGGCGCGACCCAGTCGCAGGTGCGCCAGGCGATCGCCCGCCGCGACGCCGCGCAGGCCCAGTACGAGCAGGACAAGCGCGCGCTCGAGCGCAACACCCGCAACGCGTACCAGACCCTGGTCGCGGGCATCAGCGAGATCGAGGCGCGCCGGCTGGCGCTGGTCTCCGCGCAGGCCGCGTACGACGCGTCGCAGGTCGGCCTCGAGGTCGGCACCCGCACCGTGCTCGATGTGCTGCAGAACCAGCAGAACCTGTTCAACGCCCAGCGCGAGTACGCGCGCGCCCGCTACAACTTCCTGCAGCAGCGGCTGATCCTGGAGCAGGCCGCCGGCACCCTGGAAGTGGACGACGTGCAGGACATCAACCGCCTGCTCACCGCCGACGCCAACGCCAAGCTGGCGCCGTCGGACCTGCAGGCGCAGTAAGGCTCCCGTCCGCGCGAGCTCCCGTTAGCGCGCCCCCGACGCCCCGCCCCGGCGGGGCGTTTTCGTTCGGACCCTCAGCCGGACGGCAGGTCCGGGGCGATCGCCATCAGGGTGCGCCCGAGCGCGCCGCGGCCCTCCTCGACCAGCGCGCGCGCCGCCTGCGCCATCGCCGCGCGCGCATCGGGGTCGGCGAGCAGGGCCTCGATCGCCGCGCCCACCGCGTCCGCGTCCCGGCCGATCCGCAGCGCGCCGGCCGCCTGCAGCTGACGGGCGATGTCGGTGAAGTTGTGCAGGTGCGGCCCGGTCACCACCGCGGTGCCGACCGCCGCCGGCTCCAGCAGGTTGTGGCCGCCGACCGGCTGCAGGCTGCCGCCGACGAAGGCGACTTGGGCGCAGCCGTAGAACAGCGCCAGCTCGCCCAGCGTGTCGAGCACGAACACCGCGTCGTCGGCGTCCGGCCACTGGGTCAGGTGCCGCGTCGCGACCCGCCAGCCGGCGTGCACCGCCTGCTGCGCGACCGCCTTGAAGCGCTCGGGATGGCGCGGCGCCCACAGCAGCAGCAGGTCCGGCCAGCGCGCGCGCAGGCGGCGGTGGATCGTGATCACCGCCGACTCCTCCTCCGCGTGCGTGCTCGCCGCGATCCACGCCGGACGCGCCCCGGCGCGCGCGCGGAAGGCGGCGGCGAAGGTCGGCCAGCCTTCGCCGACGGCGACGTCGTACTTGAGGTTGCCGGTGACCCGCACCGCCTCGCGCGGGGCGCCCAGGTGGAGGAAGCGGCGCCCGTCGGCAGGCGACTGCACCAGCACCGCGCGCAGCGTGGCCAGCGCGCGCGCCAGCAGCGGCCGCAGCAGCCGGTAGCCGCGCAGCGAGCGCTGCGACAGGCGTGCGTTGAGCACGTAGGCCGGCACCCCGTGCTCGGCGCAGCCGAACAGCAGGTTCGGCCACAGCTCGGTTTCCATGACCAGCGCCAGGCGCGGACGGAAGTGGCGCAGGAAGCGGCCGACCGCGCCGGGCAGGTCGTACGGCAGGTAGACGTGCTCGACCGTGTCGCCCCACAGCGCGCGCACGCGCTCGGAGCCGGTCGGGGTGATGGTGGTGACCAGCAGGCGCAGGTCGGGGCGGTCGCGGCGCAGCGCGTTCACCAGCGGCGCGGCGGCGTTGACCTCGCCCACCGACACCGCATGCAGCCACAGCGCGCACGGCGCCGCGTCCGCATCGTAGATCCCGTAGCGCTCGCTCCAGCGCTGGAAATAGGCAGCCTGGCGGAAGCCGCGCCAGATCAGGTGGTAGACCGTCACCGGCAGCAGCAGGTAGAGGGCCAGCGAGTACAGGCCGCGCAGCAGCCGGCCGACGGGATCCAAGCGCATCGGCGAAGGATACAGGCGCGCGGCGCAGGACCAGCGCGCGGGACGGCGGCGATCGCGTGCTGGCGCGGCGGCGCTCCTGCCTGACCTTTGCCCGGAGGTTGCCTAGACTGGCGCCATGTCCGACGACCGCGACCCGACCGCCGCCGGCACGCCGCCGCGTGCGCCATCGCAATGGCCGACCTGGCTCGGGATCGGGCTCATGGCGCTGCTCGCGCGGCTGCCGTGGCCGCTGCAGCGCGGGCTCGGGGCCATGCTGGGCGACGCGCTGCGCGTGCTGATGCGCGAGCGCCGCGCGGTCGCCGCGCGCAACCTCGCGCTGTGCTTCCCGCAGGCCGGCGACGGCGAACGCGCGCGCCTGCTGCGCGCGAGCTTCCGCGCGCTCGGCGTCGGCGTGTTCGAGTTCGCGCGCGCGTGGTGGGGCAGCGTCGCCCCATTGCGGCGCGGCCTGCGCGTGGAAGGCCTGGAACACGTCGAACAGGCGCGCGCCGACGGCCGTGGCGTGATCGTGATCTCCGGCCACTTCACGACGCTGGAAGTGTGCGGCCGGCTGATGTGCGACTTCATCCCGCTGGCCGGCATGTACCGCCCGCACGCGCACCCGGCGATGGAATGGGCGGTCAAGCGCGGACGCCTGCGTTACGCCGCGGCGATGTTCGCACGCGACCAGTTGCGCCCGGCGATCCGCCACCTCAAGGACGGCGGCCTGCTGTGGTTCGCGCCGGACCAGGACACGCGCCGCGGCGACAGCGTGTTCGTGCCCTTCTTCGGCCTGCCGGCGCACAGCCTGACCTCGACCCACCAGCTGGCGCGGCTGTCCGGCGCGCGGGTGCTCGCGTTCGCCCACGAGCGACGCGCCGACGGCGGCTACACGTTGCGGCTGTCGCCGGTGTTCCCCGACTTTCCCTCGCGCGACCCGGTCGCCGACACGGCGCGGGTGATGGCGGCGATCGAGGAGATGGTGCGTGCGGCGCCGGCGCAGTACCTGTGGATCCACCGCCGCTTCAAGCGGCAGCCGGACGGCGGCGCCGATCCCTACCGGTGAGATCCTACCGGTAGACGTCCGGCTCGCCGGGCGGGCGGGTCTTGAAGCGCCGGTGCACCCACAGGTACTGCTCGGGGCGCATGCGCACCACGCGTTCGAGCTCGCGCATGTAACGCGCGGCGTCCGCGGCCGGGTCGTCGCTGGGCCAGCCGTCCCACGGCGGCTCGATCCACAGCCGGTAGCGGCCATCGTCCCCGCGCAGGAACCAGTACGGCAGCACCACCGCGCCGCTGCGACGGGCGATGTCGGAGGTCGCGACCAGGGTCGAGGCCTGCACGCCGAAGAAGGGCACGAAGGCGTTCTGGTAGGTGAAGTTCTGGTCGGCCGAATAGGCGACCAGGCCGCCGCGCGAAAGCGTGCGCAGCAACGCGCGGACATCCTTCTTGCCGATCGTGTCGGCGAACGCGCGCCGGCGCGCGGCGTCCATCCAGCGCTCCATGCACGGGTGCGCGTTGCGGCGCACGACCACCGCCAGCGGCAGCCCCAGCGCGTCGGCGAGCGCGCGCCCGCCCAGCTCCGAATGCGGGAAATGGCCGGTCAGCAGCAGCACGCCGCGCCCGCTGGCGCGCGCGGCATGCACGTGCTCGAGGCCTTCCACGTCCACCAGTCGCGTCACCGCCGCGCGCGGCGCGAACCACGCGCGCACCAGTTCGAACAGGCCGGTGATGGTCGCCCGCCAGGTCGCGCGCCGCAGGCGCGCGCGGGCACGGGCGTCGAGTTCCGGGAAGCACAGCGCGAGGTTGACCTGCGCGTAGCGCTGCCGCTTGCGCAGCAGCGGCGCGCTCAGCCACGCGAGCGCCGCGCCGCAGGCCAGCAGCAGCGGCTGCGGCAGGCGCGCGATCGCGTGCGCGACGAGGTTCGCCAGCGGCAGCCAGGCGCAGCGGCGCGCGTCGTCGGCGTTCGTCGTCATCGGGCCAGGGCCGCGCCGATACCGCGGCCTTCCGCCATCGCCCGCGTCATTCCGCCGATCCGCGCCCGAGCAGGCTGCCGGCGTACAGCGCCGCCAGCAGCAGCGCCAGCCCGCCCCAGAAGGTCGAATAGAACGCAAGGTGGGTGTTCAGCGGGAACACGGTGACGCCCAGTGCCAGCATCGCCGGCCGCGCCCGGTCCCGCGCCTGCGGCGTCGCGAAGCGCCACGCGCGCCACGCCAGCGCGGCGCCGGCCAGCCAGCACAGCAGGCCGAAGCCGCCGGTCTCGCTGAGGATCTCCAGCACGATCTGGTGTGCGTGCAGGGCCGGCCCGCTGCCCCACGCCGGCGCTTCCTCCGGGCGCGGATCGCAGGCGGGGAAGGCCTCGCGGAAGCCGCGCGCGCCGACCCCATTGACCGGATGCGCGCGCGCCATGCACACCGCCGCGCCCCAGATCCGCGTGCGCCCCGAGAGCGCCACGTCCATGCCCTCCTCGCTCGCGGTCAGCGCCGAGGCGGTGCGCACCAGTCGCTCGCGCACCTGCGGCACGCCCGCGCTGAGCACGCCCAACGCGAGCGCGCCGAACACGAACACCCCCGCCAGCCGCTTCGCCCCCAGCGCGCGCCAGCCGGAGAACAGCAGCACCAGCGCATACGTGATCCAGGCCGCGCGCGCGCCGGCCAGCAGCACCACCAGCCCGACCGCGGCCGACGCCAGCAGCCAGCCGGTCGCGCCGAAGCGGCGCATCGCCGCGAACAGCACGAACGGCGACAGGCTCGCCAGCACCAGCCCGAGCTTGAGGTTGCAGGGACCGAGCACGCCGCTCAGGCGGTCGGCGGCGGCGACCTCGCGGGCCGCGCACATCGGGTGTCCGCTGATCGCCTGCTTGAGCTGGTCGAGGCCCCAGAACAACGGGCTGGTGCCGGCCACCGCCTGCAGCAGCGCATCGAGCGTCCACACCGCCATGATCACGCCAAGCCCGGCGAAGGTCGTGCGACGGCCGCGCTCGTTGGCGACCGCCGCCGCGACCAGCCACAGGAACGGCAGGTAGCGCAGGTCGACCAGCGCTTCCTGGAACGCGTGCGCGCGATCCACCGCGTCGACCGCGGACACCAGTTCCGGCAGCCAGTACGCGCAAAACAGCACGCTGGTCAGTGCCCACGCCGGCGCGCTCAGCAATGCCATGCCGCCGCGGAAGCGCACCAGCAGCAGGCGCGCGATCGCCGCCAGCGCGCCCAGCACCATCACGCCCTCGGCGACGCCCGGCGCGGGCCACAGCGCGACGAAGGCGAGCACCCAGGCCGGGGCCCAGCGCCAGCCGGTGGCGGCTTCAGGCGTGTGGTTCGGGTCGCTCATCCGTCAGCTCGTGGTAGATCGCAAGGGTCGCATCCTGCATCGCGCGCAGGGTATCCGGGAAGGGCGTGGGCGGCGCGGGCGGCGCCGCCAGCAGCGCGCGCGCGCGCGCGGCGAGCGCCGCCGCGTCGAACGGCGGCACCGCGCCCGACGGCTGCCAGGCGTGCAGCAATTCGCCGACGCCGCCGTGGGCCCAGCCGAGCACCGGCCTGCCCACCGACAGCGCCTCCAGCACCGTGCGGCCGAACGCCTCCGGCTTGCGCGACAGTTGCAGGACCAGGTCGGACGCGGCGTAGGCCGCGGCGATCGCGGCGGTCGGCTCGGTGATCGCGAGCGCATCGGCGATGCCGAGCGCGCCGGCCTCGCGCTGCAGCGCGTCGAGATAGTCGTCGCGTCCGGCCTGGCGCGCGCCAGGCAACCACAACCGTGCATCGCTGCCGTCGGCGCGCAGCGCCGCGAGCAGGTGCAGCGCGTCCGCGTGGCCCTTGAGGCGGGTACCGCGCCCGGGCAGCAGCAGCAGCGGACCATCGCCGGCCAGCGCCGGATGCAGCGCGGCGACCTGCGCGCGCGCCGCGCGGTCCGGCCACGGCGCGCGTGGGAAGCGCGAAGGGTCCACCCCGCGCGGCACCACCCGCAGGCGCGCCGGATCGGTGCGCGGATAGTGCGCGAGCACGTAGTCGCGCACCGTGTCCGACACGCAGATGACGCGCTCGCCGGAGGCCATCACCGCGCTGTAGCGCGACGGCGAGTTGAGCCCGTGCACGGTAGTGACCCAGCGCGGGCGCGCGGCCGCGGGCAGGCCGCGCAAGGCGAGGCGGCCGATCCAGGCCGGCAGCCGCGAGCGCGCATGCACGACGTCCACCCGCTCGCGCGCCAGCAGCCGGCGCAGCGCCGGCACCTGGCGCAGCACCGAGGGCGACTTGCGGCCGATGTCGAGCGCGACATGCTCGCCGCCGACCGCATGCAACGCCTCGACCATCCGCCCGCCGGCGGACACGACCAGCGCGCGGTGGCCGGCGCGCGCGAGCGCTTCGGCGACCTCGAGGGTGGAGCGCTCGACGCCGCCGGCGTCCAGCGCCGGCAGCAGCTGCAGCACGGTCAGCCGGCGGCGCATGCGCCGGCGCGGGTCAGTCGACCAGGACGAAGTGCGCGCCGCAGTACGGGCAGTCGGCCTCGCCGCCCTCCTGCGTGATCGGCAGGTACACGCGCGGATGCGAATTCCACACCGCCATCGCCGGCGTCGGGCAGCTCAGCGGCAGCTCGCTGCGATGCACCTCGTACCGCTGCTGGGTGTTGGCGGGCGTTTGCTGGGAGACGGGTTCGGCCATGGCGCGTGCTGCGGATGCGGGCGGAATGCAGGCATTAGCTTAGCAGCTGCAGCCGCCGGGCCCGGATTGGGAGACGGGAGACGGGAGACGGGAGGCGAGCGTCCTGGGCCCGCGCCCGGGAGGGCGGGGGTATTGCTTTTCCCTTGGAAGGGCAGTCCTGCCCTTATGCGGGCGCCGGCCATCCATGGCCGGCTTGACGCAACACCCCCGCCCTCCCGGTCGCTCGGACAGATCCTGGCTGCTTGTCGTAGAGCGGAGCTTGCTCCGCTGCTTCGGCGTCACGATTTGGCGAAGCGGAGCAAGCTCCGCTCTACGGGTCAGTCGCCCGGCAACTCGAACAGCAGGACGTCGGCCGGTGACTCGCCGGTGCCGGCCAGCCGCAGCTCGCCGCCCTCATCCACGAAACCGAGCGCGTCGCCCGCGCCCAGCGCCTGGCCGTTGGCGGTCACCGCGCCCTGGGCGACGTGCAGCCAGTAGCGCCGAACCGGATCCAGCGCGAACGCCAGCGACTCGCCCGCCGCCAGCAGGGTGGCGTGCAGCCGCGCCTGCTGGCGGATCGCGATGCTGCCCTCGGCGCCGTCGGGCGAGGCGAGCACGGCCCAGCGCGCGCGCCGCTGCGCCGGGTCGAAGGCGCGCTGGGTGTAGGCGGGCGGCGCGTTCACTCGATCGGGCTGGATCCAGATCTGCAGGAAGTGCACCGGCGCCTCGCGCGAGGCGTTGTACTCGCTGTGCTGGATGCCATGGCCGGCGCTCATCCACTGCAACTCGCCGGCGCGCAGTTCGCCGCCGCCGCCGCTGCTGTCGCGATGGGCGAGCGCGCCGGACAGCACCCAGCTCAGGATTTCCATGTTGGCGTGGCCGTGCGGCGCGAAGCCGCCGCCGGGCGCGACCCGGTCCTCGTTGATCACCCGCAGCGCGCCGAAGCCCATCCACGCCGGATCGTGGTAGTGCCCGAACGAGAAGGTGTGGCGGCTGTCGAGCCAGTCGGTGCGCGCCGCGCCGCGCGCCGAGGCCGGGCGCTGGACGATCATTGCGCGGTCCCGTCCGCCGGCGCGTGCGCCTCGGTGGTGATGCGCAGGGTGATCTCGTCGCCGACCGCCGGCACGTACTTGTCGATGCCGAAGTCGGAACGCTTGATCGTGGCGGTCGCGTCGAAGCCAATCGTCGGCTTGCCGCCCATCGGGTGCGGCCCCTGCCTGTTGAGCGTGGCCTGCAGCACCACCGGTTTGGTCACGCCGTGCAGGCTCAGGTCACCGGTCACCTCGAAGCGGTCGCCGCCGAGCGCGCGCACGCCGGTGCTGCGGAAGGTGGCGGTCGGGTACTTCGCCGCGTCGAAGAAGTCCTCGCCCTTGAGGTGCTCGTCGAGCTTGGGCACGAAGCTGTTGAGCCCCGCGATCGGCAGCGTGACCTCCACCCAGGACTTCGCCGGATCCTGCGCGTCGTAGACCAGGGTGCCGCTGGCCTGGCCGAAGTTCGCGCTCGGGTGCGAATAGCCCATGTGGCTCCAGCTGGCGAGCACCAGGGTGTGGTCCGGGTCGATCCGGTAGCGCGTGCCCTGCGCCTGCGCGGCGAAGGTGGCGGCGGCGAACAGCGCGGCGAGGAGGATGCGGCGGGTCATGGTCGTCTCCGTGGGGTCAGGCGATCTCGCAGGCTTCGTCGAAGGGCAGGCGCGGGCCGCGCGGATACACGCTGGCCGGGTCGCCCTTGCCGAGGTTGATCAGGAAGTTGGACTGGACCTTCGTGCCCGCGAAAAAGGCGGCATCGACCTTCGCCCGGTCGAAGCCGGACATCGGCCCGCAGTCCAGGCCGAGCGCGCGCGCGGCGAGGATCAGGTAGGCGCCCTGCAGGCTGCTGCTGCGCAGCGCGATCCGGTACAACTCCTCCTCGGGCGCGTCGGAGAACCAGCCGCGCGCGTCGGTGTGCGGGAACAGCAACGGCAGCTTGTCGTAGAACGCCATGTCGTAGCCGACGATCACCGTGCACGGCGCCGCCATCGTCTTCTCGTAATTGCCCTTGTCCAGCGCCGGGCCGAGCCTGGCCTTGGCTTCCGGCGAGCGCACGAACACGAAGCGCGCCGGGCAGGTGTTGGTCTGGGTCGGGCCGAACTTGGCGAGGTCGTACAGCCGGTGCAGCAGCGCGTCGTCGATCTCGCCGCTGAAGCGGTTGTAGGTGCGGGCCTGGCGGAACAGGACGTCGAGGGCGTGCGGTTCGAGCGGGGCGAAGTCCCGATCGGACATGGGCGCTCCTTGCGGTGAAGGGAAAGACGCAGTGTAGAGTCTCGCGCGTCGGGCGGCCTTCGCACGCCCGCAACGGAGCGTTCGACGCCAATGCGACACGGGGCCGCCGCGGTGTGGGCGCTGAGCGACGGGCGCGCGGGCAACCGCCGCCAGTCGGAGGCGCTGGCGCACGCGCTGGACGCGGGCGCGGTGACCGCGCTCACGCTGGCGCCGCGCGCGCCCTGGCGCTGGCTGGCGCCGCGGCGCGCGCCGGGCGACGTGCGCGGGTTCGGCGCGGAGTTCGCGGCGCGGCTGGCGGATCCGCCGCGGCTGGCGGTCGGCTGCGGCCGGCAGGCGGCGCTGGCGACCCGGCTGGCGCGTGAACGAGGCGCCCGCGTCGTGCAGATCCTCGATCCGCGCCTGCCGCCTTCGCACTGGGACCTGGTTGTCGCGCCGGAACACGACGCGCTGCGCGGCGCCAACGTGCTGCCCGTGCTCGGCAGCCTGCACCCGGTGGACGATGCCTGGCTGGCGCGGGCGCGCGCCGACTTCCCCGCGCTGGCGGCGCTGCCCGGGCCGCGCACCGCGCTGCTGCTCGGCGGCGACAGCGCGCACTACCGGTTCGACCGCGCGCGCTTCGACGCGCTGGCCGAGGCGCTGCCGCGCGACGGCAGCCTGCTGGTCACCACTTCGCGGCGCACGCCTGCCGACGTCGTCGCCGCTGCGCGCGGCCTGGTCGCGCGCGTCGGCGGCCTGTTCTGGGCGAACGCGGACGACGGCCCGAACCCCTACCCCGGCCTGCTCGCCTGGGCCGACCGCATCGCGTGCACGCCGGACTCGGTCAACATGCTGTCGGAGGCCTGCGCGACGCGGGTGCCGGTGCAGGTATTCGCGCCCGACGCGGTGCGCGGCCGGGTGCGGGGCTTCCTCGACGCGCTGCAGGCGCGCGGCCGCGTGGGCGTGCTCGGCGACGCCTGGCCGGCGGGGCCCGCGACGCCGTTGCGCGAGACCGCGCGCGTCGCCGCGGAGATCCGCGCGCGACTCGGGCTGTAGTCGCGCGCGAACGCGTGCTTCAACCGACCTGCAGGCCGTGCGCGGCGAGCGCGGCGCCGATCGCGTCGCGCGCCGCGGTGATGCGTGTGTCCTCGGCGACCAGTCGCGGCCGCCGGTCGAGCGTACAGCGCAAGCCCGCGTCCAGCAGCGTCGCGTGCGCGGCGAGCAGGGCCTCGCTGGCGTCCGCACCGAGCACGCCGGCCTGCGCCAGCGCGCGCAGCAGCCCCGGCGAATCGCGCGGCGCGAGCAATGCCGGATGCGCGTGCGCCTCGCGCAGGACCAAGTACTGCAGCAGGAACTCGAGGTCGACCAGGCCGCCGGCGCCCTGCTTGAGGTCGAAGCGCGCGGCGTCGCTGCGGTCGAGTTCGGCGCGCATGCGCCGGCGCATCGCGGCGACGTCCTCCGACAGCGCGGCCGGATCGCGATCGCGCGCCAGGGTGTCGCCGCGCACGGCATCGAACCCCGCGCACAGGCTCGCATCGCCGGCGACGCAACGTGCGCGCACCAGCGCCTGGTGCTCCCAGGTCCAGGCGCGCTCGCGCTGGTAGTCGGCGTAGCTGGCCAAGGTCGAGACCAGCAGGCCCTTGGCGCCGTCCGGGCGCAGGCGCACGTCCACCTCGTACAGGCGGCCGGCGCCGGTGCTGGTGGCAAGCAGCGCGACCAGCTTCTGTGCCAGCCGCACGAACCAGCGCGACGCGTCCAGCGCGCGCGCGCCGTCCGAATGCGCGCCCTCCGGCGCGTCGTACAGGAACACCAGGTCGAGGTCGGAGCCGAAACCGAGTTCCTCGCCGCCGAGGCTGCCGTAGCCGAGCACGGCGAAGCGCGCGCCGGCGACCGCGCCGTGCGCCGCTTCCATCTCCGCACACGCCAGGCGCAGCGCCTGCGCGATCACCGCGTCGGCCAGCCAGGCGAGCTGGCGCGCGCTGTCCTGCGCCTGCTGGCGGCCGTCGAGGGTCGCCAGCGCGATCCGGAAACTGAGCGCCTGGCGCGCCTCGTTGAGTGCCTGCAGCGCTTCCTCGGTGTCGGCGGGCGCGGCGGCCGCGACGCAGGCCGCGCGCAGCGCCTCGCGATCGGGCAGCGGGCCGGCGGCGCGCACGTCCAGCAGTTCGTCGAGCAGCAGCGGGTGGCGGCCGAGGCGTTCGGCGAGCAGCGCGCTGCCGGCGGTCACGTCCACCAGGCGCTGCAGCGCGGCCGGCCGCTCGTCGAGCAGGGCAAGGTAGCTCGCGCGCTTGAGCAGCGTGTGCAGCAGCGGCAGCAACCGGTGCAGCGCCGCGTCCGGGTGCGCGGAGGCGGCGGTCGCCTCGAGCAGGGCCGGCAAGGCGCGATCCAGGCGCGCGCGGGTCGCTGCCGACAGCGCGCGCAGCGCAGGCGCCGCGGCGAAGCCGCGCAGCGCGGCGTGCGCGGCCTCGGGGTCGGCGAAGCCGGCCCCGGCCAGCACCGCGGCGTCGCCCCCGGGCAACGCCTGCCAGTACGCCGCCAGCGCGCCGACCGGCGCCGCCTGCCGGCGCGGCGCCAGCAGCGCCGCGAATTCCGCCGAGACCCGCGCACGCTGGGCCTGCAGCGCGTCGTGCAACGCCTCCCAGTCGGCAAAGCCGAGTCCCGCAGCCACGCGGGCGCGGTCGAGCGCATCCGTCGGCAGCACGTGCGTCTGCGCGTCGCGCAGCATCTGCAAGCGGTTTTCCAGCCGCCGCAAAAACAGGTAGGCCTCGCGCAGCGCCGCGCCCGCCGCCGGCGCGACGTGCCCGGCCTCCACCAGCGCGCGCAGCGCCGGCAGCAGGCGCCCGCCGCGCAACCGCGGCTCGCGCCCGCCGCGCACCAGCTGCAGCGCCTGCACCAGGAATTCGATCTCGCGGATGCCGCCGGGGCCGCGCTTGATGTCGTCGGCCAGCTCGCGGCGCGCGACCTCGGCGGCGATCGCCGCCTTCATCGCGCGCAGGCCGTCGAGCGCGCCGTAGTCGAGGTAGCGGCGGTACACGAACGGCCGCAGCGCTGCGAGGAAGCGCGCGCCGGCGGCGAGGTCGCCCGCCACCGGCCGCGCCTTCTGCCAGGCGTAGCGTTCCCAGTCGCGGCCCTCCTGCTGGAAGTACGACTCCATCGCCGCGAACGACAGCGCCAGCCGGCCCGCGCTGCCGAACGGCCGCAGGCGCAAATCCACGCGGTGGCAGAAGCCTTCGGCGGTCGCTTCGTCGAGCAGCTTCGCGAGTTGCTGGCCGAGGCGCGCGAAGTAGTCCTCAGCGGCCAGCGGGCGCGCGCCGTCGGAGGTGCCGCCGTGCTCGTAGGCGTAGACGAGGTCGATGTCGGAGGAAAAATTCAGTTCGCCGCCACCGAGCTTGCCGAGGCCGAACACGACCAGGCGCTGCACGCTGCCGTCCTCGGCGCGCAGCACGCCGTGGCGCGACGCGAAGTCCGCCTCCAGCGCGTCCAGCGCCAGCTGCAGGCAGCGTTCGGCGAGCGCGCTGCTGGCGGCGAGCGTGTCCTCGACGCCGTCGTCGCCGGCGAGGTCGCGCCACACCATCCGCGTGGATTCGGCCTGGCGGTAACGACGCAGCAGCGTGCCCCAGTCGGCGCGATTGCCGGCATCCAGGTGGGGCGCGGCGAGCGGCTGCGCGGGGCGCTCCAGCAGGGCCTGCAGCAGGCCGGGCTGGCGCGCCAGGGTGTCGATCGCGAAGTCGCTGGCCACGGCCAGCCGCGCCAGCCAGGCATGCACGCCGGGGTCCGCGAGCAGGGCGCCGGCGGCGGGATCGGCGGTGCGCAGGCGCTGCAGGGCGCGTTCGCGGAGCGCGTCGAGCGGAGACGGCAATGGCGAGGCGGCGGACATGCGCCGGATTCTGGCATGCGGCCGCGCAAACGCAGACGGCCGCCCGGAGGCGGCCGTCCACGTCGCGGCGAACGGGAAGCGGCTTAGAGCTGCACCGCCCGCGCGGCATTGACACGGCCGCGGCCGTAGGCCGGATCCTTGCCCGGCTTGCCGAGGTCGTCGGCGCTCGCGCGCAGGATCCGCTCGACTTCCGCCGGGGCCATGCTGCCGCCGTGCTTGCCGATCACCAGCGCGGCCACGCCCGACACGTGCGGCGCCGCCATGCTGGTGCCCACCGCCCAGCTGTAGGAGGCGAACACCTGGCCGCCGACCACCTGGTAACCGCCCGGCGCGAACACCATGTCCAGCACCCAGCACAGCTGGTTGATGCCGCCCACCGAGCACACCTCGTTGCCCGGGTAGACGGCGTCGCCGCCCGGCGCGGCGAACGCCACGAGCGAAGTGCCGTAGTTCGAATAGCTCGCGAGGTTGTCCAGGAAGGTGCTGGTCGGCGCCTTCGCCCAGCCGATCGGCGCGGTCGCCGAGATCGCGAGCACGTTCGGCAACTCGGCCGGGAACGCCTTCAGGTTGGCGACGTAGCAGTCATCGTCGTCGCAGATCTTGACCCCGCTGGCGTGGTCGAAGTCGACGGCCTCGTTGCCGGTCGAGACGATGGTCAGCGCATTGCGCTTGCGCGCATAGTCGACCGCGCGCTTGGTCGCGTTGATCAGCTCGGCCACGTCGTTGGCGCCGGGGCCGTTCACCGGCAGCCCGCCCTTGATGCCCAGGCTCATGTTGATCACGTCGGCGCCGTGGTCGGCGGCGTAGACGATGCCCTGGATGATCCCGCCGAAGCTGCCGCTGCCGGTGGCGTCGGCCAGCACCTTGACCGCGAGGATCTTCGCTTCCGGGGCGACGCCGATCGTGCCGGTGCCGTTGTCCGGCGCCGCGATGATGCCGGCGACGTGGGTGCCGTGGTTGAACGCGTTGTTGAACGGATGGCAGACGCTTTCGCCCGGCACGAACGAGGTGGATTCGGGCAGCAGGTTGGCGGCGATGTCCGGGTGCTGGCAGGACACGCCCGAGTCGAGCACCGCCACGGTGGCGCCGCGGCCGCGGTAGCCCTGGTTCCAGGCGCCGGCGAGGTCGATCGCCTGCGCGCCCCACTGCAGGTCGAACCAGGGGTCGTTGTCGCCCGACACCGGCGGGTTCCGGAAGTCGGCCTCCGGCAGCGTCATCGACACCGGTTCCTCGGTACGGAACACGTAGTCGCTCACCGCCGAGCGCACGCCCTTGACCTTGGCGGCGCGGTCGGCGAAAGCGGCGTCGGGCGCCTCCACCACCGCCACGCCGATCTGCGGCAGGCGCGCGGTGATGGTGCCGCCGGCGGCTTCGATCCGGCGCGCCAGCTGGTCGTCGAAGGACTGGCCCTTGGCGGTCACCACGAACGTGGCGGCCTGGGCGGTGGATGCGATGCCGAGCGAGACGAGGGCGACGGAAATCGCCTTGGGGAGCAAGTGCATGGGGCTGCCTCCGGGATGCGATGGAACCGTGCGCGCTGTCACGGTCCACCGAGTCTAGGCAGGCGCCGGGCGGCGGGTCTTTCTGCGCCGCAACAGGCGGCTGAACGATTCACCCAAATAAAAAGCCCGCCCCGGTCGAACCGGTAGCGGGCCTGCTCCCTCCCCCACGTCGGGATGCGGGGCAATCGTGAAGGAATCGTGAGGGAAGATCACGCTGCAACGCAACATATTCCTGAGAGGTTCAGCCAGGGCCAGATACGGAAACGGGCCGGTCGCCCGGCCCGTGCCCTCCCCTTTCCTGACGGCGCATCTCCTGCGTCGGGGTCCTAGCACTCGGCGTCCTTGCAGTCCTCGGCCTTCTGCTCGACCTTCTCGCCGACCTTCTGCACGTCCTTGCCGGCGCCGGCCATCGTGTTGCAGGCGGTGACGGCGACCGAGGAAAACATCATCAGCATCATCAGGGCAATCAGGCGCTTCATTCGCGGGGTCTCCTTTGCGTGGCGGCAACGTCCATCGTTCGCCACCGCATGAAACGCAGGCCGCCGTGAAGCGCGTGTCGAATGGGCGCCGGCCGCGCGTGCTGCCGCCGGGTGCTGTTCAGCTGCGCCGGCGGCGCTCAGTCGCGCATCAGGGTGGACTTGCCGAACAGGCTTTCCACCAGGTCCACCGCCAGCAGCGCGGTCTGGTTGCGGGTGTCCAGCACCGGGTTGAGCTCGACGATGTCGAGCGAGGCCATGCGCCCGGAGTCGGCGATCATCTCCATCACCAGCTGCGCCTCGCGGTAGTTCGGGCCGCCGGGCACCGTGGTGCCGACGCCCGGTGCGATCGCCGGATCCAGGAAGTCGACGTCGAAGCTGACGTGCAGGTGGGTGTTGCCGTCGACGCCGTGCAACGCCTCCTCCATCACCCGCTTCATGCCGACCTCGTCGATGTAGCGCATGTCGTAGACGTCGAGGCCGTGTTCCTTGATCAGGCGCTTCTCGCCCGGGTCCACCGAGCGGATGCCGATCTGCCGCACCTCGGCCGGGCGCAGCGCGGGCGCGTCGCCGCCCAGGCGCACCAGCGGCTCCGGGCCGAGCCCGCACAGGCAGGCGACCGGCATGCCGTGCACGTTGCCCGACGGCGTCACCTCGGAGGTGTTGAAATCGGCGTGCGCGTCCAGCCACAGCACGCGCAGGCGCTTGCCGGTGGCGCGGCAGTGGCGGGCGACGGCGGTGATCGAGCCGATGCCCAGGCAATGGTCGCCGCCGAGCATGATCGGCAGGCGGCCCTGCGCGAGTTCGGCGGCGACCGCGTCCATCACCGCGCGGTTCCAGGCGACCACCTCGTCGAGGTGGCGGTAACCGGCGACCGGCGGCTGCCACGGGTTGCGCGGGCCTTCGAGGTTGCCGCGGTCGGCCACGTCGATGCCGCGCGCGGCCAGCGCCTGCGGCAGGCCGGCGATGCGCAGGGCCTCCGGCCCCATCCGCGCGCCGAGGTCGCCGGCGCCGATGTCGGTGGGCACGCCGATCAGCGAAACCGGGGGATAGGTGCGCATGCTGCCTCCAGGGGTGGTGCCGCTTGTCCGAATCGAACGGACGACCGCTCGCTTACAAGGCGAGTGCTCTACCGACTGAGCTAAAGCGGCAGGACATCGAGGGGGCCGGGTCTTATTCGCTGCCGAACCGGCGCTCCGGGAATGGACCGATTCTAGCAAGCGACCCCTGACGGGCCGTGGATGGCGCCGGACGATTCAGTCGCCGCAATCGCGTGGCTCGACGCGCTGCGCGCCGCTCGCCGCGCGCAGCGCCTGCGGGTCGAAGCCGGGCCCACCGCGCACGTCCAGCCAGCGCGCGGCGGCGGCCGGCAGGATCGGCTCCGCCTCGGCCGGGAAACCCTTCGCCTGCAGGGCCGCCGCGCGGGTGCGCGCCGCCGCCGCGTTGCCGAAGCGGCCGAGCGCGATCGCGTTGCGATCGGCGCCGGTGCGCAGCACGAACCAGTCGTCGAAGCCGGCGGCGGCGATCCGCGCGGCCAGCGCGTCGGCAGCGGCGCGGTCGGCCTGTGGCGGCAGCCACACCCGCCAGGCGGTCGCGTCCGCGTCCGAATTCGCGCGCAGCCGGAGCCGCGCCGCCTGCGGCTGCAGCACGGCGCGCGCGTGTCGCGCGGCGGCGGCGTCGACGAAGGGCCCGAACGCGAAGCAGCGCGGCGCGGCGGCGACGTCGGGCGCGGGGGCTTGCGCGCGCCGCGCCGGCGGCGGCCGCGCCGCGTCCACCAGCTGCAGCAGCGGCACGCCGGGATCGGCGGCGGGCACGGCGACGCGCGCCGGTGCCGGCTGCAAGGCCCACCACAGGGCGACGCCGAGGTTGGCCACCGCCAGCAGGACGATCAGGGCGCGCGCGAACATGCCGGCATTCTAAGCAGCGGCGCCGAGCACCCGCGCCCACCGCGCGAGCCCTTCCAGCACCAGCGCCGGCGCCTCCACCGCGGCCGGGAGGCGCGGCGCCAGCGCCACCGCGCCGCCGCCGTGCAACAGCAGGCGCGGCGGCGCGCCGAGCTGCGCCGCGGCGGCCGCGAGGCTGCGTTCGACCAGCGCCAGCGCCGCGCCCTCGCAACCGGATACGAGCGCGTCGTCGGTGTCGGCGGCGAATTCGGCATAGGCGCCGCCTTGCGCCGACAGTTGCGCGGCGCGCGCGTGCAGCGACGCGCGCATCAGCGCCGGCGACGGCGCGATACGGCCGCCGCGATGCAGGCCGGTCGCATCGAGCAGGTCGATCGTCAGCGCGGTGCCGACGCCGACCACCAGCGCCGGCTCGGCGGCGCGCGCGTGCGCCCCGAGCAGGGCGAGGAAGCGGTCGACGCCCAGCCGCCGCGGCTGCGCATAGGCGATGCGCACGCCGGCAAGCGCCGGCAGCGTGCGCGCGCGGACGATGCGCGGGCAGCGCGCGGCCAGCGCGTCGAACAGGCGCGCGGTGAGCTGCGGCGCGGCGACGCTGGCCACGCAGGCGACATCGCAACGCGCCGGCAGCGCGGCCTCCCAGTCCGCCGCGAACGTCTTTCCATCATGCGCGACCGACCGCATCGCCGCCGGCTCGGCCAGCGGCGCGCACTTCAGCCGGCTGTTGCCGAGGTCGAACAGCCATGCGCTCACGCCAGCGCCTCCGCCGCGCGCACGCTGACCTCGCCCGCATGCAGCACCCGCTCGCCGTCCTCGCAGCGCACGCGCAGGGCGCCGTCGGCGGCGAGGCCGAGGGCGACGCCGTGACGCGCGCCCTGTTCGCCCTCGATCCGGATCGCGCGGCCGGCCAGCGCATCGAGGGCGGCGTAGCGCGGCAGGAAGGCGTCCAGGCCGTGCGCGTCGAACTGCGCCAGCGCCGGCAGCCAATGCGCCAGCAGGGCCGCGACCACCGCGTTGCGCGACGGCGCGGCGCCGCCGGCCAGCGCGGCGAGGTCGGTCCACGGTTGCGCGATCGCCGCGCCGTGGGCGGCCGGCATGCGCACGTTGAGGCCGAGGCCGATCACGGCTCGCACCGGTCCGGCGTGTTCGCCGCCCCCCTCCACCAGCAGCCCGCCGAGCTTGCGCAGGCCGCCATTGTTGCCGGCGACGACCAGGTCGTTGGGCCACTTCAGGCGCACGTCGCGGAAGCCGAGCGCGTGCAGCGCCTCCACGCTGGCGACGCCGGCGACCAGGCTCAGCCCGGGCAGCCGCGCCAGCCCGCCGCCGAAGGCGCGCGCCAGCGACAGGTAGACGTGGGCGGCCAGTGGCGAGGCCCACTGCCTGCCGCGCCGGCCGCGTCCGCCGGTCTGGCGCTCGGCCAGCTGCACCAGCACGCCGTGCGCCGGCGTCTCGCGCTGCAGCAGCGCGGTGTTGGTCGACTCCAGGGTCCAGGCCACGTCCAGCACGCGCAGTTCGTCGCGCAGCGGCGCCGGCAGCGCCGCGCGGATCGCCGCGGCGTCCAGCAGTTCCAGCGGCGCCTCCAGCGCGTAGCCACGGCCGGCGCGGGCGGTGATCGGCACCCCCGCCTCGCGCAGCGCGGCGATCCGCTTCCACACCGCAGCCCGGGTCTGTCCGCAGGCCTGCGCCAGCGCCCCGCCACTGGCGGGCCCGGCGATCAGGCGGGCGAGCAGGTCGCGCTCTTGCATGCGGGTATCCGGAAGGCGATCCGCCACATTGTGCACTGCGGGATGCAACCCCGGGCGGCCCGGCCGCATCCACGCTATAGTCCGCTACCGCAGTCCGGCCGCCCAGCCAAGGATCGCCGCCATGCCGCGCCTCGCCCTCTGCCTGTTGCTGCTGTCCTTCGCCGCCGGCGCGCATGCGCGCGAGATCCCGCTGCACGGGCCCAATGGCGACGGCGGCAGCTGCGGCGACGATGCCGGCGCGCCGCTGGCCGCGGAGACCCAGGCCAAGGCGGCACCGGCCGCGCCCAGCCGCCACGGCAAGCCGCGCACGCCGGCCACCCTGCGCGGCGGCAGCGGCGGCGGCGATGATGGCCTGCACGCGCCGCGCTGGCACAGCTTCCTGCCGGGGATGTTCCGCTAAGGGCGGTGCGGTGCTGGGACTGCTGCGCCGCCTGCGTCGCGGGCGCGTCGCCATCGATCCGGAACTCTGGCGCGACGCGGTCGCGGCGCTGCCGTGGACGCGCGCGCTGGATCCCGCGCGCGAGACGCGCCTGTTCGCGCTGACCACCCGCTTCCTCGAGCGCAAGGCGATCACCCCGGTCGGCGAACTCGTCCTCGACGACCTGCAACGCCTGCAGCTGGCGGCGCTGTGCTGCCTGCCGCTGCTGGAGTTCGGCGCCGAGGGCCTGCACGGCTGGTCGCAGCTGCTGGTGTATCCGGACGCGTTCCGCGCCGGCCGCAGCCACGTGGACGCCGCCGGCGTGCTGCACGAATGGGAGGACGAGCTGATCGGCGAAGCCTGGGAACAGGGCCCGGTGATCCTGTCCTGGGCCGACGTGCAGGCCGACATCGCCGAGCCCGGCGCCGGCTACTGCGTGGCGGTGCACGAAATCGCGCACAAGCTGGACGCGCTCGACGGCGCGCTCGACGGCACCCCGCCGCTGCCGCGCGCCTGGCAGCGGCGGTGGGCGGACGACTTCCAGCGCGCCTTCGACGCGCTCGCGCACCAGGTCGACCGCAACCGCCGCACCGACATCGACCCCTACGCCGCCGAGGCGCCGGAGGAATTCTTCGCGGTGTGCAGCGAATACCACTTCAGCGATCCCGCCACGCTGCGCCGGGCGATGCCGGAGGTCGCCGCGCACCTGCAGCGTTTCTACGGACCGCCGCCGCTGGCCTGACGCCTCTGCTCAGAGGCCCGGCGGCAGGCACACCGCGAAGCGCGCGCCGCCCAGTTCCTGCGAGCGCCCGACCTCCAGCTCGCCGCGGTAGCCGCGCACGATGTCCTGCACGATGGACAGGCCGATGCCGTGGCCCTGCACCCGCTCGTCGCCGCGCACGCCGCGCTGCAGCAGCGTGGCGACCCGCTCGGCGGGGATGCCGGGACCGTCGTCCTCCACCACCAGCAGCAGCCCCGGCCGCCGCTGCGCCGCCGCCTCGCCCGCCTTCGCGGTCAGCAGCACGCGCGTGTTCGCCCACTTGAAGCCGTTCTCCAGCAGGTTGCCCAACAGTTCCTGCAGGTCGCCGGGCTCCCCGTGGAAACACGCCTCCGGATCGATCTCGAACTCGCACAGCACGCCCTTGCTGGCGTAGATCTTCTCCAGCCCGCGCACGATCTGTTCGGCGTGCGGCTCGATCTTCACCGGCGCGGCGAACAGGGCATGGCCGCCGGAGGCCGCGCGCGCGAGCTGGTAGCCGACCAGGTCGTTCATGCGCTTGAGCTGCACGTCCATCTCCTCGCGCAGTTCGTGCTCCGGCGCGTGGTTGTCCAGGCGCGCGCGCAACACCGCCAGCGGCGTCTTCAGGCTGTGCGCGAGGTCGGCGAGGGTATTGCGCTGCCGGTCCAGGTTCTCGCGCTCGCTCTCGATGAAGGCGTTGATGCTCTCGGTCAGCGGCTCGAGCTCGCGCGGGTGGTGCGGGCTCATGTGCGCGAGCTGGCCGCGCTGCACGCGCTTGAGCTCGGTGATGACCTGGCGCAGCGGCCACAGGCTCCAGCGCAGCACCACCGACTGCAGCAGCAGCAGCACCAGGCCGGCGCCGCCGAGGTAGCCCCACAGCGCCTGGCGGAACACCCGCACCTGCGCCGGCAGCGTGCTGGCGTCCTCGAGGATGTAGATGGTGTACGGGAACTCCGCCTCCGGCCCGCCCTCGGCCCACACCAGGCCGAGCCCGTAGCGGTAGATCTCGCCGGGATCGCCGCTGGTGCGGGTGATCGGCAGCGGCCCGGTGAAGCGCTCGACGGTAGGCGCCAGCATCGGCCCCTCCGGCAACACCGGCCCCTGCGAGGACGCCGAGCGCCAGCGCCCGTTCGGCAGCACCACTTCGGCGTACAGGCCGCTGCCGGGGCGGCGGAAGCGCGGGTCGGGCGGCGTGTCGGGCACGTACAGGCTGCCGTCGCGCAGGAACTCGATGCCGTCGGCATAGGCCAGCGCGTAACTCTTGAGCCGCTCGTGCAGGTTGCTCTCGGCGGTCTGCAGGAAGGCGCGGTCGAGCGCGTAGCCGGCCAGCGCGAGGAAGGCGATCAGGCCGATGCTGGCCGCCCACAGCTGCCGCGACTGCAGCGAGCGCGGGCGCCAGCGGAACAGCGGTTCGCGGTCAGCGGCCATGGCCGGCAAGCATGCCGCAAACGCGCCGGGCGCGGATGCATCGGCGCATGAACGACGATGCCGGCGGCCTGGGGCGCGCCGGCATCGTGTGCACCGCGGGCGGGCGGCGGGGCTTGCGCGTCACTCGCCGCTGCGCGACCGCGCCGTCATTCGCCGCTCCGCGGGATCGCGAAGCGGTAGCCGCGGCCGCGCACGGTTTCGATCGGCTTGAGGGTGCCGTCCGGGTCGAGTTTCTTGCGCAGGCGGCCGATGAAGACCTCGAGCACGTTGGAGTCGCGGTCGAAGTCCTGCTGGTAGATGTGCTCGGTCAGGTCGGCCTTCGAGACCAGCTCGCCGGCGTGCATCATCAGGTACTCGAGCACCTTGTACTCGTAGCTGGTCAGGTCCACGTTCTGGCCGTGCACGCTCACCGTCTGCGCGGCGAGGTCGAGCATGACCGGACCGCACTCGAGGGTGGGCTTGCTCCAGCCGGCGGCGCGGCGCACCAGCGCGTTGATCCGCGCCAGCAGTTCCTCGACGTGGAAGGGCTTGACCAGGTAGTCGTCGGCGCCCTGCTTGAGGCCTTCGACCTTGTCCTGCCAGCTCGAGCGCGCGGTCAGGATCAACACCGGGAACTGCTTGCCCTCGTCGCGCAGCGCGCGGATCAGTTCCATGCCGGACATCTTCGGCAGGCCGAGGTCGATGATGCCGACGTCGAAGGGCACCTCGCGGCCCATGTACAGGCCTTCCTCGCCGTCCTGGGCGGCGTCGACCGCGAATCCTTCGCGTTTCAGGCGGGCAGCGAGGGTCTCGCGCAGCGGGGCTTCGTCTTCGACGAGCAGGATACGCATCGATCACTCCGGAGCCAGGGCCGTCCCGGCCTTGGCGGAAGGGTGCCTATTCAGTCGTCGTGGCCGCGTGTAGGCGGCGGCTGCGGCGACCGAGGCGACGGTGGGGTTTGCGGATCGTCCATGTAGACCCGGACACGCCCGCGTTCGTCTACGACCTTGATGCGGTTGATGTTGCGGCCATCATAGGGCACGCGTTCGGCGCTGAGCACCTGGCCGCCGGTTCGGCGCTCGATCCGGCGCACGCTGTCGGACAGTCCATCGTCGCCGCGCCGCTGCTGCTGCGGGTGCGGCTGGGACACGTGCGGACGGGCGTGCCGCGGGGGATCCGCCAGCGCCGTGCCCGCGCCCGGGAGCAGGGCGGCGAGCAGCATGATCGACAGCGGGCGGCGCAACGGCATGTCCTCGGTCCTGGGCCCAGGTGACTGCGGGGGATTGTTGAAACGGGGCGGTGAACTCGTCCTTAACTTTTCCGGACGCGGCCGGCCGGGGTTCAGACCCGCGCCCACCTCAGTAGACCTCGCCGACGCAGCAGCGCAGCGAACCGCCGGCGGCCTCGATCGCCTCCAGCGGGACGGTCCGCAGCGCCAGCCCGGCGGCCTCCAGGCAGGCGCGGTGGCCGGGTTCCAGGGCGGTTCCGGCGCGCGCGCTCATCCACACCGTGCCGCCCGGCAGCGCGATCGCATTGCCGACGAAGGCAGCGTGTTCGGCCGGCGAGCAGCGCACCACGTGCGGCGCGTACAGGGCCGCGATCGCCTCGGCCGCCGCCGGCTCGGCGAAGCCGTCCGGGCAGACGATCGCCGCGCGGCCGGCCAGCACCGCCAGCACCACGTTGGCGTGGTACTCGCCAGGCGCGAGGTCGAACAGCAGGGTCGCGCGCAGGCCGAAGGCGTCGTGCATCAGCCGCGCGCCCACCTCGTCGCAACGCTCGGACAGGCCGCAGAAGCCGAGCCCGCGGGCGCGATCGATGACCAGCGCGCCGGTCAGCTCGCACGGATGCGGTTGCGCCGACAGGTCGGTCTCGGCGTAGCCGAGGACGTCACGGAAGAAGGCGCGGATGTCGTCGCGGGCGGCCTCGCGCTGGCGCACCGTGTGGCGCATGCGGCCGACCAGGTAGCGGCCGGGCGCGGTGGCGAACACGTTGTTCTGGAACACCGCGTCGGGGGTCGCCGCGTCGCCGGCGAAACACACGGTCGGCAGCACCCGCGACAGCGCCGCGTGCAGGGCGCGGTGCTCGCGCAGCGCGCGCAGGGCGTCGAAGCCGGCGGCATCCGCCATGTAGCGGTTGTCCCGCGCCGACTCCTCCGCCAGCGCGAAGCCGTCGGGCGACACCAGGAACGCGGCGCGCGCGGTCGCCGCACCGAAGTCCGGCGCCAGGGTGCGCGCGCGGGCGAGGAAGGCGTCGGCGTCGCGGGTGATCATGCGCGGCGCAGCTGCGGCTCGGTGAACGACAGCGCGTGCTCGACCAGCGCCCAGTCCGCACCCGGCCGGTGCGCGCCCTCGCTGAGCACCTGGCGGAAGGCGCGGCCGCCGCGCTCGCCGGCGAACAGGCCGAGCAGGTGGCGGGTGACGTGCTTCAGGGCGACGCCGCGCGCGAGTTGCGCCTCGACGTAGGGCCGCAGCGCGCGCAGCAGCTCGCCGCGCGCGCGCAGCGTGCCGCCGAACCAGGCGACGTCGAGCCGGTGCAGCAGGTAGGGATCGTGGTAGGCCGCGCGGCCGAGCATCGCGCCGTCGGCGTGCGCGAGGTGCTGCGTCGCTTCCTCCAGCCCGGCGATGCCGCCGTTGACCACCACCTGCAACGCCGGCCGCTCGCGCTTGAGCCGGTACGCCCAGTCGTAGCGCAGCGGCGGCACCTCGCGGTTCTCCTTCGGCGACAGGCCCTTGAGCCAGGCGTTGCGCGCGTGCACGACGAACATCCGGCAGCCGGCGTCGGCGACGGTGTCGACGAAGGCGAGGAAGCGCTCGAAGTCGTGGTCGTCGTCGACGCCGAGCCGGCACTTCACCGTCACCGGCACCGGGCAGGCGGCGATCATCGCCGCCACGCTGTCGGCGACCAGTCCCGGCTCGCGCATCAGGCAGGCGCCGAAGCGGCCCTGCTGCACGCGGTCGGACGGACAGCCGCAGTTGAGGTTGACCTCGTCGAAGCCGTGCTCCGCACCGATCCGCGCCGCCTGCGCCAGCAGCGCCGGTTCGCTGCCGCCCAGCTGCAACGCGACCGGATGCTCGACCGTATCCACCGCCAGCAGCTTCGCGCGGTCGCCGTGGATCACCGCGTTGGCGTGCACCATCTCCGTGTACAGCCGCGCGTGCGGCGCCAGCAGCCGGTGGAACACCCGGCAATGGGTGTCCGTCCAGTCCATCATCGGGGCGACGGACAGGCGCAGCTCCTGCGCGGGGATGGCGGGCGCGACGGGCATGGGCCGCGCATTGTACGGGCCGCGCCAGTGGCGGCCGGCGCGGGGCGTTGCCCTCAGTACAGCCAGCCGGTGCGGAACGACAGGCCGACCACGACGAAGGCGACCGCCAGCAAGGTCACCGGCACCACGTGCCAGGCGAGCAGCGGCAGGGTCGCCGGCGACAGCCGCGGGAGTACCCGCAACCGCGCGTGCACGGCGAACGCGCCGGTCAGCGCGAGCAGGCCGAGCTTGAGCATGACCAACCGCGAGACCGGCTGCCGCCAGTCCAGCCAGGCGCCGAGGTCGGGCTGCAGGTGGTGCGCCAGCCACAGGCCGGTCAGCACCTGCAGCGCGAGCGCGGGCATGCCGATGCGCTCATAGGCCGATTCGAAGGCGAGCAGCCCGTCGATGCGGCGTTCGCGCAGCGCGCGCGGAAGAATGGTGGTGGCGAGGACCAGGTGGCCGCCGGTCCACACGGTCGCGCCCAGCAGGTGCAGCAACAGCACGAATCCCGCCATCGTCCCCATTTCCCCCGCCCGCGCGGTGCGCTTACTGCAGGCGCGGATGTTCCTCGTCGAGCACGCCGCAGCGGACCAGCACCTCGTACATGCGGTCGTGCACCTCGTCCTGGTGCGGCGGCGGCGTCCACGCCATCACGAACTCGTACTGGCGGTTGGCCGCCTCCAGCAGTTCCCTGCCCTGCAGGCGCCCGGCCATGTCGCGGATCGCGGGTTCGAAATCCCCGAGCAGCGATTGCAGGGCGGACGGCATGGTCATGGGCGCAGTCTACCGCGCGTGCGCCGCGGCGGTCGCCGTTCGTCACCTTCCCGGCTCCTTTCGCATCGCACGTCAAGGCGCTTGTTCCGCTGCCTGGCGCTCCGCAGGGAAAACAAGCGGAGCAAGCTCCGCCTACGGGATCAGGTCCGCGAGAGGTGGGCAAGCGCGGCGGTCGCCGCTTCGCGCGCGCCGTCGTCGAACGGCGCGATCCGCAGCGCGCGCACGCTGCCGGGCTCCAGGCAGCGCACGTTGACGTCGATGCCGTCGGGGTGGCTGCGCGGCACGTAGAACGCCTTGATCCCGCAGTGGCGACAGAAGCGGTGGCGGGCGGTGCCGGTGTGGAAGCGGTACTCGGTCAGCGCGTCCTCGCCGGCGAGCAGGCGGAAGCGCGCCGCCGGCACGATCAGGTGCAGGAAGCCGCTCATCCGGCAGATCGAGCAGTTGCACTCGAGCGCATCCAGCTCGGCGGGCGCCTCGACCTCGAAGCGCACCCGCCCGCAATGGCAGCCGCCGCGATGGACGACGCGCGCGGCGGCATCCATCGCTCAGCCCTTGCCCTTGCCCTTGCCGTGGCCCTTGCCCGGCGGCTTGCCATGGCCGCCGTCGTTGCCGTGGCCGCCGTTGCCGGCGCCCTGCGGCTTGCCCTGGCCCTTGCCGGGCTTGGCACCGGCGGGGCCATGGCCGGGCTTGCCGGCATGGCCTTTCGCGCCCTTGCCGCGGCCCGGGAAGTCGGCGCGCAACTGCTCGTCGAGGGCGATAGGCCGGCCCCAGCGGTCGTAGCTCGGCACGAAACCGCGCTTGAGCCGGTGGAATTCCGGCGAGCCCGGCTTGATCCCGTAGCGTTTGGCGAGTTCGCCCCAGCCCATGCCGTGGTCGCGCTCCCATTCGTCGGCGATCACCCGGCACGGCCGCCCGACCACCTGCGCCAGCGCGCAGGCGAAGTAGACGTCGCCCGGCGCCCAGTGCCGGCGCAGCAGCAGGTCGCTGACCAGGTCGCGCGGCGCGCCGTGGTAGCGCACGATCTCGTCGATGAAGGGCTCGCGGTAGCGCGTTCCGTAGCGGTTGATGTCCGACAGCTGGGTGTCGACCCACATGTCGCCGGTACGCGGATTCCAGCCGAAGGCGAAGCTTTGCGCGTGTGCGGCGCCGGCCGCGCCGAGCACGCCGGCGAGCGCCAGCGGCAGGATCAGCGAACGGAGGTGGGATCGCATGGTCTTTGCCTCGTGGGTGGAGGAGTTGCGTGCGAATTCATCGGCCCGCGTCGGCCACCGGAACCAGCACATCGTGGGCGCCCGGGAGGATAGCGCCTCGCGGGTCGCGCGCCTGCAGGCGCCCGTCCGGCAGCACGGCGTAGGTGCGGCGGCTGCCACCTTCGCCCTGCAGGCGCAGCAACGCCTGCTGCCGCTGCCAGCGACCACGTTCGACGAAACGCAAGTCGCCGGACTGCGCGCGGTAGGTTTCGGTCAGCGCGTAGTCGCGGCGGTCGTCGCGCCGGCGCAACACCAGCCGGGTCGCGATCGCGTCGCAGTCGGCGCAGGCGCGCTCGCCCTCGAACGCCAGTTCGTCGACGACGCCCTGCTCCGCTCCCGCGGGTGGCTGCCGCTCGCAGGCCGAGGCCGCCAGCACGAGCAGTCCCGGCAGCAGCAGCGCGGCGCGCACGTCGCGCTCAGCGCGCTTCGATGCTGAACCTGCCGAAGGCGACGCCGACGTCCCAGCCGCGGCCCTTGCCGGTCAGCGCCAGCGAGACCTCGCCCTTGGTCATCACCTGCGCCTTGGCCGATTTCACCGCGCCGGCGTGCGCCTCGGCGGTGGCGTAGGCGCCGAGCACGTCACGGATGTCGCGCACGCCGGCGAACTCGCCGTGGCCGTTGTCGATGCGCGACTTGCCGAAGCTGAGGCCGCCGCCCTTGGCGTTGATGCGCACCGCCAGGCGCTGACCGTTGCTGCATCGGACCGTGCCGTCGCCGGACGCGGTCTTGTAGAAGGCCGACCAGCCGGCGAGGCTGAAGTCCATCGTGCAGGTCAGGTCGCCGGCCTGCGCGGGCGCGGGCAGCAGCACGCCGCCGGCGAGCAGAACCGCGCTGCAGAGGATCGCGATCGGGAAGCGGGGCATGGTGGCGTCTCGCGGGGTGACCGGGGCTAGCCTAGCGCCGCTCCGCGGCCCGCGGAAGCGGGCCGCGGCCAGCAAGCGCGTCAGCGGTGGCGGCCGCGATGGTCGCGGTCGTGGCGGTCGCGACGATCGCGGTCGTGGCGCCAGTCGTCGCGGCGGTCGACGTGGACCACGCAGCGGTCGTAGCGGTCGCACCAGGCGCGCCCGCCGGGCGCGTTGCGCCAGTAGCCGTAGGCGTTGCCGCGCGGGACGGTACGGTAGTCACGGTGGTAGCGGACGTCGTAGCCGTTGCGGTAGACGACGCCCGGCGGCGCCATCGGCACCAGCCGGTAGTAGCGCACGTGGCCCCAGCGGTCGCGCTGCACGACCAGGCGGTCGGCCGGGCCGTAGTGGCCGTGGCGGTAGTACGGCACGCCGCCGTTGATCACCACGTCGGCGATGTCGACCAGCACGCGGGTGAGGTCGTCGGCGCGGGCCGGCGCGGGCAGCAGTGCCGCGGCGCCGACCCCGGCAGCGAGCACGGCGGGGGCCAGCCAGCGGAGGGAAAGCGTCATGGCGATCTCCGGCTCATGCCCGCGAGCTGCGGGCAGGTCCACCATGGGCCGGAGGACGTGAACGGGTTTTTAATCCCGCCGTCACACGGGCTCAGGCCGCGCTCGGCGTGTATCCCGCGTTCAGGACGATGTCCGCGATCGCGTCCGGCAGCTCGTCCGGGCGCTCGACCCGGCGCAGCCGCGCGTGGCCGGCGTCGTACTCGGCTTCGGTCTCGTGCACCCAGGTCACGTGGTAGGGCATGTGCACGCCCCACCCGCCCAGCGCCAGCACCGGCGCGATGTCCGAGCGCAGCGAGTTGCCGATCATGACGAAGCGCGAGGCCGGCAGGTCGAACTCGCGCAGCACCCGCGCGTAGGCCGCGCCGTCCTTCTCGCTGACGATCTCGATGCGGCGGAACAGGTCGGCGAGGCCCGACGCGCGCACCTTCGCTTCCTGGTGGAACAGGTCGCCCTTGGTGATCAGCACCACCTCGTGCTCGCGCGCGATCCGCTCGACCGCGGCGCGGATGCCGGGCAGCAGTTCGACCGGGTGCCGGAGCAGGGTCTTGCCGAGCTCGACGATGCGATGCAGGTCGGCGCTGGCGATGCGCCCTTCGCTGATCTCGTAGGCGGCTTCCAGCATCGACAGGGTCATGCCCTTGGCGCCGTAGCCGAACAAGGCGAGGTTGCGCTTCTCGACCGCGTACAGGCGGGTATGCAGGTCGCCGGCCGGCACGTAGCGCGCGAGCAGCGTCTCGAACTCGGCCTGCGCGGCGCGGTAGTAGTCCTCGCTGCGCCAGAGGGTGTCGTCGCCGTCGAAGCCGATCAGGGCGATGGGATCGTGCATGCGCGCAGTCTAGCGGACAGGACGAGGGCGGCCGGGTGGCCGCCCTCGTCCGCTGCGTCGCGGGGGGTTGTTACTTCTGGCCGCCGTCGTCCATGTCGCTGTCGCCGGTCGCGTCGGCGCCGGTATCGGCCTTGCCGCTGGTCTTCAGGTAGGCGCGGTACTCATCGCCGGTGAGCGCGCCGTCCTTGTCGGTGTCGGCGGTATCGAACACCTGCGCGAGGCTGTCGAGGGCGCTGGCCTCGGTCTTGGTCAGGCTGCCGTCGTGGTCGGCGTCGAGGTCGTCCCAGGTGACCTTGCGCGTGTCGGTGGCCGGCGTGGCGGACATCGCGCTGGCGTCGGCGCTGGTGGACTGCTCGGTCTGCTCCGTGGTGGTGGTGCTGGTGGTCGGGGTTTCGGGCGGGGTGGACTGGTCGCCGGTGGTGGCGTCCTGCGCGAACGCCAGCGGCGCGGCGCAGACCATGGCGGCGGACAGGGCGAGGATCAGGGAACGCTGCTTCATCAGGTGACTCCATCGGGGGAAGGAAAAACGGTGCCTCTGCGTGCAGAGCGCACCCGACGGTCGCGACGCGTGGCGTGGCAGCTGCCGCGAAAACCGTCAGGCGAGAATGCGGACGACGCGTTAAATGCGGGTCAATGCGGAACGAGCGTCGCGCCCCGTTGCACGCAAATGCGCCGAAAATCGCGGCCGGAACTGAACTCCAACGCAACCTTCACGCGGCCCGCACCGCCGCCTCGCCGTACGGCGCGTCACGGCGTCGGCGGCGGCGTCTGCGTGCGCGTGCCGGCGTCGAACTCGGCCTGGCTGACGTAACCGTCGCCATCGGCGTCGAGGGCCGCGAAACGCGCATTGAAGTCGCCGTCCGCGCCGGCTTCCGTTTCGCTGATGCGTCCGTCGTGGTCGCCGTCGAGGCGGGTGAAGTCGTTGTCGGACTGCATCGCGTCGACGTCGCGGGTGCGCTCTCCGGTGGTCGGCGGCGTGGTCGGCTGCGGCGGCGTGCCGGCCTGCTGCCAGTCGTTGCTGTCGGACTGCATCGAACCGGTGGTCGCGTCCTGGTCGGTGGTCTGCTGCGGGTCGCTCTGGTCCTCGGGAACGTCCTGCGCGAAAGCGGCGGCGGCCGGGATCGCGAGCAGCGCGCCGAGGGCGCAGGCGATCAGCGTGCGGTGGGTCGGGGTCATGGCGGTCTCTCCGGAATGGGACAGGCGCGGAGTGGGCCTCCGCGTCTTCCGACTGTCGCGCGGCGCGCATTCGCTGCGGGTGTGCGCGGGCCAATTCATCTGCCACCCGCGCGCCGACGTTGCCTGCCGACAGGTCTTGTCGACGCGCCGTGCAGATCACGGCCTTCAGATGCGCAGGCGCGGATCGATCGTCAGCGGCCGAAGCGCGACCAGCTGCAACGCGGCGAACGCCGGATGCTCCGGATTGAGCAGCAGGTTGCCCTCGTCCATGCAGGTCGCGCTGGGCACGCGCAGGGCCAGCGAGCGGCGCGAGCGCAGCCAGGCGTCGCCGACTTGGCGCACCTCCTCGTGGTAGGGCAGCGTGCACCAGGTCGAGGGCGGGTTGGTCTCCGCCAGCACGTCGGCCGCGCGGATCGCGCCGACCGCGAGCATCAGCTTCTCCGGCGTGCGGCCTTCCAGGTGCACCAGGTACTCGAGCAGCGCCGCCGCCGGCGACAGCGAGGCGTACACGCATGGCGTGCCGGGATGGGTCCAGCGCCCGCCGGCGGTAGTCGGCGCGAACGGCTCCGCCGCGTCGCGCGCGTCGATCACCCGGTACAGGCGGACTTCGCCGGCGGTGCCCTGGTGCAGGAACTGCTCGGACGGCGTCGCCGCGATCGGCGTGGTCATGGACGGCGGGTCGCTGGCCGGGAAGGTGTCCTGCAGGGCCTCGTCGAGCTCGCGGGATTCGGCCGATTGCGATGCGAAACGGATCATGGGCAAGGGCTCCGCGCGGATTTCCCGCGAGCCTGCGGCAGAAGTCGTCGCGCGGCCGTGAGCGGCGCGCGCATTCAGCGCCGCGTGCATCCGGCGACGACGCGCGCCGCGCGAGCATGGCCGCCGCGCGAGCATGGTCGCGGTCCAACGGAGCCGACATCATGAACAGGCAGCAGGGCGAGCAGCAGGGCGGGCAACCGGCCGGCGCGCGGGACCGCGGCGCGCGACACGCCGCGCATCGCACCGAATCGCAGAGCGCGTACTGGCGCGAGCATTACCGCGACGCGCCCTGGTACCGCGCAGGCACGCCGTACGAACACTACGAGGACGCGCTGCGCACCGGCATCGAAGGCCACGCCGCGCATGGCGGCCGCTTCGAGGACGCGGAGGTGCGGCTGCGCAGCAACTACGCGAGCCGCCCCGGCTCGCAGCTGCTCGGCTGGGACCAGGGCGCGGGCCTGGCCTGCCGCGCCGCCTGGCAGCATGCGGAGCAGTGGCGCGAGGGGGACACCGACGAGGCGGCGCGCTGACCGGTTGCCTCTTTCCCCCTCCCCCGCTTGCGCGAAGGCCTGGGTGAGTGACCGACGAAAAGCGGCTCCCCTCACCCTCGCGCTGACGCGCTCGACCTCTCCCGCAAGCGGGAGAGGCGGCAGCAATGCAGCGCCGCCCCGCCTGGCTGTTCCCCCTCTCCCGCCTGCGGGAGAGGGCTGGGGCGAGGGCGCCTTTTTGTCCTGACGCTACTCCGCCGCGTCCAACGCGCGCTCCGCGCAGTCGCGGCCGAGCTCGACCAGTTCGCGCGCGCGCCAGAACTCGTAGAAGCCGCAGGCGTCGCGCGGGATGCGGATCACCAGGTCAGGCGGATCGAGCGCGAGGTGCACGCGCGAGATCTGCGCCTGCATCGTGTCCAGCGAACGCGCCATCAGTTCGCTGAAGCCCATCGCGCGCGGCGCCTGCGGCGCGCCGTTGCCGTCCCCGTCGCCGAAGTGCGCCGACCACCAGCGCGCCAGCCGCGACGTCGGCTCGCCGTCGTCCGCGGCCGGCGCGTCCTCCACCGGCCGCCGCGGCCAGCCGTGCATGTCCACCGCGACCAGCCGCTGCGCGTCGGACAACCGCGTCGCGGTGATCGGCAGGGGCGCCAGCAGCCCGCCGTCGACCAGCTCGCGGCCGTGCACGACGTGCGGGGTGAAGATGCCGGGAATCGCGAACGAGGCGCGGATCGCGTCCCACAGGTCGCCGCGGCGCAGCCACACCTCGCGCTGGCGCGCGAGGTCGACCGCGACCGCGGTGTAGTCGATCGGCAGGTCCTCGATCCGCGGTTCGCCGACCAGTTCGCGCAGCGTGTGCAGCAGCCGCTCGCCGCGGAACAGCGAGACGCCCAGCCCCGGGTCGAGCAGTCGCAGCATCGCGTTGCGGCCGAGCCCGCACAGCCAGTCGCGGTACGCGTCCAGCTTGTTCGCCGCGAATACGCCGCCGACCAGCGCGCCGATCGAGGAACCGGCGACCGCGACGATCTCCACGTCGCGTGCCAGCAGCGCTTCGATCACGCCGATCTGCGCCAGCCCGCGCGCGCCGCCGGCGCCCAGCACCAGCGCGACGCGTTCGCGCGGTGGAGTGGCCGGCGCCGCGTCGCTCACGCCCTAGCGCTCGTAATTGCCCAGCGCCAGCGCGAGGTGCGCGCGCGCCTGCTCGCGCAGCGCCGGCGGCTCGACGATTTCGGCGTCGGCGCCGTAGTGCAGCACGTCCATCAGCAGTTCGCGCGGCACGCTGTAGGGCACCTTCAGCTCGTAGCGGCCGTCGGGCAGGAAGCGACCCTGCTGCTGCGAATGCCAGTGCTCGTCGGCGACCCAGCGCGCGGCCTTGGCGCTGAACAGGATTTTCGCCCAGCCCTTGGGCGCGCCGGAGAAGATGCCGTAGCTGGCGGCGAGGTGCTCGTCCAGCCGCGGCTTGTCGATGTCGCGCGCGGCCTCGTCGAGCACCCGCGCGCCGCCGATGCGGTCCACGGCGAAGCTGCGCAGCCCCTCGCGGTCGTGGTCCCAGGCGTCGAGGTACCAGTTGTCGCGGTAATGGGTGATCCGCTGCGGCGACACCGTGCGCCGGGTCTGCGCGTCGGTGGAGCGCGCGCGGTAGTCGAACGACAGTTGGCGGCGCCCGAGCACCGCGCTGGCCACCGCGCGGAAGGCCTGCTCGTCGAGCCGACGCGGGCGGCTGGCGATGACCCGCACGCGCTCGACCGGGAACGCGTCGCCTTCGGCCTGGTCGGCGAGCAGTTTCTCGATGCGCTCCTGCAGCGGCGCCAGCGCCTCGGACAGGAAGCCGCCGCCGCTGCGGGTGAGCAGTTGCTGCGCGGCGAGCAGGCCGTACAGTTCCTCCGAGCTCAGCCACAGGCCAGGCAGCTCGAAGCGTTCGCTCTCATCGGGGTCGTAGCGGAATCCGGCGCCCTCGCCTTCGCCGACGATCGGCGCCATCAGGCCGTCGCGCAGGAAGGCGATGTCGCGGTAGACGGTCGCGCGCGAGCAGCCGAGTTCGTCCATCAGCCGGGCCACCGTCACCGGGCGGCGCGCGGCCTTGAAGATGCGGTGCAGGGCGTTGATGCGTTCGTAGCGGTCCATGCGTCGATTATGGGCCAAGGCCGGCGCCGCGAGACGGTCCATTGCGCGTCGGCCATGGGTAACTTCGGTTTAACCGCGCGCCCGGCACACTGCGCCGCCTTCGCTCAGGGACGGACGGGATGCGGACACGGACGGGACGCGCACGTGCGGTCGCGGCGGTGGTGGCGTGCGGCTGGCTGGGCCTGGTGGGACGCTGGCTGTTGCATGCGCCGGCGATTCCGCGGCAGGTCACGGTGGCGCCGATGGAACTGGTCTGGCTCGCGTCGGCAACGGCGGTCGCGCCGCCAGTGCCGCGCCGGCATGCGGGTCCGCGGCGAGCCCGCACCGCGACCACGCGGCCGGTCGCGCCGCACGCCGCCCTGCAGGCAATCGCCCTGCCCGCGCCGCCGGCGCCGGCCGCGGCGCCTTCCGCCGACGCCCTGCGCGCGCAGGCGCGTGCCTGGGCCGAGGCGCATTCGCGGCCGGACGTCGTGCCGTGGGCCGATCGCGCGGCGCGCCTGCCCGCGCGCGCGGGCGAACGCTTCGCGATGCGCGAGCCGCCTTCGGTCGCCCGCGCGCTCGGCAAGATCGGCAAGGTGTTCGGCGGAGCGGGCTACGACCCCGATCCCTGCCCGCGCCGGCGCGAGAACGTCGCCGCGCTGATGGCGGCCGGCGATTCGGCGGCGTTGCGCGAGGAGGTCGATTTCGTACGGCGAACGTGCCGGCCCTGAGCGGCGCCGGTCCGCGCCGGCAGGCGTAGGATCGGACGACATCCACGGAGGCCGTCATGGCAGACGCGACACCGGTGCTCGTCACCACCACCCACGGCTTCGAAGGCCGCCGCATCCTCGCCTACCAGGGCCTGGTCGGCGGCGACGCGATCCTCGGCGCGAACATGTTCCGCGACTTCTTCGCCGGCATCCGCGACATCCTCGGCGGACGCTCGGGCAGCTACGAGAAGGTGCTGCGCAAGGCCAAGCAGGAGGCGATCGCCGACATGATGGAACAGGCGCGCGAACTCGGCGCCAACGCGGTGGTCGGCGTGGACCTCGACTACGAGACCATCCAGATCCAGGACGGCGGCTCGATGCTGATGGTGTCGGCGTCGGGCACCGCGGTGGTGATCGAGTAACGCGCGCTCAGGAGCGGAACGGACCGGTGTCCGGCTCCGCTTCGGCCGCCAGCAGTTCGCCCGCGCCCTGCGCGAGCAGTTCGGCCGCGAGCCCAGCGCCCAGCGCCTGCGGCTCGTCGCCCCGCGCCTGCGCGCGCACCAGCCGGCCGTCGCGCGCGGAGCCGACCAGGCCGGCCAGCGCCAGCGCCTCGCCCTGCACCTGCGCGAACGCCGCGACCGGCACGTGGCAACTGCCGTGCAAGGCACGGTTCATCGCCCGCTCGGCCTCGACGCAGCGCCGCGTCGGCGCGTCGTCCAGCACGGCCAGCAAGGCCTGCGTCGCCGCATCGCCGTCACGGCATTCGATCGCGATCGCGCCCTGTGCCGGCGCCGGCAGCCAGTCCGGCGGCGCCAGCCGCGCGCGGATCCGCGCCTCGAAGCCGAGCCGCTGCAGGCCGGCGCAGGCGAGCACGATCGCGTCGTAGTCGCCGGCGTCGAGCTTGGCGAGGCGCGTGTTGACGTTGCCGCGCAGGTCCATGAGTGCGAGGTCGGGCCGGCGCGCGCGCAGCTGCGCCTGCCGGCGCAGCGAGGAGGTGCCAACGCGCGCACCATCCGGGAGCGCATCGAGATCGGCGAAACGGTTGCTGACGAAGGCGTCGGCGGGATCGGCACGGGCCAGGATCGCCGGCAGCGCGAAGCCCGGCTCCAGCTCCATCGGCACGTCCTTGAGCGAATGCACCGCGCAGTCCGCCTCGCCGCGCTGCATCGCCAGCTCGAGTTCCTTCAGGAACAGGCCCTTGCCGCCGATCGCCGCCAGCGAGCGGTCCAGCACCTCGTCGCCGCGCGTGCTCAGCGGCACCAGTTCGACCATCAGCCCGGGATGCGCCGCGCGCAGCCGCTGGGCGACGTGCCCGGTCTGCCACAGGGCGAGCGGGCTCTTGCGGGTGGCGATGCGCAGGGTGGTCATGCGCGGATTATCGGCGATTTGCCCGCGCCGCCGGGGCGGCCGCGCGCCGGCGCCGGGCTCAGCCCTCGACCCGCAGCCCCTTCGCCACCTGCTCGCGCAACTGGGCGACGCAGCGGCGGCTGACCTCGAGTGGATGCTCGCCGTGGCGCAGGACCGCCTGCACGTGGCCGTCGGGAGTGCGCCGCAGCTCGACCAGTTCGTGGCGCGCCACCAGGCAGTTGCGGTGGATGCGCACGAAGCGCTCGCCGAACTCCTCCTCCAGCGACTTCAGCGATTCCTCGATCAGGTCCTCGCCGCGCGCGTGGTGGACGACGACGTACTTCTCCTCGGCCTGCAGGTAGCGGATCTCGTCGATCGGGATCAACCGCAGGCTGCCGCGCAGGCGCGCGCACAGGTGGGTGCGGCGCTGGGCCGGATGCGCGCCGGCCGGCTGGCTGCGACCGGCGGCGAAGGTGCGCACGCGCTCCAGCGCGGCCGCCAGGCGTTCGGCGCGCACCGGCTTGAGCAGGTAGTCGATCGCCTGCGCGTCGAACGCCGACAGCGCGTGCGCGTCGTAGGCGGTGCAGAACACCACCGCCGGGCGCGGTTCGAACGCGGCGAGGTGGCGCGCGGTCTCGATGCCGTCGATGCCGGGCATGGCCACGTCGAGCAGGACCAGGTCCGGCTGCTGTTGCGCACAGGCGTGCAGCGCGGCGTGGCCGTCGCCGGCCTCGCCGACCACGGTCACGCCCGGCTGCGCGTCCAGCAGTTCGCGCAGCCGTTCGCGGGCCAGCGGTTCGTCGTCGACGATGAGCACCTTCATGCGGGCACCTGCATGTCCGCTCCCTTCATCGCGCCAGCCGCGCGCCCGGGGCCTGCCCGGCGAACGGCACGGCGAGCTCGCAGCGATAGTAGCCCGCGTTCCAGCCGGTGGCCATGCGCACGCGCGGGCCGAAGGCATAACGCAACCGGTGGCCGATGCTGCGCTGGGCGTGGCCGGCGCCGGCCGGGCGCGGGGCGGGCGGGGCCGGCGCCGGATTGGCGATCGCCAGGTGCAGCCAGCCGTCCTCGCTGCGCAAGGAGATGTCGATCGCGCCGCCCTCGGGCAGGCGGGCGATGCCGTGCAGCACCGCGTTCTCGACCAGCGGCTGCAGCACCAGCCGCGGCATCGGCAGGTCCCACGGCAGCGGCTCGTCGCGCTGCCAGCGCACGCTCAGGCGCGGCCCCAGGCGCAGCGTCTCGATCGCGAGGTAGCGCTGGGCGAGCTCGACCTCCTCGGCCAGCGAGGAGGACTCGTCGCCGGCCCCGAGCGCGGCGCGGAACAGGTCGCTCAGGTCGAGCACCGCGCGTTCGGCCAGCGCCGGGTCGCGGCGGACCAGGCCGGCGATGGCGTTCATGCTGTTGAAGAGGAAATGCGGGCGGATCCGCGCCTGGAGGGCGTCGGCCTCGGCACGCGCACTGGCCCGCACCTGCGCCTGCCAGCCGTCCACGGCGTACAGGTAGCGCAGCACCACCGCGGTGATCAGCGCGGCGATCGCGGCGCTGCCGAGGGTGAACTGCGGCAGTCGCACCGCCGCCGGCACCAGCCCGCTGCCGAGGCCGCGGTCGAGCTGGTACAGCATCGCCGCGCCGAGCAAAGCGACGAGGGCCGCCCCGGCCACCGCCGCCATCGCCCCCAGCGGCACCGGCAACCGCGACAGCGCCCGCCGCGACACGCACAGCAGCACCGCGATGGTGAGCGCCAGCCACAGCGCGAACGCGCTGGCGGAGACGAAGCGCGACAGGTTCCAGTGCGTACCACCGTCCGGCGCGAGCGCGAGCACCAGCACGACCAGCTCCGCCACGCCGAACATGGTCGCCAGCCGCGGCAGCCGGCACAGGTCCGGCAGCCACGGTTCGCCGGCGCGGGCGTGATCCATCGCCCGCGCTCAGCCCGCGTCGGCGAAGCGCCGCGACAGCCAGTCCCCGAGGTCGCGCACCTCCTCGGGACAGACCGCGTGCGGCATCGGGTAGCGGTGCCAGTCGACCTCGAAGCCGAGCGCGGCGAGCATCCGCGCGCTGGCCTCGCCGGCCGCGTACGGCACCACCGGGTCCTGCAGCCCGTGGGCCATGAACACCGGCTGCGCATTGGCGCCGTTGGCCAGCAGGCCGGCGGCGCGCTCGTGCATCGGCAGGTAGGTGGACAGCGCGACCAGCCCGGCGAACGGCGAAGCCCGCTGCAGGCCGGCGGCGAGGGCGATCGCGCCGCCCTGCGAGAAGCCGGCGAGGAACACCCGCCGCGCGGGCACGCCGCGCGCCGCCTCGCGCGCGACCAGCGCCTCGACCTGGGCGACGGACTCGGCGACCCCCGCCTCGTCCGCGCGATTGCCGAGGTCCAGGTCGCGGATGTCGTACCAGGCGCGCATGCGCACGCCGCCGTTGATCGTCACCGGCCGCACCGGCGCGTGCGGGAACACGAAGCGCAGCGCGGGCCAGTCGCGGCGCACCAGCTGCGGCACGATCGGGGCGAAGTCGTGGCCGTCGGCACCTAGGCCGTGCAGCCACAGCACGCTCCACTGCGGGTCCGGGCCGGTGTCCTGTTCGATGGTTTCGAGCAGCGTGTCCATGCCGCATTGTGGCGATGGGCACGGTGGCCCCGTCAACCGTCGCCGGATTCGTCGTTGCGGGCGCCGCGCGGGGCGCCGATCCGGAAGCGGCAGACGTGGCCGCCGCGCACGATGCATTCCATGTGGTGGATGCGGCGCCCGGTGGCCGCCTCCATGTAGGCGAGGTCGAACTTGCACACCTGCGGGTGCTGGCGGGCCAGCGCGTGGAAGACGCAGTTGAAGGCCTCCACCTGCCATTCGTCGCCGTGGCGCGCGGGCAGCGCCTCGTAGCCGAGTGCGTCCAGCCGCTGTGCGAGCGCGCGGGCCAGGCCGTCCGGCGCGTCGTCGGGCTGCAACGCGGGCTGGGTGGCGGCGACGGTCGTGCCGAGTTCCTGCAGCATCGTCGCGACTTCCGCCTCGCCCAGGCGCGCGTGCAGTTGCGAAAGCAGCGCGCCGGCGATCGCGCCGTAGTTGCGCGGGAACAGTTCGCGGCCTTCCGCGGTGAGCGCGAAGCGCGCCTGCGGGCGGCCACCGGTCGGCTGCGAGGCGGCGCGCTCGACCACGCCGCGACCGATCAGCGCGGTCAGATGCTGGCGCACGGCGTTGTGGCTGATCCGCAGCCGCTCGCACAGCGTCTCCACCGCGCTGCCGGCCGCGCCGGCCTGCAGCAGCTGCCGGAGCAGCCGCTGCTGGGTTTCGCCGAAGCGGGCCAGGCCCTGCGCCATCAGCTCGCCTTGTCGGGGAACTGCTTGGCGATCGCGCCGGCGAGCGCGTCGGCGATCGTGTCCATGTGCGCCTGCATGTGCTTCCAGGTCTCGGCCTCGCCCTTGCCGTCGCCGGCCATGATCTGGCCGACCTGCTGGCCGTGGTCGGCGCCGTGCTGCAGGAGCAGGCCGCGCACGGTGTCCTCCGGCAGGTTCGGGTTGGCGCCGGCGAGGAACTTGGCGATTTCGCCCGCGTTCGCGGCGAGATCGGCCATCGCCTTGTTGGAACCGGCGGTGTCGCCCTTGGCACGCGCGTCGGTCATCGCCTTGACCGCGCCCCAGTGGCCTGCGAGCAGCTGCAGCATGCGTTCGCCCGCGGGCTTGCCGTAGAAGCCGGCGACCGCGTCGGCGATCTGCCTGGCGTTGGCGACCACAGCGCCGGCGGCCTTGTCCGCCTTCGCCTGGTCGCCGGCGTGCAGCGCCATCGCGTAGTCGCGGGTGTTGACGATATGGCCGTGCCAGAGCGAGCGCATCGCCGCATGCAGCTGCGGCGCGGCCGGTGCGGCGGCCTGGCTGGCGGGCACGTGCTGGGCGTCGGCCGCGTGCGCCATGGCCGGGCCGGCGGCCAGCAGGGCGAACGACACGAACAGCGGGAAGACGGGTTTCATGGAAGAACTCCAGGGGCATCGCCGATCGCGATGCGGCCATCCTGCGCGGTCTCGTGCAGGACGCTAGTCCTTTATGTGTAAAGCTTCAATCGCTTGCGCGTGGCCAAAAGCCGCGCGCCTCGCTTACCTGGGATCGGGCGGCGGCGGGTCATGGCGGACGCGCAGGAAACGGGCGAAGCGCGGCGTGCCGTTGCCGGTCAGGCCGTCGTAGCGGTAGATGACCCAGCTCCCGCGCGCCGGCGGATGCGCGCGCTCCGCATCGCTGAAACCGGTGCCGATGCGGAAGCGGAGCCCGTCCGCGCGCTCCACGATCAACGCGCCGAGCAGGCCGGCGTACTTGCCGCGCCCGGGGCTGTAGCCGACCACCCGCGCCTCGGCGTCGTCGTGCGGCTTGTACTTGACCAGGTCCTCGCTGCGACCGGCGCGGTAATGCGCGGCGTCGTGGTGCAGGACCAGGCCCTCGCCGCGGGCCGCGACCACCGCGCGCAGGCGCGCGTCGAGCGCGGCGCGGTCGGCGACGCGGAATTGCGGGACCGCGCGCAGCCACGGCACACCCGCCGTCGCCAGCAACTCGCGCATGTGCGCGACGCGCCGGCCGAAGCGGCCCGGATCGTCCGGCAGGTCATAGACCATGAAACGCACCTGCCGCCAGGCGGCATCGTCTACGCGCAGGCTGCGCACCAGCGCGCTGACATCCTCGAAGCGACCCCGGCCGATCCACAGCTCGCCATCCAGCGGCTGCCGCGGCCAGCCGGCGGTGAACCACGCCGGCGCCTCGATCGGCTCGCCGCCTCGGGTCAGCAGGCGCCGGCCGTCCCAGCGCCCGCGCACGCCGTCGAGCTTCTCGCTGACCCAGTAGGCGGCGACATCGAGACCGGCATGGAAGCGGGTCGGCAGCATCACCCGCGGCGGCGCGGCCACGGCGACCGGCAGCACCGCCGGCGCGGGCAGGGACAACAGGCAGGCGAGCAGGCTGGGCAGCAGGCGCGGGCGCATGGCGGGATCCGGCGAGGGGCTTGCCCAGCAGCGTGCGTGTCCGGCGCCACGCCGCCCATCCGCGCACCGTCCCGCGCCGGGTCGGCCGGCGTCGCGGGTCCGCGTCGGAATTTCCTTCAGCGCCCCGCGACCGACGGCGGCGTGGTGGGCCCACCAGGACTCGAACCTGGAACCAAAGGATTATGAGTCCTCTGCTCTGACCATTGAGCTATAGGCCCGTGCCGGCCATGGTAGCGGGCTTCAGCCGCGCGGGCGGCGCGGCAGGTTCTTCTCGACGATCGCCCACAGGATCAGCAGGTAGCTGGCCAGCCGGATCAGGTAATACAGCCGGGCCTCCTCCAGGCGCGCGCCGTTGAGGGCGAACATCGCGCGGTTGAACGCCTCCATCAGGAAGGACAGCGCGAAGTACAGGAACAGGCGGTCGCGGCTGTCGCGCCAGAAGCGCAGGAACAGCAGCGCGGCGGTCGCGCAGCCCATGGCGATGGCGCCGAGCAGGAAGGTCGACATGTCAGCGCTCCTCCACGATCAGCCCGTACAGCAGCAGCGCCACCGCGCCGAGCGCGACCAGCAGGCGCGCGTCCCACAGCGCGCGCGGGTCGCCGGTGGCCGCGGCCACCACCACCATCAGGTTGACCAGCGCCAGCCCGACGAAGCACAGCCCGCTCCAGAACAGCATGCGCGAGCGGGTGCGGCGCGCGCCGAGCAGCAGCAGCACGGCGCAGGCGAAGGCGGCCAGCGCGCACAGGGCATAGATCAGGATCGCCATGCTCAGGTGTCCTTGCGCAGGAGGAAGGCGTCGGCAAAGCGCCGGGCCCGACGGTCGGGGGTGGAATGGATCAGTTCGGCGACCGCGACCACATGCCGGGCGTACACGCGCGCGAGTTCGCCGACCACCGCGGCCAGCGCCGGGTCGCAGGCGAACCGGTGCCCCTCGTCGCCCGCCACGGCCAGCTCGGCGCGCTCGAGGTCGGCGAGCAGCGCCGCCGCGCGCGCCGGATCGAGATAGAGGCGGCCGGCGAGCGCGATCGCGTCCCAGCCGCGCGCCGGGTCGGCGTGCAGCAGCAGCAGCGCTTCCAGGTGCGGCACCGACGGGATGACGCCCAGCAGGAACCGCCGGACCTCGTCGGGGATGTGCGGCGCGGTCATCGCGCGCAAGGGTCGGGGATTCGCGCCGGGCAGGCAACCCCCGCGCGGGCGCGGGCTGCGTCGCGGCGGCGGCCGGAAAAACAGGAGCCCGCGCATGGCGGGCTCCTGCGGTTCCTGCGATGGCGGCGCGGCTCAGTCGATGTCGAGGAAGCTGCGCAGCTGTTCCGAACGGCTGGGATGGCGCAGCTTGCGCAGCGCCTTCGCCTCGATCTGGCGGATGCGCTCGCGGGTGACGTCGAACTGCTTGCCGACCTCCTCGAGGGTGTGGTCGGTGTTCATGTCGATGCCGAAGCGCATGCGCAGCACCTTGGCCTCGCGCGGGGTCAGGCCGGCCAGCACGTCGCGCACCGTCTCGGTCAGGTTGGTGTTGGTGGTGGCCTCGATCGGCGACTCGACGTTGGTGTCCTCGATGAAATCGCCGAGGTGCGAATCCTCGTCGTCGCCGATCGGCGTCTCCATCGAGATCGGTTCCTTGGCGATCTTCATCACCTTGCGGATCTTGTCCTCGGGCATGTCCATTTCCCTGGACAGCTCCTCGGGCGTCGGTTCGCGGCCGAACTGCTGCAGCATCTGCCGCGAGATGCGGTTGAGCTTGTTGATCGTCTCGATCATGTGCACCGGGATGCGGATGGTGCGCGCCTGGTCCGCGATCGAGCGGGTGATCGCCTGGCGGATCCACCAGGTGGCGTAGGTCGAGAACTTGTAGCCGCGGCGGTACTCGAACTTGTCGACCGCCTTCATCAGGCCGATGTTGCCTTCCTGGATCAGGTCGAGGAACTGCAGGCCGCGGTTGGTGTACTTCTTGGCGATCGAGATCACCAGGCGCAGGTTGGCCTCGACCATCTCCTTCTTGGCCTTGCGTGCCTTGGCCTCGCCGTAGGCCATCTGCCGGCTGATGTCCTTGATGTCGGCCAGGGTGACCTGCATCGCCTGCTCGATCGCGATGGTCGCTTCCTGCTCGGCGATGATCTGGTCCTTGACGTCGCGCAGGCCGCTGGACCACTTCTGCTTGCGCTTGAGCAACTCGTCCACCCACTCGAGGTTGGTGTGGTTGCCTTCCCAGGCGCGGATGAAGTCCTTGCGCGGCATCTTCGCCACGCGGGTGGCGAGGTCGAGGATGCGGCGCTCGTGCTCCTTGATCTGGCCGAGCACGTCACGGACCTTGCGCACCAGCGTGTCGGTCAGCGGCAGCGGCAGCTTGAGGGTCATGAACTGCTCGGACATCTCCTCGCGCAGCTTGATCGCCGCCTTCGCCGAGGCGCCGTTCTTGGCGTAGGAACGCTGGAACTTGGCGAAGGTCGCCGCCAGCAGCTCCATCCGCCGCGCGACCTCGGCCGGATCCGGGCCGGTCGGCGCGGCTTCCTCGCTGCCGCCGTCCTCGTCCTCGTCCTCCTCGTCGCCCTCGGCGTCGCTGTCGGCCTCGGCCTCGGCGACCGGCACTTCCGGGACCGGCTCCTCGACGTCGTTGAAGCCGACCACGATGTCGGCCAGGCGCTTCTTGCCGGCCTTGTGCAGCTCGTACTCCTCGAGCAGCAGCTGCACCGACCACGGGAAGCTGGCCAGCGCCGACAGCATCTGGTTCAGTCCTTCCTCGATGCGCTTGGCGATCGCGATCTCGCCCTCGCGCGTCAGCAGCTCGACCGTGCCCATCTCGCGCATGTACATGCGCACCGGGTCGGTGGTGCGGCCGCCCTCGGAGTCGAGCGCGGACAGCGTCGCCGCGGCTTCCTCGGCGGCGGTGTCGTCGACCTCGCGGCCGCCGGTGTTGCCGTCGGCGAGCAGCAGGGTCTCGGCATCGGGCGCGATCTCGTGCACCTCGATGCCCATGCCGTTGATCATGCCGATGATGTCTTCGATCTGCTCCGGATCGACGAGGTCGTCGGGGAGGTGGTCGTTGACCTCGGCATAGGTCAGGTAGCCCTGCTCCAGGCCCTTGCTGATCAGCTGCTTGATGTCGGATTGCGGGGCCTGACGTTCGTTGGCCATGGGGCGCGCCACCGGAAAAGAAGGAAAGACGGAACCGTGCATTATACCGCGAGCGGGTGAGCGCCCCCTGCACCACGCCGCAATTTTCGGCGAAGAAAGCGGGAAGGCAGCCGGGTGGCGGGGGCTCAGGCCCGCAGCAGGAAGGTCACCGGGCCGTCGTTCACCAGACTGACCGTCATATGGGCCCCGAACCGGCCGCTTTCCACCCCTGCCGGGTGGCGTTGGCGGCAGGTTGCGAGCAGGTCGTCGAAGATGCGTTCAGCTTCGGCCGGCGGCGCCGCGATGCTGAAGCCCGGCCGCATGCCGCTGGCGGTGTCCGCGGCGAGGGTGAACTGGCTGACCAGCAGCAGCCCGCCGCCGGTGTCGGCCAACGAGCGGTTCATCCGCCCGGCGGCGTCGGCGAAGACCCGGTAGCCGAGCAGGCGGGCGGTCATGCGTTCGACCTGCGCCGGCCCGTCGCCCGGCTCGACCCCGACCAGCGCCAGCAGGCCGGGCCCGATCGCGCCGACGGTGGCGCCGTCCACCTCCACCCGGGCCTCGGTGACGCGCTGGATCAGGGCGAGCATGGCGGTCCCGTTCGATGGAGGAAGGACAACGATAAGGGCGGCCGGTACTGGCGCGCAGCCTGCGTCCGGCGGTGCGCGCCGCGGTCCGTGGCGGTGGCCCCGCTAGACTTCCGCGGTGACCGAACTCTCCGCCGCCCTCCTGTACGCCCTCGCCTGGCTGGTCGGCCACCTGCCCGCGCCGCTGCGGCGCGCGCTCGCCGGCGCCGTCGCCTGGCTGTGGGGCCGGCTGGACGCGCGCGAGAGCCGGGTCGCCCGGCGCAACCTCGAACTCGCCTTCCCGGCCATGCCGGCCGCCGAGCGCGCCGCGCTGCAGCGCGCGATCCTGCGCAACACCGCGCGCCAGGCGCTGGACACCCTGCAAATCTGGACCGGCGCGCCGGCCGCCAACCTCGCCCGGATCCGCGAACTGCACGGCGTCGAGCTGTTCGACGCCGCGCTCGCGTCCGGCCGCGGCCTGATCGTGGCCGCGCCGCACCACGGCAACTGGGAACTGCTCAACCAGTGGCTGGCCGCGCGCACGCCGCTGGCGATCCTGTACCGGCCGCCGGAGTCGGCGGTCGGCGAGGCCTTCCTGCGCCGGGTGCGCGCCGACGCCGGCGAGCGCGTCACCCAGGTCCCGGCCGAAGGCGCCGCCGCGGTGCGCCAGCTGCTCAAGCGACTGCAGGCCGGTGGCGTGGTCGGCATCCTGCCCGACCAGCAGCCCAAGGTCGGCGAAGGCGAATTCGCGCCCTTCTTCGGCCTGCCGGCGCTGACCATGACCCTGCTGCCGCGACTGGCGGCGCGCACCGGCGCGGCGGTGCTGTTCGCCTGGTGCGAGCGGATCGGCGACGGCGAGGACTACGCGCTGCACCTGACGCAGGCGCCGGCGGCGATCGCCGGGCCCGACCCGGAGGTCGCGGTCGCCGCGCTCAACGGCGCGGTGGAGGCGATCGCGCGCCGCGATCCGGCCCAGTACCAGTGGACCTACAAGCGCTACACCCTGCGCCCGTCCGGCCGCGGCGAGGACAACCCCTACCGCGCCATCGAGCGGCGCCGGCGCTGACTCAGCCGTAGGGCTTCCACGGCCGGCGCAGGTGGAACCAGAGTTCGCGGCGCCGGCGCGCGAACACCGATTGCGGGCGCCGCGCGGGATCCGCGCACAGCGCCGACAGTCCGGCGAGCAGGTCCTGCCAGCGACGCAGGGTCGCGGCGACGGTGAAGTCCGCCCCGCGCACGGCGCCGTTGGCGACCATCGCCGCGTACAGCCCGGGTTCGTCCAGCAGGCGCGCGAGCGCGCGCATCGCCGCCGCGGGATCGGCGGCCTCGAGGTAGTCGAGCGGATCGCGGCGCAGCTCGCGGTAGCCCGCCTCGGGGCCGAGGATCGCCGGCACACCGGCCAGCCAGGCGTTGAACAGCTTCCACGCCGGCTTGTGCGGGACCAGGCCCATGTCCGCCGGCCGGATCGCGAGCATGACGTCGACGTCGCGGTAGTCGTGCCAGTCGGGCGGCCCGCCGCAGGCATTGGCGTAGTGGCAGCGGAATGCGAGGTCGCGCTCGGCGAGGAACCGCCGCCATGCGTCTCCGGCGAACCCCGGGTGCAGGTTCTGCGGCGTGCCGGGGAACAGCACCGTGCGCACGCGCGCGCCGCGCGCCGGATCGCGCGGCAGCAGGCCCGCCTGCGGCCAGTGCGGCACGTGGCGGGTGCGCGCGCCGTCGGCGGACGACGCGTTCTGCACGATCTCGACATCGGCGAAGCCGACCGGGTGGCGATCGCTGCGCACCGCCACCAGCAGCGCGCGCCCGCGCGGATCGAAGGCGCGACGCACCGCGCGCTTGTCGCCGGCATAGAAGATCACCAGGCCGTCGTCGGGCACGCGGTTGTCCATGCGCACCGCGACGCCGGCATCGCGCAGGCGCGCGTGGGTCTGCGCAATCCAGCATTCGTCGCCGTGGACCAGGCGCTGCGGCTCGGCGTCGGGTCGCAGCGCGCGCCAGCCGGCGAGCTCGGCGTCGGGCACGTCGGCGTAGAAGGTGACGGGCACGTCGGCCATGCGTCGCTGCCAGGTTGCCTGGGGGCGAGGCTACACTCGGCGCGCCCCGAAGGACCCATGATGCCCGCTCGCCTGTTGTTCGTCCCCGTGTCCGGCAGCGCAGGCAGCGGCGAGGTGCAGCGCTGCCGCCTGCTGGCGCAGGCGCTGCGAGCGCGCGCGCCGGATTGCGAGGCGCATTTCGCGCTGGCGTCGGGTACCGCGGATCCGGGCTTCCCCGTGCATTGGCTGGCGGCGTCGCCGACCCGGGTACCGGGCGAAGTCGCCGCCGCGATCCGCGCGCTGCGGCCGGCGGTGGTGGTGTTCGACGGCAACGCGCGGGTGGAGAGCCTGCGTGCGGCCCGCGCGGCGAACGCGCGCACCGTGCTGGTCAGTTCGCGTCCGAGCGCGCGCAACCGCGGATTGCGCGGACGACGCATGGCCCTGCTCGACGAACACTGGTTGGTCGGCGCCGAACTGCTGGATCCGCCCGGCTGGCGCGAGCGCTGGGCCCGCTGGCGGCATCCGCGGGTCGCCGTGCGCCGGTTCGCGACGCTGTTCGCCCCGCCGGCGCCGGTGGACGCGCTGCGCCTGCGCTGCGGACTGCCGCCCGACGCGGTCTACGCCGTGGTGTGCACCGGCGGCGGCCGCCACGTCCTCGACGACGGCCGCGACGCCGCGGCGTTGTTCGGCGCGACCGCGACCGCGCTGGCCCGGCATGGCATCGCGACGGTCGCGGTCGCGTGCGAGGCGCCGGCGCCCGCGCACGTGGTGTCGCGCCTGCCGAACGCCGAGCTGATGGGCCTGCTCGCCGGCGCACGGGTCGCCCTGCTCGCCGGCGGCAGCCTGCTGGTGCAGGCGCTGGCGCTGGAGGCGCCGGCGCTGGCGGTGCCGCTGCAGCCGGAACAGGCGGCGCGCGTGCGCTGGCTGGCGGCGCGCGGCGCGGTGCGCGCGGCGCTGCCGTCGGCGTCGCCCGAGGCGCTCGCGGACGCGCTGCAGGCGCTCGCCCACGACCCCGACGCGCGCGCGGCACTGCGTGCCGGCGCGCGGGCGCTCGGCCTGCGCAACGGCCTGGACGACGCGGTCGCCGCGCTGGCCGCGCTGGCGGGCGCCTGAGCTACTCGTAGTCCGCGCCGCGCCAGTCCTTCACCGGCGGCGGGGTGCAGCCGGGGCGCAACGCGGACGCATCGATCAGCCACCAGCGGCGGCGGTTGGACACGCCCGCGTACTCGGCATGCGCCTGGTCCACGCACGGACCCATCGCGGCTTCCAGGATCAGCACCTTGCGCGAAGGGTCCGCGCGCAGCCACGGCATCGCCGCGGCCAGCTGCGCGTGCGGCGGCATCACGAAGCCCCAGGTCTTCGCCGGACGGTCGGCCATCAGCAGGTTCTGTTCCTTCCACGCGACCAGGCCGAGTTCGGTGTGCGGGCCGATGCGTTCGCCCACCGCCTCCATGAGCCCGCGCGCGGAACTGGACGGGTTGAGCAGCGGATAGGCGACCACGCCGTACAGCACCCACATGCCGGCGAGCATGTTCAACATCGCCGCGAGCGGCCGGCGCCGGAACCACAACGCGCCGGCCAGGCCCCAGCCGCCCATCGCCAGCAGCAGCCAGGCGATCGCGTCGGCACCCGCGGCGAAGCCGCGCTCGGCGGCGAAGCGCGCCTCGAAGGCGGGATCGCCGAACAGCATCGCCAGCCCGCCGCCCAGGCACACCGCCACCAGCGCGAGCGCGAAGCCCCACGCCAGCCGCCGCGCCCAGACCTTGCGCACGATGCCCGGCAGCAGCGGCGCCAACGCCAGGCAGGCCATCGGCAGCGCCGGCATCACGTAGACGTCGCGCTTGCCGCTCGGGATCGAGAAGAACACCAGCACGAACAGCCACCACGCCAGCGGCAGCAGGAAGCGCGGATCGCGCCGGCGCAGGCGGCGGCGCCACGCCGGCAGTGCCCATGGCAGCGCCAGCATCGGCGGCAGCCACATCGTCAGCATCACGCCGAGGTGGTACCAGGGGGGCTGCGGGTGATCCCAGGACTTCGCGTAACGGCCTGCGGTCTGGCGGAACAGGATGTCCTGCACGTAGGCGGCGAAGGCCGGATCGTGGCGCGTCAGCGCGACGCTCAGCATCGGCACCAGCCACACCGCCGCCGCCGCGGCGAACGCCAGAGGCCCCAGCAGCAACCGCCAGTCGCGCAGCGGCACGCGAATCCCGCGCCAGCCGCGCCACGCCGCCCAGCACGCCGGCAGCAGCATCACCAGCGCCAGCACGCCGACGCCCTTGGTGATCGTGCCCAGCCCCGCCGCGAACCAGCCCAGCCACCACATGCGCCAGTCCGGCCGCCCGCCGCGCGCCTCCAGGAAGAAGCGCAGCAGCCCGTAGTTGGCCAGCGTGATCCAGAACGTCACCAGCGGATCGATCTGCGCCTTCTTCGCCTGGTAGGTGAACTGCAGCGCGAACAGCAGCGCCCAGCCCGCGACCAGGCCGACCTTGCGCGTCCACAGGCGGCGGCCGAGGTCGACCACGCACCACAGGGTGCCGAGCGCGGCAAGCAGCGACGGCAGCAGGAACGCCACCCGCCAGTCGCGCAGCACGGTGTACGCCGCCGCCTGCAGCCACATCAGCATCGGCGGCTTGTCCGAATACAGCTCCACGCCGCGGTGCGGGAACAGCCAGTTGCCGCTCTCCACCATCTGCTTGGCGACCAACGCGAAGCGCGGCTCGTCGGCCGGCCAGGGATCGCGCAGGCCCAGGCCCGCGCCGATCACCAGCAGGGCGATCAGCCAGAACAGCCAGGTGTCGCGGGAACGAGCGGTCTGCAGCATGCGGGAAGCGAAGCCAGTTGCGGGACGGGAACGTTAGACGATTTTGGCGCTCCCGCCCGGTTGCGGAGAGGATCGACGCGTGCCGCTTTTGCTCACTTCCCCGCAGCGGCGCCCTCACCCTCGCGCTGGCGCGCTCGACCTCTCCCGCAAGCGGGAGAGGTGAAAGCCCCGCACCCCGCCGCCGCGTGCTGTTCCCCCTCTCCCGCTTGCGGGGGAGGATCGGGGTGGGGGCAAGTCCCTGCGTCAGCCCTTCACCAGCCGCGCATAGAAGAACCCATCCATGCCGTCCTCGCCCGGGAAGCGCTGGTGGCCGGCGCCGGTGTCGTGGCCGAAGCGCGCGTCCAGCGGCTGCAGGCGCGCGTCCGGCGCGCGCGCCAGGAAGGCGGCGACCTGCGCGTCGTTCTCCGCGCGCAGCAGCGAGCAGGTCGCGTACAGCAACGTGCCGCCGGGCGCCAGCGTCGGCCACAGCGCGTCGAGCAGGCGCGCCTGCAGCGCGGTCAGCGCGGCGACGTCGGACGCGCGCCGGTGCAGCAGGATGTCGGGCTGGCGGCGGACCACGCCGGTGGCGCTGCACGGTGCGTCCAGCAGGATCGCGTCGAAAGGCACGCCGTCCCACCAGGCCGCGACCTCGGCGGCATCCGCGCACTGCAGCCGCGCGTCCTCGCCCAGCCGCAGTCGGGCGAAGGTCTCGCCGATCCGGCGCAGGCGGCGCGCGTCGGTATCGAGCGCGAGCAAGCGCAACGCCGGATCGCGCTCCAGCAGGTGCGCGGCCTTGCCGCCGGGCGCGGCACAGGCGTCGAGTACCGACGCGCCCGGCGCCGGCGCCAGCGCATCGGCGACCAGCTGCGCACTGCCGTCCTGCACCGACGCGGCACCGTCCGCGAAATCCGGCAGCGCGGCGACCGCGACCGGCACGTCCACGCGCAAGGCGTCGGGCAGCAGGTCGCTCGCCTCCGCGTCGATGACGGCCTCGCGCAAGCGCTGCGCATACGCCGCAGGCGTGGTCTGTCGGCGGTTGACGCGCAGCCACAGCGGCGCGGGCCGCGTGGCGGCGGCGAAGATGTCCTGCGCGTGTTCCGGCCAGTCCGCGGCGATGCGTTCGCGCAGCCATTGCGGCCAGTCGGCGCCCGGCTCCGCCGCAGGCAGCCCCTCGCGCTGCGCGCGGCGCAGCAGCGCGTTGACCAGGCCGGCCTGGTGCGTGCGGCCGAGCGCGCGCGCGGCCTCCACCGTCGCCGCCAGCGCGGCGTGCGCCGGCAGTTCCAGCACCAGCTGGGCGAAGCCGGCGTGCAGCAGCGCGCGCAGCGGCGCGTCGCGCCGCCCGAGCGGCTTGTCCATCCACGCGGCGAGCGCGGCGTCGAAGCGCGCTCGCTCGCGCAACGCGGCGAACACGATCGCCTCCAGCAGCGCGCGGTCGCGCGGATCGGCCAGCGTCGGCAGCGCGACGGCCAGCTCCGCCTTCAGTGAACGGCCCTGCTCCGCCACTGCGTGCAGCACGCGCGCGGCGAGCACGCGCAGGGCGACGCCGGCGCCGCTGGCGGCCGCTGGATTCATGCGCGCGCGGCCAGATCGCGGCGCGCGTTGAGGTAGTCGGCCGCGGTGATCGCGCGGCCGCCCGCGCGCTGCAGCACGCGCACCCGCAGCGCGCCGTCGCCGCAGGCGATGTCGAGGCCGTCGCGACCGGCCTGCAGCAGCGTGCCGGGCGGCGCGGCGTGGTCGACGTCGAGCGCGATCGCGCCGTGGATGCGCAACCGCTCGCCGGCGATGTCGGCTTCGGCGACCGGCCACGGGTGGAACGCGCGCACCTTGCGCGCCAGGGTGGCGGCCGGCAGCGACCAGTCCAGCCGCGCTTCCGCCTTGTCGAGCTTGTGCGCGTAGGTCACGCCTTGCGCCGGCTGTGGCCGCGGCACCGGCCGCATCCCGGCGCGCAGCAGGCCGAGGCCGTCGGCCAGCACCTGCGCGCCGAGTTCCGCCAGGCGGTCGTGCAGCTGGCCGGCGGTTTCCTGCGCGCCGATCGGGGTGCGTTGCTCGAGCAGCACCGGGCCGGTGTCCAGGCCCTTCTCCATCTGCATCAGGCACACGCCGGTCTCGCTGTCGCCGGCTTCGATCGCGCGCTGGATCGGCGCCGCGCCGCGCCAGCGCGGCAGCAGCGAGGCGTGCACGTTCCAGCAGCCGAAACGCGGGATCTCGAGGATCTTTGGGGGCAGCAACAGGCCGTAGGCGACCACGATCATCAGGTCCGGCTGCAGCGCGCGCAGGGCGTCGCGCGACAACTCGCCCTTCAGCGTTTCGGGCTGCAGCACCGGCAGGCCGCGCAGCAGCGCCTCGCGCTTGACCGGCGACGGCGCCAGCGCGCGGCCGCGGCCGGCGGGGCGGTCGGGCTGGGTGTAGACGGCGACCACTTCACCGCGCTGGGCGGCGGCGCGCAGCGCGGGGACGGCGAACTCGGGGGTGCCGGCGAAGACCAGTCTCATCTGTGCACCTGCGGGGAAGGGATGGTGCGAACGCGCCGGACCCCAGCGCCCGCGCGTTGCGGCGTGCGCGCCCGGGACCCGCGGCGCGAAGGCGTCAGGCCGCCGCCTGGCGCCGCGCCTTGGCCAGCTTCTTGCGCACCATCTCGCGCTTGAGCGGCGACAGGTAGTCGACGAACAGCTTGCCCTCGAGGTGGTCCATCTCGTGCTGGATGCACACCGCGAGCAGGCCGTCGGCCGCCAGTTCGAACGGCTGGCCGTCACGGTCCAGCGCCCGCACCGTGATCTCGCCGGCGCGGGTGACGTCGGCGAAGATGCCGGGCACCGACAGGCAACCCTCCTGGCAGACCTGCTCGCCCGCGCGGGCGACGATCTGCGGATTGACGAACACCAGCGGCCGGTTCTTTTCCTCGCTGACGTCAATGACCATGAAGCGCCGGTGCACGTCGACCTGGCTCGCCGCCAGGCCGATGCCGGGGGCGGCGTACATGGTCTCGAACATGTCGTCGATCAGCTGGCCGGTGGCCGGTTCGGCCAGCCAGGCCGGGTCGACCGGCGCGGCGACCGTGCGCAGGCGCGGATCGGGGAACTCGAGGATCGGAAGCTGGGCCATGGCGGACGAAATGGGGGCGGCGGTCACATCCGCAAGCGGCGGCCGCGCCCGGGGGCGGGAAGTCGCCCCGATTGTACCCCCGCCGTCTTGCCAAGACGCGCGTCCTGTGGTCTAAAGTGACCGGGCTGGAAGGGGAAATCTCCAAGGGGAGCGGGTAGATGGCCGCCAAGCTTAAGCGCCTTTCTCAAGGGCTGCGGACGGTGTTCGCCGTCGCGTTGCTGACCGTCACGGCCTATGCCGCCGCCGTCGAGGTACGGGGCGACCACCCGGACACCTACGTCGTCAAGCGCGGCGACACGCTGTGGGACATCGCCGGCCGCTTCCTGCAGAAGCCCTGGCTGTGGCCGGAAATCTGGCAGGCCAACCCGCAGGTCAAGAACCCGCACCTGATCTATCCGGGCGACGTGCTCAGCCTGGCCTACCTCGACCGCGTCGCGGTCGAGCCGGGCCCGCGCACCGAGGCGCCGATCAACGCGATCCCGCTGGCCGACGTCGAACCCTTCCTGAAGGACCTGCGCGTGGTCGACCAGTTCGACCAGCTGCCGTACGTCGTCGGCCTCGAAGAGGACCGGATGCACGCCACCCAGGGCCAACTCGCCTACATCAAGGGCCTGGCCGGCGCGCAGCCGGGCCAGCGCTTCCTGGTGGTGCGCCCGACCGTGCGCTACACCCGCCTGGACCGCACCGGCGCCTGCTGCGACCTGTTCCACACGGACGACCTCGACGCCCGCGGCCGCCGCCTGGTCGACTTCCAGCAGTACTGGACGAACGTCGTGACCCCGGATGCGGGCCACGAGCTGCTCGGCTTCGAACTGATGCGCCAGGGCGCCGGCACCCTCACCCGCGGCGAGACCGGCGATATCGAGGCCAGCACCCTGGTGCTGGACAGCGAGGGCCGCGACGTGCGCGTCGGCGACCGCGTGATCCCGGTCGACGCCCGCAGCTACGACCTGCAATTCGTCCCGCACGCCCCCAAGCAGCAGCTCGAGTACGGCCGCGCGCGGGTGCTGGCGGTGGCCGACATGCTGACCAGCGGCGGCAAGCGCGACGTGGTCGCGCTGTCGGTCGGCGCCCGCGAGGGCGTGGACAACGGTACCGTATTCTCGATCTGGCGCCAGGGCAGCAACGTCGTCGACCGGGTCGAGCACGACATGAACCGCTCGGAAGACAGCGTCGGCCACGACGCCAAGACGCGCCTGCCCGACGAGTTCGCCGGCCACGTGATGATCTTCCGCACCTTCGACAAGGTCAGCTACGGCCTGGTGATGGACGCGATCAAGCCGGTGCGCGTGGGCTACGAGCTCAAGCATCCGGACGCGCCGTACTGACGCGCGGAAGTTTCCGACACACGCACGCGACGGCGCCCGAGGGCGCCGTCGCCGTTTCCGGCGCAGGCTGCCCGGCATGGACGAGGCGACCGACGCGCTGCTGCGGCTGGTGCTCGCCGGCGGTGGGATCGCCGCGCGGCGCGCGCTGCTGGAAACCCACGGCGGCGCCACCGCTGCGCTCGCCGCCGGCGCACACGCCTGGCGCGCCGCCGGGCTGGGCCCGGAACAGGTCGCGACGCTGCGCAGGCCGGACCCTGCTGCGCTGGCGCGCGGGCACGCGTGGCTGCAAGCCGCCGGCCACCACCTGGTCGGCTGGACCGATCCCGACTATCCCCCCCTGTTGCGCCGGGGCGCGAACCCGCCGGTGGCGCTGTTCGTCGCCGGCGAACCGGCCCGGCTGTGGCACCCGCACCTGGCGGTGGTCGGCAGCCGCGCGGCCAGCGCCGGCGGGCTGGACAACGCGCGCGCGTTCGCGGGCGCGCTGGCCGCCGCCGGCTTCGGCGTGGCCAGCGGCATGGCGGCCGGGATCGACACCGCCGCGCACGAGGCCGCGCTCGCCGCCGGCGGCCTCACCGTCGCCGTGCTCGGCACCGGTCCCGACGTGCCCTACCCGCGCGCCAACCGCGCCCTGCACGCACGCATCGCCGACACCGGCGCGGTGGTCAGCGAGTACCCACCCGGCACGCGGGCCCTGAAGGAATACTTCCCCAACCGCAACCGCATCCTCGCCGGGCTGTCGCTCGGCACCCTGGTGGTCGAAGCCGCGCTGCGCTCGGGCGCGCTGATCACCGCGCGCCAGGCCGCCGACGCGGGCCGCGAGGTGTTCGCGATCCCCGGCTCGATCCACAACCCGGTCGCCCGCGGCTGCCACCGGCTGCTGCGCGAGGGCGCGGCGCTGGTCGAGGACGCGGGCGAGGTGATCGCCGCGCTGGCGCCGCTGGCGGGCGAACTCGGCGACGCCCTGCGCGCACGCCTGGGCGGGACGACCGTCCCGCCCGTCGCCGCCGGCTCAGCCGCCGTTCCGGACCTTCCGGCCCCCGACCACCAGCGCTTGTGGAAAGCCCTCGGGCATGACCCCACGGGTATGGATCAGCTGGCGGAAAGAACCGGATTGACGCCCGCGGAACTGTCCTCCATGCTGCTGCTCATGGAGCTGGAAGGCCGCGTGGTGCATGCCCACGGCCGTTATTCCCGCAAGCGCTGAGCGGCCGCCGGGCCGGCTCGGGGCGACGGCGCAGGGAAGCGTCGCGACCGCCACCAGGGGCATGGGCAACCATGGGTGTGGCGGCGGCGCGCCGCAGGGCGCGCCACGACGCCGGCGGGCACGGAGCCCGACGGCGATCCCGGTCCGCCGGGTCCTCCTCAGCGCCCGCGAGGGCGCAGGCCGAGGGAAATGAAAGAGAGCATCCTGGACGTCCTGCTGTACCTGTTCGAACACTACATCGCCGAAGATTCCGTTCCGCCGCTGGGCGATCGCGATTCCCTGCAAAACGGCCCGCTTTTCCAAGAACTCACCCAGGCCGGCTTCAGCCCGGCCGAGATCCACAAGGCCTTCGACTGGCTCGATGCCCTCGCCGAGCAGCGCCCGTCCACGCCCGCCCCGCGCGCGGATGGACCGGTGCGCGTGTACGCCGGGCCCGAGCTGGACAAGCTCGACGCCGAGTGCCGTGGCTTCCTGCTGTTCCTGGAGCAGCACGGCGTGCTCGACGCCCAGCAGCGCGAGCTGGTGCTCGACCGCGCCCTGGCGCTGGACCAGGACGAACTCGACCTGGACGACCTGAAATGGGTCGTGCTGCTGGTCCTGTTCGACCAGCCCGGTTCGGAAGCGGCCTACGCCTGGATGGAAACCCAGATGTTCCTGGACGAGCCGGAGCCGGTGCACTAGTCGCAGAGACGGCCTTGGGGAAGGCCTTTTTAAAAAGGGGGAAGGACAATGAACGACTCGGCGTCCGACGTCGTCTACGCGGGCTTCATGCGGCGCATGGGCGCCCTGTTCATCGACAGCTTCATCCTGGGCGGCGCGTTTTACGCGGTCCTGTTCGTGACCGGTATCGCGGTCGCCATCGTGGTCCCCGCGAGCAAGCCGGACCCGGACGCGCTGGGGGTCCTGGTCGGGTTCGTCTACCTGGCCTTGCTGCTCCTCTACTACGTCGGCGCGGCGCTCTACTACGCATTGCAGGAAAGCTCGAGCCACCAAGCCACGCTCGGCAAGCGCGCGCTCGGCATCAAGGTGACGGATGCGCGCGGGCGGCGCCTCGGCCGCGGGCAGGCGTTCGGGCGCTGGTTCGCCGCGTCGTTGTCCTATCTCACCTTCTACATCGGCTTCCTGATGGCGGCCTTCACCGAGCGCAAGCGCGCGCTGCACGATGTCGTGGCGGACACCCAGGTCGTGGACCGCTGGGCCTTCACCGACATGCCCGAGCGGCAGCAGCGGCACGTCGGCGCGGCGGCGATCGTGGTGGCGGTCATGGCAATCTTCATTCTGGTCGCCATCCTCGGCATCCTCGCGGCGATCGCGATTCCGGCCTACCAGGACTACACGGTGCGGGCAAAGGTGGCGACGGCCGTTTCGGCCGCGACGCCGCTGGAAGGGCAGATCACCGCCTTCCTGCAGGCCGAAGGCCGCTGCCCGGTCAACGGGGAAGCCGGCATCGGCGCGCCCGACCGCTACGCCGACCGGCAGTCGGTTGCCTCGATCGCGGTCGGCGCCATGGACGCCACCGGCCACTGCGCCATCGAGGCGACCCTGCGCGATGCGCGGACGGCGGCCATCGACGGCAAGCGGGTCTGGCTGGAATACGACCCCGCGACCGGGGCCTGGCAGTGCTCCTCGGAGGTCGAGGACCGCTACCTGCCGACCGCCTGCCGGGGTTGATGCCCGCGACGGCGGGGTCGCCCTCCCCGCCCCCTGGCCCCGCGCCCCGACTGGGCGGGGGCCTGCTCCAAGCCGCTTCAACCCTGCACATTTGCCCGCCGTTCCGCGACGTACGGCGCACTTGCGGACCCATGGCCCGCCCGCGGCTTGACAGCCACGCCGGGCCGTGTGATTCCTAATAAATAAATGTGACGCCCGTGGCCGCGGCCGCGGGCGTTGCCTTGTCTGCCTCCCCATTGCGTTGCCTTCACGGGACGCCGCTCCCGCGCACGGAAAGCTCCGCCCCCATGGCCAAGAACCTGCTCATCGTCGAGTCCCCCGCCAAGGCCAAGACGATCAACAAGTACCTCGGCAAGGACTTCACGGTCCTCGCCTCCTACGGCCATGTCCGCGACCTGGTGCCGAAGGAGGGCGCGGTCGACCCCGAGCGCGGCTTCGCCATGCGCTACGACCTGATCGAGAAGAACGAGAGGCACGTCGACGCGATCGCCAAGGCGGCGAAGTCGGCCGAGGCCCTGTACCTCGCGACCGACCCGGACCGCGAGGGCGAGGCGATCAGCTGGCACATCGCCGAGATCCTGCGCGAGCGCGGCCTGCTCAAGGACAAGCCGCTGCACCGGGTGGTGTTCACCGAGATCACCCCGCGCGCGATCCGGGAGGCGATGCAGCAGCCGCGCGACATCGCCGAGCCGCTGGTGGACGCGCAGCAGGCGCGGCGCGCGCTCGACTACCTGGTCGGCTTCAACCTGTCGCCGGTGCTGTGGCGCAAGGTGCAGCGCGGGCTGTCCGCAGGGCGCGTGCAGTCGCCGGCGCTGCGCATGATCGTCGAGCGCGAGGAGGAGATCGAAGCATTCGTCGCCCGCGAATACTGGACGGTGGAGGCCGAGTGCGCGCACGCGGCGCAGCCGTTCACCGCCAAGCTCACCAGGCTCGACGGCAGGAAGGCCGAGCAGTTCACGATCACGAATGCCGCAGACGCCGAGGCCGCGCGCCAGCGCATCGTGCGGGCCGCCGGCGGCGCGCTGCACGTCACCGACGTCGCCAGCAAGGAACGCAAGCGCCGGCCGTCGCCGCCGTTCACCACCTCCACCCTGCAGCAGGAGGCCTCGCGCAAGCTCGGCTTCACCACCCGCCGCACGATGCAGGTCGCGCAGAAGCTGTACGAGGGCGTGGCGCTCGGCGACGAAGGCACGGTCGGCCTGATCACCTACATGCGTACCGACTCGGTCAACCTGTCGGTGGACGCGCTGGGCGAGCTGCGCGACGTGATCGCGCGCGACTTCGGCACCCGCGCGCTGCCGGACAAGCCGAACTTCTACCAGACCAAGTCGAAGAACGCGCAGGAAGCGCACGAGGCGGTGCGCCCGACCTCCGCGCTGCGCACGCCGGCCCAGGTCGCGCGCCATCTCACCGACGACGAGCGCCGCCTGTACGAGCTCATCTGGAAGCGCGCGGTCGCCTCGCAGATGGTGCCGGCCGTCCTCAACACGGTCAGCGTCGACCTCGCCGCAGGCAGCGAGCACGGCTTCCGCGCGTCGGGCACGACGTTCGTGGATCCCGGCTTCCTCGCCGTCTACGAGGAAGGCAAGGACAGCAAGGCCGCCGAAGACGAGGACGAGGGCCGCAAGCTGCCGGCGATGAAGCCCGGCGAGCGGGTGCCGCTGGAGCGCGTGCACGCCGACCAGCACTTCACCCAGCCGCCGCCGCGCTTCACCGAAGCGGCGCTGGTCAAGGCGCTGGAGGAATACGGCATCGGCCGCCCGTCGACCTACGCGTCGATCATCCAGACCCTGCTGTTCCGCAAGTACGTCGAGATGGAGAGCCGCAGCTTCCGCCCCACCGACGTCGGCCGCGCGGTCTCGAAGTTCCTGAGCAGCCACTTCACCCGCTACGTGGACTACGACTTCACCGCCAAGATGGAGGACGAGCTCGACGCCGTCTCCCGCGGCGAGGAGGCATGGGTCCCGCTGATGGAGAAGTTCTGGGGCCCGTTCAAGGAACTGGTCGCCGACAAGACCGAGAGCGTGGACCGCAGCGAGGCCACCGGCGCGCGCGAGCTCGGCCTGGACCCCAAGACCGGCAAGCCGGTCAGCGTGCGGCTGGGCCGCTTCGGCCCGTACGCCGCGATCGGCAGCGTGGACGATGAAGAGAAGCCGCAATTCGCCTCGTTGCGACCCGGCCAGAGCATGCACACGATCACGCTGGAGGAGGCGCTGGAGCTGTTCAAGCTGCCGCGCAAGCTCGGCCAGTCCAACGGCGAGGAAGTGAGCGTCGGCATCGGCCGCTTCGGCCCGTTCGCCAGGCGCGGCGGCACCTACGCCTCGCTGAAGAAGGAAGACGATCCGTACACGATCGACCTCGCGCGCGCGGTGTTCCTGATCGAGGAGAAGGAGGAGATCGCGCGCAACCGCATCATCAAGTCCTTCGAGGGCAGCGACATCCAGGTCCTCAACGGCCGTTTCGGGCCCTACATCAGCGACGGCAAGCGCAACGGCCGCATTCCCAAGGACCGCGAGCCGGCCTCGCTGACCCTGGCGGAAGTCCAGCAGCTGATGGAGGAAACCGGCAAGCCGATGCGCGGCCGCTTCGGCAAGAAGGCGGTGGCGAAGAAGGCACCGGCGAAGAAGGCCGCCGCGAAGACCGGCGCGCCGAAGAAGACACCCGCGAAGAAGACGGCGACGAAAAAGGCCGCCGCGAAGAAGGCGCCCGCGAAGAAGGCTGCGACGAAGAAGACGGCGGCGAAGAAGGCGGCGAAGAAGGCCACGCCGGCGAAAAAGTCCGCCGCAGCGCCGTCCGCAGACGAAGCGCCGTTCTGAGCGGCGCGCACCCGACCGGCCCTTCGCAGCCGGACGCGGGCTGCGTAAGCTGCCCCCATGCCTGACCTGTCCATCGCCGAAGCCGCCGCCGCCCTGCGCGCCGGCGGCGTGATCGCCTATCCCACCGAAGCGGTGTGGGGGCTGGGTTGCGACCCGTTCGACGAAGCCGCGGTGCTGCGCCTGCTGACGCTCAAGCAGCGCACCGTAGACAAGGGCCTGATCCTGATCGCCGGCGCGCCGGCGCAACTGGACGGTTTGCTCGACTGGGAGACGGTCCCGCCCGCGCGCCGCGCGGAGGCGCTCGCCAGCTGGCCCGGCCCGCATACCTGGATCGTGCCCGCCACCGCGCGCGTGCCGGCCTGGATCACCGGCGCCCACGCCGGGGTCGCGGTGCGGGTCAGCGCGCACCCGCTGGTTGCCGAAGTGTGCGCGGCCTTCGGCGGGCCGATCGTGTCCACCAGCGCCAACCTCGCCGGCGCGCCGCCGGCCTACCGCCGCGACGCGCTCGATCCCGCGCTGCTCGCCCGTTGCGACGGCGTGACCGAAGGCGAGACCGCCGGCCGCGCCGCGCCCAGCACGATCCGCGACGCCCTCAGCGGCGCCGTCCTGCGCCCCTGAACGGGGTGGAACCCGCGGCCGCAGGCCGCTTTCGCCCCGGCGCGCGGCGACGGCATCATGCGCGCATGGCCGGCCGCTTCGCCCTCGCCGCATCGCTCGCCTGCTGCCTGCTGCTGCAGCCGCGGGCAAGCCTCGCCGCCGACGAGGTGGTGATCTACCGCTGCACCGACGCGCGCGGCCAGCTGACCCTGCGCGACTCGCCCTGCCCGAAGGGCCAGACCCAGGAAACGCGCAGCATGCTGCGGCCAAAGGACGCGCCGCCCGTGGTCATCGCGCCGCGCCCGCCGCGCGCCCCGGCCACGGACGCGCCGCCCCCACCACCGGTCGAACGCGTGGTCGTGCTGCAGCCGCCGCGTCCGCTGTACGAGTGCGTCACGCCCGATGGCGCGCGCTACACCAGCGACACGCCCGAGGGCAATCCGCGCTGGGTGCCGCTGTGGACGCTCGGCGTCCCGGTCGCGCCCTACCCGTCTTCCGGCACGGTCGGCAGCACCTCGCTGGCGATCACCCACGGCAACGTCCGCATCACCGGCGGCCGCACCGTGGTGACGCCGCCGGTGTACGGCCCCGCCGCCTACGGCGCCGGCACCTGGGTCCGCGACGCATGCCACGCGCTGCCGCCAGCCGAGGTCTGCGCGCGCCTGCGCGATCGCCGCGACGAACTCAACCGCCGCTTCTTCAACGCCCAGCCCAGCGAGCGCGCGCGACTGGGCGTGGAGGAACGCGGGATCAACGCGCGCCTCGCGCAGGATTGCCGGTGACGGCGCGGTTGGCGGGGCTGCTGCTGGCATGCGCGTGCGTTGCCGCCGCGATCGCGGCGGCATCCGCCGCCGAGCCCGCGCGGACGAGCATCGTCATCTACCGCTGCACCGACCTCTACGGCCGGCTGACGGTGCAGAACGACGTGCCCTGCCCGAAGAACACGCGCCAGGAAAAGCAGGTCGTGGACGCGCCGGCGCCGATTCCGGCCTACCAGCCGATCGCCATCCCGGAGCCCGCACCGCCGCCCCCGCCGCCATTGCCGCCCACGCCACCCGTCGCCGCCGAGCCGGCGCCGCCGGGTCCGCCCCCGCCGCTGTTCCAGTGCAGCTCGCCCGACGGCGGCCAGTACTTCAGCGAAGCGCGCGAACCGGAACCGCGCTGCGTCCCGCTGCAGGTCGTCGGCCTGGACGGCAGTCCGCAGGGCGCGGGCGGCGCCGCCTGCGCGATCGTGCGCGACAGCTGCACGCGCATTGCCGACGCCGATGCCTGCGAGGCCTGGGGGCATCGCCTGCGCGAGGCGGAAACGGCGTGGCGCTTCGGACGCAGGGAACTCGCGTCGCAGCACCAGGCCGAGTTCGACAGGATCCGCGCGATCGTCGACGCGAGCACTTGCGGCCAGCGGCCGGCCGACGCCGGCCACTGACGCACCGGGCGCTGCTCAGCGCTTCGGCCGCAGCCGCCGGTCGTCCATGTCGCGTGGCGCTCGCGCGGGGGTCGCCTCGCGCTGCACGCCGCCGTCGAACAGCGGCCAGTCCTGTTCGCTGGACTTGGTGTTGCGGTCGCCGGAACTGAAGGCCGGATCGCGCGGCGCGGTGCCGGGGTCCGGACGGCGCGGCGGCTGGGCGGGTGTGCGCGGCATGGCGGCACTCCTGGCAGGGATCGTGACGCAGGATGCGCCCGCGCCGGTCAAGGCCCCGTCGCCATGCATCGGACGGGCGGCGATGCAACACAGTCGGCGCACCGGCGGCCGCAATCGCGGCCGGCGCGCGGGCTATAGTCGCGACCTGCGCCGAGCGCACCACGGATGGACCGATGTCGAGCCCCAGCAACGTCGCCGAAACGCCGATCACCGACCCCCGCGCGCTGGTCGAGTACCTCGCCGCGGGCGCGCGGCCGCGCGGCGACTGGAAGATCGGCACCGAGCACGAGAAGTTCGGCTTCCGCCTGGACGACCTGCGGCCGCCGGGCTTCGACGGCGAGCGCGGCATCGAGGCGCTGCTCACCGGCTTGGCGCGCTACGGCTGGACGCCGGTCGAGGAGGGCGGGCGCACCATCGCGCTGACCCGCGACGGCGCCTCGGTGACGCTGGAGCCCGCCGGCCAGCTCGAGCTGTCCGGCGCGCCGCTGGACGACATCCACCAGACCTGCTGCGAAGTCGACAGCCACCTGCACGAGGTGCGCGGCGTCGCCGACGCGCTCGGCCTCGGCTTCCTCGGCATGGGCTTCCAGCCCAAGTGGTCGCGCGCCGACATGCCGTGGATGCCCAAGGGCCGCTACGGGATCATGCGCCGCTACATGCCGACCCGCGGCGACCTCGGCCTGGACATGATGACCCGCACCTGCACGGTGCAGGTCAACCTCGACTTCGCCGACGAAGCGGACATGGTGCGCAAGTTCCGCGTTTCGCTCGCGCTGCAGCCGGTCGCGACCGCGCTGTTCGCCGACTCGCCGTTCACCGAGGGCAAGCCGAACGGCTACCTCAGCTACCGCTCGCACATCTGGACCGACACTGATCCGGACCGCACCGGCATGCTCGACTTCGTGTTCGAGGACGGCTTCGGCTTCGAGCGCTACGTCGACTACCTGCTCGACGTCCCGATGTACTTCGCCTACCGCGGCGGCCGTTACGTGGATTTGGCCGGGCGCTCGTTCCGCGACTTCCTGGCCGGCCGCCTCGACGCCCTGCCGGGCGAGCTGCCGACCCTGCGCGACTGGTCCGACCACATGACCACCGCGTTCCCGGAAGTGCGCCTGAAGAAGTACCTGGAGATGCGCGGCGCCGACGGCGGGCCGTGGAACCGGTTGTGCGCGCTGCCCGCGTTCTGGGTCGGCCTGCTGTACGACGACGCCGCGCTGGACGCCGCCTGGGACCTGGTCCGCGACTTCACGATGGAAGAACGCCACGCGCTGCGCGACGGCGTGCCGAAGCACGCGTTGAAGCTGCCGTTCCGCGGCGGCACCGTGCGCGACCTCGCCCTGGAGGCGCTGAAGATCTCCGCGCACGGCCTGCAGCGGCGCGCGCGACGCAACCGCAACGGCGCCGACGAGAGCATCTTCCTGACCCCGCTGATCGACATCGCGGAGGCCGACGAGACGCCGGCCGAGCGCAAGCTCGCGCTGTTCCACGGCCGCTGGAACGGCAGCGTGGACCCGGTCTTCCGCGAGTACGCTTACTGAGTCGTCCCCCACGGCGCCTGGCTGTCCTGCGGCCACGGGCCGGTCATCCAGGAGTACCGCCATGAAATCCCGCGCCGCCGTCGCCTTCGCCCCCGGAAAGCCGCTGGAGATCGTCGAACTCGACGTCGCGCCGCCGCGCAAGGGCGAAGTGCTGGTGAAGATCACCCACACCGCGCTGTGCCACACCGACGCGTTCACCCTGTCCGGCGAGGATCCGGAAGGCGTGTTCCCGGCGGTGCTCGGGCACGAGGGCGCGGGCGTGGTGGTGGAGGTCGGCGAGGGCGTCACCAGCGTGAAGCCGGGCGACCACGTGATCCCGCTGTACACCGCCGAATGCGGCGAGTGCCTGTTCTGCAAGTCGGGCAAGACCAACCTGTGCGTCGCCGTGCGCGCGACCCAGGGCAAGGGCGTGATGCCCGACGGCACCACCCGCTTCAGCTACAACGGCGAGCCGGTCTACCACTACATGGGGTGCTCGACCTTCAGCGAGTACACCGTGGTCGCCGAGGTCTCGCTAGCCAAGGTCAACCCGCAGGCCAACCCCGAACACGTGTGCCTGCTCGGCTGCGGCGTCACCACCGGCATCGGCGCCGTGCACAACACGGCGAAGGTGCAGGCGGGCGACAGCGTCGCCGTGTTCGGCCTCGGCGCGATCGGCCTTGCGGTGATCCAGGGCGCGAAGCAGGCCAGGGCCGGCCGGATCATCGCGATCGACACCAACCCGGACAAGTTCGCGCTGGCGAAGGAGATGGGCGCGACCGACTGCGTCAACCCGAAGGATTTCGACAAGCCGATCCAGCAGGTGATCGTCGAGATGACCGGCTGGGGCGTGGACCACAGCTTCGAGTGCATCGGCAATGTCGAGGTGATGCGCGCGGCGCTGGAGTGCGCGCACCGCGGCTGGGGCCAGAGCGTGATCATCGGCGTGGCCGGCGCCGGCAAGGAAATCAGCACGCGGCCGTTCCAGCTGGTCACCGGGCGCAAGTGGATGGGCACCGCGTTCGGCGGGGTGAAGGGGCGCTCGCAGCTGCCGGGCATGGTCGAGGACGCGATGCGCGGCGACATCCAGCTCGCGCCCTTCGTCACCCACACCCTGCCGCTGGAACGGATCAACGAGGCCTTCGACCTCATGCACGCAGGCAAGTCGATCCGGGCCGTGATCCATTACTGAGGGCGCCGCGATGACCGAACGGATCGAACACCACGCCTGCTTCGGCGGCTGGCAGGACGTCTATCGCCACCGCTCCGAGGTGCTGGGCTGCGACATGACCGTGGGCGTGTACTTCCCGCCGCAGGCCGCGCGCGGCAAGTGCCCGGTGCTGTACTGGTTGAGCGGGCTGACCTGCAACGAGCAGAACTTCATCACCAAGGCCGGCGCGCAGCGCTACGCGGCCGAGCACGGGGTCATCCTGGTGGCGCCCGACACCAGCCCGCGCGGCGCCGGCGTGGCCGACGCCGCCCGCTACGACCTCGGCCAGGGCGCGGGCTTCTATGTCGATGCGACCCGCGAGCCGTGGGCGACGCACTACCGGATGCAGGAATACGTCGCGCGTGAACTGCCGGAATGGGTCGAGGCGGATCCCGCCGCGAGCGACGTGCGCGCGATCGCCGGGCACTCGATGGGCGGCCATGGCGCGCTGGTGACCGCGCTGCGCAATCCGGGCCGCTACCGCAGCGTGTCGGCGTTCTCGCCGGTCGTGGCGCCGTCGCGGGTCCCGTGGGGACAGCTGGCGTTCGCCGAATACCTGGGCGACGACCGCGAGGCCTGGAAGGCGTGGGACGCAACCGAACTCATCGCCGGCGCGAAGGAACAGCTGCCGCTGCTGGTCGACCAGGGCGAGGACGACGAATTCCTGGAGCGCGAGCTGCGCCCGCAGCTGCTGCGCGAAGCCTGCACCGCCGCCGGGTATCCGCTGGAGCTGCGCATGCGGCCCGGCTACGACCACAGCTACTACTTCATCGCCAGCTTCATCGGCGAGCACATCGCCTGGCACGCGCGGCACCTGCGCGCTTGACCGCGCGCCGCCGTCACGCGCCGGCGTCGATCAGGAAATCGGTATAGGCGAAGCGGCCGTCGCGCAGCACGGTCTCGCCGCGCACCAGGTGCAGCGGCGCGGCGAACATCGGCCCCGCGTACACGCAGGTGTGGAATTCGCCGCGCTCGCCGCAGGGGTCGACACCTTCCGGCAGCGCGCGCAGCAGCGCCGCATCGAAATCGCGGCCGGCGAAGTCCGCATCCAATTGGGTCGTGTCCACGCAGCACAGCGCCGCGCGCAGCCCGCCGGCGAGCATCGCGCGCGCGAGTTCCGCGGTGTCGCTGCCGAACAGTGGATAGTGCGGGGTCCAGCCCAGGCGTGCGCACAGCGCGTCGCGCCAGGCCCGGATGTCCTCCAGGAACAGGTCACCGAAGGCGATGTCGCGCAGCCCCGGATGCCGCGCCTGCGCGTGCAGCAGGGCCTGCGCGAAAGCCGCTTCGTACGTCGCGTTGTCGGCCCGTTGCGGGATCCGCGCCTGCACCACCGGCAGCCCGCAGGCGCGCGCCTGCGCCTCCAGCACGCCGACCCCGATGCCCTGCATCGCGATCCGCTCGTGGCCTTCGGTCACCGTAGTGAGGAGGCCGACCACGGCGACGTCGACGCGCTGGCGCAGCACGTGCAGCGCCCACGCCGCGTCCTTGCCGCCGCTCCAGGACAGCAGCACCGGCGTGCGCGCGGCCACCGGTCAGGCAGCCGAGACGTCGCGCAGCGACCAGCCGTCGCCCGCCAGCAGCCGCAAACGGTGGCGCAGGATGCTGCCGGGCAGCGCGGTCACCGCGACCAGCTCCACGTGCAGGTCGTGCTGTTCGCCGCGCACCGTCGCCGCCGGGTCGGTGGCGCCGAGCGCGGGATCGACGTCGTCCGGCTCCTCCTGCTGCGCGCGCCAGCGTTCGAACAGGGCATCCGTGCGCAACGCCTGTTGCAGTTCCGCGGCGAGGCCTTCGGCGCCCTGCGAGCGGAAGGCGAGCGCGGGGTCGGCGCCGCGCGCGCGTTCGGGATCGGACAGCGTCAGGTGGTAGCGGATCGGCATCGCGGGCCTCGCGGGTGGCGGATCGCCACTCTAGCGCGGCCTTGTCGCCGCGGCGTCATTCGAAGCGGTGCGGTTCCGCGGCGAAGCCGACCACCAGCGCGCCCTTGCCGACGTTGACCATGCCGGTCAGGCTCATCACGCTCTCGAACACCTCGACGTGGTGCTCGGCGCAGGTCGCGCGCAGTTGCTCGTAGCCGGGCAGCGCGCGCATCTCCTCGAGCTCGCCGCCGTAGCTCAGGCACAGGGTCGGCGTGAGCAGGCCGGCGCGCACGCGCTGGCCGGCGAAGTCGAGCACCTTCTGCACCGCCGACTCGAAGCCCTTGGCCTTGGCCACCGGCCCGGTCTCGCCGCGGTTGGCGTGCAGGATCGGCTTGATGTCGAGCGCGGTGCCGAGCGCGGCGCTGACCAGGCCGACGCTGCGGTCGCCCTTCTTGCGGGCGCGCGCGCGCAGGTAGTACAGGTCGCGCGGGACCATGTAGCCGTGGGTGTGCAGGGCGAGGTGCTCCAGCCGCGCGCGGATCTTGGGCGCGCCCTCGCCGGCGTCGCGCAGCCGCACCGCCTCCACCGGCAGGATGCCCTGCGCGGCGAACAGGTTCTGGCTATCGATCACGCGCAGCGCGAACGGGGTGTCGTACCCCGCCGCGGCGCGCACCGGCTTGTACTCGTTGAGGATCGCGAAGCTCGCCTGCATCGCGTTGTCGAAGATCGGGCTGCGCGTCTTCGTGATCGTCATGCAGAAGACGTAGTCGTAGTCGATGACCAGCTTCTTCAGGAACAGGTCCTGGATCTGCTGCACGGTGTACGGGATCGTCTCCGCCTCCGCGCCGCGCTCGGCGATCTGCGCGTGCAGGAATTCGAGCGTGGCCTGTTCGTTGCGCTGGTCGGCGAGCATGGCCTCGCCGATGCGCACGGTGATCGGCAGCAGCGTGATGCCGTTGCGTTCGAGGTAATCGCCCGGCAGATCGCAGGCCGAATCCACGACGAGACCGATACGCATGCGAGTTTCCCCCTGAAAGTGCGCGCGCGGTCACACCCTACCGCATTGCACGGCGGGTTGCATTCGGGCGATGCCCGACACGCGGGCGCCGCGCGGGGCCGGCCCGGGGCCGGCCCCGCCGGGGCCTAGCGCGCGCCCGCGGAGTAGGCGCGCGGCAGGCCGGTGTCGGCGTGCAGGTAGCGGTCGCGCAGCTCGGTCTGGCGCGAACGCATCGGGATCGCCTGCCCGCCCAGCCAGACCTGGCGGGCGACGCTGGCGACGTCCAGCGGGTCGCCCGACCACAGCACCAGGTCGGCGCGCTGGCCGGGCGCGATCGTGCCGAGCTCGCCGGCCACGCCTAGGGTTTCCGCCGGGACCCGGGTCAGCCCGGCCAGGCCGTCCTCCCACGGCAGGCCGTTGGCCACCGCGTTGCCGGCCAGCTGGCGGATCTTGCGCGCGTTGTGCGAGGCGTCGCCGGACTGCGCGAACGACACCGCGACGCCGGCCGCGTGCAGCCGCGCCGCGTTCTCCATGCCAGCACCGATGTGGTCGAAGTCGGACGGCAGGTTGGCGAGCGGATCGACGAACACCGGCACCCGCGCCTGCGCCAGCAGCGGCGCGACCCGCCAGGCCTCGGCGCCACCGGCGACCGCGACCCGCACCTTGCGCTTGTCGGCCCAGCGCAGCAGCTGGCGGATGTCGGCGGCGCGATTGACGTGCACCAGCACGCGCCCGCCGCCGCCGATGTATTTCGCCAGGGTCGCGCGGCCGGCCGGGGTCAGCAGCGCCATCGGCGAGTTCGGGCCGATCCGGCCCTGCACCTCGTCGATCAGCTGGTCGAGGATCATCCACTGCGCGGCGCGCGAGTCGCCGCTCAAGCCGGCGGCGTCGCTGCCGAGGTCGACGAACAGCACGCGCGGCCCGATCGGGTCCGGGCTGCCGTCCAGCCGCACCACGCCGCCCTGGCCGCCGACCAGCGAACCGCCCTCGGTCGGCTCGGCGGCGAGCACGGTCCAGCCGATGCCCTCCACCCGCGCCACCGGCACCAGCACCGAGGCCGGGTTGTAGGCCAGGGTCACGTCGAACTCCGGGCGCACCACCATCTGCTTGCCGGTGCCCAGCGCCAGCGATTCGTCGACCGTGCTCTGCTCGCCGGAGACTTCCTCCAGGCCGATGTCGGTGATGCCGCCGAACAGGGTCGGCGTCAGCGGCGCGCCCTGCGCGTCGACCACGGTCCCGCCGCCGGCGGCGAGGCCGCTGCCGACCGCGGCGATACGGCCGTCGCGCACCAGCACGTCGGCCTGCTTCAAGGTGCCGCGCGCGGTCGCGGTGTGCACGGTCGCGTTGCGGATCAGCAGAGCCTGCCCCGGACTCGATCCGGGGTCCTGCGCCGACGCGCCGAACGCGCAGGCGGCCAGCAGCGCGGCGGCGAGCGCGCGCTTCGCGAAGCGGTTCATCGCACACCTCCGGTCATCGCCGCCGGCTGGCCGAGCATGAAGTCGGACTTCGGCTGGTAGCGTGGATCGTGGCGGTCGTACACGCGCGCGCCGTCGATATAGACCTGTTCGGCCTGCGCGTAGACGCTGAAGGGGGTGCCGTTCCAGACCACCACGTCGCCGAGCTTGCCGGGCTCGAGGGTGCCGGTGCGGTCGAGCACGCCGAGCGCCTTGGCCGGGTTGCGGGTGATCCACTGGATCGCGCGCTCGGGCGTGATGACGATGCCGGCGAGCTGCGCGTGCGCGATCACCTTCGCCGCTTCCTGGTTGAGGCGCTGGATGCCCTCCTCCGAATCGGAGTGCACGATCGCGCAGCTGCCCGGCACGCGGTCGACCAGCGCGACGTTTTCCTGGATGCCGTCGAACGCTTCCATCTTGAAGCCCCACCAGTCGGCCCACATCGCCGCGCAGGTGTCCGTGGCGGCCAGCCGGTCGGCGATCTTGTAGGCCTCGACCGCGTGGTGGAAGGAGGCGACGTGGAAGCCGAACTCCTTCGCCAGGTCCAGCATGGTCGCCATCTCGTCGGCGCGGTAGCAGTGGATGTGGACGAGGATGTCGCCCTCGAGCACGCCGGCGAGGGTATCCAGCTTGAGGTCGCGCTTGCCGCCGCTGTCGGCGTCGCTGTCGGCCTGTTCGTCGCCGCTCTGCCACCAGTGCTTCTTCTTCGGCGGCGCCTCGTCGCTACCGCCGTGCTTGCGCAGGTACTCGGCGGCGTCGATGAAGGCGGCGCGGTAGCCGGCGACGTTGGCCATGCGGGTGGACGGGCCGCCCTTCTTGCCGTAGACGCGCTTGGGGTTTTCGCCGCAGGCCATCTTCAGGCCCCACCGCGCGCCCGGGAACTTCATCGCCTGGTAGGTCGTCGCCGGCACGTTGCGCAGGGTCACGCCGCGGCCGCCGATCAGGTTGGCCGAGCCGGGCAGTACCTGCAGGGTGGTGATGCCGCCGGCGAGCGCGGTGAGGAAACCGGGGTCCTGCGGCCAGATCGAGTGCTCGGCCCACACGTTCGGGGTGACCGGCGCGGTCGCCTCGTTGCCGTCGCTGTGCGCGCTCACGCCCGGGCTCGGATACACGCCCAGGTGCGAGTGCACGTCGATGATGCCGGGCGTGACCCACTTGCCGGTCGCGTCCACCACCTGCGCGCCGGCCGGCGCCTGCAGGCCCTGGCCGACCGCGGCGACCTTGCCGTCGGCGAGCAGCACGTCGGCGTCGTCCAGCCGGGTGCCGGTGCCGGTGAGCACGGTCGCGTGGCGCAGCAGCACCGGTTGCGATGCGATCGGGCGGTAGGTGCTTGGATACGGATCGTCGGTGAAGCGCGGCTTGGTGGCCGCGTGCGCGTTCGCCGCGAGCAGGGTCGCGGCGAGCGCGACCAGCATCGGTCGCAGCATGGAGGAGTCCCCGGGTGACAAGCCTTGCACGCTAGCCCCGCGCCTGCGGCCTGCCAACCCTGACGTTGGTCATGGCGCGCGTGACCGGCGCCGCACTCCGCACGGGGCGGGCGTATCCTGTGCGTTTTCCCGGGCAACACCGCGCAGATGCCGTACAGCAATCCCAGCCAACGCGCGCCGGCCGATCCGCCGGGCCGCAGCATGCCGGTGGCGACGCCGGCCGACGTGGTCGGCTTCTGGCGCAAGGCGGGGCCGGCGCGCTGGTTCGCCGCCGATCCCGACTTCGACCGCCAGTGCCGGGTGCGCTTCCTCGACGCCCACCTCGCCGCCGCCCGCCGCGAACTGGATGGCTGGGGCGACGGCGCCGAGGGCGCGCTGGCGTTGCTGGTGCTGCTCGACCAGATCCCGCGCAACGTCTTCCGCGGCAACGCGCACGCCTATGCCACCGATCCGCTCGCGCGCCGCTTCGCGACGCAGGCGCTGGCGGCCGGCCACGACCAGGCCTGCCCGCCCGAGCTGCGGCTGTTCTTCTACCTGCCGTTCGAGCACTCCGAGGACACCGCCGACCAGCAGCGTTCGGTCGCCCTGTTCGAAGCGCTGGGCGACGCGGAGACGCTGCGCTACGCGATCGCCCACCGCGACGTGATCGCACGCTTCGGCCGCTTCCCGCACCGCAACGCCGCGCTCGGCCGCGACAGCACGCCGGACGAGCAGGCGTGGCTGGACGCGGGCGGCGGCTGGTAGCGTCAGTACTTGCCGATCGCCGGATCGGCGTCGGCCCAGGCGTCGATGCCGCCGACCACGTTGTAGACCTCGCTGAAGCCGAGCTGGCGGAAGTGTTCGGCCGCCTGCGCGCTGCGCCCGCCGTGGTGGCACAGGAAGGCGAGCGCGGTGTCCTTGGGCAGCGCTTCCAGCTGGGCGACGCCGTCGCCGTCCAGGGTGCGGAACGCGGTCTTCACCTGGGCGTGGGCGCGTTCCTCGGGCGGACGCACGTCGACCAGCAGCAACTGGCCGGCGGCGATGCGGCCGGCGGCTTCCACCGGCGACAGCTCGCGCACCTTCGGCGGCGCGTTCGGGTTGTCGATCAGCAGGCCGCGGCCGCGCGTGTCGTCCACCCAGTCGATCTTCATGCCGTCGGCGCGGCGCGCGGAGGCGAGGTCGAACTGCACGCGCAAGCCGCCGACCTCGGTCGCGATCGCGCCGGCGTCGACCGGCGCCAGCTGCAGGCGCGCGTTGTAGCGCGGGTCGACGTCGATCTTCAGCGCGTGGCCGTCGCCGGCGTTGGCCAGCGCCTCGCGCAGCATCGCCAGCGCATCGGCGGTGATGGAGATCGCCGGCGGCGTGCGGTCCGGCGGCGGCAGGCCGAGCGCGGCGTGCAGCTCGCCGGCGTTGGCCATCTGCTCGACGATGTCGCTGCCGCCGACCAACTGGCCGTCGATGTACAGCTGCGGGATGGTCGGCCAGTCGCCGTAAAGCTTGATGCCCTCGCGGATGTCCTGGTCGGCGAGCACGTTGACGTGCGCGTAGTCGATCCCGAGCGGCGCCAGCGCGGCCACCGCGCGCGCAGAGAAGCCGCACTGCGGCGCGTCCGGCGAGCCCTTCATGAACAGCACGACGCGGTGGTCGGCGAGCAGCTGGTCGATGCGCTGGCGCAGGGCGGGATCGAGGGACATCGGGGCGTGTTCCGGGCGTGGGGAAGCGCAGTTTACGCCGTGGCATGATCCGCCCATGTCGACCTGCCCGCCGCTCGCGCGCCCGCCGCGCCACCCGCATGCCTGGCTGGCGTTCCTGCTGGCCAGCCAGGCGCTGGCCGCGCTGGTCTGGTGGCGGGTGGGCTGGCAGGTCGGGCTGCCGGTGCTGGTCGCCACCCACCTGCCGTTCTGGTGGGGCACGCTGAAGCCGCAGTCCGCGCTGTTCTGCCCGGTGCTGACCCGGTTGCCGACCACCGAGCGCGCGGTCTGGCTGACCATCGACGACGGCCCGTCCGACCAGACCCTGGCGATGCTCGACCTGCTCGACGCGCACGGCGCCAAGGCGACCTTCTTCGTGGTCGGCGCGCGCGCCGCGGCGCGACCGGAACTGGTGCGCGCGATCGCGGCCCGCGGCCACACCGTCGGCAACCACAGCGAAACCCACCCCGCGCGATGGTTCTGGGCCCTGCCGCCGGCGCGGATGCGCGCGGAGATCGCGCGCACCCAGGCGATCCTGGAAGGCATCACCGGCGCGCGGCCGCGCTGGTTCCGCGCGGTGGTCGGCATGTCCAACCCGTTCGTCGCGGCCGCCCTGCATCGCAGCGGGTTGACCCGCGTCGCCTGGTGCGCGCGCGGCTACGACGCGGTGGTCGCCGATCCGCGCAAGGCGATCGCGCTGGTCGAGCGCCAGCTGCGCCCGGGCGCGATCGTGCTGATGCACGAGGGCGCGCCGCACGGCCGCAACCTCGAGGGCATGGCCCTGCTGCTGCAGCGGCTGGAGGCGCTCGGCTACCGGACGCTGCTGCCCGAGGAGCTGGAGGGCATCCAGCACGCAGTGGCGGCGCAACGGCCCGCCCTTCCGTAGAGCGGAGCTTGCTCCGCTGGCCCGGAACCGCAGCGGAGCAAGCTCCGTTCTACGGATGCGGCATGCCGGCGCGGGGTCGCCGCGGGGCCCGGCCTCCGCTATGGTGGCGCCGCATCGCATGGGGATCCTCCGATGAGCGACACGCCCGCCCGCACCGACGCGCCCGCGCCCGCCGCGGCCCCGGCGCCCGCGCCCGCGGGTCCGCCCTGCCAGAACTGCGGCACGCCGCTGCTGGGCGAGCACTGCTACGCCTGCGGGCAGCCGGTGAAGGGCATGGTGCGCCACTTCGGCACCATCCTCGGCGACTTCTTCGACAGCGTGCTCGACCTCGATTCGCGGATCTTCCGCACGCTGTGGCCGCTGTTCGCCAAACCCGGTTACCTCACCCTGGAGTACTTCGCGGGCCGCCGCGTGCGCTACGTGACGCCGGTGCGGCTGTTCGTGTTCCTCAGCGTGGTGACCTTCTTCGTCGCGCAGATGGTGGTGCAGCTGCAGGACAACGAAGGCCCGCGCAACGCGGCGGAAGCGCGGATCGCCGCCGCCACCACCGTCGCCGACGTGCAGCGCCTGCGCGACGCCGCGCTGAAGCCGCTGCAGGCATCGCGCGACACGCTGCCGGACAACCCGGCCGGCGCCGGTGCTCGGGTCGGCCTGGACATGGAGATCGCCCGCCTGCGCACCGCCGCCGAGCAGCGCATCGCCCAGCTGGAGCGGCGCAAGGCGGCCGGCAAGCCGCCGCCGGACGAGGCCACGATCACCTTCGGCGATTCCGGGCCGTGGGATCCGGTCACCAACCCGGTGACGGTGTCCTGGCTGCCGGGCTTCGCCAACGCCTGGATCAACGGCCGCATCGGCCACGCCCAGGACAACATCGCGCGCATGCAGCAGGACCAGTCGCTGCTCAAGGACGCGATGCTGGGCGCGGTGCCGTCGACGCTGTTCGTGCTGGTGCCGGTGTTCGCGCTGATGCTGAAGGTGCTGTACCTGTTCCGCCGCCGGCTGTACATGGAACACCTGCTGGTGGCCCTGCACAGCCACGCGTTCCTGTGCCTGGCACTGCTGCTGGTCTTCCTGGCGACGGCGCTGGGCGAAGGCGTGCCGGCGCTGGCGACCCTGACCGGCTCGATCGAGGGCGGGCTGTTCGTGTGGATGCTGGTCTACCTGCTGCTGATGCAGAAGCGGGTGTACGGCCAGGGCTGGCCGATGACCCTGTTCAAGTACACCGTGCTGGGCAGCGCCTACATGGTGCTGCTCGGCTTCGGCGCGTTGGCGGCGGTCGTGATCGGCCTGGCCTGGGGCTGACCGGGATGGTGGTCTACGAGGTCAACCTGGTGGTGGACGCGGCGATCGCCGAGGCCTTCCGCGCCTGGCTGCCGGGGCACGTGGCGGAGCTGCTGGCGCTGCCCGGGTTCGAGTCGGCGCAGGTCTTCACGGTCGAGGAACCGGTGCCGGCCGCCGCCACCCTCGGCCTGTGCGTGCAGTACCGGCTGCGCGACCGCGCCGCCCTGGACGCCTATCTGTGCGACCACGCCGGGCGGATGCGGGCGGCGGCGGTGGCCCGCTTCGGCGACCGCTTCCGCGCCAGCCGGCGGGTCCTGGCCGGGGTCGCGGCGCCCGCCCGGGCGGGCTGAAACCGCGGGCGGCGGCAGGCTCCGGCGGCCACGCCGCCACCCGCATGCCGAGACGTGGCGCGCGTTTCCGCGCGGATCCCGGGGCTTGACAAGCGGGTCGCCCGCGTCCGCGCCGGAACGGTTGTGCACAGCAGCGCGAGCCCGGCCTTGCACATGCCGCTCACCTGCCTTGATAGGCCGGCCTGAACTTTTGTTTCACGAGCAACTGCTTGATTTTCAAGGGAATGGTGGATTTGGCGATTTTTTCGCCAGAAGCGCCAGACCCCTTGTTTGCCCGCTTCGGGGCGATTTCGCCCGGCGACGATGCACAAGCTTATCCACAGTTTGTGTGGATAAAGGGGAAAAGCCTTGCGGCTCCATGGCTTGCGGCATGTTCCGCGAGCAACGGCCGAACTGGCGCGGGCAAGTGTGACCCAGGCCCCATTGCCGGGCTGCGCGGCGTCGGGCGCGCCCGCCGCTACACTGCCGCGATGCCCGACGACGTCCTGCGGGTCGCGCTGCCGGTACCGCTGGCGCGGCTGTTCGATTACCGCGCGCCCGCCGGCGCGGACGCCACGCCCGGGCGGGTCGGCCAGCGCGTGCGCGTGCCCTTCGGCAGCCGCGAACTGGTCGGCATCGTCGCTGAAACCGGCCCCGCCGACCCGGCCTCCCCGGAACTGCGCGCCGCCCTCGCCCTGCCCGACGCCGAGCCGCTGCTGCATGGCGAGCTGTTCGACTCGCTGCGCTGGCTGGCCCGCTACACCCACGCCCCGCTGGGCGAGGTGCTGGCCACCGCGCTGCCGGCGGCGCTGCGCCGCGGCGAGCCGCTGCCGGACACCTGCACCTGGGGCTGGGCGCTGACCGCAGCCGGCGCCGGCGCGCAGCTGCGCAGCGGCCGGCCACGGCAGTTGCTGGCCACGCTATGCCACGGCGCGCGCGGCGAAGCGGAGCTCGACGCGACGATGGAAGGCTGGCGCACGCCGATGCGCAGCCTGGCCGCGCGCGGGCTGGTCGAACGCGTCGCGCTCGCGCCGACCGCACCCGCGCGTCCCGCGCAGGCGGCGCCCGCGCCCAACGACGAACAGGTCGCCGCGCTCGACGCGCTGCGCGCCTGCGACGGTTTCGCCCCGCTGCTGCTGGACGGCGTCACCGGCAGCGGCAAGACCGAGGTCTACCTGCAGGCGATCGCCGAGCTGTGCCTGGCGCGCGGCCGGCAGGCGCTAGTGCTGGTGCCGGAAATCGGGCTGACGCCGCAGATGCTGGCGCGCTTCCGCGCGCGCCTCGGCGTGCCGGTGCACGCACTGCATTCCGGCCTCAACGACAGCGAGCGCGCGCGGGTGTGGACCGCGGCCTGGCGCGGCGAGGCGCGCGTCGTCGTCGGCACCCGCTCGGCGGTGTTCACGCCGCTACCCGACGCCGGCCTCGTCATCGTCGACGAGGAACACGACGCCAGCTACAAGCAGCAGGACGGTATCCGCTACCACGCGCGCGACTTCGCGCTGGTGCGCGGCAAGGCGCTGGGCGTGCCGGTGCTGCTGGGCAGCGCGACGCCGTCGCTGGAAACCCTGCACAACGCGCAGGCCGGGCGCTACGCGCACCTGCGCCTGACCCGCCGCGCCGGCGCGGCCACGCCGCCGACCGTGCGCGTGCTGGACGTGCGCAAGCGGCCGCTGCAGGCCGGGCTGTCGCCGGAACTGCTCGCGGCGATGCGCGGCGCGCTCGCCGCCGGCGGCCAGGTGCTGGTGTTCAAGAACCGGCGCGGCTACGCACCGGTGCTGCTGTGCCACGACTGCGGCTGGAGCGCGCACTGCCGCCGCTGCAGCACGCCGGAGAAGGCGACCGCGATGACCGCGCACGCCGGCGGCCGGCGCCTGCAGTGCCACCACTGCGGCGCGCGCCAGAGCGCGCCGCTGGCCTGCCCGGATTGCGGCGGGCTCGCGCTGCAGCCGCAGGGCGTGGGCACCGAGCGACTGGAGGAATTCCTCGCCGCGCACTTCGCCGAGGTGCCGGTGCTGCGCGCGGACAAGGGCAGCACGCGCCGGCGCGACGCGCTGGAAGCGTTGCTGGCGCAACTCGGCGACCGCCCCGGCGTGCTGGTCGGCACCCAGATGCTGGCCAAGGGCCACGACCTGCCGAACCTGACCCTGGTCGCGGTGGTCGGCATCGACGAGGGCCTGTTCTCGGCCGACTTCCGCGCCGGCGAGCGGCTCGCGCAGCTGCTGATCCAGGTCGCCGGGCGCGCCGGCCGCGCCGACCGCCGCGGCGAGGTGTGGCTGCAGACCCACCATCCGGAACACCCGCTGCTGCAGACGCTGGTGCGCGGCGGCTACCACGCGTTCGCCCACGGCGAACTCGCGCAGCGCGAGGCCGCCGGCTTCCCGCCGTTCGCGCATCTCGCCCTGCTGCGCGCGGAAGCCAAGCACGCCGATCCGCCGCGCGCGTTCCTGCAGGCGGCGAAGGACCTGCTGCGCGATACCGGCGCCGCGCTCGAGCTGTTCGGCCCGCTGCCGGCGCCGATGCCGCGGCGCGCGGGTTACGTGCGTGCGCAACTGCTGCTGTCGGCGGCGCAGCGGCGCGATTTGCATGGCGCGCTCGACCAGGCCTTGCCGCGCATCCGCGCGTTGCCGGAAGCACGCCGGCTGCGCTGGTCGCTGGACGTGGATCCGATCGACCTCGGCTGACGCGCGTTCCTTTTCGCCGACCGCTCACCGCGCGCGCGGCATGCTTGCGCTCCCGCCCGGAGCCGATGCCATGCCGTACGACCGCACCAACGAACTCCCCGATCCCGTGCGCGACCATCTGCCCAAGCACGCGCAGGAGATCTACAAGGAAGCCTTCAACAGCGCGTGGGACGAGTACAAGGATCCCGACGAACGCCGCGGCGACGCCAGCCGCGAGGAGACCGCGCACAAGGTCGCGTGGGCGGCGGTGAAGCACGACTACGAGAAGGGCGAGGACGGGGACTGGCACCGGAAGCAGTGACGGCGCACTCACCCCCTCCCCAACCCTCCCCCGCTGCGCGGGGGAGGGGGCACAGCGAAAGCGCCCTCACCCCGGCCCTCTCCCGCAGGCGGGAGAGGGGGAACAGCGGCGCGCGCACGCTGCTTTTTTTGCTGTCACCTCTCCCGCTTGCGGGAGAGGTCGAGCGCGCAGCGCGCGGGTGAGGGTGCGGCTTTTCGCGACTGACTCACCCCCTCCCCAACCCTCCCCCGCTGCGCGGGGGAGGGAGTAAAGCACGGCGTTTCATTCCCCCCAGCTCCCGTTTCGTCGCCCGGTTTTCCGCTTCGTCGCCCGCCGCTGGCGTGCCGGGCGCCGGCCGCTATGCTCCGCCGCATTCCCTCCCTGCGGCCGTCCCCGTGATCAGAAGCTTCTTCTTCGTCCTGCGCATCGCGATCGCCTGGGGCCTCGCGCTCGGCCTGCTCGCCGGCGCGTATTCCGCACTGCCGATCCTCGGCCACTGGGAGTTGCCGATCGTGCTGGTCGTGTGCGGCACGATGGCGCTGGTCGTCGCCGGCGCGTTCTCGCACGTGCACCGGGTGCGGCTGATCGCCGGGCGGATCGAACGCGGCGTGCTCGGCAACCGCCATCGCCGCCAGATCGAAATTCCCTACGAGGCGGGCCAGGCCTTCGACCTGCTCGAGGCCGCGGTGCGCGAACTGCCCGGCGTGCGCGCGGTGGAGGCCGCGCGCGACAGCCTGCAGGTGCGCGCCAAGGTCGCGCGCCCGCCGAGCTTCGGCGCCCGCCCGCTCGGCCGCTGGAACCCGCTGTCCTGGTTCGACGCCGGCGACAACCAGTTGCTGGCGACGGTCACGCCCAGCCACGACACCGGCAGCGTGACCCTGATCTGCGAACCCGAGGCCGCCGCCTGGACCGACCTGTTCCTGGTCGACGACGGCACCAACTACGAGAATGCCGCGGCGATCGCCCGCGCGATCAGCCGCCGGGTCGCCACGCGCCGCCGCGACGAATACATCGCCGCCGAGCAGACCGCGACCGAGAAGGAACTCACCGTCGCCCGCCTCAACCTGCTGCACGCGCAGGTCGAGCCGCACTTCCTCTACAACACGCTGGCCAGCGCGCAGCTGCTCACCCGCAGCGATCCCGCGCGCGCCGAGCAGATGCTCGGCCACCTGATCCAGTACCTGCGCCGCTCGCTGCCGCGCACCGAGGACGAGGCGAGCACGCTCGGCGCCGAACTCGAGCGCGCGATCGCCTACCTCGAGATCATGAAGATCCGCATGGGCCAGCGCCTGGCGGTGCAGGTCGACGTGCCCGAGGCGCTGCGCGCCACCCCGTTGCCGCCGATGATGCTGCAGACGCTGGTGGAGAACGCGATCAAGCACGGCCTCGAGCCGCGCACCGCCGGCGGCACCATCTGGATTCGCGCGCGCCGCCTTGACGGCGAGGTCGCAATCACCGTCGCAGACGACGGCGAGGGCTTCAACACCAAGTCCACCGGCACCGGCATCGGCCTGAAGAACGTGCGCGAGCGCCTGCGCCTGATGCACGGCAACGGCGCCGCGCTGAGCGTGATCGCGAATTTCCCTAGCGGCGTCGCGGCGACGATCACCGTCCCCGCCGCGCAGGAGGCCGTGCATGACTGAGTCCGCGCCCACCGCGATCGTCGCCGAGGACGAAGCGATCCTGCGCGACGCGCTGGTCGCGCAACTCGGCGAGGCCTGGCCGGAGCTGCGCGTGCTCGCCGCCTGCGAGGACGGCGCCGCCGCGCTGGAGGCGATCGCCGAGCACACGCCCGACGTCGCGTTCCTCGACATCCGCATGCCCGGCCTGAGCGGGCTGGAAGTCGCGCAGGCGGCGGCGGAGGCGAGCCCGCGCACCCAGGTCGTGTTCGTCACCGCCTACGACCAGTACGCGATCGACGCCTTCGAGCGCGGCGCGATCGACTACCTGCTCAAGCCGGTCGCGGCCGAGCGCCTGGAGGCGACCGTGCGGCGCCTGCGCGAGCGCGCCGCGCAACCGGACGCCGCCGCGCTCGCCGCGCTGGCGCGCCAGCTCGGCGCGGTCGCCGCGCAGCGCGACGTGCCGCCGCTGACCTGGCTCACCGCCAGCGCCGGCCGCGAGACGCGGCTGATCCTGGTGGACGACGTCGCCTATTTCCGCGCCGACCACAAGTACACAACGGTGGTCACCGCCGAGGGCGAGGCGCTGCTGCGCACGCCGATCCGCGAGCTGCTCGAGCGGCTGGATCCGGCCACGTTCAAGCAGATCCATCGCTCCACCATCGTCAACCTGCGGGCGATCGCCGCGATCACCCGCGACGACAGCGGCCGCGGCACGGTGCGCCTGAAGTCGCGTCCGGAAACGCTGGCGGTCAGCCAGCCCTTCATGGCGCTGTTCCGCCACATGTGAACCGCGGCCGCGCGCCGCGTACGGGAGAGGTCACGCACAATGGACAAGCTGTTCGCCTTGCTGCAGTTCATGCTCGCGCTGTTCGGCGTCGACGCCGGCGGCCGCACCTTCGTCGACCACGTCGTGGTCGACGGCCGGGACCTGCTGTACAGCCGCGTGCACGTCGCCGCCGGGATCGCGCGCTTCGACTGCGTCCGCAGCGGCAGCGGCCGCTGCCACTACACCGTGCTGCCGCCCGGCTGCATCGACGCGATGCCGGCGGCGATGCCCGACTGCCTGCGCCACCCGCTGCGCCGGTTCGCGGTCGCGCGCGGCCACAGCGAACAGGTCGCCGGGCTGACCCGGTTCCAGCTGTGCGTGAGCGCGAGCGCCGCCCATCCCGGCGGCGACTGCGACGCGCGGCGGCCGGTGGCCCGGCGCTAGCTCAGCGGGCGCCTTCGCCCAGCAGGTCGCCCGGCCCCGGCAGCGCCTCCTCGTCCGCCGGGCCCAGTCGCGACAGCACCTCGTGCTCCAGCGCGGCGCCGGCCTCGCCCCAGGGCGTCTGGAGCAGGCGCAGCACCTCGCGCTCGTGATCGGACAGGGACGGCAAGGACGGCAACATCGGCGGTTCTCGGCGGCGGCGCGCAGCGACGCTACACCCGCGCCCTGTGGACAGGAAACGCGAGAACCTGTGGATAACGCGGCAGCCGACGAGCGGCAGCGGGCGTCGTCGCCGCGCGCTCCGACGGCGACGTCCACCGCATTTCGCACGGCGACGACCCCGCGGCCGGCAAGGTGGGCGCCCGGAGCTGTCCCGCGCCAGCGTGCGCCTGCCGGCGTCTCCCGCAGCTCCCGCCGCAGCGCCCCGCCGCGCGAGGAGACCCCATGAACGCACCCCCCGCTTCGTCCGCGCGCGCGCATCCCTGGCGCGCCCTGTTGGGCCTCGTGATCGTCCTGCTCGGCCTGGCCCTGGCGATCGGCGGCGCGATGCTGGTCGCCGCCGGCGGCTCCTGGTACTACCTGCCGGCGGGCATCGCGCTGACCGTGTCGGGCGTGCTGCTGATGCGCGGGCGGATGGCCGGCGCGTGGTGGTACTGGGCGGTGCTGGTCGCGACCGCGCTGTGGTCGGCATGGGAAAGCGGGCTGGATTACTGGCGCTGGGTGCCGCGGCTCGGCCTGTTCGTACTGCTGGGCATCCTCGTCGCGCTGGTGCAGCCGCGCCTGGCGGACGGCCCGTCGCGCGGGCGCTCATGGGCGCTGGCGGCGGTGCTCGGCGTAGTGTTCCTGGCCGCGTTCGCGCTCGCCTTCGCGCCGTACGGCGTGACCGGGCCGAGCGGTCCGCTGCCGCAGGCGCGCGCGGCGGCGGGCGCGTCGTCGCTGACGCCGCAGGCCGACGCGGACTGGGTCGCCTACGGCCGCGGCTACGATGCGCTGCGCTATTCGCCGCTCGCGCAGATCGACCGCGGCAACGTGCGCACGCTGGAACGCGCCTGGACCTATCGCACGGGCGACCTGCCGGAACATCGCTGGGGCGCGGAAACGACGCCGCTGAAAGTCGGCGACGCACTCTACCTGTGCAGCGCGCGCAACATCCTGATCGCGCTCGACGCACGCACCGGCCGCGAACGCTGGCGTTACGACCCAAAGGTGCCCGACGCCAACATCCCGTACACGGCCGCCTGCCGCGGCGTGAGCTACTACGCGCTGCCCGCCGCGCCCGCGCAGCCCGCCGCGACGGCGGCGACTGCCGGGAACGCATCGAATGCAGCAGTGACAACCGCGCCGCCCGCGCCCGGCAGCGCGCAGACCGCGGGCACGCCGGCGGGCGCGAACGCCGACTGCCGCGCGCGCATCATCGAAGGCACGCTCGACGGCCGCCTGGTCGCGGTGGACGCGGCCAGCGGCCGGCCGTGCGCCGGCTTCGGGCGCGGCGGCCAGGTCGACATCACCGTCGGCATGGGCGAAGTCTCGCCGGCCATGGTGTCGATCACCTCGGCGCCGACCATCGTGCGCGGCGTCGTCGTCACCGGCCACCAGGTGCTCGACGGCCAGCGCCGCTGGGCGCCGTCCGGCGTGATCCAAGGCTACGACGCGGTCACCGGCGAACTGCGCTGGGCGTGGGACATGAAGCATCCGGACTGGAGCGGCCGCCCGCCGCAGGGACAGGCCTGGGCACGCGGCACGCCCAACATGTGGACCACCGCCAGCGGCGACGAAGCGCTCGGCCTGGTGTACCTGCCGATGGGCAACTCCGCGGTGGATTACTGGAGCACGCTGCGCTCGCCGGAGGAAAACCGCTACGCGACCTCGCTGGTCGCGCTGGACGTGACCACCGGCAAGCCGCGCTGGCACTTCCAGACCGTGCACATGGACGTCTGGGACTACGACCTCGGCGCGCAGGCGTCGCTGGTGGATTTCCCCACGCGCGACGGCGTCATGCCCGCGCTGGTCCTGCCCAGCAAGCAGGGCGACATGTACGTGCTCGACCGCCGCACCGGCGCGCCGCTGGTCGCGGTGGAGGAGCGGCCGGCGCCGGCCGGGGGCGTCGAGCCCGCGCAGCGCGCGAAGACACAGCCGCATTCGACCTACCACACGCTGCGCAAGCGCGACCTGACCGAGCGCGACATGTGGGGCATCACGCCCATCGACCAGCTCGTCTGCCGCATCCAGTTCCGCCGCGCGCACTACCAGGGCTTCTACACGCCGCCGGTCGCGCATCCCGCGCACTCGGTGGAATATCCCGGCTACAACGGCGGCACCGACTGGGGCGGCATCGCGGTGGATCCGCGGCGCGGGATCATCATCGCCAATTACAACGACATGCCGAACTACGTGCAGCTCGTGCCGCGCGCGCTGGCCGACAAGCTCGGCTGGGCGCCACGCGACCAGGTGCGCGGCGAACCCGGCGGCGCCGAAGGGGCGGGCGACCCGCAGGCGCAGACGCCGTACGCGGTGGACGTCAACGCCGGCTGGCGGCTCGACTTCACCGGCCTGCTGTGCAAGCAGCCGCCCTACGGCGGCATCCGCGCGATCGAACTGGCGACCGGGCGCACGCTGTGGGACCGCCCGTTCGGCGAGGCGCGCAACAACGGGCCGTTCGGGATCAGCTCCGGGTTGCCGATCGAGATCGGCACGCCCAACAACGGCGGCGCCGCGCTCACCGCGGGCGGCCTGGTCTTCATCGCTGCCGCCACCGACAATTTGATCCGCGCGATCGACATCGACACCGGCGAAACCCTGTGGCGCGACGTGCTGCCCGCCGGCGGGCAGGCGACACCGATGGTGTACGCGATCGCCGGCCGCGAGTACCTCGTGATCATGGCCGGCGGCCACCACTTCATGGAGACGCCGGAGGGCGATTACGTGATCGCGTACGCGTTGCCGGAGAACGCTCACGCCGTTGCGGGAGGCGCGCCCAAGCGATAGCCGCTCGGTGTGCGGGCCGTTTCCGCTTTGATCGCGGCGGGCGCATCGGAAGTCGCCCAGCGCCTTGGCGCCGGCAGAAAAAGGGCCGCCCGGATGCCGGGCGGCCCTCGGGTCTTGCGGCGGATCAGGCGTTGAAGACCGAGCCGACCTGGATGCGGCGCGGCTGCGCCTCGGCGCGCTTGGGGATGACCACTTCCAGCACGCCGTTGCGGCCGGAGGCGGTGATGCCGTCCGGGTCCGCGCTGTCGGGCAGCGCGAAGCGGCGGTGGAATTGGCCGTGCATGCGCTCGATGCGCGCGTAGCGGCCGTCCTCGAAGCGCTCCACGCGGCGCTCGCCCTTGATCGTCAGCAGGCCGCGGTCCATCTGCACCTCGATGTCCTGCGGATCCACGCCGGGGATGTCGGCGCGCAGCACGAAGCGGTCGGGTTCCTCGCGGATGTCCACCGGCGGCGCCCACTGGCTGGTCACCACCGAGGAGTCGTCGCGGTTGCGATGGTCGAACAGGCTGCCCTCGAACAGGCGGTCGAAGAGCTGGCGCACCGGGTCCTGGGCCACCTGCTGACCGGTCCATTGCGGAGTCGTCACCATCATGTTCATCGCGTGCTTTACCTCCATTGCGTGTTCGCGGAGGGTGCTGCCCTCCGGCGCCGCAGGTAGGTCCGCGGCCGCGCGCTTCAAGGGCGCGTGATCCCCGCGCGTTCGCCGTTGCTTCAGCGAGGTGGACGCGGCGTCAAGCGGCACCGATGCGCGCGGCGGCGCGCTGTCCGCGCATCGCCACCACCGCGAGCGCGGCCGCGACCAGCGCGATCCCCGCCCATTCCGCCGCCGACGGCGCCTCGCCGAGCACCGCCCACGCGAACAGCACGCCGAGCACCGGGATGACCAGGCTGGACAGGCCGGCGACCGACGTCGGCAGCTGCTCCACCACCCATGCCCAGATCAGCCAGGCCAGCCCCGAGGCGAGCACCGCGTTGTAGGCGAGCGCGCCGACGAAAGGCGCGTTCCAGGTGATCGGCTTCTCGTCCACCGCCAGCGCCAGCACGACCAGGCCGATCGAGCCGGCCAGCATCTGCCACGCGGTCAGCGACAGCACGCTCGCCTCGCCGCGCAGGAACAGGCGCTTGCTCAGCACCGTGCCGATCGCCCAGCACAAGCCGGCGCCGGTGGCGAGCAGCACGCTGTCGGGCGCGCCGAGCCCGCGCCACGGCTCCAGCACCAGCAGCAGGCCGGCGAAGGCCAGCGCGACGCTCACGCATTGCGCGCGCGTCGGCCGCTCGCGCAGCACCAGCCAGGCCACGCCGACCACCCAGAACGGCATCGTGTACACCAGCAGCGCGGTGTGTCCCGCGCCGCCGCGCACCAGCGCCCACTGCGCCAGCGCCTGGAAGCACAGCGTCTGCGCCAGCCCGATCAGCAGCACCGGCGCCAGCGGCGGCGGCCGCAGCGACACCCGCCGCCACGCCAGCAACGCGAACAGCACCAGCGTGCCCAGCGCGCCGCGCCACGCCGCGAATGCGAACGGGCCGCTCCAGTGCAGCACCTGCTTCATCACCACCCAGTTGTAGCTCCACACCAGGCTGAGCAGGCCGAGCAGGATCAGCGCCTTGCGGCGGGAGGCCTCGGTCATCGGAGCGCGGTTGGACGCGCCGGCCGGCGCGGGACGCGCAGGATACGGCCCGGCGGGTGACGCATGGTGACGCGGCCGCGCGTCGCTAGGCCGATGCCGCCGCGCGCCACTTCGCCACATCCACGCCCTTGACCAGCAGCCACGCCGCGAAGGCGAGCTCGGCGAGGAAGGGCGGCAGCAGGATCAGCGGGAACAGGCGCGCCGCCAGCGGCGGCGACAGGATCAGCGCGAAGCTGTTGACGATGTAGCACGCGCCCGCGACCTGCATGCCGACGCCGAGCAGCCGCGGCAGGAAGCCCGAGCGGCGGATCAGGTGACCCTCGGCGAGGCAGGTGACGCCGAAAAAGATCAGGCCGATCGCGAACCCGTGGCCGTGCAGGCGCAATGCGACCAGCGCCAGCGCCTCCGCCTGCCCCGCCGCCAGTGCCGCGAGGTAGCCCTTGTCGGCGAGCAGGAACAGCGGCGCCAGCAGGAACAGCTTGCTCGCCGCCAGCACCGCGGTCTGCACGATGTTGGCGGTCAGCGCCACCAGCGCCAGCGGCCGGTTGACGATGCGCAGCACCAGGTACAGCACGACGAACACGAGCACGTCGCACAGGTGCATCAGCAGGTCGGTGGCGACGCCGAGCCGCCACAGTCCGGCCTCGGCCCGCAGGTGGTGCGCGGTGGCCGCGGCGTCGTTCCAGTCCACCAGTGCTTCGCGCACGCCCATCTCGCCGAACAGGCCGCACGCGATGATCACCAGGTAGGCCAGTCCGGCCGCGCGCACCCACGCCTGCACGGACGGTTCGATGCCGGACGGGCGCATGGGAAGGGCTCCGGTGGAGTGCTTGCGCCGATCCTAATCGCGGCCGCGCCGCGCGTCGCCATGCCGATCGACACCCCGGCCAACGGCATCGTGCCCGGCCGCCCGGCGATGCAGCCGCGCCCGCAGGCCCCAGGCGGTGGCGAGGCCGTAGCCGATCAGCAGGCCGGCGACGCCGGTCCACAGGCCGGCGTCGAGCGCGGCCGGCGTCGCCACGCCTGCCTGCGCGACGCTGCGCCACGCGCGCCACAGCCCGGCCAGCACGCGCAACGCGACCAGCGTGGTCAGCGCCAGCACCAGCCAGCGGTTGGGCGTGACCCACAGGCCGCGCGGGTCGCGCTCCACCCGCATCAGCCACAGGCCGACGATGCCGACCAGCACGCCCACCAACAGCCCGACCGCCCCGTCCGCCAGCGCGTCCGGCCACCAGCGCGCGGCGATCCACGCCGACAAGAGGAACACCGGCACCGAGACCGCCAGCAGCCAGCCGTTGAGCCGTACTGCCCACGGCTGCACCCGCCGCCGTGCGCGGCCGCCGCGCCAGCGCAGCCACAGGGTCAGCGGCAGCAGTACCAGCCACAGCGCGAAGAGCAGCAGGGGCAGCAGCAGGAGCAAGAGCAGCGGCATGCGGCCGATGATGGCGGCGGCCGGCGTCCCGCGCCATCACGCGGCGGCGACCTCGCGTGGACATCGCCTGCGCGAGCATGTCGCGCGATGTCGCTGACGCTTCCCGACGGATCGGCGCTGCTGGCGATCGCGCTGCCGCTGCTGCTGGCGCTCGCCCTCGGCTGGCTGGTGCACCGCGCGCTGCGGCTGCTGGCGCGGCGCTACCGCCAGCGCGCCGCATTGCAGCTGCGCGCGCGGATCGTGATGGTGGTGGCGCCGCCGGCGTCGTTCGCGATCCCGCTGCTGTGCCTGCTGCTCGCGCTGCGTGCGACGCCGCTGCCGGCGGAGCTGGCGGCGGTCGCGCGCCACCTGATCGGCATCGGCCTGCTGCTGTGCGGGGTGTGGATGGCGGTGCGCGCGGTGCGCGCGGTCGAGGCGCGGGTGGTGCGCGAGCATCCGATCGACGCCGCCGACAACCTGCGCGCGCGCCGCGTGCTGACCCAGACCCGGGTGATCAGCGGCGTCGTGCAGGGCGCGATCGTGCTGGTCGGCCTCGCGCTGGCCCTGATGACCTTCCCCGCGATCCGCCAGCTCGGCACGACGCTGCTGGCCTCGGCCGGCATCATCGGCCTGGTCGCCGGCATCGCCGCCAAGCCGGTGTTCGGCAACCTGATCGCGGGGCTGCAGATCGCGCTGGCGCAGCCGATCCGGCTGGACGACGTGGTGATCGTCAATGGCGAATGGGGCCGGATCGAGGAGATCAACAGCACCAATGTCGTGGTGCGGATCTGGGACGAACGCCGGCTGGTGGTGCCGCTGCAGTGGTTCATCGAGAACCCGTTCGAGAACTGGACCCGCACCACCTCGCAGCTGCTCGGCACCGCCTTCCTGTGGCTGGACTACCGCACGCCGATGCATGACGTGCGCGAGGCGCTGCAGCGCATCTGCGAAAGCGACCCGCGCTGGGACGGCCGGGTGTGCATCGCCCAGGTCACCGACACCAGCGAGCGTTCATTGCAGGTGCGGCTGCTGGTCAGCGCCGGCAACTCCGGCGACCTGTTCGACCTGCGCTGCGCGGTGCGCGAGCGGATGATCGAATACCTGCAACACGCGCATCCTGAAGCGCTGCCGCGCCTGCGCATGGACCTGCACCGCGAAGGCGAGGACGCGCCCGGCGATACGTCCCGCCACCGCGCATTGAACGCGCTGAAGACGCCACCCCCCGACGCGCACGCGCAGACCCATTCCCCCGGCGCCGAGGACGTCACCGCCGCCGACGAGGAAGCGCTGCGCGCGCAGCACGCGCCGTCGCCCGACCCGAACGACCCGCCCTGAATCTGCTCAGCGCCGGTCCAGCGTCACCCGCAGCACCGGCACCGTGGTCACGTCGTCCACGCCCTTGAAGCCGGCGATGCGCTCGCGCAGGTCGGCGAGCATGGACGGCGTGTCCACCTGCACCAGCACCATCAGGTCGGTTTCGCCGGCCACGCTGTGGCACAGGCGCACCGCCGGCAATCCGGCCAGCAGCGGCATCACGTCGTCGCAGCTGAAGCCGTCGGCGTAGCGCAGCAGCAACCAGGCCTGCAGCGGATCGCCGCCGCTGCCCAGGCGCACGGTGTACTGCGCGATCACGCCGGCCTGCTCGAGCCGCTGCAGCCGCTCCTGCACGGTCGTGCGCGACAGCCCGACCGTTTTGGCGAGGGCGACGGTGGACAGGCGCGCGTTGTCCTGCAGCAGCGCGATCAGCTGGCGGTCGGTGGCGTCGAGGGCTTTCATGGCGGGCGGCGATGTGACGGCGCGACCGGCATTGTGCCGGGTTGAGACCGGCGCGGGCGCAGGAGGATCGTGGCGCCCTCTTCCACGACACCCGCAAATGCCGCCATGTCCCTTGCCTTCGCTGCCCGCACCGCCCTGATCCCGATCGACGTCCAGCAGGCCTTCGACCTGCCGGCCAGCAGCAACCCCGCGATGGAAGCCAACGGCCTGCGCCTGCTCGCCGGCTGGCGCGCCGCCGGCCTGCCGCTGCTGCACGTGCGCCACGATTCGGTGAAGCCCGGTTCGCCGTTCACGCCCGGCACGCCCGGCAACGCCCTGCGCCGCGGCTTCCAGCCGCAGGGCGACGAACCGCTCGTGACCAAGTCGGTCAACGCCGCCTTCATCGGCACCGACCTCGACCTGCGCCTGCGCCGGCTGGGCGTGGACCAGGTGGTGCTGTTCGGCATGACCACCGACATGTGCGTGTCCACCAGCGCGCGGGTGGCGGCCAACCTCGGCTATCGCACGATCGTGGTCGGCGACGCCTGCGCCTGCTTCGACCTCGAGGGGCCGGACGGCCGCCGCGTCGGCGCCGCCGAACTGCAGCGCGCCCACCTCGCCACCCTGCACGCGGAATTCGCCACGGTGGTGGACACCGACGCGGTGCTGGCGGCGCTCGGCTGAAGGCGCGCCGCCCGCCCGGTAAAGGTTTCGAAGGCCGGGACGCACCGCGGCGCGCGTTGTCTGCTACGAGTCCCGCGCGCGCCCGGGACGCCCGGGAACCGCCATGCTCACCAACCCGCAGTCCGGCACCAACGTCCAGGAGATCGCCGAGCGCATCTACCGGATCAACACACCGGTGACGCTGCCCGGCGACGCGGGCGGCTTCTCGTTCAACCAGTACCTGGTCGTGGACGACGAGCCGCTGCTGTTCCACACGGGCCCGCGCGCCATGTTCCCGCTGGTGCTGGAGGCGGTGCGCCACGTGATGCCGGTCGAGCGCCTGCGCCACGTCTCGTTCTCGCACGTCGAGTCCGACGAATGCGGCTCGCTCAACCAGTGGCTGGCGCTGGCGCCGCAGGCCGCGCCACTGTGCGGCACGGTCGCCGCGCTGGTGTCGATCGGCGACCTCGCCGACCGCCCACCGCGCGCGCTCGCCGACGGCGAGACGCTGTCGCTCGGCCGCCACAGCGTGCGCTGGTTCGACGCGCCACACCTGCCGCACGCCTGGGAATGCGGCTTCCTGATGGAGGAGACGACCGCCACCCTGCTGTGCGGCGACCTGTTCACCCAGCCCGGGCACGGCGAGGTCGCGCTGACCGAAGGCGACATCCTCGGCCCCAGCGAAGCCTTCCGCCACGCGATGGACTACTTCTCGCACAGCAAGTTCGCCGACGCGCAGCTGGAACGGCTGGCGCAGGCGCAACCGCGCACGCTCGCGTGCATGCACGGCAGCGCCTGGCACGGCGACGGCGCGCAGCTGCTGCGCGCGCTGGCGACGGAGCTGGCGCGCTAGCCGCGCCGCGCGCTCAGCCGGCGGCGCGCCTGGGCAGCTTCCACTCCGGCCGCACGAAGTGGCAGGTGTAGCCGGTCGGGTAGTGCTGCAGGTAGTCCTGGTGCTCCGGTTCGGCTTCCCAGAAGTCGCCGGCCGGCTGCACCTCGGTCACGACCTTGCCGGGCCACAGGCCGGAGGCGTCGACGTCGGCGATGGTGTCGCGGGCGACGCGCTCCTGCTCCGGCGTCGTGTAGAAGATCGCCGAGCGGTAGGACGGGCCGCGGTCGTTGCCCTGGCGGTTGGGCGTGGTCGGATCGTGGATCTGGAAGAAGAACGCGAGCAGGTCGCGGTAGCTGAGCCTCGCCGGATCGAACACGATCTCCACCGCTTCCGCATGCGTGCCGTGGTGGCGGTAGGTCGCGTTGGGCACGTCGCCGCCGCTGTAGCCGACGCGGGTGGAGACCACGCCGTCCATCTTGCGCAGTAGCTCCTGCACGCCCCAGAAGCAGCCGCCGGCGAGGATCGCCCGTTCAAGGCCTGCGCGCTCGGCGCTCATCGCGGCTCCTCCACCTGGGCAAGGTACTCGCCGTAGCCGGCCGCTTCCATCTCCTCGCGCGGGACGAAGCGCAGCGACGCCGAGTTGATGCAGTAGCGCAGCCCGCCGTGCTCGCGCGGGCCGTCCGGGAACACGTGGCCGAGGTGGCTGTCGGCATGCGCCGAGCGCACCTCGGTGCGGATCATCCCGTGCGAGGTGTCGCGCAGCTCGCGCACGTTGGCGATCGGCTTGGTGAAGCTCGGCCAGCCGCAGTGCGACTCGAACTTCGCCGAGGACGCGAACAGCGGCTCGCCCGAGACGATGTCGACATAAATCCCGGGCCGCGTCTCGTGCAGCAGCGCGCCGGTGCCCGGCCGCTCGGTCGCGCTCTCCTGGGTGACCCGGTACTGCTCCGGCGTCAGCCGGGCCAGGGCCTCGGGGGTCTTGCGGTAGTCGGGCATGGCGGCGGGATCCCGTTGGGAGGGTCCCTTCACGATGGGGGCGTCGGCGCGACACACAACGGGGGCGGGCGGCCCTCGCCGCCGTCGCCGGAAGGCTCAAGAACCTAGGCGCGTGGCTGCTGGCGTTCCGGCTTCTTGCGGGCAGGCCTGGCCTCGGTGCGTTTGGCCGGGCCGCGCTTCACGACGGCACGCTTCACGACGGCACGCTTCACGGCGGGGCGCTTGGCAGCGCCGGCCGCGGTCCTTGTCGGACCTGGACGCCTTGCCCCGCCGCGCTTCGCCGCGGCCCGTGGTTCGGGCACCAGGGACATCCGGTAGCCCATCGCGCCCACCACCTTCAGCACGGTGCCGAAGCTCGGATTGCCGCCCTTGGACAACGCCTTGTACAGGCCCTCGCGGGTCAGGCCGGTCTCGCGCGCCAATCGGCTCATGCCGCGCGAGCGGGCCACGACGCCGATCGCGTGCGCGATGAAGGCGGCATCGTCGCCGCCCTCCTCGACGCAGGCGGCCAGGTAGGCGGCGCGTTCTTCCTCGGTGCGCAGGTAGTCGGCGGAATCCCAACGGGTGGTCCTGAGCGCCATGTTCATAGTGTCAACTACAGGATACGCGGCGTCAACCGTGGATCACGGATCAAACGCGCGACGCGGCATGTCCGCGCCGTTTCCCCTAAGCTGTCGCCGCCCGCCTGCGACCTGCACGATGTCCGACGACTCCATCTTGCCCACCCTCACCGCCGCCGAAGCCCGCGTGCTCGGCTGCCTGGTCGAGAAGGAAGCGACCACCCCGGACGCCTACCCGCTGACGGTCAACGCCGCGCTGGTCGCCGCCAACCAGAAGACCGCGCGCGAACCGGTGATGGCGCTGGACCCGGGCGAGGTGCACCACGCCCTGCGCCAGCTCGAAGGCCGCAAGCTCGCCAGGCAGGTGTTCTCCTCGCGGGCCGAACGCTACGAGCACCGCGCCGGCGCCTTCTTCAGCCTGCCGCAGCAACAGGTCGCGCTGCTCGGCCTGCTGTTGCTGCGCGGCCCGCAGACCGTCGGCGAGCTGTTCGCCCGCAGCGAGCGCCTGGCGAAGTTCGCCGACGCCGACGACGTCCGCCACCACCTCGAGCGCCTCGCCCAGCGCCAGCCCGCGCTGGCCGTGCAACTGCCGCGCGGCCCCGGCCAGCGCGAGGACCGCTTCGCGCACCTGCTGTGCGGACCGGTGGACACCGCCGCGCTGTCCGAGCGCGTCAGCGCACGCGCCGAGCCCGCGTCATCGGCGCTGGAAGCGCGCGTGGCCGCGCTGGAAAGCGAGGTGGCGGCGTTGCGGGAAGAGCTCACGACGCTGCGTGGGAACCAGTCCGCACGCGAGGGCTGACCCGGCAGGGGCGCCGGCGCAAGCCCAGTCTTCCCGCCCCGGCTTGCCGGCCTCCGTGTGCTATATGGCCGCGACGGTCCTTGCCGCCAAGGCGCCGCTCGATTCCACCAGACGCATCATTCCCAGCCGCATTAAAGGACGACCGACCGATGCGATTTCTCCTGCTCACCGCCCTCCTGCTGGCCGGCTCCGCCGTCGCGGGCACGCCCCTGCCCGACGCGCCGCACGTGATGTCGTCTGGCGAGGGCAAGGTCAGCGTGGCGCCCGACCTCGCCCGCGTCACCCTCACCGCCAGCTACCGCAACACCGCTCCGGCCGCCGCCAAGCAATCGGTCGATCGCAGCATCGAAGCCTTCCTCGACCTCGCCCCGCGCTTCGCGCTGCAGCCAAGCCAGGTCCGCGCCGCCGACCTGTCCGTATCGGAGGACATCGACTACGACGAACGGGACCGCAAGGTGTCGAACGGCTTCGTCGCCACGCGCCAGGTGACCGTCGAACTGCGGGATCTCGCGCGGCTCGGCGAGTTCCTGGACGCCGCGCTCGCGGCCGGCGTGAACGAAGTCGACAACATCCAGTTCGAATCCAGCCGCGCGGAGGCGCTGCGCGCGGAAGCGAGGGAAAAGGCGGTCGCGCAGGCGCGCGAGAAGGCCAGCGGACTCGCCCAGGCATTCGGCGCAGCGCTCGGCCCGGTGTACAGCATCAACAGTCTTGGCTCCTTCAATTCCGACGGTTACGGTGCGAACAGCCTCGACCGCATCGAAGTCACCGGCAGCCGCGTGCACCGCAGCCGCTACGTGCAGCCGACGGTGGAATACAGCGAGCGGGTGTCCGCCGTGTTCGAGCTGAAGCGCTGATGCGACTGGAGCGCGAGCAGGAGGCCGATCGCGCCACGGCGCTGGTCCTGCTCGAACGTGGGGCCGCCCTCGGGGCCGCGAAATCGCGGGCGCGGCTCGAGGCCAAGCGGAAGTAACCGACGCCTTTCGCCCATCACGGGGCGGAAGGCCTCCAGCCGGCCCCTATGCCGTCGCGGTCGCCGACGCCATCCGCACCATCGGCCGCAGCGCGACGGTGGCGTCGGTATCCATCAGCTGCAGTTCCCCATCCTGGATCATCGCGGTCAACCGCATCCCGCGATCGAACAACGCCACGACCGCGGCCAGGTCGCCCGCCGCGATCTCGAGCACGGTGAGGTTCTTCAACCGGCCCAGCGCCGCCGTGTTCCGCGTCCACCACGCCTCGGCCGCCTGGCCGCCGTAGCCGACCACGACCACCTCCCGCGCGCGCCCGCAGGCCTTGCGCAGGCGCGACTCGTCCGGCTGCCCGACCTCGATCCACTGCTCGATCGCGCCGGTGTAGTCGCGCCGCCACAGCGCCGGCTCGTCCTCGTCGCTGAGGCCGCGGCCGAACTCCAGCCGCTCATCCGCGTGCAGCGCGAACGCCAGCAACCGCACCATCAGCCGCTCCTCCGTCTCCGACGGATGCTGAGCCAGGGTGAGGTTGTGCGTCGCGTAGTAATGCCGGTCCAGGTCGGTGACCTGGAGCTCGGCCTTGATGACGGTGGCCTTGGATGCCATGGGAGTCCTGGCTGCGAGGCCGAGAGGAAAGGGTGCGCCCCATTCTAGAGGTACGAACGCGCCCGCTGAGGCGCTCGCCAGCGCGATGGCGACTAGAGCGTGTAGGTGACCTTCGTCCCTGGTCGCCTACTCGTCAAAATAATCACTGTCGATCTTTGGCACACGCACTTGTTGACTAGTGACTCCCACCTCACAGTCGATCATGAACTGCGCCAACATTGCACCGTCAATTAGCACAACGCGCTCGACCGAACGGGCGAAGTCTATCGCTTGAGGGGTAAAACCAGATGTCGTGATGAACACCCCTTTATTTGCCCGCTGCCCAGCCAATGCGCCATAAAAACCTTGAATTTCTGGACGACCAACCGTGCCTTTCCACCGTTTGGCCTGAACGTACACCTTTTCAAGCCCAAGTCGATCTAATGAGATAACACCATCGATACCGCCATCTCCGCTGCCACCTACGCGCTGCAAGTCGCTACGACTGGCGCCGTAGCCTAGCCTGTGCAACACATCAAGTACTACGGTTTCAAAGTACTTTGGGGACACTTGCAGAAGTAGTTCTAGGAGCTCAGCTCGAACTGCACTTTGTATTTCGCTGAGCGCGCCTTCCAGCCGATCATCTGGGCTCAGGAGGGGTGCTTCATCCGCAACTGTCTCCGCAGTTCCACCTTTTACTTCGCAACCGAACGATTGACCTGGTGTATAGCTTTTGGCTATTCGCTCAATTTCTTCATCCTTCACTCCTAAAGGATGTGCGGCAATGAATGCCGCGCCTTCCGGAGTGATGCGCCAAACTCCATGTTTTGGGCTGGAGGAATAGCCCACCCGCTTTAGTCTGTCATGAGCCCACCCTGCTCGATTCTTGTAAGCAGCCTGCCCCGTTGGGATTAGCTCTTGCCGTTCCTCCTCGCTCAGCCCAAGCGCCGCTGCCGCGGCTTCGTGGGCGTCACGAGCGGGAACCCCCCCAGGTTGATGCGCCAGAAATCGAAGAATAGGCTCAATAAATTTGTCGTAGGTCGGCACAGGCATGAGTTGACCCATGGGTGAAATATGTACTGCAGCCGCGCCATTCGAAGCCGTTACATCGCCTCAAGCGCGAGCCGTGCTTTGAGCACTTCGCCCAGCTTACTAAGGGTTATACTGCGAGCAAATTCAAGATTGCGAAGAGACTCAGCAATCTGCTGCTGTGTGTGCAAGCAAAACTTCCCAGTTACCCGATTCTTAGGCAAAGCTACCACTACTTCTGCCTTGATATTTTGCAGGCTAGCTCGATACACCCGATCAAAACCGTATTGGCCTCGAGTTGAGCGGAGATACCAATAGACATACTGCGGGTCGATGTGATCGTCAATAACCTGGAGCCTTCCGCAATGATCCGTAGTAGCGAACTCTTCCCCGGCGGGAATGTAGTTCCACTCAAAGTTTCCATCAATGCCCCATAACAACGAGGGTCGCTTAAAGTCAGAAAGGTTAGACTTTTTGATTAGGCCAAACGGCTGCATTACATTTGCGCTGTAAGCCGCAATTCCGGCGGAAGCATGCTGGGAACGTAGAACGCGATCTCCAATTGACAAAGTGAAATATCGACCGTCCCCCACGCTAATAGTTTCACTAGGGCTCGGAACGCTTAAAGAAAATACGGCGCGTGACAAGGAATCCTGGGCCGCGATAATTTTCGCTTGCGCCTTTTCGATTTTCCTGAGCTTCTGCCCAACCGCTGACATGCGCTTATAGTCCAACTTACCCGAGGACTCTACTGGCAGTCGAATAGCAACCTGCCCTGCTTGCTCGGGGTAGAGCTTGGTGTATTCGTTGAGCCTGCCATCAACCCTGCGGCCAACTGCTGCTGCGGTTAGCTGCGGCTCCAAGGCATACCTTATATAGGTTAGATCAGGGGTTTTTATTCCGCTTTTCGGCTTTAGAACCCCTCGGTCTCTATTGGCACTAAATCTTCCCGCGATTTCTTGCACTCTTCCGCCATACCCATTCATTACCCAAGTCAACAATGGGCCTTCGAATTCAAATTCATCGACGAACCCAAACGGCTGGGTCAATGATGCAGAGTAGACCGGATAAGGACCTTGGTGCCGGTCTATGTAGTTGCGTACGTACTTTGGCCGCCCGCCGACAGCCTCGAAAAGGTCGCAAACTGCGATCTCTTCAAAGGTGCTCATGACAGTTGCTCGTAAAGCTCATCCAAAGCCAGCTTGGCGTCCCCAACCAGATCCTTAAAGGTCTCAGCATCCACCTCGAAGGCCTCCTCAACGATACCCAAAGCTACTTTTTCCTCGTGCGACCATTGTCTATCGATAAGCCAGTTGCGAAGTAACTCAAAATCTTCGCTCGAAATAATTCGACAGCGCGGGTCTGACGTAACGTACGTCGCCGGGGAGGCTCGGAAATAGGCATACTCTTGCTCCATCGTAGTCAAATCATTCGCCGCGATGGGCACTCTGCGGGAATCACGTGACTCGCCGATTTCGGAGATCAAATACGTGAATACGGGGCAATCTTGTCTTGCTTTCCCGGCCCTCTTTTTCAGCGCCAAAATATAGGTCTTTTTTGGCGTGGAATAAAAGGTTCGACTTGGAAGCGCAATGATGGCGAGTACATCACACTCGGATTTTACGTACTCTAGGATAGAGCTCTGATTCAAAAGACCGTCCGGCACGATAACAAAGCACTGCCCGCCCGGCTTTAAGTGATTAATGATCCACTGAACTGCAAGCGATTCGGTTCCCCGCCCCCCCTGCGCATAATGCTGCGCCAGTCCCGCTGACTCGATAGCGTTCTTGATGCTAGCCGAGCCACTTGTGACATAAGGCGGATTTGTCAAAATCAGGTCGTATTGCTCCTGAGGATCGACACGCCCGTACGTTCCCAAGTTTGAACGGATGAGCTGAAAGACCGAATTGAATGCGTTCTGGGAAAACTGTTCCAGATACTCTTCAGAGTGATAATCCGAAATAAGGTCAGACAGATAGACCAGCATATTTGCTTTGGCTAGGATGATAGTCCGTTCGTCATCCTTCTCGTCTGTGCCCTTGTCGTAGCCACGGAAAATAACGCCTGGTTGGACCTTTCCATTTTTTGGCTTGAATTGCTCCATCAAGCCTTCGTTCTCTGCAATGGCTTCCAGCAAAAAGCCGCCGACACCGCAAAACGGATCGCAAACACTATCACCTGGACGAAGAGCACCTGCGTTTGCCATACGAACTATCGGCTGGATCACATTCCTAGGTGTGAAATACTGCCCCAAGGAACGAATGCCCGCCTGCTGCCGCAGAAACGACTCGTACAACCGGGACTTAAATTGGCGATCAATATATCGCAGTGAACCATGTTCATCGTCGAAATCTTGGAACGCGCGAATCACCTCCCCAAAAAGCCCAGCTTGAGACAAGTTTGGTCTGCCCGCCTCGTTGACAAAGATGGTGCCATTTATCACGGTCGTTCCATCAGCACCCTTAGGAAAAAGAGTTCTAATCCGGTCTCGGCTAACCTTTCCGTAGTGGTTTAAAGCTTCCCGCTCGCCTTCGCTTGCAAGCAATTCCACGATTCGCCGAAAAGAGTAATTTCCTACGAGCACTCCCAAGTCGCTAAGAAACTTGAAGACAAGGATTTCGACAACGTTATAGAGGCATTTCTCGGGTTCCTTCCCCGTATTGATCCATATCTTCTGCCACACAGATTTGGCCAGCCCGCTTGGATCTATGACTTGCAGCCTCGTGAATTGGTTATTTGTTTCAGAAAGGCTGTAGTCCGCCTTCTCTATAAGAGAAACGAGAGTCGATTCCTCCTCCTGGCTTAACGTTTGGCTATCAATCCGTGCGCCATCAAAATGGAAGCGAAGCTCTTGTCCATTCTCATCGAGAATAGGCTTTTCAGTTAATGCGTTATACCAACGCGTCTTTTTCCCATCGCTAACAATCAGAACCTTACAGACAGCGCGTGCAATTGAGCCATATGCTTTAACAACGCTGGGAATCTTTCTTTCTGTAAGTTCTGCAGGCTGCTTGTATTCGACAACAGCCTTGATGCCGCCTAGCGGTAAAAATACGATTCCATCCGGCTTCCTACGCTCTTCGTCGACTGCCAACTTGGTTCGGATGAATTTGCTCTTTTTCAGTTGAGCAAGTGTGGTACTGCCGAGTGACAGATAGCCATACCGACCAAGCCGTCTCGCCTGTCGTGACACCAAATCTTCGCTCACGGCTTTCCCCCAATCGATTCGGATTAGTCTGTCATCAAAGGATTACCGCCACAAGGTGCTCGAATCTTGCGGCTTTGCACACGGTAGGTGCCCTTCTTCGCGCTGAACGAGACGCAAAAACGCGAATGGGCGGCATCTGCCGCCCATTCGCCAATTACCAAAATTCAAACCCCAACCGGATTCGGCTTGTCCCCATCGATCTTGTACAGCTTGATCGCGCGGGCGACGTCCTTGCCGGTCATCTTGCCTTCCTGCGCCAGCGCGGCGATCGCGGCGTGGGCGATGTGGAAGCGGTCGACCTCGAAGAAGCGGCGCAGGTTCTCGCGGGTGTCGCTGCGGCCGTAACCGTCGGTGCCCAGCGTCGTGTAGCGCATCGGGACGTAGGCGCGGACCTGCTCGGGGAAGGCGCGGATGTAGTCGGTGGCGGCGATCGCGGGGCCTTGGCGGCCTTCCAGCTGTTCGGTCACGTAGGGTTTGCGCGGGTCGGACTCGGGGTGCAGGCGGTTCCAGCGCTCGGCGTCGATGCCGTCGCGGGCGAGCTCGTTGAAGCTGGGGCAGGACCAGATGTCGGCGGTGACGCCGAAGTCCTTGTCGAGGAGGTCGGCGGCGGCGATGACTTCGCGCAGGATGGTGCCGGAGCCCATCAGCTGGACGTGGGGGGCGCTGGACTTCTTCTTCGCGGCCTGAGCGCCCCCGCCCGAAGCGGCTTCGCCGCTTCGACCTCCCCCGCTCTTCGCGGGGGAGGTGCTTCCCGCGGCGCCGGTGGAGGAGAGGAGGTACATGCCCTTGATGATCCCGTCCTGCGCGCCCTCCGGCATCTCCGGGTGCGCGTAGTTCTCGTTCATCAGGGTCAGGTAGAAGTACTCGTCGCGCTGCTCGCCGAGCATGCGCTGCAGGCCGTAGTGCAGGATCACCGCGACCTCGTAGGCGAAGGTCGGGTCGTAGCTGCGGCAGTTGGGAACGAGGCCGGCCTGGATCTGGCTGTGGCCGTCCTGGTGCTGCAGGCCCTCGCCGTTGAGCGTGGTGCGGCCGGCGGTGGCGCCGAGCAGGAAGCCGCGCGCGCGCATGTCGCCCGCCATCCAGGCGAGGTCGCCCACGCGCTGGAAGCCGAACATCGAGTAGTAGATGAAGAACGGCAGCATCGGCAGGTCGTTGACGCTGTAGCTGGTCGCCTGCGCGACCCAGCTGGCGAACGCGCCCGCCTCGGTGATGCCTTCCTGCAGCACCTGGCCGGCGGCGTCCTCGCGGTAGTACATCAGCTGGTCGCGGTCGACCGGCTTGTACTGCTGGCCGCGCGGCGCGTAGATGCCGAGCTGGCGGAACATGCCCTCCATGCCGAAGGTGCGCGCCTCGTCGGCGACGATCGGCACGCAGCGCGGGCCGACCTGCTTGTCGCGCAGCAGCACCTGCAGCGCCTGCACGAACGCCATGGTGGTGCTGATCTCGCGCTCGCCGGTGCTCTTGAGCAGGCGCTCGAAGATGGACAGCTCCGGCACCGGCAGGGTTTCGGTGGACTTGCGGCGGCGCGCCGGCAGGTGGCCGCCGAGCGCGCGCCGGCGCTCCTGCAGGTACTCGACCTCGGGCGACTTCTCGCCCGGGTGGTAGAACGGGATCGCGTCGCCCTCGAGCTGGGCGTCGCTGACCGGGATGTTGAAGCGGTCGCGGAACACGCGCACCGCGTCGGTGTCGAGCTTCTTGGTCTGGTGGGTCGGGTTGAGCGCCTCGCCGGCGCCGCCCATGCCGTAGCCCTTCACCGTCTTGGCGAGGATCACGGTCGGCATGCCCTTGGTGTTCACCGCGGCGTGGTAGGCGGCGTACACCTTGTGCGGGTCGTGGCCGCCGCGGTTGAGGCGCCAGATGTCCTCGTCGGACAGCATGGCGACCATCTGCTTGGTCTCCGGGTACTTGCCGAAGAAGTGCTCGCGCGTGTACGCGCCGCCGAAGGCCTTGCAGTTCTGGTACTCGCCGTCGACGGTTTCCATCATCACCCGGCGCAGCATGCCGCTGGTGTCGCGGGCGAGGAGCGGATCCCAGTAGCTGCCCCAGATCAGCTTGATCACGTTCCAGCCGGCGCCGCGGAAGTTGCCTTCCAGCTCCTGGATGATCTTGCCGTTGCCGCGCACCGGGCCGTCCAGGCGCTGCAGGTTGCAGTTGATGACGAACACCAGGTTGTCCAGGCCCTCGCGGCCGGCGACCGAGATCGCGCCGAGCGACTCGGGCTCGTCGGTCTCGCCGTCGCCGAGGAAGCACCAGACCTTGCGGTCGGTCTTCGGCATCAGGCCGCGCGCCTCGAGGTACTTCCAGCTGCGCGCCATGTAGATCGCGCTGATGGGGCCGAGGCCCATCGACACGGTCGGCGTCTGCCAGTAGTCCGGCATCAGCCACGGGTGCGGGTAGGAGCTGATGCCCTGGCCGTCGACTTCCATGCGCAGGTTGTCGATCTGCGATTCGGTGAGGCGGCCTTCGAGGAAGCTGCGCGCGTAGATGCCGGGCGAGCTGTGGCCCTGGATGTAGAGCAGGTCGCCCGGGTGCTCGGCGCTGGGCGCGCGCCAGAAATGGTTGAAGCCGACGTCGTAGAGGGTGGCGGACGAGGCGAAGCTGGCGATGTGGCCGCCGAGCTCGCCCGGCTTGCGGTTGGCGCGCACGACCATCGCCATCGCGTTCCAGCGGATGATCGAGCGGATGCGCCATTCCATCGCGGCGTCGCCGGGGCTCTTGGCCTCCAGCTGCGGCGGGATGGTGTTGATGTATTCGGTGGTCGGGGCGAACGGCAGGTGGGCGCCGGCGCGGCGGGTCAGCTCGACCATGCCTTCCAGCAGCTGGTGGGCGCGCTGCGGGCCGTCGCGGTCGATGACGGCCTTGATGGACTCGATCCACTCGCGCGATTCGGCGGGATCGGGGTCGTTGTGCAGCAGCTCGTTCAGCCAGTTCATCGCGTGCTCCACGCGGCCGGTGCCGCGCAAATTCGTGGGGTTTTTCCGGACTCCCGATTCTAGCAGCGGGGGCGGAACGGAACCGGTACGCGGGCGTATGTCCGGGCAGCGCGCGGTGCTGTGCTCCCTCCCCCGCGGAGCGGGGGAGGGTTGGGGTGGGGGTGAGTCGGCGGGTGAGTCTTCCGCCAACAGCGGCGCCCTCACCCTCGCGCTGCGCGCTCGACCTCTCCCGCAAGCGGGAGAGGTGACAGCAAACGCAGCGAGACGGAGGCTCCCGCAGTTCCCCCTCCCCCGCTTGCGGGGGAGGGTTGGGGTGGGGGTGAGTCTTTCGCCAACAGCGGCGCCCTCACCCTCGCGCTGCGCGCTCGACCTCTCCCGCTAGCGGGAGAGGTGACAGCAAAAACAGCGAGGCGGAGGCTCCCGCGGTTCCCCCTCCCCCGCTTGCGGGGGAGGGTTGGGGTGGGGGTGAGTCTCTCGCGGAAAGCGGCGCCCTCACCCTCGCGCTGCGCGCTCGACCTCTCCCGCAAGCGGGAGAGGTGACAGCCAGGCCGGGGTGAGGGCGCTCTTTGCCCCGCCGCTAGCCCCCGTGCGTCGGCCGATGCGCGCGCACCGCCATCACCACGCCCAACCCTGCCAGCAGCGACACCGCCGAGGTGCCGCCGTAGCTCAGCAGCGGCATCGGCACGCCGACCACCGGCAGCAGGCCGGAGATCATCCCGCCGTTGACGATCACGTACACGAACAGCGACAGCGCGAGGCTGCCGGCCAGCAGCCGCGAGAAGCTGTCGCGCGCCTGGCTGGCGATCCACAGGCAGCGGCCGACGATGAACAGGTACAGCGCCAGCACCGTGGCCACGCCGATCCAGCCGAACTCCTCGCTCAGCACCGCGAAGATGAAGTCGGTGGTGTGCTCGGGCAAATAATTCAGGTGCGACTGGGTGCCCTGCCCCCAGCCCTTGCCGGTGAGGCCGCCGGCGCCGATCGCGATCTTCGACTGGATGATGTTCCAGCCGGTGCCGAGCGGATCGGACTCCGGATCGAGGAAGGTATGGATGCGGTCCTTCTGGTAGGGCGCGAGCAGCCAGAACCACGCGATCGGCGCCATCGCCGCGACCGCGCCGCCGGCGGCGGCGAACCACCACCACGACAGGCCGGCCAGATACAGCACGAACGCGCCGCTGATGCCGACCAGCATCGCGGTGCCGAAATCCGGCTGCAGCAGGATCAGGAAGGTCGGCACCGCGATCATCACCGCGGCGACCAGCACCGTGCCGAACGACGGCGGCAGCCGTTCGCGGTGCAGGAACCACGCGATCATCATCGGCAGGCTCAGCTTGAGCACTTCCGCCGGCTGGAAATAGAACACGCCGAGGTTGAGCCACAGGTTGCCGCTGCGGCCCTGGCCGATCACCAGCACCAGCAGCAGCGGCACCAGCGACAGGCCGTACACCAGCGGCGTCCAGTGCCGCAGCTGGGTCGGCGGCAACCGCGACATCAGCCACAGCGCGCCCAGGCCGACGCCGAAGCGCGCGCCCTGCGCCACCACGATCGACGAGGATTCCCCGCCGGCGCTGTACAACACCATCAGCGCGATCGTCATCAGCGCGCCGATCGCCAGCGTCAGCCACACGTCCAGCGTGCGCACGAAGCGCGCGACCAGGTCCACCAGCCAGCGCAGCAGGATGCTCATGGCGACGGCTGCCCTGCCGCACGCGTGTCGACAGCTGGCTTCGTCACGTCCCGCGCATCCTTCGCGTCCTCGGCGTCCTGCGCACCCCGCGGGGCCGGCGCGGTGCTTGCCTTCGGCACCGGCGGCACCCACGCCAGCACCGGCCCGGACACCACGTTGTCGAACTTGGGCGCCTGCGGCGCACCGTCCCTGCGCACCGGCGGCTCGGGCCGGGTGCCGAGCAGCCAGGCGTCCATGATCTTGCGCGCGATCGGGCCGGCGGTGCTGGCGCCGTAGCCGCCGTGCTCGACCATCACCGCGACCGCGATCTTGGGATCGTCCGCCGGCGCGTACCCGATGAACCACGCCTGGTGGCGCAGGTGCAGCGGCAGCGAATGCGGGTTCATGCTGACGTTGCCCTTGCGGCTGACCTTCTGCGCGGTGCCGGTCTTGCCCGCCATCAGGTAGGGCGCGTTGACCGCCATCGCGGCGCCGGTGCCGCCCGGCTGCATGGTCGCCATCATGCCTTCCTGCACCGCGCGCAGGTGGCGCGGGTGCTCGGTGATCCGGCGCGGCGCCGGTTGCGGCAACGCGCGCCACGGCGCCTTGTAGCCGTCGCGGCGCTCGGCGACCAGGTGCGGGCGCGGCAGCAGGCCGTCGTGCGCCACCGCCGAGGTCGCGCGCGCCAGCTGCAGCGTGGTCGCGATCCAGTAGCCCTGGCCGATGCCGGCGATCACGGTCTCGCCGGCGTACCAGGGTTCGCGGCTGTGCGCGCGCTTCCATTCCACCGAGGGGACGATGCCCTTGTTCTCGCCGGTGAGGTCGATCCCGGTGCGCTCGCCGAAGCCGTACTTGTGCATCCACTTCGAGAAGCGCTCGATGCCCATGTCGTAGGCGAGCTTGTAGTAGTAGTAGTTCACCGATTGCGCGATCGACTTGCGCAGGTCGGTCCAGCCGGCGCCGCCGTGCGCGTCGCGGTAGCCGCGGCGCTGGCCGGGAATGTGGAACTCGCCGGTGGAGAACACCGCGTCCTCCGGCCTGCGCAGCCCGCTGTCGAGGCCGGCGAGGCCGACGAAGGGCTTGACCGTCGAGCCCGGCGGGCCGCCGCCGAGCACGTTGCGGTTGAACAGCGGGCGCGACGGGTTGTCGTTGAGCGCCTTGTAGTCGCGGTGCGAGATGCCGTTGACGAACAGGTTGGGGTCGTAGCTCGGCAGGCTGACCATCGCCAGCACCTCGCCGGTGCGCGGATCCATCGCGACCGCGGCGCCGTCGAAGTCGCCGAAGGCGGCGACCGCGGCCTGCTGCAAATCGAGGTCGATCGACAGCCGCAGGTCGGCGCCCGGCACCGCGGGCACCCGCCCGACCGTGCCCAGCGCGCGCCCTTCCACGTTCGTTTCGACCTGCTCGTAGCCGATCCGTCCGCGCAGCGCGGCGTCGTAGTAGCGCTCCAGCCCGGCCTTGCCGGTGTGGGTGAACGCGGCGTTGGCCGCGCCGAGCTTCTGCAGGTCCTGCTCGTCGACGCGGCCGACGTAGCCGATGATGTGCGCCAGCAACGGCCCGTACGGATAGCGGCGATTGAGGTAGGGGACGAGCTCCACGCCCGGGAAGCGCCAGCGGTCCACCGCGAAGCGCGCGGCCTCTTCGTCGGGCACGCGCAGCTTGAGCGTCACCGGGCGCACGCCGCGGGTGGCGCGGCGCTCCTCGTTGAAGCGGTCGATGTCGTCCTGGGTCAGGGCGACGATCTTCGACAGGCCGGCGATCAGTTTTTCCGGATCGCCGGCCTTGTCCGGCTGCACGTCGAGCCGGTACGCGGGCACGTTGTCGGCGAGCACCCGGCCCTTGCGGTCGTAGATCAGGCCGCGCCCCGGCAGCACCGGGCGCGGCTTGATCCGGTTGGCCTCCGAGCGGGTGGCGTACTGCGCGTGCTCGACCACCTGCAGGCGGAAGTACCACGCCGCCAGCCCGCCGAGCGCGAGCAGCACGATCGCGAAGCCGATCGCCGCGCGCACGCGGAACTGCGCGGCCTCCGCGTGCGGGTTCTTCAGGTGGCGGCGGCGCGGACCCATCGCGCGCTACCCGCGGCGGCCGAGCCGCAGCGTGTCCAGCAGCAGGAATACCGGGGGCCACAGCAGCATGCCCAGCAACGGCGCCCACCAGAACACCCACGGCAGGGTCGGCGCGCCGAGCGCGACGTGCACCGCCGCGCTGACCACGCGATCGTTGAGCAGCAGGCCGCCGATCGCCAGCGCCTGCTGCCACAGCGGGAAGAAGCGCATGCGCGCGCGGAAGCGCTGCAGGATGAAGGCCATGATCGTCAGCCGCAGCGCCTGCTCGCCGAGCAGCGAGCCGAACGCGAGGTCGGCGAGCACGCCCATCGCGAAGGCGAAGCCGAGGCCGAGCCGCTCCGGTTCCTCCAGCACCCAGTACGCGACCACCAGCGCCAGCCAGTACGGCCGCAGCGGCTGCAGCAGCGGGGTCAGCGGCAGCAGGCCGAGCATCAGCGCGGCGAGCACGCTGAGCGGCAGCGGCCACTGGCTGCGCGCGCGGCTCATCGGGAGGCTCCCGGGGACGGGCGACGCGGCGGCGCGGCGTCGCTGCGCGTGGCGGGCGCGGTCGTGCGCTGCGCGCTCGCCGCCGGCGCCTGCCCCGGCTGCGCCGCGGCGGGCGCCGGCGCGGTGGTGGCGGCGTCGGGCGCGCGGTCGCGCAGCAGCAGCACGTCCTTGCCGCGGTCCAGCTGCGCCGCCGGCCTGAGGTCGCCGATCAGGAACGCGCGACTGTCGTCCGGACGCAGCGCGACTACGCTGCCGACCGGGAAGCCGGCCGGGAAACGGCCGCCAAGGCCGGAAGTCACCAGCACGTCGCCGACCTTGATGTCGCTCGACAGCGGGATGTTGGCCAGCCGCAGCTGGTCGCTGCGGCCCTCGCCGTAGGCGACCAGGCGCACGCCGGTGCGCGCGACCACCACCGGCACCGCGTGGTCGGGATCGGTGAGCAGCAGCACGGTCGCGCTGCGCGGCGCAACCGCGATGATCTGGCCGACCAGGCCGCCGGCGTCGATCACGGTCTGGCCGGTTTCCACGCCGTCGCGCGCGCCGGCGGCGAGCACCAGGCGCTGGCGCACCGGATCGAGGTCGATGTCGAGGATCGGCGCCAGCTGCACGTCCAGGCCGCCACGCTGCGCCGCCGCCAGCAGGCCCCGCAGGCGCGCGTTCTCCGCCGCCGCCGCCTGCAGTCGCGCCAGGCGCGCGCCGCTGATCAGCAGCGCGTTGCGCAGCACGCGGTTCTCGTGCGCGAGCTGGGCGCGGGTGGTGGCGTTGTCGCGCAGGTCCTCGCCGACCCGCCCCGGCAACCCGGCCAGCCACCACAGGGGCTGCACCACCACCTCGCTGCGCGCGCGCAGCTGCGCCAGCCAGCCGCCGCGGTGGTCGAGCACGATCAGGGCGACGGCGAGCGCCAGGAACGCCAGCAACCGCAGGGTGCCGGCGACGTCGCCGGGCTTGGGTGCGGGAGCGCTGGTGTAGGCAGGCACGTCAGCGTGTCGGGTCGTTTTTGGCCGCGAAAGCGTCGCAGGGGCTCGTGGACTTGATCCATGGATGGATCAACGCAAATGGCGAAGCCATTTGCGGCGCCGGGCAAGAACCACGCTTCTTGCTCGGCGCTTCGGAGTGGGCCATGGAGGGCCCATCTCCGAACAAGGTCACTCCGGCGCGAAGAACTCGTTGCCGTGCATGTCCACCAGCTCCAGCGCCCGGCCGCCGCCGCGCGCCACGCAGGTCAGCGGATCGTCGGCCACCTGCACGTGCAGGCCGGTCTCCTCGCTGAGCAGGCGGTCGAGGTCGCGCAGCAGTCCGCCGCCGCCGGTCAGCACGATGCCGCGCTCGGCGACGTCGGCGCACAGTTCCGGCGGGGTCTGCTCCAACGCCTGCTTGACCGCGGCCACGATCCCCGCCAGCGGCTCGTGCAGCGCGTCCAGCACGTCGTTGGAGTTGATGGTGATCATCTTCGGCACGCCCTCGGCGAGGTGGCGGCCGGAGACCTCGATCTCGCGCACGTGCTGCTGCTGGTAGGCGCAGCCGATCTCGAGCTTGATCCGCTCGGCGGTGGCGTCGCCGATCAGCATGCCGTGGTGGCGGCGGACGTAGGCGATGATCGCCTCGTCGAAGCGGTCGCCGCCGATGCGCACCGACTGCGAGTAGACGATGCCGTTGAGCGCGATCACTGCGACCTCGGTGGTGCCGCCGCCGATGTCCACCACCATCGAGCCGCGCGCCTCGGTGACCGGCATGCCGGCGCCGATCGCGGCCGCCATCGGCTCCTCGATCAGGAACACCTCGCGCGCGCCCGCTTCCTCGGCCGATTCCTTGATCGCGCGGCGCTCGACCTGGGTGCTGCCGGCGGGCACGCACACCAGCACCCGCGGGCTCGGCCGCAGCATCCGCGACTTGTGCACCTTGCGGATGAAGTGCTTGAGCATCTCCTCGGTGTAGGTGAAGTCGGCGATGACGCCGTCCTTCATCGGCCGGATCGTGGTGATGTGGCCGGGGGTGCGGCCGAGCATCTGCTTGGCCTCCGCGCCGACCGCGGCGACCGAGCGCTGGTTGCCGATCAGCCGGTCCTGGCGCACCGCGACCACCGACGGCTCGTTCAGCACGATGCCCTGGCCGCGGACGTAGATGAGGGTGTTGGCCGTGCCGAGGTCGATCGACAGGTCGTTGGAGAACATGCCGCGGAACTTCTTGAACATCGGGCGCAGGTGTCCGTCAGGGTGCGGAGCGGCCCCGGCAGGCGGGAAAAACCGGGACGCGCAGGGGGAATGCGGGGGATTGGCTAGCCTAGCAACGGCCCCCGGGGGGCACAACAACGGCTTGGGCGACGCAGGCCACAAAACACGCGGCGCGCGGCGCCCCACCCCGCCCCTCCCCCGCGAGCGGGGGAGGGGGAACAGCGGGGCCGCAGCCGCGCCCGAAACTGGCCCCGCCCGCCCCCAGCCGCTACCCTAGCCGCCTTTTGGCACGCCCGAGTCCTGCACCATGTCGGCACTGATCTGCGGTTCCCTGGCCTACGACACCATCATGGTGTTCCCGGACCAGTTCAAGAACCACATCCTCCCCGACAAGGTGCACATCCTCAACGTGTCCTTCCTGGTGCCGCGGATGCGGCGCGAGTTCGGCGGCTGCGCCGGCAACATCGCCTACAACCTCAAGCTGCTGGGCGGCGACCCGGTGCCGATGGCGACGGTCGGCCAGGACTTCGGGCCGTACCGGGAGTGGTTCCAGGCCCAGGGCATCCGCCTGGACCAAGTCAAGGAGATCCCGGAGCTGTTCACGCCCCAGGCCTTCATCACCACCGACCTCGACAACAACCAGATCACCGCCTTCCACCCGGGCGCGATGATGCGCAGCCACGAGAACCACGTGCGCGACGTGCCCGGCATCACCTTCGGCATCGTCAGCCCGGACGGGCGCGAGGGCATGCTGCAGAACGCGGAGGAGTTCGCCGAAGCCCGGATCCCCTTCATCTTCGATCCGGGTCAGGCGATGCCGCTGTTCTCGGGTGAGGAGTTCCGCCACTTCATCGAGCTGGCGGACTACGTGGTGGTCAACGACTACGAGTCCAACCTCCTGCAGGAGCGCAGCGGCTGGGACGCGGCGACGATCGCGTCCAAGGTCAAGGCCTACATCACCACCCAGGGCCCGCGCGGTTCGCTGATCCATACCGGCGGCCAGACCCTGGAGATCCCGCCGGCGCACGAGCGCCGGATCACCGACCCGACCGGCTGCGGCGACGCCTATCGCGCCGGCCTGATCTTCGGCCTGATGCGCGGCGACGAGCTGGCGACCTGCGGGCGGATGGCTTCGCTGATGGGCGCGCTGAAGGTGGAATACCCCGGGACCCAGAACCAGCGGTTCACCTGGGCGGAGTTCGCCGGGCAGTTCCGGCAGCAGTTCGGGTACGCGATCTAAGAGCGCCCTCACCCCGACCCTCTCCCGTAAACGGGAGAGGGGGAACGGCCTTGGCGGAGCGTTGCTTCTGCTGTCACCTCTCCCACTTTGGGGGAGAGGGGGAACTGCGGGGAAGTTTCCGCGGCGCTGCCTTGCTGTCACCTCTCTCGTTTACGGGAGAGGTCGAGCGCGAAGCGCGAGGGTGCCGCTGTTGGCGAAAGACTCACCCCCACCCCAACCCTCCTCCGCTGCGCGGGGGAGGGGGCCAAAGCAGAAGCGCCCCCACCACAGCCCTCTCCCGTCGGCGGGAGAGGGGGTATTGCGGCGCGCCGCGGGTTGCTGTCACCTCTCCCGTTTACGGGAGAGTCGAGCGCGAAGCGAGGGAACTGCAGGTCACGCCTTCGCGCGGCGGGCGACGATCAGGTAATTGTTGAATGGCGTGTTGCCGCGCAGCGGGCTGAATCTGCTCTGCAGGCCGGCGGCGTCCAGGCGCGCGCGCAGTTCGTCCTCGCGCGGGTAGCGCAGCGGGGGCGACTTCATCCAGCCCAGGCGCGCGGCGATACGGTCGAAGGCGCCGGTGGTGCGGATGCGGGCGCCGCCATCGTCGAGGCCGCTGCGGATCACCAGCACGCCGCCGGCCGACAGCATGCCGATCGCGGCGTCGAGCAGGCGCGCCTGCGCGTCCGGCGGCAGGTACTGCAGCACGTCGAGGAGGGCGACGCTGCCCCGGTGCCGCGGGTACGCGGCGGCGAGATCGACGACGTCGAAGCTGGCGTCGGCGATGCCGGCCACCTGCCCGGCCCGCCGCGCCTGTGCGATCTTGGCGGCGTCGAAGTCCACGCCCCGGTACGGCAGCGCGATGCCGGCGTCGCGCAACGCCAGCGCGAGCAGGCCGATCCCGCAGCCGAGGTCGAGCAACGGCGCGGCGGTGCCGCGCAAGGCGTCGGCGACCGCCGGATACAGCGGGTCGCTGGCCAGCTTGGCGCGGCTGTAGAAGTAGTTCCAGCGGTTGCCGAACCAGCGCGCCGGCTTGTACGCCGCGGCGATGCGCGCGGCGCTGGCGCGGTCGAGCGCACGGCCGTCGCTCACTGCAGTAGCCTGCGCGCGACCGGCAGCGCCAGCGCCGCCCATTCGGCGTGCATCGCCGCGGACGGATGCAGGCCGTCGTCGGCCAGCATCGACGGCGCGCCGCCGAGCGCGCGCGAGACGCCGGTGATGTCCACGAAGGCGACCTGGCGCAGCGCGCAGGTCGCGCGCGCGGCGGCGTTGTAGGCGTCGAGCTCCTGCGCGATGGCCGCGCGGTCGCGGCCTTCGGCGGCGGCGAACGGGGTCACGCCCCAGTCCGGAATCGACAGCACCAGCACGCGGTCGGTGCGGCCGCCGGCGAGCTTGACCGCGCGCGCCAGCAGCGCCGCGAACTCGCGCGCGTACTCCTCCACCGGCCGCCCGCGGTACTGGTTGTTGACGCCGATCAGCAGCGAGACCAAGTCCCACTGGCCGAGCGGTTCTTCCGCGTTCATCGCCGCGGAGAGCTCGTCAGTGGTCCAGCCGGTGCGCGCGAGGATGCGCGGATCGGAAAGCGGAACGCGCGCGCGGCGCAGTTCGGCGGCCAGCCGCGCCGGCCAGCGTGCGTCTTCGGCCACGCCTTCGCCGATCGTGTAGCTGTCGCCCAGCGCGAGCCAGGACAGCGCGGCGCCGGCCATGCTCAGGCGACCGCGCGGGCGGCGCTTTCGGCGCGGCGTGCGAGCACGCGGTCGATACGGGCGAAGACTTCGCGCAGCACCGGCGCCTCCGGCAGCAGGGTCACCCGGAAATGGTTGCGGTACGGGACGTTGAAGCTCGAGCCGGGCACGATCAGCACCTGTTCCTCCTCCAGCAGCCGCAGCGCGAAGGCGTGGTCGTCGAAACCGCGCGCGGCGTCGCCGACCACCGCGGGAAAGCCGTACAGCGCGCCCTGCGGCGCGACCAGGGCGAGGTGCTCGCTGGCCGCGCAGCAGTCGATCAGCGCGCGCCGGGTCTCGTGCAGGCGGCCGCCGGGCGCGGTCAGCGCGCCGATGGTGTCCTCGCCGTGCAGCGCGGCCTCGATCGCGAACTGGCCCGGCACGTTGGCGCACAGGCGCAGCGCGCCGAGCAGGTCCATCGCGTGGTGCAGCGGGCCGGTGGCGAGCGGATCGCCGCTGAGCACCGCCCAGCCGACGCGCCAGCCGCAGGCGCGGTGCACCTTCGACAGGCCGCCGAAGGACAGGCACGGCAGCTCGCCGGCGAGCGGGGCCAATGGCTGGAACGACGCGCCGTCGTAAAGGATGCCGTCGTAGATCTCGTCGGCCATCAGCAACAGGCCGTGGCGCGCGGCGACCGCGGCGATGCGTTCGAGCAGCGCGCGCGGATAGGCGGCGCCGGTCGGGTTGTTGGGGTTGATCAGCACGATCGCGCGGGTGCGCGGGGTGACCAGCGCTTCGATCTCGTCGGGGTCGGGCAGGAAGCCGTGTTCCGGCAGGCAGCGGTAATAGACCGGGCGGCCGTCGTTGAGGATGGTCGCGGCCGACCACAGCGGGTAGTCGGGCGCCGGCAGCAGCACCTCGTCGCCGGGATCGAGCAGCGCGCGCAGCGACAGGTCGATCAGCTCGCTGACGCCGTTGCCGACGAACACGCGCTCAGGGCTCGCGTTGGGCGTGCCGCGCGCGCGGTGGAACGCGGCGATCGCCTCGCGCGCGGCGGGCAGACCCTGCTGGTGGGTGTAGGGATCGGTGGCGGCGATGCGGCCGGCGATCGCCTGCTGCAGGTGCTCCGGCGCGCGGAAGCCGAACGCGCCCGGGTTGCCGATGTTGAGCTTGATCAGCTGCCGGCCCTGCGCCTCCAGCTCGCGCGCCCGGCGGGCCAGCTCGCCGCGGATCTCGTAACGGACTTCGGACAGGCGGGCGCGGGTCTTGAGCGGCGGCGACATCGTGAACGGGGCGGCAGGCAGGGCGGGTCAGCCTAGCTGAAAACGGGGGCTGCGCGGGGGAGCGGGTCAAGGCAAGAGCGCCCTCACCCCAGCCCTCTCCCGCAAGCGGGAGAGGGGGAACGGCGGGGCCGCGCGCAGGGCGAGGCTGTCAGCTCTGCGGCCTGCGGAAGAGGGGACTGCGGAGCGGGCGCGGCGGTGCTGTCACTTCTCCCGCTGGCGGGAGAGGTCGAGCGCGCAGCGCGAGGGTGAGGGTGCGGCTTTTCGCGACTGACTCACCCCCTCCCCAGCCCTCCCCCGCTGTGCGGGGGAGGGGGCTCAAGGCAACCTTGCCCGCTGTGCGGGGAGGGGGGCTCAAGGCAACCTTGCCCGCTGTGCGGGGCTGGGGGCACAAAAGCAACCCCCCGCTTTGCGAGGGAGGGAGCCAAAGCGGCGCCCTGCCCGGGCCGCTTAGAATCCGGCGCATGCCTGCGTCCGCCTCTCCATGACCCCGCTGCGCGCGATCGGCTGGCCCTATGCCGGCGACGTTGCCGATCCGCAGTGGGCGGCCTGCCTCGCGGCGCATCCGCGGGCGCGGCCGGCGCGGGTGGTCGAGCAGCACCGCAGCGGCTACGTCGTCGCCGAGGGGCCGGACCAGGCCGCCGCCGCCGAGTCGCCGCCGGAGTGGCAGCGCGCCACCGGCTACCGCAAGGGCAAGCTCGCGCCGGAGGAACGCGCAGCGGTCGGCGACTGGGTCTTGGTCGAGGGCGATGCCGCCAGCCCGCGCATCGTCGCCCTGCTGCCGCGCCATTCGGCGATCAAGCGCGGCGCTGCCGGCGAGCATTACCGGCAGCAGCTGATCGCCGCCAACGTCGACACCGTGTTAGTGGTGTGCGGGCTGGACGGTGACTTCAACCCGCGCCGGATCGAGCGCTACCTGCTGCTGGTGCAGGGTAGCGGCGCCACCCCGGTGGTGGTACTGACCAAGGCCGACCAGGCCGGCGACGACGCGGTGGCGGCGACCCGCGACGCGCTGGCCGGCAACGTCGCCGGCGAGGTCGCGGTGCTCGCGCTCAACGCGCGCGACCCGGCCAGCGTCGCCGCGCTCGCGCCCTGGCTGCAGCCGGGCAACACCGCGGTGCTGGTCGGTTCCTCGGGCGCCGGCAAGTCCACCCTCACCAACACCCTGCTCGGCATCGAGCGGATGAAGACCGGCGAAGTGCGCGCGCACGACGCGCGCGGCCGCCACACGACCACCCACCGCGCGCTGATCCCGCTGCCCTCGGGCGCCTGCCTGATCGACACGCCCGGCATGCGCGAACTGAAGCCGACCGGCGAGGAAGACGTCGCCGAAAGCTTCGAGGACATCGAGGCGCTGGCCGCCGAATGCCGCTTCCGCGACTGCCGCCACCAGCGCGAGCCCGGTTGCGCGGTGCGCGCCGCGGTCGAGGCCGGCACCCTGGACCCCGGCCGCCTGGCCAACTACGCCAAGCTGCGCGACGAGGTCGCCGGCGCCGCCGACCGCCTGGCCTTGCGGCTGGCGCAGAAGGGCGAGGCGAAGGTGCAGACGAAGGCGCTGGGGAAGCGGCTGGATGAGAAGTATGGGAAGCACTGAGCTTTCTCCCTCCCCCGCGGAGCGGGGGCTGAGGCGGCGCGCTCATGCGCCACTGGCGCATGCGCCGCTGAACGCCCGAGGGCTGTGCCCGAGGGCCGGACGGGTCAGGGTGGGGGTGAGTGACGTCGCTCACCGCTTGCCCCCATCCCAGCCTGTCCGGCCCGGCGGCACAGCCGCCGGGCGTTCGTCGGTGCGCGAGCCAGTGGCTCGCAAGCACTCCTCCTCACCCCCCGCAAGCGGGGGTAGGAGCTAAGCGCGTGAACAGCGCCGACCCCATCGCCCACCACGCGGCACTCGACCAGCGCCTGGTCGCGGTCGCGCGCGAGATCCGGCTGCTCAACCTGGTCAGCTGGCCGGCGGAGGTACAGCGCAACTTCCTCGCGCGCTGGGAGCGCGGCGACACCGCGCTGCCGCTGGTGGAATACCCGAAACACGACTTCGGCGACGCCTGCCGCGAGCTGGACGCGATCGCCGCCGCCGCCGACCCGCACCACCCGCTCGGCCACTACCTGATCGACGCCGCGCGCAACTGGTCGCTCGCCGCGCAACTGCTGGAATCGCTGGGCACGCCGCGGGTCACCGCGCTGTCGGTCGAACTGTTCGGCCGTCCCGACGAACCCCTGCCCGGCCACGGCCCGAGCACCCGCGAGGCGGCGCGCCACTTCATCGCGATCGCCGACGAACTCGACCGCGAACTGCTGTCCCCGGCCGAGCACGTGGAGATCTCCGCCACCGCGCTGCAGCTGCAGCTGCAGGCCGCGCTCGACGACTTCTTCGACGGCCGCATGATCGAAGTCGTCATCGACCCCGAGCTGATCGCCAAGGCCGCCGCCGGCGCCACCCGCATCCGCCTGCGCGGCGGCGCCGCCTTCAGCGACTACGACCGCCAGCAGCTGCTGCAGCACGAGGCCTTCGTGCACTCGCTGACCGCGCTCAACGGCCGCGCGCAGCCGGTGCTGGCCAGCCTGGCGCTGTCCTCGCCGCGGACCACCGCCGCGCAGGAAGGCCTGGCGACTTTCGCCGAGCAGATCACCGGCAGCATCGACATCGAGCGGATGAAGCGGATCAGCCTGCGCATCGAGGCGATCGCGCGCGCGCTCGACGGCGCCGACTTCATCGAGGTGTTCCGCTACTTCCTCGAGGAAGGGCAGACGCCGGCGGAGAGCTTCACCTCCACCCAGCGCGTGTTCCGCGGCGTCGCGCCCACCGGCGGCGCCGCGTTCACCAAGGACGCGGTCTACCTGCGCGGGCTGATCGGCGTGCACACCTTCTTCCGCGGCGCGCTCAAGCACGGCCGGCTGCGGCTGTGCCGGCTGCTGTTCGCCGGCAAGATGACCCTGGGCGACGTGCAGCGCTTCGAGCCGCTGTTCGACGCGGGCGTACTGGCGCCGCCGCGCTGGCTGCCGCACTGGGTGCAGCGGGCCAACGGGCTGGCGGGCATGCTGGCGTTCTCGCTGTTCGCCAACCGGATCCGGCTGGACGCGCTGGACGAGGACGTGCTGCCGGACGTGTGAGCCCCGCCCGGCCTTTTCCGGCCGATTCGCTAGAATCGAACGCCCGCCCGCGGCAGTCCCACGATGTCCGACCACGCCACGCCCGGCGGCGCGCCCAGCGCCGTCGAGACCGATCCCGCCAAGCTGCAGGACGACCTGCGCACCGCCGCGCTCGCGTACCACCGGCACCTGCCGCACGGCAAGATCAAGGTGGTCGCGACCAAGCCGATGGTGACCCAGCGCGACCTCGCGCTGGCCTACTCGCCCGGCGTCGCCTATGCCTGCGAGGAAATCGTCGCCGACCCGACCGCGGCCAGCGAGATGACCGCGCGCGGCAACCTGGTCGCGGTGATCACCAACGGCACCGCCGTGCTCGGCCTCGGCGACATCGGCCCGCTCGCCGGCAAGCCGGTGATGGAAGGCAAGGGCGTGCTGTTCCAGAAGTTCGCCGGCATCGACGTGTTCGACATCGAGGTCGACGAGCGCGACCCGGACAAGCTGGTCGAGATCATCGCCTCGCTGGAGCCGACCTTCGGCGGCATCAACCTCGAGGACATCAAGGCGCCGGAGTGCTTCATCGTCGAGCGCAAGCTGCGCGAGCGGATGAAGATCCCGGTCTTCCACGACGACCAGCACGGCACCGCGATCATCGTCGGCGCCGCGGTGCTCAACGCGCTGGAAGTCGCGGGCAAGCAGATCGAGGACGTGAAGCTGGCCACCACCGGCGCCGGCGCGGCGGGCATCGCCTGCCTCGACATGCTGGTCGCGCTGGGCGTGCGCAAGGAGAACATCACCGCCTTCGACCGCGAAGGCGTGATCTACACGGGCCGCCCCAACCTCGATCCGGACAAGGCCCGCTACGCCGCCGACACCGACAAGCGCGAACTGGCCGACATCGTGCGCGGCGCCGACGTGTTCCTCGGCCTGTCCGCCGGCGGCATCCTCAAGCCGGAGATGGTGGCGACGATGGCGGAGCGGCCGATCATCCTCGCGCTGGCCAACCCCCATCCGGAAATCCTGCCGGAAGACGCCAGGCGCGTGCGCCCGGACTGCATCATCGCCACCGGCCGCTCGGACTATCCGAACCAGGTCAACAACGCGCTCTGCTTCCCGTACATCTTCCGCGGCGCGCTGGACGTCGGCGCGACCGAGATCAACGAGGATATGAAGCTGGCCTGCGTGCGCGCGATCGCCGCGCTCGCGAAGATGGAATCCTCCGACCTGGCCAGCGCCTACGGCGGCGAGGTTCCGCAGTTCGGCGCCGAGTACCTGATCCCGCGCCCGTTCGACCCGCGCCTGCTGGTGATGCTGGCGCCGGCGGTGGCGCGCGCGGCGATGGATTCCGGCATCGCCACCCGGCCGATCGCCGACTTCGACGCCTACGAGGAGAAGCTCGCCCAGTTCATCTACCGCACGGGCCTCCTGATGAAGCCGGTGTACGACCGCGCGCGCGCCGACCGCCAGCGCGTGGTGTACGCCGAGGGCGAGGAGGAAACCGTGCTGCGCGCGGTGCAGACGGTGATCGACGAGGAGCTGGCGCATCCGATCCTGATCGGCCGCCCGGAGGTGATCGAGGCGCGGATCGAACGGCTCGGCCTGCGCATGCGCGCGGGCGTGGACTTCGAGTTGACCAACATCAACTCCGACCCGCGCTTCGACGAGTACTGGCAGCAGTACCACGCGCTGACCGGCCGCCGCGGCGTGACCCCGGCGGCGGCGAAGAACCTGATGCGCTCGCGGCCGACCCTGATCGCCGCGATGATGGTCGAGCGCGGCGAGGCCGACGCGCTGATCTGCGGCCTGGTCGGCCGCTACCACAAGAAGCTCGGCTACCTGCGCAGCGTGTTCGATTTCGACCGCGGCGTGCAGGCGACCTCGGCGATGACCGGCGTGATCAACGACCGCGGCGTGTGGTTCTTCCTCGACACCCACGTGCAGCCGGACCCGACCGCCGAGCAGATCGCCGAGAGCACCCTGCAGGCCAGCTACCGGCTCAAGCTGTTCGGAATCGAGCCCAAGGTCGCACTGGTGTCGCATTCCAACTACGGCAGCCACGACGACCCGAGCGCGCGCAAGATGCGCGAGGCGCTGCGCCTGATCCGCGCGCGCGCGCCGCGCCTGAACGTGGACGGCGAGATGATGGCCGACACCGCCTGGGACGAGGGCCTGCGCGAGCGGATCTTCCCCGACACCACGCTCAAGGGCCGCGCCAACCTGTACGTGATGCCGAACCTGGACGCCGCCAACATCACCTACAACATGGTGCGGGTGATGACCGACGGCGTGGCGATCGGCCCGATCCTGATGGGCCTGGACAAGCCCGCGCACATCCTCACCGCCGCGTCCACCCCGCGCCGGGTGGCGAACATGACCGCGATCGCGGCGGTGGAGGCGCAGATACGGAAGGCGGGGCGGCAGGGCTGAAGAGCGCCCTGCAAGAGCGCCCTCACCCTAACCCTCTCCCGTAAACGGGAGAGGGGGAACGGCGGGAGGCTGCTCTTGCTGTCGCCTCTCCCGCGCGCGGGAGAGGGGGAACGGCGGGAGGCTGCTCTTGCTGCCACCTCTCCCGTTTACGGGAGAGGTCGAGCGCGCAGCGCGAGGGTGAGGGTGCCGCTGTTGGCGAAGACTCGCCCCCGCCGACTCACCCCCACCCCAGCCCTCCCCGCTGCGCGGGGGAGGGCGCAACAGCAAGAGCGCCCTCACCCCGGCCCTCTCCCGCAGGCGGGAGAGGGGGAACTGCCGGGAAGCCCGGACCTCGCACTGAACGCGAATAACACGCGCGAAGCCCTTGACCCACGCCAAATCGCGGCTACCCTCGGCGCGATGACGTCCCGCTCGCTGCTGTCCCTCGCGCTCGCGCTGGCCCTCGCCGGCTGCGCCACCCCCACCCCGCCGCCAGCCCCCGTCGCCAGTGCCGAACCGGCGCCGGACGCCGCGCCGGTGCAGGAAGCCGTGCTGCCGGCCGTGCCGCAGCCGCCCGAGCGCCCGGTCGCGCCGCCCGCGGTCACCGACCCGGCGCTGCCGCTGCAGCAGCGGATCGACGCCTTCGTCGACTACACCGCGACCACCTACGGCGTCGCCCCCGAGGCGATCCGCGCCAAGCTCGCCCAGGCGCAGTACCTGCAGCGCACCATCGACATCATCAGCCGGCCCGCGGAAGCGGTGCGGCCGTGGCGCGACTACCGCCCGATCTTCCTCAACGACGCCCGCATCCGGGGCGGCGTGGCCTTCTACCGCGAGAACCGCGCCGACCTCGACCGGATCGCGATGGAAACCGGCGTGCCGCCGGAATACATCGTCGCGATCATCGGCGTGGAGACCAACTACGGGAAGAACACCGGCAACTACAGCGTGCTCGACGTGCTGTACACGCTCGGTTTCGGCTACCCGAAGCGAGCGCCGTTCTTCGCCGGCGAGCTGGCTCAGCTGTTCGCGCTCGGCCAGGACGAAGGCATCGACATCGCCACCCTCAAGGGCAGCTACGCCGGCGCCATGGGCTGGGGCCAGTTCATGCCCTCCAGCTGGCGCCTGTGGGGCAAGGACGGCGACGGCGACGGCAAGCGCGACCTGATCGGCGACCGCGACGACATCTTCGCCTCGATCGCCAACTACTTCGTCGTGCACGGCTGGGAACGCGGCGGCGCGGTCGCCGCGCGCGCGGTGCGCGACCCGGCCGCGGCCGACTACGTGCCCGCGGACATCCAGCCGATCCACCCGCTCAGCGCGCTGGCCGCGCGCGGCTACACGCCGCAGCCCGGCGAGCCGGTGCCGCCGGCCGACGCGCCCGCCGGCGCCACCCTGCTCACCCTCGAGGGCGAGGCCGGCAAGGAGTACTGGCTCGGCTACCGCAATTTCTACGTGATCACCTGCTACAACCACTCGCCGATGTACGCGCTGGCGGTGCACCAGCTGGCGCAGGCGATCCGCGCGGGCAGCGGGCCGTGAGGCGCGCGCGCGCCACGGTCGCGATCGCGGCGTCGCTGCTGCTCGCGGCCTGCGCCGGCGCGCCGAAGAAGGACGCTCCCGCCGCCAGCGGGCGCGTGGACAAGCCCTCGCCGGCGTCGTCGCAACCGCGCCGTTCGCCCTACGCGCCGGCGCAGGAAGACCCGAGCAAGCGCGGCAACTACACCGCCGGCGGCCTGTACGCGCCGGGCGTCGCCGACAGCGTCCCCGACGGCGGCCTGCACGACGTCGACCAGATCCCCGAGCCCGAGGTCGAGGACCTGCCGCGTTCGCGCTACGGCAACCGCTCGCCTTACACCGTGCTCGGCAAGTCCTACCACGTGCTGGACAGCGCCGAGGGCTACCACGAGGTCGGCCTCGCCTCGTACTACGGTAACAAGTTCCACGGCCGCCGCACCTCCAACCTGGAGGTGTACGACATGTACGCCTTCACCGCCGCGCACAAGACGCTGCCGCTGCCGAGCTTCGCCCGCGTCACCAACCTCGACAACGGCAAGTCGGTGATCGTGCGCGTGAACGACCGCGGCCCCTTCCACGACGGCCGCGTGATCGATTTGAGCTTCGCCGCCGCGGTCAAGCTCGGCGTGTATCCGCGCGGCACCGCGAAGGTGGACGTGCGCGGCCTGACCGCGGCCGACATGCCCGACGCCGACCGCCGCATGGCGGACACGGACGACGCCGCGCCCGCGCGCGGCGCGATGGAGACGCCCGCCGCCAGCGCGACCGCGCAGGCGCGCACGCCGAGCGCGCTCGACGGCCTGGTCGCGGCACTGCCGGCCAAGACCGGCGCCGCGAGCAGCGTGCCCGCCGGCGCCGTGGTCGCCGGCGCGAACGACACCGCCGCCGCGCCGCCGTCCAGCAACACCGACTGGCGCTTCGACATGCGCCAGGACGGCCGCACCATGACCGCCGACGAGTTCGACGCCTGGATGCGCGCGCGCCGCGCCCGCGTCGCCACCGGCAAGCCGGCGGAAGTCGCGCCACGCACGCCGCGGCCCACCGCGGCGCCCGCCGTCGCGGCGACGCCCGAACCGGCGCCCGCGCCAGCCGTCCCCGCGCAGCCCGCGCCGTCATCCACCGCGCCCGCCGCCGACACCGTCACCCTGCAGGTCGCCAGCTTCGCCGCCCGCGCCAACGCCGAACGCGCGCTGGCGATGGTCAGCCGCGCCGGCATCGCCCACGCGCGCCTGCTCGACGCCAACGCCAACGGCCGCCAGGTCTGGCGCCTGCGCATCGGCCCGGTGCAGGCCGACGCCGTGGCGGAACTCGGCAGCCGCCTGCAGGGTCTCGGCTTCGGCCAGCCGCAGCGCGTGCGCGAGTAAACTGCGGCCCTCTCGCCGTCCCGGCGCGCCGTGCGCGCCCTCACTTGCAGACCGGTCACGGACGGCCGGCGCTTTCCCGGAGTCCGCTGTCCTGATGAATAGTCCGAAGCCCGTCCGCTTCCTCGTCGCCTGCCTCGCCACCGCCGCGTTCGGCCTCGCCTTCGCGCAGGCGCCGACGCCGCAGCCCGCCATCCCCAGGCCCGCCGCGCTCAGCGACGCCCTGCCGGTGCCGGACGCGCCCGCGCCGAAGGACGCCGCCGCGTGGATCGTGATGGACTACGCCACCGGGCAAGTGCTCGCCGGCGACAACATCCACGCCCGCCGCGAGCCCGCCAGCATCACCAAGGTGATGACCTCCTACGTGATCGCCGCCGAGATGGCCGCCGGCAAGGTCAAGCCCGACGACCAGGTGATGATGACCGAGCACGCCTGGCGCACCGGCGGCGCCGGCACCGACGGCAGCTACAGCGGCTTCCCGGTCAACCAGACCGCGCCGCTGGTCGAGATGGAAAAGGGCATGGTGGTGCAGTCCGGCAACGACGCCGCGATTGCGCTGGCCGAGCACGTCGCCGGCAGCGAAGAAGCCTTCGCCCAGCTGATGAACGCCTACGCCAAGCGCATCGGCATGAAGCAGACCCACTTCATGAACCCGCACGGGCTGCCGGACGAGAACCACTACTCCACCGCGTACGACCTCGCCCTGCTCGGCCGCGCCCTGATCCGCGACTACCCGCTCGCGTACTCGTACAACAAGATCAAGGAACTCACGGTCGGCCCGATCACCCAGCCCAACCGCAATCGCCTGCTGTGGCTGGACCCGTCGGTGGACGGCATCAAGACCGGCCACACCGCCAACGCCGGCTACTGCCTGATGGCCTCGGCCAAGCGCGGCGACCAGCGCATCATCACCGTCGTGCTCGGCGACAGCAGCGAGAAGGCGCGCATCGCCGACAGCCGCGCCCTGCTCAACTGGGCGTTCCGCTTCTTCGAGACCCACAAGCTGTACGACGCCAGCAAGCCGGTCGCCGACCTCAAGGTGTGGAAGGGCGCCGCCGACACGGTGAAGCTGGGCGTCGCCCAGCCGCTGCTGGTGTCCGTGCAGCGCGGCAAGTACGACCAGCTCAAGCCGAGCATGGACGTGCCCAAGTCGCTGGCCGCCCCGATCAAAAAGGGCCAGCGCATCGGCACCGTCAAGGTCGCGCTGGACGGCAAGGTCATCGCCCAGCGCCCGCTGGTCGCGCTGGAGGCCGTCGAGGAAGGCGGCTTCTTCAAGCGGCTGTGGGACGAGCTGATGATGTGGTGGGAGTCGGTGTGAGGCGTCCGCCCCGCTGAAGAAAAAGGCCGGCGCAAGCCGGCCTTTTTTCATGGCGCATTCCGGGACGGCATCGCGGCGTCCTCAAGCGCCATCGATGCGCTCCCAAGGCGGCTCCTCGCCGAAGTGGCCCGCGAGGAACGCCTCGAACGCCCGCACGCGCGCGGGCACCAGCCGCCGCTGCGGCTTGACCGCGTAGATCGCGTTGTCCGGCACGCCGTAGCCGGGCAGCACCACCCGCAGGCGCCCGGCGCGCAGGTCGCCGGCCACGTGCCACGCCGACAGCAGCGCGATCCCGAGCCCGGCGAGGGCCGCGTCGCGGACGACGTCATTGAGGTTGCTCTCGACCCGGCCGCCGACGTGCACCACCGCTTCGGTCCCGTGCCGGTTGCGCAAACGCCAGACGTCCTGCCGGCCCTGCGCGCCCGACAGCAGCACGCACGCGTGCCGGGCGAGTTCGGCTGGCCGGCGCGGGCTGCCGTGCGCGCGCAGGTAGCCGGGGGACGCGCAGAGCACGCGACGGTTCGGTGCCAGCTTGCGGGACACGAACGAGGAGTTCTCCAGCCCGCCGAAGCGGATCGCCAGGTCGTAGCCGGCGCCGACCAGGTCCACCAGCTGGTCGCTCAGGTCCACGCTGAGGCGCAGCCCGGGATGCGCCGCGAGGAACTGCGGCAGCAGCGGCGAGACGTACAGGCGCCCGAATGTCGCGGGCATGGTCAACCGCAAGGTGCCCGACACCTCGCCGGCCGCATGGCGCAGCGTGTCGGTCAGGGTGTCCAGCTCGTGGACCAGCGCGCGCCCGTGTTCGGCGAGCAGGACGCCTTCCGGCGTCGGATGCAGGCGGCGCGTGGTCCGATGCAGCAGGCGCACCCCGAGGTCGCGCTCCAGCCGCTGCAGGCGCTGGCTGGCCACCGCGACCGAGAGCCCCAGGCTGCGCGCGGCGGCGCTGATGGAGCCGAGGTCCAGCACGCGCAGGAACAGCGCGAGGTCGGCGACGCGGTCGCGCATTCTCAACGCACCGTTGAAAGTGATTCGCGCATTATTCCGCTTATCCGGAAGGATGCAACGGCCTAGGCTGCGCACTCCACCAGGAGCCGCCCATGCCCTTCACCCGCATCGCCATCCCCACCGAAACGCCGCCGGAACAACGCGCCGCCATCGCGCGCGCCGTGCACGACGCCATGGTCGCCACGATCGGCATTCCCGACGACGACTTCTTCCAGCTGCTGTCCGCCTACGCGCCGGCCGACTTCCAGTTCGACCGCGGCTTCCTCGGCCAGCGCCGCTCCGAGCGCATGGTGGTCGTGCAGATCACCCTGCGCCGCGGCCGCAGCGACGCGATGAAGCGCACCCTGTATGCGCGCATCGCCGCCAACCTCGCCCAGGCCGCGGACGTCCGCAAGGACGATGTCTTCATCTACCTCGAGGAGAACGACTTCTCCGACTGGTCGGTCGGCGGCGGCCGGATGAGCATGGAGCTGCGGATGCAGGGCTGACCGGCGGTGTTACGGCAAAGGCCGGCGCACGCCGGCCTTCTTCCGTCGATGCGGCGTTCGCATGACACGCATTGCGGCGCTCAAAGCGACTCGTCCGCGGCATCGATGGCCGCTGCCAGGCTGCGCAACTTCGCAACGGAAGGCGACCTGGACGAGGCTTCCTCCACCAGATCGGTCATCAGGCGTGCGGGCCCGCGCCCCCCAGGCGACCAGGTGAAAGCACAGTCACTTGCGCCATAGCCGAAGTAGAAAGTCACGCCGTCCATTCCGAACATCGGCGTCGTCATCGCGTACCGGACGTGCCTGGCAAGAGGGGCCACGATCTCCTGTGAAACCTGGGGTGACATGGACATCTCACCGACCTTTTGTGCGGGGCCGGCAAACCATGTGCTGGAAGGCACTGCAGCGCCCGAGCTGCCCGGAAACCGATAGGTCCGGATGAGGTCGGGCTCGAAAGCGACGACCTTCACCTCGGAAAAGGTCGGCGCAACAATCACGATCGGGTTGGCTCGCGACTCGCCGAGCACGACCAACTTCGCCTGCGCCGCCTCCATAAGCTCCCGGGCAGGCATGTCGCAAGGGGTCAAGCCCCTTCCGTCCTCGAACCGCCGCGCTGCGGCTTGCGCCAGCCGTTCCGCCCGCTCCGCGCCCCGGTGGTCATAACGGGTGCCATCGCCTGCCATCAGCACGTGGCCGCCAAGCACCAGGCACCCGGCTGTTGCCGTGGCAAACAGCGCGATTCGTCCCGGTTGCAGTGACCTCATCAAAACGATGCTCGCCTCTCGATGCGCAAAGCGCTCCGCGCAGCTGCTGACCTGCGCGGGGGCAGGCTGCGCTTACTCTTCTTCCGGCGGCGCCGGCGGTGCTTCTTCCAGCGTACCGGTCGTGTAGTGGCCACCCGCGCCCGCGCAGTCGATGTCGCGCGCCGGCTCCCACTTGACCGCCACGCCGGTCACGACCGGCCGCACAAAGCGCCACGGCCAGAACCCGAAGTGCTGGGCGCCGTTGTAATGGATGATGGCATCCGCGCCGAGCGTCTGCGCGTCCGCGACGACCTTGGGCAGGAGATCGTTGACGCTGCCGTAGGATCCCTTGCCGTAGTCCAGCTCCTCCAGCGTGGTGTACGTGTACTCGGCCGGCGGCTCGCCGGTGAAGAGGCAGATCCCCGCCTTCTCGGCCGGCCGCGCTTCGGGCGCCTGCGCCCCGGGCGCTTCGGCCGCGTTCTGTGCCCCGCAGGCCAGCGACGCGCAGGCGAGCGCGAGGCCGGCAATGAGCTGGTGACGCATGCGAATTCCCCTGTGGTTGGTTGTCTTTGAAGCGGGCTCGCGTGCATGCAGCACGGATCCCGATCGCGTCAGGCCAGCAGCAGGCTCGGTTGTCCTTCCCCAAGGCAACCGGAATCGCGTCCACCAGGCGCACGCGCCCAGTTCGGCTGGAATGACGAGTGGGGGCGCAGCTTGTGCCGTTGCCTCGCGGGACGCAAGGAGGTGACTGCAGGTAGCGGGCGTGCTTTTCCGGCAGACACCCTGCGAAGCAGAACCCCTGCGAGCCCTGATCCTCATGGCGCTAGCGCGGAAAGTGAACCTGACCCCGTTAGTCCCCTGCCTAACCGCCACGAAACAGCATCTTGACCGACGTCCAGAAGATCAAGCCACACAGCGTCCAGATCAGAGCGTCCTTGGCGGCCTTGTTTCGGCCTGAGAAGAACTGCCAGCAGGCGATGAGCAGCCCCGGTAGAGGCGTGAGGAGGAAGCACAGAACCTTGAGCGCGTCATGAAGCGACTTGTTGCGCTCCTCCGGCTCGGACGCGCTAGCAAAGCCCTTGTCCACCACGACGGGCTCTCCGCTCGCGATGCCGCGCTTTTCCAATTCCTCCCGCGCAAGCGCGACCGCCTCCGAAATATATTCCATCGTAGAACTACCCGCGATCCTCAGCAGGGCAGCATCATCGAGAAGCTCGTACCGCCGCCGAACCGCTGCCGGGTCAAAGTACTCAGTCACCCCTCACCCCCCGAACTTCCTATAAAAAGTGGCAGTGTTACATGCGGTTCTGCACAGTGTCAGGAAATGAAAACTGTCTTTTCTTGCTCAAGCTGAGCAAGTCCTGCGACTGTCGGGCCGGAGCAAACGGCGAAAAGTGAACCTGACCCCATAAGTCGCCCTCCCCGCTACGGCCCTGGCACCGCGTACGTGGCGCCGCGAATGCAATTCTCGGCGTCGGCACGATTGGGGAATTCATCCACGGTCAGAACCCCCCAGCCATGTCCGGTCACCCCCGCCCACACAATGGGGACGTCGTTTGCCTGGGTTTGTATCGTCAGCGTTCCACTCTTGCCTCCCGGATGGAAGTCGAGGTAGATGTTGTGGTTGCCCGGCTCCAGTACGGCGTGGGCGAAGGTATTGGGCTTCAAAGTGCCGATGTCCTGGTTATCCACCATGACGGTCGTGTGGTTGCCTGCCCCGACAAAAGCCGCGTCTTCGCGGCACACATAAAGGCTTACCTTGCCCGGAACCGGCTCGAATTTCTTCAGTTCCGCCTGAGTGTCCTCGGATCCCATCCGAACCGTTGCGCAACTGGTCAGCGAGATCGCTACCAGCGAGATGCAACCTAACGCGACGCTCTTCATCGACGCCTCCCTGGCGATTGTTGGCCTTGCATCAGAATTGGACCGAACCGCGAAGCAGGTTCGGCTTGAAGGGCTTGCCAGGCCGCGACGAGACGTGTCCGCGCTTGAGCAGCCATGCCGGAAACCCAGCCGCCAGGTCGCAGGCAAATGCACGAACTCATGCGGATCCCTTGGGCCACACATGCTCCCCGACCGAGACACGCGTAATCCTGCCGGTCGCCGGTGACACGAGGAAGCGCGCGACGTAGCCCTTGTAGGCGCCGCCCCGCTCCCAGATCCTCCATTCGCAGGTGGCCCCTTCGGCGGTTAGCACGCACGGATCGCCCGTCTCCGGCAGTTGCTCCGCACGCAGCGGCCTGCCCACGAAGCGCCCCGCCGCCGCCCGAACGACCGGCAACGTCAGCTCCTCGGCCGAGTGGATGCCGGGCAACTCCAGGCTGTACGCCAGGCTGTCCCAGGCATCGAGGCACCCGCACACATCCGAGCTCCAACCCGCTGCCCCGGAGGTGCAGGCCGCCAAGGCCAGGACCAGCACGGAGGAAGAACGCCTGCCCTTCAAGGCCACCCTAGTTACCCCCTCTCGCAAGGCCACCTGAAGCGAACGTGGCCATCTTTCATTCTCTCAGGACTCGAACCTCACGGGCTCCGTCCCGCGATGCTTGGGGCGAATGACGACGGTGCCGGCCAGCTTGTCGTGCCAGCCTTGCTTGCGTGGATCGAATGCCACCCAGATGATGCCGAGGAACAAGGGCAGCATCGCCACGAAGTAGGCGAGGTAGCGACTAATCGACTGGCCCACGGTCAGCGTGTTGCCGGTCCGGGCATCCACCACCCGCGCCGACACCGCCATCTTGCCGGGCGTCGCCTGCTTGTAGAGCCAGAACAGGATGACGCCGATCGCCGGGAGCACCCAGGAAATCAGGAAGTCGGCTGGGCCCGCAATGAACGGCTTGTCGACATCGGTGAAATAGCCCCAGCCGTAAATGGCCACCAGCACCGGGCTGGTGATGACCATCACGATGATGGCGTCGATGATCGAAGCGCCGACGCGTGGCCAGAAGCCCACGTACTCTGCATTGTCGTCCGGCATGAAAGCCCCCTCTGTCCTGGTCGAGCAGAAAGAAAATCTGACCCCCGTTACTTGCCCTAGCTTGAAAGTGAACTTGACCCCGTTCTTGGCACTCACTCAAGCAACCGGTTGAGCTGCTCCTCGTAGTTGGAGCGGAGTGTCATTCGTTGAGTGATCCGCTCGTTAATCTCGTTCAGGTAGCCCGGAATCTCACGCGCCGAGAGTGGCGTCCCGTCCACTTTCCTAGCAGTACCAGCATGATGATTTGCTGCTTGATCCAGAACGAACTGGATGTGCATTCGATGGATCTGAACCTCACCCATGATCGAGTTGATCAGCGCGGAGAGCGCGGCGACCTTCACCGAGGTTTGCGCTGAGGTCGCCTGTCGTTCTTGAGATTCCGATGTGGCTTCAAGTGCAGCGCGAGTTTCTGCTAGCTCTTGCTTTTGCAACGCCACAGATCTGGTAAGCCAATAGAACGCGGCGAAAGCCACCAGGGGATTGAGAAGACCGCCTAAATAGTCTCCGAATTGCCCCCAAATCTCTGGATCCGACGACAGACCTTCGCGCTTCACAAGCCAGAACCACAAAACATACGCCGACACAACCAGCATGGCGAAAATCACAACAAGCAGCCGCGATCTGCGGATGCTCAACGAAAACGAATCGGCAGCTTTCCCGTCAGTTGCCATGATGCTTCCTGTGCAATGTTGGGCTTGAATGACTTGTTAGGAGGGCAACTACCGACCGCACTGTACGCTGAGTTTTGACGGATCGCTGTCCCGCATGTGGGGCGCAAGCACTTGACCAATGACAAAGTTGACGCCGTGCTTGGCCATAATTGCTCGGAGCTGTGTAGTGCAAAAGAGATTTGCCCAATCCTCCATTTTTTTTGAGTTTGAAATGTAGGCGGCGTCTTCGTCGCTCACGACCTCGTCAAGTAGATATTTGGGCTGTTTTGACGTGTAGTAGACGATGTATGTCGTCATTACATCCGCGCTTGTGTCCTCAACCCGTTGGAATTGCAACCCCTCACTAGAATGGCTTCGCTGAAAGTCGGTTCCATACCGGGCGATTTCTTCGGCGGCAGTTGGCTCGGGTGGTGGATCCTCTGAGCAAGCGGCGAGCGTAACGAGAAGAGCGAGAAGCGGGGACGTCAAATTGCGGGTCATCTTCGTTTGCCCCCTAACGCCTGAGTTAAGCCGCGCCGCGAAGCGGCGTCGGCTTGGACGAATTGTTAGCTGTGCTTAGTAGAACTGACACGACCAACTCCACTCGCCGGCGGGGGAACGGAAAAAATAGCCGCGACCATTATCCGCCCACATCCAGCCGACCTTTTCCTCCGAAGCAACCTGGAACACGTAATTCTCGAGCCCGACGCCATGTTGAATGTCCGTTGGGTATCCGCCGAACTTGGTGCCACCGTAACGTGAGAACGAGCTGAAGAACGCATCCCCGGCTTCCTCGTCCTCGTTTACCGGAGTTAGGTCAAAAATCTCCCACGCGTCCTCCCAGCCGGGCGCATCGTCTTCGACACGGCTCCACACCACTGGGAACGGTCGGAGACGGCCGCAATTCGCTTCGATGGGCACGAGGCCCTGAAGACTTGAGTACTCGCGGATTAGCCAGCCCTCTCCATGAGGGCGATCAAATGGGTGCTGCCCGTGGTTCTGGTAGAGCACCAGCAGTTCGATGCCTTGCAACTCCCGCGGGACCACCGGCAAGTCACGCACGCGAACCTGCAACAGCGGGAACATGGGCTCGCCTTGCCATTCGGGGAGGGGCTCGCCCGGCAGCCCGACGGCCTTGCAGAACCAAGAGGCGGCGGGATCTGCAGGCGGCCTGAAGCCGCCGACCTGAGCCAACGCCGCTGGGCGTAGCTTGGATCGCAGCTCTTCGAGGACTTCATTCGCCTGTGGCGTCATGGGCACAGCTAACGCCAATTCGGCGGCAAATTCGGCGCCTTAAAAGTATTACACCCCGCGATCGGGGTGTAATACGAGCAGATGGCGGCGCTCTCAGCGCGCCAACCCGAACAAATTCGACGACACCCACCCCTTGTTCCCCAGCTCGTCCTCGACCTCCCACATCACGCCCTGCTTGTTGCCGGTCGGGTAGAGCAGCATGCCGACCTCGAGCGGGCGGACGGCGGTCTTGCCGTCGGGGGCGGCGAACAGGCGGCCGGGCTTCTGCATTGACACGGCCTGCTGCACGTTGGCCTCGGACGCGTTGGCAGGCAGGCCGCCGAGCTGGGCGACGAGGTCGGTGTAGGCCTGCAGGTAGGCGAGCGTGATGACCTGGCCGATCTCGGTGTTGTTGTAGCCGGTCGCGCCGACGCCGCCGAAGGCGCCCCAGAACACGCCGGCGCCCGCGCCCCAGCCGAGGTCGGTCTTGCTGGCGTGGCCCTCGGTCATCGCCAGCTGCTCGGACGAGCGCACGTCGGTGACGGTGAGCACGACGTCGGCGGTCTTGCGCTTGATGTTGATGCCGCCGATCAGCGCGCCGACGTTGCGGTTGCCGACCAGGCCGCCGAGCGCGGCGCCGATGTTGTTGCCGCTGGAGTCGTTGTTGGACGCCACCAGGTCCGGCACCAGCACGTAGTCGGCGGCCTTGACCTGGCCCTTGCCGAGGTTGGAGCCGGGGCGCAGGTCGCCGCCGCTGGCGAGCTCGCGCTCGGCCTTGGCCGCGGCCATGCCCTTGCCGCGGTCGAGCAGGGTGAAGCAGCGCGAGCGGTTGACGAAGACCTTGATCACCGAGGTCGGCGAGCCGAGCTGGTTCTGGGTCCACCAGTTGGACTCGGGCTCGACCACGGCGATGGTGCCGAGGTTGCGGCTGCACTGCGGGATCTGCGCGGTCTTCTGCGCGCGTTGTTCCTGCGCGCTGGCGGCGGTGGCGGGCTGGGCGGCGGCGAAGACGGCGAGGCCGCCGATCAGGGCGGCGGTCAGGCGGGACGGGATCATGCGGAACCTCACGGATGGACGACAGGAAGCCGTGGCCGGCGGGCGTGGCCGCAAGCCTTCGGTGTGAGGAACGCGTGATGGGCGCGCGTGCGGTCAGCCGCGGCGCGCGCGGACGCCCGGGTGGCGTGATTGGCTCAGCGGTGGCGGGCCGCGGCGGTCAGTGCGCGCGGGCGCGGGACAGGTTTTCGTCGTCCTCGCCCGCCGTCTGGGGGGCGCCTTCGCGGGCGGCCAGCACGCCGGCCCAGGGCGCGCCGCCGAGGGCCAGCGCCTGCAGCCATTCCTCGCGCAAACCTTCCTCGCGAACGATGGCCTCCAGGCGCGCGCGCACGTCGTCGGGCACGCGCGGCTTGCCGCTCGGGAAGAAGCTGGCGGCCAAGCGCTGGCGCAGGGCTTCGGGCAGGTACGCGCGCGCCTGCCGACCCAGCCACGGGCGCAGGCCGGACGCGCGCAGCAGCCGGTTGGCGCGCGGGAAGCGCGGGGTGCGGGCGCCGTTGGCGCGCGGCAGTTCGGCCGGCGCGCTGTCGAGGGGCAGGCCGAGGAAGTCGAACAGGTGGCGCAGGGTGCCGTTGGGGTCCTCGCACAGGCGCTCGAAGGACAGCACGCAAACCTGGCTGGTCGGGAAGTGCGCGAGGTAGCGGCGCAACTGCGGCAGGTAGCGGCTGGTGCCGAGGTAGAAGCAGCTGTTGCCCCAGTGGGCGGCGGCGCCGAGCGCGCGCTCCTTCTCCACCAGCCGCAGCAGCGGCTCCACGGTGCGGCCCTGGCTGACCTCCATCGCGTGGTGCGAGAGGATCCGCTCCACCGGTTCGCGGAAGATCATGATGATGCGCGCGTCGGGCGCGTAGGCGGCGATGTTGCGCGCGGCGTCGTGCGAGGACAGGTACTGGGTGGAGCATTCGCCGACCAGCGGCTGGTCGCCGGCGCCTTCGTACAGGCGCGCGTAGTCGGCTGCGGAATGGACGAGGTGGAAGTGGACCGGCTCGCGCACCGGCGCATCCAGGTACGCCGCGAGGTCCATCTGCCGCTGCCCTTCGAACCACGGCACCATCTGCTGGCGCACATCGGTGCAGAAGTGGCAGGGCTCCTTGATCGGCGACATGAAGAAGTCGGGATGCGCCGCCAGCACCCGCGCGAGCGAGGTGGTGCCGGCCTTGGGCGCGCCGACCAGGAAGACGTTGGGTTTGCGGGGCGCGGGCGCCTGGGCGGGCTGCGCGTTCATCGCGCCACGCACCCGGGGCGGGGCGTTTCACGGCCCGCCGGCGCGCGCGCGATGGAGGGGCCGGCCCACGCGGGGGCCGGGCGTGCGGCGGTGACGCGCAGATCCTTCACGCGACGCCACCCGAAGGCACGGGACGGGGGCATGTCCGGGGTCCATTTCGACGTTGGCGCCGATGGTGGCAGGCAGGCCCGCCACGGCCGCGTGAAACATCACGGTGCCCGCGCCCGCGCGTGAGGTTGGGTTCACGCCGGGGCGCGCCCATAATCGGCGGATGGAAATCAAATCCGACAATCCCGAGCACGGCTTCCAGTTTCCCGGCGTGTTCGAGATCACCGCGATGGGGCCGGCCGGCAGCGGCCTGGAGGAAACGATCCCCTCGCTGCTGGAAGCGGCCGGGCTGACGGTGCTGCGCGAGTCGGTGAGCACGCGCGAGTCCAGCGGCGGCAAGTTCGTGTCGGTGCGGCTGAGCTTCGGCGCGGAATCGCGCGAGCAGTACGAAGTCGCGCACGCGGTGCTGCGCGAGCATCCGGAAGTGAAGTGGACGCTGTGAGCGCTTCGCTGCTTCGCTCGCCCGCGGGCCGCTCTCTCCTTCCCCCGCGCGCGGGGGAAGGTTGGGATGGGGGCAAGCGGTGAGCGACGTCACTCACCCCCTCCCCGGCCCTCCCCCGCACGCGGCGGAGGGAGAAGTTTGTGTCGCAGCGGAGCGCGACGTCGCCCTGCGTCCCTGCCTCGTCCGCGACCTCGGCCGCCAGCCCTACGAGCCGGTCTGGCGCGCGATGCAGCGCTTCACCGACGCGCGCGGCGAGGACACGTCCGACGAGCTGTGGCTGGTCGAGCACGAACCGGTGTTCACCCTCGGCCAGGCCGGGCGGCCGGAACACGTGCTGGCGCCGGGCGACATCCAGGTCCTCCACGTCGACCGCGGCGGCCAGGTGACCTACCACGGGCCCGGACAACTCGTCGCCTATCCGCTGCTCGACCTGCGCCGGCTCAAGCTCGGCGTGCGCGAGTACGTGTGCCGGATCGAGCAGGCGGTGATCGACACCCTCGCCGACTGGAACATCCACGCGCAGCGCCGCGAGGGCGCGCCGGGCGTGTACGTGAACGGGGCGAAGATCGCCGCGCTCGGCATCCGCGTGCGGCGCGGCTGCGCGTTCCACGGGCTGGCCTTCAACATCGCGATGGACCTGGAGCCGTTCGCGCGGATCAATCCCTGCGGCTACGCCGGGTTGGCGGTGACCGCGATGCTGGACCTCGGCGGCCCGGCCGGGCTGGAGGCGGTGAAGCCGGCGCTGCTGGGGCACCTGGCGGCGCAGTTCGGGCTGCAGCCGGTGCCGGCGGACGGCGTGCTGCCGGCGGAGGCGACGCCGGCCTGAAGGGGCGGGTTAAGCTCTGTCGGGACACCCGCCACGCAAGGGATCTGCATGCAGCTCGGCAACCGCAAGATCTGGATCGCGCTCCTGATCGCCGCCGGCGTGCTGGTGGTCTTTGCGCTCGGCACCGGGATAGGCCGCGACCTGGCCCTGCGCGACAACGCGGCGCAGCAGGCAGGCTGACCGCCGGCCGGGTGCCGGGCGGAACCCGGCGTTCCAGGGTTGCGATTTGGGTTTCCGGGGCGGGAGCGGGAGAATGGGCGTTCGCGGCTGCGTCGCGGTCGCGCGCCCTCACCCCGGCCCTCTCCCGCATGCGGGAGAGGGGGAACCGCATCGCCCTGCCTCTCCGGCCAGGAGAGGGGAATCCAGCATCGCCATGACCGATCCGACTTCCCGCAGCATCCCCCTCGCCGTCATCGGCGAGTCGCCCGAGCTCGTGCCCGGCGCGCGCCAGGCCGGCGCCGACAAGATCGCGCGCTCGCCGGTGCAGTTCGCCGAGGCGCCGGTGCTGCGCAAGCCGTCGTGGATCCGGGTGCGCATCCCGCCGGGCAACGCGGTGCAGAAGCTCAAGGCCAAGCTGCGCGAGAACCGCCTGGTCACCGTGTGCGAGGAAGCGAGCTGCCCGAACATCCACGAGTGCTTCGGCCACGGCACCGCGACCTTCATGATCCTCGGCGAGGTCTGCACGCGGCGCTGCTCGTTCTGCGACGTCGCCCACGGCCGGCCCAAGCCGCCCGATCCCGCCGAGCCGCTGCACCTGGCGCAGACGGTCAAGGACATGGGGCTGCGCTACGTGGTGGTGACCAGCGTCGACCGCGACGACCTGCGCGACGGCGGCGCGGCGCACTTCGTCGACTGCATCGCGGCGATCCGCGAGTTCAGCCCGGGCACCAAGATCGAGATCCTGACCCCGGACTTCCGCGGCAAGGGCCGGATGGAACGCGCGCTCGAGATCCTCGCCGCCAACCCGCCGGACGTGTTCAACCACAACATCGAGACGGTGCCCGACCTGTATCGCAACGTGCGCCCGGGCGCCGACTACCAGTGGTCGCTGACCCTGTTGCGCAAGTTCAAGGAACAACATCCGCACATCCCGACCAAGTCCGGGATCATGCTCGGGCTCGGCGAAACGCTGGAGCAGGTGCACGCGACCCTGCGCGACCTGCGCGCGCACGCGGTGGAGATGGTCACGATCGGCCAGTACCTGCAGCCGAGCGCGCACCACCACCCGGTGCTGCGCTACTGGACGCCGGACGAGTTCAAGGCGCTGGAAGTGTTCGGGATGGAGCTCGGCTTCACCCACGTCGCCTCGGGGCCGCTGGTGCGCTCGTCCTACCACGCGGACCGCCAGGCCGCGGAGGCTGGCGTCGCCGCCTGAACGGGCGACTGGCCGGCGCGCGGCGGGGCTGGCGTTCACATCGCGGCGAGGTGGCGCCCTTACATTGGGGTTCAAGGGGGTCCGCAACTTCCGGCACTGTCCGCCGGTCCCAGCACGCCCCAGCCTGTCCACAGACGGCCATGCCGGCCGTGAGAGCCCCGATGAAAGCGCATCATTCCCTGCTGGTCCTCGCCCTCGCCGTTCCGCTCGCGCTGTTGGCGCGCACGCCCGCCGACGCGGGCGCCGGCGCCGAGAACGCGCGCGCCGCCTCCGCCGAGAGCAGCATCACCGCCGGGCCGACCCCGGTCCAGGCGACGACCGCGAAGATGGTCTACGGCTGGCTCTCCGACAGCCGCTTCGCCTACCGCCCGCGCGCGCTCGACGACGCGCTGTCGCAGGACATCTTCAAGCGCTACCTGGAATCGCTGGACGGCAGCAAGATGTTCTTCACCGCGCAGGACGTGGCGAAGTTCGCGCCGTACCGGACCACGCTCGACGACGCCATCAAGGGCGGCAAGCTCGATCCGGCGTTCGCGATCTTCGCGCTGTACCGCCAGCGCGTGGACGAGCGCGCGAACTACGCGCGCAAGCTGCTCAAGCAGGACATCTTCGACTTCACCGGCGAGGATCGCTGGTACTACGACCGCGAGGACGCGCCCTGGGCCGCCGACCGCGCCGCGCTGGACGCGCTGTGGAAGCAGTCGGTACGCAACGACTGGCTGCGCCTGGCGCTGGCCGGCAAGAAGCCCGACGAGATCCGCAAGACGCTGGACAAGCGCTACGCCAACCTGTCGGACACGGTCAACGAACTCAACGGCGACGACGCCTTCCAGAGCTTCCTCAACGCCTACACCGGCTCGATCGATCCGCACACCAACTACTTCAACCCGCGCACCGCGGAGCGCTTCAACCAGTCCATGTCGCTGTCGCTGGAAGGCATCGGCGCGGTGCTGCAGAAGCAGGACGACGTGGTGGTGATCCGCGAGATCGTGCCGGGCGGCCCGGCCGCGCGCAGCGACAAGCTGGTGCCGGGCGACCGCATCGTCGCGGTCGGCCAGGGCGCGAGCGGGCCGATGGAGGACGTGGTCGGCTGGCGCATCGACGACGTGGTCGACAAGATCAAGGGCCCGAAGGACACGCTGGTGCGGCTGGACATCGTGCCGCCGGAGGCCGGCCTGGACGCCAAGCCGAACCGGGTCGTGATCAAGCGCGACAAGGTCAAGCTGGCCGAGGACGCGGCCAAGGCCGAGACCATCACGATCCCGGGCGCGAACGGCGCGCCGGCCCGGCGGATCGGCGTGATCAAGCTGCCGGGCTTCTACCAGGACTTCGCCGCGCGCCGCAGCCACGACGGCGACTACGTCTCGGCGACCCGCGACGTCGCCCGCCTGCTGCAGCAGTTCAAGGCGCAGAAGGTGGACGGCGTGGTGATGGACCTGCGCAACAATGGCGGCGGTTCGCTGGACGAGGCGGTCGAGCTGACTGGCCTGTTCATCGACAGGGGCCCGGTGGTGCAGGTGCGCGAATCCGGCGGCCGGGTGCTGGTCAACGGCGACGACAAGCCCGGCGTGGCCTGGGACGGGCCGCTGGCGGTGCTGATCAACCGCGGCTCGGCCTCGGCGTCGGAGATCTTCGCCGGCGCGATCCAGGACTACGGCCGCGGCCTGGTGATCGGCGAGCCGAGCTTCGGCAAGGGCACGGTGCAGAACCTGGTCGACCTCGACCGCTGGCCGGCCAACGAGGAAGCGCGCTTCGGCCAGCTCAAGCTGACCATCGCGCAGTTCTTCCTGCCCGGCGGCAGCAGCACCCAGAACCGCGGCGTGGTGCCGGACGTGGCCTTCCCGGTGACGGTGGACGCCACCGAGTTCGGCGAGAGCACCTACGACAACGCGCTGCCGTGGACCCGCATCGCCGCGGTCTCGCACGTGCGCTACGGCAACTTCGCGCCGCTGCTGCCGCAGCTGCAGTCGCTGCACAAGGCGCGCGTGGCCAGGGACAAGGAGTTCCAGTGGTGGGCGCAGGACGTGGCCGAGTTCCGCGCCGAGCAGGCCAAGAAGTACGTCTCGCTGAACGAGGCCGAGCGCCGCGCCGAGCGCGACAAGGAGGCCGCCAAGCGCGCGCAGCGCCAGGCCGAGCGCAAGGCGCTGGGGCTGGAGCTGGATCCGCTGGCCGATGACGTGCTCGACGACGGCCTGCAGGCCAGCGAGCGCGACATCGCCGCCGACGCCGCGCGCGAGAAGGCGGCCGAGAAGCGCCCGGACCCGCTGCTGCGCGAATCGGCCGCGATCCTCGCCGACGCGACCCGCCTGCTGGTCAACAACCAGCAGCTGACCGCGCAGGTGCTGCCGGAGACCGGCACGGCGCTGCACTGGGCCGAGTAGCCCGGCGGAAGGAGCGCGTCACGCACACGAAGACGCCTGCCTCGCGGCAGGCGTTTTTGTTTCTGGTAGCCGGTAGCCGAAAAGCGAAGCCACGAACGGGAAGGCGGTGGGGCGCGCCGGGTGGGAGAGGTGGGCAGGACCGTATGCGGCATGGATGCCGCATCCGGGCCTGCATGGACGGATTCACGGCGCGTCCTGCACGCCTCTCCCGCCCGGCGCGCAGGCCTGATGCCTGCCCCGCTACCCCAGCCGCGCCTGCAGCAACGCGCGCAGCTCGTCCTTGTCGGCATCATCGAGGCCGCTCTCGCGCTGCTTGGCCTGCAGTTCGTCCACGCGCTGCTGCAACGTCTGCTTCTCCAGCTGCGCCATCGCGTCGAGGAATTCGCCCTGCCAGGCCGCGGCGTCGCCGGGCATCGTCTGCGTCGCCAGCTTGTGCAGCGCGGCCGCGTCCTCGCGCTCCTCGAAATGCGCGAGCAGCACGCCGGTGCTGATGTCGGGCCGCGCCTTCACCAGCGCGATGAGCTCCGCGAGCAGCGGGATGCCGGGCTGGCGCAGTTCGGCGAAGCGGTAGGGCGGCTGCAGCGCCAGCGCCAGCGACGGCTGCTGCAGCAGCAGCGCGATCGCGCTGCGCACCAGGCTGCGCCGGGGCGCGTGGGTGGGCGCCGTGCCGCGCGCGCGCTGCACCGGCACGTGCGTCTGCGGCGCGCTGGCGCGCGCGCCGACGCCGGTGAGCTCGGTCAGCCGCTGCCGCATCAGGTCGGCGAAGGCGCCGTCGGGCAGCTGCGCCAGCAGTGGCTTGCAGCGCTCGGCCAGGCGCGCCTTGCCGTCGAGACTGGACAGGTTCACGCCCTCGCCCATCTGCGCGAAGAAGAACTCCGACAGCGGCGTCGCCTGCGCGAGGCGCGCGGCGAAGCCTTCGTTGCCTTCCTGGCGCACGATCGTGTCCGGGTCCTCGCCCTCGGGCAGGAACAGGAAGAACGCCTGGCGGCCGTCCTTCATCCGCGGCAGCACCGACTCGACCGCCTTCCACGCCGCGCCGCGGCCGGCGCGGTCGCCGTCGAAGCAGAAGAACACGTCCGGCGCGTTGCGGAACAGCAACTCCGCGTGGTCGGGCGTGGTGGCGGTACCGAGCGTCGCCACCGCCTCGCTGATGCCATGCTGGGCGAGCGCGACCACGTCCATGTAGCCCTCGACCACGATCAGCCGCGCCAGCTTCGTGTTGGCCTGCCGCGCCTGCCACAGGCCGTACAGCTCGCGGCCCTTGTGGAAGACCAGGGTCTCCGGCGAGTTGAGGTACTTGGGCGAATCCTCGGGATCGATGACGCGGCCGCCGAACGCGATCACCCGGCCGCGGCGGTCGTGGATCGGGAACATCAGGCGGTCGCGGAACTTGTCGTAGACGTGGCCCTTGTCGTTCTTGGACAACAGGCCGGCGCGCTCGAGCAGCGCCATCCGCCGCGCGTCGGTGCCGAGCGCGTCCTTCAGCCCGCTGTAGCCGTCGGGCGCGTAGCCGATCGCGTAGCGGGCGACGATGTCGGCGCTCAGTCCGCGTTTTTCGACGTACGCACGCGCCTTGGCGCTGCCGGCGAGCTGCTTCTGGAAGAATTTGCCGGCGGCGTCCAGCGCGGCGTAGACGTCGCGGGTCTCGCCGTTCTCGTTCTTCTGCCGGGTCTCGCGCGGCACCTCGATGCCGGCGCGGCGCGCGAGTTCCTCGATCGCGTCGAGGAACTCGAGGCGGTCGTAGTTCATCAGGAACGAGATCGCGGTGCCGTTCGCCCCGCAACCGAAGCAGTGGTAGAACTGCTTGGTCGGCGACACCGTGAACGAAGGCGAACGCTCGTCGTGGAACGGGCAGCGCGCCGAATACTCCTTGCCCTGCCGCTTGAGCGGCACGCGCGCGCCGATCACCTCGACGATGTCGGTGCGCGCGAGCAGGTCGTCGATGAAGGCGTCGGAGAGGCGGGCCATGGGGGGATGATAGGGGGTGGGTCGCGCGTTGGGCGCGGCCTCATCGGCGCGTGGCTCGGCGCTGCGCGCCCAGCGCCCTCACCCCGGCCCTCTCCCGTAAACGGGAGAGGGGGAACTGCGGCGCGCGGCGCTCAGTCGGCGTCGGTGCGCTGGCCGGACAGGCGCTGCTTGACCAGTTTCGACACCTCGCCCATGTCGGCGCGGCCGGCCAGGCGCGGCTTGAGCACGCCCATCAGCTTGCCGATGTCGGCCGGGCCGGCGGCGCCGGTTTCTGCCATCGCCGCGTCGATCGCGTCGAGGATCTCGGCCTCGCCCATCTTCGCCGGCAGGTAGTGCTCGATGATCGCCATCTCGTCGCGCTCGATCCGCGACAGGTCGTTGCGGCCGGCGGCGTCGTACTGCGACACCGAGTCGCGGCGCTGCTTGACCATCTTCTCCAGCACCGCGATCACCTGGGCGTCGTCGAGCTCGACGCGCTCGTCGACCTCCTTCTGCTTGATCGCCGCGTTGATCAGGCGGATCACGCCGAGGCGGGTCTTGTCGCCGCCCTTCATCGCGGCCTTCATGTCGTCGTTGAACTGGGTCTTGAGGCTCATGGGCCCACCGGTGGGTCGATCGGGAAGGGGAAAGCGTGGCAGGGCGGGCGCCATGGCGGCGACAAGCCCGCGGCGCGCAAACGCAAGAAGCCGGCGACGCTCGCGCGTGCCGGCTCCGGAAGCTGCTGCGTCGGAACGCCCGGCGAGGCCGGGCGGCGCGGCTCAGTACAGCCGCTGGCGCTTGGTGACGTCGCGCGAGACGCGGCGGGCCTGGCGCTTCACCGCGGCGGCGGCCTTGCGCTTGCGCTCCTGGGTCGGCTTCTCGTAGAACTCGCGCTTGCGGGTCTCGGCGAGGACGCCGGCCTTTTCGCAGGTGCGCTTGAAGCGGCGCAGGGCAAACTCGAAGGGCTCGTTTTCGCGGACTTTGACGCTGGGCATAGGGATCTCGTAGCGGGAACCGGCCCAGTCGGACCGGGCGAGCCGCGTATGATACTGGCTGGTCCTGCGCTGGCGCAACCGAGGGGCTGACTCACCCCACCCCAGCCCTCCCCCGCAAACCGGGGGGAGGGAGCAAGAGCGCCCTCACCCCAACCCTCTCCCGCAGGCGGGAGAGGGGGACGACCCGCGCGACCGCGGCATCCACCGTCACCGTCCTTATTCCTGGCCCCTGCTCCATGCGCGTCCTCGGCATCGAAACCTCCTGCGACGAAACCGGCGTGGCCGTGTTCGACACCGCCTTCCGCGGCGCGGAGGGACTGCGGGCGCAGGCGGTCTACAGCCAGATCGCGCTGCACGCCGAGTACGGCGGGGTGGTGCCCGAGCTGGCCAGCCGCGACCACGTGCGCAAGCTGCTGCCGCTGGTCCGGCAGACCCTGGCCGAGGCCGGGTTGTCGGTGCGCGACCTCGACGGCGTGGCCTACACCGCCGGCCCGGGCCTGGTCGGCGCGCTGCTGGTCGGCGCCGGGGTGGCACGGGCGCTGGCCTGGGCGCTGGAGCTGCCGGCGATCGGCGTGCACCACATGGAAGGCCACCTGCTGGCGCCGCTGCTGGAAGCGCCCGACCTGGAACCGCCCTTCGTCGCCCTGCTGGTCTCCGGCGGCCACACCCAGCTGGTCGCGGTGGACGCGATCGGCGATTACCGCCTGCTCGGTGAAACCCTGGACGACGCCGCCGGCGAGGCCTTCGACAAGACCGCCAAGCTGATGGGCCTGCCCTATCCCGGCGGGCCGCAACTGGCGAAGCTGGCGGAAACCGGCGCGCCGGGCGCGTTCCGCTTCGCGCGGCCGATGACCGACCGGCCAGGCCTGGACTTCAGCTTCAGCGGACTGAAGACCCAGGTGCTGCTGGCCTGGCGCGACAGCGACCAGGGCGACACGACGCGCGCGGACATCGCGCGCGGCTTCGAGGACGCGGTGGTGGAGACGCTGGCGATCAAGTGCGGACGCGCGCTGGACGCCGCCGGCTGCGAGACGCTGGTGGTCGCCGGGGGCGTCGGCGCCAACCGCCGCCTGCGCGCGCAATTGCAGGCGATGGCGGAGCGCCGCGGCGGACGGGTGGTGTTCCCGCGCCCGGCGCTGTGCACCGACAACGGCGCGATGATCGCCTTCGCCGGCGCGCTGCGGCTGGACGCCGGCCAGCGCGACGACGCCTCGGTGCGGGTCGCGCCGCGCTGGGACATGGCCACGTTGCGGCCGCTGGACGCGGAATCGGCGCAGCCGGCGCGTTAAGCTCGCCCGGTCACGTCACGGACCGGTCGCGCCGCCCATGGACAAAGTCTTCATCGAAGGCCTCGAGATCGAGGCGCTGATCGGCATCTACGACTGGGAGCGGCGGATCCGCCAGCCGCTGGTGTTCGACCTCGAGATGGCCTTCGACAACCGCCGGCCGGCGGCGACCGACGCGATCGCCGACACCCTCGACTACAAGGCCGTCAGCAAGCGCCTGATCGCGTTCGTCTCGCAGTCCTCGTTCGGGCTGGTGGAGACGCTGGCCGAGCGCTGCGCGGCGATCGTGCTGCACGAATTCGGCGTCGAGCACGTGCGGCTGAAGCTGAGCAAGCCCGGCGCGGTGCGCGGCGCGCGCGCGGTCGGCGTGGTGATCGAGCGCAGCCGCGCGGACGTGCCGGCGCCGATGCGCGAGGCGGAGCCGGCGCCGCGGGAGGCGGTCGCGCCTGCGCCGACGCCATCCGCCGCGACCTCTGCGCCTTCCGCGTCGCCAGTCGCCGATCGCGCGCCCGAGCCGATCGCGTCGCGGGCGCCGCCGCCGGGGGCCGCGCCCATGCCGGCGCGCGGGGCCGCTTCCACTGCCGAATCCGCTGCCGACCCGGACCCGGTGCCGCCGCCCACGCCCATGCGCCGCGCCAGCGACCGGCCGAAGTCCGCCGTGCCCGCGCCGGAGCCCCGCGTGGCGCCAGTGTCCGCGCCCAAGGCGCCGGTGCCCGCGCCATCGCGCGCCGACGCCATGATCGCGGCGATCGCCGGCCTCCGCGGCGACGCCCCGGCGCCCGTGCAGGCGCAGGCAACGCACTCGACCACCCAGGCGCGCAAGCTCGCCGGCTCGACCTGCCCCGCCTACCTCAGCCTCGGCAGCAACATCGAACCCGAACGCAACCTGCGCATGGCGGTCGCCGCGCTGCGCGCGCGTTTCGGCGAAGTGACGGTGTCGCCGGTGTACCGCACGAAGTCGGTCGGCTTCGACGGCCCCGACTTCCTCAACGCGATCGCGCTGGTGCACAGCGACCTCAACCCGTTCGCCCTGCACCGCTGGCTGCACCGGCTGGAGGAGGCGCAGGGCCGCGACCGCCGCGACGCCACCTACAGCAACCGGCCGCTCGACGTCGACATCATCTACTTCGGCGACTTCGTGCTCGAAGGCCCGGGCGACTTCCAGCTGCCGCGCCCGGAGCTGCAGCACGCCTTCGTGCTCAAGCCGCTGGCCGACATCGCGCCCGACTTCGTGGACCCGATCCGCAGCGTGACCCTGGCGCAGCTGTGGGCGATCCATCCCGACCACGACACGCCGCCGGCGCGGGTGGAGCTCGCGCTCTAACGGGGTGGGCCCGCCTACGAGAACCTCGCCGGCGACATCTTCGACCACCTGCTGGCGGTGCTGCCGGAGTTCGGCCTGCGCCTGCAGCAGCAGCCCGGCGGCGCCGACCTGCGCGCGGCGGTGGCCTCGGTTGCGGAGGGTCGGCCGGCACGCGCATGATCGGGCCGTTCCCACCGGGGAGGACGGCAATGGGCAAGTTCGCGCGCAGCTGGGCGCTGGCCAAGGCCAGCTACGGGGTCCTGCGTTCCGACAAGGAGCTGCTGGTGTTTCCGCTGGTGTCGGCGATCGCGGTGGTGATCGTCGCCGCGAGCTTCGTGCTGCCGATGTTCGGGCTGGGCACGTTCGAGCAGCTCGAGCGCAGCGACAGCCTGCCGCCGGTGATGTACCTGTGGCTGTTCGCGTTCTACCTGGTGCAGTACTTCGTGATCTTCTTCTTCAACGCGGCGCTGGTCGGCGCGGCGATGATCCGCCTGGACGGCGGCGATCCGACCGTCGCCGACGGCCTGCGCATCGCCCGCCGCAAGTGGCTGCCGATCCTCGGCTACGCGGCGATCGCCGCGACCGTGGGCATGCTGCTGCGCGCGCTGGAGCAGCGCGCCGGCTTCGTCGGGCGGATCGTGATCGGCCTGATCGGCGTGGCGTGGACGGTGGCGACCTACCTCACCGTGCCGGTGCTGGTGGTGCGCGACGTCGGCCCGGTCGAGGCGGTCAAGGAAAGCACGGCGCTGCTCGCGCGGACCTGGGGCGAGAACCTGATCGGCAACGGCGGCATCGGCCTGGCGATGGGGCTGCTCAACTTCGCGGTGATCCTGGTCGGGCTGGTGCTGGCGGGCGTGCTGTTCGCGCAGGGCCTGATGGTGCCGGCGCTGGCGGTGGTGGTGGTCGCGGTGCTGGCGATCCTGGCGCTGGCGCTGGTGCAGGCGGCGCTGTCGGGGATCTATTCGGCGGCGCTGTACCGCTTCGCGGTGCAAGGCGACGCGCCCGCCGGCTTCGACGGCGTGATGCTGCGCGAGGCGTTCCAGCGCAAGGTGTGACGACGGAAAAACTCCCTCCCCCGCTTGCGGGGAAGGGTTGGGGTGGGGGTGCGTCCCAAGCGAGCGCGCCGGCCGGGAGAGGCAGGGCGCGCCGTGAATCCGTCCATGGAGGCTCGGATACGCCCTCCATGGCGCATAGGTCCTGCCTGCCTCTCCCACCCGACGCGCTCCCGCCCACGCTAGCGATCCTGCATTCGCTTTCCGGCTCCCGGCTCCCGGCTGCCGGTTCCCGAAGCGCGGAGCAAGCTCCGCTCTACGGGGCGAGCAGCCGTCCGCCGTCGACGCGCAGGATCTGCCCCGTCGTGTAGGTCGCGCCGCGCAGCAGCCAGCGCACGGCTTCGGCGATTTCCTCCGGCGTGCCGGTGCGCGCCAGCGGGGTGCGCGCGAGGAGCGCGTCCTGCTCGGCCTGCGGCTTGCCGGCGTCAGGCCACAGGATCGCGCCGGGCGCGACCGCGTTCACCCGCACCTGCGGCGCGAGTTCCAGCGCCAGCGCCTGGGTGAGGTGGACCAGCGCGGCCTTGCTGGCGCCGTACACGGCGTGTTCGCGCAGCGGGCGCTCGGCGTGGATGTCGACCAGGTTGACGATCGCACCGCGCGCGGCCGCGAGGTGCGGCGCGGCGGCCTGGGCCAGTTCCCACGGCGCCTGCGCGTTGACCGCGAACAGGGTGCGCCAGTCCCCGGGCGTGGCGGTGCCGAGCGGGGTCGGGAAGAACGCCGATGCGTTGTTGACCAGCGCGTCCAGCCGGCCGAAGCGGGCCACCGTGTCCTCGACGAGCGCCGGCAGTTGCGCGCTGTCGGCGAGGTCGGCGGCCAGCAGCAGGGTGCTGCCGGGGCGCGCGTGCTCGAATTCGGCGGCCAGCGACTCGGCCTCCGCGCGCGAGCCGCGGTAGTGCAGCGCGAGGTCGAAGCCATCGGCGTGCAGGGCGCGCGCGATCGCGGCGCCGATGCGGCGCGCGGCACCGGTGACCAGGGCGACGGGGCCTCGCTCGGACAAGCCTCGCTCGGACAAGCGTGGATCGCTCATGGGGTCCTCCCGCGGCTGCGGCTATGCTGCGCATTGTCGCGTCATTGTCGTCGCAAAAGCCGCCGCCCATGTCCCTGCCCGCCCCCACCGCCGACGCGCTGGCGCACAGCGAACGCCTGCGCGCCCTGATCCAGGAACAGGTCTTCGCCGCCGGCGGCGCGCTGCCGTTCTCGCGCTTCATGGAGCTGGCGCTGTACGCGCCGGGGCTGGGCTACTACAGCGCGGGCGCGACCAAGTTCGGCGCGGCGGGCGACTTCGTCACCGCGCCGGAGCTCGGCCCGCTGTTCGCCGCCTGCATGGCCGACGCACTGGCCCCAACGCTGCGCGAGATCGGGCCGAAGGCGGTGTTCGTCGAACTCGGCGGCGGCAGCGGCGCGTTCGCCGAGGTCGCGCTCAAGCGGCTGATGGCGCTGGACGCGCTGCCCGACCGCTACGCCATCCTCGAGCCCAGCGCCGACCTGCGCGAACGCCAGCGCGAGCGCCTGCAGCGCCACCTGGTGCCGCCGCTGTTCGCGCTGGTCGAATGGCTGGACGGCCCGGTGCAGGAACCCTGGGACGGCGTGCTGTTCGCCAACGAGGTGGTCGACGCGCTGCCGACGCCGCGCTTCACGCTGCGCGCCGGCGAAGTGATGGAGGAGCACGTGGCCCTCGACGGCGAGGGCCGCTTCGTGTTCGCCGACCGGCCCGCCGACGCCTTGCTGACTGCCGCCGTGCGCCACGTCGAACGCTATCTCGATCGCTCGTTCGCCGACGGCTACCGCAGCGAGCTGCTGCCGCAACTGCCGTACTGGTTGCAGGCGGTGATCGGCGGCCTGCGCCGCGGCGCGCTGCTGTTCGTGGACTACGGCTACGCGCGCGGCGAGTACTACGCGCCGGAGCGTCGCGAGGGCACGCTGCGCGCGTTCCGCGCCCACCACGTCTCGAACGACGTGCTGGCGCTGCCGGGCCTGCAGGACCTCACCGCGTCGGTGGACTTCACCGCGCTGGCCGAGGCCGGCACCAATGCCGGCTTCGACTTCGCCGGCTACTGCTCGCAGGCCAGCTTCCTGCTCGGCAACGGCCTGGCCGAGCGCCTGGCCGAGGCCGAGGCGAAAGCACGCGACGAGGCCGGCGTGCACGCGCTACGCCAGGAAGCCAAGCGGCTGACCCTGCCGGCGGAAATGGGCGAGCGCTTCCAGGCGATGGGCTTCGCCCGCGACGTGGGCCTGGAGCACGCGTTCCTGGTCGGCGACCTGGGCCGGCGCCTGTGAATGCGACGGCCTGGCTCAAGCCGTTGCGACACGCGCGCGGCTGGCTGGCGCTGTGGGTATTGGCGGTGCTGGCGGCGATCGCGGTCGAATTGCTGCCGGCGATGTTCCTGCCGCGGGTGCCGGCGGGCGGCGACAAGCTCGAGCACGTGCTCGGCTATGCCCTGCTCGCCTTCGCCGCGGGGCAGGTGTTCGCGCGGCGGGCCTGGGCGCGGGTGGGCATCGGCCTGGTCCTGCTCGGCCTGCTGCTGGAAATCGCCCAGGGCACCCTGACCGCGACCCGCAGCGCCGACCCCGGCGACGCGCTGGCCAACGGCGCCGGCGTCCTGCTGGGCCTGGGCTGCGCATTCACCCCGCTCGGCGACCTGCTGCTGCGTCGCGCCGGGACCGCCGCGGCCGGCCGCGACCGGGGCTGACGTTGCCTCGTCTGCCGGCACCCGCCGGGAGAGGAGAGCGTCATGCCCAGGTTCATCATCGAGCGCAACATCCCGGGCGCCGGCCGGCTGTCGCCGGAGGAGCTGCAGGCGATCTCGCAGAAGTCCTGCGGCGTGCTCAGCGACATGGGCCCGCAGATCCAGTGGCGCGAAAGCTACGTCACCGACGACAAGGTCTATTGCGTCTACCTGGCGCCGGACGAGGAGACGGTGCGCGAACACGCGCGCCGCGGCGGCTTCCCCGCCGATGCGGTCAACCGGGTGATGACGGTGATCGATCCGACGACGGCGGATTAGGGACTCCGAGCCCCCGGGCCCTCGCATTCAAGTGGTGCGGCAGGACCAAAAAAGCAGGCTTGCCAGGGCGCGCCGGGCGGGAGAGGCAGGCAGGACACGCCGTGAATCCGTCCATGGAGGCTCGGATGCGCCATCCATGGCGCATACGGTCCTGCCCACCTCTCCCGCCCGCCGCGCCCCAACTCTCTCGCGATCGGGTCGCGGAGCAAGCTCCGCTCTACGGCAAGCCGCCGGAACCTCTCCGAGCGCCCGGGAGGACGGGGGTGTTGCGTCAAGCCGGCCATGGATGGCCGGCGCCCGCATAAGGGCAGGGTGAGCACGGGCGGCTTGCGCGGCACCGCCGCGCGCCCGCGCGAACGCCCGGCGCGCTGCGCCGGGCCGGGGGAGCCGCGCAGCGGCGTCCCTTCTAAGGGAAAAGCAACATCCCCGGCCTCCCGGGCGCGGGCCCGCGGGCCCGGGATGCGAACACGAGCAGCTCAAAGCGACGAATCAGTGGTGTCTTCCGGCTCGGCGCGGGCGGCCTGGATCGCGCGGACGCGGGCGCGCCGCAGGGCTTCGCCGAAGGCGGGGCCGGTGAGGCCTTCGCGGGCGACGTCGGCGGAACGCACCGCCAGCGCCGCGGCCTGCAGGCGCAACAATTCTTCGCGCTGCGGATAGGGCGCGTCCTGCAGGCCGGCGCGGCCGCGCTTGTCGGCCTCGCACACCAGCGCGAGGCGGGCGATGCGCTCGGGCTGGCGGAAGCCGTCGCAGCGCGCGAGCAGGTCGTGCACGGTCTTCGCCCGCAGCTCGAACACGCGGTGCACGTGCAGGTGCTCGCGGCAGGCCATCTCCGCCAGCTGGCGGTGCGCGGACGGCACCCGCAGGCGCTCGCACAGGCCGCGCAGCGGGCGCAGCCCGGCGTGCTCGTGGCCGATGTGTTTCGGCAGCACGTCCTCGGGCGTCAGCGCCTTGCCGAGGTCGTGGGTCAGCGCGGCGAAGCCGATCTGGGCGTCGCCCGGCGCCAGCGCCGCGGCCATGTCGCAGACCAGCTCGACGTGCACGCCGGTGTCCACTTCCGGGTGGTACTCGGCGCGCTGCGGTACGCCATACAGCGCCTCCACTTCCGGCAGCACCACCGCCAGCGCGCCGCAGTCGTGCAGCGCGCGCAGGAACGCCGACGGCCGCGCCGAGGCGAGCGCGCGCGACAGCTCCTGCCACACGCGCTCGGGCGTCAGCGCGGACAGTTCGCCCGAGGCCGCCATCTCCCGCATCAGCGCCAGCGTTTCCGGCGCGAGGGTGAAGCCGAGCGGCGCGAAGCGGGCGAGGAAGCGCGCCGCGCGCAGCACCCGCAGCGGATCCTCGACGAAGGCCGGTCCGACGTGGCGCAGCACCCGCGCCTGGATGTCGCGCGCACCGCCGAACGGATCCACCAGGCTGCCGTCCTCGGCCTGCGCGATCGCGTTGATGGTGAAGTCGCGGCGGGCGAGGTCCTCCTCCAGGGTCACCGACGGATCGGCGTCGACCACGAAGCCGCGGTAGCCGCGCCCGGACTTGCGCTCGGTGCGCGCCAGCGCGTGCTCCTCGTGCGACTGCGGATGCAGGAACACCGGGAAGTCGCGGCCGACCGCGAGGAAGCCGTGCGCCAGCATCTGCTCCGGGGTGGCGCCGACCACGACGAAGTCGCGGTCGCCCGGCGTGAGGCCGAGCAGGCGGTCGCGCACCGCGCCGCCGACGAGATAGGTCCGCAGGCCGTCCATGCCGGCATCATCGCATTGCCGGCGCGTGCCGGCGGTGGCGGCTACAGCGCGCCGGCGTCCGCCCGCGGGCAGTCGACGAAGGTGACCGGCACGCCGTGCGCGCCCAGCACCGCCGCGAACTGGCGCTGGCGCATCTCGAAGCCGGCGAACCGCCGCCGCAGCTGCGCCTCGTCGCCGATGTCGGCGGCGTAGCGTGCCTTCCACGCCGGCGGCGAGAACAGCGCGATCCGCGCCTCGCCGTCGGCGTAGCGCACCAGCGGCTCCGGCGGGGCGTCCAGCCATTCCTCCTGCGCCGGCGCCAGCAGCGCGGCCTCGATCAGCGGCCACAGCGCGCCCAGCCCGGCATGGTCGTACTGCATCGCCATCATCGCCGCGAGATCGTGCACGGTCAGGTAGCGCGCGTGCTCGACCTGCATCGCGAAGGCATCCTGCGCCAGCAGCGCGGTGCCCGCGCCGGCCATGCCGAGGTCGAGCAGGCTGCGCTCGAAACGCTCGCCGAGTTCGGCGGCCAGCGCCGCGTCGTCGGCGCGCAGCAGGAACGGCACCAGCCGCAGCGGCCCGCCGCGGTATTCGTCGGATGCGGCCAGCGATTGCGGGAGGGCGTCGTCGTGGGCGCCGAAGGCGATCACCCGGCCGCCGACGCCGCGCGCGCCGTCGGCCGGCGCGCGGTCGGCGAGCTGGGCCAGCGCCTGGTGCAGCGGCCAGCCCGGGCGCAGCAGCTCGACCGCGTCGTAGTGCGCGCCGACCAGGACCAGTTCCATCCCTGCGGCTTCCGGCGCGAACTTCGCCAGGTCCTGCGCGACCCCGGCGGCCAGCGCCCCGGCTTCGGCCTGGGCCAGGGCGGCGCGCCCGGGCTGGCTGCCCGGCGCGAGTTCCAGCGCCAGTGCGCCGAGCAGATGAACCGGAGCGTCGATCGCGTCACGCATGCCTGATTGGCCCTTCAAGAAGCGGGGTTTACACTCGGACGCATTATGCCGGTCGCGTCGTGCGCAGCCGGCGCTGGCGAGGACTTCCGATGCTGCATGGCCGCCCCGTCGCCGTCCTCGGCGGCGTCCGCATTCCCTTCTGCAGGCAGAACACGGCCTATGCCGACGTCGGCAACCTCGGCATGTCGGTGCGCACGCTCGGCGCGCTGGTGGAGAAGTTCGGCCTGCACGGGCAGCAGCTGGGCGAGGTCGCGATGGGCGCGGTGCTCAAGCTCAGCAGCGACTGGAACATCGGCCGCGAGGCGACCCTGTCCTCCGGCCTGTCGCCGCTGACCCCGGGCATCACCCTGCAGCGCGCCTGCGGCACTTCGCTCGACGCGATCGTCACCGTCGCCAACAAGATCGCCGCCGGCCAGATCGAATCCGGCATCGGCGGCGGCAGCGACACCACTTCGGACGTGCCGATCGTGTACGGCCAGGCCTTCCGCCGGCGCCTGCTGGAAGCGGCGCGCGGCAAGACCCTGCAGCAGCGGCTGGCGGCGTTCAAGGGCTTCCGCCTGCGCGAGCTCAAGCCGGAATTCCCCGGCGTGGCGGAGCCGCGCACCGGCAAGTCGATGGGGGACCATTGCGAGGACATGGCGCGGCAGTGGCAGATCGGCCGCGATTCGCAGGACGCGTGGGCGGTCGGCTCGCACCACAAGCTGGCCGCCGCCTACGAACGCGGCTTCTTCGACGACCTGGTAGTGCCGTTCCGCGGCGTCACCCGCGACAACATCCTGCGGCCGGACACCTCGCTGGAGAAGCTGGCCACGCTCAAGCCGGCGTTCGACCGCACCTCCGGCAAGGGCACGCTGACCGCGGGCAACTCGACCCCGCTCACCGACGGCGCCGCCGCCTGCCTGGTGGCGTCGGAGGACTGGGCGCGCGCGCGCGGGCTGGAGCCGCTGTGCTGGCTGCGCGACGCGCAGGTCGCGGCGGTGGACTTCGTGCACGGCGAGGGCCTGCTGATGGCGCCGACCATCGCGGTGCCGGAGATGCTCCGCCGCAACGGGCTCTCCCTGCAGGACTTCGACTTCTACGAGATCCACGAGGCCTTCGCCGCGCAGGTGCTGTGCACGCTGCGCGCGTGGGAGAGCGAGGAGTACTGCCGCACCCGGCTCGGCCTGGACGCGCCGCTGGGGCGGATCGACCCGGCGAAGATCAACCCGAACGGCTCCTCGCTCGCCACCGGACACCCGTTCGCCGCCACCGGCGCGCGCATCGTCGCGACAGCCGCGAAGGAACTCGCGCAGCGCGGCCGCGGCCGCTGCCTGGTGTCGATCTGCACCGCCGGCGGGATGGGCGTGGTGGCGATCCTGGAGCGCTGAGCAGAAGCGCCCTCACCCCAACCCTCTCCCGCAAGCGGGAGAGGGGGAACCGCCGACGCGGGAGGCTCCGCCCCGCCGCTCTTGCTGTCACCTCTCCCGCTTGCGGGAGAGGTCGAGCGCGCAGCGCGAGGGTGAGGGCTGCCGCTTTTCGCGGAAGACTCACCCCCACCCCTCCCGCGCGAGCGGGGCGTACTAGACGTCCTTCGCGGTCGCGTCCAGGAACGCCCGGATCCCCGGCACCAGCACCGCATGCTCGTCCTCGAGCACGAAGTGGCCGGCATCGAGGAAGCGGTGCACCTCCGCCATCGGCAACGCGGCCGTGCAGGCGTCGAGGCAGTGTTTGTCGAACACGAAATCGCGCAGCCCCCAGGCGATGAACACCGGCCGGTCGGCGAACTCGGACAGGCGCGCGCCCGCCTGTGCCACCAACGGCCACGCCGGATCGCCCTCGCGCAGCGGGATGTCCTGCATGAAGCGCAGCGTCGCGATCGCGTTTCGCCAGCCGCGATAGGGCGCGACGTAGGCCCGCCGCACCGCGCGCGGCATCCGCTTCACGGTGCCGAACCAGGCCGCGCCGCGCGCGAACAGGCTGAACGCGCGGATCAGGAAGCCGCCCACACGCGAATCGCGCCCCAGCGCCAGCTGCCACGGCATCGCCTTGGCCGCCGGCATCGGGAACAGCGCCGTGTTGAGGATCACCAGCCGCCGCACCTGCTGCGGATGCGCCAGCGCCCAGCCCATCCCGATCATCCCGCCCCAGTCGTGCACCGCCAGCGTCACCGGCCCGGCGATGCCGATCTCGTCGAGCAGCGTGGCGAGGTCTTCCACGCGCGAGGCCAGCGTGTAGTGGTACCGCGCATCGTCCGGCCGGTCCGAAGCGCCCATGCCGACGTGGTCCGGCACGATGCAGCGGTAACGGTCGCGCAAGCCCAGCACCAGCCGCCGCCAGTGGTAACTCCACGACGGATTGCCGTGCAGCATCACCACCACCGGCGCGTCGCGCGGCCCCTCGTCGAGGTAGCGCATGCGGATGCCGGGGCGGACCTGGAGGGAGCGCGGGGTGAAGGGGTAGTCGGGGAAATCCATGCGACGCGCAGTCTGCCCGAGGACGCTCCGGCGCGGCGCTCAGGCCTTGCGCACGAACTCCGACTTCAGCCGCATCGCGCCGAAGCCTTCGATGCGGCAGTCGATGTCGTGGTCGCCATCGATGAGGCGGATGTTGCGGACCTTGGTGCCGACCTTGAGCGCGGACGAGGCGCCCTTGACCTTGAGGTCCTTGACCACGGTGACCGTGTCGCCGTCGGCGAGCAGGTTGCCGACCGCGTCGCGGATCTCGCGGGCATCCTCGTTCGCCCCCGGCGCGGCCGGATCCCACTCGTGGGCGCACTCCGGGCACACCAGCAGCGGCCCGTCGGCGTAGGTGTAGGCCGAGGTGCAGCGGGGGCAGGCCGGCAGGCTCACCAGACGACTTCCGCCATCGAGCAGTTCAGCCCGGAGCCGATGCCGAGCAGGGCGACGCGCTGGCCCTTCTTCAGGCGGCCCATCTCGCGCAGCTTGCTGAGCACGATCGGCACCGAGGCCGGGCCGATGTTGCCGTGCTCGCCGAAGATGGTCATGACCTTCTTCGGGCTGATGCCGAAGGCCTTGAGGAAGGCTTTGGTGTGCGCCTTGCTGACCTGGTGGATGACGAACTCGTCGAGCTCCTCCACCACCCAGCCCAGCGCGATGCGCGCGGCGGCGAAGGTCTTCTGGCCGAGCTTGATGCCCTCGACCATCAGCATGCGGCCGTCGGCGATCATGCGGTCGTGCACGAGGTCGCCGCGGCACAGCTGGTTCCACTGGGTGGCCGAGCGGGTGACGCTGCCGCGGTAGCGCGGCGCGCCGGGGGCGAGTTCGGCGCGCGCCATCACCATCGCGGCGGCGCCGCTGCCCAGGGTCAGCGTGGCCATCTCGTCGCGGAACTGCTCGGCGGTGACGTCGGGGCGGCTGAGGCGCTCGAGGGTCTTCTCGTAGGCGCGGTCGGCGGTCTCGCCGTTGACCACCAGCGCGTAGTCGATCTCGCCGCGCTCGATCATGCGCCCGGCGATGTCCATGCCGTTGAGGAAGGCGAGGCAGGCGTTGGCGACGTCGAAGTTCTGGCAGGTCTCGCCCAGGTGCAGGTTGCCGGCGACGATGCTGGCGGTAGACGGCTCGAGGTAGTCGCGGCTGACCGAGGTGTTGACCAGCAGGCCGATGCGGTCGGCGTCGATGCCGGCGTCGGCCAGGGCCTTGACCCCGGCGAGGGTGGCGGCGTCGGAGGCCTTGACCTCGCCGTCCCACAGCCGTCGCTCGCGCACCCCGGCGACTTCCTCGATCACGTTGGACTTGATGCCGAGGCGGTCCAGGGTCGGCTTCAGCCGGGCGTGGATCTCGTCGGAGGTGAGCCTGCGGGGCGCGTCCACATGGGCGAGACCGGCGATGGCGACGTGCTGGAACAGCATGGCAGTGGCACCGAAAAAGCGCGGAAAACGGCACAGCATAGCGCTTTCAAGCCTGCTCCTGCAGGCAAGGGGATCGCGGAAGGGCGGCGCCGGGGCGGCTGTTCAGGTGCCGGCGGCGGGCGGTGACCGCCACCGCGAGGCGCCGGAGAGGCTTGTTCCGCGGCGTGATCCACGCGCAGACGGCGGAGCACGTTCCGCCCTACGGCGCCTTCCTGGTCAGCGGCCGCAGCGCCAGGCCAACCAGCGCTGGGTGCCGTCCTCGAAGCCGTCCAGCGGCTGCACGGTGTCGGCGCCGAGGCCGGGGGCCTCGTTGCGGGCCAGGGTCTCGAGTTCGTCGCGGACCTTGCGCGGGTTGCGTTCGATCGGGCCGAGCCGGTCCTTGACCGAGACCTCGACCTCGCCGCGCTGCTCGCAGCCGGCCGGCTGGCTGGCGACGACCCGCACCGCGCTGGCGCCCGGCGCCATGTGCACCCAGGTGCAGGCGGGGAGGAGAACGGCAATCGCGGCGGCGAGGACGGTGGCGGGCAGCAGGCGCATGCGGGACTCCTGGGTTGGATGGTCGGCCGGCACCCCGCGATCGCGCGGCGCCGCGCGGACGCGGGCACAAAAAAAACGGCAGGCCGGATTGTCGCCCGGCCTGCCGTTGCCTGCAGCTGAACCGCGGTTACTGCTTCGGCGCGGCGTCCTTCGCCTCCGGCTTGGCCGTCACCGGCTTGCCGTCGGCATCGAGCACGGTCACCTCGCCGACCTTCAGCGCGCGCAGCGGCTGTTCCATCTTCGCCAGGTCGCCGACCACCACCCAGGTCATCGCGTTCGGGTCGAGGGTCTGCGCGGCGGCGTTGACCTGCGCCGGGGTCATCGCCTCGATCTCGTGCATGCGGCGGATGACGTAGTCGTCCGGACGGTCGTAGCGCACGATGTCGCCGATCGTGTTCATCACCGCGCCCGCGGTCTCGTACGCGCCCGGGAGGCTGAGCGTGCGGATCGCGCGGATGCGGGCGACCTCGGCGTCGGTGGCCGGCGCCTTGCCGGTGGCGTAGGTGCCGATCTCGCGCTGCATCTCGGCGACCGACTCGGCGGCCTTGTCGATCTGCACCGGCGCGATCGCCAGCCAAGGACGCTGGCCCTCGGCCGACACGGTCATGCTGCGCACGCCGTAGGACCAGTGCTTGTCCTCGCGCAGGTTCATGTTCAGGCGCGAGGTGAAGTCGCCGCCGAGCACGTCGTTGGCGAAGTCGAAGCGCACCGCCGCCGGATCGCGGGTGGAGGGCACCAGTTCTCCGGCGAAGATGTTGGCCTGCACCGAGCCCGGCTGGTCGATCAGGAACATGCGCGGCTGCGCCGGGCGGGCGACGTCGGCGGGCCTGGCGGCCTGCGGCGCCTCGCCGCTGCCCTTCCAGCTGCCGAGGTACTTGTTCAGCACCGGCACGATCTCGCCCAGCGTCGTGTCGCCGATCACGATCAGGGTGGCGTTTTCCGGACGGATCCACTGCTGCTGGTAGCGCAGCAGGTCCTCGCGGGTCAGGTCGCCGATCGACTGCTCGGTGCCCGAGCCGGTGAGCGGCATGCCGTACGGATGGTCCGCGCCGTACAGCAGCGGCGGCAGCACGCGCAGGGCAACGGTGGTCGGCTGCGCCTTCTCCTGGGCGATGCCGGCGATCCAGCTGCTCTTGATGCGGTCGATTTCCGACTGCTCGAAGCGCGGCTGCTGCAGCATGGTCGCGAACAGCGCGAGCGAGGGCTCGAGGTTCTCCTTCAGCGCCGACATGTAGGCGTTGCTGCCGTCCAGCGCGGCGCCGGTGCCGAAGCGCGCGCCGAGGAGTTCGGCGGCGTCGGCGAAGCCGAGCGAGTCGTACTGGCCCGCGCCCTCGTCGAGCATGCCCATCGCGAAGTTGGCGGTGCCGGCCTTGCCCTGCGGATCGGACGCGTAGCCGCCGTCGAACTCGTAGCTCATCTGCACGACCGGGATGTCGTGGCGCTCGGCCAGCACCACGGTGCTGCCATTGGCCAGGGTGGCGCGCTGCAGCTGCGGGAACTTGAGTTCCGGGAAGTCCTTGGGCATCGGCACGCCCTGGCTGCGGTCGACGGTGCTGGCGGTGGTCTTGTACTTCGGGTCCACCGGCGGCAGGGTCATCGGCGCCGGCGTCACCGCCGGCTCCTCCGGCAGCGCGACGCGCTCGCCCGGCACCACCACGATGGTGTGGCTGCCGGTCTCCAGCCATTCATGGCCGACGTTCCTGAGGTCGGCCGCGGTGGCCGCGGCGATGTTGGCCAGGCTGTCGCGGAAGCAGCCGGCGTCGCCGGTGAACACCGCGCACTCGGCCAGCGCGTCGGCCTTGCCGCCGAAGCCGCCGATGCGCTCGATGCCGCGGATGAAGCCGGCGCGCTGGGTGACCTTGGCGCGCTCCAGCTCCTCGGCGGTCGGGCCCTGCGCGATCAGCTTGTTGATCTCCTCCTCGATGATCGCCTCCACCTTCGCCGGGTCCACGCCCTGCTTGACGGTCGCCATCACCAGGAAGTTGGAGCCGAGGTAGGAATCGCCGACGAAGGCGCTGACGTTGTCGACCAGCTTGTCCTGGTGCACCAGGCGGGTATCTAGGCGCGAGGACTTGCTGCCGCCGAGCACGCTGGCGAACAGGTCGAGCTGGTCCAGTTCTTTCGTGCCGTACTGCGGGATGTTCCAGGCGCGGTAGATGCGCGCCTGCGGGACCTTGTCGGTCATGGTCTCGCGGCTGTCGGCATCGCGCTTCGCCACGTCGATCGCCGGCTGCGCCATGGTCGGCGTGGCCGGCAGGTCGCCGAAGTACTTCGCGACCTTCTCCTTCGCCGTGGCGAGGTCGATGTCGCCGGCCAGCACCAGCACCGCGTTGTTCGGGCCGTACCAGGTGCGGAACCACTGTTTGACGTCCTCGAGCGAGGCCGCGTTGAGGTCGTTCATCGAGCCGATCACGCCGTGGTGGTACGGGTGGCTCTTGGGGTACATCGCCTGGGTCAGCTTGTCCCAGACCTGGCCGTAGGGCTGGTTCTCGCCCTGGCGCTTCTCGTTCTGGACCACGCCGCGCTGCTCGTCCAGCGCCTTCTGGTCGATCGCGCCGAGCAGGTGGCCCATGCGGTCGGACTCCATCCACAGCGCGGTGTCGAGCGCGGTGGTGGGCACGTTCTCGAAGTAGTTGGTGCGGTCGGAGTTGGTGGTGCCGTTCTGGCCGGTCGCGCCGATCTGCTTGAAGGGCTCGAAGTACTCGCCGTCGTGGTTCTCCGACGACTGGAACATCAGGTGCTCGAACAGGTGCGCGAAACCGCTGCGCCCGGCCGGCTCGTTTTTGGCGCCGACGTTGTACCAGATGTTGACGGCGACGATCGGCGCCTTGTGGTCCTCGTGCACGATCACCCGCAGGCCGTTGGGCAGGGTGAACTCCTGGTAGGCGATGTCGACCGCCGTGCCGGCGGGCTTGGCCCAGGCAGTGGAGACGTAGCCGCCGCCGAGCGCGGCGGTCAGGGCGAGGGCGAGGGCGCCATGGCGGAGCATGGCGGGGGCACGGCGGATCGAACGCATGCGGCACTCCTGTGCGGATCTGGACGAGGGCACAACCGCCGCATCCTAGCCGGACGGGCCACGCGGCGCAGCCGCCAGAGGTTGGGGTGACCGTCGGTCACCTCCGCGGCGGCGCGCACCTCCTACTCATCGCAGCTGCGGCACACTGCCGACATGGACACCCACAGCCTCGTCACCGGCGCCAACCGCGGCCTCGGCCTGGAATTCGTGCGCCAGCTGCTCGCCCGCGGCCACCGCGTGGTCGCCACCTGCCGCCAGCCCGGGCGCGCGACCGACCTCAACACCCTCGCCGGCGAGCATCCCGGCCGCCTGCACGTGCTGCCGCTGGACGTGGCGAGCGCGCGTTCGCGCGAGGAACTGGTGCGCGAGCTGCCGCTGGTCCTGGGCGACGACGCGCGCCTGGCGCTGCTGGTCAACAACGCCGGCGTGCTGCACGCGGGCGAACGCTGGGGCCACGTGGCCGAAAGCGTGCTGGAGGACAGCCTGCGCACCAACGCGATCGGGCCGTTCCTGCTGACCCAGGCGCTGGCGGCGTTCCTGGCCGACGGCGGCACGGTCGCCGACCTGTCCAGCATGATGTCGGCGATGAGCACGCGCACCGAGTTCCGCGCGCCCAGCTACTGCATCAGCAAGGCGGCGCAGAACATGGCGACGGTGTTGCTGGCCAAGGCGCTGGCGCCGCGCGCGATCAAGGTGGTCGCGTTGTGCCCGGGCTGGGTGCACACCGACATGGGCGGCGACCAGGCGCCGGTCGCGCCGCGCGACTCGGTCGCCGGCCTGTTGCGGGTGCTGGACGGCCTCGGCGCGCAGGACAGCGGCCGCTTCTACAACTGGCGAGGCGAGGCGATGGCCTGGTAGGCGGACCGTCCGGACGCCGGCGTTCGCGCCGAGGGCGGACGTCCGCGGACGCCGGAGCGAGGGCGCAAGCCCAGCGCAATCAGGCACTTGCGGTTGGCACGAAGCCTGCGAAAGACAGGGCACAAGAGGAGGTGTCCCATGTCCCTGCATACCCAGTTGCTGCGCGGCCTGCTGGTCCTGCCGATGCTGCTGTTGCTGGCGCTGGCCGGCGTCACCGCCCCCGATGGTGCCGTGGCCGCGCCGGCGCGGCAGGCGGCGAAGGCGGCAGCCGCGACCGCCGTCGCGAATGACGCGGCGCCCGGCGCGGAACGCGGCGTGGCGTCGCGCTGAGCGGCCGGCGAAAGCCAATTGGATCCGGGCCTGCGCCGGGATGACGGACTGGGAGTGGCCCCCGGCCCCTGGCCCCTGGGTCCCGGCCCCTAGCCCCTGACCCTTTCAAGGATCCGCAGATACCCGCGCACCGTGTCCGCCAGCCCCGCGTACAGCGCCTCGTCGATCAGCGCATGGCCGATCGAGACTTCCTGCACGCCGGGCACGCCGGCGAGGAACACGGCGAGGTTGGCCTGGCTGAGGTCGTGGCCGGCGTTCACCCCCAGCCCGGCAGACTGCGCGCCGCGCGCGGTGCGGGCGCAGGCGGCGAGCGCGGCCCGCGCGTCGCCGGCGGCGAAGGCCTCGGCGAACGGCCCGGTGTACAGCTCGACGCGGTCGGCGCCGGTCGCGGCCGCCGGCGCCAGGTCGGCGACCTCGCCCGGCCCCGCCTCCGCGTCGACGAACAGGCTCACCCGGCAGCCCAGCGCCTTGAGCCGCGCGACCAGCGGCACCAGTCTGTCGCCGTCGCGCGTGAAATCGAAACCGTGGTCGGACGTCAGCTGCCCGTCCGCGTCGGGCACCAGCGTCGCCTGCGCCGGCCGCGCCTGCTCGCACAGCGCGAGGAAGCCGGGATAACCGGCACGCGGCGGCGCGAACGGGTTGCCTTCCAGGTTGAACTCGACCTCGTATTCGCGGCACAGCGCGGCCAGCGCGAACACGTCGTCCGCCCGGATGTGGCGCGCGTCCGGGCGCGGATGCACGGTGATGCCGTGGGCGCCGGCTTCGAGGCAGGCGCGCGCCGCCTGCACCGGGTCCGGCGCGCGGCCGCCGCGCGAATTGCGCAGCACCGCGATCTTGTTGACGTTGACGCTGAGGACGGTCACGCCGCCGGCGCGTCGGGCGGGGTCCCGGCCTCGGCGGCGGCGCGGCGGGCCTCGGCCTGCTCGCGCAGCCGGCGCAATTCGGCCGGGTCCAGCAGCATCGCCTCGTCGCGGCGGCCGCTGCCGATGCGCTGGGCGAGGAAACTCAGCACGAAGGCGACCAGCAGGCCGAGCGCGACCAGCAGCATCGCCGCCATCAGCCCGAACGAACCGGTGCGGAACGCCACGAACAGGGCCGCCGCCGACAGCAGCAGGTAGATCCAGGGCATCATCGCGCGACTCCGGGGACTGGCCGCGAGTCTAGCGCCAGCCGGGCCCCGGAAAGGAGGGGGCCGCCACGTTGCCCCCCTTACTCCGCGGGCGCCCTGCTTTCCGTAGAGCGGAGCTTGCTCCGCTGCCGGAGGACCGGTAAGCAACGCCCGGTGCGCCCGCCGCGCGTTCCCGGCTCCCGGCCCATCACAGCAACGGCGACAGCAGGCGCGCCAGCGCCTCCGGCAGGCGGACCCGCCACAGCGGGTGCGGCCGATCGCCCCGCACCCGTGGCGCATGCGCGAATTCGCCCTCGATCAGCTGCGCCAGCGCCGCGGCGATGCCGGGATCGTCGAACAGCATGCTGACCTCGAAGTTGAGGCGGAAGCTGCGGCTGTCGAAGTTGGCGCTGCCGACCAGCGCCAGCGCGTCGTCCACCAGCAGCGCCTTGGTGTGCAGCATGCGCGGGCCGTACTCGTAGACCTTGGCGCCGGCCGCGATCAGTTCGTCGAAGTAGGAGCGCGCGGCCAGGGTCACCAGCAGCGAGTCGCTGCGCCGCGGCACCAGCACGCGCACGTCCAGGCCGGCGAGCGCGGCCGAGGTCAGCGCCATCAGCGCGGCCTCGCTCGGCACGAAGTACGGCGTCACCAGCCACACCCGCCGGCGCGCGGCGTGGATCGCGCCCACGTGCAGGCGGTGGATCGCCTCCCACGACGAATCCGGGCCGGAGGTCAGCGCCTGCGCGGCGATCGGCCCGGGCTCGGGCGGCGGCAGCGTCTGCGCGATCGAGGACAGGAAATCGCGCTGCCCGGTCGCGTACACCCAGTCCTCGACGAACACCAGCTGCAGCGCGCGCACGATGTCGCCGGTCACGCGCAGGTGCAGGTCGCGGTAGGCGTCGGCGCGCAGCCCGTCGTTCTCGTCGTCGGTGACGTTGATGCCGCCGGTGAAGGCGACCGCGCTGTCCACCACCACGATCTTGCGGTGCGAACGCAGGTTGAGGAACGGCCGCCGCCAGAAGCGGCCGAAGCGCATCGGGTGGAACCAGGCGACCTCGCCGCCGGCGGCGAGCAGCGGCGCGAGGAACGCGCGCGTGCAGCCGGCCGAGCCGACCGCGTCCAGCAGCAGGCGCACCGCGACCCCGGCGCGCGCGCGTTCGACCAGCGCGTCGCGCACCAGGGTGCCGGTGCGGTCGGCGGCGAAGATGTAGTACTCCAGGTGCACGTGTTCGCGCGCGCCGGCGATCGCCTCCAGCAGCGCGGCGTAGGTCGCCTTGCCGTCGACCAGCAGGCGCACGTCGCGCGCGGTCGCCGGCGCCAGGCCGGTGGTGGCGTGGCCGAGGCGGGCGAGTTCGGCGCCCTCGTCGGCGCCGGCGCGCTGGTCGCCGGCGGGCAGGCTCACGCGCTGGCGCGCGCGCCGCAGCCGCTGGCGCTGGATCCGCTGCGGGCCGAACAGGTAATAGACGATGAAGCCGAGGATCGGCAGCGCGGCCAGGCCGAGCAGCCAGCTCAGGGTCGCCGCCGGCGCCCGCTTCTGCAGCACGATCCAGCCCCCCAGCCAGACGAGGTAGGCGACCCAGAGCAGCGCCAGGTACAGGCCGACGTGGGGAATGCCGAGCAGGGCGTGCCCGGCGTCGTTGAGCGCGTCCAGCATGAAGGGTTCAGCCACCGTCGCGGCGGTCGAGATGGGGCAAGGGTAGGCTGGACCGATGCCCGATGCACCGCCCTCCACCCGCGCGCAGTCCTTCGATCCGAACGCCGCCGGCGAGGCGCCGCTGGCCGACGCGCGCCGCCCGCGGGCGCCGATCAAGGGCCGCGGCAGCGCGTCGTACCTGGCCGGCCGCTTCGACAAGCGGATCGCGCGCGGCGAGGACGACGGCTGGGGCTCGGTGCACGCGCACGCGGCCGACAGCGACGAAGCCGTCGCGCCGCCGCATCCGGCGACCCGGGTCACCGAGGAACATGCGCGCTCGGTGCTGACCCGCAACGATTCGCCGGACGTCGGCTTCGACCAGTCGGTGAATCCGTATCGCGGCTGCGAGCACGGCTGCGTCTACTGCTTCGCGCGGCCCTCGCACAGCTACCTCGACCTCTCGCCCGGGCTCGACTTCGAGACGAAGCTGTTCGCCAAGACCAACGCGGCCGAACGCCTGCGCGAGGCGCTGGCCAAGCCGGGCTACGCGCCCTCGCCGATCGCGCTGGGCATCAACACCGACGCCTACCAGCCGATCGAGCGCCGCTACCGCGTGACGCGATCGGTGCTGGAGGTGCTGGCCGAATGCCGCCATCCGGTCACCTTCGTCACCAAGGGCGGGCTGATCGAGCGCGACCTCGACCTGCTCGCGCCGATGGCGCGCGAGCACCTCGTGCACGTGCACTTCTCGATCACCACCCTGGACAACCGGCTGGCGTCGCGGATGGAGCCGCGCGCGACCGCGCCGCACGGCAAGCTGCGGGCGATGCGCGCCTTGAGCGAAGCCGGCGTCCCGGTCGGGGTGATGGTGGCGCCGGTGATCCCCGCGCTCACCGACCACGAGCTCGAACGCATCCTCGAGGCCGCGCACGCACACGGCGCGCGCTCGGCCGGCTACGTGCTGCTGCGCCTGCCGCACGAACTCAAGGACCTGTGGCGCGAATGGCTGGAACTGCACGAACCAGGCCGCGCCGCGCACGTGATGAGCCTGATCCGGCAGATGCGCGGCGGCAAGGACTACGACAGCCGCTTCGGCGTGCGCTCGCGCGGCGAGGGCCCGTTCGCGCAGCTGCTGGCGCAGCGCTTCGCCAAGGCCCACGCCCGGCTCGGCTTCGGCCGCCTGCCGCCGCTCGATTGCAGCAAGTTCGTCGCGCCGCGCAAGCCGTCGCCGCAGGGCGAGCTGTTCTGACGGGCGGCTTTTGAAGACTGCCTCCTCGCGAGCGCGCCGGGCGGGAGAGGCAGGCAGGACACGCCGTGAATCCGTCCATGGAGGCTCGGATGCGCCATCCATGGCGCATACGGTCCTGCCCACCTCTCCCACCCGACGCATCCCAGCGCTTCCGCGATCTGGCTGTAGAGCGGAGCAAGCTCCGCTCTACGGCAAGCCGCCAGGAGCTGTCCGAGCGACCGGGAGGGCGGGGGTGTTGCGTCAGCGCGCCATGGATGGCGCGCGCCCGCATCTGGACATGGGTGAGCACGGGCGGCTTGCGCGGCACTGCCGCGCGCCCGTGCGAACGCCCGGCGCGCTGCGCCGGGCCGGGAGAGCCGCGCAGCGGCGCCCCAGCTAAGGGAAAAGCAATACCCCCGCCCTCCCGGGCGCGGGCCCGGAAAGGCTTCTCTTTGCTAGCGCTGCAACAACTGTCCTGACACCGACCCCTACAATCCCCGCATGTCCGCTTCCCCCGACCTGCGCGCCGAGCTCGAAGCCGGCCTCGCCACGCTCTCGCTCGATCCCGCGCTGGCGACGCCGCTGCTGGCCTACCTCGACTTGCTGCAGCGCTGGAACCGCGCCTACAACCTGACCGCGGTGCGCGACCCGCGCGAGATGGTGGTGCGCCACCTGCTCGATTCGCTGGCGATGCATCCGTTCGTCGCCGACGGCAATCTCGCCGACCTCGGCACCGGCCCCGGCCTGCCCGGGATCCCGCTGGCGATCGCCAGACCCGCCCTGCGCGTGACCCTGGTCGAATCCAACGGCAAGAAGGCCCGCTTCCTGCGCGAGGCGGTGCGCACGCTCGGACTGGCGAATGCCGAGGTCGCCGAAAGCCGGATCGAGGCGCTCGACCGCCCCGGCGCCTTCGACGCGATCACCGCGCGCGCGCTGGCCACGCTGCCGCAGATACTCGCGCTGGGCGGCCACCTGCTGAAGGCGGACGGCCTGCTGCTGGCGATGAAGGGCGCACGCCCGGACGACGAGATCGCCGCGCTGCCGCCCGGCTGGCGGCTGGAAAGCGTGCAGCCGCTCACGGTTCCCGGACTGGCCGCCGAACGGCACCTGGTGACGGTGGCGAAAACCGCCTGATCCGCCGCCTGGTCGGGCAACGCGCGGTGCCGCGGGTGGCCGCACCCGCCCGCCGCCGGGATATAACGCATAATCCCAAGCCCGGCGCTGTCCGCCGGCCAGACACGGGGACACGACGCGCGTGACCGCCCGCATCATCGCCATCGCCAACCAGAAGGGCGGGGTCGGCAAGACCACCACCGCGGTCAACCTGGCCGCCGCGCTCGCGGCCGCGCCCAAGCGCGTGCTGCTGGTCGACCTCGACGCCCAGGGCAACGCGACCATGGGCAGCGGCGTGGACAAGCGCGAGCTGGCCGCGTCCACCTGCGACGTGCTGCTGGAAGAGCAGCACGCCGACGCCGCCATCGTGAAGACCCCGGAAGGCTTCGACCTGTTGCCCGGCAACACCGACCTGACCGCGGCCGAGATCGAGCTGATGGACGAGGCCGGGCGCGAGCAGCGGCTCAAGCGCGCGCTCGATCCGCTGCGCGCGCGGTACGACTTCATCATCGTCGACTGCCCGCCGGCGCTGTCGCTGCTGACCCTGAACGCGCTCACCGCCGCCGACAGCGTGCTGGTGCCGATGCAGTGCGAGTACTACGCGCTGGAAGGCCTGACCGCCCTGCTGCAGACGATCGACGCGCTCAAGCAGAAGCTCAACCCCGGGCTCGAGATCGAGGGCGTGCTGCGCACCATGTTCGACGTGCGCAACAACCTCGCCAACGCGGTGTCGGGCGAACTGGTGGAACACTTCGGCGACAAGGTGTTCCGCACCATCGTGCCGCGCAACGTGCGCCTGGCCGAGGCGCCCAGTCACGGCCAGAGCATCGTCGGCTACGACAAGGCCAGCCGCGGCGCGATCGCCTACCTCGGCCTCGCCGGCGAGGTGATCCGCCACCAGCGCGAGCGCCAGCAGGCCGCGCGCACCCCCACGGAGACCGCCGCATGAGTGCCGGCAAGAACCCGCCGGCAGCGGCGAAGAAGCGCGGCCTCGGCCGCGGCCTGGAAGCCCTGCTCGGCCCGAAGGCCGCCGCCGACGCGCCGGCGCTGGAAGCGCAGCCGGGCGATGCCCTGCAGACCCTGCCGGTCGACGCGCTGACCCCGGGCAAGTACCAGCCGCGGCGCACGATGGACCAGGCCAAGCTCGCCGAGCTGGCCGATTCGATCCGCGCCCAGGGCGTGATCCAGCCAATCGTGGTGCGCGAGATCGCGTCCGGCCGCGGCGGCAAGGTGTACGAGATCATCGCCGGCGAGCGCCGCTGGCGCGCCTCGCAGCTGGCCGGCCTGCGCGAGGTCCCGGTGGTGGTGCGCGCCGTCGATGACCGAACCGTGGTCGCAATGGCGCTGATCGAGAACATCCAGCGCGAGGACCTCAACCCGCTGGAGGAGGCGCAGTCGCTGCAGCGGCTGATCGACGAGTTCGACCTGACCCACGCCCAGGCGGCGGAGGCGGTCGGCCGCTCGCGCGCGGCGGTGTCCAACCTGCTGCGCCTGCTGGAACTGCCGGCGGAAATCCGGGTGCTGGTCGAGACCCGCGCGCTGGAGATGGGCCACGCCCGCGCGCTGCTGACGGTGGCGCCGCAGGCCGCGCTCGCGCTGGCGCGGCAGGCGGTCGAGCATGGCTGGTCGGTGCGCGAGGTCGAGCACCGGGTGCAGCAGCTGGCGGCCGGCCAGGTACCGGGGGCGGCGGCGGCGAAGCCGGGCAAGGCGGCGGCGAAGGCGCGGCCGCAGGCCGACATCGTCGCGCTCGAACGCGAGCTCGGGGAGACCCTCGGCACCCGCGTCAACGTGCTCCACGGCCGCGGCGGCAAGGGCCGGCTGGTGATCCACTACGGCGACCTGGACGCGCTCGAGGGCGTGCTCGAGCGGCTGCGCGGCAAGGCCGGCTGACCGCCCCGCTGCACCGGGCGCGTGCCGCGCCGTGTAAAGCCGCCTGCACGGCGCCGATGCGATAATCCGCGGCCTTCTTCCGGACCGGATCTGCATGACGATCCTCGTCACCGGCGCCGCCGGTTTCATCGGGGCCTACACCTGCCGCGCGCTGGCCGCGCGTGGCGAGCAGGTGGTGGGCCTGGACAACTTCAACGACTACTACGACCCGCGGCTCAAGCGCGACCGGGTCGCCGCGCTGTGCCCGGACACCGACATCCGCGCGCTCGACCTGACCGACCGCGAAGGCCTCGCCGCGCTGTTGGAGGAACTCGCGCCGGACCGCGTGATCCACCTCGCCGCGCAGGCCGGCGTGCGCTATTCGCTGAGCAACCCGCACGCCTACGTCGACAGCAACCTGGTCGGCTTCGTCAACCTGCTGGAGCTGTGCCGGCATCGCGGCGTGGCGCACCTGGTCTACGCGAGCTCGTCGTCGGTGTACGGCGACTCGGCGAAGCCACCGTTCTCGGAAGACCAGCGCGTGGACCAGCCGCGCTCGCTGTACGCCGCGACCAAGGCCGCCAACGAGCTGATGGCGCACACCTACGCGCACCTGTACGGCCTGCGCGCGACCGGGCTGCGCTTCTTCACCGTGTACGGCCCGTGGGGCCGGCCGGACATGGCGCCGCTGCTGTTCTCGCGCGCGGTGCTGGCCGGGCGCCCGATCGACGTGTTCAACCACGGCAAGATGCGGCGCGACTTCACCTTCGTCGACGACATCGTCGCCGGGGTCCTCGGCGCGCTCGACCATCCGCCGCCGCAGGAGCCGCCGCACCACGCGGCTCCTCATCGCGCGGCTCCGCATCGAGTGTTCAACCTCGGCAACCACACGCCGGTCGAACTGGAGCGCTTCATCGCGGTGATCGAGGCCGCCGCCGGCCGCCCCGCCGAGAAGATCTACAAGCCGATGCAGCCGGGCGACATGGTCGAGACGATGGCCGATACTGCGCGCGCCCATGCGGCCTTCGGCTTCGAACCGGCCACGCCGATCGAGACCGGCCTGCCGCAGGTCGTGGCGTGGTGCCGCGACTACTTCGGAGCCAACGCATGAGCGAGCCCGCGCTGTCGGTGGTCGTTCCCGTCTTCAACGAGCAGGACAACGTCGGCCCGCTGGTCGCCGAGATCGTGGCCGCGCTGCGCGGCCGCCTGCCGTTCGAGATCGTCTACGTCGACGACCACTCGCGCGACGGCACCCTGGCCGCGCTGCGGCGGCTGAAGGACGAGGTGCCCGAGCTGCGGGTCCTGCACCACGCCAGCCAGAGCGGGCAGAGCACCGCGGTGCGCACCGGGGTGAAGGCGGCGCGCGCGCCGTGGATCGCCACCCTCGACGGCGACGGCCAGAACGACCCCGCCGACATCCCGAAGCTGCTCGCGCAGCGCGACGGCGCGCCGGCCGAGGTCAAGCTGTTCGCCGGCTGGCGGGTCAACCGCCAGGACACCGGCAGCAAGCGCTGGGCGTCGAAGTGGGCGAACGCGATCCGCGCGCGCATGCTGCGCGACGACACGCCGGACACCGGCTGCGGGATCAAGCTGTTCGAGCGCGCCGCCTTCCTCGACCTGCCCTACTTCGACCACATGCACCGCTACCTGCCGGCGCTGATGCAGCGCGCGGGCTGGAAGACGGTCAGCGTGCCGGTCAACCACCGGGCGCGCGCCAGCGGCGTCTCCAAGTACAACAACCTGGGGCGCGCCCTGGTCGGCATCGCCGACCTGCGCGGGGTGGCTTGGCTGATCCGGCGCAGCAAGCGCACCGCGGTCGAGGAAGTCGCATGAGCTTCGACCAGGTGATGAACAGCCCGATCGGCTGGCTCGAGTGGACCGGGCTGTACATGTCGCCATGGAAGCTGATCGGCCTGACCGGCGCGCTGATGTTCGGCGGCCGCTGGCTGGTCCAGTTCCTCGCCTCGCGCAAGCACGGCAAGCCGGTGATCCCGCGGCTGTTCTGGTACATGAGCCTGCTCGGCAGCGTCATGACCCTGAGCTACTTCCTGTTCTCGCAGAAACAGGACTCGGTGGGCATCGTGCAGAACCTGTTCCCGGCCTTCACCGCCGCCTACAGCCTGTACCTGGACATCCGCCACCGCGGCTGGCACCGGGACCGGGCCAGCCACTAGCCCGGCCTGAACGACTCAGACGCCCGGTTCCGGCGGTCGCGCCGGCCCTGTGGATAAGTCCTTGCGGCGGGCCCGTCGGCCCGGCATAATGCGCGGCTCGCTGCGTCCGGATGTCTGCGAAGGCGGATCCGGGCGGGCCCGAAGCACGGTTTCGGCCCGCCGCTGGCAGCGCGAACCAACTCCCGATCCGTGTGTCGCGCCCGCGAGGGGGCGACGGGGCCGCCGTCTCCCGGGCCATGGGCGACACCAGACACTCCGAGGTAACCCGATGTCCCGTATCTGCCAAGTCACCGGCAAGCGCACGACGACCGGCAACAACGTCTCGCATTCCAACCGCAAGACCCGCCGTCGTTTCCAGCCCAACCTGCACGAGCGCCGCTTCTGGGTCGCCTCGGAGAACCGTTGGGTCCGCCTGCGCGTGTCCACCAGCGCCCTGCGCACCATCGACAAGAACGGCATCGAGTCCGTGCTGGCCGAGCTGCGCGCCCGCGGCGAGAAGATCTGAGGAGCACTGAACCATGGCAACCAAGCGCGACAAGATCCGTCTGATCTCCTCCGCCGGCACCGGTCACTTCTACACGACCGACAAGAACAAGAAGAACACCCCGAACAAGATGGAGGTCCGCAAGTACGACCCCGTCGTCCGCAAGCACGTGATCTACAAGGAAGGCAAGATCAAGTGATCCGCGCGTAGCGGTCCTTGCGAGCCCACGAAAAACCCGCCTCCCGGCGGGTTTTTCTTTGCCCGGACGATTCCCGGCCGAACGCGCCTAGCGCAGCCGCGCCGCGTAGCGCTTGCCGACGTGGCGGCTGATGTAGGTGCTCAGCCGGGCGCCTTCGCCGGCCAGCGCCTTCATGTGCTCGACGTGGAAGCGGCCCGGACAGTCGTAGTTGTACAGGTAGACGTGGCCATCGCCGAACTCGACCGCCAGCCCGTCGGGCAGGTCCGCGTAGGCGGCCACCCCCGCGCGCCCGCCCTCGCCGCGGTAGCGGCGCAGGTGCAGGCCGGCGGAGGCAAGGTTGGCGTTCATGCCCCCGATCCTAGGCAAGCCGGGGTATGCACCGGATGAAGCGCGCCGGGCGCTGCCGGCCAGGCTTGCCGGCGTTGCCTGCCCTGGTGCGCGTTGCCCGAACGAGAACGGGCGGCCGCAGCCGCCCGCGCTCCTCCCTGGCTCGGCTCAGCGTCCGTCGCGGTCGGCGTCGCCCGGCATCGCGCGCTCGATGTGGTGCCAGCCGTCGCGCACCGCCTCGCGGGCTTCGCCCCAGGCCAGCCGCGAATTGCCGCGGGTGGTGTCCCAGTCCTGGGCGAGGCGGTCCTCGACGTCGTCGAAGCGCTGGCCGCGGTAGGCGCCGTAGGTGTCGTAGCCGTACTGGTAGGCGGGCTGGTAGTCGCTCCACTCGCGGCCGCTCGCGTAGTACGGGCGCTCGCGGTAGGTGTTTTCGAAGTGGCGGGTGTACTCGGTCGGGTTCACCGCCTCGGCGATGCCGCCGCCGGCCTTGGCGCCGACCACGCCGCCGGCGACGGTGCCGATCACGGTGCCGACCGGGCCGGCCACGGAGCCGATCGCGGCGCCGGCCACGGCGCCGGTCACCGCGCCCGCGCCTTCGCCGATGCTGTGGTCTTTCTTCAGGTCGCTCATTGCCGCTCTCTCCTTCGTGGGGAACGCGCCGTCTACGTCGCGGCGTCGTGCAGTCACGTTAGTGGGCGGCGGATCGCTTCCTCGTGAAGCGCTCGCATTCAGAACACGCGCTCACGACGCGGCAACCAGCCGCGCGCGCAAGCCCGACACGCGCTGCACGCGCCGCCCGAGCGCGGCGCGCAGGGTCGTCTCGTCGGCGCACAGGTGCAGCGCCTCGCGCGCGCGGGTGAGGCCGGTGTAGACCAGTTCGCGCGACAGCACGCGCGCGTCGGCGCGCGGCAGCACCAGCCACACCTCGGCGTATTCCGAGCCCTGCGCCTTGTGCACGGTGGTGGCGAACGCGCCGGCGTGCGCCGGCAGCGCGGCGGGATGGAAGCCGCGCACGCCCGTCTCGCCGGCGAACCACGCCACCATCGCGCCGCTGTCGTCCGGCAGGCACACGCCGATGTCGCCGTTGAACAGGCGGTGACGGTCGCTGTTCTCGGTGACCAGCAGCAGCCGTCCGTGGAAGTAGGCGGCGTGGCGGACGCCGGCGAGCGCCTCCTCGATCCGCGCGTTGAGCCGCGTCGCGCCCTGCGGGCCGTCGCGCAGGGCGGTGAGCACGCGCGCGCGCTCGGCGAGCAGGAGCGCCCGCGCGGGATCGGTCTCCTGCGCCAGCGCGCGCCACGGCGCCAGCAGGCGCTCGCGCAGCGCCGGCGCAAGCGGATCGTGCTGGCCGGCGTGGAAGTGCACGCCGCGCAGCGTCCCCGACTGCATCAAGGCGACCGCGGTGTCGGCGTCGCCCGCGCGCGCGGCTTCCGCCAGCGGCGCCAGCGCGAGGCTGTCGGCCTGGCGCCAGCCGCGGCGCAGGTGCACGCGGTGGCCGGCGAGCGGCGAGGCCTCCGCCCCGGCGAACAGATCGCCCGCGGCGGGCGCGCCGAGCAGCGGCGCGAGTTGCGCCTCGACGGCCGCGGGCAGCGTGCCGCCTTCGCCGGCCGCGGCGACGATCGACGCGAGCACGTCGCCCGCCTCCACCGAGGGCAGCTGGTCCGGGTCGCCAATCAGGATCAGCGCCGCGCCCTCGGGCACCGCTTCGACCAGCTTGCACATCAGCGGCAGGTCGACCATCGAGGCTTCGTCGACCACGACGACGTCGTACGCCAGCGGGTTGTCGGCATCGTGGCGGAAGCGGGGGCTGTCCGGGACGACGCCGAGCAGCCGGTGCAGGGTGCGCGCCTGCCCCAGCAGCGCGTCGCACAGCGCGGCGTCGACACCGGCCTGGCGCAGCTCTTCGACCGCGCGCCGCAAACTCTGCGCCATGCGGTCGGCGGCGCGGCCGGTGGGGGCGGCGAGCGCGACCCGCGGCGGCGCGTCGTCGAGCGCGCGATGCTGCGCCGCCAGCATCAGCAGCAGCCTGGCGATCGTGGTGGTCTTGCCGGTGCCCGGGCCGCCGGTCAGCAGCAGCAGCGGCCGCACCAGCGCCAGCGCCGCGGCGCGCGCCTGCAGGTCGCCCTGCGCCGCGCGCGGGAAGAGTTGCGCGAACAGCGGCGCCAGCAGCGCCAGGTCGCCGCTGACGACGGGCTGCGCCGCGATCCGGCGCAAGCCGGCGGCGAGCCGGCGCTCGTATTCGCGGTAGCGGCGGAGGTACAGCAGGTCGCCTTCCAGCACCAGCGGCGCCTGCGGATCCGCGGCCTGGCCGGGCGCGGGCCGGGCGACCCAGGGCGAAGCGTGCAACGCTGCGCGCCAGCCCTCGGCGACGGGCGCGCCATCGCCGGGGTCCGCCGCGCCGAGGTCGAACGCGGCGTGGCCGAGCGCGACGGCGCGCATCGCCAGCTCCGCCGCGCGCAGCACCCGCGGATCGGTGGCCGGGTCCAGCCGCCGCAGCACGTCGGCGAAGGCGCGTTCCACCGGCCCCGTCGTCCCGGCATCCGTCGCGGGGGCGATGCGGCGCGTCACGCGTCGCCTCCCGCCGCGCCGAACAGCGCGTCCACGCCTTCCACCAGCGCGGCCGGCAATTCCAGGCTCACCACGCCATGCCCCGGCTGCGCCGGATCGAGCCCGCGGCAGAACAGGTAGTGCACGCCGCCGAAGTCGCGCGCGTAGGCATAGTCCGCGCCACGCCGCACGCGCAGCCAGCGGTGCACGGCGACCGCGTACAGCAGCGCCTGCAGATCGTATTCGCTCGCGGCCATCGCCTCACGCAACGTCGGCGGGTCGTAGGCGGGCAGGCGGTTGGACTTGTAGTCGAGCACGTGGACCTGGCCGTCGACCGCGAAGGTCAGGTCGATCTTGCCGTTCATCAGTCCCGACAATCGCGGCCAGGCGCCGAAATCGCGGCGCTCGCGGGCGATGCCATGCGCGTGCAGCAGGGCCAGCAACGCCGCGCCATCGGCGTCGGCGAGCGTGTAGTGGAATTCGATCTCGGGCACGCGCGCGGCCGCCGGCAACTCGCACAGGCGCACGCGCGTCCTGCCGCAGGGCAGGTCCGCCGCCAGCGTGCGCGCGACCAGCGACGCCAGCTCGCGCACGCCCTCGTCGACGTCGCCCGCGCCGTAGCCGTGGTCCGCGAGCGCCTTGCGCAGGATCGCGTCCTCGCCGGCGGGGATGGCGCCGGCGGGCAGGTCGCGCCAGCGCGCGAAATCGGTATGCTCCAGCGCCTGGTGCAGCGCGTTGCCGAAGCGCGCGCCGCCGAAGCGGCTCGGCGCCGTGGCGAAGGCGGCCAGCGGGCGCTCGTCGTCGGCCGGCGCTTCGTCGCCGGGCAACTGCAGGCCGTGCGGGCGCTGCCGGTGCAGCTGGCTGAAGCTGTGGATCCACCAGTCGCGGCGCAGCACGCGACGCGGCGCGCGCGGAGGCGGCGCGGCCGGGGCCGGTTGCGGCGGCAGGACGCCGGTGGCGGCGAGCGGCAGGCCTTCGCGCAGTTCCAGCAGGCCGCCGAGCGCGCGCTGCAGTTCCGCGCCCGGCGCATTGCCGCCCAGCAAGCGGGCCAGCGCGGTGTTGTCGTTGCCGGCGAGCGGGCCACCGCACAACCACAGCGCGTCGCGTGCGCGGGTGAGGCCGACGTAGAGCAGGCGCATGTCCTCGGCGCGCTCCTCCGCCTCCGCGCGCGCGCAGGCGTCGGCCCACGCCAGCGGCGCGCCCGGCTGCGGCCAGCGGGTCCTCCACTGGCGCACGCGCACGCCCTGGTCGTCGTGGTAGTCGATGCAGGCACGGCCGCTGCCGTTGCCGCGACCGATGCCGGCGAAGGGCAGGAACACCAGCGGGAACTCCAGCCCCTTGCTGCGATGCAGGGTCAGGATCTGCACGCGGCCGGCGTCGGATTCGAGGCGTGGCCACTGCGTCTCGTCGTCGGCGTCGGCATGCGCGATCGCCGCGCGCAGCCAGTCGATCTGTCCCTGCGGGCCGAGTCCACGCGCGTTGAGCGCGTCGCTGCGCGCCTCCTGCATGAGTTCGCCGAGTTGCAGCAGGTAGGTGAGTTCGCGCTCCCCTTCCGGGGTCGCCAGCAGGCGCGCGGCCTGGCGCGCGAGCACGTCGGCGAGCATGGCCTGCGGGCCATGCCGCTCCCAGCGCAGGCGCCACTGCAGCAGGTCCTGCTGCCAGCGGCGCAGCGCGTCGCCGTCGTCCTCCAGCGCGCACAGCGCGGGCGCGTCGAGGCCGAACAGCGGTGTCGCCAGCACCGCGCGCAGGCGGCGCTCGTCGCCGGGCGCGGCCAGCGCGAGCAGCAGCGCGAGCAGGCCCTGCGCCTGTTCGGTCGCGAACAGGCTGCCGCGGCCGGCGCTGACCGCGGGCACGCCACGGCGGGCGAGTTCCTCGCGGATCGCCAGGCCCTCCTCGTGGGTACGCACCAGCACCGCGCAGTCGCGCGGCTGCAGCGGGCGCAGGGCGCCGCCGTCCAGGCGCTGCGCATGGCCATCGCGGGCGGCCTGCAGCAGGTCACGGATGGCATCGGCGGCGAGGCGCGCGGCGATGCGGATGGACTCGGGCTTGGTCCAGGGCTTGCCGTCCGCGCGCGCCGGCACGCCATGGAACACCAGCGCGGGGGCGGGCTCGCCGTCGCGCCACAGGTCGGCGTCGCAGGCGCGGCCACCGGGCTCGCCCGGCGCGAAACCGATGCCGCGGCCGAGCGCGTGCTCCGGCGCGCGCGAAAACAGTGCGTTGACCGCCGCCAGCACGCAGGGCCGCGAGCGGAAGTTGCGCAACAGCGGCGCCGCCGCCTGCGCGCCGCGCTGGGCGGCCAGATAGGTCTCGACGTCGCCGCCGCGGAAGCGGTAGATCGCCTGCTTGGGGTCGCCGACCAGCAGCAGGCCGCCGGCGTCCGTCGCGGAAGGGGCGTCGGCGGCGCCGAACAGCCGCTCGAAGATCGTCCACTGGCGCGCGTCGGTGTCCTGGAACTCGTCGACCAGGACCAGCGGGAACTGCGCGCGCAACGCGGCAGACAGGCGCGGCGCGAGCGCGGGATCGGTGACGGCCGCGTGCACCGCGGCGATCAGGTCGTCGTAGTCGCGGTAGTGGAAAGCCCGCTTGTCGGCGGCGTCGCGTGCGCGGGCCAGGTCGCGCAGGGCATGCAGGCGCTGCAGGTCGGCGGCTTCCGCGGCGCGCAGGTATTGCTCGATCGGTTCGCTGAGCGCGAGCGCCGGCGGAGCCGTCCTGGCGCTCTTCAGCCACGCCGCCTGGATGCCTTCGGCAGTCAGGCGCTCCAGTTGCGGATGCGGGCGCAACGGCACGGCATCGCCCTGCGCAGCCAGCCAGTCGAACAGTTCCCCGGTCGGGATCGCTTTCTTGCGATCGCGACTCAGCGCGCGCGCCGCCTCCGCGACGCGCAAGGCGGCGCGCGCCTCGTCGCCGGTCGCCAGGAAGCACGCGCGGAGTTCGCCCCAGGCGACGGCAACGGCTTCGGCGGCATCGCGCTCGGGCGGCGGTGGCAGCAGCGGTTCGGGCGCGAGCAGGTCGCGCAGCGCGCGCGCCAGCGCCTCGACGTCGCCGAACCAGGCCTGCAGGAAGGCGGCGCCTTCCGGCGTGCGCGCGGTCGCGCGCCACAGCTCCACCGCCAGCGCGCTGCGCTGCGCGGCGTTCGCCGGCGCGAGCTCGGGCGCGCGCAGCGGCTGGCCGGCCTCGACCGCGTGCTCGGACAGCAGCCGCTGGCAGAAGCCGTGGATGGTGGTGATCGCGGCGAGGTCCATCTCGCGCGCCGCACGCGCCAGGCGCAGGCGCAGGGCGGGCAGGGATTCGCGCGTGCCGTCCGCGCCCACGCCCTCCAGCGCCGCGTGCAGCAACCGCCGCAGCAGCGCGGTTTCGGCGTCGTCGCCGTCGCGGGCGGGCGCATCGCCGTCGTGCCACTGGCGCGCGAGGTCCGCGGCGCGCTGCAGGCGCAGGCGCACGCGCTCGTGCAACTCCTGGGTCGCGGCGACGGTGTAGGTGACCGCAAGCACCTGCGGCACCCGCAGGCGGCCCACGATCACGGCGCGCGCGAACAGTCCGGCGAGGGCATAGGTCTTGCCCGTGCCCGCGCTGGCCTCGATCAGGCTGCGTCCCAGCAGCGGCGTGTCGAACACGGTCGCGCTCATCGCAGCTGCTCCGGGTCCGCCGGTCGTGCGCCGGACAGCGCCGCGAACACTTCGGTCGCGGTGGCGGCGAAGCGCGCGCGCGCCGCCGCGTCGTCGTCGAGGAACGGATCGCGGCCGCGCAGCGCGATGCGCGTCGCCGGGCCGGCTTCCGCGCGGTCGGCCTGCCATTCGTTGCCCAGCCAGCAGTCGCGGGCGGCGCGCACCGCGGCGTGTTCGTCCTTCTCGTCCAGCACGTGCACGTAGCGGTAGCCCGCCTTCGGCAGGAACACCAGCGGTGCGCGCAGCGCGTGCTCGCGCACCGCGAGCAGCGATTCGAGGATGTCGGCCGCGTTCGCGGCGGGTAGCGCCGGCCGCGGCGTCAGCGCAGGCGGTTCGCCCTTGGCCGGCACCGCGAGTTCATGCAGCGCCAGTCCCGCGCTCGCCGCGCACAGGTGGTCCAGCCCGTGGCGCACGGCGTGGCCGCCGTGCACGCCGCCGGGGTTGAGCACGACCCGCAGCACGCGCCCGTCGTGCACGCCGTCCAGCGCGCCGCGCACCACGTGGCGACCGAGCGCGACCGCCACCGGCATGCGCGCGCCCTCGGCGCCGAAGCCCGCCTCCAGCGCGAGGGCGGCGAAGGGCGCGATGTCCTCCAGCGTGTCCGCCACGATCGCGCGGCCGTCCGCGCCGGGCGCCACCAGCGCGCGGGCGAGCAGGCGGGCGTGCAGCGCGCGCGCATCCGGGCGCGCGCCGCGCGCCAGCCAGTCGCGGAACACCGCGTGGCGCAGCGCGTGGTTGCCGAGCGCGTCCGGCGGGCCGAGCGGTTCATGTTCGGGCAGCGGCGGCTCCTCTTCCGGCAGCCGCAGGCCCAGGCCCTCCTGCAGGTACACCGCGTGCGGGCGTTGCAGCGCTCGGCGCAGGCGGTCGAGACCAACGACCGCGCCCTCGTCCTGCTCGCGGCGCGGCAGCAGCAGGGTCGGCGGCGCGAACACCGGCGGCGCCTGCGCCGCGGCGGCGTCGTGGGCGGCGCCGGCGAGGTGCCAGCGCGCATCGTGGCTGAAGCGGCGCGGCTCGACGGCGAGGCCGTCCGGCAAGCGCTCGCCCTCGTGCGCCGCGCCGAAGGCGGCCGGCGCGAACGGCTGCAGCGCGTGGCGCACGACCAGCGCCTCGCGTATCAGCGCGGGCTCGCCTGCGTGGTAGTGCGCGGCGGCATCCAGCAACTCGCTGACCACCGCCGAGGGTTCGCGTCGCGTGTTGTCGCGCGGGTCCATGCCGCACCAGCTCAGGTACAGGGTGCGCCCCGCGGAGGACAGCAGCTGCAGGAACAGATAACGGTCGGCGTCGCGACGCGATGGATCGCCGACCCGCCGCTCGCGACTGTCCAGCGCGCGGGCGATGCGGTTGAGCGGATCGCGCGCGTCGCGCGCCGGGAACGACGCCTCGTCCATGCCGAGCAGGCAGATCACCCGGAACGGGATCAGCCGCATCGGCACCATCCGCCCGAAGCAGATGCCACCGGACAGGAACGGCGCGCGCGCATCGGCCTGCGCGAGTTCGGCGCGCAGGTACTCGAGCACCACCGCGTGCGCGACCGGCGCGTCGTAGCCGGCCTGCCCCGCGCTTTCGGCGAAGCCCGCGATCGCCTGGCGCAGGCGCCGCAGCACGGCCTCGTCGGGCGTGTCGCGCTCGGCCGCGAACGCGTCGTCGAGCAGCACCGCCAGCGTGTCCTGCCAGGCCGCCGGCGGCTGCGCCGCGGCGAGCCGCGCGCGCGCCTCGCGCAACAGGGCGAGGAAGCGCAGCAGTGCCTCCAGCGTGGCGGCCGCCTGGCCTTCGAGCTCCGGCCACGGCGCGACCGTGGCGACATCCGCGTCGGCGCCGGTGGCGTAGCCGAGCAGCAGCCGCTGCAGCGCGAACTCGAATGTGTAGGCGCCATCGTCCGATGCTGCGTCGTGTTGCGCACGGTCGGCCGCGTCCAGCCCCCAGCGCGCGCCCGCGGCCTGCAGCCAGTCCTGCAGGCGGGCGCGCTCGGCGTCGTCCACGCCGAAGCGGGCGGCGATCGCCGGCACCGCGAGCAGGTCGATCACGTCGCCCTGGCCGGGCGCGCGCAATGGCAGCTCGAGCAGCCGCAGGAACGCCTCGGCGACCGGTGCGCTCGCCAGCGGGCTGGTGTCGGCGATCGTGTACGGCAGCTCGCGCGGGGTACCGAGGGCGCCGCCGAACACCGCTTCGACGTGCGGCGCGTACAGGTCGATGTCGGGCGCGAGCACGGCGATGTCGCGCGGCTGCAGCGCCGGTCGCCCGGGCTCGGCCGGCGCCTCCAGCAGCGCGCGCAGCTGGTCGTGCAGCACCTGCACCTCGCGCAGGCGGGTATGGCAGGCGTGGAACTGCAGGCTCGCATCGTGGCGGTCGACCTGCGCGCGCGGCCACGCGTCGTCGGCGTTGCCTTCGAGCGGCGCGCGGTTGTCGAGGATGTCGGCCTGCAGGCGGCCGAGCAGGGTATCGCGCGGCGGCTCGGCGAACGGCACCAGCTCGAAGGACGCGCGCACCGCCTCGCCGCCGCCCAGCGCCGCAATGAAGTCGCGCCCGGCCTGGCCCCACGCCGCCAGCAGCGGATTGGGCCGCTCGCCGAGGAAGGCGTCGTCGTCCGCCGGCACGTAGTCGGCGGCCCAGCGCGCGAGGTCGCCCCAGTACGCGCGTGCCGGCGTGTGCAGGTAGAAGTGCTGGACGCCGGCGCGCGCCTGGCTGGCGATGACCTGCAGCACGTCCGGCGAGACGTTCTGGCAGGCGAACACGAACAGCCGCGGCGGCAGCCCGGCTGGCACCTCGCCTTCGGCGCCGAAGCGGCGCAGGTAGGCGTCCAGGCGGCGGGCGCGATGCGCGTGGCCGCGGGCGACCCGCCGCCACAGCTCCGCCTCGAAGTCGCCGGCCTCGGCGCCGCGCTCCCAGCGCAGCAGCCAATCGCGCCGCCACGCCTGGTACTTCTCGTAGGTGTCGGCGAGGGCGTTGGCCAGCGACCAGGTCTTGCGCGGGTCCGGATCGTCGAGGAATCCGGCGAGGCCCGCGGGCGGATGGCGATCGAATTCGCGCAGCAGGTGCCAGCGCAACACCTCCGGCGCCAGGCGCTCGCCCTCCGCGGCCGGGCCGAGGTTGCGTTCCAGCGCCAGGTCGACGAACTCGCCGGGAGTCAGGAAGCGCAGGTTGGCGCAGATCCCGAGCCGCCCGGCCAGCGCCTGCTGCAGCCAGCGGCGCATCGAGTACTGCGGCACCAGCACCACGTCGGGGCGCAGCCAGTCGCCGTCGGCCGGCAGGCGCGCGACCTCGGCGGCGAGCAGCCCGGCCAGCACCTCCAGCGCATTGGAATGGTAGAGACGGAAATCGGGCGACGGCACGCCGCCATCTTGCCCGACGCCGTCGCACGTGCCGAGATGCACGAGCGCAAGGGCGCGTCCGCGCAGCACCGGGCGGGCGGCGGGCCCGCCGCGCCGGCCTCGTCTGCGACAATGGCGTCCCGCGCTCGGCCGGCATTCAGCGGCCCCGCCGCACCCTGCGCCGTTTGTCGCGAAACCGCCCCGAAATGACCGAGCCCGCGCCCGCTGTCCGCCTGTCCGCCGTCCGCCTCGCGCGCGGTGGCCGGACCGTGCTCGACGGGCTCGACCTGGCGGTGCCCGCCGGCAGCATCACCGCGGTCCTCGGCCCGTCCGGCAGCGGCAAGTCGACCCTGCTGGCGGCGCTCACCGGCGAGCTGGCGCCGGCGGCGGGCAGCGTGGAGGTGTTCGGCGCGCCGGTGCCGCGCGATGCGCGCGCGCTGCTGGCGCTGCGCAAGTCGATCGGCGTGCTGCTGCAGGGCAATGGGCTGCTTACCGACCTCAGCGTCGCCGAGAACGTCGCCCTGCCGCTGCGCACCCACACCGACCTGCCGGCGCCGGTGATCGCACGGCTGGTGGCGATGAAGCTGCACGCGGTCGGCCTGCGCGCCGCCGCCGACCTCTATCCGCGCGAGCTGTCCGGCGGCATGGCCCGGCGCGTCGCGCTGGCGCGCGCGCTGGCGCTGGATCCCCCGCTGATGCTGTACGACGAACCGCTGACCGGACTCGATCCGATCGCCAGCGGCGTGGTGATGGCGCTGGTGCAGCGGCTCAACCGCACCCTCGGCCTGACCAGCATCGTGGTCAGCCACCACGTGCGCGAAACCCTGCCGATCGCCGACCACGCGGTCGTGGTCGCCAACGGCGGCATCGTGTTCGCCGGCACGCCGGCCGAGCTGGAGGCGAGCGGCGATCCGCTGGTGCGCCAGTTCCTGCACGGCGAACCGGACGGGCCCATCCCGTTCGACAGCCGCGCGTTCGACGACGGCATGCCCGCCAACGCGCGCACGGAGGCAGCATGAACCTCGTGCTGCCGTGTCGTCGTCGCGCGTCGCGCGCCTCCCTCCCGGCCTCCCCCCGCACGCGGGGGGAGGCGCCTGTCGTGGAGGCCGCCTGATGCCCTTCGTCGCCGCCACCCGTTCGCTCGGACGCGCCGGCCTGTTCTCGCTGGCGGTGCTGCGCGCGTCGGTGCCCACCCGCGATTTCCTCGCCGAGCTCGTCCGCGAGATCTACAAGATCGGCGCGCGCTCGCTGCCGATCATCGCGGTCGGTGGCGCGTTCGTCGGCCTGGTGCTGACCCTGCAGGGCTACCGCACGCTGGCCACGTTCGGCGCCAGCAATTCGCTGTCGACGCTGCTCGGGCTGTCGCTCTACCGCGAGCTCGGGCCGGTGCTGACCGGGCTCTTGTTCATCGGCCGCGCCGGGTCCTCGATCGCCGCCGAGCTCGGCCTGATGCGCGCCACCGACCAGATCACCGCGCTCGGCCTGATGGGCATCGATCCTGTGCGCAAGGCGGTCGCGCCGCGCTTCTGGGCGGCGGTGCTGACCGTGCCGCTGCTGACCGCGTTCTTCTGCAGCTTCGCGATCGCCGCCAGCTACCTCGAGGCGGTGCACGTGATCGGGCTGGACGCGGGCTACTTCTGGTCGGCGCTGAAGGACAACGTGGACTTCGTCGACGACTACTGCGTCGCCTTCCTGAAGTCGGCGGTGTTCGGCGGCACCGCCGCGCTGGTCGCGGCCTACGTCGGCTACCACGCCGAACCGACCATCGAGGGCACCTCGGTGGCGACCACCCGCGCGGTGGTCAACGCCTCGCTGCTGATGCTGATGCTCAACTTCGTGATGAGCGCGTTGCTGTTCCAGTGACGCCGCTCCTGCCTTCCCAACGGTGAACACCATGTCCGTGCGCGGTCCCCGTCTCGAATTCGCCGTCGGCGCCTTCCTGCTGCTGGCCCTGGCCAGCCTGTTGGTGCTGGCGATCGCCTCCACCAACGGCCGCTGGGGCTTCGGCCAGTCGACCTACGAGCTGAAGGCGCGCTTCACCAACCTCGGCCAGCTGCGGCCGTCCGCCCCGGTGAAGATCGGCGGCGTCACCATCGGCACCGTGTCCGACATCCGCCTGGACCCGGTGAAGTTCGACTCGGTGGTCACCCTCGCCATCGACAGCCGCTACCGGGACCTGCCGATCGATACCTCCGCCAGCATCCTGACCGGCGGCCTGCTCGGCGAGAGCTACATCGGCCTGCAGCCCGGCGGCGACATGGAAAGCCTGAAGCCGGGCGAGGAAATCGCCTTCACGACCCCGGCGGTGGACCTGATCCAGATGGTCGGCAAGTACATGTTCAGCGGCGGCAAGCCCGCGGCGCCGGACAATGACGCCCAATCCCCCGATTCCACGGAACCGACGCCATGAAGCGCCCGATCCCGAAGCTCGTCCTTCCTTTCGCCCTGTTGGCCGCGCTGCTGGCGGGCGCACCGCTCGCCACGTCCGCGCAGGCCACGCCCGCCGCCACCGCCGCGCAGGCCTCGCCGAGCAAGATGGTGCTGGACAACAGCCAGCGCATCCTGACCACGCTGGAACAGCGCCGCGCTGAATTCACGAAGAATCGTGCGGCCCTCGAGGCGTTCGTCTCGGGCGAGTTCAACGCGATGTTCGACCGCGACTATGCCGCGCGCCAGGTGCTCGGCCGCCACGGCCGCGGCGCCTCCGACGCCGACGTGAAGGCCTTCGCGGACGCGCTCGCCGACAGCCTGATGCGCCGCTACGGCTCCTCGCTGCTGGACTTCAACACGCGGCTCAAGGTGCGGATCAAGTCGGAGACGACGCTGCCGCGTGGACTGGGCGTGAAGGTGTCCAGCGAGATGCTGCGCCAGGGCGGCGAACCGATCCCGGTCGACTACCTGATGCGCCGCTCGGGCGGCAGCTGGAAAGTGTTCGACGTGATGGTGGAGGGCGTGTCCTTCGTGCAGACCTTCCGCCAGCAGTTCGACGCCGAGCTGCAGCACAAGTCGATCCGCCAGGTCGCCGCCGAGCTGCGCGGCGGCAAGCTGCAGGCCGATGCCAAGCGCTGAGGCGCACGTCGCGCGCGACGGCGAGGCGCTGCGCTTCGCCGGCGCGCTGCTGCGCGCGCAGGTCGACCCGTTGTGGCGGCAGGCGTTGCCGCTGGTCGCCGGCACGCGCCGCTTCGACCTGACCGGCGTCCCCCGCGTGGACAGCGCCGGCGTGGCCCTGCTCGCCGAGCTGGCGCAGCGCGCCGGCGGCGACGTCGCGATCCTCGGCGAGCCCGAAGGCTACGAGGCCCTGCGCGCGGCGTACCGGCTGGGGCCCGGGCTGGAATTCGCCGCCTAGGGCCCGCCGCCCGCCGAAGCCCGCGGCGCACCGGCACACAGAATCCCGCGCCGCGGCGCCGATCGGCCCCGGCCCATCCCCTAGAATTCACGCATGCGCCTTCCCCTCCGCCTGCCGTTCGCACTGTTCCTGTGCGCCCTCGTCCTGTCCGCGCCGGCCTGGGCGCAGGATGGGGCGAGCGCGCCTGCCGCGGAGGTCGTCCCGGCCGAGCCCGCCGGCCCGGTCGCCGCGCCGGTTGCGACCGGCGCACTGCCCGCGCCACCGGCCGCGCATGCCGAGCCGGCCGTCCAACCCGCCGAACACGACAGCGCAACGGCTCCGGTGGAGGCCGAGGATCCCGCACTGCCGCCGCCGGCGACGCCGGCGGATGTCGCGCAGCAGGCCGATGCGTCCGTCGCCGCGGATACCACGACGGAAGCCGCGTCCGCGGAAGCCGGGGAGCCGGCGTCCACCGAGGTCCCGACCCAGGCCGAAGAGGACTACGCCGCGATCTACGGCGGCCAGGTCTACGACCCGATCGCCGACCCGACCCTGCCGCCGCCCGCGCAACTGCCCACCAGCTACGACCCGTGGGAGAAGTGGAACCGGCGCATGCACCGCTTCAACAACACGGTCGACCGCCGCGTCGCCAAGCCGCTGGCGCAGGCCTACGTCGCCGCGGTGCCGCGGCCGGTGCGGCTGGGCGTGCGCAACTTCTTCCACAACCTCGGCCAGCCGCTGAGCGCGCTCAACGCGCTGCTGCAGGGCCAGCCCAAGCGCGCCGCGCAGGCGCTCGGGCGGTTCGCGCTCAACAGCACGCTGGGGGTCGGCGGCCTGTTCGACCCGGCGACCGACGCCCACCTGCCCAACCACGGCGAGGACTTCGGGCAGACGCTCGGCGTGTGGGGCTGGAAGCGCTCGCGCTACGTCGAGCTGCCGCTGTTCGGCCCGCGCACCGTGCGCGACGTGTTCGGCATGGCCGGCGACGCGCCGCTGTCGCCGGTGCGCCAGGTCGACAACGACCCGACCCGGGTGTTCCTGCAGGGCCTGCAGCTGGTGGACATCCGCACCCAGCTGTTCGCGGTGGACAGCATGCGCGAGGGCGCGACCGACGACTACGCGCTGGTCCGCGACGCCTGGCTGCAGCGCCGCAACTACCAGATCTTCGGCGACCGCGACCGCAAGCAGGATGCGGCGCTGCCCGACTACCTGCAGGACGACACCGCCAACCCGGTGGTGCCGGTGGACGCGATCCCGGTGCCGGGCCCGGGCGGCGGGTCCTGAGCGGCGCGCGCGTTCACCACGACGCCTTGCGGTCGGGCGCCGGCCGCAGCAGGCTGAGCACGACGGTGGCCCCGATGGTGGCCGCCACCACGCCGAGCGACACCAGGATCGGGATCTTGTACAGGTCCACGATCAGCATCTTCACGCCGACGAACATCAGCACCAGCGCTAGTCCGTAGGGCAGCAGGTGGAAGCGGTCGGCCAGCCCGGCGAGCAGGAAGAACATCGCGCGCAGGCCGAGCACGGCGAACACGTTCGAGGTCAGCACCACGAACGGATCGTCGGTGATGGCGAAGATCGCCGGGATCGAATCCACCGCGAAGATGACGTCGGTGATCCCGATCATCACGACCACGATCGCCAGCGGCGTCCACAGCCGGCGCCCGCCCTCGACCACCGACAGCCGCCCGCCGGCGTAGCCGCGCGTCATCGGCACGTGCCCGGTCAGCCAGCGCAGGATCGGGTTGCGTTCCAGGTCGGGCGTCTTGCCCGCGGCCCACAGCATCTTCAGGCCGGTCAGCAGCAGGAACAGGCCGAACACGTACAGGATCCAGTGGAAACGCTGCAGCAGCAGCGCGCCGGCGAAGATCATCAGCGCGCGCAGGACGATCGCGCCGAGCACGCCGATCACCAGCACCTGCTGACGCTGCTCCTCCGGCACCGCGAAGTAGGAGAACAGCATCAGGAACACGAAGATGTTGTCCACCGCGAGCGACTTCTCGACCAGGTAGCCGGTGAAGTACTCGAGCGCGATCCGCTCCCCGGTCGCGGCGCCGAGCGTGCCGCCCACGTGCCACCACAGCCAGCCGCCGAAGGCGAGCGCGAGCAGCACCCAGCCGATGCTCCAGGCGAGCGCCTCGCGAAAGGTGACGCGGTGGGGACCGCCGTGGCGCATGAGCACCAGGTCGGCGAACAGGGCGACGAGCACGAGGCCGCCGAAGGCGGTCCAGAGGAGGGGCGAGGCGATGGTGTCCATGCAGGGGAGTTCCGGTCGCGCGGATGGGCGCGGCGATCCCCCGCCAGGAGGGTCCTTCGCCACGATGGGCGAAGGTCTTGCCCGCCACCGATGCTTCGGTGGCCGCCGGACCGGGGCCGAAACCCGTCATGACGATCCGGACGTTGGGAGCTACTCCCCTTCTGCGGGCGATCCTAGCGCATCGCGATGACAGGCGCGTGACCTGCGGATCTTCGACTTCGCGCCGATCCGCTCACCCCGGCGGCGAGGATGCGCGCCTGGCCATGCACCAGCCGTGGTAGACGGCGGGCCGCGCTTCTTCCCAGGTCAGCCCGCCGGAGACGACGAGCCAGAGGCTGGCAACCATCGGCTCCAGGTCGCGCCAGTCGGCGCTGCTCGCAGCGGCCGCGCCGGCGCCGATGCGACAGGCAAAGAAGAATTGCGGACTGTCGTAGTCCAATGCCGGGTCATACCAGCTGGGATGCGGCGTCTCGGGTCGGGCGTTCATGCCACGACGCTGACGCCTGCACCCTAAATCCCGCACAACAGGCTGAACCCGCCAATCAGCATCGTGCAGCGCCCCTCACGCACGCGCCGCACGAAGCCACCCCGATCCGGGGCGTTCGGCGCTGCTCGCGGCGGGATTCACGGGACGCTCACCGACATCGGCCTGCCCGCCCACCGCGGGCCAGCTCGCGTCGGGGCTCGCAAGGCGCGAACGCGATGTCGGTAGACCCGCCCCGCGCGAATCCGCACCCGGCAGGTTCCGCGGAAATGGCGCGCCCGGAGGGATTCGAACCCCCGACCAATGGCTTCGGAAGCCACTACTCTATCCGGCTGAGCTACGGGCGCATTGCGCTCGCCGCGCGCCTTCGGCACGGGCGGGCGCGCATTCTCGCACGATCGGCGCGGGCAGCGAAGCGCGCGCCCGGCGGGCATTGCCGCCTCCTCCGCCCGCCTCCACCGGCCTCTCCGGGACGTGCCGTGCCGGCGCTTGCTACGCTGATGCGATGGCCTATGAGCGCGATTACCCGCCGATCCCGGAGCCGGTGCCGGCCTGGCGCGAACGGCTCGGCCAATACTGGCAACTGGTGCGCGGCGACCGCCCGATCGGCTGGCTGCTGCTGTTGTGGCCGACTTGGTGGGGGCTTTGGCTGGCCGCCGGCGGGGTGCCGCCGCTGGGGCCGCTGGTGGTGTTCACCCTCGGCGTATGGCTGACCCGCTCGGCCGGCTGCGTGATCAACGACTACGCCGACCGCTGGCTGGATCCGCAGGTCGAGCGCACGAAGCAGCGGCCGCTGGCGACCGGCGCGGTGTCCGGGCGCGAGGCGCTGCTGGTGTTCGCGGTGCTGATGCTGGTCGCGTTCGCGCTGGTGCTCACCCTCAACCGGTTGACCGTCATCCTGAGCATCGTCGGCGTGCTGCTGGCGATGAGCTATCCCTACCTCAAGCGCTACACCTACCTGCCGCAGGTCTACCTCGGCATGGCCTTCGGCTGGGGCATCCCGATGGCGTTCGCCGCCGTGCAGGGCAAGGTGCCGGCGATCGCCTGGGTGCTGTACGCGGCCAACATCCTGTGGTCCACCGCCTACGACACCTGGTACGCGATGGTCGACCGCGAGGACGACATCCGGATGGGCGCCAAGTCCACCGCGATCCTGTTCGGCGAGCTCGACCTCGTCGCACAGGGCGTGCTGTACGCGGCGTTCTTCGGCGCGCTGGCGCTGGTCGGGCGCGACGCCGGGCTCGGCCCGTTTTACTGGATCGGATGGGGCGTCGCCGTGTTGCTGGTCCTGTGGGAATTCGCGATCGCGCGGCACCGCGAGCGCGCGGCCTGCTTCCGCGCCTTCCTCCACAACCACTGGGTCGGCGCGACGATCTTCGCCGGGTTCGCCGCGGCGCTGTGGGCACGCGGCGGGTGAACGGCCGCGTGATGCAACTGGTGGTGGCCGTCGCCTGCGTGCCGCTGTCGGCGCTGCTGACGCTGGCGGCGTTGCCGCTGTGGCGCTGGATCGAGGCGCGCACCGGAATCGAATCGATCGGCCACTCCGGGCCGGCCGGCTGGTGCTGGCTGGTGACGCTGGTGCTGTGCCTGGCGTTGGCGCTCGCCTGCCCTTGGCGCGTCGAGCGCGGAGACGCAGCGTGACGACCGCGGGCGATAACGGCATCCGCCGCGACCCCTGGCCGGTGCGCGTGGCGCTGCGCTGCGCCGCCTTCGCAGAGCGCTGGTTCCCCGACGCCTGGGTGTTCGCGGTGGTGGGCGTGGTGCTGGTCGCGCTCGCCGCGCTCGCGTTCGGCGCGTCCCCGCAGGCGACCACGCAGGCCTTCGGCCAGGGTTTCTGGAGCCTGATCCCGTTCACCATGCAGATGGCCTTCGTGGTCATCGGCGGCTACGTGGTGGCGAGCGCGCCGGTGGTGGCACGGCTGATCGAACGGCTGGCGCGGGTGCCGCGCACGGGCCGCGGCGCGGTCGCCTACGTCGCCGCGCTGAGCATGCTCAGCTCGCTGCTGAGCTGGGGCTTCTCGCTGGTGTTCGGCGGCCTGCTGGTGCGCGCGCTGGCGAAGCGGCGCGAACTGCGCATGGACTACCGCGCCGCGGGGGCGGCGGCCTACCTCGGCCTCGGTGCGGTGTGGGCGATGGGGCTGAGTTCCTCGGCGGCGCAGCTGCAGGCCAATCCCGACAGCATGCCGCCGGCGCTGCTCGCGATCACCGGCGTGCTGCCGTTCACGCAGACCATCCTGCTGTGGCAGTCCCTGCTGCTGACCGCGCTGCTGATCGCGGTGTCGGTGCTGGTCGCCTGGCTGAGCGCGCCGCAGGGCGCGGCGGCACGGCCGGCCGAGGACTTCCTCGACGACGTCGACGCCGACGCCGGCGTCGGCACGCCGCCGCTGCCGCCGCGCACCCGTCCGGGCGAATGGCTGGAATACAGCCCGCTGCTGACGCTGCTGCTGTCGCTGCTCGCGTTCGGCTGGCTGGCCGGGCAGTTCCTGGCGAAGCCGGCGACGGTGGCGATCGCCGACCTCAACACCTACAACCTGCTGTTCCTGTCGCTCGGCCTGCTGCTGCACTGGCGGCCGCGCAGCTTCCTCGACGCGGTCGCGCGCGCGGTGCCGGGCACCACCGGGGTGCTGATCCAGTTCCCGCTGTACGGCGGCATCGCGATGATCCTGACCGGCGCCGTGGGCGCGGACGGCACGACCCTCGCGCACCGGTTGTCGCAGCTGTTCGTGCAGGTCGCCACCCGCGACAGCTTTGCGCCGGTGATGGGCGCGTACTCGGCGGTGCTCGGCTTCTTCGTGCCGTCCGGCGGCGGCAAGTGGATCGTCGAGGCGCCGTACGTGATGCAGGCCGCGAACGAACTGCGCGTGCACCTCGGCTGGGCGGTCCAGGTCTACAACGCGGCGGAGGCGCTGCCGAACCTGATCAACCCGTTCTGGATGCTGCCGCTGCTCGGCATCCTCGGCCTGAAGGCGCGCGACCTGGTCGGCTTCACCTTCCTGCAGCTGGTGGTGCACGTGCCGCTGGTGCTGGCGCTGCTGTGGCTGCTCGGGCTGACCCTCGCCTACGTGCCGCCGGTGATGCCCGGCGGCTAGGGCACCCGCGCGCAGACCCAGGCGTCGACGCGCGCCACCCCGGCGCGGCGCAGGGCATGCGCGGCCGCGTGCAGGGTCGCCCCGGTGGTCATGACGTCGTCCACCAGCACCACGTGCGCCGGCAGCGCGGCGTCCGTGCGCACCGCGAAGGCCCGGCGCACGTTGCGTCGGCGCGCGGCCGCGTCGCGCTCGGACTGCGGGGCGGTGGCGCGCACGCGCCACAGCGCGTCGGCGCGCAGCGGGATGCCCAGGGCGTGCGCCAGTGGCTTCGCCAACTCCAGCGCCTGGTCGTAGCCGCGCCGGCGCAGGCGCGCGCGGTGCAGCGGGACCGGCACCAGCGCGCCCGGGGCGGGCAGGGCGGCGAAGGCCTCGGCCATCAGCTGTGCCAGCAGCCGGCCGGCGGCCAGGTCCTCGTGGAACTTGAAGCGCGGCAGCAGGCGATCCAGCGGCGGCCGGTACAGGCAGGCCGCGTGCACCGCGTCCAGCGGCGGCGGGCTCGCCAGGCAGGCGCCGCAGACTGGCGCGGGCGCGCCACCGACGGCGACCGGCAGCGGCAGCGGCAGGGCGCAGCGCGCGCAGGCCGCGCCGGTCCAGGGCAGGGCGGCGGCGCAGGCCGGGCACAGGTCCCAGGCCTCGCCGCCGGGCTCGCCGCAGGCCAGGCAGCGGGTCGGCCACAGCAGGCGGGCGGCGTCGGTGCGCAGCCAGAAGCCGAGCCGGCGGCGCAGGCCGTCAACTTCGGCGGGGCGGGTTTGGTTGACAGCCACGGACATGCTTTCCAGACTGCCCGCCCTGCCTGTCCTCCGCCGTCGGAAAACGCCCATGCCTGCCGTCAGCCCGCTCCCCGAAGTCGCCACCTTGCGCCACGACTGGTCGCGGGAAGAGGTGCTGGCCCTGTTCGACCTGCCGTTCCCGGAACTGGTGCACCGCGCGGGCGAGGTCCATCGCCGCCACTTCGACCCGGCCGAGGTGCAGGTCTCGACCCTGCTGTCGGTGAAGACCGGCGGCTGCCCGGAGGACTGCGGCTACTGCCCGCAGGCGGCGCGCTACCACACCGGCGTCGAGGCGACCAAGCTGATGGCGACCGAGGCGGTGGTCGAGCGGGCCAGGCAGGCCAAGGCCGCCGGCGCCTCGCGCTTCTGCATGGGCGCGGCGTGGCGTTCGCCGAAGGACCGCGACATCCCCAAGGTCGCGGCGATGATCCGCGAGGTGAAGGCGCTCGGCCTGGAGACCTGCGCGACCTTGGGCATGCTCAGCGGCGAGCACGCGCAGGCGCTGAAGGACGCCGGCCTGGACTACTACAACCACAACCTCGACACCGCGCCGGAGTTCTACGGCGAGATCATCCACACCCGCGAGTACCAGGACCGCCTCGACACCCTCGCCCACGTGCGCGACGCCGGCATGAAGACCTGCTGCGGGGGCATCGTCGGCATGGGCGAATCGCGCAACCAGCGCGCGGGCCTGCTGCAGACGCTGGCGAACCTGCCGGCGCACCCGGATTCGGTGCCGATCAACCGCCTGGTGCAGGTCGAAGGCACGCCGCTCGCCGGCACCGCCGAGCTGGATCCGTTCGAGTTCGTGCGCACGATCGCGGTCGCGCGCCTGCTGATGCCGCGCTCGATGGTGCGCCTGTCGGCCGGCCGCGAGACGATGAGCGACGAGTTGCAGGCGCTGTGCTTCTGCGCCGGCGCCAACTCGATCTTCTACGGCGAGAAGCTGCTGACCACCGGCAACCCCGACACCGGGCGCGACCAGGCGCTGTTCGCGCGCCTCGGCCTGCGCGCGATGGAAGTGGCGGAGCAGTACGCGGACGCCGCGCCGGCCGGCCTGTGCGGCGAAACCGTGCACGCGGCGATCACCGCGGACGCGGCGGCCTGACATGGCGCGCGCGCGCCTGGGCGAGCGCATCGCGGCGCAGCGCGCCCAGCGCGAGGCGCGCGACCGCGTGCGCGTGCGCCGCACCGTGTCCCGCCGCGACGGCGTGCGCGCCGAGGTCGACGGCCAGTGGCTGGTCAACTTCTGCGGCAACGACTACCTCGGCCTCGCCACCCAGTTCGCGGTCGGCAGCGCGCTGCAGGACGCGGCCGCGCAGCACGGCGTCGGCAGCGGCGCCTCGCACCTGGTCAGCGGCCACCACGCGCTGCACGACGCGCTGGAGAAGGAGCTCGCCGACTGGCTCGGCGCGCCGCGCGCGCTGCTGTTCGGCAGCGGCTACCTCGCCAACCTCGCGGTGGTGCAGGCGCTGCTCGGCGACGACGACCTGTGCGTGCAGGACCGGCTCAACCACGCCAGCCTGATCGATGCCGCGCGGCTGGCCGGCTGCCACCTGCGCCGGTATCCGCACGCCGACGCCGAGGGCGCGGCGCGCCAGCTGCGCGCGTCGCCGGACGCGGCCGCGCTGCTGGTCACCGACGGCGTGTTCAGCATGGACGGCGATGTCGCGCCGCTGGAGCCGCTGGCGCAACTCGCGCACGAGCAGCAGGCGACCCTGTACGTGGACGACGCCCATGGCGTCGGCGTGCTCGGCCCCGACGGGCGCGGCAGCGTCGCCGCCGCCGGCCTCGACATCGCCGACGTGCCGCTGCAGCTGGCGACGCTCGGCAAGGCGCTCGGCGGCTACGGCGCGGTGGTCGCCGGCGACGAGGCGCTGGTCGCGCACCTCGCGGAAACCGCGCGTCCTTACATCTACACCACGGCGCTGCCGCCGGCGCTGGCCGCGGCGTCGCTGGCGGCGGTAAAGCTCGCGCGCCGCGAGCACTGGCGCCGCGAAAAGCTGCAGGCGCTGGTCGCGCGCTTCCGCGAAGGCGCGCAGCGGCAAGGCCTGCAGTCGTTGTCGGACACGCCGATCCAGCCGCTGGTGGTCGGCGACGACCGCCAGGCGCTGGCGCTGGCCGCGGCGCTGGAGGCGCGCGGCTACTGGGTTGCGGCGATCCGCCCGCCGACCGTGCCGGAAGGCAGCGCGCGCCTGCGCGTGACCCTGTCCGCCGCGCACACCGAGGCCGACGTCGACGGCCTGCTCGGCGCGCTCGCGATTGCGCGCACCGAAGTCGGCGCGCTGGGCGCGGCCGACCCGCGGCCGACGCGATGAGCGATCCCGCTCCCCACCGCCGCGCGCTCGCGGCGGTCGGCCTCGGCGTGCTGTCGGCGCTGTTCTTCAGCCTGACCTATGTGCTCAATCGCGCCGCCGCCAACGAGGGCGGCGACTGGGCGTGGACGGCGTCGCTGCGCTACCTGATCACCCTCCCGCTGCTGCTGCCGCTGATGCCGTGGCAGGGCGGCGTGGCGCCGGTGTGGCGCGCGCTGCGCGCGCACCCGGGGCCGTGGCTGGCCTGCAGCGCGCTCGGCTTCGTCCTGTTCTACGTGCTGCTGGCGTACGCGGCGGCGAGCGGACCGTCGTGGCTGGTCGCCGGCAGCTTCCAGTTCACGGTGATCGCCGGGATGCTGTGCGCGCCCTTCCTCTACCGCGACGCGCGCCGGCGCATTCCGCGGCTGGCGCTGCTGGTTGGCGTCGTGATCGTCGCCGGGGTGCTGCTGATGCAGTACGGCCACGCGCAGGGCGCGCTCGGGCGCGCGGGCTGGATCGCGTTGGCCTGCGTGCTCGGCGCGGCGGTGCTGTATCCGCTCGGCAACCGCCTGCTGCTGTTGCACCTGGAGCGCAGCGGCGAGGACCTCAACGCGACCCAGCGCGTGTTCGGCATGACCCTCGCCAGCCAGCCGCTGTGGTGGCTGCTGGCGGCGTTCGCGTGGGCGCGCACGGGCGCGCCGCCGCCGTCGCAGGTGTGGCTGGCGGGTGGCGTCGCCCTGAGCGCCGGCGTGGTCGCGACCATCCTGTTCTTCCAGGCCACCGGCCTGGCGCGCGAACAGCCCGCGGCGCTGGGCGCGGCCGAGGCGATGCAGGGCGCGGAGATCCTGTTCGCCAGCGCGCTCGGCGCGCTGCTGCTCGGGGAACCGTGGCCGCACGGTGTCGCGCTGTGGGGCGTGGCGCTGGTGGTTGCGGGTATCGTCGCGTTCGCGCTGCTGGTCGCGCAGCCCGGCGCCGCGGTGCCGGCGCGGGTCGTGCGCACGGATCGCGGCGCATGAGCGCGCGCCTGCACGTCGAGGTCGCCGGCAGCGGCCCGCCGCTGGTGCTGCTGCACGGCTGGGCGATGCACGGCGGGGTGTTCGCGCCGCTGGTCGCGCGGCTGCGCGACACGCACGCGCTGCACGTGGTCGACCTGCCGGGGCATGGCCTGAGCCGCGAGGCCGGCGTGCCGCTCGCGCTCGACGCCTGCGTCGACGCGATCGCGGAAGCCGTGCCGGCCGCGCCCTGGTGCGGCTGGTCGCTGGGCGGGCTCGTCGCCCTGCATGCGGCGGCGCGCGACCCGGCACGCGTGCCCGCGCTGGCGATGCTGTGCGCCAGCCCGCGCTTCGTGCGCGGCGAAGACTGGAAGTACGGCGTCTCCGCGGAGATCTTCCGCGACTTCGCCAGCGGCCTGCGCAACGACTACCGCGGCACGCTCGACCGCTTCGTCGCGCTCGAGGCGTTCGGTTCCGACCACGCCAAGGATGAGATCCGCGCGCTGCGCGACGAGCTGTTCGCGCGCGGCGAGCCGGCGCCGGCCGTGCTCGCCGACGGCCTGGAGCTGCTCGAAACCGCCGACCTGCGCGCCGTCCTTCCCGACCTGCCCGTGCCCAGCCTGTGGCTGGCCGGCCGCCGCGACCGCCTGGTCGATCCACGCGCGATGCGCGAGGCCGCCGCGCGCGCGCCGCATGCGCGCGTGCACGTGGTCGAACACGCCGGGCACGCACCCTTCCTCACCCACGCCGACGAGGTCGCCGCGCAGTTGCGCGACTTCCTCGCGCATCCTGACCCGCTCCCGCCCGCGGAAGCGCGGCAACCGCAATGAACGACCCGTTGTTCGACGCCCGCCAGGTCCGCCGCGCGTTTTCCCGTGCCGCCGATGGCTATGAGCAGGCCGCCGCCCTGCAGCGCGAGATCGAGGCGCGCCTGCTCGACTCGCTCACCTTCCACACGTCCACGCCCTCGGTGGTGCTCGACGCCGGCTGCGGCCCCGGCCGTGCGAGCGCCGCGCTGCAGAGGCATTGGCCGAAGGCCGGCGTGCTCGCGCTCGACCTCGCCCTGCCGATGCTGCGGCAGGCGCGGCGCAACGCCGGCTGGCGGCCGTTCGCGCGCCGCCCGCAGCCGCTGTGCGCCGACGTGCGCGCGCTGCCGCTGGCCGGCGCCAGCGTCGACGTGGTGTTCTCCAACCTGTGCCTGCAGTGGGTCGACGACCTGCCGGCGGTGCTGGCCGAGCTGCGCCGCGTGCTGCGCCCGGGGGGGCTGCTGCTGTTCTCGACCTTCGGCCCCGACACGCTGCAGGAATTGCGCGATGCGTTCGCGCGGGCCGATGCCGCGCCGCACGTCAGCCCGTTCGCCGCGATTGCGCAGGTCGGCGACGCGCTGATGCACGCCGGTTTCCGTGACCCGGTGCTCGACCGCGACGACATCGTCGCCCACTACCGCGACCTGCCCGCGCTGATGCGCGAGCTGCGCGCGCTCGGCGCGACCAATGCGCTGGCCGCGCGCCGGCATACGCTCACCGGCAAGGCCCGCTTCGCCGCCGCCGCGTGCGCCTACGACGCGTGGCGCGAAGACGCCGGGCTGCCGGCGACCTGGGAAGTGATCACCGCGCTCGCCTGGGCGCCGCAGGAAGGCCAGCCGATCCGCGCGGGCGGGATGGATGTCGCCCGCATTTCCGCGGGCAACATCCCGGTCCGCCGGCGCTGATCAGCGCCGGCGCACGCGGAAGATCACCCGATCCTCGTAAGGCGTGCCCTGCGGCACGCCCTCGTAGCCCTGCGCGCGCAGGCGCGCCTGCACGCGCGGCCAGCGCGCGCGCTTGGTCAGCCAGATCGCGTCGGGATTGAAGTCGTCGCCGAGTTCGTCGGCGATGTCCTCTTCGTATTCGGGGTTGAAACGGGGCTGCTCGGTGAGCCCGATCGACAGCTTTTCTACCGGTACGCCGAGGTGCATGTGCAACCCGTAGCGCGCCATGTCCTGCACGATCAGCACCTCGCTGATCGGGCCCGGCGCGCGCGCGCGGATCTCGCGCGCCCAGGCCTCCGCATCCTTGTGCGTGGGCCAGAAACCGAGCGCGACCTGCAGTCCGACCAGCAGCGCCGCCCACGCCGCCAGCCACGGCCAGCGCGGCAGCGCGCGTCCCTCGCCGGCGCGCTGGCGCGCGACCAGCACCGCCAGCGGCACGAACAGCGGCAGGATGTACAGCGGCAGTCGCGAGCGCGAGACGCAGAACACCAGCAGCGGCAGCAGCACCCACAGCGCCAGCAGCAGGCCGGCCGCGTCGGCGCCGCGCCCCTCGCGCGTGCGCCAGCCGCGCGCCGCCGCCGGCAACCCGCGCGCCCAGCGCAGCAGCGCCGGTGTCCACGGCAGCGTGCCGAGCAGCAGGGTCGGCCCGTAGATCACCAGCCAGCCGTACCACTCGCCGTGGCGGTTGAACTCGTTGGTGGCGACGCGCGCGACGACTTCGTTGCCGAGGAAGTACTGCAGCAGCCCCGGGTTGCGCAGCACCACCGCCACGTACCACGGCAGCGCGATCGCGAGGAACAGCAGCAGCCCCCGCCACTGCAGCAGCCGCGGCCGCGGCGTGCCGCGCGTGAGCAGTTCGAACGCGACCACCGCCAGCAGCGGCAGCAGGCCCGGCGGGCCCTTGGCGAGGAAGGCGAGCGCGAAGCCGGCCCACATCGCCGCCAGCCAGCGCCGCGCGCGCGTGCCGTCGCCGAAGCGCGCCTCGACGTAGGCCCACATCGCCAAGGTCTCGCAGGCGGCGAGGACGTAGTCGGTGGTGATCAGGTGCGCCGCGCCGACCGCGAACGGCATGGTCGCGTAGGCCAGCGCCGCGGGCAGCTGCGCGCCGGGCGCCAGCCGTCGCGCGATGCGCGCCGCGAGCCACACGCACGCGAGGTAGGACAGTGCCGCCGGCAGCCGCGCCGCCCACGGGTTCTGCCCGAACACGGCGACGCTGGAGGCGATCGCCCAGTAGGTCAGCGGCGGCTTGGTCCAGTGGCCGACCTCGTCGCTGCGCATCGGCTCGAGCCAGTTGCCGCTCCCGAGCATGTTGAGCGCGACGTTGGTGTAGCGTCCTTCGTCCGGATCCCAGATGCCGCGATGGCCGAGCAGCGCGAGGGCGAGGAGCACCGCCAGCGCACCGATCCAGAAAGTGGGCGACGCGGCGATGGAACGCGACGGCGAAGCGGACATGCGGCGGCCTGGCGTGGAAAGGCGGCCAGTCTAGCGGGGAGACGGGAGACGGGAGACGGGGGGAAGCCGGAAGCCGGAAGCCGGAAGCCGGAAGCCGGAAGCCGGAAGCCGGAAGCCGGAAACGCTAGAGGCCGGACGCCGAGCGCGGAGTGGGGGCGCGGCGGGTGGGAGAGGTGGGCAGGAGCGTATGCGCCATGGATGGCGCATCCGAGCCTCCATGGACGGATTCACGGCGTGTCCTGGCCGCCTCTCCCGCCCGCCGCGCGCGCGATCACGCTGCCCCTCGCCCGGTCCTACACCATCCGCCGCAAGGTGTCGTCCCCGCGCATCCAGTGATGCCAGAACGCCGCCAGCACGTGCGCGCCGATCACCCAGTAGAAGACCTCGCCGATCGTGCCGTGCAGGTCTTCCAGCCGGTGCGCGAATGGCTTGTCCTCCGGCAGCAGCGCCGGCAGCGCAACGTCGGTGAAGGGCAGCAGCACGTCCTTGCCGTCGCTCCACGCGGTGGCGAGGCCGAGCAGCGGCATCACGATGAAGAACAGGTACAGCGCCAGGTGCAGCAGCTTCGACGGCAGCGCCTGCCACGCGGGCAGCGGCGGCGTGATCGCCGGCGCCCCGCGCCGCGCGCGCTCGGCGATGCGCCAGAACGCCAGCACCAGGATCGACAGTCCGGCCCAGAAGTGGCCCTGCACCATCGCCGCGCGTTCCGCGCTGCCGCGCGGGAACAGCCCGCGCTGCTCGATCAGGACGTAGGCGGCCAGGACCAGCACGGCCATCAGCCAGTGCAGCAGGCGCACCGAACCGGAGTAGCGCGGGCGGGGCTGGGACATGGCAGGCACTCCGGAAAGCTGGACCGACTCTAGCGCTGCGCCAGGCGGCCCGATTTGAGCGGAATCAAGCCGGGGCGCCGCGCGCGGCGCCGGCCGCGAACAGCGCCGGCAGCCCGTCCAGGTCGACGTTGCCGCCCGACAGCAACACCCCCACCCGCTGCCCGGCGAACCGCTCGCGATGGGCCAGCACCGCCGCCAGCGCGACCGCCGAGGACGGCTCGACCAGCTGCTTGGTGCGCGTCCACAGCAGGCGCAGCGCGGCCACGGTGTCGGCATCGTCGACCACCAGCGCCTGCGCGCCGTGCGCCTGCAGCAGGGCGAAGTTGGGCGCGCCCAGGGTGCCGCGCAGGCCGTCGCAGACCGTGTCCGGCACGAACTCGGTGACGCGCTCGCCGCGCGCGAGCGAAGCCGCGGTCTCCGCCGCGCCGGCCGGCTCGGCCAGCCACAGCCGGCAGCGCGGCGCGAGCGCGGCCAGCGCCAGCGCGCAACCCGAGGCCAGCCCGCCGCCGCCGACCGGCACCACCAGCGCGTCCAGCCCGGCACAGGCGTTGAGCAGTTCCAGCGCGGCGGTGCCCTGGCCGGCGATCACCTGCGGATCGGTGTACGGATGCACCAGGGTCGCGCCGGTGTCGCGCTGGACCTGCGCGGCGGTCGCCTCGCGCGCGGCGATGGTCGGCGCGCAGCGGTGCAGGGTCGCCCCATAGGCGGCGATCGCGGCGAGCTTGGCGGCGACCGCGCCCTCCGGCACCACCACGTGGCAGGCGATCCCGCGCGTGCGCGCCGCCAGCGCCAGCGCCGCGCCGTGGTTGCCGGAGGAATGGGTGACCACGCCGCGCGCGGCGGCCGTGTCGTCCAGCGCCCACACCGCGTTGCAGGCGCCGCGGAACTTGAACGCTCCCACCCGCTGCAGGTGCTCGCCCTTGAACAGCAGTTCGCAGCCGGCCAGCGCATCCAGCGCCTGCGAACGCAGCACCGGCGTCGCATGCGCATGCGGCGCGATGCGTGCGGCGGCCGCCAGCACGTCGTCGAAACGGGGAAGCATCGTCATCGCGGAATGGTAGCAACGAAGCCGACCCGTTCAGCGTGGTGCAGGCGGGATTAAGCACGGATTCAAAACGCGGGGCCGATGCTGCGGTCAGGCCACGGGGGGCGCGACCATGATTCGCAAATTGCTTGTTCCCGCGCTCGCCGCCACGCTGCTGGCCGGGTGCGTCACCGGATACCAGTATCGCGCCGGCCCGGGCGACTATTACTACGGCCAGCCGGAAGTCGAATACCGCGGCTCGGTCTACTACGGCTCGGGCTATCCCTACGGCTACGGCTACTACGGCTACGGCAATCCGTACGGATACGGCTACTACGATCCCTACTGGGGCCCGTGGTGGGGCTGGGGCTGGTACCGCCGTCCCGGCGGGCATCACGGGCATGGCCACGACCATGACCATGATCGCGACGACGACGGCGACCGGCCGCCGTGGCGCAACATCGGCATCCTGCCGGACCGCGGCGGCGACCAGCCGCGGCTACGCCAGCCGGGTTCCGGCGGCGCCCCGGCCCATCCCACCCTGCCGCCGCGCCGGGTCGCCGATGGCGATCCGCCGCGCATGCAGCGGCCGTCGCTGCCGCCCCGGCGCGCGGGCATCGAGGCACCGCGGCCGATGACCCCCACCCTGCCGGCCCGCCGCGTCGGCGGCGACGCACCGCGCCCGATGGCGCCGTCGTTGCCGCCGCGCCAGGCCGAAGCCCCCAGCCCGGCCCGTCCAGTGATGCCGGCGCGTCCGGTGGCCGATCCGCCGCGCCGCGCCAGCCCGCCGGTGCGCAGCAATCCACCGGAACGCGAACCACGTCGCAGAAAACAGCCCTGAGCTGAACGATTTACCGCTTGCGTTGCCCCACCCGGGGCCGCAAGCTAGCGGCCGTGACTGACGGGCTGCGTCGCATTCCGACGCAGCCCGTGTCCGTCCATGCCGACGCCCGGTGGGAATCACGGATCCCCCCTGTTCCGCTCCCGCCGGGCGCCGGCGCCCGGCCTGAAACTGTCAGCGACAAAGGCGGCCTTCCGGCCGCTTTCTTGTTCCGGGGCGGGGCTCGCGCGCTTCGAGCGCGTTTCGGAAAGAAAAAAAAGGGGCCGGATGTCCCCCGACATCCGACCCCTCGGCTTCCCCGGCGTGCGCGCGGCCAGCCCCTGTTCCAACGCTGGCCTTGCGCCCCTGACGCCTGCCACGCCGGGTGCGGGGAAGACTTATGCAGAAAGCGTGCCAAGCCGGCGCCGCCCGCCGGCGCGGCAACGTCCCGCCCCGCCACTCCGCCCGCGCGATAATTCCGCCATGAGCTCCTTCCACCGCCATGACGTGATCGTGGTCGGCGGCGGCCACGCCGGCACCGAGGCCGCGCTGGCCGCGGCCCGCGCCGGCGCGCGCACGCTGCTGCTGACCCATGCGATCGAGACGGTCGGCGCGATGAGCTGCAACCCGGCGATCGGCGGCATCGGCAAGGGCCACCTGGTGAAGGAGATCGACGCGCTCGGGGGGATCATGGCGCGCGCGGCCGACGCCGCCGGCATCCAGTGGCGGCGTCTCAACGCGAGCAAAGGTCCGGCAGTGCGGGCCACGCGCTGCCAGGCCGACCGCGCCCTGTACCGCGCCTTCATCCGCCGCGCGGTGGAGGCCCAGCCCAACCTGCTGGTGTTCCAGGCGGCGGTGGACGACATCCTGTTCGACCGCGGCCGGGTCGAGGCGGTGGTCACCAACACCGGCCTGCGCTTCGAGGCGCCGGCGGTGGTGCTGACCGCCGGCACCTTCCTCGCCGGCAAGGTCCACGTCGGCCAGACCACCTACGCGGCGGGGCGTGCCGGCGAGCCGCCGTCGCTGGCCCTGGCGCACAGGCTGCGCGAGGGCCCGTTCGTGGTCGACCGGCTCAAGACCGGCACCCCGCCGCGCATCGACGGCCGCACGCTCAACTATTCGGCGATGGAGGAGCAGCCCGGCGACGATCCGCGCCCGGTGTTCTCGTTCATGGGGTCGACCGCCGACCATCCGCGCCAGGTGTCGTGCTGGATCACCCACACCTCGGAGCGCACGCACGAGATCATCCGCGGCGCGCTCGACCGCTCGCCGCTGTACACCGGCCAGATCGAGGGCATCGGCCCGCGCTACTGTCCGTCGATCGAGGACAAGGTGGTGCGCTTCGCGGAGAAGACGTCGCACCAGGTGTTCGTCGAGCCGGAAGGGCTCGACGTGACGGAGATCTACCCGAACGGCATCTCGACCTCGCTGCCCTTCGACGTGCAGCTGGAGCTGGTGCGGTCGATCCGCGGCTTCGAGCGTGCGCACATCACCCGCGCCGGCTACGCGATCGAATACGACTTCTTCGACCCGCGCGGGCTGAAGGCGACGCTGGAGACCAAGGCGGTCGCCGGCCTGTTCTTCGCCGGCCAGATCAACGGCACCACCGGCTACGAGGAAGCGGCGGCGCAGGGCCTGCTCGCGGGCGTCAACGCGGCGCGCTTCGTGCGCGGGCAGGACGGCTGGAGTCCGCGTCGCGACGAGGCCTACCTCGGCGTGCTGGTGGACGACCTGGTCACCCACGGCACCAGCGAGCCGTACCGCATGTTCACCTCGCGCGCGGAATACCGGCTGCAGCTGCGCGAGGACAACGCCGACCTGCGGCTGACGCCGGTCGGGCGCACGCTCGGGCTGGTCGACGACGCACGCTACGCCGCGTTCGAAGCCAAGCGCGAGGCGATCGCGCGCGAGGAAGCGCGGCTGTCGGCGCTGTGGGCGGCGCCCGCCAACGCGCTCGGCCGCGACATCGCCGCCACCCTCGGCGTGGAGGTCAGCCGCGAAACCAGCGCGCGCGACCTGCTCAAGCGCCCCGAACTCGGCTACGCCACGCTGATGCAGGTGCCCGCCCTGGGCCCGGGCGTCGAGGACGCGGCGGTCGCCGAGCAGGTCGAGATCGGCGTGAAGTATTCCGGCTACCTCGAGCGCCAGCGCGAGGAGATCGCGCGCGCGCGCCGGCACGAGGACGCGCGCATTCCCGACGCCTTCGATTACGCACAGGTGCGTGGGCTGTCCGCCGAAGTGCTGCAGAAACTGCAGCGTGTGCGCCCGCAGACCATCGGCCAGGCCCAGCGCATCCCCGGCGTCACGCCCGCAGCGATCTCGCTGCTGCTGGTGCACCTGGCGCGCGGGCAGCGCGGCGCGGCGTAGACGGGAGACGGAAGGCGGGAAGCGGAAGCCGGAAGGCGGGAGCCCGAAGGCGGAAGGCGGATCGCACGGCTGGGCGTGCCGGGTGGGAGAGGCGTGCCGGACCGTATGCGCCATGGATGGCGCATCCGAGCCTCCATGGACGGATTCACGGCGTGTCCTGCACGTCTCTCCCGCCCGGCACGCTCGCGCGACAATCCGGCGACGCAACCAACCGCCGCCGCTCTCCGCGGTGAAGCAGCGGATCAAGCTCCGCTCTAAGGAGGCCGGCGCCTGACGCGTGCGCGGCGCGGTGTCCTATCATGGTCGTCTCCGCAGGAGGTCACGCCATGCACGCCGCACGCACGCTGCTCTGCCTCGCGTCGATCCTCGCCCTGGCCGCCTGCCAGCGCGACGCCACACCGGAGCGGGCCGCGGCGCCGCAGGCCTACACGGTGCAGCCGTGGGCGTTGCCGGGCGGCGCCGGCGCGGCGCAACCGGAATTGATCGCGACCCCCGAAGGCCACCTGCTGCTGGCCTGGATCAGCAGCGTCGAAGGCCGCCGCAACGCCCTGCAGTTCAGCGAGTTCGGCCGCGACGACCGCTGGCAGAGCGCGCCGCGCACGATCGTGGTCGGCAACTCGCTGATGGCGAACTGGGCCAACACCCCGCACCTCGGCCGCAGCGACGACGGCGCGCTGTGGGTGCAATGGCTGCAGCAGGCCGGCGAGGGCCGCGCCGCCGACGTGATGCTGGCGCGCTCGGTGGACGGCGGCTTCAGCTGGAGCAATCCCGTGCGGCTCAACACCGGCACGCTGCCGGCCGAACACGGCTTCGCCTCGCTGTGGGCGGCGGGCGCGGACCGGATCGGCGCGGCGTGGCTGTCGGGCACGCCGATGCAGCACGGCGACGCGGAGCATGACGGCAGCACGTCGCTGCAGGCCGCGCTGTTCGACCGCAACCTCGCGCGCAGCGACGCGCAGGTGGTCGACCCGCTGACCTGCGATTGCTGCCAGACCGACGCCGCCGTGACCCCGCGCGGCGCGTTGCTGGTCTATCGCGGCAGGACGCCGGACGACGTGCGCGACATCCTGGCCACCCGCTTCGAGAATGGCGCTTGGCGCCAGCCGCAGCCGGTGCACGCGGACGGCTGGACCATGCACGCCTGCCCGGTCAACGGCCCGGCGCTGGCGACCCACGGCAATGCCGCGGTGGTCGCCTGGTACACCGCAGCGCAGGATCGCCCGGCGGTGTTGCTGGCGCTCAGCGACGACGCCGGCGACCACTTCGCCGCGCCGGTGACGGTGGACAGCGGCGACGCGGTGCAGGGCCGGGTCGCGGTCGCGCTGGATGCGCGCCAGGCGTGGGTCGCCTGGTTCCGCGAGGACGCCGGCGGGCAGTCGCTGTGGCTGGCGCGCTACGCGCCGGACCTGTCGCGCGAACTGCAGCGGGTGGAGGTCGCGAAGCTGGCCGGGCGCGGCCGTGGCGCCGGCTTCCCGCAGCTCGCCCTGCGCGGCGACGGCGCGTGGCTGGCGTGGACCGACATGGTCGACGGCGTGCCGCAGCTGCGCGGCGCGCACATCCCTTACTGACGCCCGCTCAGGCCGGCCAGGCGAAGCGCGTCGTGCGCGTCGCCGGATCCGCTTCGACCAGGCGCACGCGCACGCGTTCGCCGACCGGCAGCGGCGCCTCGCCGGTCACCCGCGCCTCGATCGCCGGCGCGCGCAGCATGACGATGCCGGCGCGCGGGTCGCGTGGCGACGCCTCGACGATCGCGCCCTCATAGTCCTCGCCCAGGTGCGGCTGCAGGGTGACCGCCTCCACCAGGTCGAGCACCGCGCGCTCGTAGCGCCCGGCGCGCGCGCCCGCCGCCTGCATGGTCGCCGGCAGCGCCGGCAACGCGGCGCGCACCCACGCCGGCGGCGCTTCGCCCGCGCACAACGCGACGCACAGTTCGCCGACGTGGCGGTCGGCCAGCCGCCGCAACGGCGCGGTCGCGTGCGCGTACTCGGCCGCCAGCGGCCAGTGCATCGGCTGGTCCGGCAGCGCGCCGTCGAAGGCGACGTAGCCGGCGCCGCGCAGGACCGTGGTGCAGGCGGTCATCATCGCCACGTCGCGCGGATGCGACGGATCCAGCGCACGGATGAATTCGGGATAGGACAGCGCCTGCGGCCACGGGATGTCGAGCGCGGCGGCGGTGCGGCGCAGGCGTGCAATCGCGTCGGGCGCCGGCTTCGGCAGCGTGCGCAGCAGACCGATCTTCGCCTGCACCATCAGGTGCGCGGCGGCCATGCCGGTCAGCAGCGACAGCTGCTCGTTCCAGTCCTCCACCGGCTGCCGCGCGCGGAACGCCAGCCGCCAGCGGCCGTCGGCGTCCTGACGCGCCTCCTGCTCGGGCAGCGGCAGGCTGATGCCGCCGCGGCGCCGCTCGCGCTGCTCGCGCAGCACGCCGACCTCGCGCACCAGCGCCCACAGCGGATCGGCGCCGCCGGCGTCGACCCGCGCCTGCACGCCGTCGTAGTCCAGCCGGGCACGACTGCGCACGCGCGCGCGGCGCACGTCGACCGCGACGCCTTCGCCGGTGGCATCGAGGTCGATCGTCCACAGCAGCGCCGGCCGCAGCTCGCCCGGCAGCAGCGACGCAGCGCCTTCCGACAACACCTTCGGATGCAGCGGGATCTTGTCGTTGGCGCCGTACAGGGTTTCGCCGCGGCGGTGCGCTTCCAGATCGACCGGATCGCCGGGGGCGACGAAGGCGCCGACGTCGGCGATGGCGTAGTGCACGCGGTAGCCGTCGCCGCGGCGCTCCACGTGCAGGGCCTGGTCGAGGTCCATCGCGCCGGGCGGATCCACGGTGACCAGCGGGATGTCGGTGCGGTCGAGGCCGGGCAGGCGCGGCGCGGCCGCGGCCTGCGCGGCGGCGGCCTCGACCTCGGGCGGGAACGCCAGCGGCAGGTCCATCTCCTGCTTGATCGCGGCGACGCCCTGCGCGATCGCCTGCGCCGGCGGTTGCGGGATGCGGAGGCGGCGGGTGGCCATGGGCGCAGTATCGGCAATGCGACGCGCGCGCGTCAGGCCGGGTCGGGATCGTTCTTGCGCGCGCCGCGCAGGTTCATCGCGAACAGCCCGACCTGCAGCGCGATCAGGGCCCACGCGCCGTCGTGCCAGCCCCACGCGATCCACAGCACGTTGCTGGCGATGAAGCACCAGAAGCCCCAGTTGCGCCGGCGCTTGCTCTGCGCGCCGACCAGCCAGGCGGCGACCAGGGTCACCGCCATCGCGGGCCACTGCACCAGGTTCCAGTCGAAACCGTCCATCACTTCTCCTTGCGCCAGTTGAGCGAGGCGCGCGTTTCCGTCGTGCCCGACTCGATTTCCACGTCGAAGCCCTTGCGCAGCAGGTACTTCAGGGTCAGCACCTGGCCGGTGCCGAGCAGCGACACGCCGTAGCCGACGTACAGCCGCGGCGACAGGTACTTGCCGATGCCGAGCACGCTGCCGCCGAGCGCGCGCGAATCGCTGACGCCCGCGCTGTCGAGGCCGAGCCGCGCGCCCAGCTGCGACGCGAGCAGGCTGCCGCCGGCGCTGAGCGCGGCGCTGGCCGCGTCCACCTGCCGGCTTTCCTCCGGCGACGCACTGGACAGCGGCCGGCCGAGCGCAAGCAGGGCCAGCGCCTGCGAGCGGTCGCTCGCGGGATCGCTCCACACCTCCGCTTCCGCACGCGTCGCGTGGCCGCTGACGTCGATGCCGGCGGTGACGTCGCCGACCTCGCGCTCCGCGCGCAGGTCCAGCAGCGGGTCGGCGATCGCGTTGCCGTTCCAGGTCAGTTCGCCGCGGGTGATCGTCAGCCGCTGGCCGTAGGCGGCGTAGCGACCGCCGACGTCGAGCGTGCCGACCGCGGTCATCTCGCGACCTGGCGCGCTGCGCACGCGCAGGCGGCCGGCGAGCGTGCCGTCCAGGCCGAAGCCGGCGAGGTGCACGTCGTCGCCGACCACAAGCACCAGGTCGAGCGCGACCGGCGTCGCCAGACCGCCCGCTTCCGGGTCGGCCGGGTCCAGCACGACGACGTCGGGCGAACGGGCGACGCCCTGGTCGAGCCGTTCGAGATCCACGCGCGCGCTCGGCACCGTGACCGTGCCGGTGACCGTGATCGGCTGGCCGGCGGCGTAGCGCACGTCGACCTCGGGGCTGACCAGCGCGCGCAGCTCGCGGGTGTCGCTGGCGAGGAAGCGGTCGCCGCGCACGGCCAGCTGCAGCGGCGCGCCCGGGTTGCGCCAGTCGAGGCTGCCGTCCACGCGCAGCACGCCGTCGCCCGAGCGCACGTCGCCGTGCACGCGCGCGCTGCCGTCGGCCTGCGCGTCTACCCGCAGGCTGCCGTCCTCCAGCGCGATGCCGAGCGCCGGCACCTCGGCGGCGAAGCCGGTGAGTCGCGCCTGCCCGCCGAGCAGCGGCGCGGCGCGCGTGCCGGACAGCGCGAGCCGCGCGTCGAGTTCGCCGGTCGGCTCGACGATGTCGGGCGAGAACAGTTCCAGCCAGGTCAGCGCGTCGGTGCGCAGCGCGAGCGTGCCGGACAGCGGCGCGCCCGGGGCCCAGCCGGTGGCGATGCGCGCCTCGACGCGGCCGCCGCCAGCAAGTTCGGCGACAAGGGTGCCCGCGACGCGGCGCGGATCGAATTCGGCGTCGAGCGCCAGCTGGCGGTAGCCGACCAGATCGCGGCGCGTGCGCGCGCCAAGGCGCAGGCCGCCTTCGGCCGAGCGCGCGTGCACGTTGCCGGTCCAGGCGCCGCCGACCGGGCGCAGGTGCGCTTGCAGCGCGATGTCGCCATGCGGTCGCCAGGCGCGGCCGTCGGCGCGCGGCGGCAGCCAGGGCGCGAGCAGGGCGAGCGACAGCGCCTGCGCGTCCACGGTGACGCCCTGCAGCGGCCAGTCCGCCGCCATGCACAGGCGGCCGCCGGCTTCGCCCTGCAGGCAGCTGGACGCCAGCCGCCAGCCATTGGCGTGCTGCGCGAAGTGCGCCGGCGCCTGCAGCACCCACGCGCCGCCTTTCGGCGGCATCAAACGCAGGCGCGCGAGCGTGCCCTGCCAGCGCGTATTGCGGCGCGTGAGCGCGAGCGACGCCGTGACCGCGCCGGTGTCGCCCTCCGCCTCGGCGTCCAGCTGCAGCGATTCGGCCGCGCCGCGCGCGGTCGCGTGCAGACGGACGAACGCGAGCCCGGCGACCAGGCCGCGCGCGTCGGCCACCAGCGTGCCGTTGCCGCGCCGCCACGGCAGCGTGCCGTGCAGCGCCAGGCTGTCGGCGCGATAGCCGGCGACGGCGAGCGCGCTGCCGTCCAGCTGCACCGCGACGTCGGGCGCGGCGCGCGCGCCGCGCAGGCGCAGCGTGCCGCGCAGCACGCCGCCGGCGTCCGGCAGCAGGTCGGCCAGCTGCAATGGCGCGAAGCGCGCGTCCAGCGCGAGGGTTTCGGCGATCCGGCCCTCGGCCTCGAGCCGGCTGGCACCGAGCGCGAGCGATGCGCGTCCCGCGTAGGCATTGCCGTCAATCAGAAGGTGACCGCTTCCGCGCAGCGCGCGGCCCCGCAGGCGGCCGCCCAGGCGCGGCACGTCCACGCTGGCGTGCAGGCTGCCGTCGTCGCCGACTTCGCCGCGCGCGCCGAGTTCGCCGTCGACCGCGCCGTTCCAGTCCGGCAGGAAGTAGCCGGGGTCGAAGCCGGCGAGCGTCGCCCGCGCGTCCCATGCCAGTCGCGGCGCCCAGCGCAGCGTGCCCTGCGCGTCCAGCCGGCCCTGCGGCATCGTCACCCGCAGTGCGCGCAGCGCCAGCTGCGCGCGGTTGCCGCGCCCCTGCAGGCGCACGTCCGCGGCCTCGTCGCCGCGGCGCAGCCGGCCGTTGCCGGACACCGCCCATTGCGCCAGCGTGCCGGCCACGCCGAGCTGCGCGTCGGCCATCACGGGCGTCGCGCCGGGCGCCGTACCCCAGCGCAGGCCGCGCGCGGCCAGCGCGAGTTGCACGCTGCCGCGGCGTGGATCGCGCAGGTCGATGCGGCCGGTGGCGCGCACATGTCCGTCGAGCGTATCCAGCAACAGCGGTCGCAGGCTCAGCACCTGCTCCTCGAGCACGACGCGCGAAGGCCGCACGTCCACCACGACATCGCCGCGCGCGACGCGCCCGTGCAGGCGCGCGTCGCCGCCACGGCCGTCGGCATCGAGCGTGAAGGCCAGGGGCGTCGACGGTGCGTCGCCGGCGAGCAGGGCGGGATCGAATCCCTCGCTGCGTGCCTGCAATCGCCAGCGCGGTGCGTCGGCACCACGCAGGGTCAGGCTGACGCGCAGCGGCGCCGGCGCGTTGCCGGCAAGCGCGACGTCCATGCGCGCGAGATCGCCGCGGGCGACGAAACCGAGCCGCGACGGCGCGCTCCCACCCGCCGCCGGGAGCACCGCGGTCGCGACCAGGTCGCTGCGGTAGTTGTCGCGCGGCATGTAATCGCCATGCGCGGTGAAGCGGCCGCGGTCGGTGTCGGCCACCAGGTGCGCGAGGTGCAGCGCGCCGTCGCTCGCGCGCAGGCCGCCGCGCAGGCTGCGCACCGTGACCAGCGGCTCGCCGGCGCGGGTCACCCGCAGGCCATCCACGCGGATGCGGTCGGCCTGCAGGCCCAGCGGCGGCGCGATCCGCGGCAGCACGTCGGGCCAGCGCGGGAATTCGAAGGGCGTGCGGCTTTCCGGCAACGCCAGCGTCGCGCCGCGCACGTCCATCGCGTCCAGCCGCAGGCGGCGGCCGAGCAGCGGGCGCAGCGCCGGATCCAGCACCAGGGTGTCGGCGGTGAACACGATCATGCCCATCGCGCAGGGCGCGTCCGGTCGCGCGACACAGGCGGGATCCAGCTGCCGCGGCAGGCTGAAGCGCACGCCGCGCAGGACCAGCGGGCCGGACGCCGGGCCGCGCGCGTCGCGCCAGGTGAAGCTGGCGCCGGGCGGCAGCCGCGCGGTGACCTGCGCGAGCAGCGCGTCGCGCCCGCCGACCGTGGTCAGCAGCCAGTACAGGCCGAGCGCGCCCAGCAGCACCAGTGCGCCGGCGACGAACACCGCCCGCAGCGCGAGCCAGCGCAGCCGCGCGCGCCGGCGCGCGCGCAGCTCCGCGATGCGTTCCTCGCGTTCCTGCGGGGTCGGCGTGTTCACAATTCCGCTCCGATCGCCAAATGCACGGTGAAGCGCGAATCCGGCTCGTCGAGGCCGCGCGCGACGTCCACCCGCACCGGTCCCACCGGCGAGCGCCAGCGCAGCCCGACGCCGACGCCGGTATGCCAGTCCGGCACGCGGCCGTCGAAGGCGCTGCCGCTGTCCACGAACGCCGCCATGCCCCAGGCGTCGTCGAAGTAGTGCTCCAGCTCGGCGCTGGCGGTGACCACGTTCTTCGCGCCGAGCGCGTAGCGCCCCAGCCGCGGACCCACCTCGTTGCGGTTGTAGCCACGGATGCTGCCGTCGCCACCGGCGAAGAAGCGCAGGCTCGGCGGCAGGTCGACCAGGGCACCGGTGAAGGTATGGCCGAGCTCGCCACGCAGGATCAGGCGGTCGCGCGCGCCGAGGCCGTGGAACCAGCTGGCGCGCGCGTGCAGCTGGGCGAAGCCGGCGTCGCCGCCGAACGCCGCCGGCGCACCGCGCAGCAGCAGGCGCCCGGCGATGCCGGCGCGCGGGAACAGGCGGTCGTCGACGTCGACGTAGTCGGCCCGCAGCGCCGGGAAGTTGTAGGTCGCGTAGCGGTAGTCGGGCGTCGCGCGCGCGGTCTCGACGTAGGCCCAGCGCTCGCGCAGCGCGTGCAGCGACGCGGTGACGGTAAGGTGGCGGTTGACCTCGCCGCTGCGGCTGGCGACGAACTCCACGCGGCGGGTGTCGATGTAGTCGTCCTGCTCGTCGGCCGCCTGCAGGCTCGCGGTGTACCAGCCGTCCAGCCAGGCGAAGGCGGGAATGCGGTACTGCAGGGTGAGCGTCTTGCGCTGCTGCGCGTAGTCCAGCTGCGCCAGCGCCTTGTGCCCGCGGCTGTTGAGGTAGCGCCGCTCCACGCCCAGGCGCACGCCGGCACCGCTGTCGGTGCCGTAGCTCAGGCCCGCGGTGTAGATGCTGCGCTTCGCCGGCGTGAGGGTGACCTCGACCGGCACGCGGTGGTCGGTGGCCGCGCCGGGCTGCGGGTCGATCTGGATGCGGCCGAAGTAGTCCAGCCGCTGCAGCGATTCGCGCAGGCGGTCGAGCTTGCCGGCGTGGTAGTAGCTGCCCTCCTCCCAGTAGACCAGCTTGTCCAGCAGCTGCGGGCGCACGACCTGCGGTGTCTGGGTGAAGGTGACCGCCCCCATGTCGTAACGCGCGCCGCTGTTCCACACGAGGTCGATGTCGGCGGCGTTGGCCGCGCGGGTGACCTCGACGCGGTGGCGCGCGAGTTCGGCGTCGAAGTAGCCGCGCTCGGCGAGGCGGCGGCTGATGCGGGTCTTGCCGGCCTCGTAGGGCGCGTGCTCGAACACCGCGCCGGGACGCGGGCGGAACGCGTCGAGTTCCTCGCGCAGGTAGCGGTCCTCGCCGCCCTCGCCCTCGATCGCCACGTTGAAGCCGCGCACGCGCACCGGCTGGCCAGGGTCCACGGTGATGATGACCACGACCGCGTCGCGCGGACCGCTGCGGGCGACGTCGATCGCCGGCGTGTAGTAGCCGAAGGGTTCCAGCGCCTCGCGGGTTTCCGCCTCGGTCAGCCGCAGCAGCGCGGCGAGGCGGCGGCCGGAGACCTCGCGCGTGGTCGCCTGCTGCAGCGACAGCGCCTGGCGCACGTTGGCGGCCATCGCCTCGTCGAGCCCGCGCACGTCGATGCGCGCGACCTGCGCGGCCTGCGCGGGCAGCGCCGCGCACAGGGCGAGCGCGCACAGGCGACGGGCGAGGCGGGGCGTCATCGCGGCAGGATACCCACGGCGGCGTGAGCGTTTCGACGCGCGCTTCACGGTGCGCGGAACGCTGGGGCACGCTGCCGCGCAGCGCACGGAACGCGGCGAAGGGAGGCCCCGCGGCGGAGCAAGCTCCGCTCCACGGAGACGCGGCGGGATCAGGCCGACAGGTGCTCGATCGCGGCGACGCTGCCGAGGCGGTCGGCCAGGCGGCGCAGCAGGGCGAGGCGGTTACCGCGCACCGCCGGGTCGTCGGCGTTGACCAGCACCTGGTCGAAGAACGCGTCCACCTGCGGCCGCAGCCGGGCGAGGCGGCCGAGCACGGCGACGTAGTCGCGGCCGGCGAGGGCGTCGCCGGTTTCGGCGATCGCGGCGTCCACCGCGGCGGCGAGCTCGCGCTCGGCGGCCTCGGCATACAGCGCCGCATCGGGCGCGGCCGGGATCTCGCCCTCGGCCTTCTTCAGGATGTTGCGGATGCGCTTGTTGGCGGCGGCCAGCGCCTCGGCCTCCGGCAGGGTCGCGAATTCGCCGATCGCGGCGAGGCGGCGGTCGAAGTCGAGCAGCGAGGCCGGGCGCAGCGCGGCGACCGCCTCGAACTGCTGCACCGGCACGCCGCGTTCGGCGTAGTAGCTGCGCAGGCGGTCGAGGATGAAATCATGCAGTTCGAGGATGGCGCGAGCCGGTCGCGTCGCGTCGGCCGCGACCGACTGTCCGGTCTCGATGGACACCCCTTGCCGCTCCGCCGCCGCGGCGGACGCCAACACCCCGTCGAGCCGGGTGCCGAGCAGCGCGTCGCTGGCGCCGTCCACGGCACGGTGCAGCAGGGTCAGCAGGTCGAGGTCCAGCCCGCCTTCGATCAGCGTCCGCGCTAGCCCCAGCGCATTGCGCCGCAGCGCGAACGGATCCTTGTTGCCGGTCGGCTTCAGGCCCGCGGCGAAGCCGCCCGCCAGCGTATCCAGCCGCTCGGCGATCGCCAGCACCTGGCCCAGCTTCGTCGCCGCGACCGCATCGGCCGAGAAGCGCGGCATGTACGCCTCATCCAGCGCGGTCGCAACTTGCGCGCGCGCGTCCTCGCCGAGGTCGGCGAGCGCGGCGTCGCGCTGCGCGTAATGGCGGCCGGCGATGCCCTGCAGCTCGGGGAACTCGTTGACCAGCCGCGACTGCAGGTCGGCCTTGGACAACTCCGCCGCGCGCCGCGCCAGCGCCGGCTCCACGCCGACCTCGCGCGCGATGTGTTCCGCCAGCGCCGCGACCCGCGCGACCTTGTCGGCGACCGTGCCGAGCTTTGCCTGGTAGGTGACGTTCGCCAGCCCGGCGTTCATCGCCGCCAGTCCCTGCTTCAGGTCCTCGTCGAAGAAGAACTTCGCGTCCGCGAAACGCGGGCGGATCACGCGCTCGTAGCCCTTGCGCACCTCGGCGACATCGCGCGAGGCGATGTTGGCGACGCCGATGAAGTGGGGCGTCAAGCGGCCGGTATCGTCCAGCACCGGGAAGAACTTCTGGTTGGCCTCCATCGTCGCCACCAGCGCTTCCTGCGGCACGGCGAGGAACTCGGCATCGAAGCTGCAGGCGACCGCGCTCGGCCATTCGACCAGGCACTCGACCTGCTGCAGGTTGTCCGGATCGACGCGGGCGACGCCGCCGGCCGCCCGTGCCGCCGTCTCGACCTCGCGCAGGATGCGCTCGCGCCGCTCGGCCGGATCCACCACCACCTGCGCCGCGCGCAGCGCGTCCACGTAGTCGCCCGGCGCGCCGATCCACACCGGCTTGTCGTGCAGGAAGCGGTGGCCGCGGCTCATGCGGTCGCTGGCCACGCCGAGCGTCTCGGCCGGCACGACCTCGCCGCCGAGCAGCAGCACCAGCCAGCGTACCGGACGCACGAAGGCGTAGTCGTGGTCGCCCCAGCGCATCGGCTTGGGGATCGGCATCGCGGCGATGGCCTCGCGCAGGACCTCCGGCAGCAGCTCGGCGGTGCGCGCGCCCGGCGTGACCGCGCGGTGCACGAAGCGCTCGCCCTTGGCGTCGCTGGTGCGTTCCAGCCGGGTCCAGTCCACGCCGGCCTTCGCCGCGAAGCCCTGCAGCGCGCGGGTCGGCTGGCCGTCGGCGTCGAGCGCGATGTTGAGGTAGGGGCCGAGGGCCTCGCTGCGCTGCTCCGGCTGTTCGACGGCGACGCCCGGCAGCAGCACCGCCATCCGCCGCGGCGTGTACAGCGGCCGCGCACCATCGCGTTCGACCGCAACGCCGCGCTTCACCAGCCCGTCGATCACGCCGTCGAACAGTGCCTGCGCCAGCGCGGGCAGCGCCTTGACCGGCAGCTCTTCGGTGCCGAGTTCGATCAGGAGGGGTTGCATCGCGGTCATCGGGTTCTGGCCTCCGCCTTCATTCCCGCGGGCGGGCATGCGGCGTCTTGGATCGTTTCGACATTCGCCGGGTCCCGGCTGCGCGGGATGCCGGCAGGACACACGGCGACTACGCCGCCTCGCGCTTCAGCCCCGGAAACCCGAGCTTTTCGCGCTGCGCGTGGTAAGCCTCCGCCACCGCCTGCGCGAGCCGGCGCACGCGCAGGATGTAGCGCTGGCGTTCGGTCACGCTGATCGCGCGGCGCGCGTCGAGCAGGTTGAAGCTGTGCGAGGCCTTGCACACCTGGTCGTAGGCGGGCAGCGGCAGGCCGAGTTCGACCAGCTTCAGCGCCTCGGCCTCGCATTCGTCGAAGCGCCGGAACAGCACCTCCACGTTCGCGTGCTCGAAGTTGTAGGCGCTCTGCTCGACCTCGTTCTGGTGGTAGACGTCGCGGTAGGTCACGGTGCCCTGCGGGCCGCGCGTCCACACCAGGTCGAACACGTTGTCGACGTTCTGCAGGTACATCGCGAGGCGCTCGAGGCCGTAGGTGATCTCGCCGAGCACCGGCCTGCATTCGAGCCCGCCGGCCTGCTGGAACCAGGTGAACTGGGTGATCTCCATCCCGTTCAGCCACACCTCCCACCCCAGGCCCCAGGCGCCCAGCGTCGGCGACTCCCAGTTGTCCTCGACCAGGCGCAGGTCGTGCACCAGCGGGTCGATGCCCAGCGCCTTGAGCGAGTCGAAGTACAGCGCGACGATGTCGTCGGGCGAGGGCTTCATCGCCACCTGGTACTGGTAGTAGCGCTGCAGGCGGTTGGGGTTCTCGCCGTAGCGGCCGTCGGTGGGACGGCGGCAGGGCTGCACGTAGGCGGCGTGCCAAGGCTCCGGGCCGAGCGCGCGCAGGAAGGTGGCGGGATGGAAGGTGCCGGCGCCGACCTCGAGGTCGAGCGGCTGGATCAGGACGCAGCCCTGCTTCGCCCAGTAGGCGTTGAGGGTCTGGATCAGCTCCTGGAAGGTGGGGCCGGACATCGGGGTCGCTCGGAGGAGGGCTCGAAAGGCGGCCGGGCGGCGCGCGCGGCACGCCGGAAATGGGCGCCACTGCGGCAAAACCGCCCGGAAAGCGGGCTAGTATAGCCAGCGCATGCCGCCTTCCCGGCCTGCCTTCCGCCCGCGCTCCCGACCGGACCCATGCCGCGCGTCGCCCCGTTCCTCATCCTCGAAACCGGCCAGCCCGCCGCGCCCCTGCGCCGCCTCGGCGGCTTTCCGCACTGGATCCGCGTGGCCGCCGGCCTCGCCGCCGACGAGGCGGTGGTGGTGAACGTCGAGGCCGGCGCGCCGCTGCCGCGTCGCGACGGCTTCGCCGGCGTGCTGGTCACCGGCTCCGCGGCGATGGTCACCGACCGCCACGGCTGGAGCGAGCGCAGCGCGCAGTGGCTGCACGAGGCCGCGCACGCCGGCACGCCGCTGTTCGGCATCTGCTACGGGCACCAGCTGATCGCGCACGCGCTCGGCGGCGAGGTCGGCGACAATCCCGCGGGCCGCGAGATGGGCACCATCGCGCTCGAGCTGCACGCCGATGCCGCGCACGATCCGCTGTTCGCCGGCCTGCCGATGGAGTTCCCGGCCCAGGCGACCCACCTGCAGTCGGTGCTGCGCGCGCCGGACGGCGCGACCGTGCTGGCGCGTTCGGCGCAGGACGATTGCCACGCCTTCCGCTGGGGCGAACACGCCTGGGGCGTGCAGTTCCACCCCGAGTTCAGCGCCCGCCACATGCGCGGCTACGTGCATGCCCGCCGCGAGGCGCTGGCGCGCGAAGGCCGCGACCCGGCGGCGCTGGCCGCCGGCGTGCGCGCCACCCCGCTGGCACGCCGGGTGCTGCGCCGCTTCGTGCGCCACGCCCGCCGCGCCGGCGCGGGCGGCCGCTAGCGGTTAGCATTCCCGGCTTCCTCGGAGACCACCAATGCACACGCGCACGCTCGGGCCGGCCGCCGGCTGGAAGTGGTTCATGCAGGCCGTCAACCTCGGCCGCAACGATCCGAAGGCGCTGTTCGGCGCCGGCGCGCTGCTGATGCTGGTGGCGCTGGTGCCGAGCATCGTGCAACTGGTGCTCGAGCGCCTGTTCGCGCGCGGCAACCTCAACGCCTCGCTGGCGATCGCGGGGGTGTGCGCGCTGGCGATGATGGCCGTCTATCCGCTGCTGATCGGCGGCTTCTACCGGGTGATCGACGCCACCGAACGCAACCGGCCGGTGCGCGCCACCGCGCTGTTCGACACCTTCCGCCGCGGGCAGGGCGGCGGCCGCCTGATCGGCTACGGCCTGCTGATGACCGCGATCTACCTGCTGGTGTTCGGCGGGATCATCGGCGTGTTCGGGCAGGAGCTCGCCGGCTGGTACATGAAGATCCTCGCGCTGGCGCAGCAGGCCACGCCGGGCGCGCCGCCGCCGCAGCTGCCGCCGCCGCCGGCGGGCACCGGGCGGGTGTTCGGGCTGTCGTTGCTGGCCTTCATGTTCCTCGGCGGCGCCTACGCGGTCGGCTTCGGCCAGGTGGCGCTGGGCGGGCGCGGGGTTGGCGGCGCGCTGGCCGACGGCTTCGCCGGCGCCTTCCGCAACGTGCTGCCGCTGCTGGTGCTGACCGTGGTCGGGATGGCGGCGATGCTACTGGTGGCGCTGTTGCTGGGGCTGGTGATCGTCGTGCTCGCCGCGATCGGCGCGGCGGTGCACCCGGCGCTGGCGGTGCTCCTGATCGCACCCGTCTACCTCGCCTTCCTGGTGGTCCTGTACGTGGTGATGTTCGGCATCATGTATTTCGTCTGGCGCGACGTGTGCGCGGACGATGCGGCGCCGCCGCCGCCGGATCACCTCGCCGCCTGATCAGGCCGCCAGCCGCAGCAGGGCGACGTAGCGCGCCAGCAGCCAGGCGCCCGCGAGCAGCAGCGCCAGCGCCTGCAGCGCGATCCATGCGCGCGCCCAGCCGGGCAGGCGTGGCGAATCCGCGCCCTCGAACACGCTGGTCCCGCTCAGCACGTCGTGCAGCGCGCGGTGCGGCGGCAGCAGCGCCAGCGCATGGCCGAGGTTGAGGGTCAGCCAGGACAGCGCCGTCGCCAGCTGGCGCAGGAGCAGCCGCGGCCAGCCCGCGCGCGTGCCATCCGCGCGCGCGACCCACAGGCCCAGCGCGCGCTGTCCCGGCGACGCCTGCCCGCGCATCGCCTGGAAGCCCACGTGCCAGGCCAGCGCCAGCGCCGCGTAAGCGAGCAGCGGCGCCAGCAGCAGCCAGGCCAGCGCCGCCTGCATCGCCGCGGCGGCAGCGCGCACCGCCGGGTCGGCGAGCAGGCGGGTGGCGAGCGCGGCCGGGTCCGGGGGCGTCCCGAATGCGTCGCCGAGCCGCTGCATCAGCAAGTCCGACAGGACCAGGAAGGACGCGTGCAACGCGGACAGGGCCTCGCGCATCCGCGGCCAGGCCAGCGGCAACGCCAACGCCGCGACGCAGGCGGCATCCAGCGACCAGGCGGCGTAGCGCCGCCACACGCCCGCCACCCGCGCGCCGCTCATTCGGCCGAGGTCGGATCGGGCTTGCGCGCCGGCGCCACCATCCGCGACGCGAGGATGCCCGCTTCGTAGAGCAACATCATCGGCACCGCCAACAGCAGCTGCGAGACCACGTCCGGCGGGGTGATGACGGCGGCGATCACGAAGATGCCGACGACCGCGTAGCCGCGCCATTCCTTCAGTTGCGCCGGCGTCACCCAACCGAGCAGGACCAGGATCACCAGCGCCACCGGCAGCTCGAAGCTGGCGCCGAAGGCGAGGAAGACCACCAGCACGAAATCGAGGTAGGCGGCGATGTCGGTCATCATCGCCACGCCCGCCGGGGTCACCTTGTTGAGGAAGCCGAACACCGCCGGCAGCACCACGAAGTAGGCGAACGCGCACCCCGCGTAGAACAGCAGCAGCGACGACACCAGCAGCGGCAGCGCCAGCTTCTTCTCGCGCCGGTACAGGCCGGGCGCGACGAACGCCCACAGCTGGTACAGCAGCCACGGCATGCACACCACCAGCGCCACGAAGAAGGCCAGCTTGACCGGCGCGAAGAACGGCGAGGCGACCTGGGTGGCGATCAGCTGGCCGCCCTTGGGCAGCTTCTCCAGCAGCGGCTGCGCGAGCAGTGCGTACAGGCGGTTGGCGAAGGGCAGCAGGCCGACGAAGACCAGCACCAGCCCGGCGACCGCGCGCAGCAGGCGCGAGCGCAGTTCGATCAGGTGGTCGAGCAGGCGGCTCGGCGGGGCGGTGTCAGCGTCGCGCATCGTCCGGCGCTTCCGTTTCGCCTGAAGGGAAGGGCAAGGCGGTCTGCGGCGATGGCTCCGTCATCGCCTCCGCATCCTCGCCGTGCTCGCCCGGCTCGAGCAGCACGCCGTCATCGTCCTCGTCCTGCGGCGGCGGCGGTTCCAGCAGGGCGTGGTCGACCTGCGAGCGGCGCATCTCGGGCTCGTCATCGTGCTGCCTCGGCTGCCGGTCGCCTTGTTGATGCTCCTGCGCCGGCGCCGCGCCGGGCTCCCGCGCGATCTGCGCGCGGGTTTCCTCCAGTTCGGCCTGCGCCTCGGTCAGCTGCGCCTGCAGCGCGGTGGCGCCGCCGCGCAACTCGTCCTCGGCCGAGCGCAGCGCCTCGCGGGTCTCGCGCAGGGTCCGCTGCAGGTCCTCGCTGGCCAGCTCGTTCTCGAACTCGGACTTCACCGAATGCCAGTGCGAGCGCGCGCGGCGCACCCACAGCCCGGCGAAGCGCGCCGCCTTGGGCAGCCGTTCGGGGCCGAGCACCAGCAGCGCGACCACCGCGATGATCAGCAGCTCGGAGAAACCGATGTCGAACACCGCCGCCTCCGCGCGATGTCAGCGCTGGCGTTCGTCGTCGCGCTGGCGCTCTGCCTCTTCCTCGCGCCGGCGTTCGTCGGGCAGCTGCGCGGCCGGCTTGTCCTCGTCGTGCATGCCCTTCTTGAAGCCCTTGACCGCTTCACCGATGTCCTGGCCGACGTTCTTCAGGCGCTTGGTGCCGAACACCAGCACCACGATCACCAGCACGATCAGCCAATGCCACAGACTGAGTCCGCCCATGAGGGATGTCCGCCTTCCGGAAAGGGGCGACAGGATAACGCAGCGGTCGTGACGGCCGGCTCCCCGCCGCGGACGCCGGTCAGGGCGTGGACGGCAAGGGCTCGCTCTGGACCGCGTCGTCCGGCACCGGCTCGAACGTACCCGGCGCCGGCGCCGGGGGCTGCGCGGCAGGCGCGGGCATGGTGGGCGCCGGCGCGGCCGCGACCGGCGCGGTGGCGCTGGTCCCACGCGCGGCGCGGGCGGCGGCGCTGGCCTCCTCGAGGCTGTCGCGGAACCCGACCAGCGCGGCCGACGGCCGCTGCCCGATCCGGCTCTCGAAGATCATGCGCGGCGTGGTGTCCTGACCGTAGGCGGCCTCGTTGGCGGCGTCGTCGATCGACAGCACCGCGCCGTCCAGGGCGACGCCCGCGAACAGGCCGCGCGCGCGCGACCACGACCAGATCTCCGCTTTCATCTGGCCGTCGGTCGCCGCCGCCGCGTTGCGCCCGACCGGGCCGGCGGCGACGCCGGCGTCGGCGCCGAGCGTGAACTTGCCGTTGACGATCGACTCCAGCCCGCGCTCGCTGCGGAACACCAGCACGATGTCGGCCGACTGCACGCCGGCCTGCAAGCCGATGCTGCCGCCGGTGAGGGTGACGAAACTCGGGTTCGACCAGGTGCCGTCGGCGGTCTTCACCGAGAGCAGGCCGTGGCCGCGGCGGCCGCCGACCACCAGGCCGGCCTTGATCGCGTCCGGGATCACCACGATCGCGTGGGCCTCGTCGAACAGCTTGTCGGGAATCGCCGATTCCGGGATCGCCTGGATCTCGGTCAGCACGCGCACCGCGTTCTGCGCGCGCGCATCCTCGCGCGCGCCGGCCATCGCCGTGCCCACGGCGAGGGTGAGCGCCAGCAGCAGCGGCAGGCGGAGGGACAGGCGCAGGCGATCGGCAGGCATGGATGGCTCCGGCAGTGGGGACAGCGGAAGTTCAGGCTAGTCGCGAAGGCATGAATCGGGACTGGCTGGCGTCCATGATGCCGCCACGCGCGGCCGATGCGGGCCGCGCGCTACCGCCCGGGCCGTCGCGCCTGCCATCCTATGCGGATGCCCGCGCCCGACACCGCCCTCCTGCTGGTCAACCTCGGCACCCCCGCGGCGCCGACGCCGCGCGCGGTGCGCCGCTATCTCGCCGAATTCCTGAGCGATCCGCGCGTGGTGGCGCTGCCGCGCCTGCTGTGGTGGCCGGTGCTGTACGGCGTGATCCTGCCGCTGCGCGGGGCGCGTGTGGCGCGCAAGTACGCGCAGATCTGGTTGCGCGACGGTTCGCCGCTGGCGGTGCACACGCGCGCGCTCGCCGACGCGGTGCGCGAACGGCTGCCGCGCTGGCGGGTCGAGCACGCGATGCGCTACGGCGAGCCGGCGCTCGCCGCGCGCCTGCAGGCGCTGCGCGAGGACGGCGTGCGGCGGGTGCTGGTGCTGCCGCTGTACCCGCAGTATTCGAGCAGCACGACCGCGTCGGTCGCCGACGTCGTCGCGCGCGCCGAGGGACTGCAGGTCGAGCTGATCCACGACTACCACCGCGATCCGGCCTGGGTCGCCGCGGTCGCCGCGTCGATCCGCGCGCACTGGCAGCAGGCCGGGCGCTGCGCGCACCTGCTGTTCTCCTTCCACGGCCTGCCGCAACGGCTGGTCGACGCCGGCGACCCCTACGCCGCGCAATGCGAGGCCGGCGCGCAGGCGATCGCCGCGGCGCTCGGACTGGAGCGCGACGCGTGGTCGCTGGCCTACCAGTCGCGCTTCGGCCGCGAACGCTGGCTGGGGCCGTCGACCGCCGATCGCCTCGACGCGCTGGCCGCGGCCGGCGTGCGCCGGGTCGACGTGGTCTGCCCCGGCTTCGCGGTGGACTGCCTGGAAACGCTGGAGGAAGTCGCGATGATGCTGGTGGAGCGCTTCGCCGAACGCGGCGGCGAGTTGCGCTACATCCCCTGCCTCAACGCCGCGCCGGCGCACGCCGACGCGCTCGCGGCGCTCGCCACCCGCGCGCTGGACGCGGCGTGATGCGCGAGTTCGCCCTCGACATTGCCTCCGGCCGCATCGCCGGCCTGCGCACGGGCGTGCCCGGCGCGCCGCGGGTGCTGGCGCTGCACGGCTGGCTCGACAACGCGGCCAGCTTCGTGCCGCTGGCCGCGCAACTCGACGGGCTGGACCTGGTCGCGCCCGACCTGCCCGGCCACGGCCGCAGCGCGCACCTGGCGCCGGGCGCGGACTACTCCTTCGCCGGCGCGGTGCACGCGGTGCTGGACATCGCCGACGCGCTGGGCTGGGAGCGCTTCGCCCTGCTCGGGCATTCGATGGGCGCCGGCATCGGCAGCCTGGTCGCGGCGGCCTGCCCGGAGCGGATCGAGCGCTTCGTCGCGATCGAGGCGCTGGGCGCGCTGGCCGAGGAGCCGGAGCGCACGGTGACGCGTCTACGGGAGGCGGTCGCGGCGACGCGCGCGTTGCCCGGCAAGCGCCTGCGCGTGTTCCCCGACATCGCCAGCGCCGCGCAGGCGCGCATGCGGGCGAACGACCTGTCCGAAGCCGCGGCGCGGTTGCTGGTCGAACGCGGCCTGGTGCCGGTCGACGGCGGCTACGCCTGGAGCAGCGATCCGCGTCTGACCCTGCCGACGATGATCCGCACCACCGAGGCCCAGGTCGACGACCTGGTGCGCGGAATCGAGATGCCAACCCGGGTGGTCTACGCCGACCCGGCCCAGCCCTACCTGCCCGATCCGCTGCGCCGCCGCCGCGCGGCGCTGCTGCCGCGCGGCGAACTGGTGGTGCTGCCGGGCAGCCACCACCTGCACATGGAGGCGCCGGCGGCGGTCGCGGCCGCGATCGCCGGCTTCCTGGGCGCCCGCGTCACTCCTTGCGGGTGAGCTGCAGCGAGACCTTCACCGTGTCGCCGTCGTCGGCGTCGAAGGACACCATCGCGCTGCGCTGCTCCTTCTCGAAGGCGAGCATCTGGGTCTCGCCGCTCTGCTGCATCGCCATGGTCTGCTTCCAGCCTTCGGCCTGCATCTGCTTGCTGGCGTCGGCGAACAGCGACGACACCTGGCCCGGCGCCGCCAGCGACACCACCAGCGCGCCCGGCATCTGCATCGAGCTCTCGACCTTGTAGCCCGACGGCAGGTAGACGTCCTTCGGGAAGTCGTTGGGCAAGGTCGCGTCGTCTCCGCCGGCGATCTTCATCTCGCCCTTGTCGGTCTTGAAGGTGACCTCGGCGCCATCCTTGGACACTTCGACTTCCTGGCCGGTGGCGGCGGACAGGGCCTTTTCGGCGAGGCGCTCGCCCGGCGACTTGCCGCAGGCGGCAACGGTGAGCACGGCAACGCCGAGCAGGAGCAGGACACGCATGGCAATTCCCCTTGTTGTGAGCCTCCACGGCCCCTTGGCCGTGTCCCGGGATCAACGCGAACCGGTGCCGTCGCCGGCCAGCAGCGCCCGCAGGCTGGCCTTGAGCCGGCGTCCGTGCGCATGGAACCAGGCGCGTTCGTCGCGCCAGTGCGGGCAGCGCGCCTCGACCTCGCGCCAGAACGCGCGCGAATGGTCGGCGCGGATCAGGTGGCAGAGCTCGTGCACCAGCACGTACTCGAACGCGGACGGCCGCGCCAGCACCAGCGACAGGTCCAGCGCGACGCTGCCGTCGGGCGCCAGCGAGCCCCACTGCGACGTCATCGTCTTGAACAGCACGCGCCGCGGCGGCCGCGGAAGGCCCGGCAGGTAACGCGGCAGCCAGCGGCCGAGGTCGGCGCGCGCCTCGCCCTCGTAGAAGTCGCGCAGCGCGCGCCGCAGCGCGGCGTGGCCGGCACGCGCCGGCGCCGAGAACAGCAATGCATCGCCGTCGCGCTGCACCCGCGCGCAACGCCCGTCCTGCCAGCGCACCGGCAGGTGCGCGTCGCGCAACGGCAGCGCCGCGGTGACGCCGCGCTCCAGCGCCGGCAGACCGGCGGCGTAATGCGCAAGCTGCTCGGCGAGCCAGTCGCGGTGGCTGGCGAGGAAGCGTTCCCCGCTGGCGAGGCTCGTCCGCAACGGCACGGTCAGGCGCGCGCCGCGCTCGTCCACCGCCAGCTTGAGCCGGCGCGCGCGCGGATCGCGCACGCGCTGCACCGGCACCGTGCGGCCGTCGGCGAGGGTCAGCGACAGGACGTCGCGTTCGATGCTGCGCGGCTTCGGGGCCAGCAGGCGGCGGAGGGGGTCGGGCATCGCGTGGGATGTGTGCGGCGCGGCGCGCAAGCCAGCGCCGTGCGGACAGCATGCACCATCCACGGCGGCGATGGCGTGCAGGCGCGGCGTCAGGCCTCGGTCTTCGACAGCTTGAGCGCCGACTCCAGCACGCTGAACAGGCGATGCACCTCGCCCGCCATCAGCACGAAGCGGGCATCGAGTTCGGCGTGCAGGTCGTCGCGTTCGGTGGACTCGAGCTGGTCGACGGCGCCGTCGAGCAGCTTGAACTTGCGCACCACCAGGTCCTCGCCGAGCACGAAGCTGACGTGGTCGTCGAGCACCAGTGCCAGCCGCGTGACCTGCTTGCCGGATTCCAGGTGCTTGCCGATCTCCTCGCAGGCCAGCTCGTGGCGCTGGCATTTCACCACCGCGCCCTTGTCGGCGGCATCCTTGAGCTCGCACTCGTCGCCCAGCGACAGGCCATCGGGCAGCGCGTCGCCGGCGACCCAGCCGGTCAACACCGCGCGCGGCGCGGTCTCGGCGTTGAGCGGCAGCGCCGGGAAGCTGCCGAGCGCGCGGCGGATCTCGCCGACCACGTTCTCGGCGGTCTTGCGCGAGGAGGTGTCGACGACGCAGATGCCATGGGCGAGGTCGAGCAACGCGTCGGTGCGGGTCGGCCGCACGAAGGCGCGCGGCAGCAGCTCGGCGACCAGTTCCTCCTTGAGCCGCTTGCGGGTGCGGCCGCCGGGACGGCGCCCGTCCTTATCCTCGATCTCCGCCAGCTTCTTCTGCAGCAGGTCGTTGACCACCGCGCCGGGCAGCAGCCGGTCCTCGCCGCCGACGCTGAGCCAGATCGCGTCGCCGACGCGGTGCGAGAGCGCCTCGCCGTCGCGGCCGAACGGCGACACGAAGCCGCGCGAGGACAGCTCCATCGGGCCGACCGGCTTGAGCCGCGCCTCGGCGAGCTGCGTTTCGAGGTCGGAGAAATCGAGGGAAGCGGGGAAGCGGAAGAGCGTGAGATTGCGGAAGAACATGGGGACTCGGAACCTGGGAAAGGATGGCCCAGCCGATAGCCGGGAGCCGGTAATCGGAAGCCGGAAGGCGGAGAGAGGACGCGTCAGGACTCGGGCAGGCGGGAATCCGGCTCCCGGCTACCGGCTGCCGGTTCCCGGCCGCCGAGCCACGCATGGGCGTCCGGCAGCGCGCCGCCGCGCAGGCCGAGCGCGAGGAAGTCGAACAGCTTCGGATCGCTCAGCTGCGAGGGGCGGATGTCGCCGAGCGCGCGCGCGATGTTCTCCACGCGCCCCGGCGACTCCCGCTCCCAGGCGTCCAGCATGCGCCTGACCTGCTTGCGCTGCAGGTTCTCCTGCGATCCGCACAGGTTGCAGGGGATGATCGGGAAGCCTTTCGCTTCGGCGTAGGCGGCGATGTCGTCCTCGCGCACGTAGGCCAGCGGGCGGATCACCACGTGGCGGCCGTCGTCGCTGAGCAGCTTGGGCGGCATCCCGCTCAGCCTGGCGTGGAAGAACAGGTTGAGGAAGAAGGTCGCGACCAGGTCGTCGCGGTGGTGCCCGAGCGCGATCTTGGTGAAGCCCTGCTCGGCGGCGTACGCGTAGAGCGCGCCGCGCCGCATCCGCGAGCACAGCGAACACAGGGTCTTGCCTTCCGGCACGACCCGCGTCACCACCGAATAGGTGTCCTGCTCGAGGATGTGGAAGTCCACGCCGAGCGAGCGCAGGTACTCCGGCAGCACGTGCTCCGGGAAGCCCGGCTGCTTCTGGTCGAGGTTGACCGCGGTCAGCGAGAAGCGCACCGGTGCCTTGCGCTGCAGCTGCAACAGGATGTCCAGCAGGGTGTAGCTGTCCTTGCCGCCGGACAGACAGACCATCACCTTGTCGCCGTCCTCGATCATCCCGAAGTCGGCGATCGCGCGGCCGACCTGGTGGCGCAGGCGCTTGGCCAGGCGCTGCTGTTCGTGCGCCTGGCGGCGCGCGCGCGGCGCGGGTTCGGCGAGGGGAAGGACCAGGGTCATGCGGGGGACATGCAGGAAAAGCGGCGCCGCGCGCGGGCCGTCCATTCTAGCGTCCGCCGCCGCCATGACGCGGTCGTGGCGCACGGTTAAGCTGGCCCGCGATGAACACCCCGCGCGACCCCGTCGAACTCGCCCGCCTGGTCCAGCGCGTCGCCGAGCTGCGCCTGGAGCACCGCGCGCTGGACGGCGAGATCGTCCGCCTGGAATCCGGCATCGCCGCCGACGAGCTCGCGGTCAAGCGCATGAAGAAGCGCAAACTGCAGCTGAAGGACGAGATCGCCCGGCTGGAGAGCGCGCTGATCCCGGACGAGCCGGCCTGACGGCCTGCCGGTTCAGGCCTCCGGCTTGGCCGCTTCCGGACTGATCTTCTCAATCGTGTGCCGCAGCTCGCGCCCGAGGATCACCTTCGCGTCCTTGGCCAGCGCCGCCAGGCGTTCGTCGAACACCAGCTTGCTGTTCTCGTCCGGCCACACCAGCCTGAGCTCGCGCAGCTTCTGGATGAACGAGCGGAACAGGCCCTTGTCGAAGAATTCCGGCGCGGCCGGCGCGTACAGCAGGCTCAGCCGCTGCGCCGCCAGCTGGCACAGGCTCTCCAGCTCGCCGGCGCCGAGCGTGCCGGGGCCGTTCTTGGCCAGCACCGAGATCGCGATGTAGTAGCGCTCGAACGCCTGCTGCAGCGCGTGGCCGATCGCGCGCAGGCGGAACACCTCGTCCGACTGGCCGGCGTTGCGCGCGAGGATGCCGCCGTCCTCGCCGTTGACCTCTTCCAGCAGGCCCTCGCGCACGAACACGTCGAGCGTGCGCTCGATGCGCGCGCCGAACTCGTCCTCGGCCCATGGCAGGAACAGCTCGGCCTGCAGGAACGGGTACATCGCCCGGCCCAGCCGCAGCAGGGTCGCGCGCGCCATCCGTCGGTTGTGCTGGAAGCAGCTCGCGATCCACGCCGAGGCGGTGAACAGGTGCAGCACGTTGTTGCGAAAGTAGCTGAGCAGCACCGCGTTCTCGCCTTCCACGCCGAGCACGTCGCCGAGCGGGTGCGGGGTGCGCGTCAGCAGGCCGATCTCCTCGCCGTGGGCGACGATCTGCTCGGGCGTGTGCGGGGTGACGGTGACCCGTTCGCCGTACGGCACCTCCGCCAGCAGCGTCTTCGACAGCGCGATCTGGGTCAGCAGGTCGGCCTCGCCCATCGCGTGCTTGGGCGTGGACAGCAGCGACAGCGCGAGCAGGTTGACCGGGTTGACGTCGGCGGCGCGGTTGACGTGCACGTTGATGCGCTGGGCGAGCGCGTCCACGGTGTCCGCCAGCCACGCCGGCTTCTCGTCCTCGGCCACCGCGCGGCCGTCCCAGCCGGTGGCGTGCTCGGCGAGCATGTCGTTGAGCAGGATCGGTTCGCCGAAGTTGACCACCACCTGGCCGTAGTTGCTGCGCAGCACCTTCGGGATCCCCATCAGCAGGCCGAAGATCGACTCCTTCTGCTTCGGCTTGCCGGACAGCTCGTCGAGGTAGCTGCGGCCTTCCATCAGCTTCTCGTAGCCGATGTAGACGGGCTGGAACAGGACCGGGCGGGTGGGCTGGCGCAGGTAGGCGCGCACCGTCATCGCCAGCGACCCGCCCTTGGGCGGCAGCAGGCGGCCGGTGCGCGAGCGTCCGCCCTCGATGAAGTACTCGATCGAGTAGCCGCCGGCGACCAGCTGCGCCATGTACTCGCGGAACACCGCCGAATACAGCGCGTTGCCGCGGAAACTGCGGCGGGCGAAGAACGCGCCGCCCTTGCGCAGCAGGGTGCCGATCACCGGCAGGTTGAGGTTGATGCCGGCGAAGATGTGCGGCGGCACCACGCCGTGCGTGTAGAGCAGGTAGCTCAGCAGCAGGTAATCCATGTGGCTGCGGTGGCTGGGCACGTACACGACTTCGTGGCCGGGCGCCGCCGCCTTCAGCTGCTCGAGGTGGTGCACCAGCACGCCGCGGTAGATCCGGTTCCACACCGGCGTGAGCAGGAAGCTCGCCGAGCGCACCACCGGGTGCGAGTAGTCGGCGGCGATCTCGTAGGCGTAGGCGTGCGCCTTGCGCCATGCGTCCTCGAGCTTGCTGTTGTCGCGGCGGGCCTGGTCGGCGATCGCGTCCTTCACCGAATCGGCGGCGAGCACCTTGTCCACCAGCAGCCGGCGGGTGGACAGGTCCGGCCCGATCACCGCCTCGCGGATGCGGTGGAAGTGGGTCCGCAGCACGCGCGAAAGCTTGCGCACCGTGCGTTCGGGCGGCAGTTCCTCGGCGAGGATGTCGCGCAGGTCCACCGGCGGCGCGAACTGGACCAGCGTGTTGCGGCCGTTGAGCAGGATCGCCAGCAGCCGGCGGAAGCGGCCGACCAGGGTCCAGTTCTCCGAGAACAGCACCGAGAACCAGCCCGACTGCTTGTCCGGCGAGCGGCCGACGAAGATCGACACCGGCACCAGTTGCACGTCCAGGTAGGGGTCGGTGCGGTGCGCGTCCAGCAGGCGCGCGAGCGTGTCCGAATGGGTGCGGCGCGGCTTCACCGGCTTGCCGGTGGCCAGGTTGGCGGCCATCGCCACGGTGCTGCCGGCGTTGCGCCGCGACAGCGCGAGGTAGGCGCGCTTGCGGCCGAGCGGGTCGCCCGGCAGCGGCTGCAGCGGCGACGGCAGGCCGGCTTCGCGGCAGGCGCGCTCGAGGATCAGGGCGTTGGACAGGCCGTAGTCCTCGAGCACGTAGCAGATCGGGCGGCCGTCGAGCATCGCCCCCGGCTGGACCGGTTCGACGTTCAGGCCGATCCACGGCTCCAGCAACTTGCCGAGCAGGCCCGCCCACCACGGCCGGCGGGCCGGCGCGGGGGAAGCGGCCGGGCGCGCGGGGGCGACCGGCAGTTCGGCCTGGACCGGGGAGGCCCCGTCGGCCGATGGCGGCGCACCGGCGGGCGTGGCGGGCGCTGCCGGCATCCCCCCTCCAGCGCCGGCGACCGGCCTCTCCGCCGTCGCGTCGTCGGTCGAAGGCCGCGACGGACTGCCGCCGTCCGCGTGCGCGGTCTCGCCGGCGGGGACCGGTGGGCGCGACGGTTCCGGGGGATCGAAGGGCAGGGTGGGCTGGGTGGGCATCCGGGGATTATGGCCGACCGCCGCCGGGGCGCGGCCGGCGCGCGCCGCTCAGCGCGGGGCGGGCATCGCCGGCGTGGCGCGCCCGGCGACCTGCGCCGCGGCCGCCGGCGGGCGCGCGGCGGCCTCGGCGTGGCGCAGGAAGTCGGCGACGTACCAGCGACCGCCGATCCGCTCCATGGCGATCACCGTATCGATGTCGGCACCGGCGAAGCGGTACTGCATGCGCACCCTCGCGCGGTCGCCGGTCTGCTCCTGCAGGCTGGCGCGCATCCCCGCGAGGTCGGCGTCGAGGTCGAGGCCGTAACCCTTCACCGCCTGCTTGAAGGCGGCGGCGAAGGGCCCCAGCCGGCGCAGGCTGTCGTCCATGCCGGCGGTCTGGAAGGCGCCGTCCCGGGCCAGCCCGGTGCGGCGCGCCGCGGGAACCAGCACCGCCAGTCCGGCGCGGGCGCGGGCGCGGTCGCCCAGCGGCGCATGGCTGCCCCAGCGCGCGGCGGCCTGCACCAGTTGCGCGTAGTGCCGGCGCTGGTCCTCGCCGAAGCCGGGACGGTGCTGCACGTATTCCACCCCGAACACGCCCAGGGTGGCGGCGGTGTTGCGCAACTGGCGGTCGGCGCCGGCGAACTGGCGATCGAAGACCCCGAGCAGGCGCTGCTCCGCATCGGGGGCCGCCAGCGCACGCAGCATCCCCGGCAGGCGCGCGCCGAACGGCAGCTCGTCCAGCGGCCAGCGCGTACGGCCGGCGCGCCAGGCGGCGTCCAGCTCCGCGTGCAGGGCCGGCGGGACCGCCTCGCGCGCGAAGGCGGCGAGGTCGTTGTCGTGCAGGCGCGCGGTCAGCTGCTGCACGGTCCTGGCCGGCCCCGGCGGCGGGCCTGGCACGGAGGCGTCCGGCGCGCTCGGCGCGCGGCAGCCCCCGAGCAGCAGGCCCGCGAGCAGGGCCGGCAGCAGCCGGGTCATGGTCCAGCGACGTCCCCTCATGCGCGCGGATGGTGGCGGCCCGGCAGGCAGGCGGCAAGCATGGGGATCACGGTTCGCGCCGGCGCGGCCCGGCGCCCGGGCAAGAAAAAAGGAGGCGCGGGGCCTCCTTCAAGCCGGCTTGCGCCGGGGACAGTCGGTTGTGGCATGGCTCCGGCCGTGGCCGGATGCCAAGCAGGCTACCGCCTCCTTGAAGCTGATGCAATACCTGAGAAACCCCAGACCAACTTGTTGATTTTCAACGACCCCTTCCATCATCCAGTGCAGCCTCCTTGGCTGCCCGCCGCGCCTCCGGGGTCTCCGCGTCGCCGGTGAGCGCGCTCTCCCAGCTGCCGTAGACCGGGTTCGGCAGCACCCACCAGCGCTCGCCGACCCAGCCCAGGTACGGCGTGACCGCCGCGCGGCGCCCGGCCAGGGTGTTGGCGGCGGGCTCCACGAAGTCGCCGAGCTGGTCGCCGAACTGCATCACCACCCGGTGGCTGCGTCCGACCAGCTGGCGCCGGCAGGACTTGTCCGAGCCGGTGCCCGGGCAGCCGAGGACTACCGTGCCCTTGCCGAGGAACTGGCCGTCGTCGGCGATCGGGAAGCCGGTCGCGCGCAGGTTGGCGACGGTCGCCGGGCCCTGGGCGACGGTGCGGTTGCTGACGTAGTAGACGGTGACGCCCTGCGCCGCCGCGTGCTGGAGGAACTCCAGCGCGCCGGGCAGCGGCGTCGCCGAGCGCTCCTCGACCCAGGCGTTCCACGTGGCGGGATCGAACTCGGTGCGGGCGCGGATCTGCCGCACCTGGTGCGCCGAGTTGTCCAGCACCGTTTCGTCGACGTCGACGATGATCGCCGGCGGTAGTCCGTGCGCGGGGCCGGCGGCAGCACGGTCGGCCGGCGCCAGCGCGTCCCAGTCCGGGTCCTGCAGCGCGGCGGCCAGGTGCTCGCCGGCGGCGCGGTAGACCTCGGCCGAGATCAGCTCGCGCTCGATTGCCTTCTGGAACCAGGCGGTGGCGTCGAGGCTGTCGTCGGCGGGCACCGTGGCGGCAGCGGCCGGCTGCGGCGCCTGCGCGGCGGGCAGGCCGGCGCAGGCGGCAAGGGCGAGCGCGAGCGGAAGCGGGACGAGGCGGGACAGGCGCATGGAGGCTCTCCGGAACGATGCGCGGCAGTGTAGCCGGCACCGCCCGCGGCGGCCGCGGGCGCGCGTCAGCCTTCCAGCAGCGCGCGGATGTTGGCGAAGCCGACGGTCGCGCGTTCCTTCTTCTGCTCGGCGTCGGCGACCGGGTCGGCGCCGTCGCGCTGCAGCTCGGCGGCCGGCAGTTCGTCGAGGAAGCGGCTGGGCAAGTTGCGCTGGCGCTCGCCCCAGCGCTGCGCTTCCTTCGAATACGACAGCCAAAGCTGTTCCTTGGCGCGGGTGATGCCGACGTAGAGCAGGCGCCGCTCCTCGTCCAGCCGCCCTTCCTCCAGCGAGGCCTCGTGCGGCAGGTTGCCGTCCTCCATGCCGACGATGAAGACGTAGCGGAACTCCAGGCCCTTGGCCGCGTGCAGCGACATCAGCCGGACCTGGTTGCCGGCCTCGCCCTTGTCGGCGTGCGACAGCAGCGCGAGCGCGGCGGCGAGGTCGCCGGGGCCGGCGGTCCGGCTGTGATCGGAACGCCCCCCGTCGAACCAGTCGGCAAGCTCGTCGAGGTTGCGCCGCCGCGCCTGGAACTGCGCGTCGTTCTTGCACTGCGCGCGCAGCGCCTCGAGCAGGCCGGAGCGCTCGTTGAGCAGGCGCACCAGTTGCGCCGGCGGCAACCGGGTCGCCTCGCCGCGCAGGCCGCGCACGACATCGGCGAAGCCCTGCAGCGCGTTCGCGCTGCGCGCCGGCAACTGCTTCAGCAGGCCGATCGCTTCGGCCGCGCGCGCGAGCGGCAGGTGCGCGTGCTGGGCGAGCTCGGCCAGCTTCGCCAGGGTGGTGCCGCCGACGCCGCGCTGCGGCGACTGCACCGCGCGCAGGAAGGCCGCGTCGTCGTCCGGGTTGGCGATCAGGCGCAGCCAAGCCATCGCGTCCTTGACCTCGCCGCGGTCGAGGAAGGCGGTGCCGCCGGTGATGTGGTACGGCACGCGCAGCAGCTGCAGCGCCTTCTCCAGCGGCCGCGACTGGTGGTTGCCGCGGAACAGGATGCAGAAGTCGCTCCACGGCGCGCCGCGGCTTTCGTGCAGGAAGTGGATGCGGTCGGCGACCTTCTCCGCTTCGTGCTCGGCGTTGCGGCACTCCCATACGCGGATGCGCTCGCCGTCGGGCTGGTCGCTCCACAGCGTTTTCGGGTGCTCGTGCGGGTTGTGCGCGATCAGCGCGTTGGCCGCGCGCAGCACGCGATTGGAACAGCGGTAGTTCTGCTCGAGCTTGACGATCTTCAGCTGCGGGTAGTCGACCCCGAGCTGCAGCAGGTTGTCGGGATTGGCGCCGCGCCAGGCGTAGATCGACTGGTCGTCGTCGCCCACGCAGGTGAACAGGCCCTTGTCGCCGGCCAGCGCCTTCAGCAGCCGGTACTGCGCGTCGTTGGTGTCCTGGCATTCGTCCACCAGCAGGTAGCCGATGCGCTCGCGCCAGGCGGCGACGGCGTCCTCATCGGACTCCAGCAGTTGCACCGGCAGCCGGATCAGGTCGTCGAAGTCGACCGCGTTGAAGGTGGACAACCGCGCCTGGTAGCGCGCGTACAGCAGCGCGGCCTCCTGCTCGCGGGTGCTGCCGGCGGCCTCCAGCGCCTGTTCCGGCGAGAGGCCGGCGTTCTTCGCGCGCGAGATCAGGCTTTTCGCCGCGTCGATCGCGTCGGGTTTGCTGCCGGCCGGCAGCAGGTCCTTCAGCTGCGCGCTGCTGTCCTCGCTGTCGAAGATCGAGAAGCCGCGCTTGAGGCCCAGCTTCGCATGTTCGATCTGCAGCAGCTTCAGGCCGAGCGCGTGGAACGTGCACACGGTCAGGCCGTCGCCGGCGTCGCCCTTCAGGCGCTTGCCGACGCGCTCGCGCATCTCGCGCGCGGACTTGTTGGTGAAGGTGATCGCCGCGATCCGCCGCGCCGGCATCCGGCCGGAGGAGATCAGGTAGGCGATCTTCTCGACGATTACCCGGGTCTTGCCGCTGCCGGCGCCGGCGAGCACCAGCAGCGGGCCTTCGGTGTGCAGGACGGCGGCGCGCTGGGGAGGATTGAGGCCGTGCATCGTGAGGTCCGTCGGGGGCGCGCAGTGTATCGTCCGCGCGCGCCGAAACCCCGCGATCGACGTTAAGCTTCGATCCTCACAAGGAGGAACGACGATGCAAGTGATGCGGTGGGCCGGGATGGCCGTGATCGCGCTGGCGCTGGTCGCGCCGGCGACCTTGAATGCGCAGGAGGCCGCGGCGGCGCAGCCGATTCCCGAGGACCTGATGATCGACGGCTTCCTCGCCGCGCATCCGGACCTGGGCGAACGCAAGGCCGGCATCGCGCGCGACGAGGCCGCGGATTTCGCCGGCGCGCTGCGCCACTACCAGCGTGCGGCCTGGTACGGCGACAAGCCCTCGCAGGCGCGCCTGGGCGAGATGTACTGGAACGGCCAGGGCGTCGCCCGCGACCGCGTACAGGGCTACCTGTGGATGGCGCTGGCGTCCGAGCGCGGGTTCCGTGAGTTCGCCATCCTGCGGCAGCTGTACTGGCAGCAGCTCGACGCCGACGAGCGCGGGCGGGCGGGCGCGCGCGACCAGGACATGCTGGCCCGCTACGGCGATGCCGCCGCCAAATCCAGGCTGTCGAAGGTGATGCGCCGCGAGCTGCATCGGGCGAGCGGCTCGATGCTCGGCCATTCGGCGGCCTCGCCCGTGTACATCACGCGCTACGAAGGCTCGCGGCCGATCGGGGTGAACGCCGAGCAGCTGTATGCGCCGCAATACTGGGATCCCGAGCAATACTGGCAGCTGCGCGATTCCGTCTGGGAACAGCTGTTCGAGGCCCACGTCGAGGTCGGCGACCTGAAGCCGGTCCCCGGGCAGCAGGCGCCCGCCCCGGAGGCGGACGACGCCCCCTGACCCCACGGCGATGGCCAAGCTCTACTTCTACTATTCGGCGATGAACGCGGGGAAGACCACGACCCTGCTGCAGTCGGCGCACAACTACCGCGAGCGCGGGATGCGCGTGCTGATCCTGACCCCGGCGCTGGACGACCGCGCCGGCAACGGCCGGGTGGCGTCGCGGATCGGGCTGGCCGAACAGGGCACCGCGTTCGGCCGCGACGACGACCTCGAGCGGCTGGTGCGGCTGGACATCGCCGCGCACGGCGCGCTGCACTGCGTGCTGGTCGACGAGGCGCAATTCCTGACCCGCGCGCAGGCCTGGCAGCTGGGCGAGGTGGTCGACGCGCTCGGCATCCCGGTGCTGTGCTACGGATTGCGTACCGACTTCCGCGGCGAGCTGTTCGAGGGCAGCCAGCACCTGCTGGCCTGGGCCGACGAGCTGAGCGAGATCAAGACGATCTGTCACAGCGGCCGCAAGGCGACGATGACGGTGCGCGTGGACGAGGCAGGCCGCGCGGTACAGGCCGGCCCCCAGGTCGAGATCGGCGGCAACGAGCGCTACGTCTCGGTCTCGCGCGCGGAGTTCAAGAAGGTCATGCGCGGCGAGGGCGCGATCGCGCCGCTGCAGGCGCCGCTGCCCTTGCCGGCGCGCGACTAGCCGCAGCTCGCGGCCAGCGCGGCGACCTGGCGCACCAGCGCGCCGCCTTCCGGCATCGCGATCCCGACGGTCGCCTGCAGCGACTGCAGCCGGGCCAGCGCCTGCACGCGATCGCTGCCGTAGCAGCGCAGCGCGGCGGCCTCGGCATCGGCCAGCCACGCGATCGCGCGCAGGCGCTGGTCGCCCTGCGGCAGCCTGGCCAGGGCATCCAGCCGCGCCAGCGCGGACGCATCGCCGCGGCGGCCTTCGAAGCGCGCCAGCGCCAGCGCGGCCTGGCGGGTTTGCGGCGCGTCCGCGCCGTAGGCGGCGGTGGTCAGGCGCAACGCCCGCTGCAGCCGGGCCAGGGCCTGTGCCGGATGCCCGAGGGCCGCTTCGACTTCGCCGAGCTGACGGTCGGCGTCGCCCACCGGCCCCGCCTCGGCGCCCAGCGCGGTGCTGCGCAGCCGGCGCGCTTCCTGCAGCAGCTCGCGCGCCTCGTGCTGGGCGCCCGCTTCGTACAGCACGCGCGCCTTGTCGGTCAGCACGTCGGCCAGTGCCAGCGTATCGCCGTGCCAGCGGCGGATCGCGATCGCCCGGTCGAAGCGCGACAGCGCCGTTGGATTGTCGCCCTGCTCCCAGGCGGCGCGGCCGAGCCTGGCGTCGTCGCCGGCGACGCTGGGGTCGGCGGGGCCGCGGTGGGCGACCAGCCAGGCGCGGGTTTCGCGCAGCGCCGCGACCGCAGCGCCGAACCGGCCCTCCGCGAGGTGGACGTCGGCGAGCTGGCGGCGCGCCTCGATGGTGGACGGATGGCGGCGCCCATGCAGGTCCTCGGACAGCGCCACGGCGCGCCCGCAATCGGCATCGGCCTTGTCGAACAGCCCGGCGTCCTGTTCCAGCGCGCAGGTGCTGCGCAGCAGCTCGACCGCGAGCGGGTGGCGCCAGCCGACGCCGCCGCGCAGGCGGGACAGCGCGTCGCGATACGCGGCCAGGGCGGCGTCCGCATGGCCGGCGTCGGCCTCCAGGCCGGCGAGGTCGGCGAGGCTCTCGACCACGCCCGGCGCGTCGTGGAGGGCATCGCGGCGCAGCGCCAGCGCGCGCTGGAACAGCGGCCGCGCGGTCTTGCCGGCGCCGGTCGCGCGCTCGCAACGGCCGAGCTGGGTATAGAACTCGGCGGCCTGCAGCGGCAGCTGCGCCTGTTCCCGCTGGGCCAGTTCCTGCGCCGGCCGCAATGCCCGCGCGCAATCGGCGGCACGGCCGAGCAGGCGTAGTGCGCGGCCGCGGTCCGCCAGCGACTCCAGGCGCAGGCTGGCGGGCGGGTCGGAGAGAGCGCCGAGTATGGTTGCCTGCCGCTCCAGCAGCGCCAGCGCCTGCGGGTAGTCGCCCAGGCCGAGGCGCAGGCGCGCGATCACCCCGAACAGCTCCGCGCGCGCCGCCGGCTGCCGGGCCAGCTCGCGGCTGCCGCGCTCGACCCCGGCATCCAGCAGGCGCCGCACGTCCAGCGCGCCATCGCCGCCGCTGCCGGCATGCTCGAACAGGCCGACCACGAATTCCTGCAGCGCCTGCGCCCGCGCCGCCTCGCGCACCGCCTGCCGCGCCTGCCAGGCGACGATGCCGAGCGCGCTGGTCAGCACCGCGGTCACCAGCAGCGCCACCGCCAGCGCCCAGCGATGGCGCTGCACGTACTTGCCGGCGCGGTAGCCCAGGCTCTGCCGGCGCGCTTGCACCGGCTTGCCCTCGCGGTAGCGCTTGATGTCCTGGGCCAGCGCCTCGACCGACGGGTAGCGCTGCTCGGGGCGCTTGGCCAGCGCCTTCAGCACGATGTTGTCGAGGTCGCCGGCGAGCAGGCGGGCCTGCCGCCGCGCCTCCGGGCGCGCGGTGCCGTCGCTGTCCTCGCGCAGCAGCACGCCCGAGGGCCGCTGCGGATCGGTGTTGAGGATCGCCTCTTCCCAGGCCGCGTCGCTGTCGCGTGGCAGCTTGTACGGCTTGCGCCCGGTCAGCAGCTCGTACAGCACCACGCCTAGCGCGTAGACGTCGGTCATGGTGGTGACCGGCTCGCCGCGGATCTGCTCGGGCGCGGCGTAGTGCAGGGTGAAGGCGCGCAGGCCGGTGCGGGTCTGCTCGGGACCGAGGTCGGGGTTGTCGAGCAGCTTGGCGATGCCGAAGTCGAGCAGCCGCACCTCGTCCAGCGGCGTGACCAGGATGTTGGACGGCTTGAGGTCGCGGTGGACGATCAGGTTGGCGTGCGCGTGGCTGACCGCGTCGCAGGTCTGCAGGAACAGGCGCAGGCGCGCGTCCAGCGGCAGGCCGCGGGCGCGGCACCAGTCGGTGATCGGCTCGCCCTCGATGTACTCGAGCGCGAGGTAGGGCTGGGAGTCGCTGCCGAAGCCGGCATCGAGCAGGCGCGCGATGTGCGGGTGCGCGAGCCGGGCGAGGATCTGCCGCTCGCGGTTGAAGCGCAGGCGCAGGTTGGTGTCGGCCAGGCCCGGGCGCAGCAGCTTGAGCGCGACCCGGCGTTCATACAGCCCGTCGGCGCGAGTGGCGAGCCAGACCTGGCCCATGCCGCCTTCGCCGAGCATGCGCTCGAGCCGGTACGGCCCGACCACGCTGCCCGGGCGCACGCCGGGCAATGGAGCCACCAGCGGCTCGGCGAGGAAGTCCTCGCGCTCGCCCTCCAGCGCCATCAGCGCCTCGAGCTCGGCGGCGGTCTGCGGGTCTTCCTCGCGCAGCAGCTCGAGGCTGCGCGCGCGGGTCTCCGGATCCAGCTCGAACATCGCGTCGAGCAGCGGCGACAGGCGTTGCCAGCGTTCGGCGTCCATCAGTGCGCGACACCAGGCAACGGACGGCCACGACAAGTGGCGCCCGGTTGGCGGCTTCCGACCTCGCGCACGGCCGGCATGGCGGGCTTACCGTTCCTGCAGCGACGCCAGCAGGAACAGCCGTGCCTTCTGCCAGTCACGGCGGATGCTGCGTTCCGAGCGCTGCAGCAGGGCCGCGATCTCCAGCTCGGACAGGCCGGCGAAGTAGCGCAGCTCGACCACCTGGGCGAGGCGCTGGTCGACCGCCGCGAGCCGGGTCAGGGCGGTGTCCAGGCCGAGCATCTCCTCGTCCAGGCGCAGCCCGCCTTCCACGTCCTCGGGCAGGTCGGTGACCCGGTGCAGGTCGCCGCCGCGCTTCTGCGCGAGGCGCTGGCGCGCGTAGTCGACCACCACGCTGCGCATCGCCGATGCGGCGTAGGCAAAGAAATGGGCGCGGTCGTCGAAGCGGGCCGATTGCCGGCCGACCAGGCGCAGGTAGGCCTCGTGCACCAGCGCGGTCGCATCCAGGGTCTGCCCGTGCTGGCCGGCGAGCTGGCGCCGGGCCATCGAATGCAGTTCCTGGTACAGGGTCGCGAGCACGCGATCGAGCGCACCGCGGTCGCCTTCGCGCGCGGCGTCCAGCCATTGGGTGATGTCGGCCGTGTCCGCCATGTGCCCTTTCCCCGCTCGGCCGCACTATAGGGGAAGCGCTGTCCGAAGTGCGAGGCGGGGCACGTTTTCACGCCCCCGGTGCTCGGCGCGCTCCCCGTTCAGCGTTGGCAGCGGCCGCACCAGACCGTGGTGCGCTGGCCGATCGCCGCCTGCTTCAGGGGCCGGCCGCAGCGCGGGCAGGGTTCGCCGCCGCGGCCATAGGCCGCCAGTTCCTGCTCGAAGTATCCGGGCGCGCCGTCCGGGGCGAGGAAGTCGCGCAGGGTGGTGCCACCACGGACGATCGCCTGGGCGAGGATCGCCTTCACCGCGTCGGCGAGCGCGGTGTAGCGCTCGCGCGAGACCCGCCCGGCCGCGCGCAGCGGCGAGATGCCGGCGGCGAACAACGCCTCCGCGGCGTAGATGTTGCCGACCCCGACCACCACCGCCTGGTCCATCAGGAAGGCCTTCACCGGCGCCTGGCGGCCGCGGCTGCGGGCGAACAGGTAGTCGCCGTCGAAGCGATCGGACAGCGGCTCGGGGCCGAGCCCGCGCAGCAGCGGGTGGGTCTCGCCCGGGGGTTGCCAGAGCAGGCAGCCGAACCGGCGCGGATCGTTGAAGCGCAGCACGCGGCCGCCCTCGAGCGCGAGGTCGACGTGGTCGTGGGCGGCCACGGGGGTGTCCGGCGCCAGCACGCGCAGGCTGCCGGACATGCCCAGGTGCAGCAGCGCGCTGCCCGCGCGGGTATCGAGCAGCAGGTATTTCGCCCGGCGGCGCACGGCGTCGATGCGCTCGCCCGGCAGCAGCGCGGACACCTCCGGCGGGATCGGCCAGCGCAGGTCCGGGCGCCGCAGCACGACCGCGCGCACGCGCCGGCCCTCGACGTGCGGGGCGAGGCCGCGGCGGGTGGTTTCGACTTCGGGCAGTTCGGGCATGCGCGGTCTCGGCGGCGGCTCGTGCCTCGCGGGCCGCGCGCGACGTGGCGAGCGGCACCGCCAGCTTAAACGGCCGGCCCGTCACGATTCGCGGTCACGGCTGAATGGCGCCGGCAAACGTGCCGGCGTTCACCGTGCGCGCGCGCGAAGCTGTCATCATGGCGACCGGGCCCCACAGGCCCGTTGTTTCGTTCGTCCGGAGTCCCGATGCCCGCGTCCCTGCTCGATTTCCTCGCCGGCGGCCTGTTCCAGGCCGGCTGGGTCACCCTGCTCGTCTACTTCCTCGCCGCGACCCAGCTGACCATCTTCTCGGTCACCCTGTACCTGCATCGCAGCCAGGCGCACCGCGGCGTCGACTTCCACCCGGCGATCGCCCACGTGTTCCGCTTCTGGACCTGGCTGACCACCTCGATGATCACCCGCGAGTGGGTCGCGATCCACCGCAAGCACCACGCCAAGTGCGAGACCGCCGAGGATCCGCACAGCCCGATGCACAAGGGCATCCGCACCGTGTTCTGGCGCGGCGTGGAGCTGTATCGCGAAGCGCGCTGGCAGCGCGAGGACATCGAGAAGTACGGCAAGGGCTGCCCGGACGACTGGATCGAGCGCCACCTCTACACGCCGCACGCGACCATGGGCCCGACCCTGTTGCTGTTTCTCAGCTTCGCCCTGTTCGGTTTCTGGGGCATCGCGATCTGGGCGATCCAGATGGCGTGGATCCCGTTCTGGGCGGCCGGCGTGGTCAACGGTCTCGGCCACTGGTGGGGCTACCGCAACTTCGAGACCGACGACACCGCGACCAACCTGACGCCGTGGGCGGTGTGGATCGGCGGCGAGGAGTTGCACAACAACCACCACGCGTTCCCGTCGTCGGCGAAGTTCGCGCTGCGCCGCTTCGAGTTCGACATCGGCTGGACGGTGATCCGCGGACTGCAGGCACTCGGCCTGGCTAGGGTGCTGCGCGTCGCGCCGAAACTCGACGTGCGCCCGAACATCAGCGTGCCGGATGCCGACACCCTGAAGGCGCTGCTGGCGGTACGCTTCCAGGCGATGACCGATTTCCAGCGCAAAGTGCTCAAGCCGGCGCTGCGCGAGGAAGCGGCCGCCGCGGGCGCCAGGCTGCGCGCGCTGCTGCCGCGCAAGCTGCGCCGCGGCCTGGCCGACGACGGCCGCTGGCTCAAGCCCGACGCGCGCGCCCAGCTGCACAGCTGGGTGGCCCAGCGTCCGCGCATCCGCGCCCTGATGGAACACCGCGCGCGCCTGGCGGCGGTCCTCGAGGCGCGCAGCCACAACTCCAGCGACACACTGCACGCGCTGCAGGCCTGGTGCCACGAGGCCGAGGCCAGCGGGATCCGCGCGCTGCAGGACTTCTCGGCCCGGCTGAAGGGCTATTCGCTGCGCGCCGCGCACGCGTGATCCCGACCACGCGCGATGCGACGAAGCCCGGCCGGCGACGGCCGGGCTTTTTGCCGTCCGCGACCGTCGCCCTGGCATGTGCCCTGCCCGCCGCCGCGCAGGTCGCCGACAGCGCGGGCTATCTCGCGCGGATGGACGCCGACCGGAACGGCCTTGTGTCGCTGGGCGAATACCAGGACTGGATGAGCTATGCCTTCGACGCCATGGACCGGGATGGCGACGGCGTGCTCGTGCCGGCCGAGCAGCCGGGGGGGCGCGGCGCGCCGCTGACCCGCGCCGCGCACCGCGACCGCCTGGCCGAGGTCTTTGCCCGCCAGGACCGCAACCACGACGGCAGCCTGGACGCACGCGAGCTCGCGGCGCCGCCGCGCTGAGGCGGCGCCCACCCCGCGCGGGCATGCCGCGGACGGCATCCGCGCTTCGCCAATGCGCCGGTGCTGGTGCAGACTGAAGGCAATTCCGTTGGCCGGAGAGCCGCCATGTCGCAGCCGGAACGCCGCCCCGTCCCGCCCGGCTTCGCCTCGCCGCAGACGCTGGACGCCGCGCGTTACCGCGCACTGTACGAACGTTCCGTCACGGATCCCGACGGCTTCTGGGCCGACGTCGCCGGGCGCCTGCACTGGGACCGTTTTCCGAGTCAGATCAGCGACTGCAGCTTCGCCCTCGACGACTTCCGCATCCGCTGGTACGCCGACGGCGAACTGAACGCCAGCGTCAACTGCCTCGACCGCCACCTCGCCACCCGAGGCGACAAGACCGCGCTGCTGTTCGAGCCGGACGACCCGCAGCAACCCGCGCAGCGGATCAGCTACCGCGAACTGCACGCGCGCGTGTGCCGCCTGGCCAACGCGCTGCGCCACCTCGGCGTGGGCAAGGGCGACCGCGTCACCATCTACCTGCCGATGATCCCGGAAGCGGTGGTCGCGATGCTCGCGTGCGCGCGGATCGGCGCGATCCACTCGGTGGTGTTCGGCGGCTTCGCCCCGCAGTCGATTGCCGACCGCATCGCCGACTGCGGCAGCAAGCTCGTGATCACCGCCGACGAGGGCATGCGTGGCGGCAAGCGCATTCCGCTCAAGGCCAATGTCGACGCCGCGCTCAAGCTGCCCGGCACCCATCCGGTCGAGACGGTGCTGGTGGTGCGCCACACCCGCGGCGCGGTGCCGATGCAGATGCCGCGCGACCGCTGGTACGACGCGGTGGTCGACATCCAGGCCAACGACTGCGAACCGGAACGGATGAACGCGGAAGATCCGCTGTTCATCCTGTACACCTCCGGCAGCACCGGCAAGCCGAAGGGCGTGCTGCACACCACCGGCGGCTACCTTGCCTACGTCAGCTACACCCATGAAGCCGTCTTCGACCTGCGCGAGGACGACGTGTGGTGGTGCACCGCCGATGTCGGCTGGGTCACTGGCCACAGCTACATCGTCTACGGCCCGCTGGCGAACGGCGCCACCGCGCTGGTCTTCGAAGGCGTGCCGACCTGGCCGGACGCGTCGCGCTTCTGGCAGGTGGTCGACCGCCACCAGGTCACCCTGTTCTATACCGCGCCGACCGCGATCCGCGCCCTGATGCGCGAGGGCGATGCACCGGTGAAGGCGACCTCGCGCGCGTCGCTGCGCCTGCTCGGCACGGTCGGCGAGCCGATCAATCCGGAAGCCTGGCGCTGGTACGCCGACGTGGTCGGCGATGGCCGTTGCCCGGTCGTCGACACCTGGTGGCAGACCGAAACCGGCGGCATCCTGATCGCGCCGCTGCCGGGCGCCGTCGCGGCCAAGCCCGGAGCGGCGATGACGCCGTTCTTCGGCGTCCAGCCCGGACTGCGCGACGCCGAGGGCGGCGTGCTCGCGGGCGAAGCGGAAGGCAACCTGGTGCTGCGCGCGTCGTGGCCGGGACAGATGCGCACGGTCTACGGCGACCACCAGCGCTTCATCGACACCTACTTCCGCACCTACCCCGGTTGCTACTTCACCGGCGACGGCGCGCGTCGCGACGCCGACGGCGACTGGTGGATCACCGGCCGCGTCGACGACGTGATCAACGTCAGCGGCCACCGCCTGGGCACCGCCGAGATCGAGAGCGCGCTGGTCGCGCACGAGAAGGTCGCCGAGGCGGCGGTGGTCGGTTTCCCGCACGACCTCAAGGGCCAGGGCATCTACGCCTACGTGACGCTCAAGGCCGGGGAGCAGGGCAGCGACGCGCTGCGCGCCGAGCTGGTCGCCTGCGTGCGCCAGGCGATCGGCCCGCTCGCGACCCCGGACTGCCTGCAGTGGGCGCCGGCGCTGCCGAAGACCCGCAGCGGCAAGATCATGCGCCGGATCCTGCGCAAGATCGCCGAGGCCGGCGCCGAGGACCCGACCCAGGCGCAGCTCGGCGACACCTCCACCCTGGCCGACCCCGGCGTGGTCGACGCGCTGGTGCGCGAACGCCTGCGCCGCCAGGCCTGAATCCCGACGCCCGCGCAAAAAAAGAGCCGCCCGGTGGGCGGCTCGAACAGGTAAGCGTCGTGGGGCGCGTCGCGCCATGCTGCGTTACTTCTTGACGAATCCGATCTTCTGCATCTGCGCGTTGCGGGCGGTCGCGAGCACCTTCGCCAGCACCCCGTAATCGGCGTCGGCGTTGGTGTCGATCTCCAGCGTCGGCTGGTTGGTCGGGTCGCGCTCGACCTCGGCCTCCATCAGGTCACGCAGCGAGGACATCGGGGTCGGGCTGTTGTTCCAGTAGACCGTGCCCGACGCGTCGATGCGCAGCTTGATCGGTTCCGGCGGATCCTTCTTCGGCGGTTCCAGGTTGCGGTTGGGCTGCGGCAGGTCGATGTCGATCGGGTAGGACAGGATCGGCGCGGTCACCATGAAGATGATCAGCAGCACCAGCATCACGTCCACGAGGGGCGTGACGTTGATGTCGGCCATCGGGCCGCCGCCCGAGTTGGTACTGAATGCCATGTGCGTGCTCCTCAGTGCGGCCGTTCTTTGGTGGCGACGAAGCCGACCTTGCGGATGCCCTGGGCCTGGGCGGTGTCGACCACGCGCTGGATCGCGCTGTACTTGGTGGTCTCGTCGCCCCGGATGTTGACCGCGGGCTGCGGGGTCTTCTGCGCCTCGACCCCGAGCTGGCTTTCCAGCAGCTCCGGCGTGACCGGCTGGTCGTTCCAGTACAGCTTGCCGTCCTCAGTCACCGTGACGGTGACCGGCGGTGCCGGCGGGACCTTCTCGTCGCGACGCTCGAGGTTGGCCTGCGGCAGCTCAACCTTGATCTTGTGCGACATCAGCGGCGCCGTGATCATGAAGATGATGAGCAGGACCAGCATCACGTCCACGAGGGGCGTGACGTTGATCTCCGACATCGGGGCGCCGCTTTCGTTGCCAGAACTGAAGGCCATGGGCCGGACTCCGTGGTGCTATCGAACGGCGGCGACTTAGTGCTTGCCGTGGGTTTCGCCCACGCGCGCGCCGGTCGCGAAGAAATCGTGCAGGTCGTGCGCGAAGGTGTCGAACTTGTTGTAGGTCACGCGGTTCAGGCGGACGAAGAAGTTGTACGCCAGCACCGCGGGGATCGCCGTGAGGAGGCCGAGGGCGGTCATGATCAGCGCCTCGCCGACCGGGCCGGCGACCGCGTCGATCGACGCCTGGCCGGTGGCACCGATCTTGATCAGCGCGCTGTAGATGCCCCACACGGTGCCGAGCAGGCCGACGAACGGCGCGGTCGAACCGACGGTGGCGAGGATGGTCAGGCCCGACTCGAGCCGCATCGACTCGCGGGTGACGGCCTGGCGCAGCGCGCGGTCGACGAACTCGGAGCGGTTCAGCGACTCGACCAGGCGCGAGCCCTCGTGGCGCTGGTGGTGGGCGGCGGCCTGGGCGGCGTCGAGCGCGATCTTGGAGAACGGCTCGCTCTTGGGCTGCTCTTCCATGTAGCGGATCGAGTCCTGCGCGTTCGGGGTTTCCCAGAACGTCGAGATCACCCGGTCCGCGCCGCGGCGGAGCGACACGTTCTTGAAGAAGTTGATGACGATCCAGTAGACCGACATGGCCGACATGATCGTCAGCGTGATCAGCACGACCCAGGACATCGCATAGCCACTGGGGTCCTGCATCATTTCCTGGAGCAGATGGTCGACGCCCATCTGCGTCAGGGCGGACGCGGCGTTGCCCCCGGCAGCAGCGGCGGCGTTGGTGGTTTCCTGCAGCATGACGCTTACCTTTTGTAGTGGATTGTGTGAGGCGGGATTGCAAAGTGGCGGGCTTGCGGCTCCCGCCTGTTCAACTTCGACGCTTCTGTATCAGTTGAGGGAGAAGCTGAAGGGCAGGATGCCCTCGCCGGGGGCGCCCGGGCACAGCTTCACCTGGCGGGCCCAGGCCTGCGCGGCACGGTCCAGGTTGCGGTCGCGGCTGCTCTTGGCAACGCTGACGTTGGTGACCGTCCCGTCGGCGGTGAAGGTCAGCCGCAGCGACAGCTCGGCGGAGCTGGAACCCGACTGCTGCAGCGCGCGGATCAGCGTGCCTTCCGACGGCTTGGAGCAGACGCTCGCGCGCAGGTCGCTGGTGTTGCGGGCCGGCACGGCGGGCGGCGGCGTCGGCGCCGGCGGCGCCGGCGGCGGCGCCGGAGTGGCCATCGGCGACGGCTCGTCGAACACCACCGGCGGTTCCGGCGGCGGCGGCGTCGGCGGGGTCGGCACCGGCGGGGTCGGGGTCGGGGTCAGCTTGATCTGCTTCGGCGGTTCCGGCGGCGGCGGCGGTGGCGGCGGCGGCGGCGGCGGCGGCTCGATCAGCACGACGCGGGTCACGTCCTCGTCCTGCGTCTCCTGGCCCGGCGGGGTCACCGGTGCCAGCAGCAGCATGAGCGCGGCTGCGTGCACGGCAATCACGAAGGACATGCCCGCGATACGCGGCCAGTTCAGACCGACATCGCGGTCATCGTTGTTGTCGGTCGGCAAGCGTGGCGTCATGCAGGGGGAACTCGGGAGTGGTGCCGGGCGCACGGGACGCCACGGATGATGTCAAGCCGCGACCCTTGGCGGCCACGGAATTTCCAAGCTTATACCAATCAGGCGGGCGTGTACCAACCGCTCGGCGGCGACTTATTTGCCCTTCCTGGCGATGATCTTCCGGGCGTCGGCAGGATTCTTGACGCCCTTGTCCAGCGCCTGCTGCGCCGCTGCCTTGGCTTCGGCCAACCGCCCCTCGTTGCTCAGCACGCGCGCGAGGTTGAGCGCGGGCTCGCCGTTGTCGGCGATCGGCACCGCCTTGCGGTACATCTCGATCGCGGTCTTGGTGTCGCCGTCGGCGTAGGCGTTCTGAGCGAGGATGACGTAGGCGTTGGCGAGCTTGTCGTCCTGCGCGATCTTGCCGTTGGCGAGGCCTTCCTCGATCGTCGCCAGCGCCCCCTTGTTGTCGCCCGCGCTGAGTTGGCCGACGTACAGGCCGCGGTAGCCCTGCGCGTCGAGCCCGCCCTTGGCCTTGGCGTCCATCAGCAGCGCGTTCGCCTTGTCGAACTGCTGGGACTGCTGGTACATGGCCACGGCGTTCATCAGCGCCTTGGTGTCGGTCGGATCCTTGCGCCAGGACTGCTCGAACAGCGACCCCGCCTGGTCCGGCTTGTCCATGTTGGCGAGCATCGAGCCGCGCAGGTCGGCGGTCTCGGCCGGGTCGACACCGGTCTCCGCGACGTAGCGGTCGAGCGTGGCCAGCGCCTCGGGATACTTGCCGAGCTGGTACTGGGTGATCGCCAGGTTGTACATCACCTGGAAGTGCTGGTCGTTGCCGAGGCCGTTGGCCTCGATCGCCTTGGCGAAGTCGGCGGCGGCCTTGGCGTTGTCGCCGGATTCGGCCGCGGCGGTCGCCGCGAGCTGGTAGGCGAAGCTCTGCTCGTAGGCGTTGTCGCTGGAGCCGGCGAGCGCCTCGGCGCGCGCGATCGTCTCCGGGTAGTTCTTCGCCTGGTACAGCTCGACGATCGCGTTGAGTTCCTTGCCGCCCTTCTTGGTCGCCTGCTGGTCCGGCGATTCGCGCTTGGCGTTGGGGAACTTCGCTTCGGGCTGCGCTTCCTGCTTCTGGTGCTTGCGCGCGGCGCGCTCGGCGGGATCGTAGCGGCCGACCTGGGCCGCGGCATCGACCGCGTTCAGTCCGAGGACCGCCGCGAGGACGGCAACCGCGAGTCGGGAAGCGCGAATGTTCATGGATCTGACCTGCTGCCGGGGTGGGGTCCGGCGTGTGGGGCCGTCACGCTAGCAGAAAAATGCCGGGGACGTGAATGCCCTTCACGCGTTCGTGACGAGGGTCGCGCTAGCCGCAGCGCGGGCGGCGGCCGGCGGCGGCGGCCTGTTCGTAGGCGGGAACCAGCGCGGCCGCACGGCTGCGCAACTCGCCGATACGACTCTGGGGATCGGGGTGGGTCGATAGCCATTCGGGCGGGCGGCTGCCGCCGGCGGCGATCATGTTCTGCCACAGATCGACCGCCTGGCGCGGGTCGAAGCCTGCCTGGGCCATGAGTTGCTGGCCGACGATGTCGGCTTCCGCCTCCTGCGTGCGCGAGCCCGGCAGCAGCCACCCGGTCTGGGCGAGGATGCTCCCGCCCTGCACCGCCGCGTTGGCAGCGCCTTCGCCGTAGCGGGATCCGAGCAGCGCGCCGAGCAGTTGCAGCGCACCTTGCGCGCCCGCTTGCCGGGTCAGGCGCTCCTCGTGATGGCGCGAGACGACGTGCCCGATCTCATGGGCGACGACCGCGGCCAGCTGGTCCTGGTTCTTCGCCACCTTGAAGATGCCGGTATAGAGGCCGACCTTGCCGCCCGGCAGGGCGAAGGCGTTGGGCTCGTCGTTGACGAACAACGCGGTATCCCAGCCGCCCTCGCGCCACTGCGCCGGCAGCTCGCGCACCAGTGCGCCGACCACGCAGCGCACGTAGGCGGTCTGGCGCGCATCGGTGCTCTGCGGCGTCTTCGCCTTGATCTCGTTGAAGGCCTGCAGGCCGAGCTGGTCGAGCTGCTCCTGCGACACCGCGCCGACGTACTGGGTGCGCCCGGTCGGCGAGGTGGTGGTCGCGCAGGCGCTGGCGGCGAGCGCGATGACGAGGCCAAGCAGCAGGGGTTTCATGGGGCGCTCCGCGAGGGAATGCGCCCGTTGTAGGGCCGCCGCCCTGAAGGCGGCGTCAACCGCATTCAGGGCCTTGGGGCCGGGTTCAGACGTCGAGGTTGGCGACCTTGAGCGCGTTGTCCTCGATGAACTCGCGGCGCGGCTCGACCACGTCGCCCATCAGGGTCGAGAAAATCTGGTCGGCGGCGACCGCGTCCTCGATCCGCACCTGCAGCAGGCGGCGGGTTTCCGGGTTGACCGTGGTTTCCCACAGCTGCTCGGGGTTCATCTCGCCCAGGCCCTTGAAGCGCTGGATCTGGCGGCCCTTCTTCGCCTCCTCCAGCAGCCAGTCGCGCGCCTGCGCGAAGCTGTCGACCGCCTGGCTGCGGTTGCCGCGCTCGATCCGCGCGCCCTCGCGCACCAGGCCGTGCAGCAGCATGGCCGCCTCGCGCACCGCGCGCAGGTCGCCGCCCTCGAAGGCCGGCAGCGGCAGCACCTGGGTCAGCTCCTGGCCCATGTGCGTGCGCTTGACCAGCAGCGCCGCGGGCCGGGTATCCAGAGCCGGTTGCAGGTCGAGTGCGTAGCGCGGCTTGCCCAGGCCGGTCTCGTTGAGCCGGCGCGCGAGCGCGTCAAGGCTGGCGCGCGCGTGCGCCGGATCGGCGACGAAGGCCGCGTCCAGCGGGCGGAAGTCGATCAGCGCCTCGAGCACGCGCGGGTCGAAGCGGTGCGCGTTGCGCGCGGTCGCGTCCTTCGCCGCGGCGTAGGCGAGCAGCAGCTTTTCCAGCGCCCCGCCGGCGATCGGCGGCTCGCCGTCGGCCGGCACCAGCGACGCGCCCTCGACCGCGTTGCCGGCGAGGTAGGCGTCCAGCGCCGCATCGTCCTTCAGGTACAGCTCGTTCTTGCCCTGCTTGACCTTGTACAGCGGCGGCAGGCCGATATAGACGTGGCCGCGTTCGATCAGCTCCGGCATCTGCCGGTAGAAGAAGGTCAGCAGCAGGGTCCGGATGTGCGAGCCGTCCACGTCCGCGTCGGTCATCAGGATGATGCGGTGGTAGCGCAGCTTGTCCGGGTTGTATTCGTCCTTGCCGATGCCGGTGCCGAGCGCGGTGATCAGGGTGCCGACTTCCGCCGACGACAACATGCGGTCGAAGCGCGCGCGCTCGACGTTGAGGATCTTGCCCTTGAGCGGCAGGATCGCCTGGGTCTTGCGGTTGCGGCCCTGCTTGGCCGAGCCGCCCGCCGAATCGCCCTCGACGATGAACAGCTCGCTCAGCGCCGGATCCTTCTCCTGGCAGTCGGCGAGCTTGCCGGGCAGGCCGGCGATGTCGAGCGCGCCCTTGCGCCGGGTCAGGTCGCGCGCCTTGCGCGCGGCCTCGCGCGCGCGCGCGGCCTCGACGATCTTGCCGGCGATCGCGCGGGCCTCGTTGGGATGCTCCTGCAGGAACTCCTCCAGGCGCGCGCCAAAGGTGCTTTCCACCACCGGCCGTACCTCGGACGAGACCAGCTTCTCCTTGGTCTGCGAGGAGAAGCTCGGGTCCGGCACCTTGACCGACAGCACCGCGATCAGGCCCTCGCGCATGTCGTCGCCCGACAGCGAGACCTTGGCCTGCTTCGAGATGCCGCTCTGTTCGATGTAGTTGGTCAGCGTGCGCGTCAGCGCGGCGCGGAAGCCCTGCAGGTGGGTACCGCCATCCTTCTGGGGGATGTTGTTGGTGAAGCAGAACATCGTTTCCTGGTAGGCGTCGGTCCACTGCAGGGCGACGTCCACGGTGATGCCGCTCTGCTCGCCGGTCACCGAGATCACGTTCGGGTGCAGCGGGTTCTTCAGCTGCGCCAGGTGCTCGACGAAGGAGCGGATGCCGCCCTCGTACTGGAACACGTCGCTGCGGCCCTCGCCGCGCTCGTCGGTGAGCGTGATGCGCACGCCGGAGTTCAGGAAGGACAGCTCGCGCAGGCGGCGCGCCAGCACGTCGTACTGGAACTCGGTGTTGGTGAAGATCTCGATCGAAGGCTTGAAGCGCAGCGTGGTGCCACGCTTGGTCGACGGCTCCAGCTGCCGGAGCGGGTACAGCGGCTCGCCGAGCGCGTATTCCTGCTGCCAGTGGAAACCGTCGCGATGGATGTCCAGCCACAGGTGCTCGCTGAGCGCGTTGACCACCGATACGCCGACGCCGTGCAGGCCACCGGACACCTTGTAGCTATTGTCGTCGAACTTGCCGCCCGCGTGCAGCACGGTGAGGATCACCTCGGCCGCGGAGACGCCTTCCTCCTTGTGGATGTCGACAGGAATACCGCGGCCGTTGTCGGTGACCGAGACGGAGCCGTCCTCGTGCAGGACGACGCTGACCGCGTCCGCGTGCCCGGCCAGCGCCTCGTCGATCGAATTGTCGACGACCTCGAACACCATGTGGTGCAGGCCGGTGCCGTCGTGCACGTCGCCGATGTACATGCCCGGCCGCTTGCGCACGGCCTCGAGGCCGCGCAGGACGGTGATCCGGCTGGAATCGTAGGCGGAATCCGGCATCGCGCCGGCGGCGGGCTGTGCGCCCGGCTGTTCGTGTTGCGACATGCGGTCGGGGGCTCCGGTGCCGGGGCCGCCATGGGGACGCGCCGGACACATTAGCTATGGATGCGACCAGTATAGCAACCACGCCGCGTTGACGTGGGCGGCGCGGGCTGTTCCGGCATCAGCCTTCAGGGCGGAGTTGCCCGTGTTCCACGTGGAACCTCACGAGCGTGCCCGGGGCCAAGTCGTCCAAGGTGGGTGGCGCCTCGGTGCCGGTGACGAACAACTGGGCGCCTGTCGCCAGCAGCCATTCCAGCACCCGGCGCTGGTGCCGGCGATCCAGTTCCGAACCCAGGTCGTCCAACGCGACCACCGGCCACCCGCCCCGCAGGCGTGCGTGATGCTCGGCCTGCGACAGCAACAGCGCCAGCGCGCTGAGTTTCGCCTGGCCGCGCGACAGGGCCTCACGGCCCGGAATCTGGCCGTACTCGACGCGCCAGTCGGCGCGGTGCGGTCCGACCGTGGTGTAGCCGGCGGCCAGGTCGCGCTCCCGTGCCAGCAGCAAGGCATCGGCCAGCGGCAGTTCCTCCCTCCGCCACCCGGGCTGGAAACCGAGCCGGGTCGCACCAGCGGCCGGCAGGAAGGCAGCCATCGCGGTTTGCAGCGCGGGCTCCCAACTGGCCACGTGCGCCTCCCGGTGGCGAGTGATCGCCTCGCCGGCCTGCGCCAACTCCTGCTCCCACGGTTCCAGCAGGTCCGGCGCCCGTTGCTTGAGCAATACGTTGCGCTGCTTGAGGGCGCGGGCATAACGCCGCCACAGCGGCAGAAAGTTTGGTTCCACGTGGAACAGACCCCAGTCGAGCAACCGCCGCCGACCGTCGCTGCCCCCGGTGACGAGCGCGTGGCTACCCGGCTCGAAAGTTACGACTGCCAGGGCAGCACACAGCTCGCCCAGATGGCTGACATCCGCTCCGTCCAGGCGCCCGCTCCAGCTGCTGCCGCTATGGCGCAGGCCGGCCCTGCGCACACGGCCCGGGGCCAATGGCGGCGGTGGCGCCGGGCGGTTGTCTGCCGCGGCCGGCAGGCCCTCCTCCCATTCGACGAAGACCTCCAGCCCCGCGGCACCTTGCCGCACCAACCCGTCGCGCACCCTTCCCCGGAAGCTGCGGCCGTAAGCCATCAGGTGCAGGGCTTCCAGCAGGGTGGTCTTGCCGGCGCCGTTGTCGCCGGTGATGAGGTTGAGGCCGGGACCGGGCGCCAGCTCCGCCTCCACGAAGCGGCGCATGTTTGCCAACCGCAGTCGCGTCACCCGCATGGCGGGACTCCCGGCGGCAACGGTCCCGGCGTGCCCCGCGCCAGAAAGCAGGACGCCCGGCTTGCACCGGGCGTCCTTGCGGGTTCCACGTGGAACCGGATTCGACCGACGCCCGCCGTCACAGCCGCAGCGGCATCACCACGTGCCGGCACTTGTCGCTGCTGGCTTCGCGCACCAGCGCCGAGGAGTTCGCGTCCCGCAGTTGCAGGACCACGTGCTCGTCGCGCAACGCCGACAGCGCGTCCAGCAGGTAGTTGACGTTGAACCCGATCGCCAGGCCGTCGACCTTGGTGTCCGCTTCGACTTCCTCCTGGGCTTCTTCCTGTTCGGGGTTGTGCGCGCTGATCTTCAGCTGGCCGGGCGACACCTCGACCCGCACGCCGCGGTACTTCTCGTTGGACAGGATCGCGGCGCGCTGCAGCGAAGCGCGCAGCGCCTCGCGGTCGATCCGCACCTCGCGGTCGGCGCCGATCGGGATCACCGCCTCGTAATCGGGGAAGCGGCCATCGATCAGCTTGCTGGTAAAGGTGACGTCGTCGCGCTTGATGCGGATGTGGCTGCGGCCCATCTCCAGCTCGAGCTCGCGATCGCCGCCCTCGAGCAGGCGCTGCAGCTCGGTCACGCCTTTGCGCGGCACGATGATCTGGCGCTTGGCCTGGCCGCCGCCATCCAGCGGGGCCTCGCACAGGGCGAGCCGGTGGCCATCGGTGGCGACGCAACGCAGGCCCTGCTCGCGCAGGTCGAACAGCAGGCCGTTGAGGTAATAGCGCACGTCCTGCTGGGCCATGGCGAAGGCGGTGCGCTCGATCAGCTCCTTCAGCGCCGCTTCCGGCACCCGCACCCGCTCGGTCGCCTCGACCTCGTCGATCGAGGGGAAGTCGTTGGCCGGCAGGCTGGACAGGGTGAAGCGGCTGCGCCCGGCCTGGACCGTGATCCGGTCGCCGGACTGGGAGACGGTGACCTTCGCCCCATCGGGCAGGGCGCGCACGATCTCGAACAGCTTGCGGGCTGGGATCGTGGTTTCGCCGTCCTGGCCGTCCTCGACGGCCTGGCGGGCCACCATCTCGACCTCGAGGTCGGTGCCGGTCAGCGACAGCTGCCCGCCCTGGACCTGGACCAGCAGGTTGGCCAGCACCGGCAGGGTCTGGCGGCGCTCGACCACGTTGACGACCTGGGCGAGCGGCTTCAGGAAGACTTCGCGTTGCAGGCTGAAACGCATGCGTAAGGGTTCCCCTGGGTCCAAGCTTGAAAGGAGGGATAAATCAAGAACTGGTGGTGCTGGAGGCCGTCCAAACCGGTTGAAACGTCATGCAAGCCACTGATTTTGAACGTAAAATGCGGGTGACGAAAGCGTGAACAAGCCAGCCGGGGCAGGGCGGACATCCTGTGGACAATTTCTGGCGGTCTTCGCCGGTCGGGAGTTGTCCACAGCTTGCCCGGGGGTCACTCACTGAGTTTGCGGATCAGCTTGTCCCAGTCCTCCCGCAGCTTGCCGTCGGTTTCCAGCAACCCCCGGATCTGCCGGCAGGCGTGCAGCACGGTGGTGTGGTCGCGCCCGGCGAAGGCGTCGCCGATCTCGGGCAGCGAGTGCTCGGTCAGCTCCTTCGCCAGCGCCATCGCCACCTGGCGCGGGCGCGCCAGCGACCGTGTGCGCCGCTTGCCCAGCAAATCCTTGATCTGCAGGCCGTAGTAGTCTGCCACGACCTTCTGGATGTTGGGGATGCCGATCGCCGCCTGCTGCGCACGCAGCAGGTCGCGGAGGGTTTCCTGGGCGAATTCGGGGGTGATCGGGCGGCCGGTGAAGTTGGCCTGCGCCGCCAGCGTGTTGAGCGCGCCCTCGAGGTCGCGCACGTTGGAGCGCATCTTCTTGGCGAGCAGGAAGGCGACGTCCTCGGGAATCGTGGTGCCGCGCTCGCGCGCCTTCGACAGCACGATCTGCGCGCGCGTCTCGAAATCCGGCGGATCGATCGCCACCGACAGGCCCCAGCCGAGGCGCGACTTCAGTCGCGGCTCCAGGCCGTCCACCTCGCGCGGATAACGGTCGCAGGTCAGGATGATCTGCTGCTTGCCGTCGAACAGCGCGTTGAAGGTGTGGAAGAACTCCTCCTGCGTGCGTTCCTTGCCGGCGAAGAACTGGATGTCGTCGATCAGCAGCGCGTCGATGGTCTGGAACTGGCGCTTGAACTGGTCGGCGGTCTTGTCCTGCAACGCGCGGAAGAAGGCGTTGTAGAAGTCGTTGCTGCGCAGGTACAGCACGCGCGCGCCCGGGTTGAGGCGGCGCATCTCGTTGCCGGCGGCGAACATCAGATGGGTCTTGCCCAGCCCGGTGCCGCCGTACAGCAGCAGCGGGTTGTGGGCGCGGTCGCCGGGCTTCTGCGCGGCCTGCCAGGCGGCGGCGCGGCCGAGCTGGTTGCTGCGGCCCTCGACGAAGTTGTCGAAGGTGTAATGGGTGTCGAGGTTGCCGTGGAAGGGTTCGCTGCCGGCGGACGCGCGACTGGCGAACACGGGGCCGGCCGGTGCGCCAGCAACCGGCGCGGCCGGCGGCTTGCGCAGCGAGCCGATCTCGAGGCTGACCTCGGCATTGCCGGCGAAATGGGCGAACAGCTCGCGGATGCGGGCGAGGTAGCGTGCGCGCACCTCCTCCATCACGAAGGCGTTGGGCGCGTACAGCACCAGGCCGTCGTCGTCGCGGCGACCGGCCTGCAGCGGCTTGAGCCAGGTGTGCACGTCCTCGGCGGGGAGTTCGGCTTCGAGGTGTTGCAGGCAGCGGGGCCAGGCATCCATGGAGTGTGCGCACCGAAAAGCTGGCCGCGCGACGAGTCGCGTCGCGATCCGGACAAGGGGGTCGGGCCAGCCTACCATCGCGGCTTCGGCACTGCATCCGCACGCGTCTGGTTCGAAGGCGGCGGGAGCCGGAATCCGGGAGCCGGTAGCCGGCAAGGCGAAGGCGTTTTCGCAACGTCGTGGGAGCCTGGCGCATTCGTCCTGGTGGCGCCAACGCCAGATCGTCGTGTTCCGGGGCGCCATACGCTTTCGCGTGTCCAACCCGGCGCGTTCCGCTGCCAGGACGGCCAGCGTGGGTTTGCGTTGACCGAAGCCCCTCCGGACGCTAGACTTCCGAATCTTTTCTGTCGTTTCCCGGCGAGCGTCATGGCCACCAAGCGCACTTTCCAGCCCAGCAACCTCAAGCGCAAGCGCGATCACGGCTTCCGCGCCCGCATGAAGACCGCCGACGGCCGCAAGGTCCTGGCTCGTCGTCGCGCCAAGGGCCGCAAGCGCCTGAGCGCCTGATCGCGCGGGTCCGCCCGCCCGATCGCCCGGCGGCGCCCTCGCCGCCCGTGATGACCGCGAATTCTTCCGACTCCGGCCGAGCGCGCCTGCCGCGCTCGGCGCGGGTGCGCGCGCGCGCCGAGTACGCGGCCGTCTTCGATGGCGCGCGTCGCTGCAGCCACCCGCTGCTGGCCCTGCACTGGCTCGCCGACGCCGCGCCCGCGCGCCTCGGCCTGGCCGTCTCCCGCAAGGTGGATCCACGCGCGGTCGCCCGCAACCGGATCAAGCGCGTGCTGCGCGCCCATTTCCGTACCCTGCGACCCCGCCTGCCCGGCGGCGCCTACGTGCTGGTCGCCCGTCCGCCGGCCGCCCAGGCCGACAACGCCGCCCTGCGTGCCGCGTTCGACAGCCTGCTGGCCCGCGCCGGCGCGTTGCCGCCCACCGCCCCCGCCGGCACAATGCCCGCTTCCGCGGCGTCTCCGTCCGGCGCGACGCCTTCCTCCGGCCCACACGACCCACCGCGCGCCGCGCGGCCGAGCCTGCCTGCCCGATGAACCAGACCCGCACCTTCCTGATCCTCGCGTGGCTGATGGTGGCCACCTTCCTGTGGATGGCCTGGACCCGTGAGCACGCCGCGCCTGCGCCGGCGGCGACCGCCAGCAGCCAGCCGGCCGCGACGGCCGCCGTCGCGGACGACGCCGGCGTGCCCGCGGTACCGCAGGCGCCCGCCGCCGCGGCGACCCCGGCCGCGCCAGCGATGTCGGCCGCGGCGCCCGCGGCATCGGTGCCGGTCGTCTCGGTCACCACCGACGTGCTGCAGGTGCGCCTGGACGGCGGCAGCGTGCGCAGCGCGCGGCTGACCGGCTTCCCGCAGACCACCGAGCCCGGCAGTCCGCCGGTGCAGCTGTTCGCCGACGATCCCGCGCGCCTGTTCGAGGCGCAGAGCGGCTGGGTCAGCGGCAGCGGCGCCGCGCCCAGCCACGAGGCCTTCGTGCCGGTGGAAGCGGCGCGCAGCTACGCGCTCGCGCCGGGCGCGAACACCCTCGACGTGCCGTTCGTCTGGCACGGGCCGAACGGGGTGACCGTCCGCCGCGTCTACACCTTCACCCGCGGCGATTACGCGATCGGCGTGCGCGACACCGTCGTCAACCAGGGCGGCGCGCCGTGGCAGGGCCATGTCTACCGCCAGCTGCTGCGGGTGCCGCCGCAGGTCAAGTCGGGCTTCACCCATCCCGAGTCCTACAGCTTCCACGGCGCCGCCTGGTACAGCGCGCAGGACAAGTTCGAGAAGCGCAAGTTCGACAAGTACGGCGACGAGGCGCCGCTGCAGAAGGAAGTGAAGGGCGGCTGGATCGCGATGCTCCAGCACCACTTCTTCGCCGCGTGGATCCCGGCCGCGGACGACACCACCACCTTCTCCACCGACGTGCTGCCGGGCGGCGCCGCGCAGCGCATGCTGATCCGCGAGGTGGGACCGGGCGTGAACGTGGCGCCGGGCCAGCAGGCGCAGACCAGCGCGCGGTTGTGGGTCGGGCCGAAGCTGGTCGCCAAGATCGACGCGCAGCGCGTGCCCGGGCTGGAGCGGGCGGTGGACTTCAGCAGCTACGGCTGGCTGGCGTGGATCGCGGGCCTGCTGTTCTCGGTGCTGGCCTTCCTGCACGGCCTGTTCGGCAACTGGGGCTGGGCGATCATCGGCCTGGTGGTGATCGTCAAGGCGCTGATGTTCCCCTTGTCGGCGGCGCAGTACAAAAGCGCGGCGAAGATGCGCCGCTTCCAGCCGCGCATCGAGCAGCTCAAGGAGCGCTACGGCGACGACAAGCAGAAGTTCCAGCTGGCGCTGATGGAGCTGTACAAGAAGGAGAAGATCAACCCGGTCGGCGGCTGCCTGCCGGTGCTGGTGCAGATGCCGGTGTTCCTCGCCCTGTACTGGGTGCTGCTGGAATCGGTGGAGCTGCGCCAGGCGCCGTGGATCGGCTGGATCCAGAACCTGACCGCGCCCGATCCGTTCTTCATCCTGCCCGCGCTCAACGTCGCCGTGACCTGGGCGACGCAGAAGCTGACGCCGATGCCGGGCATGGATCCGACGCAGAAGAAGCTGATGCAGTTCATGCCGATCGCGATGGGCGTGATGTTCGCCTTCTTCCCGGCCGGCCTGGTGCTGTACTGGGTGACCAACGGTTCGCTCGGCCTGCTGCAGCAGTGGTGGATGACGCGCAAGTACGGCGGCGCGGCGCAACCGGCCAAGGCCTGACCGGCACGACCCCGTCCACGAGGAGGCCCGCCGCGCGCGGGCTTCTTCGTGTGCGGCGCCGGGTTCTGCGAGGATGACGCGCATGGCCGCGGACACCGACACCATCGTCGCGATCGCCACCGCCGGCGGCTCGGCCGGCATCGGCGTGGTGCGCCTGTCGGGGCCGCGCGCGCCGGCGATCGCGCGCGACCTGTGCGCGCGCACGCTGCGACCGCGGCATGCGCACCACGTGCGCTTCCGCGATGCCGGCGGCGACACCATCGACGACGGGATCGCGCTGCTGTTCGCCGCGCCGGCCAGCTTCACCGGCGAGGACGTGGTCGAACTGCAGGCGCACGGCAGCCCGGCGGTGCTGCGCGAACTGGTCGCGCGTTGCGTCGCGCTCGGCGCGCGGATGGCGCGGCCCGGCGAGTTCAGCGAACGCGCCTTCCTCAACGGCAAGCTCGACCTCGCCCAGGCCGAGGCGGTCGCCGACCTGATCGCCGCCGGCGATGCGCGCGCGGCCCGCGCCGCGCGCCGCGCGCTGGACGGCGTGTTCTCGCGACGCGTCGAGGCGCTCGCCGCCGACCTGCTGCGCCTGCGCGTGCACGTCGAGGCGGCGATCGACTTCGCCGACGAACCGCTCGACACCCTCGGCGGCGACGCGGTGCGTCGCGGTCTGTCCACCGCGCAGGCCGCGCTGTCCGGGCTGCTCGCCGACGCCGAGCGCGGGCAGAAGCTGCGCGACGGCCTGCACGCGGTGCTGGTCGGCCCGCCGAATGCGGGCAAGAGCTCGCTGCTCAATGCGCTCGCCGGCAGCGAGCGGGCGATCGTGACCGACATCGCCGGCACCACCCGCGACCTGCTGCGGGAGACGATCCGGATCGACGGCCTGGAACTGACCCTGGTCGACACCGCCGGCCTGCGCGAGGGCGGCGATGCGATCGAGCGCGAGGGCATGCGCCGCGCGCAGGCCGAACTCGCCCGCGCCGATCTCGCCCTGGTCGTGCTCGACGCGCGCGAACCCGACGCCGGTCGCGCCGCGGTCGCGCCGGCGCTGGCGGGCATCGGGCAGGTGCTGTGGCTGCACAACAAGGCCGACCTGCTCGAGGCGCCACCGTCCGCCGCCGGCGCCGCGACCCTGCTCGTGTCCGCACGCACCGGGCTCGGCCTCGACGCCCTGCATGCGCGCCTGCGCGACATCGCGGGTGCCGGCGACGGCGCCGAGGGCGCGTTCACCGCCCGCGCCCGCCACGTCGCTGCCCTGCGTGCCGCCGCCGCGGAGCTCGAGGAGGCGCTGGCGGCCTGCGATGCCGAGGCGCTGGAGCTCGCCGCCGAGTCGCTGCGCGCCGCGCACGATGCGCTCGGCGCGATCACCGGCAAGGTCGGCGCCGACGCGCTACTGGGTCACATTTTCGCGTCCTTCTGCATCGGCAAGTAGCCACGCCGGGGCGCGGGAGTTGACAAACGGGCCGTCCTGTCGCGTCCTTAGGGGGGCGTGCGGCCTCCGTCGCACAGTCAGGGGAGCGTTTTCGATGTCCGTGAAGCCTTTGCAGGCGCGACCGGTGTCCTTGGGACTGGTTGCCGGCCTGGCCGTTCTCTGCGCCGTGGCCGGGTGCAAGAAGGAAGCTGCTGCGCCCGAGCCCGGCGCCAGCACCACCACGCCGGCCGCACAGCAGCAGCCACAGCAACAGGCCGTCGCCATGCCCGCCGTGTCCGAGAAGGTCGCCGCGATGGACGCCGACGCGCTGCGCGACGCCGCCCGCAAGGCACAGGCCGAGCAGCGCCTGTACGCCCCGGCCGGCGACAACGCGGTCGAGTACTACCTCGCCTTGCGCGACAAGGCGCCGGGCGATCCGGGCGTCGCCAGCGCGCTGACCGACCTGATGCCGTACACGGTCATCGCCACCGAACAGAGCATCAATCGCGAAGACTTCGCCGAGGCCCAGCGCCTGTACGCGCTGCTGGAGAAGGCCGACCCGAACGCGCCGGCGCTGCCGCGCCTGAAGGACTCGATCGCCCGCCAGCAGCAGGCGGTCGCCCAGCGCGCGGAGCAGGAGAAGGTGAAGGCGGAGGAAGACGCCAAGCGCCAGGCCGAGCTGGAGAAGCAGCGCGCCGCCGACCAGCAGCGCGCCCAGCAGCAGGCGGCGCAGCAGCTCGCCGCACAGCAGGCGGAGCAGCAGCGCCAAGCCGAGCAGGCGCGGCTGGCCGAGCAGCAGCGTCAGGCCGAGGCCGCGGCCGCCGCGCAGCGCGCGGCCCAGCAGCGTCCCGCCCAGCAACCGGCGCAGACCGCCGCGGCGCGGCCGAGCGCGAACGATTTGCGTCCGATCAGCACCCCGGCGCCGCGGTACCCGACCGAGGCCTATCGCGCCGGCACGTCGGGCGAGGTCCAGGTCGAGTTCACGGTCGCCGCCGACGGCTCGGTGTCGGACGTGCGCGTGGTCCGCGCCAGCCCGCCGCGGGTGTTCGACCGCGAGGCGGTCGCCGCGGTCAAGCGCTGGCGCTTCCAGCCGATCGGCGCGCCGGTCACCACCCGCCGCACCATCAGCTTCAACCCGGGGGGGTGAGGCACCGCGTCTAGCCGATGCCCCACCGGCATCGGCTGCGGTGCCGAACGCCCGGCCATGGATGGCCGGGCCGGGCGATCCGAAGCCCGCGCCCCAGCGCCAAGGATGACATCACGCACCGTTCCCGAAGCGATCCGCTCACCGCGGCACTGCCGCGTGGCCTGCCGAACGCCCGGCCATGGATGGCCGGGCCGGGCGTTCCCAAGCCCGAGGGGTAGCGCCAAGGACGGCAGCCCGTGGTTCTTCGAAGCGATCCGCTCACGCGGCACTGCCGCCTGGCTTGTTTCACGGATCGCAAGACGCCCGTTCACTCGACCCGGCAGAACACCGCCTTCAGGTAGCGCGACTCCGGCGCCTGCGCCAGGAACGGGTGGTCCGGCCCGGCGCCGGCGACCTTCAGCACCTGCACGCCGCGACCGGCATAGAAGGCCGCGCGCCGCAGCATGTCGAGGAACTGGTCCTCGCTGACCAGCCCGGTGCAGGAGAAGGTCGCGAACAGGCCGCCGGGTTTCACCACGCCCAGCGCCAGCTTGTTCATGTCCAGGTACTTCTTCAGCGCCGGGATGACCTGTTCGCGGTCGCGGGTCATCTTGGCCGGATCCAGCACCACGATGTCGAAGCGCTCGCCGTTGGCGTGCGCGTCGCGCAGCCACGGGAAGATGTCGGCCTGCACGAAACGCGGCCGCACGTCGTTGAGCCTGGCGTTGCCGCGGGCGATGTCCAGGACCGCGTCGTCGATGTCCACGCCGACCACCTCGCTGGCGCCGCGCACCGCCGCGTAGACGCCGAAGCCGCCGGTGTTGCAGCACAGGTCGAGCACGCGCGCGCCGGCGGCGAACTGCGACAGCCACTGTCGGTTCTCGCGCTGGTCGGCGAAAAAGCCTGTCTTGTGCGCGCCGGCCGGGTCGGCGCGGAAGCGGATGCCGTGTTCGGTGATGATCGCGGGCGCCGCCGGCTGCGAGCCGCGGAAGTCGAACGACTCCTGCTTCTGCACGTGTTCGTCGGCGAAGCTGTGGAAGCGGCAGTCCGGGAACTGCGCGCGCAGCGCGTCCTGGATCCACTCGCGGTGGCGGAACATGCCGGCGCTGAAGAATTCCAGCACCAGCAGGTCGGCGTAGCGGTCCACGACCAGTCCGCTCAGGCCGTCGCCCTCGCTGTGCACGACCCGCCAGGCGTCGCTGACCTCGTCCAGCCGCAGTAGGTCGCGGCGCAGGGCGACCGCGTCGGCGATTTTGCGCGCGAACCAGTCGGCATCGACCGGCACCTCGCGGCGCGTCTCCAGGATTCGCACCGCGATCCGCGAGTGGCCGTTGTAGAAGCCGCGCCCGATCCACTCGCCATCGACGCCGACCACGTCGACGATGCTCCCGGGCTTGGGCCGGACCGCAGGCTTTTCCACCAGCTTCTGGAAGATCCAGGGGTGGGCGGACTTCCAGGCGTTCTTCAGGCGGACGACGGGCAACTCGCTCATCCCGCCATTCTACGGCGGGCGGGATGATGCCCCCCGCAAAAGGAAACGGCCGCCTCGCGGCGGCCGTTCCGGACGCGTCGCCGGGCGGCGCTCAGTTGCCGCTGCGCAGCGACGGGGTCGGGGCGTACTCGCGCAGCTGCTCCTGCGAGGCCCGCGCCCGGGCTTCGCGCTCGGCCACCGTCTCGCAGCGCTTGGTCACCAGGTTGGTGCCGGTTTTCCGCTCGCGGTGGCAGATCAGGCGCGAGCCTTCGTCGGACGCCAGGGTCGCCTTGATCTGGCTGAGCGCGTTGGACAGCTCGGTGCGCTCGGCCTCGTTGAGCTCGTCCAGCGAGCTCACGCCGTCCAGCATCTCGAAGACCTTGTCCTGTGCGCGGCGCACGCGGGCGACGTCGGCATTGCTGAACTTCGCGTACTCGCCGGTCCGCTGGTCGAGCTTGGCGCGTAGCGCGTGCTGGGTGTTGAGGATCTCGGGCACGGTGTCGTCCACGCCGTCGCCGTCGGCGAACGCAGGCCCGGCGGCCAGCGCGAACAGGGCGGCAAGGGCGAGGGTCTTGAGCGGAAATGCGTTCATCTGGTGTAACCGGGAGGGTGGGAGCAGCAGGTCAGCACAGTCACCGGGTGGTTGTCCATAGGCCAGACGCCGGGGGTCAGGCGGCCGCGCGCGGCTGGAACTGCTCCTCCTCGGTGGATCCCTTCAGGGCCACGGTCGAGGACTGCCCGCACTGGATCACCTGGGTCACCGCGTCGAAGTAGCCGGTGCCGACCTCGCGCTGGTGCTTGACCGCGGTGAAACCCTGCTCGGCGGCGGCGAACTCGGCCTGCTGCAGTTCGACGAAGGCGCTCATCTGCCGCTGCGCGTAGCCGTGGGCGAGATGGAACATCGAGTAATTGAGCGCGTGGAAGCCGGCCAGGGTGATGAACTGGAAGCGGTAGCCCATCGCCGCCAGCTCGCGCTGGAAGGTCGCGATGGTGGCGTCGTCCAGGTGCTGCTTCCAGTTGAAGCTGGGCGAGCAGTTGTAGGCCAGCAGCTTGCCCGGGAACTTTGCGTGGATCGCCTCGGCGAAGGCGCGCGCGAACGCGAGGTCCGGCTTGCCGGTCTCGCACCAGACGAGGTCGGCGTAGGGCGCATACGCGAGCCCGCGCGAGACCGCCTGCTCCAGGCCTTTTCGGGTCTTGTAGAAGCCCTCGACGGTGCGCTCGCCGGTGCAGAACGGCCGGTCGTTGTCGTCCACGTCGGAAGTGAGCAGGTCCGCTGCCTCGGCGTCGGTACGGGCGACGATCAGGGTCGGCACCCCGCACACGTCCGCCGCCAGGCGCGCGGCGACCAGTTTTTCGACCGCCTCGCGGGTGGGCACCAGCACCTTGCCGCCCATGTGCCCGCACTTCTTGACGCTGGCCAGCTGGTCCTCGAAGTGCACGCCGGCGGCGCCCGCCTCGATCATCGCCTTCATCAGCTCGAAGGCGTTGAGCACGCCGCCGAAGCCGGCCTCGGCGTCGGCGACGATCGGCTGCAGGAAGTCGATGTCGTCGCGGCCTTCCGCGTGGTGCAGCTGGTCGGCGCGCAGCAGCGCGCTGTTGATGCGCTTGACCACCTGCGGTACCGAGTTGGCCGGGTACAGCGACTGGTCGGGATACATCTCGCCGGCGAGGTTGGCGTCGGCGGCGACCTGCCAGCCGGACAGGTAGATCGCCTTCAGCCCGGCCTTGACCTGCTGCATCGCCTGGTTGCCGGTGAGCGCGCCGAGCGCGTTGACGAAGTCCTCGGTGTGCAGGTGGCGCCACAGCTTCTCGGCGCCGAGCCGCGCCAGCGAATGCTCGATCGCGACGGTGCCGCGCAGCCGCACGACGTCCTCCGGCGTGTAGGGGCGGGCGATGCCCTGCCAGCGCGGGTTGCTGGTCCAGTCGATGCGCAGGTGTTCGGCGGTGGGCAGAGCGGTGGTCATGGTGGATGTCCTTCGGTCGGTTGGCGGTGGTCGTTGGCGACAGCGCGGATCAATCCAGGCGTGCGTACGCCGGCAGGGTGAGGAAGTCGGCGAGCACGTCGGCGTGGGTGAGTTCGTCGAGCAGGGCGATGGCCTCGTCGACGCGCCCGGCGCCCGGCAGGCGCATGCGCTCGGCGAGCCTGGCCGGCAGTCCGATCAGCGCGCGCTCGAACAGCACGTCGTCGATCGGGGTGCCGTCGTCCAGGTGCAGCGGGATGCCGTCGCTGCCCGGGAGCGTCGGCGCGTGCAGCCATTGCCACAGTTGCGCGCGCGCGATCTCGGCGGTGGCCGCGTCCTCCATCAGCCAGTGGATCGGCACGCAGCCGTTGCCGTCGAGCCAGGCGGCGAGGTAGCGCACGCAGACCTCGACGTTGTTCTCGAAGCCGGCGCGGGTGATCGTGCCGAGCGATGGCGTGACCAGCGCGGCGGCCAGCGCGGCCTCGCCACGCGCGGCGACGTCCGCGCGCAGCACCGCGTGCTGGTGCGGCTCCTCGCCGGGCATGTGCGCGTCGAACACCGCGCGCGCCAGCGGCACCAGCGCCGGGTGCGCGACCCAGGTGCCGTCGTGGCCCGCGCGCACCTCGCGCAGCTTGTCGGCGCGCACGCGCTCGAGCGCCTGCTCGTTGGCGGCGACGTCGCCGGCGATCGGGATCTGCGCCGCCATCCCGCCCATCGCGTGCGCACCGCGCCTGTGGCAGGTGTGCACCAGCAGTTCCGAATACGTCGCCAGGAACGGCTGGGTCATCGTCACCTGCGCGCGCTCGGGCAGCACCCGCCCGCGCTGCGCGCGGAAGGTCTTGAGGTAGGAAAAGATGTAGTCCCAGCGCCCGCAGTTGAGGCCGGCGACGCGCGTGCGCAGGGCGTGCAGGATCTCGTCCATCTCGAACGCCGCGGGCAGGGTCTCGATCAGCACGGTGACCTTCATCTGCCCGTGCGGCAGGCCGAGCGCGCGCTCCAGGTGCGCGAGCACGTCCTCCCACAGCGCCGCCTCCTCCATGCATTCGAGCTTGGGCAGGTAGAAGTACGGGCCGCGGTCCTTCGCCGCCAGGATGCGCGCGTTGTGGAAGACGAACAGGCCGAGGTCGAACAGCGACGCCGAGATCGGCTCGCCGTCCACCCGCACGTGCTTCTCCTCGAGGTGCCAGCCGCGCGGGCGCACCAGCAGCACCGCCTGGCCGGCGAAGGGCCTGAGCACGTAGTGCTTGGCCCCGTCGGGCGCCATCCAGTCGAGCGTGCCTTCGACCGCCTTCTTCAGCGCGCGCTGGCCGGTGAGCAGGTTGGCCCAGGTCGGCGAGGTGGAGTCCTCGAAGTCGGCCATGTAGCAGTTCGCGCCGGAGTTGAGCGCGTTGATGACCATCTTCGGGTCGGTCGGCCCGGTGATCTCGACCCGGCGGTCGCGCAGGGCGGCGGGCAGCGGCGCGACATGCCAGTCGCCTTCGCGGATCGCGCGGGTGTCGGCGCGGAAGCCCGGCAGCGCGCCGGCGTCGAACTCCGCCTGGCGCGCGCGGCGGGCCGCGAGGCGCTGCCGGCGTGCCGGCTCGAAGCGGCGATGCAGCTCGGCCAGCAGGGCCAGCGCCGGCGGCGGCAGCAGCTGCGCCTGGCCCGGCAGCTGGCGGGTGACCTCGATGGCCGGGGGACTCCCGGGGATGGGCTCCGCTTGCAGTACGGCCGACATGGCGCTGGCTCCTGTCCGTGGGAGCCCAGACCGTACGGGGGCGTCTTGCTATTTGACAAAGCAGATTTGCCAATAGATACCATAAGGCTGGCTTATAGGTGGCCTTCATTCATGGCCGACCGGCGACCTGCTACGCCGCGCTTTTCCTACAAGGGCGACCGCCTCAAGCCGCTGCGCGCCTTCTGCCAGGTCGTGCGGCTGGGGTCGGTGTCGCGCGCGGCCGAGGCCCTGTATCTCAGCCAGCCGGCGGTGACCCTGCAGCTGCAGGCGCTGGAGCGCGAGTTCGGGGTGCGCCTGCTCGACCGCAGCGGCCGCCGGCTGTCGCCGACCCGCGAGGGCGAGGCGCTGTACGCGCTGGCACGGCCGCTGGTGGAAGGCATCGACGGGCTGGACGCCGCGTTCCGCGCCGAGGTCAGCGGGCTGGACGTGGGCGAGCTGGACATCGCCGCCGGCAGCTCGACCATCCTCTACCTGCTGCCGCGTTTCGTCGACGCGTTCCGCCAGCGCCAGCCGGAGGTGCGGCTGAAACTGCACAACGTGACCGGCGCCGGCGGGCTCAACCTGCTGCGCTCGGACGCGGTGGACTTCGCGGTGGGCTCGATGCTGGACGTGCCGCCCGACCTCGACTACGCGCCGGTGTTCGAATTCGAGCCGATGCTGATCGCGCCGGTCGACCACCCGCTCGCCGGCAAGCCCGAACTCGCGCTCGAGGACCTCTCGCCCTACGGCCTGATCCTGCCGCCACGCCGGCTGACCACCTACCGAATGGTCGACCTCGTGTTCCAGCGCAACCGGGTGCCGTACACGGTCGCGCTGGAGGTCGGCGGCTGGGAGGTGATCAAGCAATACGTGGCGATGGGCCTGGGCATCTCCATCGTCACCGCGATCTGCCTGACCGACGCCGACCGCGCCCGGCTGGCGGCGCGCTCGCTGGCGCCGTGGTTCCCGTCGCGCAGCTACGGCGTGGTGATGCGCAAGGGCAAGCTGCTGTCGCCGCAGGCGCGCGCGTTCGTCGAGCTGGTGCGCAAGGGCGAAGACTGAGCGCCGGACGTGGAGTCACTCCCCGGCCTGGCGGCCCACCCATTCCACATAGCGGCGATAGTGGTGCAGGACGAAGCCGCCGAAGGCCGGGTTGTCGCCCAGCGCGCGCTCGGTCAGGCGCATTTCGCGCGCGAGGTCCGCCTCAGTGAGGTGATCGAAGGTGATCTTGCGCGGTTCGCTCGCGGTCAGCTCCAGGCCGATCACCAGCTTGCGCCCGCTGCGCGCCGCGTAGGCGATCTCCGCCTCGGCATGGTCGATGATGCCGTCGTTGCCTTCGGCCTCGTTGCGGTAGTCCATCAACGCGACGTAGTCGGTCAGGTCGGCGACATGCTCGCTCATCGGGCGGGTGCGGCCGCGCCACGCGATCGGGATGTTGTCCCACCAGAACGGCATCGCCGGGCCGACCGCGAGCCGCTGGCCCGCCGCCGCCTTGCGGCGCGCGAACTCCGCGGTCATGTCGAGGAAGCCCAGCAACAGTTCGGTCTTGCGCGTGTCCCAGGCGTCCAGCAGGTGCGGCTCGATGTCGTAGTTGACGCCGTCGAAACGCTCAACCTCCGCCGCCGCCGCGTTGTAGTCGAGCACACGCTGGAACATCGCGGCGGCGTCGTCCAGCCGCCCGGGCAGCACGTACTCCTCGGTCTTGAGGTAGGCGGAGCCGAGCAGCGCGTAGACCTTGAAGCCTTCGGCATGGGCGCGGGCGATGAACCGCCGGTAGCTTTCCGGCCGGTCGACCACCAGGTTGCGGCCGCGCCACGCGTCGGCGTACAGGTAGAGCACGTTGACGCCATGCTCGCGCAGGAAGGCGAAGGCCTCGTCGGCCATCGTCCGCGACTCGACCATTGCATAGGAATCGCGCTCCCACACCCACACCGCGCGGTCGCCGAGTTCGGGTGCGGACGCGGCCTGCGCGGGCAGCGCCAGCGCCAGCGCCAGCAGCAGTGGCGCCAAGGCCCTCACGGCGCGGCCCCGGCGCGCACCTGCAGCGGGATCCGGTAGCGCCCCGCGCCGAGACTGCGGCCGGTGTCCGGGTGCGACGGGATCACCGCGACGAAGTAACGGCCCGGCGCGAGCTTGCCGAGGTCCACCGCGACCGGCACCTCGCGCTGAGCATGCGGCGCCAGCTGCAGCGCGCGGCCGTAGAACTCGCCCACCTCGGTACCCTCCTCGTCGCTGACCACCACCAGCGGGACGAAGGTCGGGCTCGGCATCGCCGCGTCGTTGGCGAACAGCGCGGACACCTCGATGCGCGCGGGCGGCGCGGGCGACGGCAGTTCCACCGCGCGCACCGCGAAGGGCGGTCCGGCGACCGGGGCCGGTGCGGCGAACGTGGCTGGCGGATCCGCGTAGGCGACCAGCCGCGGCGCGGCGCCTTCCGGTGCCAGCCCGCCCTCGCGGGCGAACCGCGCGTTGGCGGCGCGGAAAGCGGCGAAGCGCGTTTCCACTTGTTCCGCCGTGGCCGGGTCGTTCGCCGGCTCGATCGCGAGGCCGTCGGACAGCGCGTACAGCTGGCCGCGATTGAGGTACCACGTCCCTGACACGAAGTCGGTCAGCAGGGTCTTGCTCTGCTTGAGCGGGATGTCATGGACGTTGCGGAACGTCGGCGACAGGTCCAGGCCGCGGCCGACCCAGGTCGCGCGCGCCGGCCGCTTCAGACCATGGCGATGCGCGAGGAAGGCAAGCAGCGACGGCGCGACGTCCAGGTGCGAGGACACCGCGCGCACCCGCCGCGGCTGCTTCAGCAGCGGCGAATGGATCAGCAGCGGCACGTGGTAGCGCTCGATGCGGTCGGCCATCGGCAGTTCCGGCAGGCGGTGGTCGCCGGTCACCACGTAGATGGTGTTGGCATAGGCCGGGGTGCGCGCCTCGGCCTCGAAGAAGGCGCGCAGCGCGTCGTCGGCGTACAGCACTGATTCGTAGATCGGCGCGAAGGCCTCGTGGGCGGCACGCGCCTCGCCGGCGATGCCCAGCGTATCCAGCCGCTGCTCGAAGCGCGCGCGGTACGCGGCCTGGCCGGGGAAGGCGTAGGGCGTGTGCATGCTGATGGTCTGGATCACGCGCAGCGTCGGCGCGTCCGCGTCCGGAGCGCCGTCGGCCAGCACGCGGCGGATCAGCTCCCCGTCGGCGTAACCCCAGCTCGACTCGCCGCCCGGACTGCGCGGGTAGCCGTGGAAGTCGTGGATGTCGACGATCCGCTGCACCCCCTGGCGCGCGAGGTACAGCCGCTCGTTGTCGAAGTCGGCGTCGGTGCCCGTGTAGAAGCGCGTGCGGTAGCCCTGCGCGCCGAGCAGCGACAGCAGTCCGGCGTGCGGCGGCATCCGTTCGCCGAGCGCGGCGAAGCCCTCCGGGCCGAACGGCAGCGAACCGAACAGCGAAGGCAGCACGGCGAAGGTGCGGCCCTGGTTGGCCAGGAAGTTGTCGAAGTACAGGCTGCGCTGTGCCAGTTCGTCTAGGAAGGGCGTGAAGCTGCCCAGCCTCGCGTCCGGCCCGGAGAACGAGCGGCCGAGACCCTCGACGATCACGAAGACGAGGTGCGGCGGCTTGTCGCCGTCGGCGAACAGCGGGCCGAGCACGTCCGGCGTGCGGTCCTCGTGCAGGAACGGATGGCGCGGATCGGCGGGTTCCGCGGCGTGCGCGCTGGCGATGGCGGCCGGCGCCGGCGTGGGCGCGGCGCGGCCGCGCAACCAGCGCAGGTTCTCGGCGACGAAGTAGGCCGGCTTGTCCAGGGCGAGGGCGTAGGCGTCCTCGCGCGGCCAGTCGGCCGCGGCCGGCTGCAGCGGCGGCAGCCAGGCCAGCGCGCAGGTCAATGGCAGCGCGAACGCGAACGCGCGCGGCGGTCGCGGCTGCCACCGGGCGAGCGGCCACAGCGCCAGCCACAGCAGCGCCGGCGGCACGATCCAGCCGGCCAGCGCCAGCGCGTCGGTGCGCGCGCCGGCGCCGACGGTCGTGCGCAGCTCGGCCAGCGAGTAGCCGAACAGCTCCGCGCCCAGCGGTACCCGTGCGGCGAGGTAGAACTGTTCCAGCGCGATCCGCGCCAGCAGCCACAGCGAGAACAGCAGGCCGACCGCGAACACGCGCGCGCGCTGCCCGCGCAGCCGCAGCAGCGGCCAGGCGAACAGGAACAGCAGCGGCAACGCGCGCAGCAGCAGCAGTGCGCCGCCGCCGAAGCAGGCCGCGGCGATGCGCCAGCTCGCGCCGGCTTCCGCCGGCGGCAGGGCCGCGTGCAGCGACCACAGGCCGAGCGCACCCTCGGCCAGCAGCAGCGCCGGCAGCAGGGTCAGGAAACGCGCGAACGCGCCACGACGGTCTTCCCGCATCGCCGTCACCAGCGCAGGTAGAGCGCGGCCGAGACCGCGCGCTCGTCGAAGCCGTCCACGTTGTTGGCGACGTTCGCACCGAGCTTGAAGCCCCACCGTGGATCCGGGAACCGCACCCAGGCGACGCCCGCCGAGGCGCTGCTGCGACGGATGGTTTCCCCGGTGGCGCCCCCGACTTCGTCCACGCTGCGGCCGGTGCCCGCGCTCGCCTCCAGGTAATCGTCCGCATTGCCGGCGTAGTACCAGCGGGCCACGCCGCGATGGCTGAGGCTGCCGCCGCCGATGCCCGGCACGTGCAGCGCGCGATAGCGCAGATACCAGTTGCCGAGATAGCGGCCGATGCCGGCGCCGTACATGTCGACCCCCGGGCCGCCGAACTCGAGGCGGTCGTAGCTGCCCGACAGCTCCCAGCCGCTGCCCACGCCCTGGAACACCTCCACGCGCCACGCGCGCCGCGCGAACAGGCCGTCCGGATCGCCCTGCTGGTAGCGCAGGTTGGCATAGGCGCGCGACCACAGCGGCGCGTAGGCGTCCAGCGCCCAGGCGGTGTCGCGGCTGCCGAAACGGTCGGCGTGCAGCAGTTCGAGGCCCAGCGAGCCCCGGGTGAAGTGGCGGCGCAGGGTGAGGCTGGCGTCGTTCCAGGGGTCGCGGCCGGGATCGAAGGCGGTGTGCTCGGCGCCCAGCCGCAGCGACCAGCGGTAGCCGCCGGCGTTGACGTCCGGGTTGGCGGTGCGCGGCTGCAGGGTGGCGACGAGGTCGGCCACTTCCTGCGCCGGCAATCCGCGCGCGCCGGCCGCCTCGAAGGACGCGCGCGCGCCGGCGAGGTCGCCGGCGGAGCGCAGCGCGCGCCCCAGCGCGACCTGCGCCTCGGCCGAATCGGGCTGCAGGGCCACGCGCCGCGCATAGGCGTCCGCCGCCTGCGCGGGGCGGTCGCTCCACAGGTACATGTCGCCCAGCGCCGACCAGGCATCGGCGTAGCCCGGCTTGGCGGCGGTCACCGCGCGCAGGTCGGCCTCGGCCTCCGGCCAGCGCGCCATCCAGGCGTAGGTCCGGCCGCGCGCCAGCAGCACGTCGCTGTTGCCGGGCGAGGCCTGCAGCATCGCGTCGTAGCGAGCGAGCGCCTCGGGTTCGCGGTCGGACGTCGCCAGCGCCCGCGCCTCCGCGAGCTGCTCGACGAAGCCGGGTTGCGGCGTCGCCTCTTGCGCCAGGGCGGGCAAGGCGGGGAACAGGGCGATGGCGGCGGCGAGCGCCAGCGGGCGCGGCAAACGGGTCATGCAGTAGGTCCTGTGCAGGGTCACGCGCCACTCGCCTCGGTCCTGCGCGGCGGCGTCGCGGGCAGCGGCTTGTTGGCCAGCGCCGGCGCGTGCGGCGTTTCCACGTCCTGCTGCCAGCGCGCGTGCCGGTGCATGCGCCCCCAGCGGCGGCCGCGGCCGCGCAGGCCGAGGACCCAGCGGAAGATGCCGAGCAGGCGCCAGACCGAAGTCAGCTGGCGATACCCGAAATTTTCCACGATCGCGACCACGAACAGGCGCAGCTGTTGCGACGGCCGCGAATACAGGTGGAACGACAGCTCTTCCAGCAGCAGCGCGTTGACCGACAGCAGCACGCCCAGGCCGACCGAGGCGAACAGGAACACCGCGAACGCCTCGGGCGACAGCAGCCCCGCCAGGAACAGCACGATCACCGCGACGTAGCCGGCCACCTCGATCAGCGGGCCGATGCACTCGAAGACGAACATGAAGGGGAAGGCCAGCCAGCCGACCGCGCCGCCGTTGCGGCGGAACATCAGCCGCCAGTTCGGCAGCAGGCTTTCGACCAGGCCCTGCTGCCAGCGCGCGCGCTGGCTGCGCAGCGAATGCAGGTCTTCCGGCGCCTCGGTCCAGCAGATGGGATCGGGCACGAAGGTGATCCGGTAGGCGCGGCGCTCCTCGCGCAGGGTGCGATGCAGGCGCACCACCAGGTCCATGTCCTCGCCGACGGTGTCGGTGCGGTAGCCGCCGGCGGCGATCACCCGCTCCTTGTAGAACACGCCGAACGCGCCGGAGATGATCAGCAGCGCGTTCATCGGCGACCAGCCCAGGCGCCCGAACAGGAACGCGCGCAGGTATTCGACCGTCTGGAACATCGCCAGCAGGCTGCGCGGCAGGTCGATCTTCGCCAGATGGCCGTTCTCCACGCGGCAACCGTTGACCACGCGGATCACGCCGCCGGCGGCGACCGTGGTCGAATCCTCGAGGAACGGCTGGACCACGCGGGTCAGGCTGTCGTGCTGCAGGATGCAGTCGGCGTCGACCACGCAGAACAGCGGGTAGCGGGCGCAATTGATGCCGGCGTTGAGCGCGTCGGCCTTGCCGCCGTTCTCCTTGTCCACCAGGCGCACGCGGGCATGGGTCGGCGAAGCGAACACCCGGCGCACCGGCGCGGTCGGCAGGCGGCGGCGGTAGGCCTCGGGGAACTCGACCAGCGAGAACGCCTCGACCACCGCCTCCAGGGTGCGGTCGGTCGAGCCGTCGTTGACCACCAGCACCTCGTACTCGGGGTAACCCAGATGCAGCAGCGAGCGGATCGAGGAGACGATCGTGCGCTCCTCGTTGTAGGCCGGCACGATGATCGTCACCGGCGGCTGGTAGCGCGCGAAATTCTTCAGCAGCATGCGCCCGCCGTGCTCGCGCATGTAGCGGATCACGCCGAACACCGAGACATAGTTGAGGCAGAGGTAGGCGATGTTGAGCCCGATGAAGTAGGCGAGGAACACCCACTGCATCCACTCCATCGCGGCGACCAGCGCCGGCGGCAGGATCGGGTTCATCGCTCCACTCCCAGGCGTTGCTCGGCCAGCACCTGGTCGAGGATGTCGCGCGCGTAGGGGTCGGCGAGTCCGCCGCGCAGCGACTCGGGATCCTGGCTGTGCAGCCGGAACAGGCGGACCAGCGCCTGCGCGGCGCGGTAGCGCACCCACCACTGGGCGTCCGACAGCAGCGGCAGCAGCAGCCATTCGTCGTCCTTCTCGCCCAAGCGGCCGAGCGCGGTCGCGGCGTGCATGCGCACGTGCCAGCGCTCGCGTCCGAGCAGCGGACGCACCAGGGGCAGGTCGCGCGGATCCTCCAGCACCTGCAGGCAGGTCGAGATCAGGTGCTCGTCGTGAGAGGACTGAAGGATGCGGCGGATCACCGGCGCGGCATCGGTCGGGCTGATGTCGGCGAGGAAGCGGACCAGTCGCGGCGCGGCCTCGGCGTTCGCCTGCAGGGCGACTTCGCCCAGCTCCCTCGACACGGTCGCGGTGTCGGCTTCACGCAGGATTTCGGCGACGCCGCTTTGCGACCAGTCGAGGCGGGCGACGATCTGGGGCACGAACAGCGCCACCGCGCGCGCGTTGTCGACCTGCATCAAGGCGCGCGCCGCCGACAGCGACACGATCGCGCTGGGCGCGTGCAGGAAGCGGACGAGGCGGTCGAAGTCGTCGCGGTCCCGCAGGTGGCCGAGCGCGATGATCGCCACCACCCGGTCGTGGAAGCCGCCGCGGTCCAGCAGCGCGCGCAACTGCGGGACGGCGCCGGCCTGCTCCGCCGCCCGCCGCAGCTGCGGCGGGCCGCTCGACGGCAACGCGGCGTGCACCTGGTTCCAGGCCTCGATGAAGCCGGACACGTCCGCGCGCGCCAGCCTGGGCACTGCGGTCGCGGTGCCATGCACCACGTCCGACAGGATCGCGCCCCAGACCCGCGCCGCCTCGTCGTGGATGCGCTGCTTGCGCAACATCGCCTGGCGCATGCCGACGATCACCAGCAGCATGATCACCGCCACGCACAGGACCACCACGCCTAGCCAGAAGGCGAAGACCAGCTTCACGTCCGCGCCGCTCAGGAAATCCACGAATTCACCTCGGTTCGCTTGCGCCCGGCGCGTGCCCGGAGGCGACGTCCAGGCGTAGACAGGCCCCAACGGAGGACCGGATAACGGCAATCGCCGGCGTCCACGCGGGCGCGGCCTTCGGCGCGGCGCCGCCGCGCGCTACCGGCAACGCCGCCGCGCCGACGCGGATCGCCGTGTTTCCGCGGGCGCGGGCGCGCAACCCCGACAACGCGGAGACCCGTGGATGCTGGATCGGCTCCAAGTTGTCCCCCTGCTGCCGCGACCACTGCGCAGGCCGCGACCGGATTGATGAGACGGGACGCCGACGAGCCGCGCGGTGGCGGCCTGGTCCGGCGGGTCCCCGCGCCTGCCGCCGGGCGCTGCGCGTCCCTCGGGCAGGGCGCATGCGGCGGCCGGGCAGGCGCTACTCCTGCTGATTACGCATCAGGCGTGCCAATGCGGTCACATTCTTTCACGGATCCTTCACCTGCGCGTCCGCCGAAGGTCAGGGCGTGCCGTGATGACGCCCCTGCCACGGCCGGTACCAGGCGCGGATGCGGGCGATGTCGGCGGCCATGTCGTCGCCGAGGTCGAACGGCGGGCCGATGCCGATGACCTTGTCCGGGTAATGGAAGTAAGCCGGCAGCACCGGGACGCGGGCGGCGTGGGCGATCTTCCAGAAGCCCGGTTTCCAGCGTTCGACCGGTTTGCGTGTGCCCTCCGGGGCCAAACCGAACCAAAAGTGTTCGGCATTGACAATCAGCGCCGCCGCCTGCTCGACCACGCCCTGGGCTGCGGTGCGGTCGACCGCGATCACCCCGAGCCGGCGCATCAGCACGCCGAGCGGCCACCAGAACAGCTGGTGCTTGCCGAGGATGCGGATGTCCAGCCCGAGCGCGAGCTTGGCGGCGAAGCCCCAGATCCCGTCCCAGTTGGACGAGTGCGGCGCGCCGATCAGCACCAGCTTGGGGATGTCGGGAAAGGCGCCGACCATGCGCCAGCCGCCCAGCCGCAGCACCGTGCTCCCTAGCCAGCGGGTGAAGCGGTTGGGGGGAACGCGGGGGGCATGCGGCGGCAGCGGCAGGATCGATCCCGGCGGCGGCAGCGCCGGATGCAGCGGGGCGTCGGCCATGCGTCAGTCCCAGTCGCGGCGGGTGCGCTCGCGCTTGAGCGTGCCGCGGCCGCGCTTGGCCTCCAGCCGGCGCTGCCTGGAGGCGCGGGTGGGGCGGGTGGCGATGCGCGGGGTCGGCGCGCGCAGGCCGGCGGCGATGAAGGCGGCCAGGCGTTCGCGCGCGTCCTCGCGATTGCGTTCCTGCGTGCGGAAGCGCTGGGCGCTGATCACCAGGGTGCCGGCATCCGTCAGCCTGCGGTCGCGGCGGGCGAGCAGGCGTGCGCGCACGGCCTCCGGCAGCGAGGGCGAGCCGGCAACGTCGAAGCGCAGCTCGACCGCGGTGGCGACCTTGTTGACGTTCTGCCCCCCGGGGCCGGCCGCGCGCACGAAGCGTTCGACCAGTTCCGCGTCCGGGATCTCCAGCGTGGGCGAGACCTGCAGCATGCGGGGGATTGTAGGGGCGGCGTGCGCGCCCCGACGAGACGCTTGCCGCCATCGCGGGGAGCGCTAGTTCGCGTCCGGCAGCGCGGCATCGAACAGCGCGAGCGCGCGCCGGAACGCCTTGTCCGGCGGCGCGGTCACCAGCAGCGGCAGGCCGGTCGCCGGATGCGGGAACCGCAGCCGCCAGGCGTGCAGCAACATGCGCTGGATGCCGAGCATGCGGAAGTTGCGGTTATGGCGGCCATCGCCGTGGCTGCTGTCGCCGATCAGGTGGTGCGAGGCGTGCTTGAGGTGCCGGCGGATCTGACGGAAGCGTCCGGTCAGCGGCCGCGCGCGCAACAGCGCGTAGCGCGACGTGGGGAAGCCGGCCGAGGGCAGGTCGAGCTCGCAGGTGGCGAGGCGCTCGAAGGCGGTCACCGCGTCCTTCTTCAGCGGCTTGCCGGGGCCGCCGTCGAGCGGATGATCGACGACGAACGCCGGCTCCGGCCAGCCGCGGCAGACCGCCAGGTATTCCTTGTCGAACGCGGTCCGGGCCGCGACCGCACGTGCGGCCGGGTCGGCCGGCGGCGCGCCGGCCATCAGCGCCTTGCCCAGCGCGGACGCGGCCTCGCGGTCGAAGGCGACCAGCAGGCAGCCGCTGGTGGCGCGGTCGAGCCGATGCACCAGGAACACCGGCCGTGCGAACTGCGCGCGCAGGCGGTCGGCGGCGAAGTCGGTCTCCCCGCGCGCCAGCGCGCTGTCGTGGACCATCAATCCGGCCGGCTTGGCGACGACGGCGAGGCGCTCGTCCTCGTACAGCACGGGCAGTGCGTCGGCGGGCAAAAATTCGGACATTGCGTGCAAGAAAGATTGCGTAGAGCGGAGTTTGCTCCGCTGTGGAAGCCACACGATAGCGGAGCAAGCTCCGCTCTACGGACCGGCGGAAGGCGCAGGGCACCGCGCCATCCGGCAGCGGTCAGGGGCGCTCGCTCGGCGCCAGTGTCAGGCCGCGAGCGGCTGCTGGCGATCCAGGCGGCGGTAGCCGAGCGCCTCGGTGAGGTGGGCGGTGGCGATCGCCTCGCTGCCGGCGAGGTCGGCGATGGTGCGGGCGACGCGCAGGATCCGGTGCATCGCGCGCGCCGACAGTTGCAGGCCGTCGATCGCACGCTCGAGCAGGGCCTGGTCGGCTGGCGCCAGCCGGCAGTGCGCCATCGTCGCGGCCTGGTCGAGGTGGGCGTTGCAGCAACCGCTGCGCACCTGCTGCAGCGCGCGCGCCGCGACCACGCGCGCGCGCACCGCCGCGCTGGGTTCGCCCGCCGGCGCGTCGGGGCGCAGTTCGGCGGGTGGCAACCGTGGTACGTCCACGTGCAGGTCGATGCGGTCCATCAGCGGGCCCGATATGCGCGCGTGGTAGCGCTGGATGAGGTCGGGGCTGCAGCGGCAGCGTCCGGACGGATCCCCGGCCCAGCCGCAGGGGCAGGGATTCATCGCCGCGATCAGCTGGAAGCGCGCCGGGAATTCGCATTGCCGCGCCGCGCGCGAGATGGTGACCACGCCCGACTCCAGCGGCTCGCGCAGCACCTCCAGCGCCTGCCGGCTCCACTCCGGCAGTTCGTCGAGGAACAGCACGCCGTTGTGCGCCAGCGAGATCTCGCCGGGCCGCGGCTGGCTGCCGCCGCCGGCGAGGGCGACCGCGCTGGCGGTGTGGTGCGGCGCGCGGTAGGGCCGTGCGCGCCAGCGCGCCGGATCCAGGCCGCGGCCGCTGATCGAGGCGATGGTCGCGGCCTCCAGCGCCTCGGCCTCGCCCAGCGCCGGCAGCAGCCCGGGCAGGCGCGAGGCGAGCAGGGTCTTGCCGCAGCCGGGCGGCCCGACCAGCAGCAGGTGGTGGCCGCCGGCCGCCGCGATCTCCAGCGCGCGCCGCGCCTGCAGCTGGCCGCGCACGTCGGCGAGGTCGGGGAGGTGCGCGGCGCAGGGCGCGGGCGCTTCCGCGTCCGGCAGCGTGCGCCGGCCGTCGAGCGCGGCGCAGACCTCCAGCAGGGTGCGCGCGGTGCTCGCCTGGCCGTCGCGCGGCAGCGCCGCCTCGGGGCCGTTGGCGGTCGGCACCACCAACCGCCGGCCCTCGGCCGCCGCCGCCAGCGCCGCCGGCAGCACGCCGTCCACCGGCCGCAGCTCGCCGGTCAGGCCGAGCTCGCCGAGGAACTCGACGTCGCGCAATGCCTCGCCCGGCACCTGGCCGCTGGCGGCGAGGATGCCGAGCGCGATCGGCAGGTCGAAGCGGCCGCCGTCCTTGGGCAGGTCGGCTGGCGCCAGGTTGACGGTGATGCGGCGCGCGGGGAATTCGAACTGCGCGCACTGGATCGCGGCGCGCACCCGGTCCTTGGCCTCGCGCACCGCGGCTTCCGGCAGGCCGACGATCGACATCGACGGCAGGCCGCCGCCGAGGTAGACCTCGACGCGGACGGCGGGCGCGCGCACGCCGGCGCGTGCACGGCTGTGCACGAGGGCGAGGCCCATGGCGGCGGGGCTCAGGCTTGCGGGGGCGTGGCTTGCGCGGCCGGGGCGCGCGCGCCTTCCAGCTCGGCGACGGTGCGCTGCAGGGCGTCCAGCTTCTCGCGGGTGCGCAACAGCACCGCCCGCTGCACTTCGAATTCCTCGCGGGTGACCAGGTCGAGCTTGGCCAGCCCGGCCTGCAGCACCGACTTGAAGTTCTCCTGCAGCTCCTCGCGCAGGTCCTCGAAACCGCTGCCGCGCATCGCCGGCGGCACCAGGTTGCTCAGGCGGCGCGCGAGTTCGTCGATGTGGCCGAGGTCGATCATGCTGGTCAACGAGGTGCTGCTCGAGCTGAGGGGGGTGCTGACGGTGGCGTTCATGGCGGCTCCGTGGTCGCGCGTGGTGGCCTACAGCATGGCCGGCGTCCCGTGCCCGCGCCGTCGGCGGGCCCCGCGCCGGGCCGTCGGAACAGTCCGAGGACCGGCGTGCGGGCGCGTATTGGAACACAGGCCCGCGGGCGTTGGCCGCCGGCGGCTCGCGCCACCGGCACGGTATCCTGCTGGCAGCCGACATGGAGACCGCGTGAATGAAGATGGTCATGGCCATCATCAAGCCGTTCAAGCTCGACGACGTGCGCGAGGCGCTGTCGGAAGCCGGCGTCGCCGGCATCACCGCGACCGAGGTCAAGGGCTTCGGCCGGCAGAAAGGCCATACCGAGCTCTATCGCGGCGCCGAGTACGTGGTCGACTTCCTGCCCAAGATCAAGCTCGAGGTCGCGGTCACCGACGAGCAGGCCGACGCGGTGGTGGAGGCGATCATGCAGGCCGCCGGCACCGGCAAGATCGGCGACGGCAAGATCTTCGTCTGGGACCTGGACAAGGTGGTGCGGATCCGCACCGGCGAGCTCGACGGCGACGCCCTCTAGCCGGCCGGCGACGCGTCAGTCCACCAGCTCGGCGGCCGGTTCGGGCGCCCGGCCGTGCGCGTCCTCGTCGACTTCGACGCGGTCGCGGCCGCGATGCTTGGCGCGGTACAGGGCGAGGTCGGCGCGCTGGATCAGCGCCTTCAGGTCCTCGTCCTGCGGGCGCAGTTCGGCGACGCCGACGCTGGCGGTCACTTCGGCATCCGCCGGGATGTCGCTGCAGTCGAGCTCGCGCAGCGCCGCGCGCAGCCGCTCAGCGACCGGCAGCGCGTGCGCGGTGCGGGTGTTGGGCAGCAGCACCAGGAACTCCTCGCCGCCGATCCGGCCGAGCCGGTCGCCGTGGCGCAGCGCGCCCTGGCAGGCGCGTGCGGCGCGCGCCAGCACCTCGTCGCCGGCGAGGTGGCCGTTGGCGTCGTTGATGCGCTTGAAGTGGTCGAGGTCGACCAGCAGCGCGCACAGCGGAAGCCCATGCACGCGCGCGTGCAGCAGCATCGCCTCGCCCTGCACCTCGATGCTGCGGCGGTTGGCGACGCCGGTCAGCGGGTCGGTCGAGGCCAGCTCGCGCAGGCGGCGCATGCGCGCGAACTGGCGCAGCACCAGCCCCCCGAGCAGCAGTACCAGCACCCCGGCCAGCACGGTCGCGATCCGCTGCCAGCGGCGCGCCTTGAGCAAGGTCTCCAGCTGGCGGTCGCGCAGGGCCTGTTCGGCATCGTGGCGGCGGTCCTCCAGCTCGCCGCGCTCGGCGTCGAACTGGAAGCGCAATGTTTCCGCCTGCTGGTCGTGGTTGCGTTTCTCCAGCGCCTCGGTGGCGGCGATGTAGCGGCGCAGGTCGGCGAGCGCCGCGTCCTTGTCGCCCATGGCCTCGTGGCTGGCCGAACGCGCCTCGTACAGCAGCGCCTGGTAGCGCAGGTTGCCGCTGCGTTCGATCCATTCGGCGGCGCGTGCGTAAGCCTCGAGCGCCCGCGCATGGTCGCCGAGGCCGGCGTAGGCCTGGCCCCGGCGCAGCGCCAGCATGTCGCGGTTGGAGGTGTCGCCGGCCGCGGCGAACTCGCGCTCGGCCTGCGCCAGCACGGCCAGCGCCTGGCGATACTCGCGCCGCATGATGTGCGGCAGGGCCATGCCGAGGTGGGCGGCGCCCATGTCGTACACGCTGTTCTGCTTGCGCGCGATGGACAGCACCCGCTCGTAGCGCGCCATCGCCTCCCCCGGCTGGCCCGCGTCCTCGGCGAGATAGGCCTGCTGCATCAGGGTCGAGGTCAGGCCGGCCCAGTCGCCGCTGCGCTCGGTGAAGCGCTCGCTCTGGCGCAGATAGTCCGCGGCCTTGGCGGTGTCGCCCATGCGCCGGTAGGCGATCGCGAGGTTGAGCAGGTTGAACTCGGCGTCGGGCCGTGCGCCGGCGCGTTCGTACAGGCGCTGGGCGGCGAGGAAGTCGAGCACCGCGCGGCTCTGCTCGCCCAGCAGCGAATGCATGCCGCCGCGCGCGGCGAGGCCGTCGGCGAGCAGGCGGTCGTTCTCGCTGCCGCGCGCCAGCGCGATCCCGGCGTCGTAGTCCTCCAGCGCGGAGGCGTTGGTGTCGATCTGCTCGCGCGCGGCCGCACGGCAGTAATGGAAGCGGATCCGCGCCTCGACGTCGGCGGCCGCGGCCGCGCGGCGCAGGCCGTCCTCGGCGTCGGCCAGCTGGCCGGGCGCGTCGTTGCGCCAGTGCCAGTCGCAACGCAGGGCCTGGTGCAGCAGGGTGCGGTGGGCGTCGCCCGGCGGGATCAGGGCGGCGAGGTCGGCCAGGCGGCGATCGGTGGCGGCCTGGTCCAGGGTCCAGATCTCGCCGCGCTCCAGGCGCCGGAACAGCGCGTCGAAGGCATCCCCCGATGCCGCCCGCGCGGGCAGGGCCAAGCCTCCGCCCGCGAGCAGCAGCAACAGCCCGAACAGCCAGGTCCGGCGTAGGCGCAAAAGGACTCCTTACCGGCGCCCCCCTGCGCCAGTCGGCCGGATTGTCGGCAGTCCCGCCGCCCCTTGCACCCGGGCGGCCCGTTTTTGCGACGACCGGCACGTTTTGCCGGCTGCATGGTTCAGCCGGCCAGGGCCTCGGCCACGAAGGGCGGGGTCGCCAGCGCGCCGCGGTGGACGTCGGCGCTGTAGTAGCGGGTCGGGAACGGCTTGTCGCGCGCATCCTGCTCGCGGAAGGCGAAACCGTCGCCGGTCCCCGGCTTGCGCGCCAGGGTGCAGCTCCACCAGCCGGTCGGGTAGCACGGCTGGGGGAACGGCAGGGTGGCGAAGCGGGCGAAGCCGGCCTTCGCCATTTCGCCGCGCATCTCCCGGATCAGCGCGAGCAGCGCCAGCGGCGACTCGGACTGCTGGACCAGGATGCCGTCGTCCTTCAGCGCGCGGAAGCAGCTTTCGTAAAACGCGCGGTTGAACAGGCCTTCGGCGGGGCCGACCGGATCGGTGGAGTCGACGATCACGAGGTCCACGCTGCCGGGTTCGCAGTCGCGCATGTAGGCGACGCCGTCGTCGAACAACAGGCGCGCGCGCGGATCGTGGTTGGACTCGCACAGCTCGGGGAACCACTTCTCCGCCATGCGCGTGACCTGCTCGTCGATGTCGCACTGGACGGCCTGCTCGACGCCCGGGTGGCGCAGCACCTCGCGCAGGGTGCCGCAGTCGCCGCCGCCGATGATCACCACCCGCTTCGGCGCCGGATGGGTGAACAGCGCGGGGTGCGCCATCATCTCGTGGTACAGGAAGTTGTCGCGGCTGGTGAGCATCACCGCGCCGTCGATCAGCATCAGGTTGCCCCAGTCGGTGGTGCCGTAGATCTCGATCTTCTGGAACGGCGACTGCACCTCGTCGAGCTTGCCGGTGACCCGGTAGCCGATCGCCGAGCCGGTCGGTTCGAAGTGCTCGTAGTGCCAGGTGGGCTCGGTCATCGCGGCGGTCCGTCCTTGCGGGGCGCGGATTGTAGCGGAGGGCCTGTTGCGGACACGGAAACCGTAACCGGCAAACCGGGAGACGGTGGCGACGTGGTGGGAGCGTGGCGGGCGGGAGAGATGGGCAGGACACGCCGTGAATCCGTCCATGGAGGCTCGGATGCGGCATCCATGCCGCATACGGTCCTGCCCACCTCTCCCACCCGCCACGCCCGCGGCCCGGGCAGGCGCGGGCCACGCAGCCCGGCTCGCGTACACGCCCCCGGCGCTACACTGCGCGCCCGCTGTTTTCCCCGGACGCCGCCGATGACCGCCTGGTCGACCGACCACGCCCGCAAGACCTATTCGATCCCGCACTGGGCCGGCGGTTACTTCGACGTGGACGCCCGGGGGCGGATCGTGGTGCGCCCGCGCGGCGCGGCCGGGCCGGCGATCGCGCTGCCGGAAATCGTCGACGCGGCGCGCGCGAACGGCGCCAAGCTGCCGTTGCTGGTGCGCTTCCCGGACATCCTCGGCGATCGCCTGCGCCAGCTGCAGGAGGCCTTCGGCCGCGCGCAGGCCGAATGGGATTACCGCGGCGGTTACACCGCCGTGTATCCGATCAAGGTCAACCAGCACGCGGGCGTCGCCGGCGTGCTGGCCTCGCACGCCGGCGAGGGCTTCGGGCTGGAGGCCGGCAGCAAGCCGGAGCTGATGGCGGTGCTCGCGCTGTCGCGCCCCGGCGGGCTGATCGTCTGCAACGGCTACAAGGACCGCGAGTACATCCGCCTCGCGCTGATCGGTCGCCGGCTCGGCCTGGAAACCTTCATCGTCGTCGAGAAGCCGTCCGAGCTGCCGCTGATCCTCGAGGAGGCGCAAGCGCTCGGCATCCGCCCCGGCGTCGGCGTGCGCATGCGGCTGGCCTCGCTCGGCGCCGGCAAGTGGCAGAACAGCGGCGGCGACAAGGCCAAGTTCGGGCTGATGCCGCGCCAGGTGCTCGATTTGTGGAAGACCCTGCGCGACGCCGGCATGGGCGACTGCCTGCAGTTGCTGCACTTCCACATGGGCTCGCAGATTTCCAACGTGCGCGACATCGCCAAGGGCATGCGCGAGGCGACGCGTTACTTCATCGAGCTGTCGAAGCTGGGCGCGCAAGTGAAGTACATGGACGTGGGCGGCGGCCTGGGCGTGGACTACGAGGGCACCCGCTCGCGCAGCTACTGCTCGATCAACTACGGCCTGGATCAGTACGCCGGCAACATCGTGCAGCCGCTGGCCGAGGCCTGCGCGCAGAACGACCTGCCGCCGCCGCGCATCGTCACCGAATGCGGCCGCGCGATGACCGCGCACCACGCGGTGCTGGTCGCCAACGTCGCCGAGATCGAGCGCGCGCCGGAAGGACGGGTGCCCGACGTGCACGACGACGAGCCGCAGGTCATCCGCCACCTGCGCGACCTGCACGGCGAGCTCGGCGCGCGCCCGCCGGTGGAGATCTTCCACGAAGCGCAGTACCGCCATGGCGAAGGCCTGTCGCTGTATGCGCTGGGCCAGCTGGACCTCGCTCACCGGGCGCGCATCGACGACCTGTTCTACGCGATCGCGCACGCGGTGCGCGCGCGCCTGGACGTGCGCGAGCGCAACCACCGCGAGTTGCTCGACGAGCTCGACGAGCGGCTGGTCGACAAGTACTTCGTCAACTTCAGCGTGTTCGAGTCGATGCCGGACGTGTGGGCGATCGACCAGGTGTTCCCGATCGCGCCGATCGAGCGCCTGGACGAGGAACCGGCCCGGCGCGGGGTGATCGCCGACCTGACCTGCGACTCCGACGGCAAGGTCGACTGCTACGTCGAGAACGAGGGCCTGCACAGCTCGTTGCCGCTGCACGAACTGCGCGCAGGCGAGCAGTACCGGCTCGGCTTCTTCCTGGTCGGCGCCTACCAGGAAATCCTCGGCGACATCCACAACCTGTTCGGCGACACCGACGCGGTCGAGGTCCACCTCGACGATGGCGGCTACGTCATCCGCCAGCAACGGCGTGGCGACACCACCGACGTGATGCTCGACTACGTCGGCTACAAGCTCGACGACCTGCGCCGCGCGTACCGCGACAAGGTCGCCGCGGCGCGCCTGCCCGGCGACGAGGCGGCGCGCCTGGACGCGGCCCTGGAGGCGGGCCTGACCGCCTACACCTACCTCAGCGACGAACCGCTGGCGACGCCGGCGGGCACGTCCGCGTGAAGCGCTACCTGGTCCTGACCCTGCGCCGGCCGCAGTTCGACCCGGCGGTGATCGCCCCGCACTACGCGCACCTGGACGGCCTGCGCGTGCGCGGCGCGCTGGAACTGTACGGTCCGTTCGGCGACCGCAGCGGCGGCGCCTACGTGCTGCGCGCCGAGTCGCTGGAGCAGGCGCAGGCGATGGCGTTCGCCGATCCGCTGCACGTCACCGGAGCGTCCGAAGTCAGCGTGCGCGAGTGGAACACGGCGTAATCCGCGGGTCCGCGCTCCACGCGTTCGCCGTCAATCGCGCTGCAGCTGGAAGCCGGCGAAGGACTGCCGGGTCGGCATCAGCTCCAGCCGGTTGACGTTGAGGTGCGGCGGCAGGTTGGCGATCCACCACAGCGTCTCCGCGATGTCCTCGGCGGTCATCGGCTCGACCCCGCGGTACAGCGCGTCGGACGCCGCCTGGTCGCCGTGGGTGCGGACCAGGGTGAACTCGGTTTCCGCCATCCCCGGTTCGAGCGCGGTCACCCGCACGCCGGTGCCGTGCAGGTCGGTGCGCAGGTTGAGCGAGAACTGGCTGACGAAGGCCTTGGTCCCGCCGTAGACGTTGCCGCCCGGGTACGGGTACTTCGCCGCGGTGGAACTGATGTTGACGATCGCGCCGCGGCGCGCGATCAGCGCCGGCAGCAGCGCGTGCGTCAGCGTCACCATCGCGGTGATGTTGGTGTCGATCATCGTCCGCCAGTCGGCGAGGCTGGCCTCCTGCGCAGGCGCGGTGCCCTGGGCGAGGCCGGCGTTATTGACCAGCAGGTCGATGCCGCGGAAGCCGTCCGGCAGCGCGTCGAGCGTGGCGCGCATCGCCGCCGCGTCGCGCAGGTCGAAGCAGGCGGAGTGCACGTGGTCGGCGCCGAGTTCGGCGACCAGTGCGTCGAGGCGGTCGGCGCGGCGGCCGGTGGCGATGACGCGCCAGCCGCCGGCGACGAAGCGGCGCGCGGCGGCGCGGCCGAAGCCGGAGGTGGCGCCGGTGATGAAGGCGAGCTTGTCCATGCGCGGATTCTAAGGCCGGCGCCGGTGCGCCCGGCTCAGACCGGCGGTTCCTCGCTGAGCAGCCAGGCGAGCGCCGCGTCGCGGTCGGCGAAGCGCGCGAACGGATAGTGGTGAGCGGCGGCCAGCACCTCGAACAGGTGGTTGGCCGGATGCGCGGGCGGGGCGACGAAGGCGGTGCGCGAGGCGAGCAGCAACGGCTCGTGGGTGAGGCGGCCGACCAGGTCCCGGGTGCGCTGCAACGGCTCGGTCGCCGCGATCGCGGCGGTGAGGTCGATCAGGATGCGGCGGAAGCCGCTGGCCTCCAGCAGGGGCGCCGATTCCTCCCAGGCCTGCAGGCGCTGGGCCACCGACACCACCCCGTGGTAACGCAGGTCGAGCAGGCGGTTGGTCTGGTCCAGCCGCAGGTCGTAGGGCATGCGATCGCCTTGCGCGCCACCGGTCGTGGCCGGCCTATTTAGCCTTGATCGCCAGCGCCGGCAAGCCGCCGGCGGCCAGCTTGCGCTTGGCGTCCGCCAGTTCGGAGGCGGTGCCGTACGGGCCCATGCGCACGCGGTACACGGTCCGGCCGCCGATCTGCGCCGATTCCACCCGCGCGGTGAGGCCGAGCAGGGCGATTCGCGCCTTCAGCGCCTCGGCGTCGCCCGACGCGCCGAAGGCGCCGGCCTGCAGCAGGTAGGGCGTGTCGCCGCTGGCGGTCGCGGAGGCCGTCGCGGAGGCCGTCGCAGCCGAGTCCGCGTCGCGCGCGGCGACCTCGGCGGCGGGCTGCGCGGCGTCGTCGTCATCCTCCGCCGGGGCCGGCTGCGGCTGCGGCCGTGCCGCGCGCGCGGCTTCCGCGCGCGCGGTCGCCTCCAGCTCGGCGTCGCTCATCGGCACTTCGTCGCCGGGCAGCAGCGTGTAAAAGTCGTAGCGGGTGTCCTTCGGCGGCGCGGTGTCCGCGTTCGCATCGTCGTCCTTGGGCGGGCTCGGGCGTGCGTCGGTGGCGACGATCGCCTCGTCCTCCGGCGTCCCCGCCGGCTGCGCGTCCGGATTCGGCGTGGGCCGGAAGAAGCCGTCGCCCTCCCCCTTGTGCAGCAGCTTCGGCGCGCCCAGCAGCACCACCGCGGTCAGCACCACGCCCAGCACCAGCCAGGCCCAGCCCGGCAGGCCATGGTCACCGCCGCTGTTGCGCCGCGCCTGCGACTTCCCCTTGCGTGCCGCCACCTACATCGCCTCCGGCGCCGAGACGCCAATCAATCCGAGCCCGTTCGCCAGCACCTGGCGGGTTGCCTGCGCGAGCGCGAGGCGCGCGTCGCGCACGTCGGCGTCGTCGACCAGGAACTGGTGTTCGTTGTAGTACGACTGGAACGCCTGCGCCAGCTCGTGCAGGTAGGCGGCGAGCTGGTGCGGCTCGAGTTGCTCGCCGGCCGCGGCCACCACTTCCGGATAGCGCGACAGCTCGGTGAGCAGGTCGCGGGTGCGCGCATCGGCGAGGTCGGGCGGCTGCGCAAGGCCGTTGCCGAGGTCGAAGGCGACGCCGCGCTCGCGCGCCTGGCGGAACAGGCCGCAGGTGCGCGCGTGCGAAAGCTGCACGTAGTAGACCGGGTTGTCCAGCGACTGGCTGCGCGCCAGGTCGATGTCGAAGGTCAGCTGCGAATCGGGGCGGCGCGCGAGCAGGAACCAGCGCGTCGCGTCGCGGCCGACCTCGTCGATCAGGTCGCGCAGGGTCAGGTAGCTGCCGGCGCGCTTGGACAGCTTCACCTCCTCGCCGCCGCGCATCACCGTCACCATCTGGTGCAGCACGTATTCCGGGTAGCCGGCGGGGATGCCCAGGTCGAGCGCCTGCAGGCCGGCCTTCACCCGCGCCAGCGAGCCGTGGTGGTCGGCGCCGAGCTCGGTGATCGCGCGCTCGTAGCCGCGCTGCCACTTCGACAGGTGGTACGCGACGTCCGGCACGAAATAGGTGTAGGTGCCGTCGGACTTGCGCATCACGCGGTCCTTGTCGTCGCCGAAGTCGGTGGTGCGCAGCCACAGCGCGCCGCCCTCCTCGTAGGTGTGGCCGTGGGCGACGAGCTCGCGCACGGTTTCCTCCACCTTGCCGTCGGCGTACAGCGAGGACTCCAGGAAATAGACATCGAACGACACGCCGTAGGCGGCGAGGTCGGCGTTCTGCTCGCGGCGCAGGTAGGCCACCGCGAAGCGGCGGATCGCGTCCAGGTCGCCGGGGTCCTTCGCGCCGGCGACGACGTGGCCCTCGACCTCGACGCTGTCGCCGCGCAGGTAGGCCTCGGCGACGTCGACGATGTAGTCGCCGCGGTAGCCGTCCTCCGGCCAGCCGGCGTCGTCGGGCGTCCTGCCGAGCGCGCGCGCCTGCACCGACCGGGCGAGGTTGTCGATCTGCGCGCCGGCGTCGTTGTAGTAGAACTCGCGCACCACGTCCCAGCCGTTGGCCTCGAGCACGCGGGCGATGCAGTCGCCGATCACCGCGGCGCGGCCGTGGCCGACGTGCAGCGGGCCGGTGGGATTGGCCGATACGTATTCGACGCCGGCGCGGCGGCCCTTGCCGCTCGCGTTGCGGCCGTAGCGCGCGCCCTCGGCGTGGATCGCGCGCAACTGCGCCTGCCATGCGGCCGGTGCGAGGCGGAAGTTGAGGAAGCCGGGGCCGGCGAGCTCGGCGGCGGCGAGCAGGCCGTCGGCGTCGGCCGCCTGGATCCGCGGCAGCAGCGCCTGTGCGAGCGCGCGGGGATTGGTCTTCGCGGCCTTCGCCAGCAGCATCGCGGCGTTGGTCGAGAAGTCGCCGTGGCTGCGATCCTTCGGGCGCTCCACGACGAACTCCGGCGTCGCGGCCTCGGCCGGCAGGGTGCCATCGGCACGCAGGGCATCGATGCCCTGCTGGATCAGGGCGCGGAGCTGGGCTTTCACGCGGAGGTTCTGCGGAGGTTCAACGGAACCGCATTGTAGCGGTCGCGGCCAGCGGCCCGCCTGCCGCTCGCGAGCGCGGCGCACGGGAGAGGCCCGTCAGGGCGCCCCGCGAGTCCTCGGAAGCCAGGATGCGGTCCATGCATCCGGGTCTGCCCTCTCCCGCTCGCCGCGCGTCCGGAAGGTGCCCGGTCGCCGGCGCTGCGCGCGTCAGACCCAGCCGCGCGCCGCCAGCGACACCGGGGCGCCGTCGCCGATCACGAAATGGTCGAGCAGGCGGATGTCGACCAGCGCCAGGCTCTGCTTGAGGCGGGCGGTGACCGCGCGGTCGGCGGCGCTCGGCTCCGCGCTGCCGCTCGGGTGGTTGTGGCCGACGATCACCGCGGCGGCGTTGTGCGCCAGCGCACGGCGAACGACCTCGCGCGGATGCACCTCGGCGCCGTCGATGGTGCCGCGGAACAGCTCCTCGAAGGCCAGCGCGCGATGGCGGGCGTCGAGGAACAACGCGGCGAACACCTCGTGCGGGTAGCCGCGCAGGCGCTGCGCGAAGTAGCGGCCGGCGGCGGCCGGGTCGGACAGCGCCTCGCCGCGTTCGAGCCCGGCGGCGAGGTAGCGGCCGCACAGTTCCAGCGCCGCGGCGAGCTGGGCTGCGCGGGCCGGCCCCAGGCCCGGCAGTTCCGCCAGTTGCGCCGGGCTGCGCTCCAGCAGGACGCGCAGGGGCCCGTGGCGGGCGAGCAGGTCGCGGGCGGTCGCCACCGCATCCTGGCCACGCAGGCCGGAACCGAGGAACAGCGCCAGCAGTTCGGCGTCCGACAGCACCTGCGCACCGCGGGCAAGCAGCTTCTCGCGGGGACGTTCGCCGGCGGGCCAGTCGCGGATGTGCATCGGGGGACCGTGTCGGTGGAATGGGGTGCGTCCGCCGTCGCGGCCGGCGCCGGATGCACGCCCCCACTGTCCTGGCGCGACGCCGCGGCGGCGATCGGTCCTCACGCCGCCGTCGGGTAAGCTAACCGCCACATCGGCCGTAGGAATTTCCCGACCCGCATGGACGGTCCCGCCCGCCTCGAACGCCGCGTGCTGCTGTGCGTGTGCGGCGGCATCGCCGCCTACAAGGCGGTCGAGCTGGTGCGCCGGCTTGGCGATGCCGGCGCCCAGGTGCAGGTGGCGATGACCGGGGACGCGCTGCGCTTCGTCGGCGCGCAGAGTTTCCAGGCGGTGTCCGGCCGGACCGTGCGCAGCTCGCTGTGGGACGAGAACGCGGAAGCCGCGATGGGCCACATCGAACTGGCGCGCTGGGCCGAGCAGGTGCTGGTCGCGCCGGCCACCGCCAACACGATCGCCAAGCTCGCGCACGGCCTCGCCGACGACCTGGTCAGCACGCTGTGCCTGGCGACCACCGCGCCGCTGGCGATCGCCCCGGCGATGAACCACCGCATGTGGGCGCATCCGGCGACGCAGGCCAACGTCGCCACCCTCGTCGCGCGCGGCGCGCTGGTGATCGGCCCCGACGACGGCCCGCAGGCCTGTGGCGAATTCGGCCCGGGCCGGCTGGTCGAGCCGGACGCGATCGTGCAGGCGCTCGCCGCGGCGGGACGCCGGTGAGCGCGACGCTGGCCGGGCGCCGGGTGCTGGTCAGCGCCGGGCCGACCTACGAGGACATCGACCCGGTCCGCTTCCTGGGCAACCGCAGCAGCGGCAAGATGGGCTTCGCGGTCGCCGCCGCGGCCGCGCGGCGCGGCGCCCAGGTGGTGCTCGTGGCCGGACCGGTGCAGCTGGCGACGCCGGCCGGCGTGCAGCGGGTGGACGTGCGTTCGGCCGAACAGATGCGCGCCGCGGTGCTGGCCGCGCTGCCGTGCGACGTCTACGTCGGCGCCGCCGCGGTCGCCGACTGGCGGCCACGCACGACCGCCGCGCACAAGCTGAAGAAGCAGGCGGGCGTGGACACGATGACGCTGGAGCTGGTGCGCACGCCGGATATCCTCGCCGAGGTCGCCGCGCACGCGCGGCGGCCGGGACTGGTCGTCGGTTTCGCCGCCGAAACCGGCGACGTCGAGCGCTACGCGCGCGACAAGCTCGCCGCCAAGCGCCTCGACCTGATCGCCGCCAACCGCGTCGGCGTGGCCGGCAGCGGGTTCGAAAGCGACCACAACCAGCTGACGGTCTACGCGGATGATCTGGTCCGTGAACTCGGCGCCGCCCCCAAGCCGGACCTCGCCGACGCCCTGCTCGACCTGATCGCGGAGCGCCTGAGCTGATGCAACGCACGCTGCAAGTCAAAGTCCTCGACCCGCGCTTCGGCGCCGAGTGGCCGCTGCCCGACTACGCGACCCCGGCCAGCGCCGCGCTCGACCTGCGCGCCGCGCTCGACGCGCCGCTGACGCTGGCGCCGGGCGACACCGCGCTGGTGCCCTCGGGGCTGGCGGTCCACCTCGCCGACCCGGCGCTGTGCGCGCTGGTGCTGCCGCGCTCCGGGCTCGGCCACAAGCACGGCATCGTGATGGGCAACGGCACCGGGCTGATCGACGCCGATTACCAGGGGCCGCTGCTGATCAGCGTCTGGAATCGCGGCGGCGAAGCGTTCACCATCGCCCCCGGGGACCGCATCGCCCAGCTGCTGGTGCTGCCGCTGGTGCGGGCGACGCTGCAGGTGGTGGAGTCATTCGAGGAAAGCGCGCGTGGCGCCGGCGGCTTCGGCCATACCGGCGTGCGCTGACAGGGGAAGGCGATGAGCGAGAACACACGACGCCCGGGTGCCGAGCAGCTGCGGTCGCTGCTGCCGGTGCTGGCCCTGGCCGGCTTGGTGCTGGCCCTGCTGTTCGCCTGGACCGGGTGGCGGCAGTGGCAGGACGCGCGCCGCAGCGAGGCGCTGCAGACCTCACGCGACCTCGCCGTGCAGGGCACGCAGCGCGTGCTGGATCAGCAGAAGCAACAGCTGCGCGACCGGCTCGCCTCGGCGCCGGTGCAGGTCGCGCTGGCCTCTGGCGACCATGCCGGCGCGGCCGCCCGCCTGGGTGCCGGCTGGGCCCACGTGGAGGCGGCGGAACTGCTGCCGGCCGACCTCGAGGCGGGCTTCGCCGGCCTTCCGGACACTGGCTTCGGCAAGCTGGCGGCGCTGGAGGCGGCGCTGGCCACCGACGCCCCGGTCGCGCGCATCGCCCGCGACGGCGGCGGCGCGAAGCTGGTGCTGGCGGCGCCGGCGCGCGCCGGCGATACGGTGGTCGGTGTCGCCTACGTGCGCCTGCCGCTGCGGGTCGCGACGGACGCGCTGCAGTCGGTCGCGGTCGGCGACGATGTCTACCTGTCCTTGCGCCAGGGCACCGCGCGCGTGCTGGAGCGCGGCGATGGGGCGCTGGCCGACAGCGCGGAGGCGCTCGCCGCGAAGATTCCGGGCACTGACCTGCGCATTGCCGCGGGCCTGCCGGAGGAGACGCGCGGGCTGTTCGGGCTCGGCGCGATTGCCTCGGGCGTCGCCGCGTTGGTGTTGCTGCTGCTGGCCACGCTGGCCTGGCGCGCGTCGCGGCGACCGGCCGGCGATGCCGGCGCGACGGACGACGCGCCGACCCTGGCCGACGCTGTGCTGGCCCCGCCGGCGCCCGCAGCCGACGCGGCGGCACCGGTCGAAACCGACGAGGCCGGCACCGAGCCGCCGGCACCGAAGCCGGCCGCGGCGCCCGTGGCCGTGCGCGCACCGCGCGCGCCGGTCGCGATCGACAGCGGCATCTTCCGCGCCTACGACATCCGCGGCGTGGTCGGGCAGACCCTCGACCGCGGCATCGCCGAACTGATCGGCCATGCGATCGGCACCCTGATGTTCGAGCAGAACCTGACCGACATCGTGGTCGGCCGCGACGGCCGGCTGTCCGGGCCGGAACTGGTCGACGGCCTCACCGACGGCCTGCGCCGGGCCGGCCGCAACGTCATCGACGTCGGCATGGTGCCCACACCGGTCGTCTATTTCGGCACCTACCACCTGCGCACCGGCTGCGGCATCGCCGTCACCGGCAGCCACAATCCGCCCGACTACAACGGCTTCAAGATCGTGGTCGGCGGCGTCACCCTGTCCGGCGACGCGATCACCGACCTGTACGCGCGCATCGCCGAGGACCGCCTGCACACCGCCGACGTGCCCGGCATGCTGGGCCAGCGCGCGATCGACGACGACTACGTCTCGCGCATCGCCGGCGACGTGCAGATGGACCGCCGGCTGAAGGTGGTGGTGGACGCCGGCAATGGCGTCGCCGGCGAGATCGGCCCGCGCGTGCTGGAGGCGATCGGCGCGCAGGTGGTGCCGCTGTACTGCGAGATCGACGGCAGCTTCCCCAACCACCACCCGGACCCGAGCGAGCCGCACAACCTCGAGGACCTGGTGCAGATGGTGCAGCGCCTGGACGCGGACCTGGGCATCGCCTTCGATGGCGACGGCGACCGCCTCGGCGTGGTCACCCGCGACGGCCACAACATCTTCCCCGACCGCCTGCTGATGCTGTTCGCCGCCGACGTGCTGGAGCGCAACCCTGGCGCGGTGATCGTGTACGACGTGAAGTGCACCGGCCGCCTGCCCGGCCACATCCTGCGCCATGGCGGCAGCCCGCTGATGTGGAAGACCGGGCACTCGCTGATCAAGGCGAAGATGCGCGAGACCGAAGCCGAACTGGCCGGCGAGATGAGCGGCCACTTCTTCTTCGCCGAGCGCTGGTACGGCTTCGACGACGGCATCTACGCCGCCGCGCGCCTGCTGGAGATCCTGTCCTCGCACGAAGAGGCGCCCGGCGAACAGCTCGACGCGCTGCCCAACGGCGTCTCCACGCCGGAGATCAAGGTGGACGCGCCGGACGGCGACCCGCACGCCTTCGTCGCGCGCTTCCGGGACGCGGCGAAGTTCGAGGGCGCGCGCAGTTCGACCATCGACGGCCTGCGGGTGGACTGGAACGACGGCTGGGGCCTGGTGCGGGCGTCCAACACGACGCCGGTGCTGGTGCTGCGCTTCGACGCCGACACGCCGGAAGCGCTGGCGCGGATCCAGGCGGCGTTCCGGGAGCAACTGCTGGCGCTCAAGCCCGATCTCGCGCTGCCGTTCTAGCCGCGCCGCCCGGCCAGCGCGCGCCGCAACGCGCGCTCGGCGCCGGCGCGGATCCGCGGCCAGTCGCGGCGGCCATCGGCGCGCCGCAGCGACGCCCGCGGGGCGCGCGCGAGCAGCAGCCGCGCGTGGCGCAGTGAACGCGCCGGCGAGGGCACGAACACCACCGCGATGCGTCCGTCGAAACCGCCCCCGCGATCGACCCGCCCGCGCGCGTCGAGCCGGCCGTACAGCGGCTTGGCCGCGTAGTAGCCGAGCAGGCGACCGTCCTCGCGCAGGGCGTGGAAATCGCGCGCGTGCAGCGGGTAGCGGAACCAGTGGCGGAAGCCAGGCAGCGCGGCGAGCCGGTCCGGCTCGAGCGAGCGCGGCAGCACGGCGCCCGTGCCGTCAGGAATGCAGGCGCGGCGGCCGGTCGCGCGGCGGCGGGCGCAGCAGCGGTTCCGGGGCCGCCTCGGCGAACGCGTGCTCCGGGGCGGGGGGTATCGGCACCACCGGTTCGTCGCGGCCGGCGCGCAGCGCGTTCGCGTAGGCCAGGCGCGCGCGCGACTCGTCGCCGGCCTGCGACCAGCCGTGGCCGAGCTCCTCCCAGGCCGGACGGCCCGCGCCCTGTGCCAGCGCCTGCTGCAGGTAGTCCTGCGCGCGCGGCCAGTTGCCGCGCGCACGGGCGAGCCGGCCCAGCACCAGCAGCAGCGCCGGGCTGGCCGGGTGCGCCTGCAGCCAGCGCTCGGCGTGGGCCTGTCGCGTGTCGCGGCGTGCCACCGGCAGTTCGCCGTACAACGCGACCAGGTCCTCGTCCCAGCGCGCGTCGAGCGACTGCTCGAGCGCCTGCTGCGCGGCTTCGTCCCAACCGAAGGCGGCGGCGCGACGGGCGTACGCGGAGGCGACCGCCGGCGTGCAGCGCAGTGGCTTGGGCAGGGCGTCCCAGCGCGCGGCGAGCACGTTGGGGTCGCTCGTCTCGCGCAGGGACGCGGCGGCCCATTGTTCCTGCAGCGCGTCCAGGCGGGCCGCCGGCAACGCCTGCTGCTGGCGCAGGCTGCCGATCAGGCCGTAGGCCTCGCCGGCCTGGCCGACGCCCGCCAGCGCGTGCGCGCGCAACAGCAGGCCGCGCGGCGGCAGCGGCTGCGCGGCGGGCGCGTCGAGCGCGACCAGGGCGTCGGTGGGACGCTGCGCGGCGAGCGCGAGCTCGGCCAGCGCGATCGCGCGGCTGGCGGCGGCGTCCGCGCCGAGCGCGTGCAGGTGGCCATCCGCGGCGGCGAGGTCGCCGCGCCGGACCGCGGCCTGGGACGCGGCCAGGCGCGCCGCCGCCGCGACCTCGGCGTCCTCCGCCGCGGCGTCGGCCAGCAGGCGCTCGGCGCGCGCGTAATCGCCGTCGTGCAGCGCCAGCAGGCCCTCGCCGAGGCGGGCGCGGGCGCGCCGGTCGCGGCGCCGGCGCCAGCCGTGCACCGGCCAGGTCAGCAACCGCCACGCCAGCGCCAGCACCACCAGCCCGGCCAGTACGCCCAGCGCGAGCCAGGCGACCGTGGTGGTGTAGTCGCTGCCGCGAAAGCGCACCAGCACGTAGCCCGGGTCGACCAGCAGCCACTGCGCCGCGACCACGCCGAGCACCAGCAGGACGATCCAGGACAACACGCGCAGCAGCTTCATGGCGGCCTCCTTACGAGGCCTTCACGCTAGCGCGAGGCCTGTCGCCGCCGCGTTGAATGCCGGCCGGCAGCCTGAACGGCAGCCAGCAGGTCGCCGGGACGCGCGCTGGCGGCGACCACGCCGTCGCCGGCGAAGCCTTGCGCGCGCGCCAGGGTCCGCAGCCGTTCGCTCGCCGCGACCACCCGCGCCGCGCGCAGCCGTGCCGCGTCCTCCGGCGGCAATGCGGCCAGCAGCAGGGCGAGGGCCTCGCCGCTGCCGACCGCCACCCACGGGCGCGCGCGCAGGTCGCGCAACCGGGCGCACGCCACCGGCGAGGGCCGCACCGGCACCCGTGCGTAGATGTCCGCGCGCAGCACCCGCGCGCCGCGTTGCGCCAGCGCCGGTGCGAGCGTGCCGCGGCCGCCGGGCGCGGTGACCAGGCCGACGCTGCGCCCGCGCAATGCCTGCAGCACCGGCAGCGCCAGCAGGCCCTCGCTGTCCATGCGCGTGGGGGCCTGCACGTCGGCGATGCCGGCGCGGCGCAGCGCCGCCGCGGTACCCGCGCCGACCGCGCACCAGACTTGGCCGCGCCGTGCCCGCAATCGCAGCAGGCCCGTTGCGGCGCGCACCGCGGCGGGACTGGTGAACAGCACGACGTCGGCGGCCAGCGCCGCGGCCAGCGCACGGCGGGTGGCGGCATCGTCGCGCGGTGCGATCCGCCACGGCGACAGCGCCAGCACGCGCGCGCCGATGCGCACCGCGGCGCGCCGCATCGGCGCGTGCGCGCCGACCGGCCGCAGCGAAATCACGTAGCATCCGGCGGCCGCGCGCGACATCCGTCAAGGATAGCCAATGCCCACCGATCCGCACGCCGCCGGCCTGGACGCGCTCGCCGCGCACTTCCGCGGGATGCCGCCGGTGGCGGCCATGGACATCGCGCTCGCCGGCTTCGACGGCGATTGCCTGCGTCTTTCCGCCCCGCTCGCGCGCCACGTCAACGACAAGGGCTGCGCGTTCGGCGGCAGCCTGGTCTCGCTGATGACGCTGGCCGGCTGGGGCCTGGTCACCCTGCGCCTGCAGGCCGCCGGGCTGCGCGCCGACGTGTTCGTCGCCGACAGCGCGGTGCGCTTCCGCAAACCCCTGTACGCCGACCTCGCCGCGACCGCGCGACTCGCCCCCGGTGCTGGCTGGGACGCACTGGTCGACGCGCTGCGCGCGCGCGGCCGCGGCGAAGCGACGGTCGCCGCCACGGTCGCGCTGCCGGACGGCGGCGACGCCGCGCGGATGAGCGCGCGCTACGTCGCGATCGCGACGGGGTAGGATGGCCCGCACCACCGGGGAGAGACACGCGATGCGCCTGTTGCGGGGAATGCCGTTGCTCGCGATGCTGCTGGCGCTGGCCGGCTGCGCCACCACCATCGACCGCGGCAACGCGCTGCGCGAGGCGCAGTACGCCTGGTCGGCGGCGATCCGCTGGGGCGATTTCGAGGGCGCCTGGAACCTAGTCGACCCCGCGCTGCGCGCGGCCCATCCGATGACCGAACTCGAGCTGGCCCGCTACAAGCAGGTGCAGATCTCCGGCTACAACGACCTCGGCGAGCGCGCCGGCGAGGCCGATGCCGAGCGCGAGGTGCTGATCCACGTGGTCAACCGCAACACCCTGGTCGAGCGCCAGACCCGCTACAGCGAGCGCTGGCGCTACGACCCGGAAACCAGGGCCTGGTGGAACACCAGCGGCCTGCCGGACCTGTGGCCGGCGGACTGACGCCGCCGCGCCCGGCGGCTTTCCCTGCCCCCCGCGAGCGGCGACAATCGCCGGCCCCGCGGCCCTCAAGACTTTCCCCGTGACCTTTGCCGAACTGATGGCCTTCGCCGGCCGCCACCCCTACCTGTCGCTGGGCCTGGCCGCCCTGACCGTGGCGATCCTCTACAACGAGATCGCCGGTCGCCTGACCGGCGTCAAGCGGATCCCGCCGGCGCGCCTGACCGCGCTGGTCAACCGCGACAACGCGCTGGTGGTCGACTTGCGCCCGATCGCCGAGTTCGAGAAGGGCCACATCGCCGGCGCGAAGAACGTCCAGCCCAGCCAATTCGACCCCGGGCACAAGCAGCTGGCCGCCGCGCGCGCGCTGCCGGTGGTGCTGGTGTGCAAGGCCGGGCAAAGCGCAGGCGCCGCCGCCAAACGGCTGAAGCAGGCCGGGTTCGAACAGGTCTACGTGCTCGAGGGCGGCATCCAGGCCTGGCAGCAGGCCGACCTGCCGCTCGCCCGCGGCCGCGCCTGAGCGGCCTTGCATCGGCGCCGCGCGGCCCCACCCAGTCCGGGGGCCAGCCGGCCCGCATGCCATAATTCCCCTCTTTGCCCGCCTTCCCGGAGCCGACCATGGCCGATGAAACCCTGAATGGCGCTGCCGCGCCGCAAGCCGAAGGCCCGACCTTCACCGTCGAGAAGATCTACACCAAGGACGTGTCCTTCGAGGCGCCGGGCGCGCCGCAGGTGTTCAACGAGCAGGGCCAGCCGCAGCTGCAGATGAACCTCAACCAGAAGGTGCAGCGCCTGTCCGACACCGCCTTCGAGGTCGTGCTCGGCGTGACCCTGACCTGCACCGTCGGCGACAAGACCGCCTACCTCGCCGAGGTCCAGCAGGCCGGCGTGTTCGGCCTGGCCGGCTTCGACGACCAGACCCTCGACGCGATGCTCGGCACCCACTGCCCGAACGCGCTGTACCCGTACGCGCGCCAGGCGATCAGCGACCTGATCACGGCCGGCGGCTTCCCGCCGTTCCTGCTGCAGCCGCTGAACTTCGAGGCGCTGTACGCCGAAGGCCTGCGCCAGCGCGCCCAGCAGGGACCGCAGGGCGGCCTGGCCGACACGGAAGCCGCCGGCAACGCCTGACCCGGCATGGCTGCCGGAATGCCAGCGGATCCGCCCGCGATCGCCGTCCTGGGCGCGGGCTCGTGGGGCACCGCGCTTGCCGCCCTGATCGCACGGAACGGCCATCCGGTCGTGCTGTGGGGGCGCGACGCGGCGACGATCGACGCGATCGGCGCCCGCCACGAGAACCCGCGCTACCTGCCCGGCACCCCGCTGCCGGACACGCTGCGCGCCACCACCGACCTCGCCGCCGCCGTGCGCGGCGCGCGCCTGGTGCTGGTGGTGGTGCCGTCGCACGCCTTCGCCGAAACCCTGCGCGCGCTCGCGCCGCTGCGCCCGGCGGGCGCCGGCGTGGCGTGGGCGACCAAGGGTTTCGAACCGGGCAGCGGGCGCTTCCTGCACGAAGTCGCCGCCGAGATGCTCGGCCCCGGCGTGCCGCTGGCGGTGGTGACCGGGCCTTCGTTCGCGCGCGAGGTGGCCGCCGGCCAGCCGACCGCGCTGACCGTGCACGGCGACGATGCGGCGTTCACCCGCGAGGTCGCCGAACTGCTGCACGGTCCGGCTTTCCGCGCCTACACCGGCGACGACATGCGCGGCGCCGAGCTGGGCGGCGCGATGAAGAACGTGCTGGCGGTCGCCACCGGCGTCGCCGATGGCATGGACCTCGGCCTCAACGCGCGCGCCGGCCTGATCACCCGCGGCCTCAACGAGATGCTGCGCCTCAACAACGCGATCGGCGGTCGCCCGGAAACCCTGATGGGCCTGGCCGGGCTCGGCGACCTGGTGCTGACCTGCACCGGCGACCTGTCGCGCAACCGCCGGCTGGGCCTCGCGCTGGGCCGCGGCCAGTCGCTGCAGGACGCGGTGCGCGAAATCGGCCAAGTGGTCGAATCGGTGCAGACCGCCGACGAGGTGATGCGCCTGGCCGACCGCCACGGCGTCGAACTGCCGATCGCGGTCAACGTCCGCGACGTGCTGCACGGGGACATCGCCCCGGCCGAGGGCCTGCGCCGCCTGCTCGCGCGCGAGCAGAAGGCCGAATACACCACCCGCCTGTTCGCGCAGGACTGAGCGCGCGGGCGCGGATCCGCGTGCAGCGGAGCATGCTCCGCGCCACGAACGCAAGAAAAAAAGCCCGGCCGTTGCGACCGGGCTTTTCGGGTGCCGCGGGGATTGTTACCAGGTGAAGCGCGGGCCGACGAACCACTGGGTGTCGCCCTCGACGAACTTCACGTCCGCAGAGAGGCCCCAGTTCGGGTTGAACTTCACCTGCGCGCCGAGGCGGCCGTAGAAGTCGCCGTCGTATTCGTCGCCGTCTTCCCAGCCGGCCAGCGCGTAGCCTTCCAGGCGCTGGGTCAGCGCGCCGCGCACGCCCGCCTCCACGCTGTAGCCGTCGGCGTCCAGGCCGTCGCCGGCGTCAAACTTCTCGTAGGCCACGCGCGTCAGCAGGTCGGCCTTCGGCGAGATCTCGTGGTTGTAGCCGACGCCCACGCGCCACTGGTCGAAGTCGGCGTCGAAGTCGTTGAGGTCCTGGCGGGTGTAGTCGCCGAACAGGTGGAAGTTCGGTGCCACCGCGACCGAACCCTTGACGCCCCAGCCGTCGGCGTCGGCGAGGTCGGTGTTGGTCGCCGAGTAGCCGCCTTCGACGTAGTTGTAGGAGACGCCTTCGGCCGCCGACGCGGCGAACGGCGCGGCCGCGAGCAGGGCGAGGACGGCGAGGGAGGAAGCCAGGGGGGAACGCTTCATGGGGGACTCTCCGATGTCTTGTTCTGGACCGCGCGGGGGGCGCGGTGCGGCGCATTCTCCCCGTCGCGTCCGAATCGGCACTGAAGCGGCGCGCGGTTGCGGAGGAACTTCGCGCGATCCGCGCAGTCATGCGCCGCCGTCGAAGCCGAGCTGGCGCCACGCTTCGTAGACGACGACCGCGACCGTGTTGGACAGGTTCAGGCTGCGGCTGTGCGGGCGCATCGGCAGGCGCAGGCGCTGCGTCGCCGGAATCGTCTCCAGCACGTCCGCCGGCAGCCCGCGCGTTTCCGCGCCGAACAGGAAGGCGTCGCCGGCCCGGTAGCGCGGCGCATCGAAGCGTTGCGTGCCGCGCGTGCTCAGCGCGAACACGCGCGCCGGCGCGCCGTGCGCCTGCGCGATCGCGCGCAGGGCCGCGTCGAGTCCGTCGTGCACGCGCACGCTCGCGTACTCGTGGTAGTCCAGGCCGGCGCGCCTGAGCTGGCGGTCCTCCAGCGAGAACCCGAGCGGCGCCACCAGGTGCAGGCGCGCGCCGGTGTTGGCGCACAGGCGGATGACGTTGCCGGTGTTGGGCGGGATTTCGGGCTGGTGCAGGATCACGTCGAACATGCGGCGAGCTTGGCGCGTCGGGCCGGGCGGGGGGAAGCCCGGCGGCCGCGGGCGATGTCCGGCCCCGCAAAGGGACGTCGCGGCTGTCGCAAACGGGCCGGGTGCCAAGGGGGTGACCGGCAGTCACGGGGTGACCAACATTCACTCCAAGTGGTGCGCTTTCGGTAGCGGCCAGATCGCAAGTCGTTGATCCGGCTATCGGCCCGACACCATGGGGTTACCGGTATTCACCTTCCAAGGCCGCCGTGCCACGTGCAGACGGGGTGAAGACTGCGCTTCAATAGGCGGGCCGACAGGGACGTCGGCATTTACCCCTCTTGGCGCCGGCTGCGCCCTTGGCCCCGCGTTCGCGGCGGCCCATCCCCCGACACCAACCGCATCCACGGCCTGCCTGGCCGCGGCGCCTTTTTTTTGCGGGCGCGCGGCCGGCCAGTCCGCGCGCCCTGGTGTCAGCCCGAGACCGCCAGCTTCTCCTGCTGGTAGCGCCGGGTCGCGGCGAACCACAGCAGCGCGGCCAGGCCGAAGCCCGCGCCCAGGTACACCGCCCAGGTCTGCAGGTCGATGCCCTCGCCGCGGATGACCTTGAGCAGCATCTGGTTCTGCGCCAGGAACGGCACGGTGAACATCCACAGCGCGTCCTTCACCGGGCTCACCATCAGCGCGATGGTAGGGATCATCGGCAGCAGCATCAGCACCGCCATGTAGCTCTGCGCCTCCTTGACCGACTTCGCGCCGGCGGCGATGAAGGTCAGCAGGCAGCCGCCGATGAACACCATCGGCAGCAGCACCACCAGCATCTTCGCGATCGCCGCCATGCTCACGTCCATCTGCCGGCCAATGTCGGGGGCGAGCTGCGCGCCGAGCTTGAACGCGAGCAGGGTCAGCAGCAGCGCCGCCACGCCGACCGCGCACGCGGCGGCGATCTTGCCGCTGACGATCGCGCCGCGCGACGCCGGCGTGGCCAGCAGCGGCTCCAGCGACTGCCGCTCGCGCTCGCCGGCGGTGGTGTCGATGACGATGTGGGCGCCGCCGAGGAACGCGCTGAGGATCAGCAGGTACGGCAGGAACGCCATCGCCATGCCCTTGCGCGCCTCCGGCGTGGAGAGGTCCTTGTGCGAGGTCGTCACCGGCATCGCCACCGACGGGCTGATGCCGCGCGCGAGCAGGCGCAGCGCGCCGACCTGCTGGCGGTAGGCGTCGAGGGCGGCTTCCACCCGCTTCACCGGGATGCGCGATGCGTCGCGGGTCGAGTCGTGCACGATCTCGACCAGCGCCGGCACGCCTTCGCGCCAGTGCCTGGCGTAGTCGGGCTCAATGCGCAGGTAGACGTCCTCGGCCTGGCTGCGAATCGCCGCGTCCGGGTCGCCCTTGAATTCCTTGCGGCTGATGCCCTGCCCGCCGAGCCAGGCGACCAGGTTGGGCGCGCGCTCGGCGCCGACGATCACCACCTCCAGCGGCTTCTCGATCTGGCTCCTGACCTTGTTCTGCGCCATCGTGCCGAGACCGATGATCAGCGCCGGCGCCAGCAGCGGGCCCATCACCAGCGCGAGCGCCAGGGTGCGCCGGTCGCGCACCAGCTCACGCAGTTCCTTCATCCATACCGTCAGCAGCGCCTTCATGCGTGCAGCCCCTCTTCCGATCCGATCAGGCGGACGAACGCGTCCTCCAGGTTGTCCTCGCCGGTCTGCGCGCGCAGTTCGTCGGCGCTGCCCTGCGCGACCACCTTGCCGTGCGCGATCACCACGATGCGGTCGCACAGCGCGGCGACCTCCTGCATGATGTGGCTGGAGAAGATCACGCAGCGGCCTTCGTCGCGCAGCCGGCGCAGGAATTCGCGCAGGCCGCGCGTGGTCATCACGTCCAGGCCGTTGGTCGGTTCGTCGAGGATGACGTTGCGCGGGTCGTGCACCAGCGCGCGCGCGATCGCGGTCTTGGTGCGCTGGCCCTGGCTGAAACCCTCGGTCTGGCGGTCGAGGAAGTCCTGCATCTGCAGGGCCTCGGCCAGTTCCGCGGTGCGCGCGTCGATCTGCGCGCGGGCCAGCCCGTGCAGCTCGCCGAAGTAGCGGATGTTCTCGCGCGCGGTGAGGCGTTTGTACACGCCGCGCGCGTCCGGCAGCACGCCGAGCGCGCGCCGCGCCGCTTCCGGATCCTGCGCGACGTCCACGCCGTCCACCAGCACGCGCCCGCTCTCGGGCCGCATCAGCGTGTAGAGCATGCGCAACGTGGTGGTCTTGCCGGCGCCGTTGGGGCCGAGCAGGCCGGTGATCTCGCCGTCGCGGGCGGTGAAGCCGACGTCGTCCACCGCGACGACGGGGGCCTTGTCCTTGCCCTTGCTGGGGAAGGTCTTGCGCAAGTGTTCTGCCGTGATCATGGTCGGGTCTCGTCGGAGCTCACGGTTCCCAGCCGCCGAAGCTGGTGAACGGCGGCGTGGCGGTGAGCGTGTCCAGGCACTTGCCGTCCAGCGCCTTCGCATCGCGGGTGTCGAGGAACTGCGCGACCAGCTTCGGCATGCAGCCGGCGCCGATCACGTTGTGGCCCTGGCCCTCGAGCACGAACAGGCGCGCGTTGGGCAGGGTGGCGACGACTTCCTTGCCGTAGCGCGGCGGGGTCACCGGGTCGAACTCGCCTGCCAGCACCAGTGCCGGCACGTCGCTGCGCAGCGGCTGGTGGAAGTCGGCCGGCATCGCGCCCTTGGGCCACGCCGCGCACTGCGCGCCGAGGAAGTCGGTGAGCTGGGTGCCGAGCAGGGTGCCGTCGGCACCGTCGCCGGCGCGGATGCCGGCGGCGTCCTCGCTGCACACCACCGACAGCTGCATGCCCATCGCCATCGAGTCGGACATCGCGCCCCCCAGCATCTGCGCCATCGCCATCAGCGTCTCGTAGCGGCCTTCCGCGGCCTCCTTGATCTGCAGCGGCAGCACCGACGCGGCGGCCGGGATGTAGGCGAACATGCGCACCAGGCCGGCGACCGCTTCGGGCTTCAGCACGTCCTGCTTCGCCTCGCCGGTGCTGGCGTCGCGGTAGCGCACGGTCGGCGGGTCGGTGCGCAGCTTGGCCAGCAGCGCGTCCAGGCGCGAGCGCGGATCGCCCAGCGCCTTGGCGCAGGCCGGCACCTGCGCGCACTGGCCGAACTGCAGGTCGAGCGCGTCGTCGAGGTTGCGGGCGAAGTCGTTTCCGAAGAACAGCGTGTTCGGCGCGACCGAGTCGAGCACCAGCGCGCGGGTATGGGTCGGGTAGCGGCGCGCGTACTGCTGGGCGACGCGGGTGCCGTAGGAGATGCCGACCAGGTTGACCTGGGCGGCGCCGATCGCCGCGCGCACCGCGTCGAGGTCGCGGATCGCGTCGGTGGTCGTGTAGAAGCGCAGGTCGGCCTTGGCCTGCAGCGCGTCGCGGCAGCGCTCCGCCGCCGCGCGCGCGTCCGCGGCATTGTCGGGAGTGACGGCGTCCGTGCCGTCGTCCTTGCAGACAAGACGATTGCTGCCGCCGGTGCCGCGCTGGTCGACCAGGATCACGCTGCGGTGCTTGCGGATCTCGGCGAAGGCCGGCGCGACCTGCGGGTAGGTTTCGGTCGCCGACTGTCCGGGCCCGCCGGCGAGCATGAACACAGGATCCGGTTCGTTCGGCCCGTCCAGCGCGGCCGGCAGCCAGGCGATGTTGAGCGCGATCTTGCGGCCCTGCGGCCGCGCCGGGTTCTCGGGCACGCTGAGCGAGCCGCACTGCGCCTCGACGCCGGCGGCGCCGGCGCCGGCCGGCGCGGTCAGCGTGCAGGGCCGGAACGCGATACGGCCGAGCTTGCGCACGGGCGCGGCGGCCTGCTGCGTGGCGGCGGCGGGCGCGTCGGCGGCCTGGGCGTTGGGCCTGGCATGGTCGCGCAGGTACCGCCAGCCGAACAGGCCGGCGACCAGCAGCAGGATCACGAGGGTGCGGGTCTTGCGTGACATCGGGGATTCTCCGCGATTCGTGTTCAGTCGTGCGGGCCGGGGCGCCCGCCGTCGGCGTTGCGCGCGCGGACGAGGAAGACGATGCCCAGCGCCATCAACGCCGGGCCGACCGCCGCAAGCGCCAGCAGGTGACTGACGCCGCCCACCACCAGCAGGGCCAGGCCGCAGGCGAGGAAGGACAGCCCCGTCGCCGCCAGCCGGCGGAGGTCGGGAGGTGCGTCGATGTTTTGCGGATCCTGCTCGCGCATGGGCGCTCCTCAGGCCTGGTCCGGAAGGAAAATCGCCTCGATCGGCTGCCGGAACAGCCGGGCGATGCGGAACGCGAGCGGCAGGCTCGGGTCGTACTTGCCGGTCTCGATCGCGTTCACGGTCTGGCGCGAGACGGCCAGGTGCTCGGCCAGCTCGCCCTGCGACCAGCCGCGCGCCTCGCGCAGTTCGCGCACGCGGCTTTCCATCAGCGGTAGCGCCGCGCGATCGCCAGCTTGGCGATGGCGTAGACCACGATGACCAGCGGGAACACCCAGATCATCGCGACCGCCGACGGAATGTCGATGACCTTGGCCGACTGCAGGAACCCAGCGCTCAGGTAGACCAGCGAGACCAGCGCGGTGGCGATGCTCACCGCCTCCAGCTCGATCCGGCGCTGCAGCTCGTCGGTGTCGCGGATGTGGCGGACGATCGCGCGCATCGCCAGCGCGATCGCCGGCACCGGCAGCAGCGCGACCAGCGCGCGCAGGGCCGGCGTCTCGACGTGGCGCAGCCAGGACACCGACACCAGCACCGCGATCACGTAGGCCGCCATCGGCGGCAGGAACTCGCGCAGGTACCTGCGGCGCAGGGCCGGGGTCGAGCTGTCGCAGGCGTCGGACGCACGCGCCTTGACCAGGGCACCCAGCAGCAGGCCGAGCGCGATCCCGTAGAACAGCCCGCGCGCGAAGTCCGCCAGCAGGCCGGGCCAGAGCCGGTCCAGGACCATCGGCCCGGCCAGGACCAGCAGGCCGGCGATGAGGTAACGGCGGGCGATGCGCGACATGCGCGGAGGACCTGTCAAATAAACTTGACAGGAACGATAGCCGGGGGCGCCGCACGCTGTCAAGCGCCCTTGACAGCCTCCGGTACCTCGTCGGCCCGCACCGCCAGCAGCGCGAGCAGGGTCAGCGCCGCCATCGCCGCCAGGTAGCCGCCGACCGCGCCGATGCCGTGGCTGGCCGCGAGCCGGGTCGCGAGGTAGGGCGCGGGCGAGGCGCCGAGGATGCCGGCAAGGTTGAAGGCCAGCGAGGCGCCGGTGTAGCGCACCGGGGTCGGGAACATGCCGGCCAGTAGCGTGCCGCAGGGCCCGTAGGTGAAGCCCATCAGGCCGAGGCCGAGCGCCAGGAACAGCAGCACCTGCCAGGCGCTGCCGGCGGTGAACAGCGGCTCGAACAGCAGGCCGAAGGCGAGGATGCCGGCGGTCGCCGCCAGCATCGCCCGGCGCCGGCCGACCCGATCGGCGTACACCGCCGATAGCGGGATGGTCGCGGCGAAGCACAGCACGCCCAGCATCTGCAGCAGCAGGAACTGCTCGCGGCCGTAGCCCAGCGCCGAGGTGCCCCAGCTCAGCGCGAACACCGTCATCAGGTAGAACAGCACGAACGTCGCCAGCAGCGACAGCATGCCCACCAGCAGCGCGCGCGGATGCCGCGCCAGCACCGCCAGCATCGGCAGGCGCTCGCGCTCGCCGCGCGCCAGCGCCTCGCGGAACTGCGGCGTTTCCGAAATCCGCAGCCGCACCCACAGCCCAAGCAGCACCAGCACCGCGCTGGCGACGAACGGCACGCGCCAGCCCCAGGCCAGGAACTGCGCGTCGTCGAGGAAGTGCGCCAGCAACAGGAACACCCCGGTCGCGCACAGGAAGCCGATCGGCGCGCCCAGCTGCGGAAACATCCCGTACCAGGCGCGCTTGCCCGGCGGCGCATGCTCGGTCGCCAGCAGCACCGCGCCGCCCCATTCGCCGCCCAGGCCCAGGCCCTGGCCGATCCGGCACAGCGCCAGCAGCGCCGGCGCGGCGAGGCCGATCTGCGCGTGGGTCGGCAGCAGGCCGATCACCACGGTCGAGATGCCCATGGTCAGCAGCGCCGCGACCAGGGTCGCCTTGCGCCCGATGCGGTCGCCGAAGTGGCCGAACAGCGCCGAACCCAGCGGCCGCGCGAAGAACGCCAGCGCGAAGGTCGCCAGCGACTGCAGGGTGGCCGCGGTCGGTTCGTGCGCCGGGAAGAACAGCGCCGGGAACACCAGCACCGCCGCCGTGGCATAGATGTAGAAATCGAAGAACTCGATCGTGGTGCCGATCAGGCTGGCGAACAGGATGCGGCGGGGCGAGGCGTCGCGCATGGACGGTCGGCGTGGGAAGACGCGCCGAGTATGCGCAGGAATCGCGCCCGGCGGCACCGGCGCGGATGCCGGCTCCGGCCGCGCCCTCTTCGCCCGGCCCGGAAGGGCCCGCTACTTGTTGCTGATGTACTTCTCGCGGCGGATGGCGGCGACCGCCAGGCCGTGTTCCTTCAGCGCCTCGAAGCAGGCATCCACCATGTTCGGGTTGCCGCACAGGTAGGCGATGTCGCCGTCGCCGGCGGGCGCGAACTCCGGCAGGAACTGCTGCACGTAGCCATGGCGCACGTCGGCGTGCGCGTGCGGGGAATCCGTGCCGGGCAGCTCGCGCGACAGGCAGGGCACGAAGCGCACGTGGTCGGGGTGCTTGTTGGCGAAGGCGCGGAACTCGTCGCCGTACAGCAGCTCCTCCGGCGTGCGCGCGCCCTGCAGCAGCACGACCTCGATGCCGCGGGTCGCGATCAGCTGCTCCAGCTGCGGCAGCATCGCCCGGTACGGGGTGACGCCGGTGCCGGTACCGATCAGCAGGTAGCGGCGGTTGGCGTCGCCCGGCATCAGGCAGAAGCGGCCGTAGGGGCCGCTGGCGTCCACGTGGCCGCCGACCGGCAGGTTCTCGAACAGGGCGGTCGCGGCGCCGCCGGCGACGTAGCTGACCGCGATCTCGACCAGCTCGCCGGGCCCGAGCGCGTGCGCATGGATGGTCGCCAGCGAATACGAGCGCTTGGTCGCGGTGCCGTCCGCGTACTGGAAGTGCACCTGCAGGAACTGGCCGGGGATGAAGTCCAGCGGCTGGCCGTCGTCGCGGACGAAGGCGAGGTGCGCGACGGTCGGCGCCAGCATGCGGCGCGACACCAGCTTGAGCGGAAAATGGACGATGGCCAAGGACGAGGATCGCAGTCAGGGAGGCGCGGCGCGCGGCGGCGCGCGACAGGCCCGGTGGCGGGACGCAGTGTCCCCGGGGCGCCGCGGTGGGGCTCCTATACTACCGGCTTCGCCGCGCCGGCCGCGGCACAGGTGCCTCCATGACCCCCCACGACATTCCCGGCGCGACCGCGCCGGCGCCCGTGACCCCGGCGTTGCGCGTGCGCGACCTGCGCAAGACCTACGACAACGGCGTGGAGGCGCTCAAGGGCGTCTCGCTCGACGTCATGCCCGGCGACTTCTTCGCCCTGCTCGGCCCCAACGGCGCCGGCAAGTCGACCCTGATCGGGATCATCTCCTCGCTGGTCAACAAGAGCGCGGGCGAGGTGTCGGTGTTCGGCGTGGACCTCGCCCGCGAGCGCGACGCGGCGATGCGCCTGATCGGCCTGGTGCCGCAGGAACTGAACTTCAACATGTTCGAGAAGCCGCGCGACATCCTGGTCAACTACGCCGGCTTCTACGGCATCCCGCGCGCCGAGGCGTTGCCGCGCGCCGAGGAGGAGCTGCGCCGCGCGCACCTGTCGGACAAGGCCGACAGGATGTCGCGCACGCTGTCGGGCGGCATGAAGCGGCGGCTGATGATCGCCCGCGCGATGATGACCCGGCCGCGCCTGCTGATCCTCGACGAGCCCACCGCCGGCGTCGACATCGAGATCCGACGCGGCATGTGGAAGACCCTGCGCGAGATCAATGCCGCCGGCACCACCATCATCCTGACCACCCACTACCTCGAGGAAGCCGAGAGCCTGTGCCGGCACCTCGCGATCATCGACCATGGCACCATCGTCGAGCAGGGGCCGATGAAGGCGCTGCTCGCCAAGCTCGACGTCGAAGGCTTCCTGCTCGACGTCGAGGGCGCGCTGCCGCCGGCGCTGCCGGACATCGCCGGCGCCACCCTGGTCGCCAGCGACCCGCACACCCTCGACCTGGAAATGCCGCGCGCGATGGACCTCAACCGGGTATTCGCCGCGCTCGACGCCGCCGGCATCCGGGTGCGCTCGATGCGCACCAAGTCGAACCGGCTGGAGGAGCTGTTCGTGCGCCTCACCGGCCACCAGGAGCAGGCGGCATGAACGCGCCGACCCGCTCCGCGCCCATCGTCGAGCGCAGCGTGTCCCGCCGCAACCTGGTCGCCCTGGGCACGATCGCGCGCCGCGAGGTGCAGCGCATCCTGCGCATCTGGACGCAGACGCTGATCCCGCCGGCGATCACGATGACCCTGTACTTCCTGATCTTCGGCGGCCTGATCGGCTCGCGGGTCGGGAAGATGGACGGCATCGGCTACATGGACTTCATCGTCCCCGGGCTGGTGATGATGAGCATCATCCAGAACAGCTACGGCAACATCTCCTCGTCCTTCTTCGGCGCCAAGTTCGGCCGCCACGTCGAGGAACTGCTGGTCAGCCCGATGCCGCACTGGGTGGTGCTCGCCGGCTACGTCGCCGGCGCGGTGCTGCGCGGGGTGATGGTCGGCGCGATCGTGCTGCTGATCGCGATGCTGTTCACGCCGGTGCGCATCCCGCATCCGCTGGTCACGCTCAGCACCGTGCTGCTCGGGGCGACGATCTTCGCCCTGGCCGGCTTCGTCAACGCCGTGTACGCGAAGAAGTTCGACGACATCGCGATCGTGCCGACCTTCATCCTCACCCCGCTGACCTACCTCGGCGGCGTGTTCTATTCGGTGCGGCTGCTGCCCGGCTGGGCCGAGGCGGCGACCCACCTCAACCCGATCTTCTACATGGTCAACGCCTTCCGCTACGGCCTGCTCGGGGTTTCCGACGTGCGCCTGTCGATCGCGTACGCGCTGATGCTGGCGTTCGTGGTCGCGCTGGCGGCCTTCGCGCTGTGGCTGCTGCGGCGCGGGGTCGGGCTGCGCAGCTGAGGCCCGCGGCGCGCGGCCTCGCGTGGTCTTCGCGCGCCGGCACGGACACTTTCGCGCGTCGCCGGGAGCGCACGATGCCGACCAGCCGTCCCCCGCAACGCGGTCTTCGCGGTCACGCAGCAATCCTGTCCGTGCTGGCGCTGTGCGCCGGCTGCGGCCCGGACGGCCGCCCGGCGGGCTACGCGCCGGACGGCACCCAGCAGATCCTCGGCGTGGCCGATCCCGAGGCCGCGGCGGCGGAGCCGGCGCTGGAAGCGGCGGTCGCCGGGCAGGACGAAGAGGCCGCCGGGATCAGCCCGGTCCCCGCCTTCCGCGGCGGCGACGGGCACTGGCGGATCGAGATCCAGTCGGTCGGCGACCTGCGGCACGACGTCGTGCTCAGCCAGGGCGACGCGCGGATGACCGGCACGCTCGGCTACCGGCCGGTGCCCGGGGTCGGCGAGGAAGGGCCGTTCGACCTGCACGGCGCGCTGCACGGGCCGCAGGGCGACGCGCCGATGCGCGTGCACCTGCAGCGCGAGGCCTGCATCGACGAGGCCGGCGCGCATGCGTGGAAGGTGCAGGTGGACGTCGAGGGCCAGGCGCCGCGCGACGGCTGCGGCGACATCGCGATGTAGCGCGCGCAACGGCTCGCGCCGGACCCCGGTCAGCCCGGCAGGCGGAAGAACGCGGTCGCCGTTGCGGTCGTCGCGGCGGCTGTCGCGGCCACGTCCTCGCCGCGGTCGCGCGCCAGCTCGCCGGCGATGTGGGCGAGGTACATCGGCTCGTTGCGCCGGTGCGCGGGCTGCGGGCGCACCGTGCGCGGCAGCAGGTAGGGGGCATCGGTCTCGATCATCAGCCGGTGGGCGGGGATGTGCTTCACCAGTTCGCGCAGGTGCGCGCCGCGGCGCTCGTCGCACAGCCAGCCGGTGATGCCGACGTGCCAGTCGCGGTCGAGGTAGTCGAACAGCTCCTCGCGGCTGCCGGTGAAGCAGTGCACCACCGCCTGCCCGATCCGCCCTTCGAACTCGCGCATCACCGCCAGGAAATCCGCGTGCGCGTCGCGCTGGTGCAGGAACAGCGGCTTGGGGTTGCCGGCGGCGGCGAGGTCGGCGGCGATCTCCAGCTGGCGCGCGAACGCCTTGCGCTGGGCCGGGCGCGGCGAGAAGTCGCGGAAATAGTCGAGACCGCATTCGCCGACCGCGACGACTTCGTCATGGGCGAGCAGCGCGCGCAGTTCCGCGTCGCATTCGGCGGTGTACTCGCTGGCGTGGTGCGGATGCACGCCGGCGGTGGCGAACAATTCGCCAGGACAGGCCTGGGCGAGCGCCAGCGCCTTGGGCGAATGCTCGCGGCTGCCGCCGGTCACCACCATGCGCGCGACGCCTGCGTCGCGCGCGCGCTGCAGCACCGCCGCGCGGTCGTGGTCGAAGCTGTCGTGGGTGAGGTTGGCGCCGATGTCGATCAACTGCATCGCGGAATTCTAGCAACCCCGGTGCGCCTGGCCGGGTGGAATGCAGCGTTGCGCGGCGTTCGCGCGGGGCCGTCGCAGGGCGGCCTAGACTGCCGGTCCGGCCTCCGCCGTCCCGCCGCCATGAACGACCGCATCCGCAACCCGCAGCTCGCCGCCCGCCGCCTCGACGCGTCCGCCGCCGCCGCGCTGATCCGGCCCGGCGACACCGTCGCCATGAGCGGCTTCACCGGCGCCGGCTACCCGAAGGCGGTGCCGCAGGCGCTGGCCGCGCGGATGGAGCAGGCGCACGCCGACGGCGAAGCGTTCCGGGTGCGCGTGCTCACCGGCGCGTCCACCGCGCCGGAACTGGACGGCGCGCTCGCCCGCGTGCACGGGATGGAGCTGCGCCTGCCCTACCAGTCAGACCCGGAGGTGCGCGCGCGCATCAACGCGGGCGAGCTCGAATACATCGACATCCACCTCAGCCACGTCGCCCAGCACGCCTGGTTCGGTTTCTTCGGCGAGATCGACGTCGCCCTGGTGGAGGTCGCGGGCATCAACGCCGACGGCACGCTGGTGCCGTCTTCCTCGGTGGGCAACAACAAGACCTGGCTGGAGCTCGCCGACCGGGTGATCCTCGAGGTCAACCGCTGGCAGCCGGAGGGGCTGGCCGGCATGCACGACATCTACTACGGCACCGCGCTGCCCCCGGATCGCAAGCCCATTCCCCTTTTACGGCCCGACGACCGCATCGGAGAACCATTCCTGCGCGTGGATCCCGCCAAGGTCGTGGCGGTGGTGGAAACCGACGCGCCGGACCGCAATTCCCCGTTCGCGCCGCCGGACGAGGCGTCGCGGCAAATCGCCGGCCACCTGCTCGACTTCCTCGACCACGAGGTCCGCCGCGGGCGACTGACGCCGCAGTTGCTGCCGCTGCAGTCGGGCGTGGGCAACATCGCCAACGCGGTGCTGGCCGGCCTGGCGGACGGCGGCTACCGCGGCCTGACCGCGTACACCGAGGTGATCCAGGACGGCATGCTGCAGTTGCTGCGCGACGGCGTGCTGCGCATGGCCTCGGCGACCTCGTTCTCGCTCAGCCCGGACGGCATCGCCGAGTTCAACCGTAACGTCGACTTCTACCGCGAGCGGATCCTGTTGCGCCCGCAGGAGATCTCCAACCACCCGGAGCTGATCCGCCGCCTGGGCTGCATCGCGATGAACGGCATGATCGAGGCCGACCTCTACGGCCACGTCAATTCGACCCATATCGCCGGCAGCCGGATCATGAACGGCATCGGCGGCAGCGGCGATTTCGCGCGCAACGGCTACCTGTCGGTGTTCATGTCGCCGAGCGCGGTCAAGGACGGCGCCGTGTCGTCGATCGTGCCGATGGCCAGCCACGTGGACCACACCGAGCACGACGTGATGGTGCTGGTCACCGAACAGGGCCTCGCCGACCTGCGCGGGCTGTCGCCCAAGCAGCGCGCGCGGCGCATCATCGAGCGCTGCGCCCACCCGGACTATCGTCCGCTGCTGCAGGACTACTTCGACCGCGCCTGCCGCGACAGCTTCGGCCGGCACAGCCCGCACCTGCTGGGCGAGGCGCTGGGCTGGCACCGGCGCTTCGTCGAAACCGGCTCGATGCGGCCTGGTTGACCACGCGCATGGACGCCGCCGGCAAGCCCTTCGCGCCCGCCTGCGAGCGCAACCGGGAACCGATCCTGGCGGTGCTGCGGGACCGGTTCGCCGATCGCCGCGCGGTGCTCGAGATCGGCAGCGGCACCGGCCAGCACGCGGTGCACTTCGCCGCGGCGATGCCGTGGCTGACCTGGCAGTGCTCGGACGTCGCCGCGAACCTGCCGGGCATCCGCCTGTGGCTGGACGAGGCCGCGCTGCCCAACACGCCGGCGCCGCTGGAACTGGACGTGGGCGGCGCCTGGCCGGCGTTGCGCTGCGACGCGGTGTTCACCGCGAACACCCTGCACATCATGGGCTGGGCGGAAGTCGAGCGCTGCTTCGCCGGGATCGGCGCGGCGCTTCCCGACGACGGGGTGTTCGTCGCCTACGGCCCGTTCAAGCGAGGCGGCGCGCACACCAGCGACAGCAACCGCGACTTCGACGCCTGGTTGCGCGCGCGCGATCCGCGTTCGGGCGTGCGCGACGTGGAGGCGCTGGACGCGCTCGCGCACGCGGCCGGCCTGGCGCGCACCGGCGACGTCGCGATGCCGGCCAACAACGCCTGCCTGGCCTGGCGGCGCGACGGCGCCGCGCGGCGGTAGAGCGGAGCTTGCTCCGCTGGCGTCCGCCGCACGGCACCGGTGCGATCCCACAACAACAGAAAGAGGGGCGCATCGCTGCGCCCCTCGCGTTGCTTCCGCGCGAGTTCGCGCGGTTACTGCACGCTGAAGTCCCGGCTCTGCACCAGGTTGCCGTCGATCAGCACTTCGACCTTGTAGTCGCCGGCCGGCCAGCCGTCGGGCTTGGAGATGCTGAAGTCGGTGACCTGGGCGCCGGCCGGCACCGACTTGTCCTCTTCGTGCACGACCTGGCCGTCCTGGTAGGTCCAGCGGGTGGTGACGGTCGCCGCCTTGTCGCCGTTGGTCGCGATCGAAGCGTGGATGGTGTCGCCCTTGGCGAAACTGGTGCTGGCGCTGGTCACCCGGTTGTCGGTGCCGACCGCGTTGCCGAGGTCGAGGCCGGTGAGGATCGGCGAGGTCGCCGGCGGGGTGGTGGTGGCCACCGGTCCCGCGGCCGGCGCGGTCGCCGCCGGGAGCGCGGCGTCCGGGCTGGCCGCCGCGGGCGCGTTGGCGGCGTCGGCCGCGGTGTCGGCGTTGTCGTTCTTCCTGCAGCCGGCGAGCGCGAGCGCGCCGACCAGCGCGGCGGCGAGAGCGGTGGAGAGCATGCGTGCCATGGGAAGCTCCTGGGTCAGTCTGCGTCGGGAAGGGTCAGGACCTGGCCCGGGCGGATCAGGTCGGGATCGTCGAGCTGGTCGCGGTTGGCGTCGAAGATCGCGTGCCAGCGGCTGGCCTTGCCGTACACGCGCTGGGCGATGTGCGACAGGGTATCGCCGGCCTGCACGGTGTAGGTGCGCGCGCGGGTATCGGCCGGCACGGTGTCGGCGTGGCCTTCGACGTTGGAGAAGTCGGGCGCGCCGGCGCCGGTCGGGCTGTTGCCCGGCACGGTGTCGCTGTGCGACCGCACGTTGGAGAAGTCGGGGCGTTGCGCGTCGCCGCCGCCGCGGCTCGGCTGCAGGCGAAGGTCGCCGGGGTGCTGCGATTGCGTGGCCATGGGGATTTCCTCGCGTGGGGCCGGCGCAGCCTCCCATGGCGCGCGTTAAGGAGGCATCAGACGCTACTGGCGCAGCTCGCGCGCGGGCGGCGGCGGCGCGCGGTCCGCCGTTCCGCGCCAGGGATTGATGTCCAGCCCGCCGCGGCGGGTGTAGCGCGCCTCCACCGACAGCGAGCGCGGCCGGCAGCGCGCGAGGACGTCGACGAAGATGCGCTCGACGCACTGCTCGTGGAACTCGCAGTGGTCGCGGAAGGACGCGATGTAGCGCAGCAGCCCGGCGCGGTCGATGCGCGGCCCTCGATACGTGATGCGCAGGCTGGCCCAGTCCGGCTGGCCGGTGACCGGGCAGTTGGACTTGAGCAGGTGGCTGAGCAGGGTCTCGTCGGCCTCGTCTTCGTGCGCGGACAGCAGCGTGGCGTCGGGCGGGCCGTAGGCGTCGATCGCGACCTCGAGGTCGTCGATGCAGGCAGCGTCGTCGTGCGCCTGCGCGGCGGGAATGCCGAAGCGCGCCGCGACCGCGCCGCCGGCCGCGCGCGAGAGGTCCCCGGCGATCCGCGCGAGGACCGCGTCGGCATCGCCGAAGCGGGTCGCGTTGAACGAGTTGAGGTAGAGCTTGAGCGATTTCGACTCGACCAGCTGCGGGGTCGTCGCCGGCACTTCCAGCGTCAGCGTCGCCATCACCGGCTTGCCGCGCGCGTCCAGCCAGCTCAGCTCGTAGCCGTACCAGCGGTCGAGGCCGATGAAGGGCAATGCGTCGCCGAGCCCGATCTGCGCGCGGCCGAGCGCGCGCGGGATCGGGTACAGCAGCGTCGGGTCGTACGCGCGTGGATAGGCGACCTGGCGGCCGAGCGGGAGCGCCTGCGGATCCACGTCAGTCCTGCTCCGCGGCGGCGCCGTGCAGGAAGTCCAAGGTCGCCTGCAGCATCGCGCGCAGGCCGAGGTCGAGCGCGGACTCGTCGAGCAGGAACTTCGGCGAGTGGTTGCTCGGCGCGGTGGCGGGATCGATGCCGGGCGCGGTCGCGCCGACGAAGAAGAACATCGCCGGCACCTCCTTCGCGTAGAACGAGAAGTCCTCCGCGCCCATCTGCAGCGGCGGCTCGACCACCTTGTCCTTGCCGGCGACCGCTTCCAGGCTCGGCCGCATGCGCGCGGTCAGCGCCGGGTCGTTGTAGGTCACCGGGTTGCCGGCGCGGTCGGGCACCTGCGCGTCCACGCTGGCGCCGTGGGCGGCGGCGACGTGGCGGGCGACGTCCTTCAGCTCGCCGAAGATCTTCGCGCGCTGCGCCTCGTCGAAGGTGCGGATGGTGCCGACCAGGGTCACCTCGTCGGGGATGATGTTGTAGCGGATGCCGCCGTGGATCGAGCCGAAGGTGACCACTGCCGGCAGCGCGGCGATGTTGGTGCGGCGGCTGACGATGGTCTGAGCGGTGCCGACGATGTCGGCGGCGGCGACGATCGGGTCGATCCCGCCCCACGGCGCGGAACCGTGCGTCTGCCGCCCGCGCACGCTGATCGTGAACTTGTCGGAGGCCGCCATCAGCGGTCCCTGGCGCACGCCGATCGTGCCCGCGGGCAGGGTCGAGAACACGTGCAGGCCGAACATCGCGTCCGGCTTGAACTCCTTGAACAGGCCTTCGGCCAGCATCAGCGACGCGCCGCCCTCCTCGCCCGCCGGCGCGCCTTCCTCGGACGGCTGGAACACCAGCATCACCGAACCGGGCAGCCGGTCGCGCATCGCCACCAGCGCGTCGGCGACGCCGAGCAGGATCGCGGTGTGCGCGTCGTGGCCGCAGGCGTGCATGACGCCGGTTTCCTGGCCGTTGAATTGCGTCTTCACCGTCGACGCGAACGGCAGTCCGGTCTGCTCGGTCACCGGCAGCGCGTCCATGTCGGCGCGCAGCGCGAGCTTCGGCCCCGGCAACGCGCCTTCGATGATCGCCGTCACCCCATGGTGGGCGATGCCGGTGCGCGGGCTCAGGCCGAGCGCGCGCAGGTGGTCGGCGACCAGCTTGGCGGTCCGTTCCTCGCGGTTGGACAGCTCCGGGTGCAGGTGCAGGTCGCGGCGCCACGCGCGCACCGCCTCGCGCTCGCGCTGCGCCGCGGCGGCGACCTCGGGCCGTTGCCCGGCGTCGGCGGCCCGCGCCACGGGGGCCGGCACGGAAAGGGCCAGCAGGCCGGCGGCGAGCACGGACAGGACGATCGGGCGCATTCGGCATCTCCTCATGAACGCGCGGATGGTACCGCCCCCTCGCCATCCGGTGGCCGCGCGTGCGAGGCTCGCGGCTTCGCTCCCGGGAACCCGCCCATGAACGACGCCCACGCACCTTCCACCCTGCGCGGCGAGGCCGCCCTGCTGCGCGCGGTCGGCGCGTTCGCGCTCACCGCGGCGGTGATCAACGTGATCGTCGGCGCGGGCGTGTTCCAGATGCCGGGCGTGCTGGCGGCGCGGATGGGCGCCGCGGCGCCGCTGGCGCTGGTCGCCGGCGCGCTGGCGATCGTGCCGATCGCGCTGTGCTTCGCCGCAGTCGGCAGCCGGGTCGTCGCCACCGGCGGCCCGTACAGCTACGTCACCGCGACCTTCGGCCCCTTCCTCGGCTTCCTCGCCGGTGCGCTGATGTGGATCAGCAACGTGACGTCGAACGCCGGGGTCGGCGCCGCGCTCGCGGGCCAGGCCGCCAACCTGTGGCCGGCGCTGGCGGCGCCGCTGCCGCGCGCGGGCTTCCTGACCGTGGTCGCGCTGGCGCTGTTCGCGCTGAATGCGTTCGGGGTGAAGCTCGGCGCGCGCGCGATCGCGACCCTGGCCGGGCTCAAGCTGGCGCCGCTGGTGGCGCTGGCGGTCGCCGGCGTGTTCCTGGTCGACTGGTCGGTGGTCAGCTTCTCGCCGGCGGCGATCCCGTCGTGGTCGGCGATGGGCGCGTCGATGGTGCTGGTGATGTTCGCCTACTCGGGCATGGAGACCGCGCTGGTGCCGTCCGGCGAAGTGCAGGATCCCTCGCGCAGCGTGCCGCGCGCCGCGCTCGCCGCGATCGTGCTGGTGGTGGTGCTGTACCTCGGCGTGCAGATCGCGACCCAGGGCCTGCTCGGCCCGGCCGCCGCCGGCGCCAGCCAGGTGCCGCTGGCCGAGGCGGCGGGCCGGGTGTGGGCGCCGGGGCGCACGCTGCTGCTGCTCACCGCCTGCGTGTCGATGACCGGCTTCCTGCTCGGCAACCTGCTCGGTTCCTCGCGGCTGCTGTTCGCGCTCGGCCGCGACGGCTACCTGCCGCGCGCCTTCGCCGGGGTCAGCGTCAGGCACCGGGTGCCGCTGCTTGCGCTGGCGGTGCACGCCGGGCTCGGCTGGCTGATGGCGCTGCTCGGCAACTTCGACCAGTTGGCGCTGATCTCCGGCGGCGCGATCTGCCTGACCTACGTGCTGGTCAGCCTCGCCGCGTGGCGCGCGCAGCGGCGCGGCGTGCAGGAACGCGGCGCGCCCTTCGTGCTGCCGGGCGGGCCGCTGGTGCCGCTGCTGGCGATCGCCGCGATGGGCCTGATCGTCGCCACGCTCAGCGGGCGCGAGTGGGCGGCGATCGCGATCGCGCTGGCCGTGCTCGGCGTGGTGTACGCCGCATTGCGTGCGCGCGCGACGGCGCGCAACTGACATCGCGCGCGTTCGCGTGCCGGAGCTCGCGAAACTTTTGCTTCCCCCACGCAGGTTTTTTCCGGCCGCCGGCGCGTGCGTGCCGCCCGCGCCGCCGTGCAGCGCGCAGTGGTGAGCGCGTGCGCCTGACTCGCGCGTAAGCAGCGAGCTCGCCGCTGAACCGGCGTATCCGCGCGCACCTGCGCGCATTCCGTTTCCATGCTGCATGCATCGTCGGCGTCGATCGCGACGCCTTCGCAACACGCGGCGCACTTGCGCACGCGCGCGTGCGCAGCCCATGGCGCCGTGCGCGCACGCGCATGCGTGCGCTGCGCCTGTGTGGTGGCCGCGCGGCTGCGACGGGCTTGGCACAGGTTTTGCGACCCGTCTTTCCGCCGCGATCCGTCGAGCTCGCAACGGGCCCGCCATGCGGGACGTGGCAAGGCGATGCGACGACGCATCGCCGCTCGCTTCAATCCGGAAGCACAGCAACGGACCGAAAGGAGATTTTGATGGCAACCAACGATCGCAACCAGAACCAGGGTTCCAGTGGCCGCAGCGGCGACATGAGCGTGCGCGAGGCCGGCCAGATGGGCGGCGAGACCCGCAAGCAGCAGCTGGGGCCGGAGGGCTATTCCGAACTCGGCCACCAGGGCGTGGAGGCGCTGCGCGAGCAGCGCGGCCCGGACGCGATGTCGGAGATCGGCCGCGAGGGCGGCGAGACCCGCAAGCAGCAGCTGGGGCCGGAAGGCTATTCCGAACTCGGCCAGAAGGGCGGCCAGCGCGTGAGCGAACTGGTCGAGAAGGGCAAGCAGTCGGAAGGCCGCGATTCCTGATGCCCTGATCCCGATCCCGACGACCGCACCGGCCGCGCCCCCGCGGCCGGTGCCTGGAGGCAGACATGACCAGAGGTCTCGGCGGCAATTCCCCCGCAAACGTGCAGTTCTACCTGAAGGGCGTGGAGTACCCGACCAGCAAGCAGGCGCTGATGGACTGCGCCCGCCGCAACGACGCACCGGAGGAAGTGATGGACACGATCCAGCGCTTCGACCGCGACGAATACGGCGGCCCGCAGGACGTGATGAAGGCCTACGGCGAGATCGAGTAGCGCCAGCAGCGATCGCCGCGCAGGACGCGCGGCGCGGCCCGCGGACACGGGCCACCCGCCACACCGCGGCGCAGGACGCGCCTCGCGCGGCACGACCCCCACTGAAAGGAGCACACGATGGCCAGGAACAACGACAGCAGCGGCAGCCGCGGCAACCAGGGCGGCCGCGGCAACCAGGGTAGCGGTGGCAAGCAGGCATCCGCCAGCGGCGGTGCGCGCAGCCAGGGCAGCGGCAGCATGAGCGTGCGCGAAGCCGGCCACAAGGGCGGCCAGCGCGTGAGCGAACTGGTCGAGAAGGGCAAGCAGCGCAGCTAGCGTGCCCGCGCATGCGTCCCGCGCCTGGCGCGGCGTTCCCATTCCCAGGAGATGAGCGATGGCGAACAACACCCGGTCCGGCGGCAACGGCGAGATGAGCGTGCGCGAAGCCGGCCGCAAGGGCGGCGAGGCCCGCCGCGAACAACTCGGTCCCGAGGGCTATTCGCAACTCGGCCGCAAGGGGGGCGAAGCGACCGCGGCCGCGCATGGCAGCGGTTTCTACCAGCGGATCGGCCAGAAGGGCGGCGAGATCGGCGGGCAGCGCGTGCGCGCACTGATCGCGCAGGGCAGGCAGGCCGAAGGCGATTCCTGACGCCGCTGTGCAACCGCAAATGACAGGAGGAAACGATGGCCAACAACAACCGCGACAACCAGAACCGCGGCGGCAGCCGCGACCAGTCCGGCGGCATGAGCGTGCGCGAGGCCGGCCAGCGCGGCGGCGAGGCGACCTCCGCGTCGCACGGCCGCGAGTTCTACGAACAGATCGGCCAGCAGGGCGGCGAGAAGGGCGGCCAGCGCGTCAGCGAGCTGATCGAGAAAGGCAAACAGGCCGAAGGCGGCCGCAACGACCGCTAGGAGGACCGCAATGGCCAACAACAACCGCAACGACGATGACCGCCGCAACCGCGGCAGCCAGGAAGGCGACGGCAGCATGAGCGTGCGCGAGGCCGGCCAGAAGGGCGGCGAGAAGGGCGGCCAGCGCGTCCGCGAACTTGTCGAGGAAGGCAAGCAGGCCGAAGGCGGCAACCGCAGGGACGACAACCGCTGAACCGGGTTCCGGTTCCAGGAGGATTCCATGCCCACGGGCAAGAACAAGCAGAGCGAAAGCAAACGCGGCGGCAGCCGCAGCAACGACGACAGCAGCACCCGTAACGCCGGCGGCCGCGAAGGCGGCATGAGCGTGCGCGAGGCCGGCCGGATGGGCGGCCAGCGCGAGCGCGAGCTGGTGCAGCAGGGCAAGCAGTCCGAGCGCGGAGGCAGCGATCGCAATCGCTGACCGCGTTTCGATTCCACCCCACAGACAGGAGGCAAGACCATGGCCAACAACAACCAGGGCAACCAGGGCAATCAGGGCGGCTCCGGCCGCAGCGCAAGCGGCAGCGGCGGCGACATGAGCGTGCGCGAGGCCGGCCAGATGGGCGGCGAGGCGCGCAAGGAGCAACTCGGGCCGGAGGGCTATTCCGAGCTCGGAAAGATGGGCGGCGAAGCCCGCAAGCAGCAGCTCGGGCCGGAGGGCTATTCCGAACTCGGCCAGAAGGGCGGTCAGCGGGTGAGCGAGCTGGTCGAGAAGGGCAAGCAGGCCGAGGGCGGTTCCTCCTCGGACCGCTGAGCGCCGGCTTCCGCGCCATCACGGGCCTGATCGCGAACGCGATGCCGGGGACCGCGGCGCGGGCGGGAAAGGCGGAGCTCCGGCTCCGCCTTTCCCTTGTCCGGCTTTCAGCCGCGATGCTCCAGCGCGAGGTAATCGGCCGATTGCATCTCGATCAGCCGCGACGCGGTGCGCTCGAACGCGCCCGCCAGCCGCTCGCCGGCGTACAGCAGCGGCGGCGGCGCGTCGGCGGTGCAGACGAGGTTGACGTGGCGGTCGTACAGCTCGTCGACCAGGTGCACGAAGCGGCGCGCGGCGTTGTCGCGTTGCGCGTCCAGGCGCGGGATGGCCCCGAGCAGCACGGTGTGGAACTCGCGCGCGAGCTCGATGTAGTCGCCGCCGCCGCGCGGGCCTTCGCACAGCGCGTCGAAGTCGAACCAGGCGATGCCTTCGGCCAGCGCGCGCACCGCGATCGCGCGGCCGTCGATCACCAACGGCGGCGGCAGCGGCGCGCAGCCGGCGGACAGTTCGCGCCAGCGCGTCGCCAGCCACGCGTCGGATTGCGCGTCCAGCGGCGCGCGGTAGACCGGTGAGCGGGTCAGCGTGCGCAGCCGATAGTCCTGCGGGCTGTCCAGGTGCAGCACCGTGCAGTGCCGTTCGAGCAACCCGATCGCCGGCAGGAAGCGCGCGCGCTGCAGGCCACCGGCATACAGATTCGCCGGCGCGGTGTTGGAGCTGGTGACCAGCACGACGCCCTCGGCGAACAGGCGTTGCAGCAGGCGTGCGAGCAGCATCGCGTCGCCGATGTCGCTGACGAAGAACTCGTCCAGCACCAGCACCCGCAGGCGCGCGCCCCACTCGCGGGCAATGGTCGCGAGCGGATCGCGCTCGCCGGCGTGCGCGCGCAGCCGCGCGTGGACCTCGCGCATGAAGCGGTGGAAGTGGGTGCGCCGCTTGCCGCCCGCCCCATTCGCGTCGCCGTCGGCGGCCGGCAGCGGCAGGCCGTCGTAGAACAGATCGATGAGGAAGGTCTTGCCGCGGCCCACGCCGCCCCACAGGTACAGCCCGCGCGGTGGGGGCGCGGCGCGGCCGAACACCCGCGCCAGCAGGCCCGCGCGCGCGGGCGCATCGAGCAGCGCGGCGTGGATGCGGTCGAGCTCCTTCAATGCGGCCTGCTGCGCGGCGTCGTCCTGCCAGTCGCCGCGGGCGACGCCGGCGGCGTAGGCCCGCGACGGAAGCACGCCGATGTCCGCGCTCATGCGGTCGCGGGCAGCCAGGGCTTGACGCTGTGCTTGATCGCGCCGCGCAGGTCCATCAGCTTGCGGTGGAAGAAGTGGCTGGTGTCGGGCATGCGCACCACCAGCGGCGGCTGCGACAGCGACTCCACCCACGCGAATACCGCCTGCGGGTCGACGATCTCGTCGGCCTCGCCCTGGACCACCAGCCACGGGCACTGCGGCGGCCGCACCTGGTCGAAATCCCAGCTGCGCGCGACCGGCGGCGCGATCGAGATCAGGGCCGCCGGATCGAGCTCGGCGGCCGCGCGCAGCGAGACGTAGGCGCCGAAGCTGAAGCCGGCCAGCCACAGCGCGGTGCCCGGCCGCTGCGCGCGCACCCAGGCGGCGACCGCGCGCAGGTCATCGACTTCGCCGGCGCCCTCGTCGAAGCGGCCCTCGGACTTGCCGGTGCCGCGGAAGTTGAAGCGCACCGTGTCCAGCCCGAGCTCGCGCAGCGCGCGCGCGGCGATGGTGACCACCTTGTTGTGCATGGTCCCGCCCTCGGTCGGCAGCGGGTGGCAGACGATCGCCACCGCCGGCCGCGGCGGGCATTCGCCCGGGTCGACCGCGACCTCGAGCGCACCGGCCGGCCCCGGCAGCAGGAAGGTCGCCGCTTCCTGCGGAAACGGCGGAGCGGGCGTGGTGGAGGTCATCGCGCGCATGATACCGGGCCGTGCGCGAGGCCCGGGAGAACCGGCGCCGGAAACGCAGAACGCCGCCTTGCGGCGGCGTCTCGCGGAACGCGGTGGGCGCGGCCTACTTGAGGTTGGCCAGCATCCAGTCGACGGTGGCCTTGACCTGCTCGTCGGTCAGCGCCGGGTTGCCGCCCTTGGCCGGCATCACGCCGGTGCTGCCGGTGAAGCCCTCGATCGCGTGCTTGTACAGGGTGTCCTTGCCCTGCGCGATGCGCGCGCCCCAGTGCGCCTGGTCGAGGGTCGGCGCGCCGCCGGCGCCGGAGGTGTGGCAGCCGGTGCACAGGTTGCCGAAGATCACCGAACCGTCGGTGGTGCCGCCGTAGGCGACCTGGGAAGCGGCCGCGGCCTGCGCGGCGGCCTGGGCCGCGGCCTGCGCGGCGGCGCCGGTGGCGCCCGCGTAGACCGCGCCGGCGGGCGCGATCCGCGCCTCGGTCCGGGCTTCCGCCTGTGGCGAGACTTCCGCCGGAATCTGCGCGTGGATCAGCAGCGCCAGCCCGATCAGGCCGACCGAGACGACCACCAGGAAGCCGATCACCAGCGAGAATTTCTTGAGGAAGTCGAGGTCGTAGTTGCGCACGATGGTCCCAGCGCGGCAATCCGCGGTCAGCCAGTCAGCCTGAAATTATTCCAGAAGCGGCGGGGCGGCGCGAGTTGGGGGGTTCCGGCGCGCGGCGCGCGGCCCTGCCGGGCACCCGGGAAGCCAGCGGCTGCGCGCCTTGCCCATCGTCGCGGCCGGTCCGGATCGCTGGCGCTCGCGATGGGCGGATGGCGCCCAACCCGTCTCAGGCCTCGACCGGATCCTCGTCGTCCTCGTGCGCGGCGGCCTCGGCCAGCAGGCCGGCCGGCAGCGCCTTGGTCGGCTTCACCCCCAGCGCGCGCAGCTGCTGGGCCTTGCCGAGCACGCCGCGGCGGCCGGCCAGGCGGGTGCGCGCCGCGTCCAGGCTGTGCTGGGCCTGCTGCAGGCGCTGGCCGAGCTTCTCCAGTTCCTCGGCGAAGCCGCACAGCCGGTCGTACAGCTCGCCGCCGGCGCGCGCGATCTCCTGCGCGTTGCGGTTCTGCGCTTCCTGCCGCCACAGGTGGGCGACCGTGCGCAGCACGAACATCAGGGTCGACGGGCTGACCAGCAGCACGTTGCGCTCCCAGGCCTCGCGGAACAGGTCCCGGTCGTGGGTCACGGCGAGCATGAAGGCGGGTTCGACCGGCACGAACATCAGCACGAAGTCGAGCGTGCGCAGCTGGTACAGGCTCTGGTAGTTCTTCGCCGAGAGGCCCTTGATGTGCGCGCGCACCGACGCCAGGTGGCGCGACAGCGCGGCGTTGCGCTGGGCCTCGTCCTCGAGGGTGCAGTACTCCTCGTAGGCGACCAGCGACATCTTGGCGTCGATCACCAGGCTGCGTTCCTCCGGCAGCGCGATCACCACGTCCGGCTGCAGCCGGCGGCCGTCCTCCTGCGCGTGCGATTCCTGGGTGCGGTACTCGTGGTCCTTGCGCAGGCCGCTGGCCTCGAGCACGCGCTCGAGCACCAGTTCGCCCCAGTTGCCCTGCGCCTTGTTCGAGCCCTTGAGCGCGCTGGTCAGCGCCTTGGCGTCGTCGCTGAGCGCCTGGTTGAGCTGCAGCAGCTGGCGCACCTGCTCGGCCAGCGCCGAGCGGTCCTTGCCTTCCTTGACGTAGACGTCCTCGACCTTGGCCTGGAAGTCGGTCAGCTTTTGCCGCAGCGGATCGAGCAGGCTGCCGAGCTTGGCCTGGCTCTGCTCGTCGAAGCGGCGCCCCTTCTCCTCGAGGATCTCGTTGGCGAGGTTGCGGAACTGGTCGCCGAGCGCCTGCTTGGCTTCCTCGATGAAGGCGAGCTTCTCGGCGAACTGAGCGCGCTCGGCCTCGCTGCGCGCGCGCAGCGAGGCCAACTGGTCCTGGCTGTCGGCCAGCGCGCGTTCGAGCTCGGCCGCGCGCGCCTCCAGCGGCGCGACCCGCGCCGCGCGCTCGGCCAGCTGCGCGCGCTCGTCGCGGACCTGCTCGAGCGCGCCGCGCCACTGTTCGACCTCGCCCTGCAGGGCGTCGGCGCGGGCCTGCAGGCGGTCGCGTTCCCCGGCCTGCAGGCGCGCCGCCTCGCGCGCGGTGGCCAGGTCGACCGCGCCTTCGGTGCGCGCCCGTTCCAGCGCGGCCGCGTGGCGGGCGCGCAGCAGCAGGGCGGCCAGGGCTCCGCCCGCGGCGAGGCCGGCGAGCGCGGCCACGAGGATGAACAGCGGGGACGTGAATAGCGGAGCGGACATAGGGGGTTCCAGGCGACGGCCGGGTTGCGGCCGCATCGGCACGGCGAAGGCCATGATTGCAGAAGCGGGTCTCCGCATCTGCGACCGGCGTGACCGGCGCGGTCTTCACGCGCGGTGACGGCGCCGATCGGCCGCCCGCGCGCGTGGCGGCGCGCGTTAGCATGCGGTCGTTGCCAGCGCCGGTTCACGTGCCGATGGCCAACATGGGCACGATGCGCGGGCAGCGCAGGGTGAGGTCGATGGCGAGAACGTGGTGGTGGTCGGGATTGTTGTGCCTGCTGGCGCTGGGCTGCCAGCGCGAGCCGCCCGTGCCCGCGGTCACCCTCGCCGACCAGAGCGCGCCGCGTCCGCCGCCGGTCGAACGTCCGGCCCCGCCGCCGGCCGATTACCTGTCCGGCACCCACTGGCCGAAGGCGCGGCTGCGGGGTGGCGATGCCTGGATCAGCTGCGGCTTCGACTACGAGCAGGACGGCGACGGCCGCCGGGTCGGCTCGCTCGAGTTCCTGGCGCTGGCCGATGCCGTCCGCCCCTGCCAGGACACCGGCGTCGTGCGCCTGCGCTACCACGGCAAGATCGATGCCGGCTTCACCGCGGTGGTCGAGCGCGTGGCCGCGCTCGCCGACCGGATGGACCTGCATCGCCGCATCCTCGATCTCGATTCGGCCGGCGGCCAGGTCGAAGAGGCGTTGCGCGCGGGCGACGCGATCGCCGGCGGCCACTGGGCGATCTGGGTGCGCAGCGACTCGGTCTGCCACAGCGCCTGCGTGCTGGTGCTGGCGGCCGGCGACACCCGCTCGATCGCCGGTCCGGTCGGCATCCACCGCCTGATCCGCGACCGCTCCAGGGCGACCACCCGCGCCGAGCTCAGCGCCGAACTCGCCGACGTCACCCAACAGGTGCGCGAATACCTCGCGCGCAACGGCGTCGCGGTCGCGCTCGCCGACCAGATGATGACCATCCCCAACCGCAAGCTGCGGGTGCTCAGCGAAGCGGAACTCGACGAATACGGCCTGTCCGGCACCAACGCGGTGCAGGACGACCTCGACCGCATCACCCTCGGCCGCCGCTGCGGCGAGGACACGGTGCTGCGCCGCGACGCCTTCATGCGCGCGTTCGACGCGCAGTGCATGGAGCCCGGCGAGGCCTTCGGCGCGATGGAGGACTGCGGCCGCAGCCTCGAGAAGGAGTTCGGCTTCCCCGATGCGCAGTGCCCCGGGCAGAGCCCGATGGACGACTACGCGCTGCGCATGGGCAACGCGCTGCCGATCCCGTTGCCCGCGCCGCCGCCCGAAGAGCCAGCCGCCGCCGACGCCGCAACCGGCGCGGACCCGAAGGCCGGCACCGCCGCGGGCACCGATGCGGAACCGAAGCCGAAGGTGGCGCAGGCGCAGCGCGCAGCGAAGCGCTGAGCGCTCAGTCAGCGACGGCGCTCCGATCCAGCAACGCGGTCATCGCCGGGGCGGTTATGCAGCCGCCGGCGAAAACGCGCAGTTGAAGGCCACCGTGATCCGCGTGCCGCGGCCGAGGAACGGCGTCACGTGGTGCGGCAGCCATGACGGGAACAGGATCAGCTGGCCCGGTTCCAGCACATAGCCCACGTGCTGCACGTTGAACGGCGGGCGCAGCGCCTCGTTGCCGGGGTCGGTGTGCATCGCCGCCATCGCGTAGGGATGCAGGAAGGTCAGCTTGCCGGCGTCGGCCGCGTCGGGATCCGGGTCGCCCGCGTCCACGCAGTACACGCCCGACCACGACGCGTTGGGATGGTTGTGCACGCCGAAGTAGCCGTGCCGGCGGGTGACGTGGAACCACGACTCGACCGACAGCCGCAGCGCGCGCATCAGCTCCGGCGGATGGCCGTTGAGCGCCTGCACCAGTTGCAGCACGCGCGACAGGCAGAACTCGCGCAGCTGCGCGACTTCCGGCTGCGGCCAGCGGAACAGATCGAAGCGGCTCTCGAACAGCTCGGTGTTGCGCTCGGTGTAGGGGTTGGGGTTGCGCGCGGCGTCGTCGCCTTCGCGCTGCAGGAACAGCGCGCGCAGGGCGGCGTTCATCGCCTCCGGCGCCGGGTGGCGCTCGAAACCGAACGGCAGCGGGAACATCGGCTGGATGCTGGGCACGCGGACTCGCGTCTGGCGGAACCGCGGACGATGGTAGCCCGGCCGCGCGCCGCCCGGACGGTGTAGGCTGGCCCCCACGCGACACGGGGAGGGCGCTGCATGCGGACGATCCTGGTGGCCAGTTCCAAGGGCGGCGTGGGCAAGTCCACGCTCGCCACCCATCTCGCCGCGCACGCGGCCCTCGCCGGCGAACGCACGGTGCTGGTGGATGCCGACCCGCAGGGCTCGGCCTCGCGCTGGGCGCAGCGGCGGGCGGCGCTGGACAGCGCCGTGCTGCCGGTCGACGGCTCCGGCGCGCGGCGCGGCTGGCAACGGGGGATCCCGGCCGACGCGCAGACCGTGGTGGTGGACGCGGCCGCCGGCGCGATGGCCGACGCGCTGGCGCCCTTCCTCGAGGTGGCCGACGCGGTGGTCGTGCCCGTGCTGCCCTCGACTCTCGACATCGAGGCCACCGTGCCCTTCCTCGACACCCTGGCCAGGCACCCGCGGGTGCGCCGCGGGGAACTGCGGGTCGGCCTGGTCGGCAACAAGCTCAAGCCGTGGACCACCGCCTCGCAGCAGGCGCTGGACCTGTTGAAGCAATGGCCCTACCCGCTGGTCGCGCAGCTGCGCGACAGCCAGGCCTATCCGGTGCTGGTCGGGCTGGGCAAGAGCCTGTTCGACTACCACTCGCAGCAGGTGCGCGAGCACCAGGCCGACTGGCAGCCGCTGTTCCGCTGGCTGGGGAAAGCAGGGGCCAGGGGCTAGGGGCTGGGGTGACCAAGGTCTGCATCGCGTCGCTCTGCGGCGCGACCAGGCCTGCACCTGCCTGCTGCTAGGTTGTTGCTGCTGCCTGATGCAGCCTTCGTCCGCCCGTTGTTGCCCTCACCCCCAACCCCTAGTCCCTAGTCCCTAGCCCGGCCTCTCGCCCATGCCCGAACTGATCCTCCTGCGCCACGCCCACGCCGAGCCCGCGGCGCCCGGCCAGGCCGACCTCGACCGGCCGCTCTCGCCCGAGGGCCTGGCGGAGGCGGAAGCGGCCGGCCGCTGGCTCGCCGCGCACGACCTCGTGCCCGACTGCGTGCTGTGCTCGCCGGCGCGGCGCACGCGGGAGACGCTGGAAGCGGTGCTGGCCGCGGTCGGCTACGTCGAGCAGCGCCTCGCGCCCGAAGTCTACGAGGCGACGCCGGGCGCGCTGATCGCGCTCGCCGACGCGCACCGCGACGCCGAGCGATTGCTGATCGTGGGCCACAACCCCGGCCTGGAGCGGCTGGCCGCGCTGTTGCACAGCGGCCAGTCCGGCGACTACCGCGGCATGCCGCCCGGCGCGATCGCGGTGCTGTCGCTGCCGGCGGACGCACCGGTGGAACCAGGCGGCGCCCGCCTGTCCGCCTTCTGGTGGCCATGAAGGCGAGGCGTTGGGCGCCGCTGCTGGCGCTGCTGTGGATGGCGGCGGCCGCCGCCGCGGAGATCGATCCGGCGGCGTCGCACTTCGGCTTCCTCGTCACCACGCGCTGGGGGCAGGAGCTGCAGGGGCACTTCGCCGAAGCGCGCGGCGAAGTCGGGACCCTGGTCGACGGCCGCCGCCAGGTGCGGCTGCGGCTGGCGACCGGCAGCGTGGAGATCCTCGGCCATCCGACCTACACCCGGTTCGCGCGCGGCCGCGGTTTCTTCAACGCCGAGCGCTATCCGGCGATCGAGTTCGTCTCCGAGCCGTATTCGCTGCAACTGCTGCGCGACGGCGGGCCGCTGCCCGGGCTGCTGGCGATCCGCGGCGTGCAGCGCCGCGAGGTGTTCCGGATCGAGCCCTCGGCGTGTGCGCTGCCGGCGCGCGAATGCGACGTGGTCGCCAGCGGCAGCGTGCGCCGCGGCGACTTCGGCCTCGGCCGCTGGGGCTTCGCGCTCGCCGACGAAGTGCGCTTCTCGCTGCGCGTGCGGGTGCGCGACGACGGCGCATGAGCAGGCGGTCGGCCCTGCGCGCGCTGGCGCGCCTGTTGCTGTGCGGCTGGGCTCTGGCCACCGGCGCCTGCGCGACGCTGTCGCCGGCGCAGCGCGAACAGGCCGCGCTGGTCGCGGTGCAGGCGCGCGAGACCGCGCTGGACTGCGACCGCGCCGACGCCTGCGCGCTCGACTCGCCGCTGCTGGCGCTGGCCGACCGCGCTTTCGCCGAGAGCACGCCGCGGGCGCCGCGCCACTACGCGCTGATCCTCGACCACGGCCACGACGCGCTGCTGGCGCGCATCCACCTGCTGCGCGCGGCGAAGCACTCCATCGACCTGCAGACCTACATCTTCGACGAGGACGACGCCGGCCACCTGGTGCTGGACGAGCTGCTCGCCGCGGCGCGGCGCGGGGTGCAGGTGCGGGTGCTGGTGGACCAGCTGTCGGCGCTGCGGCGGGTCGACACCCTGGCCGCGCTGGCCGGCGCCCACGTCAACTTCCGCATCCGCATCTACAACCCGGTGCTCGGCCGCGCGCGGATCAGCTATCCGCAGTACCTGCTCGCCGCGGCCTGTTGCTGGCGCAAGCTCAACCAGCGCATGCACACCAAGCTGCTGCTGGTGGACGACGCAGTCGGCATCTCCGGCGGCCGCAACTACCAGGACGACTATTACGACTGGAGCGCGAGCTTCAATTTCCGCGACCGCGACGTGCTGGTCGCCGGACCGGTGGCGCGCGACATGGCCGCCAACTTCGACGCGTTCTGGCTGGACGAGCGCAGCCGGCCGGCGGCGACCCTGTCCGACGTCGGCCGCCGCCTGCTGCGCGACGGCGTGCCCGAACGCGGCCACACCGCCTGGGAGGTGCCGGCGCGGGTGCGCGAGATCGCCCGCGAGGCCGACGACCCGGCCGTGGTGCGCGCGCGCCTGGTCGCGCCGGCGCTGGCGGTGGGCGCGGTGGACTACCTCGCCGACCTGCCGCAGAAGCACAGCCGCGACCACGTCGGCCCGGCCCAGGCCAGCCACGGCCTGCGCGAGCTGATGGAGGGCGCGCGCGAGCGGCTGCTGCTGCAGACGCCCTACCTGGTGCTGTCCGATCCCGCGCAGGAGATGTTCCGCGCGCTGCGCCAGCGCGCGCGGCCGCCGCGCGTGCAGGTCTCCACCAACAGCCTGGCGGCGACCGATTCCTTCATCACCTACGCGCTGTCGTACAAGTACAAGCGCCGCTACCTGCGCGACTTCGGCTTCGAGATTTACGAGTACAAGCCGTTCCCGGAGGACGCGCCGCTGGACCTGCAGTGGATGCGCGGCCTGCCCGAGCCGCCGCCGCAGCCGGCGCTGCCGCCGCGCCGGATCGGGCCGGACTTCGGCCGCGCGCCGCGCCCGCGCGAGGAGCCGGACGCGTCCGCCACCCCGCGCCCGCTGGCGCGCGAGGACACCGCGCTGCGCTACTTCGGCAGCCACGCCAACGCGCCGGTGCCGCTGCGCCGCGCCGGCCTGCGCATCGGGTTGCATGCGAAGTCGCTGGTGGTCGACGACGCGGTGGGCGTGGTCGGCACCCACAACTTCGATCCGCGCGGCGACCGCTACAACACCGAGGCCGCGGTGGTCGTGCACGATCCCGTTTTCGCGCACGCGTTGGCGGCCAGCATCGAGCGCGACATGGCGCCGGCCAACGCGTGGACGATCGCGCGCCGGGAAAAGCCGCCGGTGTTCTCCGGGCTGGAGTATTCGCTGGCGAAGGTGTCCGAGCGGATGCCGGTGTTCGACCTGTGGCCGGTGCGCTACGCGACCAGCTACCAGTTCGTGCCGGGGCCGGAGTGCCCGCAGCCGCTGTCGCCGTTCGATCCGCATTTCCACCGCTGCTACGAGCCGGTGGGCGACTTCCCGGAAGTGCAGCTCGGGCTGAAGCCGTTGCTGACCCGCATCTTCACCGCGTTCGGGGCGGGGCTGGCGCCGATCCTCTGACGCGGGCGGGCCCGTGCCCGACCGGGTGGCCGCCGACCGACGCCGGAGGCCGGATGCCGTAGAGCGGAGCTGCTCCGCTGCACCGCATCCGGACGCGGCGGGGCCCCGTGCCAGCGGAGCAAGCTCCGCCCCACGGGCAGGGCGCGGGCATGGGCCAAAGGTTGGGGTCGCCGTTCGCAACCCGGGCAGCCCCCGGCGCATCCCTTCCAGCACGGCGCCAGAAACCGCTTCGGCCGCCACGAACAGCCCCCGCCAAACGGCCCCCCTCCCCGGGGGTGACTTCCGGCCCATGTACACCCGGTTATGGTGTTGTAGTCTACCAATACACCGCAACACGCTCCGTCAGGAACCGCCATGAACATGCTCCCCCGCACCCCCCTTTCCCCGCGTTCCCCGTCGCCGGTGCCCCCGACCGTGGCCAGCCGCCCTTATGCCTACCCCGAGCGCGACTTCGGCGTCGGCTACGGCCGCAGCAGCGGCTACGCCACGTCCCGTCGCTACGCGCTGGCCTGGGCCGGCGAACCCCGTTTCCGTTGTCGTTAGTGGTGGGACAGGCCGGCGCGGCGAACCTCCCCGCGCCGCGTCGGCCGCTTTTTTCCCGCCCGCCCGGTATCGTGGGCCGCATGGGCCACGACTCTCCCTTCCGCCGCCGCGTCAGTCTCGACGACCTCAACGCGCTCTCGCGCGGGACCGCGATGGAGCCGCTGGGCATCGTCTTCAGCGAACTCGGCCCCGACTACCTGCGCGCGACCATGCCGGTCGACGCGCGCACCCGCCAGCCCTACGGCCTGCTCCATGGCGGCGCCTCGGTGCTGCTGGCGGAGACGCTCGGCAGCACCGCCGGCGGCCTGTGCGTCGGCGAGGACGAGGGCGTGGTCGGCATCGAGATCAACGCCAACCATCTCGCCGCGGTGCGCGAGGGCACGGTCACCGGTACCGCGCGGCCGCTGCACGTGGGCCGCAGCACGCAGGTGTGGGAGATCCGGGTCGAGGACGAAGGCGGGCGCCTGGCCTGCGTGTCGCGGCTGACCCTGGCGGTGATCCGCCGGCGGCCATCCGCCTCCTGACCTGCGGCGCGCCCGCGCGACGTTCAGCTTCATTGACCACCCGCGCGGCGCGTCCTAGTCTGCGCGTCTTCCTTCTCCCGCCTGCCGGATCCGCCATGGCCTTCTCGCTCACGCTCGACCTGTCCGACCGCGACCTCGCCCATTTCGAAAAGGTGCGCGACGCCGCCCGCAAGGCCGCCGGCGACAAGAGCGAGCAGGAGATCGTCGACTGCGCGGCGAAGCTGCTGGCCGACGCGCAGAAGGCCGAAATCCCCGACTTCATCGCCCAGCGCCTGCTGCGCCTGGACGACCTGATCGCGATGGTGCGCGACGAGGCGTGGGCGATGGCCGGCGAGGACCGCGAGCGGGTGCTGTCGGCGCTGGTGTATTTCTGCGATCCGGACGACGTGATCCCGGACCGGGTCGAGGTGCTCGGCTTCCTCGACGACGCGATCATGATCGAACTCGCGGTGCGCGAACTGGGCCACGAGCTCGACGCCTACGATGACTTCTGCGACTTCCGCCAGCACCAGGCCGAGCGCCGCGGGCTGGAGCCCGGCAAGATCGGCCGCGCCGACTGGCTCGACAGCCGCCGCGAGGAGCTCGTCGATCGCATGCACGCGCGCCGCAAGCGCGACGCCGGCCGCGGCATGGGCATCGGCTACGGCAGCAGCAGCGGCTACGGTTCGGGCCGCAGCTACAGCCGGGCCTGGCGCCCGGGCATGTTCAACGTCCGCTGACGGAAGGTGCGCGCGCAGGCGTTTTCGCCGGCCGTCGCGCGGGCGGTGCTGGCGTGGCGCGCATGAGCCGGGCTTCGCGGGGGATCGACCCGGTGGCATCCGGCGGGATCGCGCGCGCGCTGCGCTATCTGTGGCGGGTGCCGCTGCTGGCCTGGCACGTGCTGGTCGACCTGCCGCTGGTCCTGCTGCTGCTCTCGCCGTTGACCCGCGGCCTGCGGATCGGCGGCAAGCGCCTGGACCACCACCTGGTGAACCTGTGGTCGGGCGGCCTGCTGCGGGTGTTCGGCCTGCGCGTGCGCCGCTTCGGCACGCCGCTGGACGGGGCGGTGGTGTTCGTCGCTAACCACGTCAGCTGGGTCGACATCGTGGTCCTGCACAGCCAGCGCATGATGGGCTTCGTCGCCAAGCGCGAGATCGCCGGCTGGCCGGTGGTGGGCTGGCTGGCGGCGCGCGGCGAGACCATCTTCCACCAGCGCGGCAGCCAGGAGTCGCTGGGCGGGGTGCTGCACGAGATGCTCGCGCGGCTGCGCGCGGGGCGTTCGGTCGGGGTGTTCCCGGAGGGCCGTACCCGCGACGGACGCGAGGTCGGGCCGTTCCACGCGCGCATCTTCCTGGCCGCGGTCGAGGCCAGCGCGCCGGTGCAGCCGGTCGCGTTGCGCTACGGCGCGGGCGGCGACGCGCAGACCCGGGTCGCGTTCCAGCCGGGCGAAAGCTTCGCCGGCAACTTCCTGCGCCTGCTCGGCGAGCCGGCGCATGCGGTCGAGGTGCATTTCCTCGCACCGATCCTGCCGGGCGACGCCGACGGCCGCCGGCGCATCGCCGAATGCGCGCGCGAACGCATCGTCGCGGTCATGCAGGCGCCGACATCCCCCGCCGGGAGCCGGGACCGGGAATGATGGAACGCGCGGGGCCGCCGCCGCAGCAGCCGGTCGCACAGGCGGCCGGCGGCCGGCCGCCGGAACCCGCCAGCGTGGCCGCCGCCGGCGCGCCGTACCGCGCGCCGTGGTGGCTGCGCAGCCCGCACCTGCAGACAATGCTCGGCTCGAGCCCGTGGCGGCGCCGGCGCGGCGCCGAGCTGCTGACGGCGACCGGCGCGGTCAGCCGCGCGGAACTGTTCGACGGCGGCGAGGGCGTGCGCCTGCAGGGCGTGTACAGCGAGGTGCCGGGCGTCGCCCCGCGCGGGCTCGCGCTGCTGCTGCACGGCTGGGAAGGCAGCGCCGAGTCGAGCTACATGCGGCTGACCGCGGCGCACTTCCTGCAACGCGGTTATGCGACCCTGCGCCTGAACTTCCGCGACCACGGCGACACCCACCACCTCAACGAGGCGCTGTTCCACTCCAACCGCATCGACGAGGTCGTGTTCGCCGCGCGCGACGTCGCCCGCCGTCATCCGCACCGCCCGCTGGTCGCCGCCGGCTACTCGCTGGGCGGCAACTTCGCCCTGCGCCTGGCGCTGCGCGCGCCGGCCGCGGGGCTGCCGCTGGCGCGGGTCGCCGCGGTCTGCCCGGTGCTGGACCCGGCGGTGACCATGGACCACATGGAGCGCGGCTGGCGGGTCTACCTGCGCTATTTCGAGCGCAAGTGGCGCGCCTCGCTGCTGCGCAAGCGCGCGCTGTGGCCGCAGCGCCATGCCTTCGACGACGCCACCCTGCGCCTGGGCATGCGCGAGCTGACCCGCTGGCTGGTCGAGCGGCACACCGACTTCGGCACCCTGGACGCCTATTTCGCCGGCTATTCGATCGCCGGCGACCGGCTCGCCGCGCTGTCGGTGCCGGCCGAGATCCTGATGGCCGAGGACGACCCGGTGATCCCGGTCGCCGAGTTCCGCGCGCTGCGCCTGCCGCCGGCCGCGCGGCTGGAGATGGCGCGGCACGGCGGCCACTGCGGCTTCCTGCTCGGCGCCTCGATGGACGGCTACGCCGAGGCCTGGGTCGCGCGACGGCTGACCGCGGAGGCCTGAGCGGCGCGGCTACAATGCCCGGCTCGCCTTTCGCCGGAACCCGCAATGTCCGCCTCGCCCGACCAGCCCGTCCTCGCCGCCCTGCGCCAAGGCGCCCTCGACGAGGCCCGCCGCCTCGCGGACGCCGAGGTCGCCGCCGCGCCGGAGGACGCCGCCGCGCAGCGCCGGCTGGCGCTGGTCCTGCAGAAGCAGGGCGACAACGACGGCGCGCTGGCCGCGCTCGACCGCGCGATCGCGCTGGCGCCGGACGAGGCCGACGCGCACTTCGAGCGCGCCGCCCTGCTGCTCGGCCAACGCCGGCTGGACGAAGGCCAAGCCGCGCTCGCGCAGTCGCTCGGCCTGGATCCAAACCAGTTCGACGCCTACGTGCTGCAGGCCCAGCTCGCGCTCGGCCGCGGCGACCTCGCCGAGGCCGAACTGCAGCGCAAGCTCGCGGCGCGCGTGGCACCGGACCATCCGCACCTCGCCGCGATCGAAGGCACCATCGCGCTGCGCCAGGGCGAGGGCCAGCGCGCCCAGCAGATCCTGGTCGACGCGCTGCAGCGCGCGCCGGGCGACCCCCAGTTGCAGTACGCGCTCGGGTTCGCCTACATGCAGCTCGGCCACCTCGCGTTCGCCGAGCAGGCGTTCCGGAAGGTGCTGGAAGGCGTGCCGTCGGCAATCACCCTGCACGCGCTGATCGCCGACCTGATGCACCAGCAGGGCCGTCCGGGCGACGCCGCCGAGGAGATCGCGCCGTTGCTCGCCGATCCGGCGCGCGCCACCCCGGGCCTGCTGGCGATCGCCGGCGAGCTCGAGCTCGCCGCCAACCGCCCCGAGCGCGCGCTGCCGCACCTGCGCGCCGCGCTCGGCCGGGATCCGCGCAGCCGCCGCGTGCTGGCCGCGCTGCTCTCCGCCTGGCAGCGGCAGAACGCGGTGGAGGATGCCCGCGCGACGCTGGACGCCGCGCTCGCCACCACCACCGACAGCATCGACCTGTGGCACGCGCGGCTGGCGGTGGAAACCGTCGGCAGCGAGGAGGCGCAGGCGGTGGTGTCGCGCTGGCTGGCGGCCGCGCCGGACTCGGTGGAGGCGCTGGAAACCCAGATGGCGCTGCACAACATGGCCGGCGACCAGGCCGCCGCGAACGCGGTCGCCGAGCGCATCGTCGCGATCGAACCGGGCCGCACCTCGGCCGAGCAGCGCCTGGTCAACCACCTGATGGACACCGACCCGCCGGCCGCGATCGAACGCTGCCGCGCGCTGGTCGAACGCGCGCCGGAAGGTCCCGGCCGCCAGCTTCTGCAGGGCTGGCTGGCGCTGACCCAGGACCGCGCCGGGCACTACGCCGACGCGGTCGCCACCTGGACCGCGATGCAGGTCGCGCAGGCGCCGCAGCGGCTGCCGCTGTGGACCCCGAGCGAGCCGCGCAGCGACTGGCCGGAAGCTGGCGCGCCCGCCGCGGACGCGCCGCGCGTCGCCTTCCTGTGGGGCCCGCCCGGCTCCAGCGTGGAGCGCGTCGCCAGCCTGTACGGCGCGGTCCTGCCGGCGTTTCGCGCCGACCGCTTCGGCCCGAAGCCGCCCAACGACCCGCTGCAGAAGTTCCGCGCCATCGGCGAGCTCGCCAGCCAGGCGCTGGAGCCGGCCGACCTGGTCGCGCAGTGGCGCGCGGCGCAGCCGGAGCGCGGCGTGCAGGGCCAGCTGATCGACTGGCTGCTGTACTGGGACAACGCGCTGCTGCTGGCGCTGCGCCCGGAGCTGCCGGACGCGCAACTGCTGGTCGCGCTGCGCGACCCGCGCGACATGCTGCTGGACTGGCTGGCGTTCGGGTCGGTGCCGCCGCTGGCGATGCCCACCGTGCGCGGCGCCGCGGCGTGGCTGGCGATGGTGCTCAACCAGGTCGCCGCGCTGCACGAGCGCGAGCTGTATCCGCACCGCCTGCTGCGCCTGGACGCGGTCGACAACGACGCGCAGGTGCTGGCCACCATCGCCGGCGAGGCGATCGGCGCCGAGCTGCCGGTGCCGCCGCCGACCCTGCTCGGCGGCAGGCGTTTCCTCGCCGGCCACTGGCGCGTGTATGCCGATGTGCTGGGCGAAGCCTTCGCCCTGCTCGCGCCCGTCGCGCGCCGGCTCGGCTACGAGGACTGACCCACCGAACGACACGAGGAGCACGCCCATGCGGATCGCCAGCGAAAGTTTCCAGCACCGCGCCCGGATCCCCGCGCAGTACGCGATGGGCGCGCCGGACGGCTTCGGCGGCAACCGCAATCCCCAGCTGCACTGGGAAGAGGTTCCCGAAGGCACGCGCTCGTTCGCGCTGCTGTGCATCGACACCGACGCGCCGACCGATCCGTCCACGGTCGGCCGCGCCGACCTGCAGATCCCGGTGGAGCAGCCGCGCGGCGACTTCGTGCACTGGGTGATGGTCGATATCCCGGCCGACGTGCGCGCGATCGCCGCCGGCAGCTGCAGCGACGGCGTCAGCGCCCGCGGCAAGCGCGACCCTGAGGGGCCGGCCGGCGCGCGCCAGGGGCTCAACGACTACACCGGCTGGTTCGCCGGCGACGCGGACATGCAGGGCGACTACCTCGGCTACGACGGCCCGTACCCACCGGCCAACGACCTGCGCCTGCACCGCTACTTCTTCCGCCTGTTCGCGCTGGACGTGGAGCGGCTCGACCTGCCGGCGCGCTTCACCGCCGCCGACGTCTTCCGCGCGATGCACGGCCACGTGCTCGGCGAGGCCGCGCTGTACGGCACCTACTCGCTCAATCCCGCGGTCGCCGGCTGAGGGCGCCGCGCGCCGGGCAATGTCAACCGCCCGCCGGCACCAGCAGCAACAGGGCCGCGCCGACCAGCACGCGATAGATCGCGAAGGGCGTGAAACGGTGGCTCTGGATGTAGCGCAGCAGCCACTTCACCGCGACGAAGGCGGTGACGGTGGCGGCCGCGAAGGCGACCGCGAGCGCGCTCCAGTCCTCGCCGGCCAGGCCGCCGTGGCGGAACAGCGCGGCGAGTTCCCAGACGGTCGCGGCGAACATGGTGGGGATGCCGACCAGGAACGCGAACTCGGTCGCCGCCACCCGCGAGGTGGTGCCGGCGAGCAGGGCCACGAAGATCGTCGCCGCCGAGCGCGAGGTGCCGGGGAACACGCCGGCCGCGACCTGGGCGACGCCGACCAGCACCGCCACCGTCCAGGTGATCGTGCCGCGTTCGCCCAGCGCGCGCGCGCGCCGCGCCGCGCCCCATTCGGCCAGCACCATCCACACGCCGCCGAGGACCAGCGCCCAGGCGATCGGGGTGATCGTCTCCGGCAGGGCGAAGCCGAGTTGCTTGGCGACGACGCCGAGCACGCAGGTCACGCCGAACGCGGTCCCCAGCTTCAGGAAGTAGTCGCGGGCGGGTTGCCCGTACACCGCGCCGCCGTCCTCGCGCAGCACGCTGCGCGCCAGCTGCCACAGGCGCGCGCGGTAGATCAGCACCACCGCGAGGATCGCGCCGGCCTGGATCGCGATGTTGAACAGGTCGCTGCGCTGCCCGAGCCAGCGCTCGGCGATCAGCAGGTGGCCGGTGCTCGAGATCGGCAGGAACTCGGTGATGCCTTCGATGACGCCGAGCAGGAGGGCGGCGAGGAGGTCGGTCATTGGGGGCAGGGGGTTAGGGACTAGGGGCTAAGGGCTGGGGTGGGGCGGGGTTCGACGGCCGCGCAGGATAACGGGTCGGGCGTGAGCCCGGTTTTGGTGCGCGCAGGACCTTGATGCACTCTGGTGGTGCAATGTCGTGCATGGCTTCACGGGTGGCCTCGGAAAAACAAGGGCTTGCACGGCCCCGGGCTTGGCATGACCGTTGCTATTCACTTCGGCG
>DATLJD010000009.1:0-150479 GCA_035539135.1 Lysobacteraceae bacterium
CGGCTTCGCCGCGGAGGTGACCCGCGTCGCGCGCGAGGTCGGCACCGAGGGCAAGCTCGGCGGCCAGGCGCAGGTCCCCGGCGTCGCCGGCACCTGGAAGGACCTCACCGACAACGTCAACTCGATGGCGTCCAACCTCACCACCCAGGTGCGCGGGATCGCCAAGGTGGTGACCGCGGTGGCCACCGGCGACCTGCACAAGAAGCTGACGGTGGAGGCCAAGGGCGAGATCGCCGAACTCGCCGACACCATCAACGGCATGACCGAGACCCTGGCGATCTTCGCCGACCAGGTGACCACGGTGGCGCGCGAGGTCGGCGTCGAAGGCCGGCTCGGCGGCCAGGCCAAGGTGCCGGGCACCGCCGGCATCTGGAAGGACCTGACCGCGAACGTGAACCAGCTCGCCGCGAACCTGACCACCCAGGTGCGCGCGATCGCGGAAGTGGCCACGGCGGTGACCCAGGGCGACCTGACCCGCTCGATCCAGGTGGACGTGCGCGGCGAGCTCGCCGACCTGAAGGACAACATCAACGCGATGATCGCCAACCTGCGCGCGACCACCGAGTCGAACCGCGAGCAGGACTGGCTGAAGACCAACCTCGCCAAGTTCGGCGGCATGATGCAGGGCCAGCGCGACCTGATCACCCTCGGCCACATGCTGCTGTCGGAGCTGGCGCCGCTGGTCAACGCGCAGCAGGGGCTGATGTACGTGGTCGAGCGCAGCCGCGACGGCGGGGGCGAGGTGTTGCGCCAGCTCGCGGGCTTCGCCGACGCCAACCGCTCGCCGGCGGCGCGCACCGTGCGCTTCGGCGAGGGCCTGGTCGGCCAGTGCGCGGCCCAGGGCCAGCTGATCCTGATCGACGACGTGCCGCCGGGCACCGTTCAGATCGAGTCCGGCCTGTTCAACGCGGTGCCTCGCAGCGTGATCGTGCTGCCGGTGCTGTTCGAGAACCAGGTCAAGGCGGTGATCGAGCTGGCCTCCCTGTCGGAGTTCACCACCACCCAGCGCACCTTCCTCGAGCAGCTGTCCGAGAGCATCGGCATTGTCCTCAACACGATCGAGGCGACGATGCGCACCGAGCACCTGCTGTCGCAGTCCCAGCAGCTCGCCGCCGAACTGCAGTCCCAGCAGAAGGAGCTGCAGCAGACCAACGAGGAGATCGCGCTCAAGGCGGCGCTGCTGGCCGAGCAGAAGGCCGAGGTCGAGCACAAGAACCAGCAGATCGAGCACGCGCGCCGGGCGCTGGAGGACAAGGCGGCGGAGCTCGCGCTCACCTCGCGCTACAAGTCCGAGTTCCTGGCCAACATGTCGCACGAGTTGCGCACGCCGCTCAACTCGATCCTGATCCTCGGCCAGCAGCTGGCCGAGAATCCGGAGGCCAACCTCAGCCCGCGCCAGGTCGAGTTCGCCAAGACCATCCACGCCGCCGGCACCGACCTGCTGCACCTGATCAGCGACATCCTCGACCTGAGCAAGATCGAGTCGGGCACGGTCACGGTGGACAGCGAGGAGATCGGCTTCGCCCACCTGCGCGAGAACCTGGAGCGGGCGTTCCGCCACGAGGCCGAGCGCCGCCACCTCGATTTCTCGGTCGACATCTCCCCGGAGGTCGGCCACGCGCTCACCACCGACCCCAAGCGCCTGCAGCAGATCCTCAAGAACCTGCTGTCGAACGCGCTCAAGTTCACCGAGCGCGGCAGCGTGCGGCTGTCCGCGCGCCCGGCCAGGGGCGGCTGGAGTCCGGGGCATACGATCCTCGACGCGGCCGGCTCGGTGGTCGCGTTCGACGTGATCGACACCGGCATCGGCATCTCGCCGGAGAAGCAGAAGATCGTGTTCGAGGCGTTCCAGCAGGCGGACGCCGGCACCGCGCGCAAGTACGGCGGCACCGGCCTCGGCCTCGCCATCAGCCGCGAGATCGCCGGCCTGCTCGGCGGCGAGCTCAAGCTCACCAGCGTGCCCGGCGAGGGCAGCACCTTCACCCTGTACCTGCCGCTGCATTACATGGGCGCGAGCACGCCGGCGGCGCCCGCGCAGCGGCCGTCGGAGCGGCCGCATGCGGCGGCCGAATCGCCCGCGCAGGCGCACCTGGAGGTGGTGCCCGACGACCGCGACGCGCTGCAGCCGGGCGAACCCTCGCTGCTGATCGTCGAGGACGACCCGCGCTATGCGACCGTGCTGCGCGACGCCGCCCGCGCGCGCGGCTTCAAGGCGCTGGTCGCCAACCGCGGCAGCGAGGCGCTGCGGCTGGTGCGCGAGCACAGGCCGAGCGCGATCACCCTGGACATCTTCCTGCCGGACATGCTCGGCTGGACCGTGCTGGCGCGGCTCAAGCAGGACTCGACGACCCGCCACATCCCGGTCCAGATCGTCACGGTGGAGGAGGAGCGCCACCACAGCATCGAGCGCGGCGCGTTCTCCTACCTCGCCAAGCCGGGCACCAGCGAGAGCATCGCCGCCGCGCTGGAGCGGATCCGCGAGTACACCCTGGCGACCACCCGTCGCCTGCTGGTGGTGGAGGACAACGACGCCGAGCGCATGAGCATCGAGGAGCTGGTGCGCCACGACGACGTCGAGGTCGACACCGTCGCCAGCGGCGAGCAGGCGCTGGAGCAGTTGCGCGCGAGCCGCTACGACTGCCTGGTGCTGGACCTGCGCCTGCCCGACATGAGCGGCTTCGAGCTGCTCGACCGCCTGCAGGAGGACGACGCGCTGCGCAGCCTGCCGGTGGTGGTGTTCACCGGCAAGGAATTGACCGCCGAGGAGGACCAGCGGCTGAGGAAGGTGGCCAAGTCGGTGGTCATCAAGGGCGTGGAATCGCCCGAGCGCCTGCTCGACGAGACCGCGCTGTTCCTGCACCGGGTGATCGCCGACCTGCCGCCGGCCAAGCGGCGCATGGTCGAGCGCCTGCATGAATCGGACGAGGCGCTGCGCGACAAGCGGGTGCTGGTGGTGGACGACGACGTGCGCAACATCTTCGCCCTGTCCAGCGTGCTGGAGCGGCACGGCATGGACGTGGTCACCGCCGGCACCGGCCAGGAGGCGATCGAGAAGGTGTGCGACGATCCCGGCATCGACCTCGTGCTGATGGACATCATGATGCCCGGCATGGACGGCTACGACACCATGCGCGCGATCCGCGCCAAGCCGGAATCGCGCGCGCTGCCGATCGTCGCGCTCACCGCCAAGGCGATGAAGGGCGACCGCGAGAAGTGCCTGGAAGCGGGTGCGTCGGACTACCTCGCCAAGCCGGTGGTCACCGACCAGCTGCTGGGAGTGCTGCGGCAGTGGCTGCATCGCTGACGCCGACGCAGCCGCCCGTGCAAGCCGAGTCGCCGGTCAACATCCTGCTGGTCGACGACCAGCCGGGCCGGTTGCTGACCTACCGCGCGATCCTCGAGCCGCTCGGCGAGCGCCTGGTCGAGGCCAGCTCCGGCATGGAGGCGCTCAAGCGCCTGATGGACGACGAGTACGCGGTGATCCTGCTCGACGTCAACATGCCGGGCATGGACGGCTTCGAGACCGCGAGCCTGATCCACCAGCATCCGCGCTTCGAGAAGACGCCGATCATCTTCGTCACCGCGGTCAACATCACCGACATGGACCGCCTGCGCGGCTACAAGCTCGGCGCGGTGGATTTCGTGCTGGTGCCGGTGATCCCGGAGATCCTGCGCAGCAAGGTCACCGTGCTGGCCGAGCTGTTCCGGCGCCGGCGCCAGCTGAAGGAGGCCAACCTCGCCCTGGAGGCGGAGAAGGCGCGCGAGCTGGAGCTGCTCAACGCGTCGCTGCGCAAGGCGAATGCCGAGCTCGCCGCGCGCAACCTCGACCTGCGCAACGAGATCGCCGAGCGCATCCGCGCAGAGAACCGCCTGCGCGAGGCCGACCGCCGCAAGGACGACTTCCTCGCCACCCTCGCCCACGAATTGCGCAACCCGCTGGCGCCGCTGCTGAACGCGATCAACGTGAGCAAGCTCGCCGACGGCGGCAGGCCCGATCCGCTGCGCGGGGTGATGGAGCGCCAGCTGGCGCTGCTGGTGCGGCTGATCGACGACCTGCTCGACGTGGCCCGGGTGACCCGCGGCAAGCTGGTCCTGCGCCGCCAGCCGACCACCCTGCAGGACGTGCTGAACGGGGCGATCGAGATCGCCCAGCCGCTGCTCGACCAGGGCCGGCACCACCTGCAGCTGGACATGCCGGGCGAGCCGGTACCGTTGTACGCCGATCGCGCGCGGCTCGCGCAGGTGTTCGCCAACCTGCTCAACAACGCCAGCAAGTATTCCGACCCGGGCGGCCAGATCGACCTAGTCGCGCAGGTGTCCGACGACACGATCGAGGTGCTGGTGCGCGACGCCGGCATCGGGCTGGAAGAGACGCAGGCGCAGCGCATCTTCGAGCTGTTCACCCAGGCCGACACCGCGATCGAGCGTGCGCGCGGCGGCCTGGGCATCGGCCTGACCCTGGTGCGCCAGCTGACAGAGATGCACGGCGGCGAGGTCGGCGTGCACAGCGAAGGACCGGGCCGCGGCTGCGAGTTCCGCGTGCGCCTGCCGCGCGCCGAGGTGCCCGCGGTCGAGCCCGAGCCCGGGCCCGCCGCCGAGGCCGCGGCGGTGGCGACCGGCGTGCGCCACCGCGCGCTGGTGGTGGACGACAACCGCGACGCCGCCGACACCCTGGCGATGATGCTGGAGCTGCTCGGCATGGAGGTGCACCGGTTGTACGATGGCGCCGGGTTCGAACAGGCCTGCGAGCGGTTCATGCCGGAAGTGGTCTTCCTCGACGTGGGGATGCCCGGACGCAGCGGCTACGAGGTCGCCGCGGCGCTGCGCGGCCTGCCGGGCGGGGCCGACGTGCTGCTGGTCGCGGTGACCGGCTGGGGCCAGCCGGAGGATCGAGCGCGCACCCACGAGGCCGGCTTCGACCACCACCTGGTCAAGCCGCCAGACCTCGCGGCCGTGCAGGCGATCTGCGCCTCGCTCGGCCACAGGCGCCAGGAGAGCCTGGCGTGAGCGACGAGCCCGCCTGGCTGGACCGCATCGCGCACGACCTGCGTGGCCCGCTGATGCCGTTGCAGACCGCGGCCTACCTGCTGCGCAACGGTGGCCTCGACGCCGAGCGGCAGGCCGAGCTGGTGGACGTGATCGATCGCCAGACCCGCCAGCTCGCGCGCATGATCGACGAGCTGGGCGACTGGCTGCGCGCCAGCCAGCACCGGCTGATCGGCCATCGCGAATCCTGCGACCTGGCGTCGTTGCTCGACGCCGCCGCGGTCGGTGCCGGCGTACAGGCGCCGCCGGTCGACGACCGCAGCGGCGACGCGCAGGTCGACGGCGATCCGCAACGCCTGGTGCAGTTGCTGCGCATCCTGCTTTCGTTCGCGAACGCCCTGTGCCACGGGGCCACGCCCGCCGTCATCCTCGTCCGCGCCGACCGACGCCTGCGGATGGACTGGGAGATGGCCGGCGCCGCTGGAGCGGAGAACGTCGACGACCTGTTCACCCGCCCGCAGCACGACCCCTTCGACGGCGGCCTCGGGTTGCAGCTGCTGCTGGCGCGCGCGATCGCGCAGGCGCACGGCGGCCAGCTCGAGGCGATGGCCGCCGGCGAGGTGCTGCGCTTGCGCTGCGAGCTGCCGCTGGCCGAGGGCTGAAGCCGCGTCGCGGCACCGGGCGAGGCCAGGATCGCCGCACAGCGGCGCCTACCCTCGCGCTTCGCGCGTCCACCTTTCCCGCAAGCGGGAGAGGTGAAAAGTCCGATCGTTCCCCGCGCGGCCTGCAGTCCCCCTCTCCCGCGTGCGGGCAGGGCCCGGGGTGGAAGGAGTTCAGTCGCCGGGGTACAGCGGCGGCAGCAGCTCGCGGCGGGACGCGGCCCTGGGTTGCTCGCGGATGCCGTCGCGGAAGACCTCGCGCAGGACCGCGCGCGCACGCGCCGGATCGCCATCGCCCCAGCGCGCGCGCTGCAACTGGTCGACCGCCTGCCGCTGCCATGCGTCCGCGAGCCGGGTGCGCAGCGCGTCGAGGTCGCGCACCGGCGGCGTGGCCGCCGCGCACAGCGCGTCCGCGATGTCACCGAGGTCGCCGCGCTCCAGCGCCTTCGCCAGCCCCCGCCGATCCGCCGGCGGCGCCTGCGCACCGGGTTCGGCCGACACCGACACCGGAGGGCGCGCGCGATCCGGCAGGTCACCGCGCCGGCGCAAGGCCCAGCCCAGGGTCAGCAGCCACAGCACGGCGAAGCCGACCGCGAGCCAGGCCCACGGACGCGCGGCCATGCGCCAGTCCCGCGTGGCGGTGGGTTGCCCGCTGCTCGTTTCCGCCGTTTGCGCTGGCACCGATGCGCCCGGCTTGTCCGGCGTCGCGCCCGGCGCGACCTTCAGCACCAGGTCCGGCAGCGACGCGGTGCGCGCCGTGCCCGCGCGCACGTCCCACCAGGACAACGTCGGCCCCGCGATGCGCAGGCGCCCGGCCCGCGTCGGCACGACGGAGAAGCGCCGGGTCAGCTGCACCTGCGGCCGCCCGTCGGCGAAGCGCTCGTCCGCCTGCACCGGATCGGCGAACACCTGCGCGCCATCGGCCTGCAACTGCAGTTCCGGCAGTTGCGCGGCGGTCGCGCCGTCGGCTTCCAGCTGCACGACGACGGTCGCCGCCTCGCCGGCGCGCAGCGACTGCGGCGTGGTCGACCAGCGCAGGGTGAGCGCGCGCAGCGGCAGCCACGGCTGCGGCGCATTCGCCGGGATCGGACGCACCCGCAGGAAGCGCGGCGGGCTGGTCGCGCGCAGGTCCTCGTCGCCGCCGAGCAGGTCGTCGAAGAAGCCGCCGACGCCGCGGCCGCTGAAGCGCGCGCCGGGGATGGTGAGCGTGCCGCTGCGTTCGGGGATCAGCAGGTAGTGCCGCTCCAGCACGCGGTAATGGCGTCCGCCGAGGTCGCGCTCGTACTGCACGTCCTCGCCCACGCGCTGCAGCGAGGCGCCCTCCGGTGCGGGCTGGTCGAGCTGGCCGGACACCAGCGCGGTCGCGTAGTACAGGCGCACGGTATAGCCGACCGCCTGCTGCGCGTAGGGCGATTGCGCGTCGGCTTCGGCTTCGACGAAGACGACGTCGCCGGCGCGTGCGGGGGCCGCCTGCGGCGCGGTGACGGTCAGGGTGAGCGACTGGGTGCGCTCGCGACCGACGCGCAGCGGCGGGATGGCAAGCACGCCTTCGCGCTTCGGCTGCAGGGCGACGCCGTACAGCACGCGCACGCTGGTGCGTCCGTTGACCATCTCGATCTGGCGGCTGCTGGTGTTGCCGCTGACGGTGAAGTCGCCGCTCAGCGGCGCGTAGTCGGGCGCGCCCGCGGTGGCCTGGTCGGTTTCGATGTTGAGGGTGGCGGTTTCGTCCGCGCCGATGCGGTCGCGGTCCAGCCAGGCGCGGGTATGCGCGCCCGCGGGGATGGCCGACAGCAGCCCGGCCGCGAACAGCAGCGTGCGCGCCGCGAAGGCGATCGCTTCGAATCGCATCACTCGCCCTCCTGCTGGCGGCGCTCGTGCTCCAGCCGGAACCTGGCGCGCAGCAGCCCGCCCGGATCGTCGGGAATGCGCCGCAGCCAGGCTTCGTTGGCGAGGCGCCGCTCGCGCTCGGCCGGGGTTTCGCCGGGACGGGCCCGTTGCGGCACCTGCGCCTTGCCTTGCTCGCCCTGCAACGCCTGGCGCATGCGCTCGCGCTGGGCGGCGTCCGCGCGCTGCTGCGCTGCGGCGTCGGCGGATGCTTCCGCCTGCTCGCCTCGCTCACCCTTTAGCGCCTGCCTTGGTTGCGCGCCCGCCTGCTCCGGCGCGCGCCGGCGCGGCTGCCCCCGCGCCTCCCCATCCTGTCCCTGCTGCGTCGGATCCGGCCGGCCCTGTTGGTCCTGCTTGTCCTGCTTGCCGCCCTGGCGCCGCTGGCCCTGCCCACGCTGTTGCTTGTCGCCACCGCCGCCCTGCTGCTTGCGCTGCAGCGCGCGCCGCACCGCCTCGCGGTTGGCGATCGCATCGCGCATGCCTGGCTGCAGGGACAACGCCTGGTCGTAGGCGGCGATCGCGGCGCGGTAGTCGCCGGCCTTCGCCAGCGCATTGCCGCGGTTGTAGGCGGCGTCGGCGCCGGGCAGGTCGCGCCAGGACGCCAGCGCCTCGTCGTACGCGCCGCGCCGATAGGCTTCGACGCCGGCTTCCATGCGCGCATGCGCCTGCTGGTCGGGACGCAGCCACCAGTCGCCGCTGGCCTGGGCCGGCTGCCACGGCAGCCAGGCGCACACCAGCAGCGCGGCGAACACGCCACCGCGACGGAACGCGAACGCGGCGAGCAACAACGCCGGCAGCAGCAACCAGTACCCCTGATCGCGCCACAGCAGGGTCGTCGACGCACCGGTGGCCAGCGCCGCGCCTGCCCGTGGATCGAGCACGCCGAGCGCTTCGAGGTCGGCGTCGCCCGCCACCAGCGTGGCGTAGCGCCCGCCGCCGGCGGCGGCGAGCGCGCGCAGCGTGGGCGCCTCCAGCCGCGCCCGCGTGATCGCGCCGTTCGCGTCGCGGTAGACGGCGCCCTGCGCGGTGCCGAGCCCGAGCACCGACACCCGGTAGCCCGCGGCCGCGGCCTTGCGCGCGGCGCCAGCGGCGTCGCCACCGGTCTCGCCGGTGAGCAGCAGGATATCGCCGCGGGTGAAGCCGGCCTGCTCCAGCAGCCGCGCCGACCACGCGATCGCGCTGGCCGCGTCGCTGCCGTCCAGCGGCATCACGTCCGGCGCCAATGCGTCCAGCAACAGGGCGACGTTGGCGGCGTCGTCGGTCAGCGGGGCAACGGTGTAGGCGTCGCCCGCGTAGGCGACCAGCGCGACCTGGCCGCCGGCGCGCATCTCCAGCAGGCGCGCGATCTTGGCCTTCGCCTGGGCCAGGCGCGAGGGCGGCAGGTCGGCGGCGAGCGCGGCGCTGGACAGGTCGAGCGCGATCACCAGCGGCGCGCGCTGCTGCCACAGCGGCTGCGCGTCGCGCCGCCAGGACGGCCCGGCGAGCGCGCACACCAGCAGCGTCGCCGCCAGCAGCGCCAGCACGGGCGAGAGGCGTGCACGCGTGCCGGCAGGCGCGGCCAGCAGCGCCGGCAGCAGGTGCGGATCGACCAGTTCGCGCCACACGCCCTGCGCGGCGCGGCGCCGGTGCCACCACCAGGCCAGCAGCGGCAGTGCGGCCAGCGCCCACAGCCACTCCGGGCGCAGCCAGTGCAGCGGCAGCCACGCGGACGGGTTCATGCCGTCCTCCGCCGCGGCAGCGCGAGCGCCAGCACGCCGCACAGCAGGGCCGCGCCGAGCGGCAGCGGATAGCGTTCGATGCGCGGGCGCACCTGCCGGCCCGGCTCGCGGATGGGTTCGAGGCGGTCGATCTCGGCGTAGATGCCGGCCAGCTGTCCGGTGTCGCGCGCGCGGAAGAAGCGGCCGCCGGTGAGCGACGCGATGCGTTGCAGGGTCGCCTCGTCGATGTCCTCGCCGCCGAGCTGGATCGGCATGCCGAACACCGACAGCTGGCGGCCGTCGCCGCCGAAGGCGATCGCATGGACGCGCACGCCGGCATCGCGCGCGATCGCCGCGGCCTTGAGCGGATCCAGCTGGCCGGCGGTGTTGACGCCGTCGGTGAGCAGGATCAGCACGCGCTCGCCGCGCGGCTGCGCGCGCAGGCGCTTGACCGCGAGTCCGATCGCGTCGCCGATCGCGGTCGCGCGGCCGGCGAGGCCGACGACGGTATCGGCGAGTTGCTGGCGCACGCTGGCGAGGTCGCGGGTGAGCGGGGTGAGCGCGTAGGCGCGGTCGCCGAACACGATCAGGCCGACCCGGTCGCCGGCGCGGCGGTCGAGGAAGTCGGCGAGCACCGCCTTCGCCGCGGTCAGGCGATCCACCGCCATGCCGCCGAGCGCCATGTCCTCGTCGCGCATGCTGCCCGACAGGTCCACCGCCAACATCAGGTCGCGCGCGGCCTGCGGCGGCTGCACCGGCGGTCCGAGCTGTTGCGGGCGGGCGGCGGCCAGGCACAGCAGCGCCCACGCCAGCCACGCCAGCGCGCCCGGGCCGCGCGCGTGGCGCGCGCCGGCCCGCGCGGCGGCGATCGAGGAGATGCGTTCGCCGTAAGGCACCTTCAGCGCTGGCATCGTGCCCGGCGCGGGCGACAACAACAGGCGCAGCAGCCACGGCAATGGCAACGCCAGCAGCAGCCACGGCCAGGCGAAGCCGTCGAAGCCCTGCATGCCCGGCAGCGACGCGAGCCACGCCATCAATGCGGCTCCATCCAGCGCAGGAAGCGCTCGCGCGCGACCTCGTGGAGTGCCCGCAGCGCCGGCGCCGGCACCTCGCGCCGGTAACCGCCGTCGCGCAGCAACGCCCCCGCGCCCGCGCTGAAGGCAGGCACCGGCATGCCCTCATCGAGGAAGCGTAGCCAATCGTCGCCGAGCAGCGTATCGGCGCGCGGATCCACCGTGCGCGCGGCGCGACGCAGCAGTTCGGACATCGCCGCGACCTGTTCGGCCGGCGCCTGCGCCCGCGCGACCGTGTCGTCGAACAGGCGGACCAGCGCGCGCCGGCGCTGCCGCCGGCGCCAGGCGCGCCACGCGAACCAGGCGGCCGCCAGCAGCACCAGCGCGGCGAGCAGCCACCAGCCCGGCGCCGGCGGCCACCAGCCGGGCGCGGGCGGCTGGTGGATGTCGCGCAGGACCAGGGCGTCCGCGTTCATGCCGCGCGCCTCGCGCCGAGCAGCGGCAGCCAGGCGTCGCTGGGCGCATCGGTGGCGAGCACCTGCGCGCGCACGCCGCGCGCGGGCAGCGCGGAGAGCGCCGCCTCGACCGGCGCGGTGAATGCCTGCCGCCAGCGCTGGCGCTGCGGCGCGGCGGCGAGGTCGAGCTCGACCCGGCCGTGCTCCGACTGGAACGGCAGCAATTCGCGCGGCGGCGCGAGTTCCAGCGGATCGGCGAACAGCAGCACGACCACCTCGTTGTGCGCCGCAAGCGCCGGCCAGCGCTGCGTGGGCACCGCGGCGACGCTCGCCGGGTCCGCGAGCACGACCGCGCGCGAGCCCGGCCGCAGCAGGCGCCGCGCGTGTTCCAGCGCCACCTCCAGCCCGGCGTCGTCAGCGGGCGGCCGCGCGTACCAGCGCACCAGCGCGTCGAGCGTGCGCAGCGCGCCGCGCGGCCCGGCCGCCGGCGCGACCGGCGCCTCGCGCGCACTGCCGCGCAGCGCGGCGACACGGTCGCCGTCGCGCACCGCGAGCCACGCCGCCAGCGCGCCGGCGCGCGCCGCCTGCACCGACTTGAAGCGCACGCGGGTGCCGAAGTACAGCGCCGGCGCGGTGTCGGCGACCACCAGGGTCAGCCGCTCGCGCTCTGCCTGGAACAGCTTGGTGTGCGGGCGCCCGCTGCGCGCGGTCAATCGCCAGTCCATGTGGCGGGCGTCGTCGCCACGCGCGTACTCGCGCGACTCGGCGTATTCCATGCCGCGCCCGCGCAGCGGCGACGCCGCCTGCCCGCTCACGCCGTGCCGCCCGCGCCGGGCGCTGGCGCGGCCCTGCACCAGTGCGCGCAGGCCGATCAGTTCGGCCAGCGTCGGCACCACGCCGTCGGCGGGCTGCGGCTCAGGCAAGCGCTTCCATCTCCCTGCTGCGGCCGGACGAACTCATGGCGTACGCATCGCCGTGCTCAGGGCACCGGCACCACGTCGAGCATCGCCTGCACGATGCGGTCGCCGTCCCAGCCTTCGGCGGTCGCCTCGTAGCTGGGCAGCACGCGGTGGCGCAGCACGTCGGGCGCGACAGCGCGCACGTCCTCGGGGGTGACGAAGTCGCGTCCGGCCAGCCAGGCCCGCGCACGCGCGCAACGCTCCAGCGCGATCGAGCCGCGCGGGCTCGCGCCCCACGCGATCCGGCGCGCGAGCGCGGCGTCATGGCGGGCGGCGTCGCGCGAGGCCAGCACCAGCTCGATGACGTAACGTTCCAGCGCCGGCGCGAAGTGCAGTTCGAGTACCTGCGCGCGCGCCGCGAACACGTCCTCCAGCGGCATTCGCGTGCCTCCCGCTTCCGCCGGCGCAAGGGTCGCGCGCGCGCGCTCGCGCGCAAGCCGCAGGATCTCGCCTTCCACCGCCGCGTCCGGATAGCCGATCCGCAGGTACATCAGGAAGCGGTCCAGCTGCGCCTCCGGCAGCGGGAACGTGCCTTCCTGCTCGATCGGGTTCTGGGTCGCCATCACCAGGAACAGCGGCGGAAGCGGATAGGTCTGGCGGCCGACCGTCACCTGCCGCTCGCCCATCGCCTCCAGCAGCGCCGACTGCACCTTCGCCGGCGCGCGGTTGATTTCGTCGGCCAGCAGCAGCGGATGGAAGATCGGCCCGGGCTGGAATTCGAAGCGGCCCTCCTGCGGGCGCCAGACCTCGGTGCCGGTGAGGTCGGCCGGCAGCAGGTCGGGGGTGAACTGCACGCGCGCGAAGCCCGCGTCCAGGCGCGCCGCCAGCGCGCGGATGGCGCTGGTCTTGGCCAGGCCCGGCGCGCCTTCGACCAGCAGGTGGCCGTCGGCCAGCAGGGCGATCAGCAGGCGCTCGATCAGCGCCGACTGGCCGACGATCTCGGCCGACAGCGCGTCGCGCAATCCGGCAAAGGCATCGGCGAGGCGGGAGGCGGGCTCGGCAGGACTGTCCATGCGGCGGGGCGACGGGGCGGCGGCGCGGGCTGCGCCAGGAGCCAGTTTGACCCAACCGGGAGTGGATGGTTCAGCAAGGCCGCGCGCGGGCACCGGCGCGCACAAACGGAAAGGGCCCCGCGCGGGGGCCCTTTCGGCGTGGGTGGCGCCTCAGCGCTGGGCGACCCGGATGATCTTCGGCGTGACGAAGATCAGCAGCTCCGCCTTGCTCTTCTCGCGCCCGTGGCGCTTGAACAGGTTGCCGATCACCGGCAGATCGCCGAGGAACGGGACCTTGGACAGGTCGCGCTGGTCCTTGAACTCGTAGACGCCGCCGATCACCACGGTCTGGCCGTCCTCCATCAGCACCGCGGTGTTGACCTCCCGCTTGGCGATGGTCGGCACCTGGCCGACGCCGGTGTCGACGAAGCCGGCCACCTCGTCCTTCAGCACGTCCATGTTCAGGAACACGCGGCCGTCGGCGGTGATGGTCGGGGTGACCTTCATCTGCAGCACCGCTTCCTTGAACTGGACCTGTGGCACCTGGGTGCCGCCGGCGGTGCCGGCGCCGGTCAGGGTGAGATAGCCCACTTCCTGGCCCTGCTTGATCAGCGCTTCCTTCTGGTTGCTGGTGACCACGCGCGGGTTGGAGATGACCTCGCCGCGGCCCTCGGTCTGCAGCGCCGACAGCTCGAGGTCGAGCGCGTAGCCGGCGTTGAGGATCGACAGCGCGACCGATCCGGCGCCCGGCAGCGTGCTGGGCAGGTTGACGTTCAGGCCGTTGATCGAGGCCGGGGGCTGGCCGGTTGTGCCGCCGGTCACGACGCCGGGCGTCGTGCTGCCAAGGCTGCCGCCGAAGTTCACGTTCTGCTGGGTCCCGCGAATGCCGAACTTGGCACCGAGCTCGCGCGCGAACGACTCGTTGGCGATCACCACCCGCGCCTCGATCACGACCTGGTCGACCGGCTTGTCGAGCTGCTGCACGAGGTCGCGGATCGCCTGCACGCGCTGCGGGATGTCGATCACCAGCAGTGTGTTGGTGCGGCGGTCGAAGCTGATGCTGCCGCGCGCGGACAGGAAGCCGCGGCTCTGCTGCCCGGTGCCGCCGCCACCGCCCGCGCCCTGCTTGCTCTCGTCGGTCAGCAGCTTGGCGATGTCTTCCGCGTTGCCGTAGCTGATCGGGATGTACTCCGTGGTCATCTCGACGCGGTTTTCGATCGCGATGCGGGCGTCTTCCTTGTCCTGCTCGTACTTGGCGATCTCGGACTGCGGCGCGACCCACACCACGTTGCCGTTGCGGCGCTTGTCCAGGCCCTTGGCCTGCAGCACCAGGTCCAGCGCCTGGTCCCACGGCACGTTGATCAGGCGCAGGGTGACGTTGCCGGCGACGGTGTCGGAGGCGACGATGTTGAGGTTGGACTCCTCGGCGATCAGCTGCAGGACGGTGCGCACCGGCACGTCCTGGAAGTTGAAGGTCACCGGACGGCCGGTGTAGCGCTTGGGCGCGGCCGCTTCGCTGGCGCCCGCCGCCGCGGTGGCGCCCATCGCCCTGGCGGCCGGCGCGCCCGCGGGGCTGGCCGCGCGCGGCACCACCTCGACGATGTAATCGCTGCCGGTCTGGTAGGCCAGCGGCTCGTATCCGCCGGTCATGGTCAGCAGCAGGCGGGTGCCGGTGCCGCTGCGCGAGGCGTTCACGCTCCGCACCGGAGTGGCGAAGTCGCTCACGTCCAGGCTCTTGCGCAGGCTGTCTGGCAGGGTCGCATTGCCGATCTGCACCACCACCGAACTGCCCTCGCGCTGCAGGTCGGGCTGGGCGCCCTCGCCGCTGAAGTGCAGGATCAGGCGGCCGGCGCCGCCGTCACCGCGCTTGAAGTCGATGTCGGAGAGGGTGACGGCCCCCGGCAGCTGCTTGGCCGGATCGTCGGTGTTGGCCACCACCGCCGGCGCGTTCGACGGATGCATCGCCGGCGGCGCGGCGTGGACACCGCCGACCGCGGCCAGCAGCCCGGCCGCGAGGCCGCACAGGGTCGCCCGCGCGGGCAGGGGGCGCCGGGCAGGCCGCTGGCTGTTCGCATTCAATACGGTCATCGTCCTTCTCCCCCAATCATTGATCTTCGAGCGCGATCGACGCCGGGCGCTCCAGCCACCCGCCCGCGCCGTCCGGCACCAGTTCGACCAGCTCGATGCGGTCCTCGAACACGCCGGTCACCCGGCCGTCGTTCTGCCCCAGGTATTCGCCCGGACGCACCCGGTAGGTCACCTTGTCCGGCGCCATCACCAGCGCGACCAGCGCCGGTCCCTTGCCGATGCTGCCGACCATGTCGAGGCTGTCGAGCGGGAACTGCTCGAGCACCTGCTTGCGCCGGTTCGGGTCCGGGCGCGGGCCGCTGCCGCCGCTGTCCTCGCTGAAGGCGCGGCTGAAGGGATCGCGCAGGTCCTGCGCGGCGTATTCGAAGGTCTCGAACTGCTGCATCACGGGCAGCGGATCCAGCGGCGGCGCCGGCCGGTTCTTGACCTCGGCGACCCACTTCTCGAGATTCGGCGCGTCGCCCGGCGTGCTGGTCACGCCGCGGCCGCAGGCGGCCACGGCCAGCGCGGAAAGAACCAGCGCCGCGGAGCGCAGCAGGCGCGCCGGCTTGGGTTGGTTGCGAAGCATGCGCATGTCAGCCGTTCCCCCCGTTGCCGGCCGCGGCCTGTTCCTGCGCCGCGGCCTCTTCCTCGTCGAGGTAGCGGTAGGTCTTCACCGTGCCCGACAGCACCAGCGGGATGCTTTCGCGGATGCCGGCCTTGTCGGGATTCTTGGGCTTCAGCGCGATGTCGTGCATGGTCAGGATGACCACCCGCGGCAGCGAAGCGACGCCGCTGACGAAGGCGCCGAACTGGTGGTAGGTGCCGACCATGCGCAGCTGGATGGGCTTCTCCGCGTAGAACTCCTTCGGCGTCTCCGGGCCCGGCTGGAACAGCTCGGTGCCCAGCCCGGTCGCGAGCGCGGTCTGCGAAATGTCGACGATCAGGTCCGGCATCTCCGTCTTGCTCGGCAGCTGGCGCAGCATCTGCTGCAGCTGCTGCTCCATCTGCGCGAGCTGCAGCTTGAGCGGCTCGAGGTTGGCGGCGCGGCCTTCCTTGGTCTCGAAGTCCTGGCGCAGGGTGGCTTCCTGGCTGGCCAGGGAGTCCAGTTCGTCGCCCTTGCTGCGGGTCAGCACCCACCACAGCAGGCCGAAGATCAGCAGGCCGACGAGCACGCAGAAGCCGATCTTGAACTCCCGCGGCCACATGCCGATGTTGTTGAAGTCGAGGTCCTTCACGGACATCTTTTTCTTGCTCACGGCGCGGCTCCTCCCTGGGCGGGCGCGGCGGCGGCGCCGGAATCTGCGGGCGACGCCGGCGCGGCGGGCGTGGCGGGGGCCGGCGCGGTTGCGGCGGGCGCGGTCGCGGGGGCGGCCCCGGCGGCGGGCTGGGCCGGCTGCGCCGGCGCGTCCGGGATGCCGTCGCCGTTGGTGTCCTTGGGCGCGTTGGGGTTGGCCATGGTCACGCTGAGGGTGAACACGTAGGGCAACCCGGCATCGCCCTCGCGCGCCTCGATGATCGACAGCTCCGGCTTGGTCATCCAGCCCGAGCCCTCGAGGTTGCGCATGTAGGTGCTGACCCGCGCGTTGGACTGCGAGCGGCCCTCGAGGGTGAGCTTGTCGCCCTCCTGCTTGATCGAGGTCAGGATCACCCCGTCGGGGATGGTCCGCACCAGCGAGTCGAACAGGTGCACCATCTGCGAGCGGTTCGCCTGCAGCTGCTCGATCACTTCCTTGCGCGCCAGCAGCTTGGCCTTCTTCTTGTCGAGCTCCTCGATCTCCTTGATCTGGGCATCGACCTGGGCGATCTGCTGCTGCAGGTACGCGTTGCGCTCGTTCTGCCCGGCGATCTGGGCGTTGTAGTAGCTGTTGACGACGAACCAGAGCACGACGCCGGCGATCGCCGCCAGGCCGAGCATCAGCCCGAATTCCTTCTGGCGCAGCTTGCGCCGCTCCGCGCGCCAGGGGAGCAGATTGATCCTTGCCATCAGTCGAAGCTCCTCAGGGCCAGGCCAGCGGCGATCATCAGCGCCGGCGCGTCCTGGGCCAGCGCGTGCGCCTGCACGCGCGGACCGAGGGTCATCTGCGCCAGCGGGTTGGCGACCACGGTCGGCACGCCGAGCTGCTCCTCGACCATGTCGGCCACGCCCGGGATGGAGGCGCAGCCGCCGGCGAGGACGATCTGGTCGACGCGGTTGAACTCGCTGCCCGCGTAGAAGAACTGCAGCAGGCGGCTGATCTGCTGGACCAGCGCCTCCTTGAACGGCTCCAGCACCTCGATCTCGTAGCTCTCCGGCAGCCCGCCCTGGCGCTTGGCCATGCCGGCTTCCTCGTAGCTGAGGCCGTAGCGGCGCATCACCTCGTCGGTGAGCTGCTTGCCGCCGAACACCTGTTCGCGGCTGTACAGGCTGCGGCCGTTGCGCAGGATGTTGAGGGTGGTCATGGTCGCGCCGACGTCCACCAGCGCCATCAGCCCGTCGCGCGGCGCGTTGAGGGTGTCGGCGAGCAGGGCGAAGGCGTTCTCGATGGCGAAGGCCTCGACGTCCATCACCCGCGCGGTCAGGCCGCCGAGCTCCAGCGCGGAGACGCGGGTGTCCACGTTCTCGGTGCGCGAGGCGGCCAGCAGGACCTGGACCATTTCGGCATTGCCCTGCAGCGGACCGAGCACCTCGAAGTCGAGGTTCACTTCATCGATCGGGTACGGGATGTAGTTGACCGCCTCGAGCTCGACCTGGGATTCCAGGTCGTCCTCGTCGAGGTCGGCCGGCATCGGGATCAGCTTGGTGATCACGGCCGAGCCGGCGACGGCCGCGGCGGCGTACTTGGCGCGGCTGCCCGAGCGCGCCATGGCGCGCCGGATCGCCTCGCCCACCGCCTCGACCTCGACGATGTTCTTTTCCACCACCGCGTTGGGCGGCAGGGGCTCGACGGCGTAGTGCTCGACCCGGTAGCGGTTGCCCACCCGCGACAACTGCAGGAGCTTGACCGCGGTCGAGCTGATGTCCACCCCGACGAGAGGCGGTTGGCTCTTTGTGATGAGACCCACGTTTTCTCCCCTATTCACGGGCGCTTACGCGCACTACGTGCCCCAGAGCATTAAATAACGGACTTTTTACGGCATGGCAATCCCCCCGGCCGCCAAGTCCCCCTCTGCCCCGCCCGTAGAACGCCCTCACGGCCCGGGACCGGCCGCACGGGACCGTCCGGATGCCTCCTCTATACTCCCCGGTGTTTCACATCCGCAACACGCACCGCGAGGATTCCCGCCCGATGCCCCGTCTCCGCCGCCTGCTGCGCTGGGCGTTTTTCGCCGTGGCCGCCCTCTGCCTGGCCGGCGCGGCCGCCTTCGGCGTCCTGTACTACGTCGTCTCCTCGCGGTTGCCGGACGTGCAGTCCCTGCGCCACGTCGAACTGCAGGAGCCGCTGTACGTGCATGCCCGGGACGGCGGGCTGATGGCCCTGTTCGGCGAGACCCGGCGCTACCCGGTGGACATCCGCGAGGTCCCGCTGCGGCAGAAGCAGGCCTTCATCGCGATCGAGGACAACCGCTTCTACCAGCACCACGGGGTGGACTACAAAGGCGTGTTCCGCGCGATCTGGCTGCTGGCGACCACCGACGACAAGCGGGTTCCGGGCGGCTCGACCATCACCCAGCAGGTCGCCCGCCAGTTCTTCCTGAGCTCCGAGTACAGCTACACGCGCAAGTTCGCCGAGATGCTGCTGGCGCTGAAGATGGAGCGCGAGCTCTCCAAGGACATCATCTTCGAGCTGTACCTCAACAAGAGCTTCTTCGGCAACCGCGCCTACGGCATCGGCGCCGCCGCCGAGTACTACTACGGCAAGAAGCTCGGCGAGCTGAGCCTGGACGAGATGGCCACCCTGGCCTCGATCCCGAAGTTCCCGTCCAGCGGCAACCCGATCACCAATCCCGAGCGCGCCCGCATCCGCCGCGACTACGTGCTGCAGCGCATGCGCGAGCTCGGCTTCATCAGCCGCGCCGAGGAGACCGCCGCGCAGGCCGCGCCGATGCACGCCAGCCCGCACGAGCCGCCGGTCGAGGTCTACGCGCCCTACGTCGCCGAGATGGTGCGGCGCGAGATGATCGACCGCTACGGCGGCGACGTGCTGACCCGGGGCTACCACGTCACCACCACCATCGACCCGGCGCTGCAGGCCGCCGCCCAGCAGGCCGTGCGCGACGGCCTGGAGGGCTACGACCACCGCCACGGCTGGCGCGGGGCCGAACAGCACTTCGACCTCGCCGCCGACGAGGACGCGGCGGCCGCGGGCAAGCGCCTGCGCGGGATCGTCACCCAGGGCGTGCTGCGGCCGGCGATCGTCCTGCGCGACGAGGGCGCGGGCGTCGTGGCCGCGCTGGCCGACGGCAGCACCATCACGATCGACGCCGACGGCGCCCGCTGGACCGGCAAGCGCCCCGCCGCCCTGCTCAAGCGCGGCGACCTGGTGCGGGTGCGCCGCGCCGAGCCGCCGGCGCAGGACAAGGACAAGGACAAGGACAAGGAGAAGCCGCAGGACGACAAGGCGGCCACGGAGGGCGAGCCGCGCTGGCTGCTCGAGCAGCTGCCGCGCGCGCAGTCGGCGCTGGTCTCGCTGGAAGCCGACACTGGCGCGCTGCGCGCGCTGATCGGCGGCTACAGCTTCGCCGCCAACAAGTTCAACCGCGCGATCCAGGCGCGCCGCCAGCCGGGATCGAGCTTCAAGCCGTTCCTGTACGCGGCCGCGTTCGAGCGCGGCTTCAACCCCGCCTCGATCGTGCTCGACGCGCCGGTGGTGTTCAAGGACCGCCGCGGCCACCTGTGGCGGCCGCAGAACGACAGCGGCAATTTCGCCGGCCCGATGCGCCTGCGCGAGGCGCTGGTGCAATCGCGCAACCTGGTCTCGGTGCGCCTGCTGGACGCGATCGGGGTGGACTACGCGCGCCGCTACATCAGCCACTTCGGCATCGACGAGGCGCTGCTGCCGCCGAACCTGTCGATGTCGCTGGGCACCGCCTCGCTGGCGCCGATGATGGTCGCGCGCGGCTACGCTGTGTTCGCCAACGGCGGCTCGCGGATCACGCCGTACTTCATCGACGAGATCCGCGACCGCGACGGCCGCCTGATCTTCAAGGAGAAACCGGCGGTCGCGTGCCGCAGTTGCGGGGTCTCGGCCGCAGCGCCCGGCGCGCCGGCAAAGCCGGTGTCCAACGTCGTGGCCGGCTTCGACCTCGGCCCGGCCGGAGCCGCGCCGGCCGTGCGCGAGACCAGCAAGGCGACCGAGCCGGCCGCGCCGCCGCCGGCCGACGCCAACATCGCCCCGCGCGCGATCGACCCGCGGGTGGCCTACCAGCTGGTGTCGATGATGCGCGACGTCGTCCAGCGCGGCACCGGCGTCGCCGCCAAGGTGCTCGGCCGCGAGGACGTGGGCGGCAAGACCGGTTCGACCAACGATCACCGCGACGCCTGGTTCTCCGGTTTCGGCGGCGGCATCGTCACCACCGTCTGGGTCGGCCGCGACGACTTCCGCTCGCTCGGCTACCGCGAATACGGCGGCAAGGCCGCGCTGCCGGTCTGGATCGACTACATGCGGGTCGCACTGAAGGACCGGCCGGTCGCGGCCAACGATCCGCCGCCGGGCATGATCAAGGTCGCGGTCGGCCCCGGCGGCCGGCTGCTGCCCGAGGGCGAATCCGGGATCGTCGAGTGGGTCAAGACCGAGGACCTCGAACGCATGGCGACCGAAACCGAGTACCCGGACGACGCGGCGCAGGACGAGGAAGCGTTCGACATCTTCTGAACCGTCGGGTCGCGGGCGACGCACGCGCTCCCGGCGCCGCGCGCTTCCCGCACGCCGTCATCCCGGCGAAGCCGGGATCCATTGCGGCGGCTGCGACGGCCCGGATGGGGCGTTCGACCGCAGGGGTCGGCGTTTCACCTTCCTCCACGGCGCCCCCGCGTCCATGCGCTACAGTGGCGCCAGGTCGCCGCGTGGGAGGTCGCATGCGTCAGGTCCGCCACCACGCGCAGCATGCCCAGACCCGCACCCGCGAGCGTCGCCACCGGCTCGCGCACGAAGCCGCCCGGCTGATGGCCGAGGGCGGCATCCGCGACTACCACCAGGCCAAGCTCAAGGCCGCCGCGCGCCTGGGCATCCTCGACGACGCCTCGCTGCCGCGGAACCGCGAGATCGAGGACGCGCTGCGCGAGTACCAGCGCCTGTTCCTCGGCGACGCCCAGGCCGCCGACCTGCGCCGCCGGCGCGAGGCCGCCGCGCAGGCGCTGGACTTCTTCGCGCCGTTCCGGCCGCGGCTGGTCGGGCCGGTGCTGGACGGCACCGCGGACGCCAACTCGGCGGTGACGCTGCACCTGCACGCGGACGACGCCGAGGCGGTCGCGCGCTTCCTCGAGGACCAGCGGATCCCCGCGCAGTCGCGCACGCGCCGCCTGCGCCTGGACCGCGAGCGCAACCTCGATGCGCCGGTGTGGCTGTTCTCCGCCGACGGCCTCGCCTTCGACCTGACCGTGCTGCCGCTGGACGCGCTGCGCCAGGCGCCGCTGTCGGGCATCGACGAGAAGCCGATGAAGCGCGCCTCGCTCGGCCAGCTGCACGCCCTGCTCGCCGAGGACGAGATCGCCGGCTACGAAGCCGGCAACGGCTGAGCGCTCGCCCGGAACGCGAACGCCCCGCGGGGGGCGGGGCGTTCGTGGGAGGTGCGGTGGCCGCGAAGCGCGCCTCAGCGACGCTCCAGCGCCTTGTAGTCGCGCTGCGCGTGACCGGTGTAGATCTGCCGCGGACGGCCGATGCGGGCTTCAGGATCGTCCTGCTGCTCGAGCCAGTGCGAGACCCAGCCGGCGGTGCGCGCGATCGCGAACATCACCGTGAACATCTCGGTCGGGATGCCCAGCGCCTTGTAGATGATGCCGGAATAGAAGTCGACGTTCGGGTACAGCTTGCGCTGCACGAAGTACTCGTCCTTCAGCGCCGCCTCTTCCAGCTTCAGCGCGACCTCGAGCAGCGGATCGTTGACGCCGAGCTCGCCCAGCACCTTGTGGGTCATCTCGCGGATGATCTTCGCGCGCGGGTCGAAGTTCTTGTAGACGCGGTGGCCGAAGCCCATCAGGCGGAAGCCCGACTCCTTGTCCTTCGCCCTGGCGACCGCCGCGCCGACGTGCTCCGGCCGGCCGATCTCCTCCAGCATCTTCAGCACCGCCTCGTTGGCGCCGCCGTGGGCGGGGCCCCACAGCGCGGCGACGCCGGCGGCGACGCAGGCGTACGGGTTGGCGCCGGTGGAGCCCACCAGGCGCACGGTCGAGGTCGACGCGTTCTGCTCGTGGTCGGCATGCAGGATGAACAGCAGGTCGAGCGCGCGCGCGGCGACCGGGCTCAGCTCCAGCGGCTCGCTCGGCACTTCCTTCATCATGTGCAGGAAGCGCGTGGTGTACTCGAGGTTGTTCTTCGGGTAGCGGATCGGCCAGCCGATCGAGTAGCGGTAGCAGGCGGCGGCGATCGTCGGCACCTTGGCGATCAGGCGGATCGCGGCGAGGCGGCGCTGCGCCGGATCGTCGAGGTCGAGTTCGTTGTGGTAGAAGCTCGCCATCGAGCCGAGCATGCCGACCAGCATCGCCATCGGATGCGCGTCGTGGCGGAAGCCGTACAGGAACGTGCGGAAGGCCTCGTGCATCATCGTGTGATGCGTGACCTCGTGCTCGAACGCGGACAGCTGCGCCGCGTCCGGCAGCTCGCCGTGCATCAGCAGGTAGGCGACCTCGACGAAGCTGGACCGCTCGGCGAGCTGCTCGATCGGGTAGCCGCGGTAGAGCAGCACGCCGGCGTCGCCGTCGATGTAGGTGACCGCCGACTTGCAGGCCGCGGTGGCGCCGAAACCGGGGTCGTAGGTGAAGCAGCCGGTTTCCTTCGGCAGCTTGGCGATGTCGATGCAGGGATTGCCGAGCGTGCCCGTCTGCACCGGGAGCGTCACCGGCTTGCCGGCGGCATCGAGGGTGACATGGTCGGGGGCGGACTTGGGGTCGGCGGACACGGCGAGCTCCTTGGATCGCGCGCCCGCCGGCTGTGCGCGGGCACGGGTGTGGGTGATGTTCCGCCACTGCGGAAAGCAGGAATTATCGCACAGCGCCCATGGCGCAGGCGCCGCCGCATGCGGGATGCAGGGCGTGCGAAAACGCAACGGCCGCCCGGGAGGCGGCCGTTGCCTGGCGGGTGGCGCGCGCCCCGGAGCCGGGGCGGCGGGCGCCGCTTACTTCGCGTAGCGCTTGCGGAACTTGTCGACGCGGCCGCTGGTGTCCACGATCTTGTTCTGGCCCGTGTAGAACGGGTGCGAGGCCGACGAGATGTCGACCTTGATCAGCGGATACTCGTTGCCGTCCTGCCACTTGATCGTCTCCTTGCTGGAGAGCGTCGAGCGGGTCAGGAACTTGAAGTCCGAGGTCATGTCCTGGAACACGACTTCGCGGTATTCGGGATGGATGTCGGCCTTCATGGCGGCGGCACCGGATTGCTGCTGGACAAGAGCGGCATTCTAGCCCGCGCCGGCCGCCGCGCGCAAGCCGCCCCCGCCCACCGCCAGCGCCTCGCGCAGCAGCCGTTCCAGCCGGTCCTGGTCGTAGCGCATCAGGATCGCGGCGTTGTCCGGGCGGTCGCCCTCGCGGCGCCAGTCGACCACGGTCATGCCGCGGGTGTGGGTCCCGTCCAGTTCCACCGCCAGCGGCCGCTCGACGACTTCCAGGGCGCCCTCCGGCTGCAGCGCCAGCGCCATCGCCAGCGCGTCGGCCGCGTGCCAGCGCTCGCCGCGGCGCGGCCGCGCCCAGTCCCGGGTGCGCCGCGAGATGGCGTCGTAGAAGCGGGCGCGCGGGCTGTCCGCCTGCAGCCAGCGCTCGATGTCGGCGTGGGCGAAGCCGTGCCGCAGCACCGCCTCCCAGTCCGCCAGTTCGATCCGCGGGAAGGCCTCGAACACCACGTGCGCCGCCTCCGGGTCGAAGGCGATGTTGAATTCGGCGGCCGCGGTCAGGTTGCCGTGGCCGGTGACCGCGCCGCCCATCACCACGCAGCGGGCGACGCGCTGCGGCAAGGTCGGGTCCAGCTTGAGCGCGAGCGCGAGGTTGGTCAGCGGGCCGAGCGCGACCAGCAGCAGCCGGCCCGCGTGCGCGTGCGACAGCCGCAGCAGCGCGAGCGCGGCGTGCTCGGCCTCGGCCGTGCGCCGCGGCGGCTCGTAGCCGCAATCGCCGAAGCCGTCCTCGCCGTGCACGTTGGCGGCGTCGCGCGCCGGGTGCAGCAGCGGTGCCGGCGCGCCGGCGAACACCGGCACGTCCACGCCGGCGACCTCGCACAGCTTGAGCGCGTTGCGCACGGTGTGGGCGAGGCCGACGTTGCCGGCGGCGATGGTCAGGCCGACCACGGCGTGCGCCGGCGAGGCGAAGGCCATCAGCAGGGCGAGGGCGTCGTCGACGCCGGGGTCGGTGTCGATCAGGAGCGGGATGCGGGAGGACATGAGGGGCTAGGGGCCAGGGCCGGGTGGGAGCGATGATCGCCGATCGCGGCGCGTGGGTTCACGCCGACGCATAGCGCGCGGCGCCGCCGACCCAGCGCGCGATCACCGCGTCGGCCAGCTCCGGACGCTCGGCGAGCAGGCGGTCGGCGAGCGCGTGCACCTGCGGCAGCAGGTCGGCGTCGCGGGCAAGGTCGGCGAGGCGGAAGCCGGGCAGGCCGGTCTGGCGGGTGCCGAGCAGTTCGCCCGGGCCGCGCAGTTCGAGGTCCTTCTCGGCGATCGCGAACCCGTCGTTGGTCTCGCGCATCGTCGCCAGCCGCTCGCGCGCGAGTTGCGACAGCGGCGGCTGGTACAGCAGCACGCAGCTGGACGCCGCGCTGCCCCGCCCCACCCGCCCGCGCAACTGGTGCAGCTGGGCGAGGCCGAGGCGTTCGGCGTTCTCGACCACCATCAGCGAGGCGTTGGGCACGTCCACGCCGACCTCGATCACGGTGGTGGCCACCAGCAGGTCGAGCGCGCCGTCCTTGAACGCGCGCATGGTCGCCTGCTTCGCATTGGCCTTCATGCGTCCGTGCACGAGGCCGATGCGCAGTTCCGGCAACGCCGCCGACAGTGCCTCGAAGGTGGTCTGCGCGGCCTGCGCGACGACCTCGTCGGAATCGTCGATCAGCGTGCACACCCAGTACGCCTGGCGGCCCTCGCGGCAGGCGGCGCGGATGCGCTCGACCAGTTCGGGGCGGCGCTCGGCGCTGAGCGCGACGGTCTGCACCGGGGTGCGGCCGGGCGGCAGCTCGTCGATCGCCGACACGTCGAGGTCGGCGTAGGCCGCCATCGCCAGCGTGCGCGGGATCGGCGTCGCGGTCATCACCAGCTGGTGCGGCACCGCGCCGGACCCGGCGCCCTTGTCGCGCAGGGCCAGGCGCTGGTGCACGCCGAAGCGGTGCTGCTCGTCGACGATCGCCAGCGCGAGGTCGTGGAAGGCGACGCCCTCCTGCATCAGCGCGTGGGTGCCGACCACGACCTGCGCGGCGCCACCGGCGACCTCCGCCAACGCGCGCGCGCGCGCCTTGCCGGTCACCTTGCCAGCCAGCCACGCGACCCGGATCCCCAGCGGCTCCAGCCAGCCGCGCAGGTTGCCGAAGTGCTGCTCGGCGAGCAGCTCGGTCGGCGCCATCAGCGCGGCCTGGTGGCCACCTTCCACGGCGAGCAGCGCGGCGAGCGCGGCGACCACGGTCTTGCCGCTGCCGACGTCGCCCTGCACCAGGCGCAGCATCGGCCGCGGCTGCGCGAGGTCGGCGCGCACCTGCGCGAACACCCGCTGTTGCGCGCCGGTGAGCGCGAACGGCAGGCCATCGAGCAGCCGCTGCGCGAGCAGCCCGGGGCCGGCCAGCGGGGTCGCCCGGTGCCGCTGCAGGGCGATGCGCTGGCGGCGCAGGCTGAGGTGGTGGGCCAGCAGTTCCTCCAGCGCCAGCCGCCGCTGCGCCGGATGGGTGCCGGCGAGCAGCGCGCCGACGTCGCTGTCGTGCGGCGGGCGGTGCACGGTGAGCAGCGCATCGCGCAGCGATGGCAGGCCGAGGTCGGCGAGCCAGCCCGGCGGCAGCAGCTCCAGCGCCTGCGCATCCGGCAGGCGGTCGAGCGCGGCGCCGATCAGCCGCCGCAGCGAGACCGGCCCGAGGCCCTCGATCGCCGGATACACCGGGTCGAGCCGGTCGCCGAGCGCGTCGCCGTCGGCGTCGAGCACGCGATAGCTCGGATGCACCATCTCCAACCCGAGCTGCCCGGCGCGCGGCGTGCCGAACGCGCGCACCCGCGCGCCCGGCGCGAACTGGGCCGCCTGCGCCGCGCGGAAATGGAAGAAGCGCAGCACCAGCGTCGCCTGCGATGCGTCCGACAACGCGACCCGCAGCATCGGCCGGTAGCGGAAGCCGCGTTCGACCGCCTCCACCGTGCCTTCGACCTGCGCGGCGACCCCGGCCTGCAGCGCGCGGATCGGCGTGATCCGGGTGCGGTCCTCGTACTGCCGCGGCAACTGCAGCCACAGGTCCTGCAGGCTGGCGAGGCCGCGCGCCGCGAGCTTTTCGGCGATGCGCGGACCCACCCCCGGCAGCGAGGCCAGCGGCGTCCGGGCGGAATCGGCGAGGACGATCGCAACCGCCATCAGGGACAGCGCACCACCAGCACGTCGCTCGGCGCGAGTTGCACGATCCGTCCGGTGGTCCCGCCCAGCAGCAGGTGGAACGCGGCGCCGCGGCGATACGCCCCGATCACGACCAGGTCGTGGTCGTGCTCCAGCGCGCGCTCGCCGAGCATGGTTTCGGGATGGCCGTGCGCGACCACCAGTTCCATGCGCTCGCGCAGTTCCGGGTCGAGCCGTGCCTCGCCGGCGAAGGCCTCGATGGTCGCCCGCTCCATCCGCAGCAGGTCGCCGCGGCGATTCGGCGCCAGCCACAGCGATTCGTACGGAATGTCCAGCGCGTGCAGCAGGGTGAACCCGGCCAGCGGGAACAACGCAGCGGCGGTTTCCAGCCCCTGGCGCGATTCCGCGGTCAGGTCGGTGCCGACCAGGACCCTGCGGTAGGCCCCGTGCGGACGCCGCTTGACCACCAGCAGCGAGCAGGGCGCCTTGCGCGCCAATGCCTGCGTGGTGCTGCCGGCCATCGGCGGCGCGGCGGGGCCGCCCTGGTCGCCGAGCACGATCAGGTCGCAGCGTTCGCGCTGCGCGACAGTGAGGATGGCATCGGCCGGTTCGCCTTCCAGCACGTGGATCGCGGCGGCCGGCACCTCGCGGCGCAGTTCGCGCTCGATCCGCTGCCGCGCCGGCTCCGGCGATTCGGACGTGCGCGGCATCGCGTGCACGACCAGCAAGGCCGCCTGCCACGCGTCGGCGAGCTGGCGCGCGCGGTCGAGCGCGCGGTCGGAACGGGCGCCCAGGTCGCTCGCCACCAGGATCCTTTCGAACCGGCGCGGGACCGGGCTGGGACCGCTCGTCTGCATGCCGGAAGCTTGCACCAATTCCCCACCGGTGGCGACCGCGCGGCGCCCACATCGGCGTTGCGCTTGCCGTATAGAATCGGACGGCCCGCATCACCGGACCATGTCGTGCCAAGCGCCATCCTCTGGTTGCCGTTCGCGGCCAGCGCGATCGTGTTCGCGCTCCACGCCCGCCGCCGCAACGTGGCCGCATGGCTGATGACCTGCACCGCGCTGGCCTGCCTGGCGCTGACGCTGGCGCTGTATCCATCGGTCGCGGACGGCGGCGTGGCGCGCTCCGCGTTCGCCTGGGCGCCGTCGCTGGGGCTCGAATTCGTCCTGCGCGTGGACGGCTTCGCCTGGCTGTTCATGGTGCTGGTGACCGGCATCGGCGCGCTGGTCGGCATCTACGCCCGCTACTACATGCCGCCGGACGACCCGCTGTCGCGGTTCTACGGGCTGCTGCTGGCGTTCATGGGCGCGATGCTCGGCATCGTGATGTCGGGCAACGTGATCCAGCTGGTGTTCTTCTGGGAGCTGACCAGCCTGTTCTCGTTCCTGCTGATCGGCTACTGGCACAACGGCGCGTCGGCGCGCGACGCGGCGCGGATGGCGCTGATCGTCACCTCCGGCGGCGGCCTGTGCCTGCTCGCCGGCGTGCTGCTGCTCGGGCACATCGTGGGCAGCTACGACCTCGACGCGATCCTCGCCGCCGGCGACCTGGTCCGCGGCCACCGGCTGTACCTGCCGGCGCTGGTGCTGGTGCTGCTCGGCGCGCTGACCAAGAGCGCGCAGTTCCCGTTCCACTTCTGGCTGCCGCAGGCGATGTCGGCGCCGACACCGGTGTCGGCCTACCTGCACTCGGCGACGATGGTGAAGGCCGGGGTGTTCCTGCTGGTGCGCTTCTGGCCGGCGCTGGGCGGCACCCCGGAATGGCAGTGGATCGTCGGCGGCGCCGGGCTGGTGACGCTGGTGCTGGGCGCGTACCAGGCGATCTTCCAGCACGACCTGAAGGCGGTGCTGGCGTACTCGACGCTCAGCCACCTCGGCCTGATCACCATGCTCGCCGGGATGGGCAGCGCGCTGGGCGTGGTCGCGGCGATCTTCCACATCGTCAACCACGCGACCTTCAAGGCGTCGCTGTTCATGGCGGCGGGCGCGGTGGACCACGAAGCCGGCACCCGCGACCTGCGCGCGCTCGGCGGCCTCGGCCGGGTCATGCCGATCACCGCCAGCCTGGCGTTCGTCGCGACCGCGGCGATGGCCGGGGTGCCGCTGCTCAACGGGTTCCTGTCCAAGGAAATGTTCTTCGCCGAGGCGCTGGCCGCGCAACGCGGCCCGCTGTCGGGCATGGTGCCGGCGCTGGCGATCGCGGCCAGCGCGTTCGGCGTGGTGTACTCGCTGCGCTTCGCGCGCGGCGTGTTCCTCGGCCCGCTGCCGGCGGCGCTGCCGCGGCAGCCGCACGAACCGCCGCGCTGGATGCGGCTGCCGATCGGGCTGCTGGCGCTGGCCTGCCTGCTGGTCGGGATCCTGCCGGGCCAGGTGATCGGTCCACCGCTGGCCGCTGCCGCGCACTCCGTGCTCGGCGGCGACACGCCGGCGTACAGCCTCGCGGTCTGGCACGGCTGGACGGCCCCGCTGCAGATGAGCTTCGTCGCGTTCGCGCTCGGCCTGGCGCTGTACGCGGCGATCCGGCACCGCGTCGACCGGCGCGAACGCGCGCCGCTGATCGGGCGCATCAGTGGACGGCGGATGTTCGAGCGCGCGTTGTCGCTGTTCGCGGCGGAACTGCCGGCGCGCCTCGCCGCGCGCCTGCAGGCACGACGCCTGCAGTCGCAACTGATGCTGATCGTGCTCGCCGCGCTGCTCGCCGGCGGGCTGGCGGCGACGGGCGCGGCGTTCGAGGCGCCGGCGCTGCGGCGCGACGGCTTCGATCCGGCCTTCGCGCTGCTGTGGGTGCTGGGCGCGACCTGCGCGATCGGCGCCGCCGCCCAGGCCAAGTTCCACCGCCTGGCCGCGCTGATCCTCACCGGTGGCGCCGGGCTGGTGTCCTGCGTCAGCTTCGTCTGGCTGTCGGCGCCGGACCTGGCGGCGACCCAGCTGCTGGTGGAAGTGGTGACCACCATCCTGATCCTGCTCGGCCTGCGCTGGCTGCCCAAGCGCATCCAGGGCCTGTCGCCGGATGCGCCGTTGTCGCGCCTGAAGCGCTGGCGCGACGCGCTGCTCGCGCTGGTGGTCGGCGCCGGCGTCGCCACCCTGGCCTATGCGGCGATGCTGCATCCGGTGCAGGACTCGGTCTCGAACTTCTTCCTCGAGCGCTCGTACCTGGAAGGCGGCGGCCGCAATGTCGTCAACGTGATCCTGGTGGACTTCCGCGGCTTCGACACGCTGGGCGAGATCAGCGTGCTCGGCATCGTCGCGCTCACCGTCTTCGTGCTGCTGCGCCGCTTCCGCCCGGCCGCCGAAAGCATCCGCAACCTGCGCCGCCAGCGCCGCGACTCGCTGCAGGACGCCGCCGGCTCGGATCGGGTCGTGGACCAGTCCACCGCGGAATACCTGGCGATCCCGGGGCTGATCGTGCAGCTGATGTTCCCGGTGATCCTGCTGTTCGGCGCGCACCTGTTCCTGCGCGGGCACGACCTGCCGGGCGGCGGCTTCGCCGCCGGCATCACCGTGTCGGTGGCGCTGATCCTGATGTACATGGCGCGCGGCGCGCGCTGGGTCGAGGCGCACCTGCGGGTGCGGCCGCTGCGCTGGATGGGCGCCGGCCTGCTGCTCGCGGCGGGCACCGGGCTCGGGGCGCTGGCCTTCGGCCATCCCTTCCTGACCTCGCACTTCCGGCATGCCACGCTGCCGCTGATCGGCGAGATCCCACTGGCCTCGGCGGTGCTGTTCGACCTCGGCGTGTTCTGCCTGGTGGTCGGCGCGACCACCCTGATGCTGGTCGCGCTGGCGCACCAGTCACTGCGGCGGCCCCGCGTCGCCACGGTGGTCGCGGCCGACGGCAGCGTGCGGCCGGAAGGAGCCGGCTGATGGAACTGGTCCTGGCGCTCGCCATCGGCGTGCTCACCGCATCCGGCGTGTGGCTGCTGCTGCGTCCGCGCACCTTCCAGGTGATCATCGGCCTGACCCTGGTCTCCTACGCGGTGAACCTCTTCATTTTCTCCACCGGCGGCCTGCGCACCGGCGCCGATCCGGTGCTGCGCGAGGTCGCCGGGCGCATCGCCGCCTATGCCGATCCGCTGCCGCAGGCGCTGGTGCTGACCGCGATCGTGATCGGCTTCGCCACCACCGCGCTGTTCCTGGTCGTGCTGCTGACCTCGCGCGGGCTGACCGGCAACGACCACGTCGACGGCAAGGACGGCACGCCGTGAGCGCCCACCTGATCGTCCTGCCCATCGTGCTGCCGCTGCTCGCGGCCGCGCTGCAGTTGCTGGCCGGCGACCGCCGGCAGCGCCTGGTGATGGCGCTCAGCCTGGCCTCGGGCGCCGCGCTGGTGGCGGTCGCGACGGCGCTGCTGCTGGCCGCGACCCGGCAGGACGGCGGCGGCACCGCCACGATGGTGTACCGGCTCGGCGACTGGCCCGCGCGCTTCGGCATCGTGCTGGTGCTCGACCGGTTGTCGGCCCTGATGGTGCTGCTCACCGCGGTGGTGGCGCTGGCCGTGCTGCCGGCCGCGCTCGGCCGCTGGCAGCATCGCGGCAGCTACTTCCAGCCCCTGTTCCAGTTCCTGCTGATGGGGCTGAACGGCGCCTTCCTCACCGGCGACCTGTTCAACCTGTTCGTGTTCTTCGAAGTGCTGCTGGCGGCGTCCTATGGCCTTGCGCTGCACGGTTCCGGCGCGCGCCGGGTGAGCGCCGGCCTGCACTACATCGCGGTCAACCTGACCGCCTCGATGCTGTTCCTGCTCGGCGTGAGCCTGATCTTCGGCGTCACCGGCACGCTCAACATGGCGGCGCTGGCCGAGCGGGTGCCGGCGTTGGCCGGCAACAGCCGCGCGCTGCTGCACGCCGGCGCGGCGATCCTCGCCATCGCGTTCCTGGTCAAGACCGCGATGTGGCCGCTGGGCTTCTGGCTGCCGCGCACCTACGCGGCGTCCGCGCCGGCGGTGGCGGCGATGTTCGCACTGATGACCAAGGTCGGCGTGTACGTGCTGCTGCGCCTCGGGTTGCTGGTGTTCGGCGACGGCGCCGGGCCGACATCGCGCCATTTCGGCAGCGAGTGGCTGCTGTGGGGCGGCATCGCCACGATCGCCTTCGGCATCGTCGGCATGCTGGCCGCGCGCGACCTCGGCAAGCTGGCCGGCTACAACGTGCTGGTTTCCTCCGGCACGCTGCTCGGCGCGGTCGGCCTGCACCATCCGGCGGTGACCGCCGGGGCGCTGGCCTACCTGGTCGTGTCCACGCTCGGCATCGCCGCGCTGTTCCTGGTCGCGGGCCTGGTGTCGGTGGAAGGCGACGAGGACGAGGACGATGCGCTGTCGCTGGAACCCTACGATCCGGCCGACGAGGCCCGCAGCCGGCTGTACGCCGACGAGGACGAGAGCCGCGTGGTGATCCCGGCGCCGGTGGCCATGCTGGCGGTCAGCTTCGTCGCCTGCGCGCTGCTGCTGGCCGGGCTGCCGCCGCTGTCGGGCTTCCTCGCCAAGTTCGCGATGCTCGCGCCGATGCTGGAAGCGCCGGCGGGCAACGGCGGCCCCGTCCTGTTCGCGTCGGTGATCGCGGCGGGCTTCGTCACCGTGATCGCGATGTGCCGCGCCGGCATCCAGGTGTTCTGGGCCGAGCCCGACCGGCGCTTCCCGCAGGCGCGGGTCACCGAGGTCGGCGCGATCGTGCTGCTGCTGGGCCTGTGCCTGGCGTTGACCGTGATCGTCGACGGGCCCTTGCGCTTCCTCGCCGACGCCGCGCGCCAGCTGCACGCCCCGGCGAACTACGTGCAGGGCGTGCTGCAGGCGCCCGAGGCGATGCCATGAGCCGCGGGCTGCGCGCGCGCCTGCTGCCCTACCCGTTGCTGTCGGCGGTGCTGGCGCTGACCTGGCTGCTGCTGAACCAGAGCATCGCGCCCGGCACCGTGCTGCTCGGCACGCTGCTGGCGATCGCGCTGGGCAAGGTCTTCGGCCGCCTGCATCCGCCGAAGGCGCGGGCGCGCAAGCCGCTGCTGGCGCTGCGCCTGCTGCTGCGGGTGGCGCACGACATCGTGCGCTCGAACATCGCGGTGGCCCGGCTGATCCTCGGCGGCGCGCGGCCGGCCAATTCCGGCTTCGTCGCCATTCCGCTCACCCTCACCGACCGCTACGGCCTCGCCGTGCTGGCCTGCATCATCACCTCGACGCCCGGCACCGTCTGGGTCAGCCACGATCCGGAGGAGCGGCGGCTGCTGATCCACGTGCTCGATCTCGTCGACGAGGAGAGCTGGATCCGCTCGATCAGGCAACGCTACGAGCACCCCCTGCTGGAGATCTTCGAATGAGCCATGCCCTGCTCGCCATCGCGATCGTGCTGGCCCAGTTCCTGCTGCTGCTGGCGATGGGCTGCTCGCTGGTGCGCATGCTGCGCGGGCCGCGCGCGCAGGACCGGGCGCTGGCGCTGGACGCGCTGTACGTCAACGCGATGATCCTGCTGCTCACGATCGGCATCCGCACCGGCAGCGTGCTGTACTTCGAGGCCGGCCTGATCATCGCCCTGCTCGGCTTCGCCAGCACCATGGCGATGTCGAAGTTCCTGATGCGCGGGGAGGTGATCGAATGAACCACCTGGACGCGCTGCCGCCGTGGGCGGCGATCGTGGTCGCGGTGCTGGTGGTCGCCGGCGCGCTGCTGGCCTTCATCGGCTCGCTCGGGCTGCTGCGCCTGCGCAACTTCTACCAGCGCGTGCACGCGCCGACGCTCGGCACGACGCTGGGGACCTTCCTGGTGCTGGCCGCCTCGATCACCTGCTATTCGGTGCTGGACCAGCGCCCGGTCTTCCACGAGATCCTGATCGGCGCGTTCCTCACCGCGACCACCCCGATCACCCTGATGCTGCTGGTGCGCGCCGCGCTGTACCGCGACCGCGAGGAGGGCTCCGACGCGGTCCCGCGGGCGCCGGACCGTGAGCGGGGCTGATCGCTCAGTCCAGCACCATGATCCCGTCGACCTCGAACGCGGCGCCACGCGGCAGCGCCGCGGCCTGGATGGTGGAGCGCGCCGGGTACGGCTTGCTGAAGTACTCGGCCATCACCGCGTTGACCCGGGCGAAATCGGACAGGTCGGTGAGGTAGAGGCCGAGCCGCACGACCCGGTCGAACGAGCCGCCGGCGGCCTCGCACACCGCGCGCAGGTTCTCGAACGCGCGCCGCGCCTGCGCCTCGATGTCGCCCTCCACCATCTGCCCGGTTTCCGGCACCAGCGGCGTCTGCCCGGACAGGTAGACGGTATTGCCGGCGCGGATCGCCTGCGAGTAGGGGCCGATGGCCGCGGGGGCGTGGTCGCTGTGGATGGGCTGGCGCATGGCGGGATCCGCTGGGTGGGGATGCGCGAATCGTAAAGGCAAACCGGCCGTCGCGCTGCCCGCCGCGCCCTACAGCCGCTGCACCCCGTGCACCACGCCGAGCCGGCGCACACGGCGGATGACGTCGGCCATGTGCTTGCGGTCGCGCACCGCGATCGAGAAGCGGATCGCGGCGACGTTGCTGTCGCGCTCGAGGTATTCCACGCCGTCGATGTTGGATTCGGCCTCGGCGATCGCCGCCGCGACCTGGGCCAGCACGCCGGGGCGGTTCTCGACCTCGATCGCCAGCGCGGCGCGGAAGTCGCCGGAGACTTCGCGGTCCCAGCCGATCGGCACCCAGCGCTCTGGCGACTTGCGGTAGTCGGCGACGTTCGGGCACTCCATCCGGTGCACCACGAGGCCGCGGCCGGTGGTGTGGTAGCCCATGATCTCGTCGCCGGGGATCGGCATGCAGCAGTTGGCGAAGGTGATCACGCCGCGCTCGTGGCCGGTGATCAGGATCCGTTCGCCGTGCACGCGCGGTTCGAACTTCGGCCGCTGCGGCTCCGCCGTGCCGGGCGCCTTGCCCGCCTGCGCCAATGCCTGCGCGACCTGCGACGGCATCCGGTTGCCGAGCGCGATGTCGGCCAGCAGCGCCTCCAGCCGCGGATAGCGGTGCTCGGCGAGGAAAGCGTCCAGCTGCGCGGGCGGCAGCCGGTCCAGCGAGGTGCCCAGGCCCTCCAGCGCGCGGTCGAGCATGCGGTGGCCGAGCTGCACCGCGTCCTCGTGCTCGAGGTGCTTGAGCTGGTGGCGGATCGCGGTGCGCGCCTTGCCGGTGACCACGAACTCCAGCCACTGCGGTTGCGGCGCCGCCGACGGCGCGGTGATCACCTCCACCTTCTGCCCGCTCGCGAGCTTGGTGCGCAGCGGCACCAGCCGCTTGTCCACGCGCGCGGCGACCGCGTGGTTGCCGAGGTCGGTGTGCACCGAATAGGCGAAGTCGAGCGCGGTCGCGTTGCGCGGAAGGGCGAGGATGTCGCCCTTGGGCGTGAACAGGTAGACCTCGTCGGGGAACAGGTCGACCTTGACGTTCTCGAGGAATTCCAGCGAGGAACCGGTCGCGCGCTGGCTCTCCAGCAGGTTGCTGATCCACGACTGCGCGCGGCTCTGCGCGCTGGTGGTCGCGCCACCGTGCTTGTAGGCCCAGTGCGCGGCGATCCCGCGCTCGGCGATCAGGTCCATCTCCTCGGTGCGGATCTGCACCTCGATCGGCGAGCCGTAGGGGCCGAACAGCACCGTGTGCAGCGACTGGTAGCCGTTCGCCTTGGGGATCGCGATGAAGTCGCGGAAGCGGCCGTCCAGCGGCTTGAAGGCCGAATGCACCACGCCCAGCGCGTGGTAGCACTCCGGCACCGAGCGCAGCACGATGCGGAAGCCGAACACGTCCATCACCTGGTCGAAGGATTTCCCCTCGCCGCGCATCTTGCTGTAGATGCTCCAGGGCGACTTGACCCGGCCGACCAGCCGGTACTGCAGGCCTTCCTTGGTCAGCCGCTGGGCGAGCTGCGCCTCGATCCGCGCCAGCGCCTCGCGGCGCAGCAGCGGCTGGGTGCGGATGCGCTTCTCCAGCACCGCGTGCCGCCACGGATACAGCCCGCGGAAGCCGAGGTCCTGCAGCTCCGCCTTGAACAGGTTCATGCCCAGGCGCTGGGCGATCGGCGCGTGGATCTCCAGCGTCTCGCGGGCGATGCGCACGCGCGCCTCGGGCGTCTGCGCGCCGAGGGTGCGCATGTTGTGCAGCCGATCGGCGAGCTTGATCAGGATCACCCGCAGGTCGCGCGCCATCGCCAGCAGCATCTTGCGGAAGCTTTCCGCCGCGGCCTCCTGGCGGTCGGCGAACTGCAGCTTGTCCAGCTTGGTGACGCCGTCGACCAGCTCGGCGACGGTCTCGCCGAATTCGCTGGCGATGGTCGCGCGGGCGAGCGGGGTGTCCTCGAGGGTGTCGTGCAGGATCGCCGCGACCAGGGTCTCGACGTCCACCCGCTGCTCGGCGAGCACCGCCGCGACCGCGACCGGATGGGTGATGTAGGGCTCGCCCGAGCGCCGGGTCTGGCCGGCGTGGGCGGCGGCGCCGACCGCCCAGGCGCGCCGCAACAGGCGCTGCTGCTCGGCCGGCAGGTAGCTGGTGGCCCGCTGCAGCGCGCGCATGTAGTCGGGCAGCGCCTCCTCGGGAGGCGCCGGAATCGACGCGAGCGCGTGGGCGGGGTCGCCGGAAGTCATGCCGCCAGCGTACGGCGGGACGCGCGAATCGGGAATAGCGGGCCCGAAACGACGAAGCCCCGCGCGGGCGGGGCTTGCGGAGGAGGCCGCGGGGCGCGGCTCCGGCGGCCGCGGACGTCAGTCGTCGTTCTTGGACATGTCGTCGTCGGCGACGACCTCGGCGGCGGCCCACTCCAGCGCCTCGCGCTCCTTGCGCTCGCGCTCGGCCTTCTCCACGGCCTCGACGTAGTCGTTGTCGATGCGACGGGCGGCGATCTCGCGCAGCGCCAGCACGGTCGGCTTGTCGTTGGACTCGCTGTTGTCGATCTGCGGCTCGACGCCGTTGGCGAGCTGGCGCGCGCGCTTGGCGGCCATCATGACGAGCTCGAAGCGGTTGTCGATCACCTGCAGGCAATCTTCGACGGTAATGCGGGCCATGCGGACTCCCGGACGGGCCGGCGGCCTGTCCTGACTGGAACGGAAGGGGGTGCGCATTGTAGGGCCGGTCTTCTCTGTAGACAAGCTTCCTTTTATGAATCAGGCGCTTAGGCGGATACGGCGAGGCGAGGCGCCTCAAGCCCCGTCCTGCAGCGCCTCCCACAGCAGGTCGAGGCTGCCGCGCAGTTGCCGAAGCCGGGCAGCCCCCAGCCGGCGACCGAGCCGGGCCTCGAGTTCGCGCCCGAACCCGCGAACGTCGCGCGCGTAACGGCGACCGCGGGCGGTCAGCCGGACGCGGACCGCGCGCGCGTCCTCCGGGTCCGGCATGCGCTCGACGTAGCCCGAGGCCACCAGCGCGTCGACCAGGGCGCCGGCAGACTGTTTGGTGATGTTCGCTGTCGCGGCCAGCGCCGTGAGGCGCTCCCCCCCGGGCGCCTGCCACAGCGGCTGCAATACGGCGGCATGCGCGGGACGAATGTCGTGGTAGTCCGTCGTCTCCAGCCAGCGAGCGTACTCGCGGGCCATGGCGAAATGGATCAGGCGGAACATCGCACCCAAGGTGGGCCGGCGATCTGGAACCGGATCGGCAATTGACATGTGGTCAGTATACCTGACTAAAATAGACAGGAAAACTGACCAATCGGAGAACCCTTGTGATCCACCATGTTTCCATCCCCGCCGCCGATCCACGCCATGTCGCCCAGGTGCTCGGCGAGTTGCTGGGCGGCTATGCAGGGCCCTTCATCGGCCCGATCCCGGGCGCGTGGGTCGCCTATGCCGACGACGCTCACGGCACCGGCATCGAGGTCTATCCCGCCGGCACCACGCTGGTCCCGGGCTCGCGGGACGACGAACAGGGCCAGGTGGTCGTCGCCGAGGCGCCCGCCGCGGTGGCCTTCCACGTCCTGCTGTCGGTGCCGGCGCGGCGCGAGACGATCGAAGCGGTCGGGGCGCGCGAGGGCTGGCGCACCCGACACTTCTGGCGCGGGCCGCCCGGCAACCCGCTGTTCGAGCTCTACGAGTTCTGGGTCGAGAACCGGGTGATGCTCGAGCTGGCGACGGCGGACATGGTGCCGGCCTACGCCCGCATCGCGAACGCCGGGGCACAGCGCCTGCTGCTGGCCAAGCGGGCGCTGCGATGAGCGGGCCCGAGGTTTCCGGGGACGGACCCGCGCAGCCGGACCGCCGCCTGCGCCGCGCCGCCGGGATCCTCACGTTCGCCACGGGAGGCCTGGTCGCCCTCGCGCTGGGCGGGGCGGCCCTGCTGCTCGCTCCCTACTGGTCGCGTGTGCGCTACATCGCGCCGGACGCCGCCGCTGGCTTCCGCGCCGGCTATTACCTGTACCTGCCCGCTGCGCCGCGGCGCGACGGCGCCGGGCGGGCGACCTTGCTGGTGCAGCCGAACAATTCCGGCACGACCACCGACGACGACGCAGTGCAGCGCCGCGACGCCTGGTGGACCGGATTCGAACGCAAGCGCATCGCGGACCGGCTCGGCACGCCGCTGCTGGTGCCCGCTTTCCCACGCCCGGCGCGCGCCTGGCAGGTGTACACCCACGCGCTCGACCGCGACACCCTGACCACGCGCGATCCGGTGCTGGCGCGGCCAGACCTGCAGCTGATCGCGATGATCGACGATGCCCGCGCCAGGCTGGGCGCGGAGGGCCTGCCGGTCGCACCCCGCGTCCTCGTGCAGGGCTTTTCGGCGAGCGGCATGTTCGCCAACCGCTTCACCGCACTGCACCCGGACCGCGTACGGGCGGCGGCCGTGGGTTCGCCCGGCGGCTGGCCGATCGCGCCGGTCGCGATCGCGCGCGGACAGGCCCTGCCCTATCCCGCCGGGATCGCCGATCTTCGCGCGCTCACCGGGCGGCCATTCGACGCCGCCACGTTCGACAGGGTGCCTCAACTGATCTACATGGGCGGCAAGGACGACAACGATTCGCTGGACCAGCGCGACGGCTGGGACGCGGCGGCGGCGGCCGACGTGAATCGGTTGTTCGGCGCCACCCCGCTGGCGCGCTGGCCGCGGGCCTTGGCCCTGTACCGGCGGGCCGGTAGCCACGCGCGCTTCGAACTGGTGCCCGGCGTGGGACACGACCGCAAGGCGCTGCAGGAGCACGCGACCGCCTTCTTCGAACAGGTGCTGGCGACGGGCCGTGCGGCGGACGCGCGGCCCGCCCCGCCGGCGGCGGCCGCGAAGCACGTCAGTCGCCCCCCAGCAGGGTCGCGATCAGGCTAGCGTGGCGCCCTGCCTGCACCTCCCGGCGCAGCCGGCTGGCGGCGAAGATCGCGCACAGTTCGCCGACCGCGGTAGCGAAGTCCTCGTTGACCACGACGTAGTCGAACTCGTCGTAATGCGACATCTCCTCGCGCGCCGCGGCCAGCCGGCGCGCGATCACCTCCTCGCTGTCCTGCCCGCGCGCGCGCATGCGCTGCTCCAGCGCCTGCCGCGACGGCGGCAGGATGAATACGCCGACCGCGGCGGGGATCTTCGCCCGCACCTGGCGCGCGCCCTGCCAGTCGATCTCCAGCAGCACATCGCGCCCGGCCGCCAGCAGCGGCTCCACCGACTGCCGCGCGGTGCCCTTCCAGTCGCCGTGCACGCGCGCGTGCTCGAAGAAGTCGCCGGCGGCGACCATGCGCTCGAACTCGGCGGCGCTGACGAAGTTGTAGTGCTCCGCGTGCCGCTCGCCCGGCCGCGGCGCGCGCGAGGTGAACGAGATCGACAGGCTGATGTTGGGATCGCGCGCCAGGCAGGCGTTGACCAGGCTCGATTTCCCCGCGCCCGACGGGGCGGCGACGATGAACAGGGTTCCGGTCATGGGCTGGGCGTCATTCGATGTTCTGGATCTGCTCGCGCACCTGGTCGATCAGCACCTTCAGCTCGATCGCCGCCCGCGAGGTGCGCGCGTCCACCGACTTCGACCCCAGCGTGTTGGCCTCGCGGTTGAACTCCTGCAGCAGGAAGTCCAGGCGCCGGCCGACCGGCTCGCGCTTGCCGAGCACCCGGCGCAGTTCCGCGACGTGGCTGTCGAGGCGGTCCAGCTCCTCGTCCACGTCCAGCTTCTGCAGCCACAGCACGAGTTCCTGTTCGACGCGTCCGGGCTCGAAGGCGATCCCGCCCGGCTGCGCCAGCTCGGCGATGCGCGCCTCCAGCTTCTGCCGCTGGCCGGCGCGGATCGCCGGCATCAGCGCGCGCACGTCGGCCGCGATCGCCGCGATCGCGTCCACCCGCTCGCGGATGCCGGCGGCGAGCGCGTCGCCCTCGCGTTCGCGCGCGGCGACGAAGGCATCCAGCACCTCGTCGAGCAGGGCCAGCGCCTGCGCCTGCAGCGCCGCGGCGTCCACGCCGGCGCCCTGCAGCACGCCGGGGAACTGCAGCAGTTCGACCAGGCCGGCGCGCAGGCCGGGGAAGCGCGCCTGCAGCTCGGTGGCGAGCGTCGCCAGCTGGTCGACCCGGCGCGGATCGAGCTGCAACGCCTCGCCGCCTTCCGGCGGCCGGAGCCGCATCACCAGGTCGAGCTTGCCGCGCGAGACGCGCGCGGCGATGCGCTCGCGCAACGCCGGCTCCAGCGCGCGCAGTTCTTCCGGCAGGCGCACGCCGATCTCGAGGAAGCGGTGGTTGACCGCGCGCAGCTCGCAGCCGAGCGTGCCCCCTTCGGTGGCGCGCTCGCCGGAGGCGAAGGCGGTCATGCTGCGGATCATGCGGGGCTCCTCGACGGGCGGGCAGTATGCCACCGGCGCCGGATCGCCCGCCGGACCGGCATGCACCGGTCCGCCCGCGTGACGGCCGGCGAACGACGGCTGCGTCGCCTCCGCTACACTGCAGCGCCGTTTTCGCAACACCTGCCCATGAACACCCCGCTCCGCCCCAGTGGCCGCCTGCCGGCGCAATTACGCCCGGTCACCCTCACCCGCGGCTACACCCGCCACGCCGAGGGTTCGGTGCTGGTGTGTTTCGGCGAGACCCGCGTGCTGTGCACCGCCAGCGTCGACAACAAGGTGCCGGGCTTCCTGCGCGGCAAGGGCGAGGGCTGGGTCACCGCCGAGTACGGCATGCTCCCGCGCGCCACCAACACCCGCAACGACCGCGAAGCCGCGCGCGGCAAGCAGGGCGGTCGCACGCTGGAGATCCAGCGCCTGATCGGCCGCGCGCTGCGCGCCTGCGTGGACCGCGGCGCGCTGGGCGAGCGCACCATCACCCTCGACTGCGACGTGCTGCAGGCCGACGGCGGCACCCGCACCGCGGCGATCACCGGCGCCTACGTCGCGCTGGTGGACGCGGTGCGCCTGCTGGTGGCGCGCCGCGAGATCGCGCCGAAGGGCGGCCGCGCGCCGATCCTCGGCGCGGTCGCCGCGGTCTCGGTCGGGATCCACCGCGGGGTGCCGGTGCTCGACCTCGACTACGCCGAGGACAGCGCCTGCGACACCGACATGAACGTCGTGATGAACGACGGCGGCGGCTTCATCGAGTTGCAGGGCACCGCCGAGGGCCACGCCTTCCGCCGCGACGAACTGGACGCGATGCTGGCGCTGGCCGAGGCCGGCTGCCGCGAACTGTTCGCGCTGCAGCAGGCGGCGCTGGCGCAGCCGCTGGCGTGAGCCGGCGCCGATGAGGCTCGTCCTCGCCAGCGGCAATGCCGGCAAGCTGCGCGAATTGCGCGCCTTGCTCGAAGGCGACGGGTTCACCGTGCATCCGCAAGCGGACTTCGGCGTGGCCGACGTCGAGGAGACCGGCCTCACCTTCGTCGAGAACGCGCTGCTGAAGGCGCGCCACGCGGCGCGTGTGACCGGATTGCCTGCGCTGGCGGACGATTCCGGGCTGTGCGTGGACGCGCTGGGCGGAGCGCCCGGGCTGTACTCGGCGCGCTACGCCGGCGCGCACGGCGACGCCGCGGCGAACATCGCGAAGCTGCTCGATGCCCTGCGCGACGTGCCCGACGCGCAGCGCGGCGCGCACTTCCACGCAGTCATCGTGCTGCTGCGCCACGCCGAAGACCCGCAACCGGTGATCGCCGAGGGCAGTTGGCACGGCCGCATCCTGCACGCACCGCGCGGCGCCGACGGCTTCGGCTACGACCCGGTCTTCCTCGATCCCGGACACGACCGCAGCGCGGCCGAGCTCGATCCCGCGCTGAAGAACCGCATCAGCCACCGCGGCCGCGCGATGGCCGCGCTCAAGCAGCGCCTCGCCCACTTCGGCGCCTGAGTGCCGTTCCTCCACTCCCGCCCGCGGGAGAGGGTCGGGGGTGAGGGCCGCTTTCGCCCTGCCCCCTCCCCCGCTTGCGGGGGAGGGTTGGGTGGGGGTGAGTCTTGCGCGAAAAGCCGCACCCTCACCCTCGCGCTGCGCGCTCGACCTCTCCCGCAAGTGGGAGAGGTGACAGCGCCGCCCGCCCGCCAATCCGAACCCCGGCCAACGACGGCCCATCGCGAGCAACCCCCGCCGCCGCCAGCGGCGACAATAGCCGGATGCCGCTGTCCCTGCCCCCGCTGGCGCTGTACGTGCACCTGCCCTGGTGCGTCCGCAAGTGCCCCTATTGCGATTTCAATTCGCACGAACGGCGCGGCACGCTGCCCTTCGCCGCCTACGTGGACGCGCTCGTCGCCGACCTCGACCACGACCTGCCGCTGGCCTGGGGACGCACCGTGCATAGCGTGTTTTTCGGGGGCGGGACGCCGTCGCTGTTCCCGCCGGAGGCGATCGACGCCTTCCTGCAGCAGGCCGCGGCGCGGCTGCGCTTCGCGCCCGACGTGGAGATCACCCTCGAAACCAATCCCGGCACCGCCGAGCACGGCCGTTTCGAGGGTTACCGCGCGGCCGGCGTGAACCGCCTGAGCTTCGGCATCCAGAGTTTCGACGACGGCTGCCTGCAGCGGCTCGGCCGCATCCACGACAGCGCGGAAGCCGAGGCCGCGGTCAGGCTCGCGCAGGATGCCGGCTTCGACAACCTCAACCTCGACCTGATGTACGCGCTGCCCGGGCAGACGCTGGCGATGGCCGAGGCCGACGTCGCGCGCGCGCTGGCGTTGCAACCCACGCACGTCTCGCACTACCAGCTCACCCTGGAGCCGAACACCGTGTTCGCCGCGCGCCCGCCGCGAGGCCTGCCCGACGAGGACGCCGGCTGGGACATGCAGGAGCACTGCCAGGCGCTGCTGGCCGATGCCGGTTACGCACAGTACGAAGTCTCCGCCTACGCGCGCGCCGGGCGGCAATGCCGGCACAACCGCAACTACTGGGAATTCGGCGACTACCTCGGCATCGGCGCCGGCGCGCACGGCAAGCTCACGCTGCCCGCGGGCACCACCGACCATCCGTCGCCGACGATCCTGCGCCGCTGGAAGCACAAGCACCCGGCCGCCTACCTCGCCGCCGCGGGCAGCGACGCGGCGATCGGCGGCGACGAGCACGTGCCGGCCGCGCGCCGGCCGTTCGAGTTCATGCTCAATGCCTTGCGCCTCAACGACGGTTTCGCCGAAGCCGCCTTCGAGGCGCGCACCGGCCTGCCGCTGGCGGCGATCGCCGCCCCGCTCGCGCGGGCGCAGGCGCGCGGCTGGCTGCGGCGCGACGCGGGCCGGGTCGTGCCGACCCCGCTGGGACTGCGTTTCGCCAACGACGTGATCGCCTGCTTCCTGCCCGACGCCGATACCGAATCCGATGCCCGGCCCGCGCAGGCTCCGCCATCCCGGGACACCGTCTCCGGCTGAGCATCCAGGCCCCTCGGTGGCCTGGCATGTCCCTTGCATGTAGATTTGGCCAAGCTGGTCACAGAATCAGGGCCCGATGTCGTTTCCCCAGACCGCCCCCGACGCACCGCAGACCCTCGCCACGGCGGCCCTTCCGCGCCGGGTGCGGCGGGCGCTGGAGCATCTGCTGGCGACCGCCTCCGATGAGCTGGACCGCCATCTGGGCGACATGCTGGCGGACTTCGAGCAGCAGCTGTTCCGGCTGTCGGAGCAGGCCAGCGGGCCGGTCGCCGATTCGGTCCACCTGCAGACCCTGCGCAGCCTGCGCCTGTCGCGCGCCGACCTGGTGCCGCGCGTGGTCGCCGGGATCGAAACCAGCCTCGCCCGCCTCGGCCGCAGCGCGCCCGCGGCCCCCGGGCAGGCGCCCGGGCGGCTGCAGGCGCAACGCCTGAGCCTGGTCGACGACCAGGAGCTCGACGAGGAGACGCTGCTGCGCAACATCGCGGTCCGCCAGGAATCGCGCGCCAGCCTGACCCTGCACCTGCTGGGGCAGCGCTTCGGCGTGCTCGCCGGCGCGCCCGCCTTCGACGCCGAGCGCCTGCCGCTGGGCCCGCGCGCGCTGTGCAACGTCATGCGCGACGCGGCGCAGGGCCTGCAGTTGTCGCAGGACGCGCGCCTGCTGCTGTACCGCACCTTCGACCGCCGGGTCATGGCGCACTACCCGCCGCTGGCCGAGATGTTCAACCTGTCGCTGGTGGGCGACGGCATCCTGCCCAGCCTCACCTACGTGCCCTTGCGCATCCGCCCGCCGGCCGCCGCCGAAGCCGCCGCGGCCGCGGCCAGCTCGGCCCCGGGCAGCAAGGCGAGCGGACGCCGGCGCGCGGCGGAGCGCCATGGCCACGACGGCCCGCGTCCGCACACCGGCTGGTTCGGCGAGCGCGATGCGACGCGGTCGCAGGAAGACGAGAGCGCGGCCTTCGAACTGCTGCGCCACCTCCTGTCCGGCCGCCGCGACCTGCTCGGCAAGCTGCGCCCGGACAGCCACGGCAGCGCGCGCGAGCAGCTGCCCACCCAGGACGTGGTCGGCGCCCTCGCCCGCCTGCAGTCGAACGCGCCGCAGGGCGCGCCGCGCAACCTGCCCGACATCCGCCACGCGCTGCTCGCGCAGGCGCGCCAGCAACTCGGCCACGGCGCCAGCCTCAACCGCGAGGACAACGACACCTTCGAACTGCTCGGCATGCTGTACGACCAGATCGAGCGCGAGATGCGCACCGATTCGCCGGCCGCGCCGCTGCTGCGCGAACTGCAGGTGCCGCTGCTGCGGGTCGCGCTGCAGGACCGCGCCTTCTTCGTGCGCGAGCAGCACCCGGCGCGCGAACTGCTCAACGCGGTCGCCGAGTCCGGCGCGCGCTGGCTGGACCAGGACGACCTCGACCCGCAGGTGCTCGAGCCGCTGCAGCGCGCGGTCCGCAACGTGGTCGAGAACTACGACGGCGACCCGGCGGTGTTCGAGGCCAGCAACCGCGAACTGCAGCAGCAGCTGCAGACGCTGGCGCGCAAGGCCGAGCTCGCCGAACGCCGCCACATCGAGGCGGCGCGGGGCAAGGAGAAGCTCGAGATCGCCAAGCGCCAGGCGGGCGCGGCGATCGCCGGCATCGTCGGCGACCGCCGGCTGCCGCGCTTCGTGCGCGCGCTGCTCAACGAAGCCTGGGTCGACGTGCTCACCCTGACCCTGCTGCGCCAGGGCGAGAACTCGCAGGAATGGCGGCAACTGCTGGACATCACCCGCCAGATCGCCGAGTGCTGCGGCCCGGACAGCCCGATCGCCGATCCCAACCTCGCGCCCAGCATCGAGGCGGCGCTGTCGCAGGTCGGCTACCACCTCGAGGAAGCGGCGGCGATCGCCCGCCGCCTGACCAGCGCCGCCGACGACGACGAGGACGGCGCCTCGCGCACCGAACTCGCGCTGCGCCTGAAGTCGCGCGCGCGGCTGGGCGAGGACAGTGCCGAGCGCAAGCCCGAGTTGCCGCCGCGCACGCCCGAGGAACAGGCCCGCTACGAGCAGCTCCGGGTGCTGCCGTACGGCACCTGGATCGAGTTCACCACCAACCAGCAGGGGGACGTCGTGCGCCGCCGCCTGTCCTGGTACAGCCCGATCACCGACAACGCGCTGTTCGTCAACCAGCGCGGGCGGCGCGTCGGCGAGCAGTCGCTGGACAGCGTGGCGCGCCTGATGGCGCACGGGCAGGCGCGGATCGTCACCGCCGAACGCGGTCGCCTGATCGATCGCGCCTGGCAGGCGACGCTCAACGCGTTGCGCAGCTTCGCCGGGCGCGCCGCCCGCGACGCGGAGGACGAGGCGTGATCGACGAATTCCGCCGCGCGCGCCGGCGCAAGGTCGCGGACACCGTGCTGGTGACCGACTGCATGACCGACAGCGTGGTCGGCCGGCTCGGCAACCTGTCCGAGACCGGCATGATGATGATCGCCAACACGCCGCTGGTGGAGGACGCGCTGTACCAGTTCCGCTTCCGCCTGCACGACGGGCGCGGCCGCGAGCGGTCGTTCGAGGTCGGCGCGCACATGCTCTGGCTCGACCACGCCAGCGCGCCCGGCCAATCGTGGACCGGCTTCCGCTTCATCGCCGTTCCCCCCGAGCAGGCCGAGCACCTGCGCGCCTGGATCGACGCCCCGGGCGGCCAGTACGTCTGACGCGCCCGCGGCATCGCCGCCCCGGCGCGGGCGTCATTCCTCCTTTTTCGTCCTGGTTCCCCGCGCACTGCGCGCGGCAGGCTCAGCCGCGCGGATGGTGCCGCGCGTGCAATTGCTTGAGCTGCTCGCGCGCGACCAGCGTGTAGATCTGGGTGGTCGACAGCGAGCTGTGGCCGAGCAGCAACTGCAGCGCGCGCAGGTCGGCGCCGTGGTTGAGCAGGTGGGTGGCGAAGCTGTGGCGCAGGCCGTGCGGACTGATCCGCGCCGGATCGATGCCCGCCGCGCCGGCGTAGCGCTTCACCAGCTGCCAGAACTGCTGGCGGGTCGGCGCCTCCTGCCGCGTGGTGAGGAACAACGCCTGCGGCGCGTGGCGTCCCGCGAGCTGCGGACGCGCCTCGCGCAGGTAGCGCTCGAGCCAGTGCTGCGCCTCCTCGCCCAGCGGCACCAGCCGTTCCTTGCCGCCCTTGCCGAGCACGCGCAACACGCCCTGGCGCAGGTTGACCGCGGTCGCCGGCAGGCCGGTCAGCTCGCTCACGCGCAGGCCGCAGGCGTACATCAGCTCCAGCATCGCGCGGTCGCGCAGGCCGATGGCGGTGGCGATGTCCGGCGCGGCGAGCAGCGCCTCGATCTCGCTTTCGGCCAGCGCCTTGGGCAGCGAGCGCGGCAGCTTGGGCGGTTCCAGCAGCGCGGTGGGATCGTCGGCGCGTTCGCCGCGGCGCAGGCAGTGCGCGTAGAACGCACGCAGCGCGGACAGCAGGCGGGCGTTGCTGCGCGGCGAGTAGCGCTCGCCCGCGCGCCAGGCGAGGTAGTCGAACAGAGCCGCACGGTCGGCCGCGGCGATCCCGCCGCCGGCGCCGTCGCGCCAGCGGGCGAAGCCTTCGAGATCGCGCCGATAGCTCGCCAGCGTTTGCCGCGCGAGGCCGGCTTCGGCCCACAGTGCGTCGAGGAATGCCTCGATCGCGCGCGCGTCGGCCTCGCGCAGCGGCGGCAGGTCGGTGACGCGCTGACGGCGTTCGGCGGGCGTGCGCGACGGCATGCGCCGCAGCTTAGCGACGCGCCCGCGCGGCCGCTATGCTGACGCGATGCAACAAGCCCTTCCCGCGAAACCCCTGGTCGGCTGGCGCCTGCTGGCGCTGGTGTACGACTTCTTCCCCGCGCTGGCGCTGTGGATGCTGCTGTCGGCCGCCTTCACCGTCGGCTACACGCTGGCCGGGCATGCCGCGCGGCAGAACATCGCGCCGTTCAGTGCGCTGCAGTGGTTGCTGTGGTGCGCGTGCTGGCTGGTGACCGGCGCCTACGCCGTCGCGAGCTGGCGCAACGGCGGCCGCACCCTGGGCATGCGCCCCTGGCGCCTGCGCGTGCTGGCCGTCGACGGCGGCGCGGCATCGCTGCGCGCGCTGTGCGTCCGCTACGCGGTGGGCACGCTGTCGCTGCTGGCGGCGGGCCTGGGCTTCTGGTGGGCGTGGCTGGACCGCGAGCGCCTGACCTGGCACGACCGCGCCAGCGGCACGCGGCTGGTGCGGGATCCGAAGCCAGCGCGCGGGTGAGGTCCCACGAGACTCACCCCCACCCCGGCCCTCACCCGCACGCGGGGGAGGGAGCAAAAGCAAAAGCGCGGCCTCACCCCAACCCTCTCCCGCAGGCGGGAGAGGGAGCAAAAGCAAAAGCTGCCCTCACCCCAACCCTCTCCCGCATGCGGGAGAGGGGGAACAACTGCGCGGCCTTGCTGTTCCTTCTCCCGCTTGCGGGAGAAGGTGCCGAAGGCGGATGAGGGCGCTCTTCAGCCGCGATAGCCGTTGCTGATCGGGTAGCGCCGCTCGCGGCCGAACGCGCGCCGCGAGACTTTCGGCCCCGGTGCCGCCTGGTGCCGCTTCCACTCGCTGATCCGCACCAGCCGCAGCACCCGCTCCACCGTCGCCGCGTCGAAGCCGGCGCGCACGATCTCGTCGCGCGACTGCTCCTGGTCGACGTGGCGGACGAGGATCGCGTCGAGCACGTCGTAGGGCGGCAGCGAGTCCTGGTCGGTCTGCTCCGGCCGCAGCTCGGCCGAGGGCGGACGCTCGATCACGCCGACCGGGATCACCGGGTCGCCCACCGTGTTGCGCCAGCGCGCCAGGTCGTACACCTCGGTCTTGTACAGGTCCTTCAGCGGCGCGTAGCCGCCGCACATGTCGCCGTAGATCGTCGCGTAGCCGACCGCGTACTCGCTCTTGTTGCCGGTGGTCAGCAGCAAGCCGCCGAACTTGTTCGACAGCGCCATCAGCAGCATGCCGCGCGCGCGCGACTGCAGGTTCTCCTCGGTGGTGTCCGCCGGCAGGCCCGCGAAGGCCTCGGCGAGGGTCTCGAGGCAGGCCGCGAACGGCTTCTCGATCGGCAGCGACAGCAGGCGAACGCCCTGCGCCGCGCACTGCTCCGCGGCGAGATCGTTGGACAGCCCGGCGGTATAGCGCGAGGGCATGCGCACCGCGGTGACGTTGTCCGCGCCGAGCGCGTCCACCGCCAGCGCCAGCACCACCGAAGAATCCAGCCCGCCGGACAGGCCCAGCCACACCTTCTCGAACCCATTCTTGCCGCAGTAGTCGCGGATCCCGCGCACCACCGCGCGCCAGGCCAGCGCGTCGCGGCTCTCGTCGCCGTCCTCGGTCCACTGCACCGCGGCGAAGCGGCGCTCGACCGGATCGAAATCCACCACCAGCCACTGGTCCATGAACGCGGCGGCCGCCGGGTGCACGCGCCCGTCGGCGTCCGCCACCAGCGAGGCGCCGTCGAACACCACCGCGTCCTGGCCGCCCACCGTGTTGAGGTAGGCGATCGCCACCCCGCCCTCGCGCGCGCGCTCGCCGAGCAGCGCGTCGCGCTGGGCGTGCTTGTCGTGCTCGTAGGGCGAGGCGTTGGGCGCCAGCACCAGTTGCGCGCCCTGTTCGACGGTGCCGGCCAGCGGCTCGGCGAACCACAGGTCCTCGCAGATCACCAGTCCCACGCGCACGCCCTTCACCTCGAACACGCAGTCGTCGCGGTCCGGGTCCACCTCGAAGTAGCGGCGCTCGTCGAACACCGCGTAATTGGGCAGCTCGCGCTTGCGGTAGGTGCGCTCGATGCGGCCGTCGCGCAGCACGCTGGCGGCGTTGTAGACCACCGCGCCCGCACTCTCCGGCCAGCCGACGACGGCGACGATGCCGGTCGCGGCCTGCGCGATCCGCCGCATCGCCGCCTCGCAGTCGGCGAGGAAGGACGGCCGCAGCAGCAGGTCCTCCGGCGGGTAGCCGCACAGCGCCAGCTCCGGGAACAGCACCACGTCCGCCCCGTACTCGTCGCGCGCCTCCGCGATCATCGCGGCGATGCGCTCGGCGTTGCCGGCGACTGCGCCGACCGGGAAGTCGAACTGGGCGAGGGCGAGGCGGAGGGGCTGCGACATGGCGGGGGTCCTGGGCCCCTCTCCCGCTTGCGGGAGAGGGGTGGGGGTGAGGGTGCGGCGGCTCCGAGCGCTTGCAGGATGATGCCAAGCACGTCGTCCGTGCGCGTCAAGGCGTCATTGTCCCAGAAGCGCAGGAGGCGGAAGCCGGCCCGTTCAAGAACACGGGTGCGCCTGGCGTCGCCTGGCGCGGTGGCGTGCTGGCTGCCGTCCAGCTCGATCACCAGGCGTCGTTCGACGCAGGCGAAGTCCGCGACGTACGGACCGATGGGGTGCTGGCGGCGGAACTTGGCTCCGCACAGCCGGCGATCGCGAAGGAAGAACCATAGCCGGCGCTCGGCTTCGGTCATGTCGCGGCGCAGCCGCCTGGCGCAGCCGTGTTTTCTGCCGTCGCGCATGCAGGATCTCCCGGTCTGGCGCAACCCAGACTGCGGGAGCCGGAGGCGGATCGCTGTCGGAAAAAGCCGTGCCCTGACCCCGGCCCTCTCCCGCAGGCGGGAGAGGGGGAACAACCGGCCGCTTCGGGAAGAGCCCTGCCCTCACCCCAGCCCTCTCCCGCAAGCGGGAGAGGGGGAACAGCCGGCAGTTGCCTTCCCTTCTCCCGCTTGCGGGAGAAGGTGCCGAAGGCGGATGAGGGGCTCTTTCGGAAAACAAAAAGGCCGCCCGGAGGCGGCCTTTCCGATCACGCTGCGAAACCGCGCGCGCCTTACTTCCCCAACCGCTTCGCGATCGCCGCGCCGAGGTCGCCCGGCGAACGCACGGTGGTGACGCCGGCCTGCTCCATCGCGGCGAACTTGCCTTCGGCGGTGCCGGTGCCGCCCGAGGCGATCGCGCCGGCGTGGCCCATACGCTTGCCCTTCGGCGCCGACGCGCCGGCGATGAAGCCGACCACCGGCTTGGTCACGTACTCGGCGATGAACTCGGCGGCCTCTTCCTCGGCGCTGCCGCCGATCTCGCCGACCATGATGATGCCCTCGGTCTGCGGGTCGTCCTGGAACAGGCGCAGCGCGTCGATGAAGTTCATGCCGTGCACCGGGTCGCCGCCGATGCCGATGCAGGTGGACTGGCCGAGGCCGACGTCGGTGGTCTGCTTGACCGCCTCGTAGGTCAGCGTGCCCGAGCGCGACACGATGCCGATCTTGCCCGGCTTGTGGATGTGGCCCGGCATGATGCCGATCTTGCACTCGCCCGGGGTGATCACGCCGGGGCAGTTCGGCCCGATCAGGGTGACGTCGTCGTAACCGTACAGGGTGTTCTTGACGCGCAGCATGTCCAGCACCGGAATGCCCTCGGTGATGCACACGATCACCTTGATGCCGGCGTCGGCGGCCTCGAGGATCGCGTCGGCGGCGAACGCCGGCGGCACGTAGATGACCGAGGCGTCGGCGCCGGTCTCGGCGACCGCGTCGGCGACGGTGTTGAAGACCGGCAGGCCGAGGTGTTCGGTGCCGCCCTTGCCGGGGGTCACGCCGCCGACGACCTTGGTGCCGTACTCGAGCATCTGCTCGGCGTGGAAGGTGCCCTGCGAGCCGGTGAAGCCCTGGACGATGACCTTGGTGTTCTTGTTGACCAGAACGGACATGGAATTCGGATCCTTGGAGGTTTGGCCCCCTCTCCCGCTTGCGGGAGAGGGTCGGGGTGAGGGTGCGTGCAACGCGAAAAGCCCCTCATCCGCCTTCGGCACCTTCTCCCGCGGGCGGGAGAAGGGAAAGCGACGTCAGGCGGCCTGCTTCACCGCGGCGACGGCCTTCCTCGCGCCGTCGTTGATGTCGTCGGCGGGGATGATCGCCAAGCCGGAGTTCTTCAGCAGCTCCTTGCCGGCCTCGACGTTGGTGCCCTCGAGGCGCACCACCACCGGCACCTTGACCTCGACTTCCTTGACCGCCGCGATGATGCCCTCGGCGATCATGTCGCAGCGGACGATGCCGCCGAAGATGTTGACGAAGATCGCCTTCACCTCGGGGTCGCGCAGGATCAGCTTGAACGCCTCGGTGACGCGCTCCTTGTTGGCGCCGCCGCCGACGTCGAGGAAGTTGGCCGGCTCGCCGCCCTCCAGCTTGATCACGTCCATGGTCGCCATCGCCAGGCCGGCGCCGTTGACCATGCAGCCGATGTAGCCGTCCATGGTCACGTAGTTGAGGTCGTGCTGCGAGGCCAGCACCTCGGTCTCGTCCTCCTGGCGGATGTCGCGCATCGCGGCCAGTTCCGGGTGGCGGAAGGTCGCGTTGTCGTCGGAGTTGACCTTGCCGTCGAGCACCGCGAGGTCGCCCGACTTGAGGATCGCGAGCGGGTTGAGCTCGACCAGCGACAGGTCCTTCTCGTTGAACAGCTTGTACAGCCCCAGCATGATCTTGGTCAGCTGGTTGACCTGCTTGGCGTTGAGGCCGAGGCCGAAACCCATCTCGCGGCACTGGTAGGGCTGCAGGCCCTGCACGTAGTTGACGTGCAGCGTCTTGATCGCGTCGGGGTTCTCCTCGGCGGTCTTCTCGATCTCCACGCCGCCCTCGCTGGAGGCGATGAAGGTGATCGCCTTGCTGGAGCGGTCCACCAGCACCGACAGGTACAGCTCCTTGGCGATGTCGGTCGCCTGGGTCACCAGCACGCAGTCCACCGGCAGGGCGACGCCCGCCGACTGGTAGGTCTCCATCTTGGTGCCGAGCATGCCCTTGGCGTACTCGCGCACCTGGTCCAGCGTCTTGGCGAGCTTGACGCCGCCGGCCTTGCCGCGGCCGCCCGCGTGGATCTGGGCCTTGACCACCCAGAAGTCGCCACCGATCGCCTTGGCGGCCTCGACGGCCTCCTCCGGCGTACGCGCGACGCGCCCCGGGGGAACCGCGATGCCGTAGTCGGCAAACAACTGCTTCGCCTGATATTCGTGGAAGTTCATGCGTCACCAGCTAGGGGAGAAAAGCTCCACCGCAGAAGGCGGCCACGCGCGGGGTCGCGGGCGGGGAGGCCGGCTATTGTCGCCGATGGGCGGGGGCCCCGCAAAAAGGCACCCTCACTGCCCGGCCGTTCCCCCTCTCCGCCTGCGGGAGAGGTGACAGCAGGAACTGCGGCGCGAGCGCAGTTCCCCCTCTCCCGCCTGCGGGAGAGGGTTGGGGTGAGGGCGCTCTTGCTCCTGCTCCCTCCCCCGCGCAGCGGGGAGGGTTGGGGTGGGGGGTGAGTCTTCCGCCAAAAGCCGCACCCGCACCCTCGCGCTGCGCGCTCGACCTCTCCCGCAAGCGGGAGAGGCGAAAAGCCTGCGCCTTCCTCTCCCTGCCTATACTCCGACCAAGCCAACGCCCGGACCGCCCGCTTGCCGACCGGTTTCGTGTCCCGCCTCATCCCGCCCGCCCGCGACGAGGCCGAGCAGCGCCGCGAGCTGTATTTCTTCAGCCTCTACCGCGTCTTCGAGGCGGCACTGCTGACCTTGGTGCTGTTCACCCCGTCCGGCACGCTGGTCGCCGCGCCGCGCCACGCCCTGCTGGGGCAGACCGCCGCGCTGGCGTACCTGGTCCTGTCCGGCGTGCTGCTGTACTGGGCCAGCCGCCGGCGCGCGCTGGCGGCGCAGGTGAAGCTGGGCGCGGGGATCGACATCGTCGCGGCGACCCTCGCCATCCACGCCCTGCCGTCCTCGGCGCCGGGCATCGCCCTGATGCTGCTGTTCAACATCGGCTCGGCGGCGCTGCTGCTGCCGCTGCGCTACGGCCTGGGCGGCGCGGCGATGGCGGGCGCGGCGATGATCGCCGAGTACGCCTGGAGCTTCCTGCGCGATGGCGACGTCAGCCGGCCGCTCGCCGAGCGGGTGATGTTCGCGGTGAGCTATCTCGCCATCGCGATGCTGACCTACCTGCTCGGCCGGCAGATGCGCGAGGCGCAGGCGCTGGTCGTGCAGCGCGGCGCCGAGCTCGCCGACCTCGCCGAGGTCAACGAGCTGATCATCCGGCGCATGCGCACCGGCGTGCTGCTGGTGGACGACGAGGACCGCATCCGCCTCGCCAACGAGGCCGCGCAGGCCCTGCTCGGCCCGCACGACGGCGAACGCAACCTCGCCCTCGCCGCGCCCGAACTCGCCCGCCGCCTGCGGCAGTGGCGGACCGACGGCAACGGCAGCGACCTGCCGCTCAAGCTCGGCGACGGCGGCGAGGTGCTGCCGCGCTTCGCCCGCCTGCGCGCCAGCGGCGACAGCGCGCTGGTGTTCCTCGACGACACCGCGCTGGTCTCGCGCCGCGCCGAATCGATGACCCTGGCCACCCTCGGCCGCTTCTCCGCCAGCCTCGCGCACGAGATCCGCAATCCGCTGGCGGCGATCAGCTACGCGACCCAGCTGCTGGAGGAATCGGAGGAAATGTCGCAGGGCGACCGCCGCCTGCTGCAGATCATCCACCAGCAGTGCCTGCGCACCAACGGCATCGTCGAGAGCGTGCTCGGCATCGCCCGCCGCGAGCGCGCCAGCGTGGAGCACGTGGACCTGGTCGCGTTCGCCCGCCGCTTCGTGCAGGACTACCAGCAGACCCTGCAGCCGGAAAACGGCAGCCTGCAGCTCAACGCCGCCGCCGGCTCGGTGGCGGCGATGGTGGACCCGCGCCACCTGCAGCAGATCCTCACCGTGCTGGTGCAGAACGCGCTGACCTACGGCCGCCTGCCGAACGAGCCCGCGCGGGTCACCCTCGCCGTGCACCGGCGCGAAGGGCGGCCGACGCTGGAGGTGCTCGACCGCGGCCCCGGCATCCCCGAGGCGAACGCCGCCCAGCTGTTCCGCCCGTTCTTCACCACCTCCGAGCACGGCACCGGGCTGGGCCTGTACATCGCCAGCGAACTGGCCCGCGCCAACGACGCCAGCCTCGCCCACGTGCCGGTCCCGGGCGGCGGCAGCTGCTTCCGTCTGCTGCTGGCCGGGACCCAGGCGCTGGCCCCCGCCTGAGGCGGATCGCGTTCACCCGGACAGGGGACGAAGGCCGCGACCATCGCGAGGCGCCGGTGGCCACGCGGGTCCCAGGCGCCTGCGTGCCACCCCGCCTACCGCGAAACTGAACGCTTCATGCGCGCATCCTGTCGGGATTTCCCCCAATTGGCGGCCCCGTGCCCATCCGTTAAGGTGGCGCGATGACCGACCCCCGCGGCCTTCCCCCGAGCGCGCTGATCGTCGACGACGAACACGACATCCGCGAATTGCTGGTCCTGACCCTCGGCCGCATGGGCCTGCGCACCGACACCGCCGCCACCCTCGCCGCCGCCCGCGCCCAGCTCGCCCAGGCCCGCTACGACCTGTGCCTGACCGACATGCGCCTGCCCGACGGCTCCGGCATTGACCTGGTCGCCGAGATCGCCGCGCAGCACCCCAACACCCCGACCGCGATGATCACCGCCTACGGCAACGTCGAGGCGGCGGTGGACGCGCTCAAGGCCGGCGCCTTCGACTTCGTCAGCAAGCCGGTGGACATCAACGTCCTGCGCCGGCTGGTCAAGCACGCGCTCGAACTGGGCCAGCAGCGCCGCGAGCAGACCGCGATCGTGCGCGCCGAAACCGGCCTCGGCCGGCTCGGCGGCGACTCCCCGGCGATGCAGGCCCTGCGCGCGACGGTGGCCAAGGTCGCCCGCAGCCAGGCGCCGATCTACATCGTCGGCGAGTCGGGCGTGGGCAAGGAACTGGTCGCGCGCACCATCCACGCCGAGGGCAGCCGCGCCACCGGCCCGTTCGTGCCGGTCAACTGCGGCGCGATCCCGGCCGAGCTGATGGAAAGCGAGTTCTTCGGCCACCGCAAGGGCAGCTTCACCGGCGCGCATGCCGACAAGGCCGGCCTGTTCCAGGCCGCCGAGGGCGGCACCCTGTTCCTCGACGAGATCGCCGAGCTGCCGCTGCCGATGCAGGTCAAGCTCTTGCGCGCGATCCAGGAGAAGTCGGTGCGCCCGGTCGGCGCCTCGGCCGAGGTGCCGGTGGACGTGCGCATCCTCTCGGCGACCCACAAGGACCTGTCCGCGCTGGTCGCCGACGGCCGCTTCCGCCACGACCTCTACTACCGCATCAACGTGATCGAGCTGCGCGTGCCGCCGCTGCGCGAGCGCGGCGACGACCTGCCGCAGCTCGCCGCCGGCATCCTCGCCCGCCTGTCCCAGGCCCAGCAGCGGCCGGCGCCGGCCCTGGGCGAGGACGCCCTCGCCGCGCTGCGCGCCTATCCGTTCCCCGGCAACGTGCGCGAACTGGAGAACATCCTCGAGCGCGCGCTCGCCCTCACCGACGGCGACGTGATCGACGCCGCCGACCTGCGCCTGCCGAGCGCGCCCGCACCCACCGCCGCCCCGGCCGCGGCGGCACCCCGCCCGCCGCGCGACCCGCGCACCCTCAGCCCGTTCGAAAGCGCCACCACCGCCCTGCCCTCCTACATCGAGGAAGTCGAGCGCAAGGCGATCGAACAGGCGCTGATCGACCACCGCTACAACAAGACCAAGGCCGCGGCCGCGCTGGGCATCACCTTCCGGGCGCTGCGGTACAAGCTCAAGAAGCTCGGGATCGACTGACTCCCTGCCTGACGCGAAACGTCACATCCTGACAAACCGGGGCAATATGCCGGTCCGCACTCCCGCAAGCCGCAACGCCTGCCCGCCGACTGTGTGACGGCCGCCACGGGAATCCGCCTGACCTGTTTGGCACGCCTCGTGCGTATGATGGATGCACGTGCTCACCGGCACGGCTACCTTCGGATCCGGACCGAACCGGCCCGCGGGCACGTGGATTTCAACACTCCTAGGGGAAACACCATGAAGAAGATGCAAGGCTTCACCCTGATCGAACTGATGATCGTGATCGCGATCCTCGGCATCCTGATCGCCATCGCCCTCCCGGCCTACCAGGACTACACCGTCCGCGCGAAGGTCTCCGAGTGCGTCGAAGGCGCCGCCGGCATCAAGACCAGCGTCTCCGAGTTCCGCTCCAGCAACGCCCACTTCCCGTCCGGCCTCGCTTCGGTCGGCACCACCGGCGCCGGCGGCAGCGGCGATACCAAGTACTGCGACACGCTCAGCGTTGCGTCCACCGGCGTGATTACCATCAACGTCGACGAAGCGGCGGTCGGCGTGACCTCGGGCACGATCAGCATGCAGCTGTCGCCGACGCTGAACACTGCGGGTGACATCGATTGGCGCTGCAAGAACAACAACACCACCAAGGTCGCCTACCTGCCGGCTTCCTGCCGCAACTAAGCGTCCCTGGCTTTGCGCTACATTGGACCCCGGCCTTGGCCGGGGTCCTTTTGTTTTTCCGGGGGAGAATTTCGTTGACGCGCAGGCTCCTGCCCCTGGCGCTGGCACTGCTGGCGCTGCTGCCCTTCCTTGCGGGCATCCATGGCCCTTTCCTGCATGATGACTGGGCCAACCTGCCCTTGGTCAAGGTCGGTCCGTTTTCGTGGGACGCCGCCGTCGACGTGGCGACGCGGAACAGCAGCGGCCTGCTCAAGCGGCCGCTCGCCAACCTGAGCTTCGCCGCGAACTATTGGACAACCGGCTTTACGCCGTTCTGGTTCAAGCTCACCAACCTGGCCATCCATGCCGCGTGCGGACTGCTGCTCTACGCGCTGGGCGTGCGCCTGTTCGCGTTGCTCGGGATCGGCCGTTCCGAAACCGGACGGCGCTTCGCGGCGTTGGGAGCCATGGCGCTGTGGCTGGCCCATCCGCTGCAGGTCAGCACCGTGCTGTACGTGGTGCAGCGCATGGCCCAACTGTCGACCCTGTTCGTGCTGCTCGGCGTGTACCTCCTCGTGCGCTGGCTTGGGCAGGCGCAGCGGACCTGGTCGGGCGCCTTCTGGACCGCGGCGGGAATGGCGGGATGCGGTATCGCCGGTCTAGCGTGCAAGGAGAATGCCGCCCTGCTGCCGCTGATAGCCGGCGTCGTGTTCGTGGCCTGGCGCTGGCGCGCCGCGCCCACCGCAGGCCCGCTGGACCCGCCGTCGCGCGGCCTGCTGCTGGCCACGGTCGTGCTGCCAATCGGGCTGGCCTGCCTGTTCCTGATCGCAAACCCCGACTTTTTCCTGAGCGGTTATGCCGGGCGATCGTTCAGCTTCGCCGAGCGCCAATTCACCGAAGCGGCGGCGTTGTGGTTCTACCTGCGCCTGTTCTTCCTCCCGTGGATTCCATCCATGGGCCTCTACCACGACGACTTCCCAACCCTCGGCGCGGCTTCCCCCCTCGCGTGGGCGGCCATCGCGGCCTGGGTCGCCATCCTGGCGCTCGCCTTCCGAAAGCGCCGCCAGTGGCCGTTGTTCGCCTTGGCGGTGCTCTGGTACCTGGCCGGCCACGCGATGGAATCGTCCATCTTCCCGCTGGAACTGCTGTACGAACACCGCAACTACCTGTCGCTGGCAGGCCCCTGCCTCTGGTTGGGGAACATCGCCGCCACACTGGCGGACAGGTTGCCGGCTTTCCGCCGGCTGGGCTGGCTGCTGCCTCTGTTGCTGCTGGGCGGGGTCACCGCCCATCGCGCGCATACCTGGTCCAGCGACGACCTGTTCGCGGAACTGGAGTACCGGCATCACCCGGATTCGTTCCGCGCCTTGCTGGGGGCCGCCGGGCGCGCCGCCTCCATCGGAGATTATCCGCGGGCCGACGAACTGACCCGGAAGATCAAGCAGTTGCGGCCGAACCTGATCTGGCCGCTGGTCCTCGACGTCTCCATGCAATGCATCCGCCCCTACCCGGTCGACTGGACACGCATCCATGAACGCATGCATGCGAATGGAACCCTGGATCGGCTGGACTATGCGGCCCGTGACGTCACCAATCGGGTAATTTCGGGCCAATGCGACCACCTGCAGCATCCGCAGTTCAATGCGTTGTTGGAAGACGCCTACACGCTGTCGGTCGCCCGTGATGCGGCGCTGGAGGCCGAATTGTTCGCCAGATACCGCGGCTGGATGGCCAAGGTCGACGGCGACACGGATGCGATGCGGCTTTGGTGGCGCCGTTCCAGCGACGCCAATCCGTCGAGCGTCGAGTCCCTGTTCGACCTGGCCTATGAGGAGCTCAACAGCGGCAGGCTTGGCGCGACCGGGCAACTTGTCCGAGAGCTGCGCCAGCGGACCAGGCAATATGGCCTGCACGTCGGCTACCGCATCGACGAACTGGCGGAGTTTCTGCGCCAGGCGGAACTGGCTGAACGCAACGGCCCATCGAAAACTGGACAACAGGGCGCGACCGGGGGGCCGGCCGCAGCCGTACCGGACTAGCCCACATGACAAGACGCGCGCTGATTACAGGCATCACCGGCCAGGATGGCGCCTACCTGGCCGAGTTTTTGCTCTCCAAGGGATACGAGGTCCACGGCATCAAGCGCCGGGCGTCTTCGTTCAACACCGAGCGCATCGACCATCTATACCAGGACCCACACGAGACCGACCGCCGCCTCGTGTTGCATTACGGGGACCTGACCGACGCTACCAACCTGATCCGGATACTGCAGCAGGTCCAGCCGGACGAGGTCTACAACCTCGGCGCGCAAAGCCACGTGCAGGTGTCGTTCGAAACTCCCGAGTACACCGCCAATGCCGACGGACTCGGCACGTTGCGCCTGCTGGAAGCGATCCGCATCCTCGGATTCGAGTCGAAGACCCGGTTCTACCAGGCCTCGACCTCGGAGTTGTTCGGCAAGGTCGTCCAAACGCCGCAGACCGAGACAACTCCCTTCTACCCGCGCTCCCCCTACGGGGTCGCCAAACTCTACGCCTACTGGATCACCGTCAACTATCGCGAGGCGTACGGGATGTACGCGTGCAACGGCATCCTGTTCAACCACGAATCCCCGATCCGCGGCGAGACCTTCGTCACCCGCAAGATCACCCGCGCGCTGGCGCGCATCCACCTCGGTCTGCAGGACTGCCTCCATCTCGGCAACCTCGACGCACGCCGCGACTGGGGCCATGCCCGCGACTACGTCGAAATGCAGTGGCTGATGCTGCAACAGCCCGCCCCCGAGGACTACGTCATCGCGACGGGCGAGCAGCATTCGGTGCGCGAGTTCGTCGAGCGGGCGGCGGCGGCATTGCAGATCGCCATCGAATGGCGCGGTACCGGCGCGGAGGCGCATGGCGTGGTTGCGCAGGCGTCTGTCGGCTCGCGCGCCAGGCCCGGCCAGCGAATCGTCGCGATCGATCCGCGCTACTACCGCCCGGCGGAGGTCGAAACTCTGCTCGGCGACGCGTCCAAGGCGCGCGCCAAGCTCGGCTGGCAGCCGCGAATCGGGTTTGACGCGCTCGTGCAGGAAATGGTGCAGTCCGACCTGCTGCTGGCGCAGCGGGATGCCCTGATCGTCGGCGCGGGCTATCGCGCGAACTCGCCCCAGGACTGAACGATGGACCTGCACGCGAAGATCTACGTCGCAGGCCACCGCGGCCTGGTGGGCAGCGCCGTCGTCCGGCGCTTGCACGCCGCCGGCGCCCGGAACCTCATCCTGCGCACGCACGCAGAGCTCGACCTCACCGACCAGGCGGCCGTCGAGCACTTCTTCGCCGACGAGCGCCCTGACTACGTGTTCCTGTGCGCGGCCAAGGTCGGCGGCATCCATGCCAACAACACCTATCCCGCCGAGTTCATTCGGGACAATCTGGCCCTGCAGACCAATGTCATACATTCCGCGTGGAAGAATGGAGCCCGAAAGCTCCTCTTCCTTGGCTCCTCATGCATTTACCCCCGGCTGGCCGAGCAACCGCTGCGCGAGGATGCGCTGCTCACCGGGCCGCTGGAGCCTACGAACGAAGCCTATGCAATCGCGAAGATTGCAGGATTGAAAATGTGCCAGGCATACCGGCGTCAATACGGTTTCGACGCCATCGTGGCGATGCCCACCAATCTCTATGGCCCCGGAGACAACTATCATCCGGAGAACTCACACGTGGTGCCGTCGCTGATCCGCCGCTTCCATGAAGCCAAGTCCACTAATGCGCCGGAAGTCACCATATGGGGTACGGGTACTCCTTTGCGAGAACTGATGCATGCCGATGACCTTGCCGATGCGCTATTGCTGCTCATGCAGCGCTACAGCGACGAAGCGATGATCAACGTAGGATCAGGCCAGGAAGTGAGCATCGCAGAACTTGCGATGCTGATCGCCGAGGTGGTCGGTTATCCGGGAAACTTGGTATTCGATTCGTCGAAGCCAGACGGAACGCCACGCAAACGCTTGGATACTTCACGCCTGAATGCGCTTGGCGAGATAACACGCACTCCTCTTGTCCCCGGCCTTCGTGACGCCTATGCATGGTTTCTGGCCAACCAGCCCTTGTAACCGACGCCTTTCACGATGCTCAAGCATCTGATCAGTCCTGTCTGGGCCGTCTTGGAGTACGGCTGGTATCCGTTAATCCTTTTTTTTGACAACGCCTTGGTTCCTGCATCGTCTCGGTCCGGAGCACTACGGATACTGGATGCTGATGACCGCAACAGTTGGCTTCGGTGGCGCGCTTAACGTTGGCATGGGCGCTGCCACCATCAAGGTTGTGTCCACGGACATCGGGCGCGGCGAAAGTACCGAACTGCGACTTCGAGCATCGCTCGGAATTGCAATGATTGGTGGTGCTGCGCTTTCGGTGCTCGTCATCTTTATTTATCTATTCGCGGGCGACGTCCTTCTCGGAAAAATGGGCGAAAGCCAGAGCATGGTTCGGTCAACCGCTTTTACTGCAGCGGTGTTGCTTTGGCTTGAACAGATCGACAACGTCGCCAGCTCATCAATGAAGGGAGCAGAACGTTTCGGGAACGCAGCGCGGTTGGAAATCATTGGGAAAGGAGTGCAGATCGGGCTTGCAGTGCTCGCCACATGGCACTCACCAACACTGGCAGCCTTGTATTTCGCATTGGTGTCAGGCGCTCTAATCCGCCTTACGGCGAAGCTGATGGTAGCCAGACAGTTGCTCGGCCTAACCACGTGGCGTCCGTCCTTGCATGGAGCGGCCGACGTCCTCCATTTCGCTGCGTGGGGGTGGCTGCAGGGAATCGGAAGCGTGCTCTTCGGAGTTGCCGATCGGATGGTGGTCGGGGCGATGCTAGGCGCCACGAGTTTAGCCTACTACTCAATTGCCTCACAATTGGCGATGCAAGTTCACGCCATCTCTGCGGCAGGGCTGAGCGTGATCTTCCCGCTCGTCAGCCGAAAGCTGGAAGGCAGCAACAAGGTGAAACTCTTGCCGCTGGCTCGACTCACCATTGGTGGTAATTTGGTGCTCAGTAGCGCACTCGCGGTTGGGCTGTTACTGCTGGCACCATTGATTCTCGAGCCTTGGATCGGCTCTGAGGCGGCGGCGGCCGTCGGCCGCTTACTCCCCTGGCTTATCGGCGCTTACTGGCTGCTGGCGCTGAATGTCGCACCCTTCTACATGCTACTTGGCATGGGGCGCGTCCGATTCGTCGGATTAACGGTACTTGGTGCGGGGGTAGTCGGTATCGGGGCGATGTGGGAGACGATCCGCATGCTTGGATTCTACGGATCACCGGCGGGACGTGGGATCTATGCGCTGGTCTCGCTCGTCTTGCTGATGCCTATCGCGCAACATCTTTTGAGAGAGCGCCGCGACGGCCTCAGGCGGCGTCTCGCGCGGAAACAAGTAGACCCCATTCTTGATCACGAGCCAGCGCCATGAGCGACAAGGCTTCCCAGTGCCCATGTTGTGGCGCCAGTGACCCGAAATGGCTCGGTGCATTGCCAGACAGCGAATGGTTCGCAGGTAAACGATTAACGCACCGACTGAATGGCGGCGCCCTATATCGATGTAAAACGTGTTTTCTCAAATTCCGATTTCCTCTCGAAGACCCTGCGTCATACCACACCCTCTATGACAACGCGGAAACGCGCACATGGCCAGCACAGAGCCGGCGTATCGATTGGGACCTCATCCTCGAGCAAATCTCCCACTTCAAACCCGAAGGCGGCAAGGTGCTAGATTTTGGTTGCTATTCCGGAGGGTTGCTGTCTCGGCTTGATGGCCGCTACGAGCGCTTCGGTATTGAAATCAACCGCGAAGCTGCACGAATCGCCCAAGAGGCCGCGGGCGCGCACCTGTGGAACAACCTTGAAGCGATGCCCGCTGACCAACGGTTTGACGTCATTGTGATTGCGGACGTGCTGGAGCACGTACCCAACCCGCAAACTTTGTTTGACCATTTGAAACGTAATCTCGGGAAAGACGGAATCGTTGTTGCCACTACGGGTGACGCAGACAACCCTTTATGGAACTGGTTTGGCGCCAACTGGTGGTATTGCTTCTATCCCGAGCACGTCTCCTTCGTCTCAAAAAAATGGGTTGAGCAGATCCTACTTCCAAACGGTTGGTCGCTGATGACGTACAAGCGCTTTCGGTACCGGCGTCTAAGCCCCTTTCTTGGCTTGGTCGAACTCGCTTCCGCTTGTATGTATGGGTTGTTCCCGCGCGCCTACCTTCACATCCAATCGGTCTTGAAGAGGTCTCGAGCATTGACCAGTGCCCCAGGCAATAGCGTTACCGCAGACCACCTCTTGATAACTTTGGCCAGAAAGCGATCATCATGAGTCTTGCGTCTCTAGAGTCGCTGCTGCGACGCGCCATCAATCACTGCGGCTTCGATCTCACTCGTTACCGACCGGAAGCATCGGAAGCCGGCCGTCTAGCCAGAATGTTGCAACACAACGAGGTGAACTTGGTAATCGACGTTGGCGCTAACGTCGGTCAATATGCACGACGACTTCGCCAAGCCGGCTATGCCGGCCGCATACTGTCTTTTGAGCCCCTACTAGAGGCGCACGCGCGCCTTCTAGCCCTTTCACGAAACGACCCCCATTGGACGGTCGGACCGCGAGTTGCAATCGGCGACAGAGAACACGAAGTTGAACTACACATCTCCGGTAACTCGGTCAGCAGTTCTGTGCTGGAAATGCTTGATAGCCATATTGCCGCCGCCCCTGGGTCGGAATACGTCGCCACGGAGCGCGTCAGCATGGCGACCCTGGATGGCCTGCTGCGGGAGCATCTTCATAAGGACGTAAGGCCATTCCTTAAGGTCGATACTCAAGGCTTTGAGGACCGCGTATTGGCTGGAGCCTCAGCAGTCTTGGCCCAAGCACGGGGGGTGCAATTGGAGTTGTCTCTGGTATCGCTCTATGAAGGACAACAACTGTTTGAGCCATTGATGGATCACCTCAGCAGGACCGGGTTTTCGGTGTGGGCCATCTGGCCGGGCTTCTGCGATGCCGCTACCGGCCGCATGCTCCAGGTAGACGCCGTCTTCTTCCGGAGTTAGCCGCCATGTCTTCCCCGCGGCTTTCCATCATCATTGCCACTTGGAACGCGGCGCGCACGCTCGAGCGCTGCCTTGCTTCTATCGTGGCGCAGTCGTTCACAGACTGGGAGTTGCTCATATCCGACGGTGAATCCTCGGACGAAACGGTCAATCTAATCCAGAAGCACCAGGGTCGCATTTCGTGGTGGCGATCAAGCAAGGACGATGGCATTTATGACGCATGGAATAGGGCGCTCGAGCATGCGAAGGGCGAATACGTCTGTTTTCTTGGCGCCGATGATGAATTGGAGAGTAGTCAAGCGCTTGCGACCCTGTTCACGGCCGCTGCAGAACGCCGATTTGATCTGATCACGTCGCGCGGCCGGATGGTCGATCCCTCCCGCAGGAAGGAAGAGATATTTGGCTCTAGCTGGAATTACAAGCGCCTCGGGCGTCGCATGGTCGTCTGCCATCCGGGACTCTTACACCATCGCTCCTTGTTCGAACGTTACGGCATGTTCGATACGCGATACCGGATCGCGGGGGATCTTGAATTCCTGCTCCGTTTGCCCGAAGAACTGGAAACGCTCGACGTAGAAGAGACCACGGTCATTATCGAGCTCGGTGGCGTAAGCAGGAAGAACATACTGGCAAGGCTGCGGGAGCAACGCATCGCTTTATCGCATTGCCCGCGCTTTGGGCCGGTCCGTGCGCACTTAGTTTGGATTGACAAACTATGGCGATATCCAATCGCGCGTCTTTTTGGCATTTCGCACTAAATGCGTATCCTGTTCGTCTGCAAGCGTCACCCGCAGCAGCGAGATTTGATCGAGCGTCCGTACGGCCGTTTCCACCATCTGCCGACTCATCTCGCCGCGCTCGGTCACGACGTGGGGGTGGCGACCTGTAGCTATCGGGGACTGCCGTCGCTCGAATTCGATCGCCAGGATGTCGCCTGGTTCAGCGACGACGTGGTCGCGCTTGGCGTTCCGCGCTTCCTGCATGCGATCCGGCGCCGCGCCATCGCGTTCGCACCGGACTGGGTCGTCGGCTGCTCCGACGCATGGTTCGGTCCGCTGGCGCGGCACTTGGCGCGACGCTCCGGTGCGAAGCTGGCCATCGACGCCTACGATAACTACGAAGCCTACATGCGCTGGAACCTGCCGCTGCACTGGGCGTGGCGCAGGGCGTTGCGCGCCGCGCCGCTGGTCACGGCGGCGGGGCCACAGCTGGCGGACCACCTCGACTTACACCGCCTTGGCCGCCCGCCCGCCCAGGTGCTGCCGATGGCAGCCGATCCGGAGTTCCATCCGCGCGATCGCGACGCATGCCGCAACGCTCTCGGTCTGCCTTCACATGCGCCGCTGCTGGGGTATGTCGGCAGCTGGACGCGCAGCCGCGGCACCCACCTGATCCTGGACGCGTTCGCGCGGGTGCGCGCCCGCCGGCCCGACGCGCGGCTGGTACTCAGCGGCCGGCCGCCACCAGAGGCGTTACGCGTTCCCGGCATAATCGGTGTCGGCTACCTGCCGGACGCGCAGTTGCCCGTGCTGGTAGGCGCGCTCGACGTCGCCGGCATCGTCACCGCCGATACGGCATTCGGCCGTTTCAGCTATCCGGCGAAGCTGTGTGAGGCCATGGCCTGCGGCACGTCGGTCGTCGCCACCGCGACTGCACCGTTGCGCTGGATGTTGGGCGGCGATCCGCGCCACCTCGCGCCGCTCGGCGACCCCGCCGCGTTCGCCGATCGGGTACTCGCATTGCTCGATGCGCCGTCCGCGAATTACCCCCCGCAACCGGACTGGGCGACGCTGGCCGCACAACTAGCGGCGCTGCTGGCCACGCACTGACGCAGCGATCAGCGGGACGAGCAGCGTCTTCACTTCCGCATCGAACCGATCCCAGGAAAAGCGCGCGGCGGCGGCGCGGCAACGGGCGCGGTCGTAACCCTCGCCGAGCCAGCGCAGAATCTCCGCGGTGAGGCCCTCGTAGTCGGTAGCCGCCACCAGCGCGCCGCTATCCGCGGTCACCGCATCAGCGACGCCGCCCACGTCGAATGCCACCGTTGCCAGTCCTTGCGCCGCGGCCTCGATCGCCACCATGCCGAATCCCTCGACGTCGCCCGCGACCTCCCGAACCGGGAAGACGTGCAGGTCGGCCCCCGCATAGGCCTCCTGCAGGGTGGTGTCGTCGCAGGCGCCGAGCAGACGCACGGCCGACGCCACACCGGCGCATTCAGCGATAGACAGCAGTTCCGCGCTGCCACCGCCGACGCGATGCAGGGCATCGGGTGCGTCGTTGCCGATCACCGCGAGGACGAGATCCGGATACCGCGCGCGCAGTGCCGGCAGGGCGCACGCCACGAAGGCGGCGAGGCCCTTGCGGGCGGTCAGGCGGCCGACCGACAGCAGCACCGGGGCATCGCCGAGACCAAACCGGCGCCGGAACCGCTCGCGTGCGGCCGGCTGAGGCGCCGGTAGTTCGGTGCCCGGGTTGACGACGTGCGCACGCTGCTCCGCGACACCGGCCTGGATGGCGAGCCGGCGGGTGTTGCGGCTGTTGACGATCGCAATGTCGGTTCGCCGGATCGCAGGAAGCCACACCGCGCGATACACCGGCTGATCGACGATCAGGTCGAGTCCGTGCAGATAAACCGCGCTGCGCGCCCGCGCGACGCCAGCCGCGAGCTTGGCCAGAGGCGCGCTCAGTCCGCTGCCGGCAAGCACGAGATGGGGGCGCCGGCGCACTACGCTCGCCAGTGCCGCGGTCGCGGCGGCCGGAACGAATTTCCACAAGGGACTCGCCGGCACCTCGCGGCTCCTGGCCCAGCGCATGGATGCGCCGCAGCCGACCGGCCCCACGACTTCGACCTCGGCCCACTCGGCGAGGCCCGCGGCGAGCCGGTGATTGAGCTTTTCCATGCCGCCCAGCAGCGGCGGCAGGTTGCGCGTCACCAGCAGGATGCGGGGGCGGGTCCCGCTATCAGTCATCGCGTCGGTAGGTGAGATTGGTGATTTGCTCGGACACCAGGCCGATCAGGAACACGATCACCGCGGCACTGAGCAGCAACGCGCTCATGTTGGTGAAACGATGCTCGGTGGCGAAAGTCCAGCCGTAGTAACCGAAGCCGAGCAACAGGAATGCGAGGCCCACCGGCGCGAACAGCTTCAACGGCGAATACAGCGTCGCGATCCGGAAGATGATCAGCAGGAAGCGCGCGCCGTCGCGCAGCGGCCGGATATGGCTTTTGCCGATGCGCTTGGCGACCGGAATGGAGACATAGGCCACCGGATACGCGCTGCGGAAGAACGCCATCGTGCTGGTGGTCGGGTAGCTGAAGCCGTTCGGCAGCAGGTGCAGGAACTCGCGGAAGCGGTCCGCGCGCACCGCGCGGAAGCCGGACGTGAGGTCGGCGACCCGGTGACCGGTCATCCAGCTGGCGAGACGATTGTAGAAGGCATTGGCGGCGCCGCGGCCGGCGTTGGCCTGGCCGGAGGCGTCGCGCGCGCCGACCACCATGTCGTAGCCGGCCTCCAGCTTCTCCAGCAGGCGCGGGATCAGGGCCGGGTCGTGCTGGCCGTCGGCGTCCATGAACACCAGGACCTCGCCGCCGGCCGCGCGGGCGCCACGCTTGATCGCCGCGCCGTTGCCCATCGGGTACGGCGAGGACAGGACCCGCGCGCCGTGCCCGGCCGCGACCGCGGCGGTCCCGTCGCTGGAGCCGTCGTCCACGACGATGACCTCCGCCCCGGGCAGGCAGGCGCGCAGGGCCGGCAGCGTCCGCTTCAGGCCCTCGGCTTCGTTCTTGGCTGGCAGGATGACCGAGATGTGCATGCGACCCCCTGCCGGCAAGGGTAGCCGGAAGGGCGGGGGATGGGCAGGCCGGTCGGGGCGCGCGTGCGAAGACTCACCCCCATCCCGGCCTTCCCCCGCAAGCGGGGGAAGGAGAGGAAGCCCGGTCTTCCCTCTAGCGGGGAAGGAGAGGCGCCAGCGGGCGCGGCCTCCATTCAGCACGTTAAGAACATCGGCTTGGCCGCTGAAACATTTGGAAAAGCGGTACCGCAGCCCGCTTGTGCCCCGGCGGGTTTGGGGTAAAGTCGAGTTTGGGGAAGTACCTGGATACGCACGTATGGCCGCGAACCTGGCCGGAATCACGGGCATTGCCCGGCGCCTGGTGATGGACGGCGCGCTGGAGGAAGCGGCCGCCCGCGAGGCGATGGACGCGGCCACCCGCGAGAAGCGTCCGCTCGCCGGCTACCTGCTCGAGAAGAAGCTGATCGCGCCGGCGGACCTGGCCGCCGCCAACTCGATCGAGTTCGGCATGCCGATCTTCGACGTCGCGGCGATGGACCCGGCGCAGTCGGCGATCAAGCTGGTCAGCGAGGAGCTGGTCCGCAAGCACAACGCGCTGCCGCTGTTCAAGCGCGGCGGCCGCCTGTTCGTCGGCATCGCCGACCCGACCAACACCCGCGCGCTCGACGAGATCAAGTTCCACGTCAACCTGACCGTGGAAGCGATCCTGGTCGACGAGGAGCGCATCCGCCGCACCATCGACCAGTGGCTGGAGCAGGGAGACTCGCTGTCCGATGCGGTCGGCGACAGCGAGGGACTGGAATCGCTGGAGACGTCCGGCGGCGACGAGGATCTCGCCGGCAGCGATGCCGGCGTCGACGCCAAGGGCGACGACACCCCGGTCGTCAAGTTCATCAACAAGGTGCTGGTGGACGCGATCCGCCGCGGCGCCTCGGACATCCACTTCGAGCCCTACGAGACCGAGTACCGGGTGCGCCTGCGCATCGACGGCATGCTCAAGCAGGTGGCCAAGGTGCCGGTCAAGCTGCAGGCGCGCATCGCCGCGCGCCTGAAGGTGATGGCGCAGCTGGACATCGCCGAGAAGCGCGTGCCGCAGGACGGCCGCATCAAGCTCAACCTCTCCAAGACCAAGCAGATCGACTTCCGCGTCAGCACCCTGCCGACGCTATTCGGCGAGAAGATCGTGCTGCGCATCCTGGATGCGGGCGCTGCCAAGCTCGGCATCGACAAGCTCGGCTACGAGGACGACCAGAAGAAGCTGTTCCTCGACGCGATCAAGAAGCCCTACGGGATGGTGCTGGTGACCGGCCCGACCGGTTCGGGCAAGACCGTGTCGCTGTACACCGCGCTGAACATCCTCAACGACGAGACCCGCAACATCTCCACCGTCGAGGACCCGGTCGAAATCCGCGTGCCGGGCATCAACCAGGTGCAGATGAACGTCAAGCGCGGCATGACCTTCGCCGCCGCGCTGCGCAGCTTCCTGCGCCAGGACCCGGACGTGATCATGGTCGGCGAGATCCGCGACCTGGAAACCGCCGAGATCGCGGTCAAGGCCGCGCAGACCGGCCACATGGTGCTGTCCACCCTGCACACCAACGACGCGCCGCAGACCATCGCGCGCCTGATGAACATGGGCGTGGCGCCGTTCAACATCACCTCGTCGGTGACGATCGTGATCGCCCAGCGCCTCGCCCGCCGCCTGCACGACTGCAAGCGCGAGGTGCAGTTGCCGGAGCACGCGCTGCTGGCCGAAGGCTTCACCCACGAGGAGATCGCCGCCGGGCTGACCCTGTACGAGGCGGTCGGCTGCGCGGAGTGCACCGAGGGCTACAAGGGCCGCACCGGCATCTACCAGGTCATGCCGATGACCGAGGAGATCCAGGCGATCATCCTCGCCGGCGGCAACGTCCAGCAGCTGACCGAGGCGGCGCAGAACGCCGGCGTGCGCGACCTGCGCCAGTCCGCGCTGCTGAAGGTAAAGAACGGCATCGTCGACCTCGCCGAAATCAACCGCGTCACCAAGGACTGAACCCATGGCCGTGACCCGATCCAACATGAAGCAGGCCGCCGCTGCCCGCCAGCTCGACCCGCTGCAGACGTTCGTCTGGGAAGGCACCGACAAGCGTGGCACCAGGATGAAGGGCGAGCAGGCGGCCAAGACCGCCGGCCTGCTGCGTGCCGAGCTGCGCCGCCAGGGCATCAACCCGACCGTGGTCAAGCCCAAGCCCAAGCCGCTGTTCGGCGGCGCCGGCAAGCGCATCACGCCGAAGGACATCGCGATCTTCAGCCGTCAGCTCGCGACCATGATGAAGTCCGGCGTGCCGATCGTGCAGGCGCTGGAGATCATCGCCGGCGGCCAGAAAAACCCACGTGTTTCTGATCTGGTGAACAGCCTGCGCAGTCAGATCGAGGCAGGCTCCGCCCTGTCCGAAGCCTTGAACAAGCATCCGGTCCAGTTCGATGAGCTGTACCGCAACCTGGTTCGCGCCGGTGAATCGGCGGGCGTGCTGGAAACGGTGCTCGACACGATCGCGAGCTACAAGGAAAACATTGAGGCCCTCAAGGGCAAGATCAAGAAGGCGTTGTTCTACCCGGCCACCGTGATCGCGGTGGCGATCCTCGTCAGCGCGATCCTGTTGATCTTCGTGGTGCCGCAATTCGAACAGGTCTTCGCCAGCTTCGGCGCGGAATTGCCCGCCTTCACGCGACTGATCATCGGGGCCAGTGACTTCATGATCGCCTACTGGTGGCTGGTCCTGCTGGTCGCGGTAGGCGGCGGCGTTGCACTGGTGATGCTCAAGAACCGGTCCCCGGCATTCTCCGACGCGCTCGACCGCATGATGCTCAAGCTACCGGTGATCGGGCAGATCATGCACAACTCGGCGATCGCGCGCTTCTCGCGCACACTGGCGGTCACCTTCAAGGCCGGCGTGCCGCTGGTCGAAGCGCTGGACACGGTCGCCGGCGCCACCGGCAGCCGGGTCTACGAGAAGGCGGTGCTGCGCATCCGCGACGACGTCGCGGTCGGCTACCAGGTCAACGTGGCGATGCGGCAGACCCAGCTGTTCCCGCATATGGTGATCCAGATGACCGCGATCGGCGAGGAGGCCGGCGCGCTGGACGCGATGCTGTTCAAGGTCGCGGAGTTCTACGAGGCCGAGGTGAACAACGCGGTGGACGCGCTTTCCAGCCTGCTCGAGCCGATGATCATGATCTTCATCGGCGGCATCGTGGGCTGCATGGTGGTCGGCATGTACCTGCCGATCTTCAAGCTCGCCGCCGCCATCTGACCGATGGCGTTCCTCGACCAGAACCCCGGCCTCGGCTACCCCGCCGCGGCCGGCCTCGGCCTGCTGCTGGGCAGTTTCCTGAACGTGGTCATCCTGCGCCTGCCCCGGCGCCTGGAATGGCAGTGGAAGCGCGACAGCCGCGAGGTGCTCGGCGAGCCCGAGCTGTACGACCCGCCGCCGCCCGGCATCGTGGTCGAACGCTCGCACTGTCCGCACTGCAAGCACCCGCTGCGCTGGTACGAGAACATCCCGGTGCTGAGCTGGTTGGCACTGCGCGGCCGCTGCCGCAGCTGCCACGCGCCGATCTCCTGGCAGTACCCGCTGGTCGAGCTGCTGACCATGCTGCTGGTGCTGGCCTGCGTCTGGCGCTTCGGCTTCGGCTGGCACGGCTTCGGCGCGATCGTGCTGAGCTGCTTCCTGGTCGCGCTGTCCGGGATCGACCTGCGCACCCAGCTGCTGCCCGACCAGCTCACCCTGCCGCTGATGTGGCTGGGCCTGGTCGCCAGCATCGACGCGCTGTACCTCACGCCCAAGCAGGCGATGACCGGGGCGATGGTCGGTTACCTCAGCCTGTGGTCGGTGTGGTGGCTGTTCAAGCAGCTGACCGGCAAGGAAGGCATGGGCCACGGCGACTTCAAGCTGCTGGCCGCGCTCGGCGCGTGGGTCGGGCTGAAGGGCATCCTGCCGACCATCCTGCTGTCCTCGCTGGTGGGCGCGATCGTCGGCTCGGTCTGGCTGGCGGCGAAGGGGCGCGACCGCGCCACGCCGATTCCGTTCGGGCCCTACCTCGCGGTCGCGGGCTGGATCGTCTTCTTCTGGGGCGGCGACCTGCTGGACCTGTACCTGCGCTTCGCCGGGCTGAGGTAGCGCCGCGCGCCCTCACCCCAACCCTCTCCCGCAAGCGGGAGAGGCAGCACGGCGGGGCGCGGCGCTCCTCTTGCTGTCACCTCTCCCGCCTTCGGGAGAGGTCGAGCGCGCAGCGCGAGGGTGAGGGCGCCGCTGTTGGCGCAAGACTCAACCACGCCCCAACCCTCCCCCGCTGCGCGGGAGAGGGAGCACGGCGGGGCGCGGCGCTCTCCTTGCTGTCACCTCTCCCGCCTGCGGGAGAGGTCGAGCGCGCAGCGCGAGGGTGAGGGCGCCGCTGTTGGCGCAAGACTCACCCCCGCCCCAACCCTCCCCCGCTGCGCGCGGGAGGGAGCGTGCCCCGGAGAGAGGACTGCGGCGCAAGCTGCCTCCCTTCTCCCGCTCGCGGGAGAAGGTGCCGAAGGCGGATGAGGGCAACGCGACCGCATGGATGCGCTCCACCGCCCGCTGCTGCATGCTGTGCCGCGTAGCCAGCACGCGAGGCGCCCATGGCCCGTTACATCGTCGGACTGACCGGAGGCGTGGCCTCCGGCAAGAGCGCGCTGGCGCGCGAATTCGTCGCGCTGGGCGCGAGCGTGGCCGACGCCGACATCGCCGCGCGCGAGGCCGTGGCGCCCGGCACGCCGGGATTGGCGGAGGTGGTGGCGGCGTTCGGGAGCGACGTGCTCGATGGCGAGGGCGCGCTCGACCGCGCGGCGATGCGCCGTCGCGTGTTCGACGACGATGCCGCGCGCCGCCGGCTGGAGGCGATCGTGCATCCGCGCGTGCGCGCGGCCTTGCGTGCGCGATGCGAAGCGGCGCCCGGGCCCTACGCGATCGCCGCGATCCCGCTGCTCGCCGAAGGCGGCGGCCGCGACGCCTATCCCTGGCTCGACCGCATCCTGGTCGTGGACGTGCCGCGCGACGTCCAGCACGCCCGCCTGCTGCGGCGCGACGGCATCGACGCCGCGCTGGCCGACCGCATGATCGCAGCCCAGGCCACGCGCGCGGCGCGGCTGGCGATCGCCGACGACGTGGTCGCCAACACCGGCACCCTGGCCGAGCTGCAGGCGCAGGCGCGGGCGCTGGACGCGATGTACCGCGCCCTGGCCGCCGCGGAGCTGCCGGCGGCGTAGGCGCCGGCTGTCGCCTTCGCTGTCACCTCTCCCGTTGACGGGAGAGGTCGAGCGCGCAGCGCGAGGGTGAGGGTGCCGCTGTTGGCGCAAGTCTCACCCCCCCACCCCAACCCTCCCCCCCTGCGCGGGGGAGGGAGCAAAAGCAAGAGCGCCCTCACCCCAACCCTCTCCCGCAAGCGGGAGAGGGGGAACGGCCGGCGTGGCGCGGGAAGGAAGCGCGGAACGCCGGACACGCAGCGGGGCTTGCACCTCTCCCGCTTGCGGGAGAGGGGAACTGCCGGCGCGTCGATGCTGTTGTCACCTCTCCCGCTTGCGGGAGAGGTCGAGCGCGCAGCGCGAGGGTGAGGGCGCCGCTGTTGGCGAAAGACTCACTCCCGCCCCAACCCTCCCCCGCTGCGCGGGGAGGGAGCTCAGGCCACTTCCAGCATCGGCGGCAGCGGGCAATGCAGGGCGGCGCACAGGGTGCGCAGCAGTTCGGCCTCGGGCACGCAGACGGTGCCGTCGAAGGCGATCGCGGCGGTGATGCCCTCGACCAGCACCTGCTTGGCGAGCGGGTCCAGCGCGTCCAGCTTGGCGAGCACGCCATCCAGCGCGAGCACGCCATCGGCCGGCGATGCGTAGGGCAGGTGCGCGCGCGGCAGCACGCGCTGCATGCCGGCGAGGTAGGCGCGCTGGGCCTGCGCCGGATCGGCGTGTCCCGCCTGGGCGACCACCGCGAGCAGGGTCGCCACCGGCGCGGCGACCTGGGGCAGCTTGCGCCGGCCGAACTGCGCGTGCCGCCCCGGCTCCAGCGATTCGCGCACCTGCACCTGCAGCAGCGTGCCCAGGCAGTATTCGAACAGCGACACCGCGCCGTCGGCGTGCGCCATCGCGTGCACGCTGTCGAGGAAGACGTCGAGCTCCGGCCGCGGGCGCAGGCGCAGCACCGGGAAGGCCAGCGCTGCCAGCGGCAGGCGCAGGGCCGGATGCAGGTGGGCGAGCTCCTGCCGGCGCAGCTGCTGCGCGCGCTCGGCCATGGCGATGCCGAGGCGGGCGCGCACTTCCTCCAGCTGGCGCTCGGCGAGGGTGCCGTCCTCGTCCAGCAGCAGCGCGCACAGCAGCGGCATGACGTCCTCGCGGCTGGCGGCCAGTGCGCGCAGCGACTCGGGCATGTGCGCGGCGATCGCGTCGGCGCGCCGGTAGTCGTCGGCTTCCGGCTGCGCGACCTGGGCCGCGACCATCGCCGGACTGAGCGCGATCGCGCTTGCCGGATCCGGCAGCCGCCCGCCCTCGTGCGCGACCAGGCCCAGCCGCGCGTCCTCCTCCAGGCCGTCCGGCGGCGCCGCCAGCCACTGCGCCTGCAGCCGCGCGAGTTCCTCCCCGCGGAACGACGGGTCCAGCGCCTGGATCCGCGCGAGCAGCGGCGGGTGGGTCGCGAACAGGCCGCGGAAGCCGACGCCGTCGCCGAACAGCATGTGGCTGACTTCCTCCGCGTCCCCGCGGTCGCTCAGCCGCGAGCCCTCGTGCAGGCCGGCGATCTTCTTCAGCGCGCCGGCCAGCCCCTGCGTCTGGCGGGTGAACTGCACCGCGCTCGCATCGGCCAGCGACTCGCGGCTGCGGCTCACCCCGGCCTTGATCATGCGCGCGAAGAACAGGCCGACGTAGCCGACCACCATCGCCACCAGCGCCGCCACCAGCACCGCGCCCGCACCCTTGGAATTGCGCCCCCGTCCGCCGAACTGCAGCACCTTGCGCCCGATCAGGGCGAGCATGAGGATGCCGAACAGCACGCCGATCAGGCGGATGTTCAGGCGCATGTCGCCGTTGAGGATGTGGCTGAACTCGTGGGCGATGACGCCCTGCAGTTCGTCGCGGTTGAGCCGCTCGAGCGCGCCGCGGGTGACCGCGATGGCGGCGTCGGACGGGGCGTAGCCGGCGGCGAAGGCGTTGATCGCCTGCTCGTGCTCGAGCACGTACAGGCGCGGCATCGGCACGCTCGAGGCGATCGCGATCTCCTCGACCACGTTGCGCAGCCTGCGCAGGTTGAAGTCGGTGGTGTCGGCCGGGACCGGCGTGCCGCCCATCTGCAGGGCGACCGCCTCGCCGCCGCCGCGCAGCGACGCGATCCGGTACAGCGAGCCGAGCCCGATCACCGCCAGCGTGGCGAGCGTCGCGAACACCAGCATCGCCCCGCCACCGCCCTGCCCGTCTTCGCGGCCGATGCCGGTGAACAGCAGCACCGCGAGGTCGACCGCGACGACGATGCCGAGCACCGCCAGCGCGAACAGCACCACCAGCCGCGTCGAGGCGCGGCGCGCGGCGGCCTGGCGTTCGAAGAAGTTCATCGGGCGTCGCTCCTTCCCCCGCGTGCGGGGGAAGGTCGGGATGGGGGCAAGCCAGGGCGGGTCGGCGCCACCACGCACCCCCGCCCCGGCCCTCCCCCGCGCGCGGGGGAGGGAGTCATGTCAGAACTGCACCTTCGGCGCCGCCCGCACCTCGGCCTGCTGCTCGGTGGGGATCTGCAGCAGCGCGGCGGGCAGGAACCGGAAGAAGCCGGCGATCATGCTGGCCGGGAACACCTCGCGGCGGTTGTTGTAGGCCATCACCGCGTCGTTGTAGGCCTGGCGCGCGAAGGCCACCTTGTTCTCGGTGGAGGTCAGCTCCTCGGAGAGCTGCATCATGTTCTGGTTGGCCTTGAGGTCCGGGTAGGCCTCGGCCACCGCGAGCAGGCGGCCGAGCGCGCCGTTGAGCGCGCCCTCCGAGGCACCCAGCGCGGCCATCGCCGAGGGGTCGCCCGGGCTGGCCTTCGCCGCCGACAGCCCGGCCATCGCCGCGCCGCGGGCGGCGATCACCGCCTCCAGGGTCTCCCGCTCGTGCCTGATGTAGCCCTTGACGGTCTCGACCAGGTTCGGGATCAGGTCGAAGCGGCGTTGCAGCTGCACGTCGATCTGGGCGAAGGCGTTCTTGTAGGCGTTGCGGGCGGTGACCAGCCCGTTGTAGAGACCGATCGCCCAGAAGGCGACCACCACGACGATGACGACCAGGATCAGAAGCGCGACCATCGAAGTCCCCCGGATGTGGATGCTGACGCCTTCACGACACCGGTCACGACAGGATCGGACTTCCGCCCCCGATTCAGGCAGGCTCCGGAACTGACGCTATGATCGGTCCGCAGGTGGAGCATACGCAGGGGGAGCGCCCGATGAAAGGCGAACTGGCGCGGCGGCAGCGTCGCAACTGGCGGATCGGCGCGTGCGCCCTCCTGTTGCCGCTGGCGCTCGGGACCACGGCGCAGACCGCGCCGTCCGAGCGTCCGGCCCTGGTCGCGCAGGCGCAGGCCCCTACGGTCGGCGCGGCGGCAGCCAGCATCGCGGTGCCCGCACCGATCGCAAGCCGGCCGCTGCCGCCGCTCCCGGCGGACTTCGACACCACCGAGTTCGAGGCGATCGCGCAATCGCTGGTCGCCGACCAGCGCGTGCCGGGGCTGGCGATGGCGATCGTGCGCGGCGGCCAGGTGCTCAGCGCGCGCGGCTACGGCGTGACCGACGCCGATGGCGGCGAGCCGATCGACGCCCACACCGTGTTCCGCCTCGCCTCGCTGTCGAAGGCCTTCGCCGGCACCGTCACCGGGCTGCTGGTGAACCAGGGCGCGCTGCGCTGGGACAGCCGCGTCACCGAGTACATGCCGGCGCTTCAGTTGTCCGAGCCGGGCGCGGCGCAGGAGCTCACCGTCGCCGAAGTGCTGAGCCATCGCGTGGGCCTCACCCGCAACGCCTACGACCGCGACATCGAGGCCAACGCCGACTACGCGAGCCTCGTGCAGAAGCTCGCGTACGCACCGATGACCTGCCGGCCCGGCGAGTGCTACGCCTACCAGAACGTCGCCTTCAGCCTGATCGGCGACGTCGTCGCCCAGGCCAGCGGCCGCAGCTATGCCGACGCGGTGTCGCGGCTGATCTTCCAGCCGCTGGGCATGCGCGACGCGAGCGTCGGACTGGAAGGGATCGAGGCCAGCCCGCGCTGGGCGCGCCCGCACGTGCGCGGCCGCGGCGGCTGGGTCGCGGTGACCCCGAAGCCGACCTATTACCGGGTCGCCCCCGCCGCCGGGGTCAACGCCAGCATCGCCGACATGGCGCAGTGGCTGATCGCGCAGTCGGGGCACCGGCCGGACGTGCTGCCGGCGTCGCTACTGGAGACGCTGCACGCGCCGCTGATCGAAACGCCCGGCGAGATGCACGGCTCGGCGTGGCGGCGCGAGCGCCTGTTCGACGCCGGCTACGCGATCGGCTGGCGCGTGTACGACTACGCCGGCCACCGCATGGTCTTCCACGGCGGCGCGGTGCAGGGCTACCGCGCGGCGATCGCGCTGCTGCCGGAGACCGACCTCGGCGTGGTGCTGCTGTGGAACAGCGAGAGCGCGCTGCCGAGCGCGCTGATGCCGACCATCCTCGATCGCGCGCTCGGCCTGCCGCCGCACTGGCTCGACGAGCGCACCCTCGACGACACCCTGTACGCCCGCAACAATCCGCGGCCGGTGCCCGACGACGAGACCGGCGAAGGCGTGATCTCCGCCGCCGGCAGCGAATCCACGACCGCGCGCGCGCGGCCGCAGTAAAAGGGCAGCCCTCGCCCCGACCCTCTCCCGCATTGCGGGAGAGGGGGAACAGCGGGCGACCTTGCAGTTGCCGTCACCTCTCCCGCTTGCGGGAGAGGGCGACGCGCGTCAGCGCGGAGGGTGAGGGCGCCGCTTCGCGCGGCTGACTCACCCTCACCCCAACCCTCTCCCGCAAGCGGGAGAGGGGGAACAGCCGCCCTCTTCCTCCCCTCCTCCCGTCTCCCGTCTCCCGAATAAAAAACTCCCTCCCCGCCTGGGCCGCGGGGAGGGAGTCGTGGTTGACGCTATCGGGGTGTTTTCTTGTTCTTACATCATCGGCGCCGGCGCGGCCGGCATCGCCACGGGGGCGGCCTTGCGGCGGGCCGGACGCTTGGCGGCCTTCTTCGCCGCCGGCTTCTTCGCAGCCTTCCTGGTCGCCTTCTTGGCGGTCTTCTTGGCGGCCTTCTTCGCCGGGCGACGGGTCGCCTTCTTGGCGGCCTTCTTGGCCGTCTTCTTCGCAGCCGTCTTGCGGGTGGCCTTCTTGGCCGTCTTCTTCGCGGCCTTCTTGGCCGGACGGCGCTTGGCGGCCGTCTTCTTGGTGGCCTTGCGCGCGGTCTTCTTGGCGGTGCTCTTGCGCGCAGTCTTCTTGGCGGCCTTCTTGGTCGCCTTCTTGGCGGTCTTGCGGGCGGCGGCCTTCTTCGCCGCCGGCTTCTTGGCGGCCTTCTTGGTCGCCTTCTTGGCGGTCTTCTTCGCAGCTTTCTTCATGGCCATGGAATGGCTCCTCGTCTGTGGACTTGCTGTTACTGCTGCCCAGTTGCGAACTGCACCGCGGGAGTCGGACCCGCGATCAACCGCCGACGCGCGTCGCGCGCCGGGACGGATTCGGTGGCCGCGCATCCTGCGCGGTGAGCCGCGGCGCTCGCCGCCGCCGCGTCGCCGGCACCGTGGCCGGCAACAAAAAACCCGCTGCGCCGGGCGCCGCGGGTCGGGTCCTCGGGTGACTGCTGCGCTTTCGAGAGGGAGACGATGCCCGTGTCCACCTTGATGTGTTTCCGGGCGGAGGGCTGCGTTGTGCCGCGCGTTGTCTCTCTGCTTCGACTCACTCTCGTCCGCAGGTCACGTCTGCTGGGCGAAACCTAATCACGGTTTTTTCCACTGTCAACAACCTGGCCGGGGAAATTGCAAGTCCCCCCGGCGGGGCCTCGGTCACGGAGCGGCCGTCCGCGGCGCATCGACGACGGCGATGCGCATCGGGTACGCGAGGCGTCGCGTGCAGCGCCTTGCGGAAAAGCGCTTTGTTTCCGCTGTTTCCTTGCAATGCGACGCGACACGCGCACGCAACGCGCGCCGTTCGCAGCGCCGCCGCGGCCACCCACGAACGCCGGCGGCGGACGCGCGGCCGGGGCAAAAAAATTTTTCGCGGCGGGCGTCCGTTTGCGCATCGCAACAGGCGACTTGCGCGAATTTGCGCGAAAGGCGAGCGACCGCGCCGCGACCCGGTCGGCAGCCGGCACGCCCGCCGGCACCCGTCGCCATCGCCGGTGCGCGCGCTTTCGCGAACGCGCCGCGCACCCCTCGCGGGCCATCGGCCGAACAAAAAAAAACCGGCCGCGGGGCCGGTTCTTTTTCGACGGGCGGAACCGCTCAGTGGTCCTCGTCCTCGAGCAGTTCGGCGTAGTCGTCCGGAGACAGCAGCTCGTTGAGCTGGTCCGGCTCCTCGGCCTCGACCACGAAGATCCAGCCGTCGCCATAGGCGTCCTCGTTGATCGTCTCCGGCTTGTCCGACAGCGCGGCGTTGACCTCGACCACCTTGCCGGTGATCGGGCTGTACACGTCCGACGCCGCCTTCACCGATTCGACCACCGCGCAGGCGTTGCCGGCCTCGACCCGGTCGCCGACGTTGGGCAGCTCGACGTACACGAGGTCGCCGAGCAGGCCCTGCGCATGGTCGGAGATGCCCACGGTGACCTTGCCGTCGCCTTCGACGCGCGCCCACTCGTGGGACTTCTGGAACTTCAGGTCGCCGGGGATCTCGCTCATGTGCTGCTCCGTGCTTGTCGCGGTCGGTGGGGAACGGTGGCGGCTAGTTTAGGCGATGCGCGGGGGCGTTCAATCACGCCCGCGGGTCACAGTCCGGGCTGCGGCTTGCCGTCGCGGACGAAGGGGAACTTCACCAGCCGCACGGGCACTTCCCTGCCGCGGATGTCGACCCGGACCTGGCCCGGCTCGCCCGCCGGGATGCGGGCGAAGGCGATCGCCTTGCCCAGGGTCGGCGAGAAGGTGCCGGACAGGATCTCGCCCTCGCCCTGGTCGGTGAGCACCTTCTGGCCGTGGCGCAGCACGCCCTTCTCGTCCATCACGATGCCGACCAGCTGGCGCGGCACGCCGTCGGCGAGCTGGCGCTCGAGCGCGGCGCGGCCGATGAAGTCGCGCCCTTCGTCCAGCGACACCGTCCAGCCGAGCGCGGCCTCGTACGGCGTCACCGTCTCGTCCATGTCCTGGCCGTACAGGTTCATGCCGGCTTCCAGGCGCAGGGTGTCGCGCGCGCCGAGCCCGGCCGGCTTCACGCCGGCGGCCAGCAATGCGTTCCAGAAGTCGACGGTCCGCGCCTCGGGCACGATCACCTCGAAGCCGTCCTCGCCGGTGTAGCCGGTGCGCGCGACGAACACCGGCACGCCGTCGGCGGTGGTCGCCTCGGCGGCGGCGAAGCGGCCGAGCTTGCCGATCCGCTCGCGGTCGCCCTCGCGCAGCAGGGCGAGCACCTTGTCGCGCGCGGCCGGGCCCTGCACGGCGACCATGCCGTACTCCGGGCGCTCGGTCACGGCGACGTCGAAGGCCTGCGCCTGCCGGGTGATCCACGCCAGGTCCTTGTCGCGGGTGGAGGCGTTCACCACCAGGCGGAAGAAGTCGTCGGCGAGGTAGTAGACGATCAGGTCGTCGATCACCCCGCCGCGCTCGTCCAGCATCGCGCTGTACAGCGCCTTGCCGGTGACCTTGAGCTTGTCCACCGAATTGGCGAGCAGCCTGCGCAGGAACTCGCGCACGCGCGGGCCGTGGAGGTCCACCACGGTCATGTGCGAGACGTCGAACATGCCGGCGTCCTGGCGCACCGCGTGGTGCTCGTCGATCTGCGAGCCGTAGTGGATCGGCATGTCCCAGCCGCCGAAGTCGACCATCCGCGCACCGAGCGCGCGGTGGGTGTCGTTGAGGATGGTCTTCTGGGTCATGGCGGCATCCGGGGGGAAAGCCCTGATTATCCCAGACCCGTCGCGGCGCAGGCGGGCTCGCGGCGGGAGGCGCGGCCGGCGCGAAGCCGGCCGCGCGGTTCACGCCGGTTCCACTTCCAGCACCATCCCGTGCGCGCCGACGATGCGCACCTGGGTGCCGGCCGGCAGCTCGGGGCCGGCGACGTCCCAGAACGCGTCGGCGATCTGCACCCGGCCGCGACCGTTGGCGATCCCGCGCTCCAGCGGCACCACCCGCCCGACCAGTTCGGCGGTGCGGCGGTTGAGCGTGGGCCGGTCGCTGAGCGGCTCGCGCCTGCGGAACCAGGTGCGGTAGACCTGGATCGAGACGAAGCTGAGCACGACGAAGGCGGCCGCCTGCGCCAGCAGCGGGATCCCCGGCACCAGCAGCACGCCGAGAAACACCGCCACCGCGGCGAAGCCGAGCCACAGCATGAACGCGCCCGGCGCGACCGCTTCCGCGGCGAACAGCAGCAGCGCGACGGCGGCCCAGGCGAAGACGTCCCAGCGCATGTCAGGCTCCCGGCGCGCGCGGCGGCATCGGCGCGGCGGCGCGCGGCCGCTCCAGCGCTTCCTTCGCGAGTTCGGCGATGCCGCCGAGCGAGCCGATCACCCCGGCCGACTCCATCGGCATCATCACGAACTTCTGGTTCGGCGCCTCGGCCAGCGCCTTGAACGCCTCGATGTACTTCTGCGCGACGAAGTAGTTGATGGCGTTGACGTTGCCGCCGGCGATCGCGTCCGAGACCATCTGCGTCGCCTTGGCCTCGGCCTCGGCCAGGCGCTCGCGCGCCTCCGCCTGGCGGAACGCCGCCTCGCGCTCGCCCTCGGCCTCGAGGATGGTCGACTGCTTCTCGCCCTCGGCCTTGAGGATCGCCGCCTGGCGCAGGCCCTCGGCCTCGAGGATGTTGGCGCGCTTCTCGCGCTCGGCCTTCATCTGCCGCGCCATCGCCTCGACCAGGTCGCGCGGCGGCGCGATGTCCTTCAGCTCGATGCGATTGACCTTGATGCCCCACGGGTGGGTCGCCTGGTCCACCGCGACCAGCACCTTGGCGTTGATCTCGTCGCGCTTGGACAGCGACTCGTCCAGGTCCATCGAGCCGATCGCGGTACGGATGTTGGTCATCACCAGGTTGAGGATCGCGACCTCCAGCGTCGCCACCTCGTACGCCGCCTTGGCCGCGTCGAGCACCTGGAAGAACACGATGCCGTCGACCTTGACCACCGCGTTGTCCTTGGTGATCACGTCCTGGCTGGGTACTTCCAGCACCTGCTCCATCATGTTGACCTTGCGGCCGATGCCGTACACCACCGGGATCAGGAAGTGCAGGCCGGGGGTCAGGGTCTGGGTGTAGCGGCCGAAGCGCTCGACCGTCCATTCGTACCCCTGCGGCACCATCCGCACGGTCTTGAACAGCAGCACGATGCCGGCGATGACGACGATGACGGTCAGCAGCGAACCCAGGCCCATGGCGACTCTCCCCTTGTGATGGGACGAGTATAGGTGGGGCGGGAGCCGGTAACCGGAAACCGGAAACCGGGAAACGGGAGACGGAAGGCGGCGAGGGCGTCCGCGACATCATCCCGGCTCCCGGCTCCCGGCTCCCGGCTCCCGGCTACCGGCCCTGCGACCCTCGCCGCCTCTCGCGCATCCCAGTCCTCATGCCCAGCCCGGCACCCGCCTCCAGCTTCGCGATCGACGTGCCCGCCGCCCTGCTCGCGCGGGCGCGCGCTGGCGAGCGCGCGGCTTTCGAGTCGCTGTGCCGCAGCTTCGAGCGGCCGGTATACACCCTGGCCCTGCGCCTGACCGGCGATCGCGAGCAGGCCAGCGAGGCGCTGCAGGAAACCATGCTGAAGCTGGTCGCCCGGATCGGCGATTTCCGCGGCGATGGCGGCAGCCCGTTCTGGGGCTGGCTGCGCCAGATCGCGGTGAACGAGGCGCTGATGCAGTTGCGCCGCGGCCGCCGCTTCGCGCTGGAACTCGTGGTCGACGACGACGGCCTCGGCGAGGACCCCGCGCCGCCCCCGCCCGCCGCCGCCGACGCGGCGCAGCTGCAGCGCGCACTGGCCGCGCTGCCGCCGGTCACCCGCAGCGTGCTGTGGCTGTACCACGGCGAGGGCTACACGCACGAGGAAATCGCCGGCCTGATGCAACGCACCGCCAGCTTCTCGAAATCGCAGCTCGCGCGCGGCACCCGCCGCCTGCGCGCGCTGTTGCAAGTGGAGGACCCGATCCATGCCTGACACCACCGTTCCCGACACCCGCGCACCCGCCGACTGGGGCGCGGCCTTCGCGGCGCTGCCGCAGGAAGCGCCGCCGGCCGATCCGTGGCCGCGCATCGCCGCGCGCCTGGCCGCGCGCCGATCCCACCGCTGGCCGCTCGGCCTGGCCGCGGCGGCCGTGCTGGTGCTGGCGGTCGTGCTGCCGCTGCGCCTGGCGCAACACACGTCCACGTCAGTGCCGGCCACGGTGGTCGCCGGCACGGACGTCGCCACGCTGCAACGCCTGCAGGCCGAGTCGGCGCAACTGGAGGCGCTGCTGGCGTGGGCGCGCGACGACAGCGTCGCCAGCGGCAACGCCGTCGCGGTCGCGGCGCAACTCGATGCGCGCGTCGCCGCGATCGACGCCGCGCTGGCCGAGCCGGGGCTGTCGCCGCAACGCCAGCGCACCCTGTGGGAGCAGCGCGTGGGCGCGCTGCGCTCGCTGACCGCTTTCGAGGCCAACCGCCGCTGGCTGGTGAGCCAGGGCGAGCGCTACGACGTCGCCCTGGTGCGGGTGGACTGACTGCGACCGATTCGCCCGCGCCCGCATCCCTGTCATCGACTCCTTCGCCGAGAACGCCATGCGCCACGCTCCCCGTCCGCTCCCGATCGCCGCCGCGCTCGCCGCCGCGCTCGCCACCGCGCTCGCCGCCGGCGGCGTCCATGCCCAGGCCGCCGCGCCGAAGGCAGGCGATGACGCCGCCACCCGCGCCGCGCTCGACGCGGCCCGCGCCGAACTGCAGCGCTCCGCGCGCAAGGTGGCCGAGTTGTCGCGCCAGCTCGGCGAACACGAGCGCGTTGTCCATGTCGAACGCCACCCCGGCCGCAAGCCGGTGCTGGGCGTGGTGCTCGCGCCCGACGCCAGGGCCGGCGTGCGGATCGCCGCGGTGACGCCTGAGAGCGCGGCGGCGAAGGCCGGGCTGCGCAGCGGCGACCGCCTGGTCGCCGTCGACGGCCACGCCATCCTCGGCAGCGAGGCCGGGCTGCGGGTGGCGAACGCGCGCAAGCTGCTGGGCAAGCTCGAGGAAGGCAAGCCGATCGGCCTCGCGTACGAGCGCGGCGGCAAGCGCGCGACGGTACGCGCGACGCCGAAGGCCGACCAGCGCGTGTTCGTCTGGGACCCTTCCTCGCGCGAACTGATGCGGCTGAACGGAGCGGTGGATTTCGTGCGCGGCCCCGACGGTTCCTTCGCGTTCACCGCCGACGGGATCGAAGGCGACACCGCACCCGCCGTGCGCGCGATCGTCGAACGCGAGGTGTCGCGCCTGCGCGATTGCGACAAGCGCCCGTGCAAGGCGCCGCTGCTGGTCGAGGCATTCCGCTGGAACGGCCTCAACCTGGCGACGGTGGACGCGCAGCTGGGCCGCTACTTCGGCACCGACCGCGGCGTGCTGGTGCTGAGCACCGGGCGCGCACTGCAAGGCCTGCAACCCGGCGACGTGCTGCGTAAGGTCGACGGCAAGCCGGTGGCGTCCCCGCGCGAGGCGATGGCGGTGCTGGAAGCGCGCCCGGCGGGCAGCAGCGTCAGCGTCGAATACCTCCGCGACCGCAAGACCGCGACCGCGCGCGTCACCGTGCCCAAGGCGATGCCGCTGCGCTTCCCCGCGCCGCCGCCTCCGCCGCCCGCGCCGGCGGCGCCGCCCGCCCCGCCGGCACCGGCCGCGCCTCCCGCGCCGCGGCCGCCGCAGGCGTTCGAGGCCGCGCCCAAAGCCGCCGTCGTCGCGCTGGTCGCGCGCGCGCCGACGCCACCGGCGCCTTCAGCCCCACCGGCACCACCGGCCCCGCCCGCGCCGCTCGGCGCGCAGATCGACTGATCCGGCGGCCCCCTGGAGTGGAGCTTGCGCCGCCGCACGCGATCCGGACGCGGCGTGATCGGCCAGGAGCAGCGGAGCAAGCTCCGATCTACGGCAAGGGCGTCGGGGAGTTCGCGCGCTTGCGTCAGGCCGTGGCCGCCTCGATCAACGCCCAGTCCTCCGGGCTCACGCGCTCGCCCACCGCGAGCGCGTCGAGGTTCTGCCGCAGCTGTTCGATCCGGGTCGCGCCGAGGATCACGCTCGACACGTGCGGGTTGCGCAGGCACCACGCGATCGCGAGCGTGGCCGGCGCGATCCCCAGGTGGCGCGCCTGCGCGCTGAAGGCGCGCGCACGCTCGCGGCGCCGCTCCGCCGGGTCGCCGAACACGCTGCGCTGCAGCCAGGCGTACTGTTCCTGCGCCAGCCGCGAATCCGCCGGCACGCCGTCGTCGTACTTGCCGGTGAGCAGGCCCGACGCCAGCGGCGACCAGGTGGTCGTGCCGAGGCCGAGGTCGGCGTACAGCGGCGCGTATTCGCGCTCCACCCGCTCGCGGTGCAGCAGGTTGTACTGCGGTTGCTCCATGGTCGGCGCGTGCAGGCGGTGGGCGCGCGCGATCGCGTGCGCCTCGCGGATCTGCCCCGCGTCCCACTCCGAGGTGCCCCAGTACAGGACCTTGCCCTGGCGGATCAGCACGTCCATCGCCCACACCGTTTCCGCGATCGGCGTGTCCGGGTCGGGCCGGTGGCAGTAGTAGAGGTCGAGGTAGTCCACCCGCAGCCGCCTGAGCGCGGCGTGGCAGGCGTCGTGCACGTGCTTGCGCGACAGGCCCTTCTGGGTCGGCCGGCCGTCCTTCACCGCGCCGAAGAAGACCTTGCTCGACACGCAGAAGCCGTCGCGCGGCAGGCGCAGGTCGGCGATCACGTCGCCCATCACCCGCTCGGCCTCGCCCTCGGCGTAGGTCTCGGCGTTGTCGAAGAAGTTGATGCCGTGGTCCCACGCCGCGGCGATCAGCTCGCGCGCCTCGCCGCGCCCGAGCTGGTTGCCGAACGTCACCCACGCGCCGAACGACAGCGCCGACAGCTTGAGGCCGGAGGATCCGAGGCGGCGGTATTCCATGGCGGGCTCCATCGGGGCGGGAACGCGAAGTGTAGCTGCGGTGGCGGCATGCGCCGGCTACAATGGGCGCCTTCCTCCTCCGGGGAGTAGCCCGCCGGCGCGATCTCGCGACCACGCCGGGGCGCGCGTCAACATACTTGGCCGGCAGGCCATGGCGCGCGGGCACCGCGAAACGCGGTGCGGGCAAGACCGAAGGCAGGCGACTGCGCACCCGGGCCGGGCCGCAGGCGTCCGCCTTCGCGTCCAGCGAATGCCCGGCCCGGAGCACGCCCCCGCATGACCGAGCTTCCCTTCGCCGCCGCGCTGGTCGCGACCGGCACCGTCGCGCTCGCCGAAATCGGCGACAAGACCCAGCTGCTGGCGCTGCTGCTGGCCGCGCGCTTCCGCCGGCCGTGGCCGATCGTCGCCGGAATCCTGGTCGCGACCCTGCTCAACCACGCGCTCGCCGCCTGGATCGGCGCGTGGGCGGCGCACTGGCTGACGCCGCAGGTGCTGCGCTGGATCGTCGCCGGCAGCTTCCTCGCGATCGCGCTGTGGACGCTCAAGCCGGACACGATCGACGAGGACGCGGCCGCGACCACGTCCGCGCACGGCGCCTTCCTCGCCACCACGCTCGCGTTCTTCATCGCCGAGATCGGCGACAAGACCCAGGTCGCGACGGTGCTGCTCGCGGCAAAGTACGCGCCGCTGTGGGAAGTCGTCGCCGGCACCACGCTCGGCATGCTGCTGGCGAACGTGCCTGTGGTGCTGCTCGGCCACCGCTTCGCCGACCGCCTGCCGCTGCGCGCGGCACGGATCACGGCGGCGCTGGTGTTTCTCGCGCTGGCGGCGTGGGTGGCGTGGCGCGGGATCGCCTGACGCACAGGCGCCCGTGCACGGGTCGGGGGCATGCCGCGTCCGCTCGAGCACGAGCCCGGCATGCGCGGATCGCGGACGCGTCGCGCCCTACCCGTTCCGCGCGTCGTCAGGCGCCGCGAACACGGTGATCTCCTCGCGGTCGTGGTAGAGCTGGCGCGCGCGGATGCGCAGCGGGCGCTGCGCCTGCTCGGCGAACAGCGCCAGGCACAGCTGCGTTTCCTGCCAGCGTTTCTTCATCGGCAGCTTGAGGTTGAAGATCGCCTGCCGGCACCAGCCCTCGCGCAGCCAGGTCGCCATCCGCGCGGCGACCCGACGCGGCTGCTCGACCATGTCGCAGACCATCCAGTCGAGCGGGCGCGGCGGCTGCCAGTGGAAGCCGTCGGCGCGCAGGTGTTCGACCAGGCCGGTGGCGAGCACGTGCTCGCGCAACGGGCCGTTGTCCACCGAGGTCACCCGCAGGCCCTGCCGCGCCAGCACCCAGGTCCAGCCGCCGGGCGCGGCGCCGAGGTCGGCGGCGCGCATGCCGGCCCGCAGCAGGCGCGCGCGGTCGCCTGCGTCGAGCAGGGTCAGCAGCGCCTCCTCCAGCTTCAGCGCCGAGCGCGAGGGCGCGTCGGCGTGCAGCTTCAGGCGCGGGATGCCGAGCGGCCACGGCGCGCTGTCGGCGGGTTCGGCGACCGCCAGCAGGGCGTGGTCGCCGGCGAGGAAGACGACATGCAGGCGCGGGCGCGACGGATTTTCCGCCGGCGTCAGCAGGCCCGCCTTGCGCAGCGCCGGGCGCAGCGCGTTGCCGAAGCCGCGCGCGAGCGCGGCCAGCGGCTTGCCGGCGTCCGAATCCGGATGCTCAACCCACACGTCGCCGAACGGGAGGCACGACGCGCGGTCCAGCGCGGCGAGCACCGGGGTGATGCGGTCGCGCGGGTCGAGCGCATCCAGTTCCGCCAGCAGGCGCAGCTTCTGGCGGGCGAACACCAGGCCGCGCCAAGGCAGCGCGCGCGACAGCGCGTCGCCGTCCTCGCCGAGCAGTTGCACCAGCGCGGTGCCGCGTTCGGTGCGTGCGTAGGCGGGCAATCCGGCGAGCGCGGCGCGCTCCTGCAGTTCGGCGGCGAGTTCGGGCTCGAAGCCGGGACGGCAATGGCAGAGCAGACCTTCGCGCGCGCTCACCGCCCATTGCCCCTGGCGGTCATGCGACGCGGAGCCACCGGCTCCGGCGGCGGGCGCCTTCCCGCGCCCGCCGCCCCGGACCGCGCAGCGCGGCCTGTGCGCGCTGCCGTGGCATCGGGCGTCCCTGCCCGCGAGTGCCGTCGCAGGCCGGGCTTCGCCGCTTGCCTGCGTGAGCGCGAAGGATGCGGAAGCGGGCGTGAATCCGGCGTCGAAGTCGTTGCGCACGGGGGCTCGCCGATGGCGACCGTTCAGTAGCTCGCGCCGCCCAGCGCACCGTACGCACGCAGGACCTCGCGCGCGGCGTCGCGGTGGATGTCGCGTACCACCTCGACCCCACGCCGCGCCAGCTCGCCTTGCCAGTCGGCGGGCAGCGGGCCTTCGTCAAACTCGGTCAGGGCCATCACGTCCTCGCTGCGCGCGCCGATCAGCAGGCGGTCCACGCCGGCCCAGAAGGTCGCGCCGTAGCACTGGCAGCAGGGCTGCGCCGAGGTCGCGATCGTCACCGGCCCGCCGTCCTCGTTGAGCCGCGCGCGCTGCAGGCGCTGCTGCGCGAGCATGTAGGCCATGGTTTCGGCGTGGGCGAGCGAGCAGCTCTGCGGCAGCACGCGGTTGACGCCCACCGCGATCACGCGGTCGTGGGCGTTGAAGATCGCGGCACCGAACGGACCGCCGCTGCCCGCCTCGAGGTTGCGCCGCGCCAGCTCGATCGCCAGCGCGACCTTGGCCGCGTCGCCGGGATAGGCCGCCTCGAGCGCGAGTTCGCGCACCCAGGGCGGCAGGGTGAGGTGCAGTTGCGCCGGCAGCAGCATGCGACGCCCCGCGTCAGGCCTTCTGCGCCCAGGTGTCGCGCAGCGTCACGCTGCGGTTGAACACCGGCGCCTCGGGGCGGTGGTCGTAGCGGTCGGCGACGAAGTAGCCGAGCCGCTCGAACTGGAAGGACTGCTCCGGCGTCGCCCGCGCCGCGGCGGGCTCGACCCAGCCGCGCACGACCCGGCGCGAGTCCGGATTGAGGTAGTCGCGGTAGCTCTTGCCGGCTTCGTCGGTGTCCGGGTCGGGCACGGTGAACAGGCGGTCGTACAGGCGGATCTCGGCGGACACCGCGTGCCGCGCGCTGACCCAGTGGATGGTGCCCTTGACCTTGCGGTTGGCGCCTTCCATGCCCGGGCGCGATTCCGGGTCGAGCGTGCAGCGCAGCTCGACCACGCGCCCGCCGGCGTCCTTGACCACCTCGTCGCAACGCACGATGCCGGCGCCGCGCAGGCGCACGTCGCCGCCCACGGTGAGGCGCTTGAAGCCCTTCGGCGGCACTTCCTCGAAGTCCTCGCGCTCGATCCACAGCACGTTCGAGAACGGGATCGCGCGGGTGCCTGCCGCTTCGTCCTTCGGATGGTTGGCGAAGGTCAGCGACTCCTCGTGGTCGTCCGCCAGGTTGGTGATGACGAGCTTGAGTGGCTCGATCACCGCCATCCGCCGCGGCGCGTGCGCGTCGAGGTCGTCGCGCAGCGCGCCTTCCAGGATCGAGATGTCCAGCAGCGAGTTCTGCTTGCTGACGCCGACCCGGTCCACCATCAGGCGCAGCGCCGACGGCGTGTAGCCGCGGCGGCGGATGCCCTGCAGGGTCGGCATGCGCGGGTCGTCCCAGCCGTCCACCAGGCCTTCGGTGACCAGCGCCATCAGCTTGCGCTTGCTCATCACCAGGTAGTTGAAGTTCAGCCGCGAGAACTCGATCTGGCGCGGCTTGCCGGCCTCCAGCGGGAAACCGCGATCGGTCAGCGGCTTCAGCAATTCCGGGTGGCCGGCGAGGTCGACCTTGTCCACGCACCAGTCGTACAACGGCCGGTGGTCCTCGAACTCCAGCGTGCACAGCGAGTGGGTGATGCCCTCGATCGCGTCGCTGAGCGCGTGCGCGTAGTCGTACATCGGGTAGATCGGCCAGGCGTCGCCGGTGTTCTGGTGCGCGACGTGCTTGATCCGGTAGATCGCCGGGTCGCGCAGGTTGATGTTGCCGGCGGCCATGTCGATCTTCGCGCGCAGGGTGCGCGCGCCGTCGGGGAACTCGCCGGCGCGCATGCGCCGGAACAGGTGAAGGTTCTCCTCGACGCCGCGATCGCGGTAGGGCGACGGCGTGCCCGGCTCGGTCAGCGTGCCGCGGGTCGCGCGCACCTCCTCCGCCGTCAGGTCGCAGACGAAGGCGTCGCCCTGGCGGATCAGCCGCTCGGCGCCGAGGTAGAACACGTCGAAGTAGTCCGACGCGTGCCGCAGCGAATGCCAGTCGAAGCCGAGCCAGCGCACGTCGTCCTGGATCGCGCGCACGTACTCCGGGTCTTCCTTCGCCGGATTGGTGTCGTCCAGCCGCAGGTTGCACCAGCCGCCGAACTCGGCGGCGATGCCGAAGTCCAGGCAGATCGCCTTGGCGTGGCCGATGTGCAGGTAGCCGTTGGGCTCGGGCGGAAAGCGGGTGCGTACCGCCGCGTGCTTGCCCGACGCGAGGTCGTCGCGGACGATCTGGCGGATGAAGTCGTTGCGGACCGGGGCATCGGCCGCGCTGGCGCTGGAGTTGGCGGAAGCCACGGATTCGACGGGATCGGACACGGTCTGCGGGGCGGGAAAGACAAGTCGCCAGTGTAGCCGAGGCGCTGCCGGCGGCAGCGGAAGGCCGTTTCTGGCATGCAACTTGCGTAATGTCTTTCCGGAAGGACAGGGGGAAGCCCATGCGGGTCGTGTACGAAGCCGCCCACCTGATCGACGCGCACCTGGTGCGCCATGCCCTCGAGGGCGCGGGGATCCCGGTCTTCGTGCGCGGCGAGGCGCTGCTCGGCGGGATCGGCGAGCTGCCGGCCTGCGGGCTGGTGGCGGTGTGCGTGCCGGAGCTGGCCTGGCCCCAGGCGCGGGCGCTCGTCGAACAGCTGCCGCTGGTCGCGGGCACGGCCGCCGCCACCGCCGAGGACAGCTGGCCGCTGGGGGCGACTCCGGCGTGAACCTGCCCGGCGGCGAGCGCCATGATCGCATCGCGGCGGCCTGCCTGGCCTGGCTGCTGCTGCTGTTCGGGGTGAGCGTGCTGGCGGCCGCGCGAACGGTCGCCGAGCCGCGACCGGTCACCCTGCATGCCCTGCCAGGCAGCCAGCTCAGCCGCAACGGCGAGGCGTTGCTGCTGCCCGGCGGGCGCGACGGCGCGGCATCGGCGCGGCTGCGCTTCGAGCTTCCCGCGGGCGGTGGCTGGGTGCTGTGGCTGGACCGCGTGCCGGTGGACGCCGTGTGGCTGGAACGGCCGGGCTGGACCAGCGTGCGTCGCGATTTTTTCGCCCCGGCGCGCGACGAAGGCGCCCTGCCCGCGGGCTTCCTGTTCGCGTTGCCCGCCAACTGGCAGGGCGAGGTCGCACTGACCCTGCGCGCACGCGGCAGCGTGCGCGCGGTGCTGCACCCGCGGCTGCTGCAGGCGACCAACGCCGGCCGCGTGGGCAACCGCGCGCTCGCCCTCCAGGCGGCGGTCTACGGCGGGCTGTTCGTGATCGCGTTGCTGGCGGTGGCGCTGTATTCGGCCGCGCGCGAACGTGCCTTCCTGGTGCTTTCCGGCGGCGGCGCGGTGACCCTGCTCGCGCTCGCCGCCGGCAATGGCCACCTGTACGCGCTGCCGCTGCTGTCGGCGTTCGGCGCCTGGCGCGGCGCGGGCCTGTGGGCGCTGCAGCTGTTGTTCTGCACCGGCGCGCTGCAGGCGCTGCGCCGGTACGCCGCGCTGCGCGAAGGCTCGGTCGGCGGCCTGCGCTGGTTCAACCTCGCCAGCCTGCTGCCGACCGCACTGGCGGCGGTGTGCCTGCTCGACCTGCCGACGCTGGCGATCTGGATGCCGCATGCGGTGACCGTGGTCGCGGTGGCGACCGGCGCCGCCGGCCTGGTGCTGCTGACCGACGCGCTGCAGCGGCGGGTGCCGATGGCGGGCGCGCTGTTGGCGCTGGTGGTCGTCACCGGCGCCGCCGCGCTGGTCCGCGTGGCGTTGCTGCACGGCCTGCTGCCCGACCTCCTGTGGACGCGCTGGGGCTACCAGCTGGCACTGCTGGGCGCGGTTGCGGTGGTCGCGATCGGCCTGATCAGCCGGATCGGCGAATACCGCGTCCAGCGCGACCGCGACCACCTGGCGCGGCTGGATTCGGAACGGCGCATGGAACGCGAGACGGCGCGCGCCGCGCTTGCCCTCGCGCTGCAGACCGAACTGCGCGAACTGCCGGCCGGCGACATCGAGCGCCACGCCTTCTCCCTGTTGCTGCGGCACCTCACGCCGCAGGTGCCGATGCAGTCGGCGGCGGTCACCGCCTACGGCTACCACGGCCACGACCTGCTGCTGGTGCACCCGCCCGGGCTGCAGGCCACCGTGCGGGAGGAACTGGCGCCGCGCACGCTGCTGCTGCGCCGGCTGGCGCAGGCCGGGCTGCCGTTGCAGCAGCCGCGGCCGGCGGGCGCCCAGGCGCGGGTCGAGGCGCTGTTGCCGCTGCCGGTCCGCGCACCCGGTTGGGGCCTGCTGTCGCTGCTGCGCGACGGCAGCGAGGGCTTCAGCACCGAGGAGATGGCGCTGGCCGGCGAATTCGCGCGGCTGGCCGTACTGCATGCCGACGAGGCGCTGGCGGCGCTGCAATTGCGCCGCTCGGCCGAACTCGACGCGCTGACCGGCGCCTTCAACCGGCGCACCATCGACCAGTGGCTGGCGCGCAGCTTCCTCGACGCCCAGCGCCGGCAGCAGCAATTGTCGTTGCTGTTCATCGACGTCGACCACTTCAAGGCGATCAACGACCGCATCGGCCATCCCGGCGGCGATTACTGCCTCCGCGAGGTCGCGGCGATCCTGCGCGCGGGCCTGGACCAGGGCGACCTGCTCGGCCGCTACGGCGGCGAGGAATTCGTGGTCGTGCTGCCCGGCCGCGGCGGTGCGCAGGCGCGCGCGATCGGCGAGCACCTGCGGGCGGCGGTCGAGCGCCACCGCTTCGAGTACGAGGGCCAGTTGCAGCCGCTGACGGTCAGCATCGGCGTGGCCACGCGGCTGGAGAGCGAAGGCACGCCGGACGCCGCGGTCGAGCGCGCCGACAAGGCGCTGTACGCGGCCAAGCACGGCGGCCGCAACTGCGTGCAGGTGGCGCCGGCGGTGTTCGGCTAGCGGGGGCGCGCGGGTGCGTGCCGCCGCGGGACTACCGCCGGCGTTAGCATGCTCGCCGCCTCCCCGCCCGGCCTTCTCCCATGCCCACTCTCGTCATCGGCACCAGGAACTATTCGTCGTGGTCGCTGCGGCCCTGGCTGCTGCTGCGCCATTTCGGGATCCCCTTCGACGAGCACCGGCTGGTACTCGACACGCCGGCGTTCGCCGCGGAGATCGGCCGCTGGTCGCCGACCCGGCGGGTGCCGGTGCTGCACGACGACGGCCTGGTGGTGTGGGACTCGCTGGCGATCTGCGAGTACGCCAACGAACGCTGGCTCGGTGGCCGCGGCTGGCCGGCGGACCTGCGCGCGCGGGCCATGGCGCGCGCGGCCGCCGCGGAAATGCATTCGGGCTTCACCGCGCTGCGCGGGCAGCTGCCGATGCACGTGCGCCGCAAGCCCGACCGCTATCGCTGGGACGATGCGGCGCAGCGCGACATCGACCGCGTCCAGCAGCTGTGGCGCGAGCTGCGCGCGGCGCACGGCGCCGGCGGCGAGTTCCTGTGCGGCGAGTTCGGCATCGTGGACGCGATGTTCGCGCCGATCGCATGGCGCTTCCTCGGCTATGGCGTCGAAATGGACGCGAACGCCGCGCGCTACGTCGAGGCACTGATGGCGTTGCCGGCGATGCGCGAGTGGCGCGCCGCGTCCGAGGCCGAGACCGAGGGCAGCCCGGGCACCGACGCCCTGGTGCGCGGGTGACCTTCGCCCGCGGGGAGCGCGGCCCGCTGGCCGCGATGGCGCTGGGCGCGGCGCTGATCAGCACTTCGGCGGTGTTCGTCGAATGGGTGCGGATCGGGCCGACCGCCTCGGCGTTCTGGCGGGTGGCGCTGGCGGCGGCGATGCTGACGCTCGCGTTCGCGCGCCCGGCCTTGCGCACGCACTGGCGGCCGCCGCCGCGGGTGCTGGGACTGGTCGCGCTGGCGGCCGCGTTCTTCGCCCTCGACCTGTGGATGTGGCACCGGAGCATCCTCTACGCCGGTGTGGGGCTGGCGACGCTGCTCGGCAACTTCCAGGTGTTCGCGCTCGCCGGCTTCGGCGCGCTGGCGCTCGGCGAGCACGGTGGCTGGCGGCTGTGGGCGGGATTGCTGCTGGCGCTGGCCGGGTTGGCGCTGCTGCTGGCGCCGGGCTGGGGCGCGTTCGACGCGCGCTTCCGGCTCGGCGTCGCCTACGGGCTCGGCACCGCGGTCGCCTATGCCGGCTTCCTGCTCGCCTTCCGCGCCGCGCAGGCGCGCCGCGCCGGCACCTCGAACGAGGCGTTGCTGTGGTGGCTGTGCCTGGGCAGCGCGCTGGCGCTGCTGCCGATGGCGCTGGCCGGCGGCGAAGCGCTGCCGCCGCAGGGCGCGCGCGACTGGGCGGCGCTGCTGGCCTACGCGCTGATCGCGCAGGTGTTCGGCTGGCTGGTGATCGGCAAGGTCATGCCGAAGCTCGCCGCCGGCGTGCTCGGCCTGTGCCTGCTGCTGCAGCCGTTGCTGGCCTACGTGTGGGACGCGTTGCTGTTCGGCACCCGGCTGGGACCGGTGGAACTGCTGGGCCTGGCGCTGTCGCTGGCCGGCATCTTCCTCGGGCTGACGCGGCGACGGGCATCGTAGAGCGGAGCTTGCTCCGCGTCGTGGCCGAGCCGAGCCGCAGCGTCGCCGGCGCTCCCGCAGCGGAGCAAGCTCCGCTCTACGGGCGGTGGAACGTTCTTCGCCCTACAGGCGGGTGATCGCGCACACGTAGACCAGCTCGCAGGCGCCGTTGCCCTGGTCCTCGCGGGTCAGCGAGCTGCGCCAACGGCTGCCGTCCGCGCCCTCGGCCTCGACCAGCCAGCCGTCGATGCGCACGGTGTCGTCGCGGCGCACCCGGCGCAGTTCCGCGGCGACTTCCGCGGTGGCCGGGATCATGTGCATGTTCGCGCTGGAGCGGACGATCTCCGCCGGCGGCAGCGGCGGCTCGCCCTGCCAGCGGTAGTGGTAGAAGCGAGCGCCCTGGCCGATGTCCAGCCGTGCAAGCACCGCGTCATCGCGCATCCGGCCCCAGCCGAGCGCGAGGTCGGTGGGCGACAGCGTGGCGCCGCGGTCGGCGTGGTAGTCCTCGCGGCCAAGCACGCGCGCCTCCACGCTGAAGCCGGCCAACGGGACCAGTTGCGCGGGCTGCAGGCGGACCGGCGGCATGCCGTCGGGCACCGCGCTTTGCCGCGGCGCTTCGCCGGGTCGCACCTCCGGCGGCAGCGGGCAGTCGACGGCGTAGCCTTGCGCCGGCGCGGCGATCGCCGGCACCCGCGGCGACACCGGCGAGTACCACCAGCCGATCGCGCACAAGAGCAGCAGCGCGACCAGCAGCCGGCGGCTCATGCGGCGTGCTTCGTGTTGCGCCGGGCGCTCACGCGCACGGGCGGCTTCGCGCCCGGCGGCTGCAACAGTTCGGGCGGCAGCGCGCGGAACTCCTGCGCGAGCCGGGTAAGGAAATCGCCCATCGCCGAACTGCGCCGCCACACCATCGCGATCTCCCGGCTCGGTGCCTTGCCCCGGAAGGGTAGCAGCCGCAGGTCGGGCGACGGCGGTACCGGCGGCTGCACCGCCAGCACCGGCAGCAGGGTCGCGCCGACGCCGGCGGCGACCATCTGCCGCAGGGTCTCCAGCGAGGTCGCGCGGAAGCCGTCGCGCTCGTTGGCGCCGGCCATCCGGCACACGTCCAGCGCCTGCTCGCGCAGGCAGTGGCCTTCCTCGAGCAGCAGGAGGTGTTCCTCGTCGAGGTCGTGAAGTTCGAGCGGCTTGTCGCGCCTGGCGAACGGGTGCCCGTTCGGCACCGCCAGCATGAAGGGTTCCTCGAACAGCGGTTCGACGTGCAACTGCTCGTCGTGCAGCGGCAGGGCGAGGATGCCGGCGTCGAGGCGGCCGTCGCGCAGGCGCGCCAGCACCTGGTCGGTCTTCTCCTCGACCAGCAGCAGCTCCAGCCGCGGGAACCGCGCGCGGATGCGCGGCAGCACGTGCGGCAGCAGGTAGGGGCCGAGCGTGGGGAAGATCCCCAGCCGCACCGTGCCCGCCTCCGGGTCGCGGGTGCGCCGCGCGGCCTCCTTCATCTGCTCGACCTCGGCGAGGATGCGCCGCGCCCGCGCGGCCATGTCCTGGCCGGCGGACGTCAGCATCACCTTGCGCGGCGCGCGCTCGACCAGGGAGACGCCGAGCTCCTCCTCCAGCTTTCGGATCTGGGTCGACAGCGTCGGCTGGCTGACGAAACTGGCCGCGGCGGCGCGGCCGAAGTGCCGATGGTCGGCCAGCGCCACCAGGTACTGGAGGTCGCGCAGGTTCACCGCTCAGGCGGCCTGCGCAAGGCCCGGGGCCGAGCTGCGGATCAGGTGGTCGAACGCGCTCAGCGCGGCGGTGCAGCCCGCGCCCATCGCGATCACGATCTGCTTGTACGGCACCGTGGTCGCGTCGCCGGCGGCGAACACGCCCGGCACGCTGGTGGCGCCGCGCTCGTCGATCACGATCTCGCCGCGCGGGCTGAGTTCGACCGTGCCCTTCAGCCACTCGGTGTTGGGCAGCAGGCCGATCTGCACGAACACGCCGGCCAACTCGACGGTGCGGCTGTCGCCGCTCTCGCGGTCCCTGTAGACCAGGCCGGTGACCTTCTGGCCGTCGCCGAGCACCTCGGTGGTCTGCGCGCTGAGCAGCACGTCCACGTTGGGCAGGCTGCGCAGCTTGCGCTGCAGGACTTCGTCGGCACGCAGCTTCGAATCGAACTCGAGCAGGGTCACGTGTTCGACGATGCCGGCGAGGTCGATCGCCGCCTCGACGCCGGAGTTGCCGCCGCCGATCACCGCGACGCGCTTGCCCTTGAACAGCGGGCCGTCGCAGTGCGGGCAGTAGGCCACGCCCTTGTTGCGGTACTGGTCCTCGCCGGGCACGTTCATGGTGCGCCAGCGCGCGCCGGTCGCGAGCACGACCGACTTCGCCTTCAGGCTTGCACCGCTGTCCAGCTGCACCTCGATGGCGCCGCCCGGCTGCTTCGCCGGAACGAGCTTGCTCGCGCGCTGCAGGTTCATCACGTCCACGTCGTACTCGCGCACGTGCTGCTCCAGCGCGACCCCGAGCTTCGGCCCTTCCGTGTACTGCACCGAGATGAAGTTCTCGATCGCGAGCGTGTCCAGCACCTGGCCGCCGAAGCGCTCGGCGGCGACGCCGGTGCGGATGCCCTTGCGCGCGGCGTAGATCGCCGCCGCCGCGCCGGCGGGGCCGCCGCCGACCACGAGCACGTCGAACACGTCCTTGTTCGCGAGCTTCGCGGCCTCGCGCTGGGCCGCGCCCTTGTCGAGCTTCGCCATGATCTGCTCGACGGTCATCCGGCCCTGGTCGAACGGCTGGCCGTTGAGGTAGATGGTCGGCACGCTCATGATCTCGCGCGCCTCGACCTCGGCCTGGAACAGCGCGCCGTCGATCGCCACGTGGCGGATGTTGGAATTGAGCACGCTCATCGCGTTCAGCGCCTGCACCGTGTCCGGGCAGCTCTGGCACGAGAGCGACATGTAGGTTTCGAACTTGTACTCGCCCTCGAGGTCGCGCACCTGGTCGGCCAGCTCGGCGTCGAGCTTCGGCGGGTGGCCGCCGACCTGCAGCAGCGCCAGCACCAGCGAGGTGAACTCGTGGCCGAGCGGGATCGCGGCGAAGCGTACGGCGACGTCGGTGCCGGCGCGCACGATCGCGAACGAGGGCTTGCGCGCATCGGCGTCGTCGTCGACGCGCACGGAAATCCTGTCGGAGGTGGAAGCGATGTCCCGCAGCAGGGCGTCGAGCTCGCGCGAGGCGTCGCTGTCGTCGAGCGAGGCGACCAGCTCCACCGGCTGCGTCAGCTTCTCCATGTAGGCCGCGAGCTGGGCCTTGAGGTCTGCATCGAGCATGGGGTTGGCTCCGGGAATCGGAAAAGGGGGAGGAAAGGTGTCCCGGGCGGGATGCGCCCGGGACGGTTGCGCGGCCGGCGGGAGAGAGGGAACCCCCGGCCGCGCGGACGTGGTCAGATCTTGCCGACGAGGTCCAGCGACGGCTTGATCGTGTTGGCGCCCTGCTGCCACTTCGCCGGGCAGACTTCGCCCGGGTGCTCGGCCACGTACTTCGCGGCCTTGAGCTTGCGCAGCGCTTCCTTCATGTCGCGCGCGATCGCGTTGTCGTGGATCTCCAGCGCCTTGATCACGCCCTGCGGATCGACGATGAAGGTGCCGCGCAGCGCCAGGCCTTCCTCGTCGATGTGCACGTCGAAGGCGCGGGTCAGCTGGTGAGTCGGGTCACCGATCATCGGGAATTTCGCCTTGCCGACGGCCGGCGAGGTCTCGTGCCACACCTTGTGCGAGAAATGGGTGTCGGTGGTGACCACGTACACCTCGGCGCCGGCCTTCTTGAACTCCTCGTAGTTCTCGGCCGCGTCCTCGACCTCGGTCGGGCAGTTGAAGGTGAAGGCGGCGGGCATGAACACGATCACCGACCAGTGGCCCTGCAGGCTCTTTTCGGTGATCTCGACGAACTTGCCGTCGTGGAAGGCCTGCACCTTGAACGGCTGCACGGACTTGTTGATGAGCGACATCGACTTGCTCCTTGCTTGTGGGTGGGGAATTGCAACAGGGACGATCTTAGGTCCGCGTATTGCCAAGGGCAAATTGATTGATTTCATCTATTCAATAGAATTTACCTATCATTTACGTGGCTGCGACGGACCCGGCGCCAGCGTGGCCGGATGGCGCGCCCGGTCGGCGCGCGGGAGCGCGGCGATGGACGTCGGCACCATGTTGCGGGTGGCCTGTGGCCTGATCGTGCTGACCGCGCTCGGCGGCGTGGTGATGGCGGCGATCCGCTTTTCCGGCAAGCGCAACCCGCCGGTGTGGCTGGCGATGCTGCACGGCCTGCTTGCCGGCTCGGGCGTCACCGTGCTCGCCTGCGCGGTGTTCGCCGGCGACGTGCCGGTGGCGGCGGCCTGGGCGCTGGGGCTGTTCCTGGTGGCGGCGCTCGGCGGCATCACCCTGTTCCTGGCCTACGAGTGGAAGCGGGTGCTGCTGCCGGCCTGGCTGGTGGGCGTGCACGCGCTGGTGGCGGTGCTCGGCTTCCTGCTGCTGCTCGTGGCGGCGTTCGCCTGACCATGGCGACCGGCGTCGACGCCGGCCTGCTGTGGGCCCTGCTGGGCGGCGTGGTGCTGCCGTTGTGGCTGCTGGCGGGCGTGGCCGACTACGCCTGCCACGCGCGCATGGACCTCGCCCACACCTCCGGCCGGCACGAGTCCGCGTTGCACCTGCTGCAGCTGGCGGAAATCGGCGTGCCGCTGCTCGCCTTCCTGTTCCTCGAGGTGACCGCGGCGACGCTGCTGCTGATGCTGGCCGGCGTCGCCGCGCACACCGTCACCTCGTGGCGCGACATCCGTTACGCCGCGGCGACCCGCACCATCCCCCCGCTCGAGCAGTACGTGCACAGCTTCCTCAACGTGCTGCCCTGGCTGGCGCTGGCATTGGTGACGATCCTGCACTGGCCGGTGGTGACGGCGTTCGATGACTGGGGCCTGCGCTGGCGTGAACCGCCCTTCCCCGTCGCCGTCGTCGCCGGGGTGCTGGCCGCGTCGGCGGCGCTGGTGGTGCTGCCCGGCGCGTGGGAGTTCCTGCGCGCCAGCAGCGCCGCCAAGGCGTCCCGCTGAAGCGTCGCGCTAGAGCACGTCGAGCAGCAGCGCGAGGTCGCCGACGAAGCCGCGGTAAGCCTGGTCGCGCGAGGCCGAATCGCGCTGGCGCAGCACGAAGGACGGATGCACGGTCGCGAACGCACGGGTGCCGTCGGCCAGCGCCTGCCAGGTACCGCGCTGGGCCATCAGGCGGAACTTCGTGCCAAACACGTTGCGCGCGGCGATGGCGCCGAGGCAGACCACCACTTCCGGGCGGACGCGCGCGAGTTCGCCTTCGAGCCAGATCCGGCACGCGGCCTGCTCGCCGGGGTTGGGGCTGCGGTGCAGGCGCGCCTTGCCGCGCCGCTCGAACTTGAAGTGCTTGACCGCGTTGGTGACGTAGAACCGGCCGCGGTCGATGCCCAATTCCTCCAGCGCGCGGTCGAACAGTTGTCCCGACGGGCCCACGAACGGATGCCCGCTGAGGTCCTCCTGGTCGCCGGGCTGCTCGCCGACCACCAGCACGCGCGCGCGTGCCGGGCCTTCGCCGAACACGGTCTGGGTCGCCGGCTTCCACAGCGGGCAACGCTTGCAGCCCATTGCGGCGTCGCGCAGCGCGGCGAGGCTGTCGTCCACCGGCTCCGGTGCGCTGCCGTCGGGCACCGCGCGCTTGCGGGCGCTCTTCTTCGCTGGTACGCGTTCGGCGGCCGCGCGTTTCGCGGGCGGTTTGCGGGGCGGCTTGCGCGTGGCCATGGGGCATCTTCCGGCGCGCGGGGTGCAGGTGGCGTGCGGGCACCGGAAGGCAGCAGGGCAAGCTCCGCGCTACGGCAAAGCCGCGCCGCCTGCGTGGAGTGGCGCTTGCTCCGCTGCGTCACACCCGCCTGATCAGCGGCGCGCGCCAGCTTCCGGCGCGGGCACGCGATGGAACGCCGGCTCCGGCTCGCGCAGCAGCAGGCGGCGCGCGTGCCGTTGTTCGTCCGGCCGCAGCTCGGCGAGAAAGGCCACCTCGCCGGCGGCCAGCGTCGCCAGCGGCAGGCCGTCGCGGTACAGCACGCGCGCGCCCGGCTGCCGCGGCAGCTTGTCGCCGGCGACGATCGTGCCGACCAGGTTGAGCGGGTCCAGCGCGCTGACCGCGACCAGTTCGCCGTCGTGGGCGCGCCGGCGCACCTGGCGCAACGCGGCGACCGCTTCGGTCAATGCGAACTGTTCGCCCGACAGGCCGGCGATGAAACGGCCGCCGCGTATCTCGCCTCGCGCTTCCAGACGGTGGTAGACGCGCAGCAGTTCGCGCCACGGCGGTAGCCATGGCGCCTCGCGCTCGAGCATGCGCCAGCACACCACGCCGTAGCGGCGCAGCAGGGTGCGGGCGACGTGTTCGACCAGGTCGGCGCGGGCGTCGGCGGCGGTCGCGTCCGATTCGAACGACGGGGAGAGCGAAGCATCGCGCCGCGTCAGCGTCCAGCGCCCGGCGTCCTCGATCCCGAACAGCGCGGCGCGGCGGCCGCGGCGGCCGAACGCGTGCGGGCGCTTGGCCTGCGGCACCAGCAGCGCGCGCAGGCCGGCGAAGCTGTCGCAGGTGGCGCGGCCGCGCGCGACCAGTTCGGCCAGCGCGTCCTCCAGCTCGGTCTGCAGCAGCCGCGCTTCTCCCGCCAGTTCGTCGAAGAACAGCGCGCCGTGCGCGCGCAAGGCATCGGCGACCTTCTGCGCGCGCGAGGACAGCGCCGGCTCGTCCTCGCGCTGGCCGGCGACCAGTTGCGTCCACGCCGCCAGCCGCCGCCGCGGCAGCAGCACGATCGGGGTCGCGCGCACCGGCGACGCCGCGCCGCGACCGTTGCCGTCCACCGGCGCGGCGCGCAGGCGCGTCCACGCGATCCGGCCGGCGGTGCACTGGTCGTCCAGCCAGGAAATCGCGTAATCGGACACACGCGCCGGCAGCAGCTCGCTTTCCCAGGCGCCGGCCGGCGCCTCGAAGCCTTCCAATTGCGCCAGCACGCCGGCCAGCGCGTCCGGGCCGCTGACCCGGGTCGCCCGCGACACCTTCTGCCAGTCGAGCAGGAAGCGCATGAAATCGCGCGGTTCGACCGGCTCGATCTCGCGGCGCAGCTTCCCGACCGTGTAGCGGTGGATGCGCGCGAGCAGGTGGCGCTCGCACCATTCCTCGCCGTCGCCGGCGAGCGCGGCGGGGGTGAAGCGGCCGCGCATCGCGTAGCCCTCGCCTTCCAGCTTGAGCAGCGCGAGGTCGACGTCGCCGCGCGCGACGGAGAAGGTCGCGGCGAGGGCCTCGGCGGATACGGGCCCCAGCCCGGTCAGGCGCGCGCGCACCAGTTCAACCAGCGCGTCCTCGCGCGTCCAGGCCTGGGCGAATTCGGCGGGCGGGTTGATCGCCGGCATGCGCGCCGCGCCGGGATGCAGCGCGTCGGCCAGCGCCAGGCGCTCCGCGGCCCACCACGCCGCGCCACCCGCCACGTCGATCCGGGTCGCGCGGTGCGCCTTGGCCAACTGCGCCAGCCAGCCGTCCCAGCCGCTGGCGAGCGCTTCCTCGGCGGCGACGCAACCCAAGCCCATCAGCGCCTCGTGCATCTCGTCGACGTTGCGCACTTCCGGCCACGCCTGCGCACGGACTTCCTCGATCGCGCCCGGGTCCAGGCGGCCGAGGTCGCCGGCCTGCGCCGCGTCGCCGTAGCCGCGGGTCTGCACCGCCTGGGTGCGGCGTTCCTCCAGCGGCGCGTCGTCGAGGAAGGCGTACGGACGCGCGTTGAGCGCCTCGGCGGCGAACGGCGACGGCGCGGTCAGGTCGCGCGCGGCGATCTCCACCTCGCCCGCTTCCAGCGCGCGCAGCAGCGCCAGCCAGCCCTCGGTGTCCATCGCCTCGTGCAGGCAGTCGTCCAGCGTCTGCGCGACCAGCGGGTGGTCGGGCACCTCGCGCTCGCCGACGATGTTCTCCAGGCAGGCGACCTGGTCCGGGAACACCGTCGCCAGCAGGTCCTCGGACTTCATCCGCTGCAGCTGCGGCGCGACCTTCTTCCCGCCGACGAAGCGCGGCAGCGCCAGCGCGGTGGTCGCGTTCCAGCGCCAGCGCGCGCCGAACAGCGGCGCGTCGAGCAGCGCCTGCACCAGGATGTGCTCGGCGGAGGACGAGTGCAGGTAGTGCGCGACCTCCAGCAGCGGGAAGCTGTGGCTGGTCGAGAGCGACAGCACGATCGCGTCCTCGGTCGCCGCCGCCTGCAGCTCGAAGTTGAACTTGCGGCAGAAGCGCTTGCGCAACGCCAGGCCCCAGGCGCGGTTGAGGCGGCTGCCGTAGGGCGTGTGGATCACCAGCTGGGTGCCGCCGGATTCGTCGAAGAAGCGCTCCAGCACGATCCGCCCGCGGGTCGGCATCACCCCGGTCGCGGCGAGCTGGCGGGCGAGGAAGTCGAGCAGCTGGCGCGCGGCGTTGTCGTCGAGGCCGAGTTCGCCCTGCAGCCAGCGCAGGGTCGCGGCGACGTCGGCCGGCGCGAAGGCGCTGCCGCCCTCGCCGGGGACCAGCGCGGCGAGCGGCACGGTCGCGTCGCGATCCTGCGCGCAGGTCTCAGCCGTCGCAATGGTCGCCTCCGCAACGAAGCGATCCTCCGCCGCGCTGGCGTCGGCACTCGCGCCGCACAACCGCGCCGCGACTTCCTCGCGCAACCGCGACACGCCGACCGACAGCTCGTCGGTGCGCCCCGGCGCCTCGCCCAGCCAGAACGGGATGCTCGGCGGCGCGCCCTGCGCGTCCTCCACCCGCACCCGCCCGGCCTCCACCCGCAGGATCCGGTAGCTGGCGTTGCCGAGCTGGAAGATGTCGCCCTTCATGCTCTCGATGGCGAAGTCTTCGTTGACATTGCCGATCGTGGTGCCCTGCGGTTCCAGGATCACCGCGAAATCGCCGGTGTCGGGGATGGTCCCGCCCGAGGTCACCGCGGTCATGCGCCCGCCCTTGCGGCCGCGCAGGCGCTTGTGCACGGCGTCGCGGTGCAGGTAGCCGGCGCGGGTGCCGCGTCGCGTCGTGTAGCCCTCGGCGAGCATGCGCACGACGTCATCAAAGGCCTTGCGCGGCAGCCGCGCATACGGCCAGGCGCGGCGGAACCAGTCGTACAGCGCGTCCTCGTCCCATTCGGCGGACGCGACCTCGGCGACGATCTGCTGCGCCAGCACGTCCAGTGGCGCCTCCGGCATGACCAGTGCGTCGAGCTCGCCGCGGCGCACGCAGTCCAGCAGCGCGGCGCATTCGACCAGCTCCTCGCGGGTGGTCGGGAACAGCCGGCCCTTGGGCGTGCCGCCGACGAAGTGGCCCGAGCGTCCGACCCGCTGCAGGAACGCCGAGATCGAACGCGGCGAACCGATCTGGCAGACCAGGTCCACGTCGCCGATGTCGATGCCGAGCTCCAGCGACGCGGTCGCGACCAGCACCTTCAGCCGGCCGCTCTTCAGGCGCTGCTCGGCGTCCAGCCGCAGTTCCTTGGCGAGGCTGCCGTGGTGCGCGGCGACGTGTTCGCGGCCGAGCTTCTCCGCGAGGTGGCGCGCGGCCCGCTCGGCCATGCGCCGGGTGTTGACGAAGACCAGTGTCGTGCGATGCGCCTCCACCAGTTCGGCGATGCGCGCGTAGACGAGATCCCAGTGCTCGTTCGACATCACGGTCTGCAGCGGCACCGGCGTCAGCTCCAGCGCCAGGTCGCGCGCGCGGGTGTAGCCGATGTCGACGATTTCGCAGTCGGGCGCGCCGTCCACCAGGTTGGCGGCGCCGACCAGGAAGCGCGCGACCTGGTCGATGGGCTTCTGCGTCGCCGACAGCCCGATCCGCGCCAGCCGCCGCCCGCACAGCGCCTCCAGCCGCTCCAGCGACAGCGCGAGGTGGCTGCCGCGCTTGCTCGCCACCAGCGCGTGGATCTCGTCGACGATCACCGTGCGGGTGCCGGCCAGCATCGCCCGCCCGGAGTCGGAACCGAGCAGCACGTACAGCGATTCGGGCGTGGTGACCAGGATGTGCGGCGGGCGCTTTCGCAGCGCCGCGCGCTCGGCCTGCGGAGTGTCGCCGGTGCGCACGGCGGTGCGGATCTCGACGTCGGGCAGCCCCTGCCGCGCGAGCTCGGCGCGGATGCCTTCCAGCGGCGCCTCGAGGTTGATATGGATGTCGTTGGACAGCGCCTTCAGCGGCGAGACGTAGACGACCTGGGTGGCGTCCGGCAAGCCATGCTCCAGCCCCTCGCGCACCAGCGCGTCGATCGCAGACAGGAACGCGGTCAGGGTCTTGCCCGAACCGGTCGGCGCCGCGACCAGGGTGTGGCGGCCGGATCCGATCGCCGGCCACGCCTGCGCCTGCGCTTCGGTCGGCGCGGAGAACGCGCCTGCGAACCACGCGGCGACCGCCGGGTGGAAGCCGGCCAGGGACGGGAATTGCGCCATCGCGGCATTATCCGCCGCGCTCGCGCGCGGCTCCTGAACGCCGCCGGCGCGTGTACCGAAGTCGAAGCGGATCTGCCCGTGCATCGGGGGAGGCTGGCGCGGCGCTGTCGCAGCGCGTGCGACGGAGACGGGAGACGGGAGACGGGAGACGGGAGGCGGGAGAAGGGAGACGAGAGACGGAAGCCGGTAGCCGGTAGCCGGAAAGCGACAGCCGGGGGCGCGACGGGTGGGAGAGGTGGACAGGACCGTATGCGCCATGGATGGCGCATCCGAGCCTCCATGGACGGATTCACGGCGTGTCCTGACCGCCTCTCCCGCCCGCCGCGCCGGCCTAGCGGGCCATTGCGTGTGCTTCCGCTGCCCGGGCGGGCCACTACGCCAGTTCAGCTTCCTCTATGCCGCGGATGCGATGCGCCGCCAGCGCGTCGTGGTCGGGCACGCCGATGCCGTTGCGGTCGCCGAGCACGTAGTGGGTGACGTGCGGCGGCGGGCACGGCGGGAAGTCCGGCACCTGCTCGGCCAGCAGCGCGTACAACGCGACCATGCCGGGCACCTGCACGTGCTCGATCACGCTGTAGCAGGCGACCGCGCCGTGCGCCGACGGCTTCATCTTGCCGAGCAAGTCGTAGCGATGTCCGCGTTGCACCCGCCAGTCGAGCCCGGCCAGGGTGATCTGCAGCGCCGGCTCGTCGAACAGCGCGCGCAGGCGCGGCCCCAGCGCGCGGCCGAGCACGGTGACGTGGAATTCGCGCTTGCGCCGCAGCCAGCGTCCGTCCAGCCGCACCCGCTGCGCCGACGGCGGACGCATCGCGTCCGGGTCCAGGCGCAGCAGCAGCGCGCCGGAGGCGGAGAACTGCGGCAGCGCGACCGGCGCCGCATCCTGCGTTTCGCCGAGCCTGCCCATGGCGCGGGTCAACGCTTGCGGTCGCCGCGATCGCCCTGCCCGGACACGACGGTGGTCTTCGCGTGCTGGCGGCGGTCCTGCGCCAGCGAGCGGCCGGCGTCATCCGATTCCTTGAAGCGGCCCCGCTCGTCGCGACGCACGAAACGCACGTCGCCGTTGGGCTCGATCCGTTCGCGCTTGCCGGCCATGTTTCACTCCCTCGTCAAAACCGTGTCCAGCATGCTGGAGCGCGCGCAATGAAGCCAGCGCGAAGCGACCGCCCGCCATGACGCCACTCGACAAGCCCCTGCGCCGCGAACTCGACATCAACGGCCGTCCGTGGACGCTCACGATCGATCCCGAGCGCCTGAAGCTGGTGGAAAAAGGCCGGCGCAAGGGCGTCGAACTGGCCTGGCGCGACCTGGTCAACGGCGACGCCGCGCTGGCGGTCGCGCTGCAGGCCTCGCTGGTCGACCTGCGCTGAACGGCGCATCCGCGCCACCCTGCCCGCGCCTGAATGGGATCGCCGCGATTTACGCGGGCTTGATCGCCGCCGGACCAGCATCGGCCCGTCATCCCGCCAACAGGTGCACGATCATGCTTCGTACCGCCACCCTGACCTTCGCCATTTCCGCCGCGCTCGGCCTCGCCGGCGTCGCGCAGGCGCAGTCCACCACCCCGCCGGAAGATCCCACCAACGCGCAGCTCGAGCAGCAGACCGACGCCAACGCGCAGGCCGCGAACGAGGACGCCAAGGACGCGAAGAAGTCGGCCAAGGACGCGCAGAAGGCGGCCGACGCGGCCACCGCCGACGACAGCATGGCCACCGACGTCACCGGCGCGCAGGTCGCCGCCGAGCAGGCGCAGGACGCCGCCGGCCAGGCCGACGCGGGCGCGCAACAGGCGCAGCAGGCCGACGCGGTCGCCAACTTCGGCGTGAACAAGGAGGGCGCCGCGGACGCGTCCGCGGCCGGCGCCGCCCAGGCCAGCATGGGCGCGGACGCCGCCGCCAGCGCGCAGGACGCGGCCGCGCCGCAGACCCCGCCCACCACCACCGCCGAGGGCGACGCCACCATGAGCACCAATGCCGGCACGGCCACGGACACCGGCGCGACCACCGACACCACCACCACCGCGGCCGACGCCAACGCCAACTTCGGTGCCGACGCCAACGCCGGCAATGCCGCGCAGGCCAGCATGTCGGGCGAGGTCAACGTCACCTCCAGCCCGGGCAACTCGATCAGCAGCAACTACCACGTCGACTTCGGCGCGCTGGACGCGAACGGCGACGGCAGCATCAGCCGCGGCGAGGCCAAGGGCAACCCGGACCTGACCCGCGAGTTCAAGGTCGTCGACTCCAACCACAACGGCCGCCTGAGCCGGGACGAGATGAAGGGCTGGATCGACTGAGCCCCTGCTGTTCGCAACACAGCGAAGACGACGCCCCGCGCTTGCGGGGCGTCGCCGTGTCAGGCGCCGGCCGCGTGCCGCCAGAGCAGGTGCGCGAGCGGCGGCAGCCGGCCGGCGAGGCCGAGCAGCGGGCCGCGCAGCAGCGTCGTCGCGACGCCGCCGTCGCCGAACAGGCGCTGCAGGCCCTCGAACGTGTAGGCGGCGACCGCGTTCTCGCTGCGCCGCGTGCGCGCCCAGCGCGCGAGCCGTTGCGGCGCGTCCCAGTCGGCGCGCGCGCGGCGCGCGGCGCGCACGGTCTCGCGCAGCGCGGCGACGTCGCGCAGGCCCAGGTTGACGCCCTGCCCCGCCAGCGGATGCACGACGTGCGCGGCGTCGCCGACCAGCAGCACGCGCCCGGCGACGTAGTCGCGCGCGAGCTGCCGCCGCAGCGGGAAGCCGGCGCGCTCCGACGCCAGCGTCATCCGCCCCAGGCGCGCGTCGAACGCGCGGGTCAGCTCGCCGGCGAAGGCGTTCCCATCCAGCGCGAGCAGGCGCGCCGCGTCGTCCTCCGGCACGCTCCACACGATCGAACCGAGGCCGTCGTCGCAAGGCAGCACCGCCAGCGGGCCCCCGGGCAGGAAGCGCTGCCACGCGGTGTCTTCGTGCGGCTGCTGCGTGCGCACGTAGGCGACGATGCCGCGCTGCCCGTAGTCGTGGGCGTCGCTGTCGATCCCGGCCAGGCGGCGCAGGCTGGACTGCGCCCCATCGGCGGCGACCGCGATGCGCGCGGCGACGCGGCTGCCGTCGTCCAGCTGCAGGCGCACGCCCTGCGCGTCCTGCGCCAGCGCCTCGACCCGCGCCGGACGGTGCACGCGCACCCCGGCCGCCGGCAGAGCCGCCCACAGGCGGTCGACCAGCAAGCCGTTCTCGACGATCCAGCCGAGCTCGCGCACGCCGAAGGCATCGGCGTCGAAGCGCAGCTCGCCGCCGCCGGCCGCGTCCCACACCCGCATCCGCCGGTAGGGATGCGCGCGCGCCTCCATGATGCGCGGCCACACGCCGAGCGATTGCAGCAGCGCGGCGTTGTCGGGCGCGAAGGCGAACACGCGCAGGTCGCGGCGCTCCGCTTGCCAGCGCGCCGGTTCGCCCGCTTCCACCAGCACGACCTCGAGCCCGGCATCGGCGAGCGACAGCGCGCAGGCGGCGCCGACCACGCCGGCGCCGACCACCACCACGTCGGGCTGGCCGCGCGCGCTCATGGACGGCACAACGCCGGTACTTCGCCGCGGTAGCCCATCGCACCGCCGACCAGCCGGGCCTGCGCGGCGGGCAGGCGATCGAGCGCGAGCAGGCCGAGGCCGCGCAGCGGGCGCAGCAGCGGCGCGTCGTTGGCCGTCAGGCGGGCGAGACCGTCGGAGAAGGAGAGCGTGCGTGCGCGGTCCTCGCTTCTTCGTTCTGCGTAGGCGGCGAGCAGCGCGTCGTCGCCCGGATCGCCGCCGCGCGCCTCGATCAGCTCGGCCAGGGTCAGCGCGTCGCGCAGGCCGAGGTTGAAGCCCTGCGCGCCGATCGGATGCACCGACTGCGCGGCGTTGCCGACCAGCACCGCGCGCGGCGCGACCAGCCGCTGCGCGGCGATCCGCAGCGCCGGATAACGGCTGCGCGGGCCGACCGCGACGAAGCGCCCGGCGCGCCAGCCGAAGGCCCGCTGCACGCGGGCGAGGAAGGCCGCGTCGTCAAGCGCCGCGACCGCGTCGGCGTCCTCCGCGGCCACCCCGTGCACCAGGCCGTAGTGACGATCCGCGCGCGGCAGCAGCGCGGTCGGGCCGTCGTCGCCGAGGCGCTCGAACGCGGTGCCGTCGGGCGCGCGCTCGGCGCGCAGGCGGGCGACGAACAGCGCCTGGCCGTAGTCGTGTTCGTCCGCGCCGATGCCGAGCGCGGCGCGCACGCCGCTGTGGCTGCCGTCGGCGGCGACCAGCAGGCGCGCGCGCACGACGCGTTCGCCATCGGCGTCGGCCAGGCGCAGCGCGCGCGCGCCATCGTCGATCTCCTCGAGCCCGACGCAGCGCGCCGGCCGATAGCGGACCAGGTGCGCCAGTTCACCCAGGCGCGCCTCCAGCGCCTCGCCGAAATCGCGCGCGACCACGACCTGGCCGAATGCCTCGCGTCCGTAAGCATCCGCATCCAGCCGCAACCGCCCGAAATCGCCGCGGCGGCTGACGTGGATGCGGCGGATCGGCGCGCCGGGCGCGCGCAGCTTCGCCATCACCCCGAGCGCGCGCAGGGCGTTCACGGTCGCCTCGGCGAAGCTCAGGTTGCGCTCGTCGAACACCGCCGGCAGCGCGCCGGCGGGCGTGGCCTCGACCAGGGCGACGTCGAGGCCGAGCCGGTCCAGCGCGATCGCCAGGCTCGCGCCCACCAGGCCGCCGCCGACGATGGCGACGTCGTGCCGGCTAGCCGTCATGCCGCTTGTCCTGCGTCGCCGCTGCGCGCGATGGCGTCATCGGATCGGCCCGTGCGGTGGGGTGGGGTATGCTACCGGTTCCCGTGCAGCCGCTCCCGTCCCCCACGATGAATCGCGCCCCGTCCTCCTTCGCTCCCGGCCCGCTGGTGCTCACCGGCCTGATCGTCGTCGCGGCGCTGACGCGCCTGCTGCCGCATCCGCCGAACTTCTCGCCGGTGGAGGCGATCGCCCTGTTCGGCGGCGCCTATTTCGCCGCGCGCGGCGCCGCCCTGCTGGTGCCGCTGGCGGCGATGCTGCTGTCGGACTTCGCGCTCGGCCTGCTCAACGGTGGCATCTACCTCGACTACTTCACCAGCGCCGGCTTCTGGCTGCAGTACGCCTGCATCGCGCTGCTGGTGGTCGCGGGTTTCGGCCTGCGCGGGCGGGTCTCCGGCGGCCGCGTGCTGGGCTGGTCGCTGGCCGGTTCGGCACTGTTCTTCCTGGTCACCAACTTCGGCGCGTGGCTGGGTGCGCCGATGTACCCGCAGACGGTCGGCGGCCTCGGCGCCGCCTACGTCGCCGGCATCCCGTTCTTCCAGTGGACCGTGCTCGGCACCCTGTTCTACGCGGCGCTGCTGTTCGGCGGCTTCGCCCTGCTGCGCCGGCGCGTCCCCGCCCTGCGCGCGCAGACCGTCTGACAGGGGCGTGACAGGAAGCTCGCGCTAGCCTTCGCTTCTCCCGTCTCCCCGCCATGGGCAACCGCCTCTCCAAGATCTACACCCGCACCGGCGACGCCGGCACGACGGGGCTCGGCGACGGCACCCGGGTGGCGAAGGATTCGGCACGGGTCGAGGCCTACGGCACGATCGACGAGGCCAATTCGGCGATCGGCGTGATCCTGGCCAGCGATGTGCCCGAAGACGTGCGCACGCTGTTGACACGGGTCCAGCACCAGCTGTTCGACCTTGGCGGCGAGCTGTGCATTCCCGGCCACGCGGCGATCACCGACGCCGACGTCGGCGCGCTGGAAGACGCGCTGGACGGCTTCAACGACGCGCTGCCGCCGCTGCGGGAGTTCATCCTGCCCGGGGGCGGCGAGGCGGCGGCGCGTTGCCACCTCGCCCGCACCATCGTCCGCCGCGCCGAGCGCGCGACCGTGACCCTCGCCCGCGACGAGGCCGTGCGCCCGGAAGCGGTGCGCTACCTCAACCGCCTGTCCGACCTGCTGTTCGTCCTAGCGCGCGTGCTCGCCCGCGCCAGCGGCCACGGCGAGGTGCTCTGGCAGCACGAGCGGCGCAAGGGCTGAGGCGGCCTTGCGCGGCGCTCCCGCGCCGCGCCTGCATTGCCCGCCCACCGGGGATACGGCAAGCTAGCGGCCATTTTCCGCCCGACGGATGTCCGCGTGCGCCCTGTCTTCCGCCTGCTGCCGCTGCCGTTCTGCATCGCCCTTTCGCTGTCGGCCCAGGCCGCGGACGAACGGCCGGAAGACTGGAAGCTGTGCCCGGCCGAGGACGCGGTTCCCGCCTTTCCCGACGCGCAGCCGGCGACCACCCGCCCCGAGGCGCGGGTCACCCTGCCGACCAACATCACCGGCGACCGCCTGTCCGGCACCGACATCCAGCCGGTCTTCAGCGGCAACGTCATCCTCCGCCGCGGCGACCAGTTCCTCGGCGCCGAGAACCTGAAGATCGACAAGGAGACCGGCCAGTACGACGCGCAGGGCGACATCCGCTACCAAGACACCGGCATGCGGCTGGTCGCGGGCGATGCCTCCGGCAACCAGAACGACGACACCCACCGCCTCGAGGACGTGCACTACCAGCTGATGTCGCGGCGCGGCAACGGCGGCGCCGAGCACATCGAGATGCAGGGCACGCACGGCGCGCTGTACGGCGCGACCTACTCGACCTGCCCGCCGGAGGACCGCGACTGGGAGCTGCGCGCGCAGCGCATCGACGTGGACACCGAGGAAGGCCTCGGCGTGGCCCGCAACGCGACCCTGCGGATCGGCAAGGTGCCGGTGCTGTACGTGCCGTGGTTCCAGTTCCCGATCGACGACCGGCGGCGCACCGGCCTGCTGTATCCCAGCGTCTCCCTGTCCGGGCGCAACGGCTTCGACTGGCGGCAGCCGGTCTACCTGAACCTCGCGCCCAACTACGACATGACGCTGACGCCGCGGATCATGACCGACCGCGGCTTCCAGCTCGGCACCGAATTCCGCTACCTGGTGCCGGGCGGCGCCGGCGAGATGCAGTTCGAGTTCCTGCCCAACGACAAGCTCACCGACCGCGAGCGCGACGAGGAGATCGCCGACGGGGTGCCGGCGGAGAACCGCCGCGACGACAACCGCGCGCTGTTCCGTTTCACCGGCAGCCAGCGCCTCACCTCGACCTGGAAGGCGCGCGCCAACCTCAACTGGATCAGCGACGCCCGCTACCTCGAGGACTTCAGCAACCGCATCAATGGCCTGGCGCCTTATTCGCTCGGCAGCAGCATCGGCATCTACGGCGGCGGCGCGCACTGGGATGCCTCGCTCACCGCGGACTACAAGCAACTCGCCGACTACACCCTGACCCGCAACATCCTTCCCTACAACCGACTGCCGCGGGCGACCTTCCACCTCGACCAGCCCCTGCGCCCCTGGCTGCGCACGGGGGTGGACAGCGAAGCGGTGCGCTTCCAGCACCCGACCCGGAACGAAGGCAGCCGGTTCGACTTCAAGCCGTGGATCAGCATGCCGCTTGAGGGCGCAAGTTGGTACGTCACCCCGATCCTGGCTTGGCGCTACACGGGATACCAGCTGAGCGACGAGCTGACCGAGCAGGTCGCCCGCACTCGCGCGCGGGCCTACGTCCTCGAGAACGGCGGCAGCCTGACCCCCGACCTGATCGCCCGCTTCCGAAACGACAGGCCGACCCGCGCCCTGCCGATCGGGTCTATCAATGCCGGCCTGTTCTTCGACCGCGAAAGCGAGATCGGCGGTCAGAGCTTCCTGCAGACCCTCGAGCCGCGCCTGTTCTACCTGCGCGTGCCCTACGAGGACCAGAGCGACCTGCCGCTGTTCGACACCCGGCCGCTGACCTTCAGCTGGGGCCAGCTGTTCCGCGACAACCGCTACACCGGCGCCGACCGGCAGATGGACGCCAACCAGCTCACCCTGGCGCTGACCACCCGCCTGATCCGCCAGGCCGACGGCCGCGAGAAGCTCAGCGCCAGCGTCGGCCAGATCCGCTACTTCGACGACTCGCGGGTCGTCTACCCAGGCGAAACGCCGGTCGAACGCGGCAAGTCGGCCTGGGTGGTGGGCGCCAACTACGCGGTGAACGACCGGTGGGACGTGGGCGCGTCGTACCAATGGGACCCGAAGTTCCGCCGCCAGGACCTCGGCAGCCTGCGCACGCGCTATCTGATCGGCGACGACGGCGTGGTCAACCTCGGCTACCGCTACCGGCGCAACCTGCTGGAGCAGGTCGATTTCTCGTTCCTGTACCCGCTCTCGCCCTCGTGGAGCCTGGTCGGCCGCTACTACTACTCGCTGTACCGCAACGACGCGCGCGGCATCGAGCCGGGCCTGCTGGAAGGCATCGCCGGCATCCAGTGGGACAGCTGCTGCGTGTCGGCGCGCCTGGTCGGGCGCCGCTACATCCACAACCGCGAAGGCGAGCTCGACAACGCGATCGAGCTGCAGATCGAACTCAAGGGCCTGGGTTCCGCCGGCCCGGACACGGAGTCGCGCCTGCGCCGTGCTATCCTCGGCTACTACCGCGAGGACCTCTACCTCGTTCCGCCGTCCGAAGCGGGCCAGCCCGCCGATCAAGACGACGACGGCGACCCCAACGCCCCCGACGTCTTCCCATGACCCGACTGCTCGCCAGCCTCCTCATCCTCGCGGCGCTGTTCGCCGCGCCGTTGCACGCGCAGCAGGCGCAGCCCGCCGCGCTGCAACCGCTGGACCGCATCGCCGCGGTGGTCGACGACGGCGTGATCCTGCAGAGCGAGCTCGATCGCGCCGTGCAGAACATCCACGCCCAGTACGCCAGCCGGCCCGGCCAGCTGCCGCCCGAGGACGTGCTGCGCAAGCAGGTGCTCGAGCGCCTGGTGCTGGTGCGGCTGCAGGTCGCGCGCGCCGCCGAGAGCGGCATCCACGTCGGCGATCAGGAAGTGGACGCGGCGCTGGTCAACATCGCCCGCCAGAACAACATGACCCCGGACCAGCTGCGCGCGCAGCTCGCCCAGCACGGCGAGTCCTGGGCGGAGTTCCGTGAATCGATCCGCGACGAGATCACCATCCAGCGCCTGCGCCAGCGCTTCGCCCAGACCCGGATCAGCGTCAGCGACGCCGAGGTCGACGCCGCGCTCGAGGCCAGCGCCGGCGGCCAGCAGTACCACCTCGCCAACATCCTGGTCGCGCTGCCGGAAGGCGCCACGCCGGAGCAGATCGCCACCGGCCAGCAGAAGGTCGACGGCATCAAGGCGCTGATCGACCGGGGCGAGATGGACTTCCAGGCGGCGGCCGTCCGCTATTCCGACAGCCCGAACGCGCTGGAAGGCGGCGACCTCGGCTGGCGTTCGCTGGACGAGATCCCGGCCGCGTTCGCCAACGTCATCCGCTCGATGCAGCCCGGGCAGGTGATTGGACCGACCCGCGGCGCCAGCGGCTTCCAGCTGCTCAAGCTGCTGGAGACCCGCGAGGGCAGCGCGGCCGAGCCGCGCATGGTGACCCAGTTCAACGCGCGCCACATCCTGATCCGCACCGGCGAAGGCGGGCTCGGCGAGGACGAGGCGCGGGCGAAGATCGACACCCTGGCCGCGCGCATCGCCGGCGGCGCCGACTTTCAGGCACTGGCCCGCGAGAACTCGCAGGATCCGGTCAGTGCGCCGGCCGGCGGCGATCTCGGCTGGTTCACCCAGGAGGCCTATGGCCCGGAATTCGGCGCGCAGGTCGCGGCGTTGCAGGACGGCCAGGTGTCGGCGCCGTTCAAGACCCAGGCCGGCTGGCACATCGTGCAGCGCGTGGGCAGCCGCCAGGCCGACGTCGGCGCCGAGAACCGCCGCGCGCAGGTGCGCGAGGCGATCGGCCAGCGCAAGCTCGAGGACGAATGGGCGCGCTACCTGCGCGAGATCCGCGGCGACGCCTATGTCGACTTCCGCATCGGCGACGCCGCGGCGACGCCGGAGCCCGAAGCCGCGCCCAGCGCCACCCCGCCGGCGGACGGCACGGCCGGCTGACATGAGGCCACGGCTGGCGCTGGTGCCGGGCGAGCCGGCCGGCGTCGGCCCCGAGCTGTGCGTGCGGGCCGCTCAGCGCGCGTGGGACGCGGACCTCGTCGCCTACGGCGACCCCGACGCCCTGCTGCGCGCCGCGCGCGCGCTCGACCTGCCGCTGGAACTGCTGCCGGCCGATGCCCGCGGCGCGCCCGGCCGGCTGCCGCTGGTCGCGATCGCCAACGCCGTCCTGCCCGCCTTCGGCACGCCCGATCCGCGCAACGCGCGCGCGGTGATCGGCGCGCTCGAACAGGCCGGCGCCGCCTGCCTGCGCGGCGACTGCGCCGGCGTGGTCACTGGCCCGGTGCACAAGGCCGCGATCAACGCCGGCGGCATCGGCTACACCGGCACCACCGAACTGCTCGCGGCCCAGGCCGGGCGCGAGGTGGTGATGATGCTGGCCAACGACCTCGTGCGGGTCGCCCTCGCCACCACCCACCTGCCGCTGCGCGCGGTCGCCGACGCGATCGACGGCGACGGCCTGCGGCGCCAGTTGCGCATCGTGCACGCCGCGCTGCGGGAGGGTTTCGGCATTGCCGATCCGCTGATCGCGGTGCTCGGGCTCAACCCGCACGCGGGCGAGGACGGGATCCTCGGTCGCGAGGAACTCGATGTCATCGCGCCGGCGCTGGACGCGCTGCGCGCCGAAGGGCTGCGCCTGGCCGGCCCGCTGCCGGCCGACACCGCGTTCCTGCCGGCGAAGCTGCGTGGCTTCGACGCGGTGTTCGCGATGTACCACGACCAGGGCCTGCCGGTGCTCAAGTACAGCGGCTTCGAACGGGCGGTGAATTTGACCCTCGGCCTGCCCTACCCGCGCGTCGCGGTCGACCATGGCACCGCGCTCGACCTCGCCGGCAGCGGCCGCGCGGACCCGTCCAGCCTGTACGCCGCGATCGCGACCTGCGCGCGGCTGGCACGCCAGCGGACACGGTCGGCATGAGGCCTGCGCAGCCGCCCGCGATGCAGGAGATCGGCTGGGACGACTTCATGAGGGTCGAGCTGCGGGTCGGCCGCGTGCTGTCCGCCGAAGCCTTCGCGCAGGCGCGCAAGCCGGCCTACGTGCTGCACGTGGACTTCGGCCCCGAGATCGGGGTGCGCAAGTCGAGCGCGCAGGTGACCGCGCTTTATGCACCCGAGGAACTGGTCGGCCGCCTGGTGGTCGGCGTGGTGAACTTCCCGCGCAAGCAGATCGGTCCGCTGATGTCCGAATGCCTGGTCACCGGCTTCCACGACGCCGAGGGCCGGGTCGCCCTGTGCGTGCCCGACCGCGAGGTGCCGCTGGGCACCCGCCTGCTGTGAGCCGCGCGATGGACGAGCAGCCGCCCCGCTTCACCGCGCCGCCGAAGAAGGCCTTCGGCCAAAACTTCCTGCACGAGCGCGGGGTGGTCGCGAAGATCGTGCAGGCGATCGATCCCCGGCCTGGCGACCGCATCGTCGAGATCGGACCCGGCCAGGGCGCGCTGACCTTCCCGCTGCTGGACCGGCACGGCGCACTCACCGCGATCGAGTTCGACCGCGACCTGCTCGTCCCGCTGGCGGCCGCCGCGCGGGCGCACGGGGAACTCACCCTGGTCGCGGGCGACGTGCTCGGCGTGGACTTCACGGCGCTGGCCGAAGGCGGCCGCATCCGCCTGGTCGGCAACCTGCCCTACCACCTGTCGTCGCCAATCCTGTTCCATGCGCTGGACCACGCCGCCGCGATCCGCGACATGCACTTCATGCTGCAGAAGGAAGTCGTCGAGCGCATGGCGGCCAGTCCCGGCAGCAAGGTCTACGGCCGGCTCAGCGTGATGCTGCAGGCCTACTGCACGGTGACGCCGCTGTTCAGCGTGCCGCCGGGTGCGTTCCGGCCGCCGCCGAAGGTCGACTCGGCGGTGGTCCGGCTGGTGCCGCGCGCGCCGGAGACGATCGGCATCCGCGATCCGCGCCGCTTCGCCGACGTCGTCCGCGCCGCCTTCGGCCAGCGCCGCAAGACCCTGCGCAACGCTCTGTCCGGCGTCGCCGACGCCGGCCTGATCGCCGCCGCCGGGCTCGATCCCGGCGCGCGTGCCGAGCAGGTCGCGGTGGCCGGTTTCGTGCGCCTGGCGAACGGCGCGCAACCGGACTGAACCGCGGTCGCGCGCGCGACGCCCGTTCGCGCGCACGGGGGTTGGGTGACGAATGGCCTACAGGCCCCATCCGTTCACGCCGCCCCCTTACACTGACCGCATGACGGAATACGACGACACGAGCCCGTACCGGCTCGCGATCACGGTCGCCACGCGCTACCTGCCCGCCGACTCGCAACCCGACGGCGATCGCTACGCGTTCGCCTACACCATCCACATCCGCAACGACGGCGCGGTGCCGGCGCGCCTGCTCGGCCGCCACTGGATCATCACCGACGGCAGCGGCGAGGTGCGCGAGGTCGAAGGCGAGGGCGTGGTCGGCGAGCAGCCGTGGCTGCGCCCGGGCGAGGATTTCGTGTACACCTCGGGCGCGGTGTTGCCGACCCCGGTCGGCAGCATGCACGGCCGCTACCGCATGCTGGCCGACGACGGCACCCACTTCGACGCGCCGATCCCCGCCTTCACCCTGTGCGTCCCGCACAGCCTGCACTGAGGCGGCGATGGCGACCTGGGCGATCGGCGACCTGCAAGGCTGTTACGCACCGACGCAGCGGCTGCTCGAGGCGATCCGCTTCGATCCGGCGCGCGACCGCCTCTGGTTCTGCGGCGACCTGGTCAACCGCGGCGGGGAGTCGCTGGAAACCCTGCGCCTGGTGCATTCGCTGCGGGCCAACGCGGTCAGCGTGCTCGGCAACCACGACCTGTCGCTGCTGGCGATCGCCGAGCGCACGGAAGAGGAGCAGCGCAAGGTCAACCCCGACCTGCAGCGCGTGCTGCAGGCCGAGGATCGCGACACTCTGTTGACCTGGCTGCGCGGCCAGCCGCTGCTGCACGCCGACCGCGGGCTCGGCTGGATGATGGTGCACGCCGGGCTCGCGCCCAAGTGGACGACCACGCTGGCCCAGAAGCACGCGCGCGAAGTCGAAGAGCGGCTGCGCGGCGATGACTACCGGCACCTGCTCAGGCACATGTACGGCGACAAGCCGGCGTGGTCGCCGCGGCTGACCGGCGTCGAGCGCGCGCGCGCGATCATCAACGTGTTCACCCGGCTGCGCTACTGCAGCCCGCGCGGTCGCATCGCCTTCGAGGAAAAGGGTCCGCCGGGCACCCAGGCGGCCGGCCTCTACCCGTGGTACGCGGTGCCGGGCCATGCCAGGCGCGACCTGCGGATCGTGTGCGGTCACTGGTCCGCGCTCGGCCTGTTCATCGGCCACGGCGTGCACGCGATCGATACCGGCGCGGTGTGGGGCGGCAAGCTCACCGCGCTGCAGCTCGACGGCGGCGAGCTGCGCATCGTGCAGGTCCCCGGCCGCGACGTGCCCGCGCACCCGCCCAGGCCGCCGCGCCGGCGCCGGCGCCGCTGAGCGCTGGAGCGCTAGGCCGCCCGCACGTAATCGACGAAGGCGAACGCGAAGGCGTGCTTCGCATCCGCGGGATGGGCGTCGCGCGCGACCTCCTGCCAGTCGCCGGGGTCGAAGGCCGGGAAGAACGCATCGGCGCCGTCCACCACGGTGTCCACCCAGGTCAGGTGCAGGCGGGCGGCCAGCGGCAGCGCCTCGGCGAAGACCTCGCCGCCACCGATCACGCTCAGCTCGTCGGCATCGCGCGCGGCGTCCAGCGCCGCGGCGAGCGACGGCACCGCCTGCATGCCGTCGAACGGAACCCGCCCGCTGCGGGTGAGCACCAGGTTGCGGCGGCCTGGCAGCGCGCGGCCCAGCGACTCGGCGGTGCGCCGGCCCATCAGGACCGGTTTGCCGAGGGTGAGCGCCTTGAAGCGCCTGAGGTCGTCCGGCAGGTGCCAGGGCAGCGCGTTGTCCTTGCCGATCGCGCGCTGGCGGTCGAGCGCGGCGATGAGTGAGAGCGTCGTCACCGCCGCCCCGCTACACCGCCACCGGCGCCTTGATCGCGGGCAGCGGGTCGTAGCCCTCGATCGCGATGTCGTCGTAGGCGAAGGCGAACAGGTCGCGCACGTCCGGATTGAGCCGCAGCCGCGGCAGCGGGCGCGGCGCGCGCGCCAGCTGCTCGCGCGCCTGGTCGAAGTGGTTGGCGTACAGGTGCGCGTCGCCGAGCGTGTGCACGAAGTCGCCGACGCCGAGACCGGCCACCTGCGCCACCATGTGGGTCAGCAACGCGTAGCTGGCGATGTTGAACGGCACCCCGAGGAAGATGTCGCCGCTGCGCTGGTACAGCTGGCAGCTGAGCTTGCCGTCCGCCACGTAGAACTGGAACAGCGTGTGGCAGGGCATCAGCGCCATCTTTGGGAGGTCGGCGACGTTCCACGCGCTGACGATCAGCCGCCGCGAGTCGGGGTTGCGCCGGATCTCGTCGACCACCCAGCGCAGCTGGTCGATCTCGCGGCCGTCGCTGCCGGTCCAGCGCCGCCACTGCTTGCCGTAGACCGGGCCGAGCTCGCCGTGTTCGTCGGCCCACTCGTCCCAGATCGTGACCTTGTTCGCGCGCAGGTAGGCGATGTTGGTCTCGCCGCGCAGGAACCACAGCAGTTCGTGCACGATCGAGCGCAGGTGCAGCTTCTTGGTGGTGACCAGCGGGAAGCCGTCGGCGAGGTCGAAGCGCATCTGCCAGCCGAACACGCTGCGGGTGCCGGTGCCGGTGCGGTCGGCCTTGTCGGTGCCGTGCTCGAGGACGTGGCCGAGGAGGTCGAGGTACTGCTTCATCCCGGCGTGCTCACTCCGCAGAGGCCGTGGCGGGCCGGGGCAGCAGGGTCGGCGCGTTGCGCGAGCGCCACAGCCAGAACAGGCCGAGCAGGATCAGCGGCAGGCTCAGCAGCTGGCCCATCGTGAGCCAGCCGAAGGCGAGGTATTCCAGCTGCGCGTCCGGCACCCGCACGAATTCCACCAGGAAGCGGAACACGCCGTACAGCAGCGCGAACACGCCCGCCACCGCGTAACGCGGGCGCGGCCTGGCCGAGAACCACCACAGCACGACGAACAGCAGCAGGCCTTCCAGCAGCGCCTGGTACAGTTGCGACGGGTGCCGCGCGAAGGCGTCCAGCGCGCCGGCCTCGAACTGCGCGCGCAGCGTCGCCGCGTCCATCGCCGCGTACGGCATCGGCAGCGAGGCCGGGAACACCACGCCCCAGTCGGCGTGGGTCAGCTTGCCCCACAGCTCGCCGTTGATGTAGTTGCCGATCCGGCCGAAGCCCAGGCCCGGCGGCACCAGCGGCGCGACGAAGTCGATCGTGTCCATCACCGCCAGCCCGCGCCGGCGCGACCACCACCACACCGCCACGCAGACGCCCAGCAGGCCGCCGTGGAAGCTCATGCCGCCCTGCCAGATCTTGAACACCTGCAGCGGGTCCGCGAGGTAGGCCGAAAGATCGTAGAACAGGATGTAGCCGATCCGGCCGCCGAGCACCACGCCCAGCATCGCGTAGAACATCAGGTCGCCGTAGCCGTGCTCGTCCACGCCCGGCAGGCGGCCGGCGCGCACGCGGCGGCGGCCCAGCCACCAGGCGACGCCGAAGCCGAGCAGGTACATCAGGCCGTACCAGTGGATCTGCAGCGGGCCGAGCGTGAGCGCGATGGGGTCGATCTGGTCCAGGTGGATCATGCGGCGGGGCGGCCTCGCGGTGCGTTGCGGCTATTGTGCATGAGTCGCGCGCGGGCCTCGGCCTGGCCGGGAACCGCACCGCCCGGTCCGCGCCGGATGCGATCCCGCATCGGGAAAGCATGCGCCCAGGATGCATGGATTGCCTGGGCGAGGGGCCTCATCAACCGGGCGGGTATCGGGAGCGAATGGAGGAGGTCCCTTGCCCCGCCGCGCCGGAAGACGTTCCGCGCTCACCATGGACGCGCATCGCGGCGGCTCACAGGATCCGCGGCCGGTTCGGCAGCTCGTCCTGGTCGCGATCGCCGGGGCGCAGCGGGAAGTGTGCGGCGAGCAGCTCCGAAATCGCGGCCACCGCCTCGGTCACCGCGGCCTCGGCCTCGCCTGCGCGCAGGCGTTCCTCCATCCGCGCGCAGATCGCGCGCCATTGCGCGTCATCGACCAGGGCGCGCAGGCCGCGGTCAGCGACGATCTCGATGCGGTGGTCGGCGAGCAGCAGGTACAGCAGCACGCCGTTGTTGGCCGCGGTGTCCCACACCCGCAGGCGGGCGAAGGCGTCCTCGGCGGCCTGGCGCGGGCCGACCCCGGCCAGCACCGCGCGCCAGTGCAGCGCCGGCTCGACCGCGAAGCAGACCTCGCCGCGATGGCGGGCTTCGCCGGCGGCGATCGCGTCGGTGATCCGCTGCATCGCCTCGGCCGGGAACAGCCGCTGCGCGGAGGGTGCGAACAGGTGGCGCAACAGGCGCATGCGCGTCTCCTACCAGCTGCCGGAGGCGCCGCCGCCCCCGCTCATGCCGCCGCCGCCCGACCAGCCGCCGCCGCCGAAGCCGCCTCCTCCGCCCCAGCCACCGCCGCCGAAGCCGCCGCCACCGATCCACGGCCCGCCGCCCCAGCGCCCGCCGCCGGCGGCGCGCATGCGCCCGGGCGCGGCGAGTCCGGTGAACAGGCCGATCAGGGCGCCGATGCCGCCGACCAGCAGCAGCGAGGACAGCAGCCAGGCGGCGAAGCCCGCCGCGCCGGCACCGAACAGCGCGCGCAGCGGACGCGGCAGCCGGCCGAAGATGCCGCGCGCGACCTGCGCGACCATGAGCGCGACGAACAGCGCGAACAGCCATGGCACGCCGCCACCGCCGTCGCGCGCGCGGTTGTCGGCGATCGGCGCCGGCAACGGCTCGCCGTCGATCAGCTTGACCAGCACCGCGGTGGCATCGGCGATGCCGCCGGCGTAGTCGCCGGCGCGGAACTTCGGCGCCATGTATTCCTGGATGATGCGGTTGGCGATCGCGTCCGGGATCGCACCCTCCAGGCCGTAGCCCGGCTGGATGCGCACCCGGCGATCATCCTTGGCGACCACCAGCAGCACGCCGTCGTCGATGCCCTTGCGTCCGAGCTTCACCTGGTCGAACACGCGCTGCGTGTACTGCGCGATGTCCTCGGGCTGCGTGGTCGGCACGATAAGCACCTGCAGCTGGCTGCCCTTGCGCTGCTGCAGCGCGAGCGCCTGCTGCGCGAGCTGCTGCTTCTCCGCGGCGGTGAGGGTCCCGGTGGTGTCGACCACCGGCGCATCGAGTGGCGGAATCGGCGCCAGCTGCTGGGCCAGGCCGGCCGCGCTCGCCAGCAGCAGCCCGAGCAGCGCGAGCGCGCGCAGCGAGCGGGTGATCCGCGGCATCGGCGCGGCGGGCTCAGCCGCCCGACGGCGCGGGCTGCGGCTGCGGGGCCGGCTGCTGCGTCTGCGCCGGCGGCGCGCCGAAGTCCACGGTCGGCGCCTGCTGGATCTGCTGCTCGTTCTCGACCGTGAAGTTCGGCTTGGTCTGGTAGCCGAAGAGCTTCGCGGTCATCACCGCCGGGAACTGGCGGATGTAGGTGTTGTAGTCCTGCACCGCCTGGATGTAGCGGCCGCGGGCGACGGTGATCCGGTTCTCGGTGCCTTCCAGCTGCGCCTGCAGGTCCTGGAACGAGCGGTCGGCCTTCAGGTTCGGGTAGTTCTCGCTGACCACCAGCAGCCGGCTCAGCGCGCTCGACAGCTCGCCCTGCGCCTGCTGGAACGCCGCCAGCGACTGCGCGTCGTCGGCACGCACGTTGATCTGGCCGACCCTGGCGCGCGCGTTGGTGACCTCGGTGAGCACGCGTTGCTCGTGGCTCGCGTAGCCCTTCACCGTGTTGACGAGGTTCGGCACCAGGTCGGCCCGCCGCTTGTACTGGTTGATGACCTCGGACCAGGCGGCCTTGACCGTCTCGTCCTTCTGCTGGATCTGGTTGTAGCCGCAGCCGGACAGCAGCGCGGCGAGCACGACGAGCAGGACGAGGCGCGCGGACGGGACGGCACGCATGGCGGTGGCTCCGGTGGGCGACGGCGGGATTGCAGCATCGCCCGGACCCGCGTGCAACAGGCGTCAACCCGCGGTCAGGCGCCCTCGCCGCGCAGCCGCGCGCGGCGCTTGGCCCACAGGTTCAGGCACTCCACCGCGGCCGAGAAGCCCATCGGCCCGTACACGTAGGCCTTGGGCACGTGGATCTCGAGGCCTTCCACGACCAGGTAGGCGCCGATCAGCACGATGAAGGCCAGCGCCAGCATCTTGATGGTCGGGTTGTTGTCGATGAAGCGGCCCAGCGGCTGCGCCGCCAGCAGCATCACCGCCACCGCCAGCAGGATCGCCGCGACCATCACCGGCACGTACTGGTCGGCCATGCCGACCGCCGCGATCACCGAATCCAGCGAGAACACGATGTCGATCACCGCGATCTGGGCGATAACCGCCATGAACGAACTCGCCGGCTTGGTGTGCACGTCCTCGGACTCCGGCTCGCCGGCGACCTGGTCGCGGATCTCCATCACGCCCTTGAACACCAGGAAGATGCCGCCGAGCAGCAGCACCAGGTCGCGCACCGACAGGCCGCGCCCGAAGACCGTGAACAGGTCGGTCTTCATGTGCGCGAGGTAGGCCAGGGTCAGCAGCAGGGCGACGCGGGTGATGCAGGCCGCCGCGATGCCGAACTTGCGCGCGCGCTCGCGGGTGGCCGCGGGCAGCTTGCTCACCGCGATCGAGATGAACACCAGGTTGTCGATGCCGAGCACGATCTCAATCGAGCTCAGGGTGACCAGCAGGATCCAGGTCTGCGGGTCGGCCAGCATGGAAAGACTCAAGACCGGGAACTCCGAAAAGCGGGCGTCAGAAGTAGCGCGGGCCGAGGATCAGGCCCCAGGTCAGCACCACGTTGGCCATCAGCACGAACACCGCGGCCGAGCCCATGTCCTTGGCGCGGCCGGCGAGCTCGTGGTGCTCGCCGCCGTAGCGCTCGATCACCGCCTCGATCGCCGAGTTGAGCAGTTCCGCGCCGAGCACGAGCAGGCAGCTGCCGACCAGCAGCACCTTCTCGATCGCGCCCTGGCCGAGGTAGAGCGCGGTCGGGCCGAGGATCGCGAACAGGTAGACCTCGAGCCGGAACGAGGATTCGTGCAGCCAGGCCGCGCGCAGGCCCTGCAGCGACCACTTGGTCGCCAGCCAGATCCGCCCGGGCCGGCGCGGCAGGTGTCCGATCTCGTCCGCCATCAGGGCACCCGCGGGCTGGCGGGACGCCGGCCGGCCGGGGCCAGCGCCGGGAACGGCGGGAAAACGATGGACATGGCGCGGCGATGGCGGAGGGCAGGCGCGGGTGCGCGATCCCCCGATTCTGCCACAAGCCGGCAAGCCGCCGCCGGACCCGCGTCATGACATCGGGCGCCGGCTGCGGCACCATCGGCCGGTTCGGATCGCGAACCCAACCGGCCCACCGCATGAACGCAACCGCACGCCCCAGCCAGACCCGCGCCTTCAGCACGGTGTTCCTGATCGAGATGTGGGAGCGCTTCGGCTACTACGGCATGCAGGCGCTGATCGTGTACTACATGGTCCAGCGCCTGGGCTTCCCGGACGAGCGCGCGGCCCTGGTGTGGGGCGCGGCCGCGGCGCTGATCTACGTGTCGCCGGCGATCGGCGGCTGGATCGGCGACCGCATCCTAGGCACCCGCCGCACCATGCTGCTCGGCGCCGTGGTGCTGGCGCTGGGCTACGCGCTGATGGTGGTGCCCGGGCAGAGCGTCTGGTTCCTGTTCTGCGCGCTGGGCGTGATCGTGGTCGGCAACGGCCTGTTCAAGGCCAACGCCGGCAACCTGGTGCGCAAGATCTACGAAGGCGACGACTCGCGGATCGACAGCGCGTTCACCATCTACTACATGGCGGTCAACCTCGGCGCGATGATCTCGCAACTGCTGACCCCGTGGCTGAAGGATTACTTCAACGCCCACTACGGCAACGGCTGGGGCTGGCACATCGCGTTCGCGGTGTGCGCGGTCGGCCTGGTGCTCGGGCTGCTCAACTACGCGGTCATGCGCCTGGCATTGGCGCACGTCGGCTCCGAGCCGGACGAGCGCCCGGTCGCCTGGAGCAAGCTCGCGCTGGTGCTGGCCGGCGGCGTGGCGACGGTGTTCGTCTCGGCCTACATCCTGCAGCACGAGGCGGTGGCGCGCGCGTTCGTGTGGATCGCCGGCGCGGTGGTGCTGGGCATCTTCGCCTACCTGATCGCGATCGGCCGCCGCGAGGACCGCGCCGGGCTGATCGCGGCGCTGGTGCTGACCGTGCAGACGGTCTTCTACTTCATCTTCTACCAGCAGATGTCGACCTCGCTGAACCTGTTCGCGCTGCGCAACGTGGACCCGGCGTTCCACGTGTTCGGCGTGCACCTGTGGGACTGGTCGCCGGCGCAGTTCCAGGCCTTCAACCCGATCTGGATCTTCATCCTCAGCCCGGTGCTGGCCTGGGTCTACACCGCGGCCGGCAAGCGCGGCAGGGACCTGTCGATCGCCGCCAAGTTCGCGCTCGGCTTCGCGATCGTCGCGCTCGGCTTCTTCATCTACGGCGCGGCGGAGCACGTCGCCGACGCGACCGGCCGGGTGTCGTCATGGCTGATGGTGTGGGGCTACGGCGCGATCTCGCTGGGCGAGCTGCTGGTCAGCGGCCTCGGCCTGGCCATGGTCGCGCGCTACGTGCCGGCCAGCATGGGCGGCTTCATGATGGGCGCCTACTTCGTCGCCTCGGGCGTGTCGCAGTACCTCGGCGGCGTGGTCGCGTCCTACGCCAGCGTGCCCAGCGACATCACCGACAACCCGATCGCCAGCCTGCCGATCTACACCAGCCTGTTCAACAAGCTCGGCATGGCCGCGCTGGTGTGCACGGCGATCGCGTTCGCGGTGCTGCCACTGATGAAGCGGCTGTCGGCGGCGCACCACCAGAGCCGCGCCGGCGCCTGATGACCCGCGGGACGGGTGGGGGCGCCGCCCCTGCCCCCACCGCTCAGCCCAGCCAGGCCCGCGCGTTGCGGAAAATCCGCAGCCACGGGCCGTCGTCCGGCCAGTCGCGCGGCGCCCAACTGTAGTTGGCGCTGCGCAGGGTGCGCTCCGGGTGCGGCATCAAGATGGTGACCCGGCCGTCGCGGGTGGTCAGGCCGGCGATGCCGTCGGGCGAGCCGTTCGGGTTGGCCGGGTAGCTGTCGGCGATCCGGCCGGCGCCGTCGACGTAGCGCAGGGCGATGTCGGCTGCGGCCTGGTCGCCGGCGGCCTCGAACGCCGCGCGGCCCTCGCCGTGCGCGACCGCGACCGGGATGCGCGAGCCTTCCATGCCGCGCAGGAACAGCGACGGCGACTGCGCCACTTCCAGCAGCGCCAGGCGCGCCTCGTACTGCTCGCTGCGGTTGCGCAGGAAGCGCGGCCAGTGCTCGGCGCCGGGGATGATCGGCTTGAGCTGGGACAGCATCTGGCAGCCGTTGCACACGCCCAGCGCGAAGCTGTCGGCGCGGGCGAAGAATTCGGCGAACATCTCGCGCAGCTCCGGTCGCTCGAGTACCGAGGTCGCCCAGCCGCGGCCGGCGCCGAGCACGTCGCCGTAGCTGAAGCCGCCGCAGGCGACGAAGCCGGCGAAGTCCGCCAGCCGCGCGCGGCCGGCGACCAGGTCGCTCATGTGCACGTCGACCGCGGCGAAACCGGCACGATCGAAGCCGACCGCGGTTTCGACCTGGCTGTTGACGCCCTGCTCGCGCAGGATCGCCACGCGCGGGCGCGCGCCGGTGGCGATGAAGGGCGCGGCGACGTCCTCGGCCGGGTCGAAGGTCAGCTTCGGCACCAGGCCCGGCGCGTCGAAGCGGCGCGCCGCGGCGCGCTCCTCGTCGGCGCCCTGCGGGTTGTCGCGCAGGCGCTGCAGCGCGTGGGTCACCGACCACCAGGCGTCGAACAGTTCCTCCCAGCGCCATTCGGCGAGGCTGTCGCCGTCCTCCAGCACGCGCACCACCGGCGCGGTGGTCGGCCGGCCGATCCGCTGCGCGCAGTCGATCAGGCCGTGGCGGGCGACGAGGTCGGCGAATTCGGCGCGATCCTCGCCGGCGATCTGCACGATCGCGCCGAGTTCCTCGGCGAACAGGGTGCGGAACGGGTCCTCGCCCCAGCCGTCGAGGACGATGTCGAGGCCGAGGTGCGAGGCGAACGCCATCTCGCACATCGCGGCGAAGGCGCCGCCGTCGGAACGGTCGTGGTAGGCGCGCAGCAGGCCGCCCTCGCGCGCGTCGCGGATGAGTTCGAAGAACGCGCGCAGGCGCTGCGGGTCGTCGAGGTCGGGCACCGCGCCGGCGAACGCGGGCAGCGCCGGGGTGCCGGCGGCATCCGGGTGCACCTGCGCCAGGATCGAACCGCCCAGGCGCTGCTTGCCGCCGCCCAGCCCGATCAGCCACAGCTCGCTGTCGGGATCGCGCTCGAGCAGCGGAGTCAGCTGGCGGCGCACGTCGGCGACCGGCGCGAACGCGGACACGATCAGCGACACCGGCGACACCGACTTCTGGGCGATGCCGCCGTCGGTCCACTGCGCCTGCATGGACAGCGAATCCTTGCCGACCGGGATCGCCAGGTCCAGCTCGGGGCAAAGATCGAGGCCGACCGCGCGCACCGCGTCGAACAGGCGTGCGTCCTCGCCGTCGTGGCCGGCCGCGGCCATCCAGTTGGCGGACAGCTTGATCCGCGCCAGCTCGTCCACCGGCGCGGCGCACAGGTTGGTGATCGCCTCGCCGACCGCCATGCGCGCGGCGGCCGCCGGATCCAGCAGCGCCAGCGGCGTGCGCTCGCCCACCGCCATCGCCTCGCCGGCGAAGCCGTGGTAGTCGGACAGGGTGATCGCGCAATCGGCGACAGGCAGCTGCCACGGGCCGACCATCTGGTCGCGCGCGGTGAGGCCGCCGACGGTGCGGTCGCCGATCGTGACCAGGAAGGATTTGGCGGCCACGGTCGGGTGCGCGAGCACGCGCAGGCCGGCCTCGCGCAGCGCGTCCGGCGATCGTTCGGACAGCGTCGCGGTGTTGAGTTCGGGCCAGCGCGGGCGCGGCGGGTGCGCGGTGTCGCGGTGCATCTTCGGCGGCTTGCCGAACAACACGTCCATCGGCAGGTCGATCGCGAACGCCTGGTCCGGGTTGGCCTCGATGGAATCGACCGTCGCACCGTAGCCGACCACCAGCCGCTGCTCCGCGGTCGCGGTGCCGACCACCGCGAACGGGCAGCGCTCGCGCAGGCACAGCGCCGCGAACTCGGCGACGCGCTCCTGCGGGATGCCGAGCACGTAGCGCTCCTGCGACTCGTTGCACCACAGCTGCATCGGCGACAGCGAGGGATCGTCGCTGGGCACCTGCTCGAGGTCGATCACGCCGCCGACGCCCGAGTCGTGCAGCAGCTCGGGGATCGCGTTGGACAGGCCGCCGGCGCCGACGTCGTGGATGGACAGGATCGGATTGCGCTCGCCGAGCGCGACGCAGCGATCGATGACCTCCTGCGCGCGCCGCTCCATCTCCGGGTTGTCGCGCTGCACGCTGGCGAAGTCCAGGTCCTCGGCGCTCTCGCCGGAAGCGACCGAACTCGCCGCGCCGCCGCCCAGCCCGATCAGCATCGCCGGGCCGCCGAGCACGACCACCGCGTCGCCGGGCGACAGCGGTTGCTTCGCCACCATCGGGATGTCGATCGCGCCGAGGCCGCCGGCCAGCATGATCGGCTTGTCGTAGGCGCGGGCGAAGCCGTCGCCTTCCGCCAGCTCGAAGCTGCGGAAGTAGCCGGTCAGGTTCGGCCGGCCGAACTCGTTGTTGAACGCCGCCGCGCCGATCGGGCCGTCCAGCATGATCTCCAGCGCCGGCGCCATCCGCGGGTTGAGCGGGCGCGGCTGCTCCCAGGGTTGCGGCAACGTCGGAATGCGCAGGTGCGAGACCGAGAAGCCCGCCAGGCCCGCCTTCGGCCGGCCGCCGCGGCCGGTCGCGCCCTCGTCGCGGATCTCGCCGCCGGCGCCGGTCGACGCGCCGGGGAACGGCGCGATCGCGGTCGGGTGGTTGTGGGTCTCGACCTTGATGCAGAACGCGCCCGGCGCTTCCGGCTCGGCGCGGTACTCATGGCTGACCGGATCCGGGCGGTAGCGGCGCGCGGGGTAGCCCTCCACGACCGCCGCGTTGTCGCTGTACGCCGACAGCGTGTACTCCGGTGTCTTCGCGTGGGTGTGCTTGATCATCCGGAACAGCGACGTCGCCTCGTCGCGTCCGTCGATGGTCCAGCTGGCGTTGAAGATCTTGTGCCGGCAGTGTTCGGAGTTGGCCTGCGCGAACATCATCAGTTCGACGTCGTGCGGGTCGCGGCCGAGCTCGGCGTAGCGCGCGCGCAGGTAGTCGATCTCGTCCTCGGCCAGCGCCAGGCCGAGCCGGCGGTTGGCCTCCTCGAGCCCCGCCAGCGGCACCACCTCCAGCGCGCCGCGCGCCGGCGCGCGGAACAGCGCGGCGCCTCCGGCGACGTCGGCCAGCAGCGATTGGGTCATCGGGTCGTGCAGGCGCCTGCCCACCGCGGCCGCCGCGGCGGCGTCCCCGGGCCAGCCGGCGAGGTCGATGCGCATGCCGCGCTCGACCCGCTGCACCGGCAGGCGGGCGCCGTGCAGCAGCTCGGTCGCCTTGCTCGCCCACGGCGAGATCGTGCCCAGCCGCGGCACCACGTAGCGCGACAGGGCCCCGGCGGCCTGCGCCTCGCGGCCGTCGCGCGCCTGCAGGATGCGGCACAGCGCGGCGCGGTCGGGCTCGGCGCCGGCCTCGGGCAAGATCCAGTAGGTGAACCAGGCGCCGGTCACGCGCAGCGCGGGATGGACGGCCTGCAGGCGGACTTCCAGCCGTTCGCGGCGGAACGGCGACAGGGCCGGCTGGCCCTCTAGGACGATCGTGTCCGGGAGCACCGTGGGGATACCGTCGGAAACCGGGCCCCCTATTGTAGCCGGTCGGAGCCCCTCGCCCGACCGGCCCGGCCGATCAGACCCCGCTGGCGGCCCGGCTGACCGGCGGCTTCTCGCCCTGGGTGGCGAGCCGGTCGAGTTCGGCGCGCAGCTGCGCCGGCGGCACGTAGCCGCCGAGCTGGGTGCCGTCCTCGGCGAGGATCATCGGGGTGCCGGTCAGGCCCATGCGCTGGCCGAAGGTGTACTGCATCGCGACCGGATTGGTGCACCTGCGCGCAGGCACCGGCCGGTCGTTCTTGGCGTCGGTGAGCGCGCGCTTGCGGTCCGGCGCGCACCACACCGCCTCCATCTTGCGGAAGTCGTCGCTGCCCAGGCCCATGCGCGGGAAGGCGACGTACTGCACCGCGATGCCCTGCCTGTTGTACTCGGCGATCTCGCTGTGCAGCTTGCGGCAGTAGCCGCATTCGACGTCGGTGAAGACGGTGACCGTGTACTTCGGGTTGGCGGGGGCGAACACGATCCGGTCGGACAGCGGCATCGATTTCATCAGCTCGCGGCGCAGGCCCGCCATCGCGGCCTCGGACAGGTCGCGCTTCGCCGGGATGTCGTACAGCGCGCCCTGCAGCAGGTAGCGGCCGTCGTCGCTGACATACACCACCTGGCCGCCGACGATGACCTGCTGGAAGCCCTTGAGCGGGGCGGCCTCGATGCGGTCGATGCGCAGGTCGGCGTTGACCTGGCGGATGGCGTCGCGGGCGCGCGCGGCGGGCGTGCCGGGGACCACCCTGGGCGCGTCGGCGGCGCCGGCGGCGGCGTCGCGCGCGGCTTCGGCGCCCGGACGGGCGGCGGTCGCCGGGGTGCTGGTCTGCGCGCAAGCCGCCAGGCTGGCGACGCCGAACAGGGCGAACAGAAGGGGCTTCAGCATGACGGCAATCGGCGTGCGGGGGAGGGAAACGCTTGGACCGGCGCGCAGCGGCGTTGGTTCGGCGCGCGGCGATTGTCGCATGGCGGGCCGTGCCGCCCGCCGCCCGTTCAGCCGCCGCGGCGCGCGTCGTTCGCGCCGGCGTCGCGCTGGAACAGCACCGGCGTCGGCCGGTGCAAGGCGAAGCCCTGGCCCCAGTCCACCCCCAGTCCGCGCAGCAGGCCGACCAACGCGTCGCTGGACACCCACTCGGCGACCACCGCCAGCCCGCGCTGGTGGCCGATGCTGCAGATCGCCTCCACGATCGAGCGGCTGAGCGTGTCGGTCTCGAGGTCGCGAATGAAGCTGCCGTCGATCTTGATCGTGTCCACCGGCAGGTTCTTCAGGTAGCCGAACGAGGACATGCCGGCGCCGAAGTCGTCCAGCGCGATCCGGCAGCCGGCCGCGCGGATGCGCTCGATGAAGCGCATCGCGCGGGCGACGTTGCGCATCGCCTCGGTCTCGGTGATCTCGAAGCAGACCCGCGACGGTTCCACGCCGTGGCGCCGGATCAGGTCCAGCACGTACTCGGCCAGTCCCTCGTCCTCGAGGCTGGACGCGGCGAGGTTGATCGCGCAGCAGCCCGGCGGGCGGCCGCTGGCGTGCAGGCGGTCAAAGTTCGCCAGCGACCGCGCGATCACCCAGCGGTCGATCAGCGGCATCATCCCGTAGCGCTCGGCGGCGGGCAGGAAGGCGCCCGGCAGCACCACCCGCCCGTCCTCGTCGCGCAGGCGCAGCAGCAGCTCGAGGTGCGGGCCGGCGGGGTCGGACTGCTGCAGGCCGACCAATTCCTGGTAGTACAGCAGCAGGCGGTTCTCGTCGATCGCCCAGCGCAGGCGGTTGGCCCATTCCATCTCGCCGCGACGGCGCACGGTCTCGTCGTCCTGCTCGGAATAGACGTGGGCACGGTTGCGGCCGTGGTCCTTGGCGACGTAGCAGGCGGCGTCGGCCTGCGAGAGCACGTCGGCGAGGGTCAGCCCGGGGCGGTCGAGCAGCACCACGCCGATGCTGGCGCTGATCGTGTAGGAGCGCTGGCGCCAGACGTAGACGTAGCCCTCGACCCGCGCGCGCAGCCGCTCGGCCAGCGCCTGCGCGCCTTCCAGGCGGGTGTCGTGGGCGAGGATGCCGAATTCGTCGCCCCCCAGGCGGGCGATGATGTCGCCGCCGCGCAGCTGCTCGCCCATCGCCAGCGCGAGCTGGCTCAGCAGCTGGTCGCCGGCGAGGTGGCCGGAGGTGTCGTTGATCAGCTTGAACTGGTCGAGGTCGATGTACAGCAGCGCCGCCGGTGGGCCGTCCTTGTTCAGCGCGTACAGCGCGCGCTGCACGTGGCGCTCGAACTCGCGGCGGTTGTACAGCTCGGTCAGGCTGTCGTGGCTGGCCTGGTAACTGAGCAGCTCGGTCAGCTGGCGTTGCTCGGAGATGTCGGTGGCGACCATCAGCAGCCGTTCCTGGCCGGCCACGCGCACCCGCGACACCGAGGTCGAGGCCCAGAAGCGGTCGCCGTTGAGCGAGACCAGCATCGCCTCGACGTTGCTCCAGGTGGCCACGCCGCCGCGCTGCTGCAGGCGCCGGTGCAGCGCCTCGTCCTCGAACAGCGCGCCCAGGGTGCCGCCCTCGACCTCCGCGCCCAGCCGCGCGCTCGCCGCCTCGTTGGCATAGACGATGCGGCCGTCGTCGGCCTGCGCCATCAGCACCAGCGCCGGCAACAGTTCGTTCAGGGTGCGGAAGCGCGCCTCGCTTTCGCGGAAGCGCGCGCTCATCTGCCAGCCCAGCGCCAGCGCCCGCCGGCGGGTGTTCGCGACCGACCACAACAGCAGCGCGAGCAGCACGCTGGCAATGACACCCCCGATGCCGAACGCCCACAGCAGCGGGCCGCCGTGCGCATGCGCGCGCGGCTCCAGGGTCAACTGCCATCGGCGGCCGCCGAAAGCGACCGTGCCGTTGTAACGCTCGCTGCCGCCGGGCTCGGCGCCGGCATCGAACAGCAGCTGGTTCTCGTCGGTGGCATCGACCACGCGCACCCGGTACGCGTCCAGCACCCCGGGGGGAAAGGCCTGCTGCAGGAACGGTCGCAGGCGCAGGCTCATCGCCAGCGCGCCCGCCTCGCGCGCGCGACGCTCGGCCGGGCTGGCGGGGTCGCTGCCGGGGGTGAACACCGGCAGCCGCACGACCACGCCGTCGTCGTCGCCGTCGCCGCCGACGCCGGGCTGGCGCAGCCGGAAGGGCGCCGACAGCACCGGTTCGTCGCTGTCGCGCGCGCGCATCAGGGCGGCCAGGTTGCGCGGCTGCGACCCGACATCCAGCCCCAGCAGGATGCGATTGGCCAGCGCCGGCGCGACCCGGGTGTAGCGATAATGCGGCCGCCCGGCCGGATCGACGCTGCGCGGCGCGTAGGCGATCGCCACCAGGCTGGGCACGTTGCGCGAGGGCTCGAGGTTGGCGACCAGGCCCTCGAACCGTTCCTCGTCGATGTCGCCGGAGGCGAAGTAGGCCGACTGTACCGAGCGCAACAGCAGGCCCGCGGCGTCCAGCCGGCGCTCGATCTGCGCCACCGCGACACGGAGCGTCGCCGCATGCTGCCGGCGCGCGTCGCGATCCAGGTTGTGCGCCTCCACCAGCAACAGCACGCCGGTCGCGAGCAGGCCCAGCAGCAGTCCGCCGAGCGCCCACGCCCAGGCCGGCAGGCCGAACAGCGGCGCGGCCTGCGGCGGCGGCGGTTCCGGCGCCACCACGGGGTTTCCGGCAGAATGCGGCGTCTCTCCCACGGGCTCCCCGCTGATGCTCCCCCCCGCCATCCTATATGCCGATCATCTCCGCGTGTTGCAGGACCGCGCCGACGCGGCGCTCGCGCGCGGCGGCCTCGAACATCTTGTGGTGCCGAGCGGGACCCTGCACTACCAGGCGTTCGACGACCGTGATTACCCGTACGCGGTCAATCCGCAGTTCAAGGCCTGGGCGCCGCTGACCCGGACCCCGGGCAGCTGGCTGGTGCACACCCCCGGCGCGCGGCCGAAGCTGATCTACCTGCAACCGTTCGACTACTGGCACGTGGTGCCGCAGGCGCCGTCGGGCTACTGGACGCCGCTGTTCGACATCGTCGTGATCCGCAAGCCGGAGGAGGCACTGGCGCACCTGCCCGCCGACCCGGCGCGCTGCGCGATCCTCGGCGAGCCGCAATCGGCGCTGGGCGCCTTCGTGCCGAACAACCCGCCGGCGGTGCTCGCCTACCTGGAGTACCACCGCGCGTTCAAGACGCCCTACGAACTGGCGATGATGCGCGAGGCGACCCGCACCGGCGTGCGCGCGCACCGCGCCGCCGAGCGCGCGTTCCGGGCCGGCGCCAGCGAGTTCGGCATCCACCTGGTCTACTGCCAGGCCGCCGGCCAGGACAGCGACGAGCTGCCCTACGGCAACATCGTCGCCCTCAACGAGCACGGCGCGGTGCTGCACTACATGGACCGCGACCGCTACCCGCCATTGCAGCGGCGCAGCCTGCTGATCGACGCCGGCGCCTCGCACGGCGGCTACGCGTGCGACATCACCCGCACCTACGCGGCGGACTCCGCCAGCGAGTTCCAGGCGCTCATCGACGCGGTCGACGCCGCGCAGCAGCGCATGTGCGCGCAGGTCCGCGCGGGCACCGACTACCGCCAGCTGCACCTGGACGCGCACCTCGCCCTGGCCGGCGTGTTGCGCGACTTCGGCTTCATCACGGTGTCGCCGGAAGCGGCGGTCGCGACCGGCGTCAGCAGCGCGTTCTTCCCGCACGGCATCGGCCACGGCATCGGCCTGCAGGTGCACGAGGTCGCCGGTTTCGCCGCCAGCGACGCCGGCGGCACCATCGACAAGCCGCCGGGCCATCCCTACCTGCGCCTGACCCGCGTGCTCGAACCGGGCATGGTGGTGACCATCGAGCCGGGCCTGTACTTCATCGACATGCTGTTGCAGAAGCTGCGCGAGGACGGCCACGCCGACGCGGTGGACTGGGCGCGGGTGGACGCCTTCCGCCCCTACGGCGGCATCCGCATCGAGGACGACGTCGCCTGCACCGAAGGCGACCCGGAAAACCTCACGCGCGACGCGTTCGCGACGATCGCCTGAGCACGCACCCGAGGCCTGGACCATGAACGCCACCGCCGAGCGCCCGATCGACCGCTGGTTCGCCCACTACTCGGACGACCACCGCAATCCGCTCAACCAGAAGATCCACGTGGTCGCGGTGCCGCTGATCCTGTGGAGCGTGACCGCGCTGCTGTGGTGCATCCCGGTGACCGGCAGCTGGTTCCGCGCCGGACTGTGGTCGGCGCTGGCGATGTTCTTCGCGTGGGCATTCTATTACCGCGCCTCGCGCCGGCTCGGACTGGGCATGCTGGTGGTGTTCGTCGCCTGCGCCTGGCTCAACCGCGCACTGCACGACGCGCTCGGCACGATCGTATTGATGGAGATCGCGATGGCGGTATTCGTGCTGGCCTGGATCGCGCAGTTCGTCGGGCACAAGGTCGAAGGGCGCAAGCCCAGCTTCCTGACGGACCTGACTTACCTGCTGATCGGGCCGGCCTGGGTGCTGGCGAAGCTGTACCGGCGCCTGGGCTGGGGCTGGTAGTCGTCCGCGCGGCGGCACCCGCCCATTCGTTCCCGCGTCGCGCCCCTGCCCGCAAGCTGGCGCGCCACCCGCGTCCCCGAGCCGATGCCACGCCATACGCTGCCGCCGCGCGACCTCGCCATCGCCCTGTTGATCTGCCTGGTGTGGGCGGGCAACTTCCTCACCTCGGCCTTCGCCCTGCGCGAGATCCCGCCGCTGTTGTTCACCGCGGTGCGGCTGGCGATCCTGGTGCTGGCGCTGGGGTTCTTCGTCAAGGCGCCGCCGCGCGGGCAGTGGCCGCGGCTGGTCGCGGTGGCGGTGTGCAACGGCGTGCTGCACTTCGGCCTGAGCTTCTGGTCGCTGCAGTTGGCCGGCGACCTCGCCTCGCCCGCGATCGTGATGCAAAGCTACGTGCCGATGGCGGCGCTGCTGGCGTGGTGGTGGCTGGGCGAGCGCTTTGGCTGGCGCACCGGGCTGGCGATCGCGGTGAGCTTCGCCGGCGTACTGGTGCTGGGCTTCGATCCGCTGGTGCTGGACGCGCCGGCGTCGCTGCTGCTGATGCTGGTGTCGGCCTTCTTCCTCGCCGCCGGCACCGTGCTGATGCGGCCGCTGAAGGGGCTGGACATGGTCAGCCAGCAGGGCTGGACCGCGATCATCGGCCTGCTGCCGCTGCTGGCGCTGAGCTTCGCGCTCGAGCCGCAGGGCCTGCATGCGTTGCGCAGCGCCAGCTGGGTCGGCTGGGGCGGCGCGGTGTATTCGGCGGTGTTCTCATCGCTGCTCGGGCACGGCCTGTACTACGTGCTGGTGCAGCGGCATCCGGTCGCGCAGGTGACGCCGTGGCTGTTGCTGTCGCCGGTGCTGGCGATCCTGCTGGGGATGCTGTTCTGGGGCGACCGGCCAGGACCGCAGTTGTGGCTCGGCGGCGCGATGGTGCTGGGCGGGGTGCTGATCATCGCCCTGCGCGCGCTGGCCAAGGCGCGGCCGCTGCCGCCGGCGGAAGAACTGTAGGCGCGCCTCAGCCGAACATGCCGGCGTCCGGCCGGAACGCGCGCGGCGCGTAACCGAACGCGGCGCGCGCCGGCGCCGGGTCGAACACCAGGTCCTCGCGCATGCGCGCGAGCGCGGCGTCGCCGAGGCCGCGCAATCCCGCCACGCGCGCGCCGGCGAGCAGCAGCGCGAACAGCGGCGCCGGCACCTCGAGCAGGCGCGCCGGGGGCTCGAGCACAGCCAGCACGCGCGCGACCATCTCGCGGTAGGGCAGCACCTCGCCGCCCGGCAGGTCGAAGCCGCCGCGCGCGCCGGCGGCGCAGGCCGCGAGCGCCGCGGCGGCGAGGTCGTCCACGTGCACCGGCGCGCGCAGGCCGACCGCGCCGCGTGGCAGCACGAAGCGGCCCCAACGCCGCGCCAGCGCGGCGATCCGGCTCAGGGTGCGATCGGCGCCGCCGCCGTAGACCAGGGTCGGCCGCAGCACGGCCGCGGCGGCGCCGCGCGCCTGCGCGGCGGCGAACAGCGCGCGCTCACCCTCCGCCAGGCGCGCGGCGACGTCGCGCTCAGCCGGGTCGCGCGAGTCGCGCTTGACGTGCACGCTGGTGGAGCCGAAGGCCACGACACGCTCCGCGGTGATGCCGGCGTGCGCGTACCAGTGGGCAAACGCGTCCAGCGGACCGCAGCTGAAGATCGCGTCGACCGTCGCCGGCAAGCCATCGCAGGCCGCCAGGTCGCCGCGCAGCCAGCGCACGCCGTCGAACGTCGCCCGCGGTTGCCGCGACACCGCATCGACCATCCAGCCATCAGCGCGCAGGCGCGCCAGCAGCGGGCGCCCGATCTGCCCGCTGGCGCCGAACACCAGCGCGCGCCGGCTCACGCCCGCGCCCGCGCCGGAAGCACCGCCCGCAGCCATGCGTAGCCGAGCAGCGCCGACACCAGCGAGCCGCCGAGCACGCCCAGCACCGCCTCCTCGTAGGGCAGTCCGGTGTAAGCCAGCGAGGCGATGAACAGACTCATGGTGAAACCGATCCCGCACAGCACGCCCATGCCCAGCAGCGCGCGCAGGTCCATGCCGTCGGGCAGGCGCGCCCAGCCGAGCGCGCGCAGGCCGAGCGCGGCCCCGACGATGCCGACCGGCTTGCCGAGGATCAGGCCGAGCGCGATCCCCAGCGGCAGCGCCGCCACCATGTCGCCGGCCTCGAGTTCGCCCAGCGCGAGGCCGGCGTTGGCGAACGCGAACACCGGCAGGATCAGGTAGGCGACCCACGGGTGCAGCGCATGCTCCAGGTGTTCCAGCGGCGAGTGCTCGACCTCGTCGGGCGTGTCGTTGCGCGGGTCCACGTGCGGGATCAGCAGGCCGGTGGCGACGCCCGCCAGGGTCGCGTGCACGCCCGACTTCAGCACGCACACCCACAGCACCGCGCCCAGCAGCAGGTAGGGCGTGAGTGCGGTGACGCGGCGCCGGTTGAGCCAGGCCATGCCGGCGAGCGCGACCGCCGCCCAGCCCAGCGCGACGAAGGACAGGCCCTCGGAATAGAACACCGCGATGATCAGGATCGCGATCAGGTCGTCGACCACCGCGATCGTCGCCAGCAACAGCTTCATGCCATGCGGCACCCGCGAGCCGAGCAGCGACAGCACGCCGAGCGCGAACGCGATGTCGGTCGCGGTCGGCACCGCCCAGCCGCGCATCGCGCCGGCGTCGCCACGGTTGAGCGCGGCGAAGATCAGCGCCGGCACCGCGACCCCGGCGCTGGCGCAGACCAGCGGCAGCACCAGGCGGTCGCGCCCGGCCAGCTGTCCGGTGAGCGTCTCGCGCTTGATCTCCAGCGCGACCAGCAGGAAGAAGATCGCCATCAGGCCGTCGTTGATCCACAGCAACGCGGGCTTGGCGATGCGCCACTGGCCGAACGCGACCATGACCGGCAGTTCGCGGAAGGCGTCGTAGAACTCCTCGAGCTGCGGCACGTTGGCGCACACCAGCGCCAGCGCGGCGGCCAGGATCAGCAGGATGCCGCCGGCCGCTTCCAGCCGCAGGAACTCGAGCAGCGCGTGCAACGCGCGCTCGGGCAACCGCATCGCCGCGCGCGCGAGGGGAGGCGTGTTCATCCGCGCGAGTCTAGCAAGCGCCGAGCGCCGGTCAGTGCTGGACCAGCAACAGCTCGAACGCCAGCCAGGCGACGAAGGCGACGAGCAGGACGCCGCCTTCGGTGCGGCTGACCCGCAGGTCGCCGCGCAGCATCGGGTACAGCACCAGCGCGAACGCCAGCGCGGCCGGCAGTTCGAAACGGACGAAAGATTGCGGCAGCGGCACGTCACGGAACGCGGCCATGCCGCCGAGCACCACCAGCAGGTTGAACACGCTGGAACCGATCACGTGGCCGGCGACCATGTCGCCCTGCCCGCGCCGCGCCGCGGCCACGGCGGCGAACACCTCGGGCAGCGCCGTGCCGATCGCGACCACGATCAGGCCCGACAGCAGCGGCGCCAGGCCGAGCGCCGCGCCCAGCACCGGCGCGTGCTGCACCACCAGGCGCGCGCCGAAGTACAGCAGCACCGCCGCCAGCACGAAGCGCAGCAGGTTGAGCCCGAGCCCGGTGCGGGTCGCGCCGAACGCGGCCACGCCTTCGCGCACCTGGTCGCTCTCGCGCCGGCTGCGCGCGAGCATCCACGCGAACACCGCGACGAACAGGGCGAGCAGCAGCAGGCCGTCCAGCCGGCCGAGCGCGCCGTCCAGGCCGAGCCCGATCACCAGCACGCTGGCCACCACGAAGCACAGCAGCAGCGGCGCCAGCGAACGCCAGCGCACCAGCAGCGGCGCGGCCAGCGCGGCGGCGCCGAGCGTCAGGCCGAAGTTGACGACGTTGCTGCCGACCGCGTTGCCCAGCGCCAGCGCCTGGCTGCCGACCCAGGCCGCGCGCGCGTTGACCGCCAGCTCCGGCAGCGAGGTGCCGAACGCGACCAGCACCACGCCGGCCGCCAGCGGCGACAGGCCGAAGCGCTGGGCCAGCCCGGACGCGCCCTTGACGATGGAATCGCCGCCCAGCGCCAGCAGCAGCAGGCCGAGGAGGAAGAAGCCGAACGCAGCCGCCATGTCGCGTCTCCAGCCGGGACTCGGGCGATTCTAGGCGCGGCCGGCGGGGGAATGCGTGCAGGCCGCCGGGCGGCCGCGGCGCTACGAACAGCCTTCGACGTAGTCCACCTGCGGCGGCAGGCCGACCCGCCACGCGCTCACCCGGCCGTCGGCGCCGGTTTCGAACACCAGCACGGTGCCGCCCTGCAGTGGTACCCGCAGCACGCGGCCTTCGGGCACGTACTTGTGCGGCTGCTGCTGCGCGCCGGGGTACAGCGCGCGCACGGCATTCGCGTCCATGCCGATGCGCCCGCCGCCGGGCGCCGCGATCGCGGCGTTGCCCTGGCCCACGTCGTAGCGCACGAAGCGCCCGCCTTCCAGCATGAAGGCCAGCACCGCCGGCGCCGCCTGGCCTTCGGGGCTCAGGTAACGGCAGGCCTCGCCTTCGCCGAGCCCCTGCAGCGCCGGCCCGTCCCAGGCCGCGCGCAGCGCCGGCTCGTCCATGCCGAACCGCAGCGCCGCGTAGCCGTTCGCGTGCGCGGGGGAGGCGGCGTCGCCTTCGCCAGCATCGCCGCGCGCGGGCGCATCGCGTGCGGGGCGTTCGATGTCGGCAACGGCCGGCGCCGCCGCGTCCGCGGGCGTCGCGGCCTCGCCTTCCTCCGTCGCCGGCGGGCCGTCGGCCTCCGGCACACGCGCGCAGGCGACCAGCAACAGCAGCGCGGGCAACAGGGGCGAGGCACGCATGGCGATCTCGTCATCCGGCGGACGGGGCAAGGCTAGCGGCACGACGTCGACGCCACGCGAAGCCTCAGCCGCGGAAATGCTTGCGCAACCCGGCCCAGCAGGCCTGGTAGTCGCGCTGGCGATGCGCCGCCTGCAGCGCCTGCGCGGTCGGCCGGATCACGAAGCGGGTCTCGAACATGAAGGCCATGGTGTCGGCGATCACGTCCGGCTTCGACAGGTCGGCGGCGGACGCCTTCTCGAAGGTCGCCGCGTCCGGCCCGTGCCCGGTCATGCAGTTGTGCAGGCTGGCGCCGCCCGGCGCGAACCCCTCGGCCTTGGCGTCGTACACGCCGTGGATCAGGCCCATGAACTCGCTGGCCACGTTGCGGTGGAACCACGGCGGGCGGAACGTGTCCTGCGCCACCAGCCAGCGCGGCGGGAAGATCGCGAGGTCCATGTTGCCCACGCCCGGGGTGTCGCTGGGCGATGTCAGCACCAGGAAGATCGAAGGATCCGGGTGGTCGTAGCTGATCGAGCCGATCGTGTTGAAGCGGCGCAGGTCGTACTTGTACGGCGCGTAGTTGCCGTGCCAGGCGACCACGTCCAGCGGCGAGTGGTCGATGTCCGCGCGCCACAGGTGGCCCTGGAACTTGGCGACCAGCTCGAACGCGCCCTCGCGGTCCTCGAAGGCCGCGTTCGGCGCCAGGAAGTCGCGCGGGTTGGCCAGGCCGTTGCTGCCGATCGGGCCGAGGTCGGGCAGGCGCAGCAGCGCGCCGAAGTTCTCGCACACGTAGCCGCGCGCCTCGCCGTCCGGCAGCCCGACGCGGAAGCGCACGCCGCGCGGGATCACTGCGATCTCCTGCGGCTCCACGTCGAGCACGCCGAGTTCGGTCTCCACGTGCAGGCGGCCGAGCTGCGGCACGATCAGCAACTCGCCGTCGGCGCTGTAGAAGAAACGATCCCGCATGTCGCGATTGGCCGCGTACAGGTGGATGCCGACGCCGGCGCCGCCCGCCGGGCCGCCGTTGCCGCCCATCGTGAACAGCCCCTCGACGAAGTCGGTGGGCGCCTGCGGCAGCGGCAGCGGACTCCAGCGCAACTGGTCGGGGCTCACCGGACCGCTGCCGAAGTCGTTGTGGAAGCAAGGCTGCGCGAACGGCGCGAACGCACCATGCATCGCCGCCGGCCGGATCCGGTACAGCCAGCTGCGCCGGTTGGCGTGGCGCGGCGCGGTGAAGGCGGTGCCCGACAGCTGCTCCGCGTACAGCCCGTGCGCGACGCGCTGCGGCGAATTGCGGCCCACCGGCAGCGCGCCGGCGACCGCCTCGGTCGCGAACTCGTTGCCGAAGCCCGACTGATATCCGGTGCTCTCGATGCTCATGCGCGATTCCCGTGAGGCGGCCGCGTGCCGCCGGCTGGCTTGTCGGAGTGGTGTCGCCCGCGCGGCAATCCGTCAGAGCACGCCGCGCTTCATCTGGTCGCGCTCGATGCTCTCGAACAGCGCCTGGAAGTTGCCCTCGCCGAAACCCTCGTTGCCCTTGCGCTGGATGATCTCGAAGAAGATCGGGCCGAACGCGTTCTGGGTGAAGATCTGCAGCAGCTTGCGCGACTTCGTCTCCATGTCGGCATCGATCAGGATCTTGTTGCGCGCCAGCCGCGGCACGTCCTCGCCGTGGTTGGGCACGCGCTGGTCGATCACCTCGAAGTACGTGTCCGGGGTATCAAGGAATTCGATGCCCGCGGCGCGCATCTTCTCCACCGTCTCGTAGATGTCGTCGGTGAACAACGCGATGTGCTGGATGCCCTCGCCCTTGTAGTCGCGCAGGTACTCGTTGATCTGGCTCTTCTCGTCGCTGGACTCGTTGAGCGGGATGCGCACCACGCCGTCCGGCGCGGTCATCGCCTTGGACAGCAGGCCGGTCTTGGCGCCCTTGATGTCGAAGTAGCGGATCTCGCGGAAGTTGAACAGCTTCTCGTAGTAGTCCGACCACTTCTGCATGTTGCCGAGGAACAGGTTGTGGGTCAGGTGGTCGATGAAGGTCAGCCCGAAGCCCTTCGGGTGCTGGTCCACGCCGGGAAACGGGACATAGTCGGCGTACAGGTCCGCGCGCGCGTCGTCCACCAGGTACAGCATGCAGTCGCCGATGCCCTTGATCTTGAGGCTGTCCACCGCGCCCGTGGCCGGGACTTCCTCGCCGCCGTTGGCCAGCACGTGCGCCAGCACCTCGTCGGTCGGCTTGCGGAAACGGATCGCGAAGCCGCAGGCGGACGGGCCGTGCTGGGCGGCGAATTCCGAGGCGAAGGAACCGGCCGACTCGTTGAGCAGGAAGTTGATCGTGCCCTGGCGGTACAGGGTGATCGCGCGGTCCTTGTGCTTCGCCACCGCGGTGAAGCCGAGCTTCTCCAGGTAGTCGCGCATCGCCGGGCCCTGGCCGGCCGGGGCGGCGAATTCGACGAACTCAAAGCCGTTGATGCCCATCGGGTTCTCGAAGGTGGTGACCTGCATGCCGAGGTTGGGCTGCGCGTTCATGGGGCGGCTCCTGCGATCCGGGCGCGCCACGGGGCGGCGCGCATGAAGGGGAATGCGGCTAAGATAGTTTCACCTGAAACCAGTTGCAAGCCGACCCATGCCCCGCCGCCGCGCGACCCTGGACCTCGAGCGCTTCCTGCCCTACCGCCTGTCGGTGCTCAGCAACCGCATCAGCGGCGCGATCGCGGCGGTCTATTCCGAGCGCTTCGCGCTCGGCGTTACCGAGTGGCGGGTGATGGCGGTGCTGGGCCGCTCGTCCGGGCTGTCCGCCAGCGAAGTCGCGCGGCGCACGGCGATGGACAAGGTCGCGGTCAGCCGCGCGGTCGCGCGCCTGCTCGCCGACGGCCGCCTGCTGCGCGAAATGCACGACGGCGACCGCCGCCGCTCGGTGCTGCGGCTGTCGCCGGACGGCGAGGCGATCTACGCGCAGGTCGCGCCGCTGGCGCTGGCCTTCGAGCGGCAACTGCTCGACGGCATGGACGGCGAGGAGCGTGCGCTGCTGTTCCGCCTGCTGGACCGGCTCGACGAGCTGGAACTGCGCGCCGAGTCGGGCGCGAAAAGCGGAACGGCGGCCTGAGCCGCCGTTTCGCCGGACCGGTGCGCGCCGCGGGGCGCGCAGCGACGCCTTACTTCACCCCGTGCATCAGCCGGTTGATCAGCGGCGCGATCAGGAACAGCAGCACGCCGGCGCCGATCAGCACCCAGAACCCGAAGGTGTAACCGGCCTGCGCGGACGCCACCGTCATGCCGCCTTCGCCGCTGACGCTGCTGGCGAAGATGCCCGAGAGGTTGTTGCCGATCGCGGTGGACAGGAACCAACCGCCCATGCCGAAGCCGACCAGGCGCACCGGCGCCAGCTTGGTCACCATGGACAGGCCGATCGGCGACAGGCACAGCTCGCCCACCGACTGGATCACGTAGACCATGAACAGCGTCCAGAACGGGATCTTGCCGGCGTCGTTGACCAGCGAGGACAGCGCGAACATCAGCAGCAGGAAGGCCAAGCCGTTGAAGATGATGCCGAGCCCGAACTTGCGCGGGATCGACGGGTTGGCGCTCCCCATGCGCACCCAGATCCAGGCGATCACCGGCGCCAGGGTGATGATCGCCAGCGAGTTCACCGACTGGAACCAGCCCACCGGGAAGGTCCAGCCGCCGAAGTCGCGGTTGACGATGTTCTGCGCGAGGAAGTTGAACGAACTGCCGGCCTGTTCGAAGAACATCCAGAACAGCACGTTGAACACGAAGATGATCAGCATCGCGATCGCCTTGTCGCGGGCGACCGCGCCGCTGCCGAAGCCCTCGCGCAGGATCAGCACGCACAGCGCGACGAACAGCGCGCTGAGCAGCCACTGCAGCGCGGCGGCGTCGATGGCGAGCAGGAAGTAGATCGCCGGGATCGCCAGCAGCACGCCCAGCGCCACCAGCAGCAGCCGGCCCGTGCCCTCGCTCCCCTGCGCAGGGCGTCCGATGCCTTGCAGCTGGGCGCGACCAAACCAGAACCACACCAGGCTGATCACCATGCCGATGCCGGATGCAATGAACACCGCCTTGTAGGCCGGCATCTCCGGCGAGCCGCCGAACATGCGCTCGGCGAGGAAGCCGGTCAGCAGCGGCGCGACCAGCGCGCCGGCGTTGATCCCCATGTAGAACAAGGTGAAGCCGGAATCGCGACGCCCGTCGCCCTGCGCATAGAGCTGGCCCACCATGGTGGAAATGTTGGGCTTGAACAGGCCGTTGCCGGCGATGATCGTGGCGAGGCCGATGTGGAAGACCGTCTGGTTGGGCACCATGATCAGGAACAGGCCAGACGCCATCACCACCGCGCCGAGCAGGATCGAACGCTGGTAGCCGATCACCCGGTCGGCGACGTAGCCGCCGAACAGCGCCGCCGCGTACACCAGCGCGAGGTAGGCGCCGTAGAGCCGGCTGGCCGGCGCCTCGCCGGCGGCGTCGCCGCCATAGAACTGGGCCACGATGTACAGCGCGAGCGCCCAGCGCATGCCGTAGAAGGCGAAGCGCTCCCAGAACTCGGTCATGAACAGCATCCACAGGGGACGCGGGTGGCCGAGGGTCTGCGGGAAGGCTGGCGGCTGCCCGCCGCCGGCGGAGGCGCCATCGCGCATGGGCGGTCCCATCGGCTCGGCGGCGTTCGGCGAGGTGGTGTTCAAGTCGGTATTCCCCCGTGTTGCGCGGCGCGATCGCGCCGATTTCCGCGAGGATGGCCCGCCGACGCGCGCGCCGTCAACGCGGAGTGAATTGGCACGCGCATTCAGCCGGCGGCTTGTTGCTCTGCAACATCCGTCCGCCGACGGCTGGCCGGTTAGCTCACGCCGGGCGCCGGCGGCGCCATCCCGATCGCCGTGCGCACCTCGAACAGCTCCGGGAAGAACGTCAGCTCCAGCGCCTGCTTGAGGAAGCCGACGCCCGAGGAGCCGCCGGTGCCGCGCTTGAAGCCGATGATCCGCATCACCGTGCGCATGTGGCGGAAGCGCCACAGCTGGAACTGCGACTCGAGGTCGACCAGGTCCTCGCACAGGTGGTAGGCGGCCCAGTGCGACTTCGTGTCCTCGTAGATGCGCTCGAAGGCGGGCAGCAGGTCCGGGTCGAACACGTGCGGCTTCGACCAGTCGCGCGCGAGGTGGCGCGGCGGGATCGCGTGGCCCTGCCGCGCGAGATGGGCCAGCACCTCGTCGTACAGGCTGGGCGCCTCCAGCACCGCGCGCAGCGCCGCGCTGCCTTCCGCGTCGTGCGCGAACACCTTCAGCATCGCTGCGTTCTTGTTGCCGAGCAGGAACTCGATCGTGCGGTACTGCAGCGACTGGAAGCCGGACGAGGGCCCGAGGATGTCGCGGAATTCCATGTATTCCGACGGCGTCAGGGTCTCCAGCACCGACCACATGTCGGTCATCTGCCGCAGCACGATCTTGCAGCGGGCGAAGATCTTCTGGCAGGGATCGAGCTGGTCGCGGCGCAGATGGCCGACCGCGGCCGAGAGCTCGTGGATGAGCAGCTTCATCCACAGCTCGGAGACCTGGTGCTGGACGATGAACAGCATTTCGTCGTGGTGCGGCGGCGAGGACAGCGGCTGCTGGGCCGACAGCAGCCGGTCCAGGCGCAGGTAGCCGCCGTAGGTGACCCGGCCGGCGAGGTCGGTGTGGATGTCCGCCTCGAGCGGGCGCTGGTTGTCCTGGATCGTCATGCCGGGATTCTACGGCGCGCGGGGCCCCGGCCGCGGCCCGTGCGCCCCCGTATGCCGGGCCCGCCGGGGCGGCCGGACGCGGCCGCTTGGTATCATGGCGGTCTTGCCGCAAGAGAACGTCCGGATGAGCATCGCCGCCCAGTTCGAGATCGAATACCTGCAGTACCTCGGCCCCGACGGTACCCCCGTCGCCGAGCTCCCCAAGGCCTTCCGCGACCCGAAGGCGCTGGTCCCGCTGTTCAAGCAGATGCTGTTCGTGCGCGTGTTCGACGGCAAGGCGATCGCGCTGCAGCGGACCGGCAAGCTCGGCACCTACGCCGCCAGCCTCGGCCACGAGGCGACCCACGTCGGCATCGGCGCCTCGATGCAGCCCGAGGACGTGTTCGCGCCCAGCTACCGCGAGTACGGCGCGCAGTTCATGCGCGGCGTGCGCCCGCGCGAGGTGCTGATGTACTGGGGCGGCGACGAGCGCGGCAACGACTTCGCCGGTCCCAAGAACGACTACCCGTGGTGCGTGCCGATCTCGACCCAGTGCCTGATGGCCTCGGGCGCCGCGCTCAGCTTCAAGCTGCGCAAGCAGCCGCGCGTGGCGGTCGCCTGCTGCGGCGACGGCGGCTCGTCCAAGACCGACTTCTACGCGGCGGTCAACTCCGCCGGCGCCTACACCTCGCCGCTGGTGCTGTGCGTGATCAACAACGGCTGGGCGATCTCGGTGCCCCGCAAGGCGCAGACCGGCGCGCAGACCCTGGCCCAGAAGGGCCTGGCCGGCGGCCTGTACTGCCTGCAGGTGGACGGCAACGACCTGGTCGCCGTGCTGGAGGCGATGCGCCGCGCCACCGAGCGCGCGCGCAAGGGCGAGGGCGGCAGCGTGATCGAGTTCATGACCTACCGCCTGCACGACCACACCACCGCCGACGACGCCCGCCGCTACCGCGGCGAAGACGAGGTCAAGGACGCCTGGACCCGCGAGCCGTTCATCCGCCTGCGCAACTACCTGACCGCGCAGGGCGTGTGGAACGAGCAGATGGAGAAGGAGTGGGCCGAGGAGTGCGCCGCCAAGGTGGACGTGGAGATCAACGCCTACCTGGAGACGCCGGTGCAGCCGGTCGAGGCGATGTTCGACTACCTGTACGCCGAACTGCCGGCCGACCTCGAGGCGCAGCGCGCCGAGGCGATCGCGCGGGAGGGCCGCTGATGAACGCCGCAACCAAGACCAAGAACGACGCCATGACCGAAGCCAAGGCCCCCGCCGCGATCACCCTCATCGAGGCGATCACCCAGGCGCTCGCCTACGAGATGCGCCACGACGAGCGCGTGCTGGTGCTGGGCGAGGACGTCGGCGTCAACGGCGGCGTGTTCCGCGCCACCGCCGGCCTGTCGGCCACCTTCGGCCCCGAGCGCGTGCTCGACACGCCGCTGGACGAGACCACCATCGCCGGCCTCACCGTCGGCATGGCGTCGCAGGGCCTGCGCCCGGTCGCCGAGGCGCAGTTCGACGGCTTCATGTACCCGATGGTGGACTTCATCGTCTGCCACGCCGCGCGCATGCGCTACCGCACCCGCGGCCGCCTGACCTGCCCGATGGTGCTGCGCGTGCCGTGGGGCGGCGGCATCCGCGCGCCGGAGCACCACAGCGAGGCGAACGAGGCGATCTTCACCAACGTGCCCGGGCTGCGCGTGGTCATGCCGTCCTCGCCGCAGCGCGCCTACGGCATGCTGCTGGCCGCGATCCGCGACCCCGACCCGGTGATCTTCTTCGAGCCCAAGCGCATCTACCGCCAGTACAAGGAGCTCGTGCCCGACGACGGCGAGGCGCTGCCGCTGGACGTGTGCTACGTGCTGCGCGACGGCACCGACGTGACCCTGGTGACCTGGGGCGCGCAGGTCAAGGAAACGCTGGAAGCCGCCGACGCGCTGGCGAAGGAAGGCATCAGCGCGGAAGTCATCGACGTCGCGACGCTGACCCCGCTGGACTTCGGCACGATCGCCGAGTCGGTGCAGAAGACCGGCCGCTGCGTGATCGTGCACGAGGCGCCGCGCACCGCCGGCTTCGGCGGCGAGATCGCCGCGCGCCTGGCCGAGGAATGCATGTACGACCTGCTCGCGCCGGTCGAGCGCGTCACCGGCTACGACACCCACATTCCGCTGTTCCGGCTGGAAATGAAGTACCTGCCGGGCGTGGACAAGATCGTGGCCGCGGCCAAGCGCACCCTGGCGGCGAGTTGACCCGTCGCTCCCGCCCCGGCGGGAGCCCAGTGTGCTGACCTTCCCAACACGTCGCTGGATCCCCGACACCGCGGGGGTGACGGCAAACAAGCGAGAACGCAGATGACCACCAAGACCTTCCTGCTCCCCGACCTCGGCGAAGGCCTGCCGGACGCGACCATCGTCGAATGGCACGTCAAGGTCGGCGACACCATCCGCCTCGACGAGAACCTGGTGTCGATGGAAACCGCCAAGGCGGTGGTGGACGTGCCCTCGCCCGTCTCCGGCAAGGTGCTCAGGCTCTCGGGCGGCCCGGGCGACGTGATCGTCACCGGCAGCATGCTGGCCGAGTTCGAGATCGACCCGAGCCTGCCGCAGCGCGCCGAGGGCCAGGACACCGGCCACCACCACGGCGGCGGCGGCCACGCCGCCGGCCAGGGCGTCGGCACCCAGGACCCGATGGCGGACGACCGCGTGGTCGCCTCGCAGGACGGCGGCGCGATCACCCACAACGGCGCGCCCGCGCCGAAGGGCGAGGTGCGCCAGGACGCCGGCACCGTGGTCGGCGCGATGCAGTCCTCCGACACCGTGCGCAGCGAGGCCGCGGTCGCGGTCGGCGGGGTCAAGGCGATGCCGGCGGTGCGCGCGCTGGCGCGCAAGCTCGGCGTGGACCTCACGCGCGTGCGCGCGACCGGCGCCGACGGCGTGGTCACCATGAACGACGTCAAGCAAGCCGCGGCCGACGGCAGCGCGCGCGTGGGCGCGGCGCCGGCGGTACGCGCAGCTGACCGCGCCGCGGCGCCGGCCGCGCCGGCGCCCGCCGCCGCGCGCAGCACGCTGTCGCAGGCCGGCAAGCCGATGCGCACCCAGCCGCCGGGCGTCGCCGCCAGCGGCCAGCCCGAGCAGCTCAAGGGCGTGCGCCGCAACATGGCGCGGGTCATGGCCGACGCCCACGCGAAGGTCGTGCCGACCACGCTGGTGGACGACGCCGACCTGCACGCCTGGATCGGCAAGCAGGACATCACCGCGCGCCTGATCCGCGCGATCGTCAGCGCCTGCAAGACGGTGCCGGCGCTCAACGCGTGGTTCGACGGCGACAAGCTGGTGCGCACGCTGCACCCGCACGTGGACGTCGGCATCGCGGTGGACACCGACGACGGCCTGTTCGTGCCGGCGTTGCGCAACGCCGACATGCTCGACGCGCGCGGCGTGCGCGAGGGCATCAACCGCCTGCGCGCCCAGGTCGAGGAGCGCACGATCGCGCCATCGGAGCTCGCCGGCTACACGATCTCGCTGTCCAACTTCGGCATGTTCGCCGGCCGCTACGCGACGCCGGTGGTGGTGCCGCCGTGCGTGGCGATCATCGGCGCCGGCAAGCTGTGCCACGACGTGGTCGCGGTGATCGGCGGCATCGAGGTGCACCGCCGCCTGCCGATCTCGCTGACCTTCGACCACCGCGCCGCGACCGGCGGCGAGGCGGCGCGCTTCCTCAAGGCGCTGCTGGACGACCTGGCGCTGCCGCAGTAAGCCGCGGCGCGCAGACCGGACCTGGAAACGGCGGGCTGCGTCCCGCCGTTTTTCTTGGCGCCACCACCGGCGCTAGGATCGCGTTCGCCCCCCCACGGAGCAGTGCCATGGCCCACCGCAGCCGCCTCGCCGGCTTCATCATCGACTGCAGGACCGACGACCTCGACACCGCCGCGCGTTTCTGGAGCGGCGCGCTCGGCGCGACCATCGAGAACCCGGACGCCGGCGACGCCACCAGCGAATACCAGAACTTCGGCAACACCCCGGCGGACCTGCACATCGAGGTGCAGAAGGTCGACCATCCCTCGCGCGTGCACCTGGACATCGAGACCGACGACCTCGACGCGGAAGTCGCGCGGCTGGAGGCGCTGGGCGCGACCCGCGTCGCCTTCGTCAAGCGCTGGTGGGTGATGGAAGCGCCGACCGGGCAGCGCTTCTGCGTGGTGAAGATGCACCACCCGGAACGCGGGCCTGCGCCGAACGAATGGGCCTAGAACCAAGCCAGGAACGGGCTCGCAAAAGCGTCCGGTGCGGGCAGGACATCGCGAACGCGCCGGGCGGGAGAGGCGGTCAGGACACGCCGTGAATCCGTCCATGGAGGCTCGGATGCGCTCTCCAGGGCGCAAGCGCTTGCGTCACGCGAGCGCGCCGGGCGGGAGAGGCGGTCAGGACACGCCGTGAATCCGTCCATGAAGGCTCGGATGCGCTCTCCAGGGCGCAAGCGCTTGCGTCCCGCGAGCGCGCCGGGCGGGAGAGGCGGGCAGGACACGCCGTGAATCCATCCATGGAGGCTCGGATGCGCCATCCATGGCGTATACGGTCCCGCCCACCTCTCCCGCCCGCCCCGCCCCCACCACGCCCGCACACGTGCAGCGGAGCAAGCTTGGCTCCAGTCAAGCAGCAAGGATCTGTCCGAGCGACCGGGAGGGCGGGGGTGTTGCGTGAAGCCGGCCATGGATGGCCGGCGCCCGCATAAGGGCAGGGTGAGCACGGGCGGCTTGCGCGGCACCGCCGCGCGCCCGTGCGAACGCCCGGCGCGCTGCGCCGGGCCGGGAGAGCCGCGCAGCGGCGTCCCTTCTAAGGGA
>DATLJD010000010.1:0-104302 GCA_035539135.1 Lysobacteraceae bacterium
ATCCGGTGGTTCTGTATGGAAGGGCCATCGCTCAACGGATAAAAGGTACTCCGGGGATAACAGGCTGATACCGCCCAAGAGTTCATATCGACGGCGGTGTTTGGCACCTCGATGTCGGCTCATCACATCCTGGGGCTGTAGTCGGTCCCAAGGGTATGGCTGTTCGCCATTTAAAGTGGTACGCGAGCTGGGTTCAGAACGTCGTGAGACAGTTCGGTCCCTATCTGTCGTGGGCGTTGGAGATTTGAGAGGGGCTGCTCCTAGTACGAGAGGACCGGAGTGGACGAACCTCTGGTGTTCCGGTTGTCACGCCAGTGGCACTGCCGGGTAGCTATGTTCGGAAGCGATAACCGCTGAAAGCATCTAAGCGGGAAGCGCGCCTCAAGATGAGATCTCCCGGGGCACAAGCCCCCTGAAGGAACCATCAAGACCAGGTGGTTGATAGGCAGGGTGTGTAAGCGCAGCAATGCGTTGAGCTAACCTGTACTAATGATCCGTGCGGCTTGACCATATAACCTCAAGTGGCCTTGGACTCGACGACGCGTCGACGTTCGGACCATCGTTCGCTACATTCCGACTTATTCGCCGAAGGCAGGCCCTCGTGGGCTTGCCGGAAGCAACCGAGCGAGAGCGTGGCGCGACCGGGATTCCCGGACCGCGACCCTCCACCCTCTCCCTGGTGACAATAGCTGCGTGGTCCCACCCGATCCCATTCCGAACTCGGAAGTGAAACGCGCACGCGCCGATGGTAGTGTGCATCCGCATGCGAGAGTAGGTCATCGCCAGGGTCTTTATCCCAAAACCCCCAGCTCCGGCTGGGGGTTTTTCTTTTCCGTCTGCGGGAAATCCCGCGCCGGGAAGGCGCGGGAGCCGGGCATGCATCGCCTCCATCGCCATGGGCGATCCCTGGAATTCGGCGGCCGTCCGGGTGGGCGCTTGCGGCCAACGCGCCGGGGCGCGCGAGGTCGTAGCAGTCCCGGGCACCGCCCTGCCTGCCCCCGCTGCGGGATCCCAATCGGGCCGGTGATCGCCTGGCGGCGACGCGGGCCGCGCGCGGCCGCCTTGCTAGTCGCGCAATACCTGCGGCGGCTCGCCGCCCACGATCACCACGTCGGCCGGCCGCCGCGCGAACAGCCCGACGCTGACCACGCCCGGGATCTGGTTGAGCTCGCGCTCGAGGGCGACCGGATCGGCGATGCGCAGGCCGTGCACGTCCAGCACCCAGTTGCCGTTGTCGGTGACCACGCCCTGGCGCCAGACCGGCTGGCCGCCGGTGCGCTCGACCAGTACGCGCGCGACCAGGCTGCGCGCCATCGGGATCACCTCGATCGGCAGCGGGAAGCGACCGAGCACTTCGACCTGCTTGCTCGGATCGACGATGCACACGAACTGGCGGCTGGCCTCGGCGATGATCTTCTCGCGGGTCAGGGCCGCGCCGCCGCCCTTGATCAGCCTCCGCTGCGGATCGCACTCGTCGGCGCCATCTACGTAAAGCGCCAGCGGCCCGGTGTCGTTGAGGTCGAGGACCTCGATGCCGTGGCCGCGCAGGCGCGCGGTGCTCTGCTCGGAGCTCGAGACCGCCCCGGCGAGCCGGTGCCGGATCCGCGCCAGCGCGTCGATGAAGAAGGCGACCGTCGAACCGGTGCCGACCCCGACCACCATTCCGTCCTCGACGAATTCGATCGCCTTCTCGCCTGCCAGGCGCTTGCCTTCGGACATGTTCACTCCAGGGACAGGATGGTTTTCCATTGCCCCGCGCTCACCGGCAGCACCGACAGCCGGCTGCCCTTGCGGATCAGGGCGAAGTCTTCGCCCAGCGTATTGGCGTGGCCGCGGATTTCGTCCAGCGGGATCGGCCGCTTGAGCTTGCGCACGTAGCGCACGTCGACCAGGAACCAGCGCGGCTCCTCGCGGGTGGCCTTCTCGTCGTGGTACTTCGACTTGCGGTCGAACTGGGTCGGGTCCGGATACGCGGCGCTCGCGACCTCCGCGATGCCGTACACGCCCGGCACCTCGGTGTTGGAGTGGTAGAAGAACACGCGGTCGCCGACCTGCATCTGGCGCATGAAGTTGCGCGCCTGGTAGTTGCGCACGCCGGTCCACGGCTCCACCCCGACGCGGGCGAGGTCGTCGATCGAGAAATCGCCCGGTTCGGATTTCATCAGCCAGTGGCGGGTGCGCGCGGTCATGCGGTGGCTTCGTTGCAGAGGTGGACGGCGCGCTCGGTGCAGACGGCATCCAGGCGCACGTCCCAGGGCTGGGCGTCGATCATGTCGACCTGCTGCGCGGCGAAGCCGGCCCCGACCAGCCACGGCGGCGCGTCGCCGGCGTGACGGAACGCGAAGCTGCGATCGTACCAGCCGCCGCCCATGCCGAGCCGGTGGCAGCGACGGTCGAACGCGGCCAGCGGAACGACGACCATGGCCATCGCATCGGCGGGCAGCAGGGCGTCCTCGGTGACGTCGGGCTCGGGGATGCCGTAGCGGTTGTTGCGCAGTGATTCCCCAGGCTGCCATGGGGCGAAGCGCAGCCGGCCGTCGTCGTGCAGCACCGGCAGGCAGTAGCGGCAGGCGGGCGGCAGGCGCAGTTGCCAGGCGTGCAGCGCGATCTCGCCGTCGGTCGCCCAGTAGCCGGCGACGTTACCGGTGGTCGGGGCGAACGCCAGCGCCAGCAGGCGCTGCGCCAAGGCCTCGGCGGCGGCGATGCGCTCGGCAGCGGGAAGTGCGCGGCGCATGGCGCGCAGGTCACGGCGCAGGACGGAGCGGTCGGTCATGGCGCGATCTTACAGGGCGCGCGCGCCGCTCCGTCGGGCGGGACCCGCACCTGCAGCGGGCCCGGAAAGGGAAGGCATCCTCCGCCATGGCGATGCGTGCGAAACGACCTTGAACCCGGGGTTCAAGTGGAGGCACCTGGAAGCCGTCGGGCTTCCCGCTCGTGGCGGACATGCACTCCGGGCTCCCGTCATGCCCCCGTGGTCGTCATTAAGGGACAAGGCGAATGTTTGCGCACGCCGTCGGACACAGCAGAGGACGCCGGCGCAGTATAGCCAGCACGGCGGCGCCGGCCTATCCGTCTGTCGGCACGCGATGGCGGGGATTCAGCGCTTCACGCGCGCGCGGTTCAGCGTGAAGACGCCGCCAGCGCGTCGTCGAGCCTGCGCTGCAGCGCGTCCAGCGCACGCGCGATCTCGCGATCGTCGCCGGCACGCTCGTCGCGCAGTTGCTGCAGCTCGTGGGCGAGGTTGAGCGCGGCCAGCACCGCGACGCGGTCGACCGCCGCCATCCGGTTGGCGCCGCGCACCTCGCGCATTTTCTGGTCAAGCAGGCGTGCCGCCGCAGCCAGGCTGTCCCGCTCCTCCGGGGCGACGCCGACCGTGTACTCGCGGTCGAGGATGCGGACGCTGACCGCTTCGCTGGACGCGCTCACGTGTGCTGCTCCAGCGACTTGAGCCGCGCGATCATCGCCTCCACCCGTGAACGGGCCTGCTCGTTCTTGGCCAAGAGTTGCGCGCGTTCGCCGGCCAGCTGTTCCTGCTGCTGGCGCAGGCTCCGGTTTTCCTCGGCGAGGCGCTGCACGCGCTCGGCCAGCGTATCCACGCGGGCGGCCAGGGCGCGCAGCTGGGCGAGCAGCTCGGACGGTTCCATGGCGGCACGATAGCAGGGCGCCTGCCCCGGTCAAGGAAGCCGGCTCAGGGCAGGGTCGGCGCCGGCGGGGCGGCCGTGGGGGAGGTGGGCGACCAGTTGCGGATCAGGGCCAGGCAGCGGTGCGCCTCCAGCGGCGGCGACAGCCAGAAGCCCTGGATCTCGTCGCACTGGTGTTCGCGCAGGAACTGCACCTGGGCCTCGGTCTCCACGCCCTCGGCGACCACGTTCAGGCCGAGCGCGCGCGCCATCGCGATCACGGTGGTGGTGATCGCCGCGTCCTCCGAGCCGAGGCTGAGGTCGTCGACGAACTCCTTGTCGATCTTCAGCGTGTTGATCGGCAGCCGCTTGAGGTAGGCCAGCGACGAATAACCGGTGCCGAAATCGTCGATCGCCAGCGAGATGCCGAGCCGGCGGAACGCCTGCAAGGTGCCGGCGGTCTGCTCGGCGTTGGCCATGACCACGCTTTCGGTGAGCTCGAGTTCCAGCGCCGGCGGCGGCAGCCCGGTCTCGGCCAGCACCCGCTCGACCACCGCCGGCAGGTCGCCGCGCAGCAGCTGCAGCGCGGAGACGTTGACCGCCATGCGCAGGTCGGCGAGGCCGTGTTCGTGCCAGCGGTGCAGGGTCAGGCAGGCCTCGCGCAGGACCCACTCGCCGATCTCCAGGATCAGGCCGGCTTCTTCCGCCAGCGGGATGAACTGGGATGGCGGGATGTCGCCGTGCTCGGGGCTGTGCCAGCGCAGCAGCGCCTCGACGCCGATGATGCGGTTGCTGGCCAGCGCCATGCGCGGCTGGTAGGCGACCCGCAGTTCGCCGCGGTCGAGCACCTTGCGCAGCGCGCCGGTGATCATCGCGCGCCGGCGGATCGACACGTCCATGCTCTCGGTGTAGCGCACGAAGGTGCGGCGGCCGGCGGCCTTCGCCTGGTACATCGCGGTGTCGGCCTGCTTGAGCAGCTCGGTCGGCACCTGCGCGTGGTCCGGGTACAGGCTGATGCCGATCGATGGCGAGATCGCGACCTCCTGGCGGTCGTCGGTCAGCAGCGGCGCCTCGAACGCCATGATGATCTCGCGCGCGACCCGGTCGGCGTCCTCGGGCGCCACGAGGTTCTCCAGCACCACCGTGAACTCGTCGCCGCCCAGCCGCGCCACCGTGTGCTGGGTCCCGACGGTCTCCTGCAGGCGCACCGCCGCCGCGCGCAGGATGCGGTCGCCGGCGGCGTGGCCGAGCGAGTCGTTGATGTCCTTGAAGCGGTCCAGGTCGAGGAACAGCACCGCGACCCGGTCGTCCTGCCGGCGCGCGCGCACGATAGCCCGCGACAACCGCTCGGCGAGCAGGGTGCGGTTGGGCAGGTTGGTCAGGGTGTCGTAGTTGGCGAGGTAGCGCAGTTCCTGCTCGGCGCGCTTCTGGTCGGTGATGTCGCTGAGCACCGCGACGTACAGCTGGTGCTGGCCGTTGCCGTCGAGCACCGCGCTGCATTCGTAGGAGCACAGGAACTCCTCGCCGTCCTTGCGCTGCTGCCACATCTCGCCGGACCAGCGCCCGTGCCGCTCCAGCTGCTCGCGTACCTGGCGGTAGAACGCCGGATCGTGCTGCGCGCTGTCGAGCAGGCTGCCGTTGCGGCCGAGCACCTCGACGTCGGAATAGCCGGTGGTCCGGGTGAAGGCGGGGTTCACCGAAACGAAGACGAAGTTGCGGTCCAGCACCGACACCGCCTCGGTCATGCTGCGCAGGACCTCCGCGGCGATCCGGCGCTCGCGCTCGGCCTGGCGACTGTGGGTGACGTTGCGCGCGGTGCCGGCGATGCGCCGGGCACGGCCGTTGGCGTCGCGCTCGACCACCTGGCCGCGCGCGCGCATCCACACCCACTGTCCGTCCTCCAGCACCCGGTGCTCGGACACGAACAGCGCGGTCTCGCCGCGCAGGTGCTGGCGCAGGCGCTCGCGGACCTGCGCCTGGTCGTCGGGATGGATGTGGTGGTCCTGCTGCAGTTCGGTCTCGACCTCGATGTCTGAGGCGCTGCGCACGTCGTCGCGGGTGCGCATGCGCAGCATCCGGCCGGTGGCGAGGTCGTAGTCCCAGAAGTTGTCGCCGGACGCCCACAACGCCAGCTTGAGCCGCTGCTCGCGGTCGCGGATGCGCGCGAAGTAGCTGCGCTCCAGCGCGCGGCGCACCCGCCAGCGCCACACCACGAAGGCGAGCAGCAGCAGCGCCGCCAGCGTGTAGGCCGCCAGCGCCGAGGGGCTGCGCCAGGCGGGTGGGGTCACCACCAGCGGGATGCGCAGTTCGTTGCCGCTCCACACCCCGTCGTGGTTGGTGCTCTGCGCGCGGAACACGTAGCGGCCGGCCGGCAGCAGGGTATAGGTGATCTCGCTGCGGGTGCCGTTGTCGATCCAGTCGCGGTCGAGGCCGTCGATCCGGTAGCGGTAGTGCACGCGTGCGTTGCCTAGGTAGTCGAGCGCGCCGATGCGCAGGCGCAGCAGGCCCGCTGCCTCGGGCAGGCGCAGCGACCGCAGGTTCCATGCCGGACGCAGGCCGCGCGGATCGTTGCCGGCCTGCACGTCGAGCAGGCGCAGGGGCGGTTGGTAGCGGCTGTCCTCCACCCGCAGCGGGTCGAAGGTGTTGAGGCCATTGACGCCGCCGAAGGCGAACCGGCCGTCCGCAATCGGCGCCGCCGCGCCACCGTTGAACTCCAGGCTCTGCAGACCGTCGGCCTGGGTGTAGCGGCGCAGGCCGCCGCTGCGCGGATCGAAGCGGAGCAGGCCGCGGTCGCTGCCCAGCCACAGGCGTCCCGCCGGGTCGGCGAGCAGGCTGTAGACCACCGGCATCGGTTCGTCGCGCAGCACGGTCAGCAGCGGCCGCTCGAAGCGCAGCGCGCCGCCGCGGTCGCGGGTGGCGCGGTTGAGGCCGCCATGGCTGCCGATCCACACCGCGCCGTCAGGCGCCTCCCACAACGCGCGCACCAGGTCGCCGGCGAGTCCGTCGCGCACGCGGTAGTGCGCGATCCGGCCGCTGCGCGGATCGACCACGTCAAGGCCGCGGCCGGTGCCCGCCCAGACCCGGCCGTCGCGGGCGACGAGCACGGCGTGCACGGTCGGATGCGCGAGCCCGCCGGACCCTCCATCGCGACCGGGCACGTGCAGCACCGCCTCCGGCCGCGCCGGATCGAAGCGCAGCAGGCCGTCGCCGTTGGTGCCCAGCCAAAGGCGCCCGTCGGGCGCGACCGCGAGGCTGCGCAGCGGCAGATCCGGGTAGCCGGGCACCGGGACCGGCGCCAGCGCCGCCGCCTGCGGATCCAGGCGGAACAGGCCGGCGCTGGTCGCTATCCACGGCCGGCCGTCGCCGGGGTCGGCGAAGGCCATGACCCGGACTCCGCCCGGCCTGGCCGGCAGCAGCGCGCTCGCGTCGGCGAAGGCGTGGCTCTGCTGGTCGTATCGCAGCAGGCGCGCGTTGTCGGTGCCCAGCCAGAGGTGGTGGTCGGGGCCCTGCCAGATCGCGCGGATGCTGTCGGGGTGGGCGAGCTCCGCGACTAGGCGGAAGCGTGCGCCGGCAGGGTTGGCGACCGCCGCGCCATGCAGCTGGCCGCCGACCCACAGCAGGCCGGATCGGTCGATCATCAGCGCGTTGATGCCGTCCTCGGGCAGCGCGCCGGGCAGGGCGTCGTTCTGCCGCAGCGCGCGGCTGGCGCCGGTCGCCGGATCGACCCGGCGCAGCCCGTCGGCGTCGACCGCCAGCCACAGCTGGCCGTCCGGCGCCTGCGCGATCGCGCGTACGGCGCCGCCACGTTCGCCCTGCCGCGGCCATACGCGTTGCAGCGCACGCGCCTCCACGGTGGGGTCGCGCAACAGGTACAGGCCATGGTCCCCGCCCAGCCAGACCCGGCCCGAGCGGTCGCGCAATGCGCTGCGCAACGGCTCGCCGGCCACGCGCACGGCCTGGCCGTTGCGCGGGTCGAATCGGTACAGGCCGACATTGGTGCCGTACCAGAGCACTCCGCGGGTGTCGCGCACCAGCGCCTGACGCAGCGAGATCGATGGCGGCACCGCGCCCGCCGGCAGGGTCAGCACGGGCGCGCGCCGGCCGCTGACCGGATCCAGGCGCTCGAGCCCCGCGGCGGTGCCGATCCAGACCGCGTCGCGTTCGGCCAGCACCGCCAGCACCTGCAACCAGCGCTCGTTGGTGGCCGCGGGCGGATCGAACCGGTGGATCGTTCCGCTGGCAAGGTCCAGGCGCGCCACCGAGTGCGCGTAGGTGCCGATCCACAGGTGGCCGGCGCGGTCGTTCGACAGCGCGGTGACGAAGCTGTCCGGCAGCCCGTCCGGATTGCGCGCGTCCTCGCGGAACAGGGTGTAGTGCTGGCCGTCGAACCTGTGCAGCCCGCCCTGGGTGCCGATCCACACGAAGCCGGCCTCGTCCTGCGCGAGCGCGGTGACCGTGCGCTGGGCGAGGCCGTTGTCGCCGGTGATGCGCTCGAAATAGTAGTCGCGCGCGGTCGCGTGCACCGACCCGGCCGTCCACAGCATCGCCAGCACGAGTCCGGCGCAGCGTCGCAGGACGGCGTTGGCGGAAGCGGACGAAGGCAAGGCGAGGCACCGGGCGGTCGACCGGGCCAGTGTAGGGCATGGCCGGCTCGCGCCGGGGCCGGTGGCCGCCGTACACTGGTGCCTCCCCGGCGACTTTTGCGGCCCGTGTCACTTTCCCTGCCAGCGCCCGCCGAGGTCGCCGCTGCCGCCAGCGCGCTCGGCCTTGCCGTCACCCCCGCCGAACTGCACGGCAGCCTGTGCGGCTGGCTGGCCGGTGGCGGCGCCACCGGTCCTGGCTGGCCGGCGCAGGTGTTCGCCGATCCCGCGCTGCCACCGCTGGCCGAGGGCAGTCCGCTCGCGCGCCTGCAGCAGGCGAGTTCCGCCCAGTTCGACGACCGCGCCTTCGAGTTCGACCTGTTGCTGCCGGATGCCGAGGCCTCGCTCACCGAGCGCAGCGGCGCGCTGTTCGACTGGTGCCGCGGCTTCCTCGGCGGCTTCGGCCTGGCCGCCGGCGCGGAGCCGCCGCTGTCGGAGGATAGCCGCGAGGCGCTCGCCGACCTCGCCCGGCTTGCCGCGGCCAGCCCGCAGGACGAGGGCGACGACGAGGACGAGGATGCGCTCGCCGAGCTCGAGGAGTTCGTCCGCGTCGCCGCCCTGCTGCTGCACGGCGACTGCGTGCTGGCGCCGCGCCACCGCCAGCAGTTCCACTGACGCGAGGGCAACCGCGATGCTGCTCGATCCGTCCCGCATTTCCGCCGCGAACCTGAAGGCGCGCACCGGCATCGACGCGAAGGAGTTCGCGCGCCGCCGCCGCCAGCTGATGCGCATGGCCGGCGACGACGCGATCCTGGTGCTGCCGGCCGCGCCCGAGCGCATCCGCAGCCGCGACACCCACCATCCGTACCGGCAGGATTCCGACTTCTGGTACCTCACCGGTTTCGCCGAACCGGACGCGGTGCTGGTGCTGGTGCCCGGCCGCGCGCACGGCGAGGCGCTGCTGTTCTGCCGCGAGCGCGATCCCGAGCGCGAGGGTTGGGATGGCCCGCGCGCCGGCCCCGAGGGCGCGGTCGACGGCTACGGCATGGATGACGCCTATCCGATCGCCGACCTCGACGAGATCCTGCCCGGCCTGCTCGAGGGCCGCTCGCGTGTCTACTACCACTTCGGCCGCGACACCGAGTTCGACATCCAGCTGATCGGCTGGGTCAACCGGGTGCGCGCGCAGGTGCGACTCGGCGCGCAGCCGCCGCACGAATTCCTGGAGCTCGGCCACCTGCTGGACGAGTTGCGCCTGTTCAAGTCGCGCGACGAGCTCAGGCTGATGCAGCGGGCCGCCGACATCAGCGTTGCCGCGCACGAGGCGGCGATGCGCGCGGTGCGCGCCGGGATGCCCGAGTACGCGCTCCAGGCGGAAATCGAATACGTGTTCCGTGCGCACGACGCGGTGCCGGCCTACGGCAGCATCGTCGGCGCCGGCGCCAACGCCTGCGTGCTGCACTACGTCGCCAACAACGCGGTCGTGCCGGACGGCGGTCTGGTGCTGGTGGATGCCGGCGCCGAATACCGCGGCTACGCCGCCGACATCACCCGCACCTTCCCGGCCAGCCGCCGCTTCACGAAGGAGCAGCGCGCGCTGCACGACCTGGTTGCGGCCGCGCAGGCGGCGGCGCTGGCGCAGGCGCGGCCGGGCGTGCCCTACGACGCCGGCCACCAGGCCGCGGTCGAGACCCTGACCGAAGGGCTGCTGCGTCTCGGCCTGCTCAAGGGCACGCTGGAAAAGAACATCGCCGAAGGCCACTACAAGCGCTTCTACCGGCACAAGACCGGGCACTGGCTCGGGCTGGACGTGCACGACGTCGGCGATTACCGGATCGACGGCGAGTCGCGGCTGCTGGAGCCCGGCATGGTGTTCACCATCGAGCCGGGCCTGTACGTCGCGCCGGACGAACGCTCGGTCGCGGCGAAGTGGCGCGGCATCGGCATCCGCATCGAGGACGACGTCGCGATCACCGCAGACGGGCACCGCGTGCTGACCGGCAAGCTCGCGCGCAGCGCGGACGAGATCGAAGCCCTCATGGCGGCGCGCTGAGCGCCGCCCGCCCGCTCAGTCGACCGAAATCCCGGCCAGCCGCTGCAGCGATTCGGCGTACTTGGCGCGGGTGCGCGCGATGACCTCCGCCGGCAACGCCGGGCCGGGCGCGGTCTTGTCCCAGTCCAGCGTCTCCAGGTAGTCGCGCACGAACTGCTTGTCGTAGCTCGGCGGGCTGCTGCCGACCTCGTACTGGTCGGCCGGCCAGTAGCGCGAGGAATCCGGCGTGAGCATCTCGTCCATCACGTACAGCCGGCCGTCGGCGTCGGTGCCGAACTCGAACTTGGTGTCGGCCAGCAGGATCCCGCGCTGCGCCGCGTAGTCGCGCGCGAACGCGTACAGCCGCAGGGTCGCGTCGCGCACCTGTTCGGCGAGTTCGGCGCCGACGCTGCGCACCATCGTGTCGAAGTCGATGTTCTCGTCGTGGTCGCCGACGGCCGCCTTGGTGGACGGGGTGAAGATCGGCTGCGGCAGCTGCTCGGCCTGGCGCAGGCCGGGCGGCAGCGCGATCCCGCTGACCCGGCCGGTGCGCTGGTAGTCCTTCCAGCCGCTGCCGATCAGGTAGCCGCGCGCGATCGCCTCCACCGGCACAGGCTTGAGCTTGCGGGTGACCACGGCGCGCCTGTCGTACAGCGCGGCATCGACGCCCGCGGGCAGCACCCGCGCGACCTCGATGCCGGTGAGGTGGTTGGGCACGATGTGCGCGGTTTCGCCGAACCAGAAGTTGCTGATCTGGCACAGCATTTCGCCCTTGCCCGGGATCGGGTCGGGCAGCACGACGTCGAAGGCGCTCAGGCGGTCGGTGGCGACCATCAGCAGGCAGTCGCCGAAGCCCTGCGCGTCGGCCGGCAGCGAGGCGGCGGGCAGGTCGAAGACGTCGCGCACCTTGCCCCGGTGGCGCAGGGTCAGGCCGGGCAGGTCGGCGGCGGACAGGGTGGTGGCCATGCGATCCGGCGGGATGGCGGGCCGGCTAGTGTAGCGACGGCGCCGCCGCCATGCCGGCCTGTAGACTGGCGCGATGAAGACGCCCTGGTACGGCAAGCTGCTCGGCCTGATCGCCGGCGCCCTGCTGATGCGCGCCAACCCCCTGTTCGGCGCGCTGGTCGGGCTGCTGATCGGGCACGCGCTGGACATGGGCTGGTTCCGCAGCCGGCGCGACGATCCCTACCGGGTGCTGGGCGTCGAGGAAGACGCGACCGATGCCGAGATCGAGCGCGCGTGGCGGCGGCTGGTGTCGCAGTACCACCCCGACCGCCTCGGCGGCGCCGCCGAGGACCTGCGCCGGCAGGCGGAGGAACGCACCCGCGAATTCAATCGCGCCTACGACCGCATCCAGGCGCTGCGCAAGCGGCGCTGACCCGTGCCAGGAAACACGCCATGCAATCGCCCGTCATCGCCCCTTCCATCCTGTCCGCCGACTTCGCCCGCCTCGGCGAGGAAGTCGACCGGGTGCTCGCCGCCGGCGCGCACTGGGTCCACTTCGACGTGATGGACAACCACTACGTGCCCAACCTGACCATCGGCCCGATGGTCTGCCAGGCGCTGCGCAAGCACGGGGTCGCCGCGCCGATCGACGTGCACCTGATGGTCGAGCCGGTGGACGCGCTGGTGCCGGATTTCGCGAAGGCCGGCGCCTCGCTGATGAGCTTCCATCCCGAGGCCAGCCGCCACGTGCACCGCACGATCCAGCTGATCAAGGGCCACGGCTGCCAGGCGGGCCTGGTGCTCAACCCGGCGACGCCGGTGGACGTGCTCGACTGGGTGCTGGAGGACCTCGACCTGGTGCTGGTGATGTCGGTCAACCCCGGCTTCGGCGGGCAGTCGTTCATCCCGTCCGCGCTGGACAAGCTGCGCGCGGTGCGCGAGCGGATCGACCGCAGCGGGAAGCCGATCCGGCTGGAGATCGACGGTGGGGTCAAGCCCGACAACATCGGCGAGATCGCGCGCGCCGGCGCGGACACCTTCGTTGCCGGCAGCGCGATCTTCGGCCATCCGGACTACGCGCGGGTCATCGCCGACATGCAGACGGCGGTGGCCGCCGCGCGCGGCTGAACGCGCGCGCGGCATACGCCGGGCAAGAAAAAAGCGACCGATGAAGGGCGCATCGGCCGCCCGGAGAGAGGGGTGGAGGCAATCCCGCCTCCGTCTTTCGTCCTTGCGATGGCTGCCCATTCTCCGCGGCGGCGATGACGGCGGCGTGACGTAGCTGTACAGGCTCCGGCGGCCCCGCTAGAGTGGCCGCCATGCCGATCCGGGCCTTCCCGCACTCCTTCCGCACCGCGCGCTGCTGGCGATGGTGGCCCCTTGCCGCCGCCATGCCCGCCACCCCGCCGAAGGACGCCGCGCCCGATGTCGCCCGCCACGCCCAGCCCCGAACAGTTCCAGCGCTACGCCGCTGACGGCCATACCCTGATCCCGGTCGTGCGCGAGGTCCTGTCCGACCTCGACACCCCGCTGTCGGTCTACCTCAAGCTCGCCGACGGCCCGCACACCTACCTGTTCGAGTCGGTGCAGGGCGGCGAACGCTTCGCCCGCTACTCGATCATCGGCCTGCCGGCGCGTCGGGTGTACGCCTTCGCCGGCCACACCCTGTACGTCACCGAGCACGGCGACCTGGTCGAGGCGCGCGCGGTGGACGATCCGTTCGCCGAGGTCGAGCGCCTGCGCGCCGCGCACAGGGTGCCCAGGCTGGACGGGCTGCCGGGCTTCACCGGCGGGCTGGTCGGCTGGTTCGGCTTCGAATGCGTGCGCTACATCGAGCCGCGGTTGCGCGAGGGCGCCGCCGGAGCCCGCGACGAGCTCGGCACGCCCGACATCCTGCTGATGCTCAGCGACGAGCTGGCGGTGTTCGACAACCTCAAGGGCCGGCTGTACCTGATCGTGCACGCCGACCCGCGCGACCCGCAGGCGCTGGCGCGCGCCAACCGCCGGCTGGACGCGCTGGCCCACCGCCTGCGCCACGGCGGCGCCGGCTATCCGGAAACGCTGGCGCCGGCGGCGCTGGACGAAGCGCATTTCGTCTCCGGCTTCAGCCGCGAGGACTTCATCGCCGCGGTCGAGCGCTGCAAGGACTACATCCGCGCCGGCGACATCTTCCAGGTGGTGCTGTCGCAGCGGCTGACCGTGCCGTTCCAGGCGCGGCCGGTGGACGTCTACCGTGCCCTGCGCGCGCTCAATCCGTCGCCGTACATGTACTTCCTCGACGTCGGCGGTACCCAGGTCGTCGGCGCCTCGCCGGAGATCCTGGTCCGGCTGCAGGACGGCGAGGTCACCGTGCGCCCGATCGCCGGCACCCGCCCGCGCGGACGCACGCCGGAGGAGGACGCCGCGCTCGAGGCCGAGTTGCTCGCCGACCCGAAGGAGCGCGCCGAGCACCTGATGCTGATGGACCTCGGCCGCAACGACGTCGGCCGCGTCAGCGAAGCGGGCAGCGTCGCGGTCGGCGAGCGTTTCGTGATCGAGCGCTACAGCCACGTCATGCACATCGTCAGCGAAGTCACCGGCCGGCTGAAGGCCGGCATGAGCTACGCCGACGTGCTGCGCGCGACCTTTCCCGCCGGCACCGTCAGCGGCGCGCCCAAGATCCGCGCGCTGGAGATCATCCGCGACCTGGAGCCGGTCAAGCGCAACGTCTATGCGGGCGCGATCGGCTACATCGGCTGGCACGGCGACGCCGACACCGCGATCGCGATCCGCACCGCCGTCATCCAGGACGGCAAGCTGCACGTCCAGGCCGGCGCCGGCATCGTCCACGACTCGGACCCGGCGAAGGAGTGGGAGGAGACGATGAACAAGGGCCGCGCGCTGTTCCGCGCCGTCGCCGAAGCGGCGCGCGGTTTGTGAGGTCGCCATGCTGCTGATGCTCGACAACTACGACAGCTTCACCTGGAACCTCGTGCAGTACCTGCAGGCGCTGGGCGCCGAGGTGCGGGTGGAGCGCAACGACGCGCTCACCGTGGAGGACATCGAGTGGCTGGCGCCGGAGCGGATCGTGATCTCGCCGGGACCGTGCACGCCGAACGAGGCGGGCGTCTCGCTGGAGGTGGTGCGCCGGCTCGGCGCGCGCATCCCGATCCTCGGCGTGTGCCTGGGCCACCAGGCGATCGGCCAGGCCTACGGCGGCGACGTGGTCCGGGCGAAGTCGATCATGCACGGCAAGACCTCGCGCATCCGCCACGAGGGCGCGGGCGTGTTCGCCGGCCTGCCGGACGCCTTCGAGGCGACCCGCTACCACTCGCTGGTGGTCGCGCGCGAAACCCTGCCGGACTGCCTCGAGGTCACCGCCTGGACCGACCACGCCGACGGATCCTTCGAGGAGATCATGGGCCTGCGCCACCGCGAGCACCCGGTCGAGGGCGTGCAGTTCCATCCCGAGTCCATCCTGACCGAGCATGGCCACGCGCTGCTCGCGAACTTCCTCGGCCGTGCGACCTGACGCGACCCGCCGGCAGCGCAGGCGCCTGTGGCTGGTGTTCCTGCTGCTCGAGTTCCTGCTGTTCAGCGGCCCGTTCGTGCTGCCGATGCTGCACATCGCCTGGTGCGAGCGGCACGGCCTGCCGGCGCCGGCGCGGTTCCCGTATGTCGCCTGGATGCTCGGCGCGGGCATCGCGCTGCTGGCGGCGATCGTCATCCTCGATCTCTTGCGGCGCCTGCGCCGCCCCCTCGGCCGGAGGCCATGATGCCCATCACCCCGCAGGAAGCCCTGCAACGCACCATCGAGCACCGCGAGATCTTCCACGACGAGATGGTCGACCTGATGCGCCAGGTCATGCGCGGCGAGGTCTCGCCGGCGATGACCGCGGCGATCCTCACCGGGTTGCGGGTCAAGAAGGAGACGGTCGGCGAGATCGCCGGCGCGGCGTCGGTGCTGCGCGAGTTCGCGCGCAAGGTCGAGGTCGCCGACCGCGGCCACCTGCTCGACATCGTCGGTACCGGCGGCGACGGCGCGCACACCTTCAACATCTCCACCGCGTCGATGTTCGTCGCCGCCGCGGCCGGCGCGCGGGTGGCCAAGCACGGCAACCGCAGCGTGTCCTCGAAGTCCGGCAGCGCCGACGTGCTGGAGGCGCTGGGCGCGCGCATCGACCTGCAGCCGGAGCAGGTCGCCGCCTGCATCGCCCGCACCGGGATCGGCTTCATGTTTGCCCCGGTCCACCATCCCGCGATGAAAGTGGTCGCGCCGGTGCGCGCCGAGATGGGCGTGCGCACCCTGTTCAACATCCTGGGGCCCCTGACCAACCCGGCCGGCGCGCCGAACGTGCTGATGGGCGTGTTCCATCCCGACCTCGTCGGCATCCAGGTGCGCGTCCTGCAGGAGCTCGGCGCCGAGCGCGCGCTGGTGGTGTGGGGGCGCGACGGCATGGACGAACTGTCGCTCGGCGCGGCGAGCCTGGTCGGCGAGCTGCGCGACGGCGTGGTGCGCGAGTACGAGGTGCACCCGGAGGATTTCGGCATCGCGATGGCCGCCAGCCGCAACCTGCGCGTGGCCGACGCGCTGGAATCGAAGGCGCTGGTGCTGCAGGCACTGGACGACCGCCCCGGGCTGCCGCGCGAGATCGTCGCGTTCAACGCGGGCGCGGCCTTGTACGCGGCGGGCGTCGCCGGCAGCATCGCCGACGGGATCGCGCGGGCGCGCGATGCGCTGGCCTCGGGCGCGGCGCGCGCGCGCATGGAACAGTTCGTCGCCACCACCAGGGAACTCGCGGGAGCAGGGGCATGAGTGGAACCGGGTTCGCGGGACTGCCGCAGCCACCGTATTACGCGGTGATCTTCAGTTCGCGCCGCCGCGGCGGCGAGGGTGACGGCTACGCGGAGACCGCGGCACGGATGTTCGAACTGGTATCCGGCCAGCCGGGCTTCCTCGGCGCGGAGTCGGCGCGCGACGCCGAGGGCTTCGGCATCACCGTCGCCTACTTCGAGGACGAGGCGGCGATCCGCGCCTGGCGCGCGCAGGCCGAGCACGCGGCGGCGCGCGAACGCGGACGCGCCGAGTGGTATTCGCGCTACGAGATCCGGGTGGCGAAGGTCGAGCGCGCCTACGGCTGGGAGCGCGCCGCGCCATGAGCGACGTCCTGCAGCGCATCCTCGCGCGCAAGCGGGAGGAAGTCGCCGAACGCCGCGTGGGCACGCCGGACGCGGAGATGGCGGCGCGCGCGGTGGCCGCGCCGCCGGCGCGCGGCTTCGCCCGGGCGCTGGCGGCGCAGGTGGCCGCCGGCCGCCCCGCGGTGATCGCGGAGATCAAGAAGGCCAGCCCGTCGAAGGGCGTGATCCGCGCCGACTTCGATCCGGCGGCGATCGCGCGCGGCTATGCGGCCGCGGGCGCGGCCTGCCTGTCGGTGCTGACCGATATGGACTTTTTCCAAGGCGCCGACGCCTTCCTGCAGCAGGCGCGCGCCGCCTGCGCGCTGCCGGTGCTGCGCAAGGACTTCGTGGTCGACGCGTATCAGGTGCACGAGGCGCGCGCGCTGGGCGCCGACTGCGTGTTGCTGATCGTCGCCGCACTGGACGACGCGCGCATGCGCGACTTCGCCGCGCTGGCGCTGGCGCTGGGCATGGACGTGCTGGTGGAAGCGCACGACGACGACGAGCTGGAACGCGCGCTGGCGATCCCGGATCGCGACGGGCGGGTCCTGCCCGGCGTCAACAACCGCGACCTGCGCACTTTCCAGGTGTCGCTCGAGACGACCCTGGCGCTCAGGGAGCGGGTGCCGGCGGGCCGTCGGCTGGTGAGCGAAAGCGGCATCCTCGCGCCGTCCGACGTGGCGCGCCTGCGCGCGGCGGGCGTGGACGCGTTCCTGGTCGGCGAGGCCTTCATGCGCGAGTCCGACCCGGGCGCCGCCCTGCAGCGGTTGTTTTTCGCATGAGCGCGCCTGCTTCCGCGCCGCGGCCGGACGCGCCGCTGGTCGTGTTCGATTTCGACCACACCCTGTACGACGCCGACTCGGGCAGCCACCTGTTCGGCTGGTTGATCCGCCGCGCCTGGTGGCGGTACGCGCTGGCGCTGCTGGTGACGCCGCTGGCCGCGCCGCTGATCGCCTTCCTGCCGACCCGCCGGCACGGGATCTCGGTGTACGTGTGGATCGGCAGTGTCGGCATGCGCGACGGCGCGGACTTCGACGCGGCGATCGACCGCTACGTGCGCGAGAACGAGGAGGGCATCCGCCGCCGCCTGCTGCCGCTCGGCCTGGCGGCGCTGCGCCGGCACCTGCAGGCCGGCGACCGGGTGCTGGTCGCCACCGGCGCGCCGCCGCGGCTGGCGCGCGCGATCCTCGCCTTCGCCGCGCACGAGGACGTGCCGGTGATCGGCACCGAGCTCGGTCCGCGCTTGGGCGGCGTCGGCCCGCGCCGGCACTGCCACGCGGAAATGAAGATGGCGATGCTGCGCGAGGCCGGCTACGGCGACATCGCCGTCGCCTACTCCGACTCCAGCGCCGACCTGCCGCTGCTGCGCGCCGCGCGCGCGCCGGTGGTGGTCAATCCCAAGCCCGGGCGGATCGCCCTGTTCCGGCGCGTGCTGCCGCCGGGCACGCCGATCCTCAACTGGGGTTGCCGCAAGCGCGGCGGCGCGCCGGTGGCGGACGCGTAGCCGGCGGCGCACGAACGGTTCACTCTCCCTGTTCGGCGAAGAGGTGAGGGCAGCGCGCTGCAGTCCCCCTCTCCCGCTTGCGGGAGAGGGTTGGGGGGAGGGCTAGTCGCCCAGCGGCTTGAAGAAGTGGCGCGAGCCTTCCGCGTAGCCGCAATCGCGGTAGAAGGCGTGCGCGTCGAGCCTGCGGGCGTTGCTGGTGAGTTCGATCCGCACCGCCCGCACGCGGCGGGCGATCGCCTCGACCTCGCGCAGCAGGGCCCGGCCGATGCCGCGGCGGGCGTGGTCGGGATCCACCACCAACGCGGTGATCCGCGCCTGGTCGGCGCCGCGGGTGAGCGAGTAGCGCACGTCCAGCGCGACCAGGCCGCAGGCGTGGCCGCCGACTTCCGCCAGCAGCAGTTGCTGGCGCGGGTCGCCGAGCACGGTGGCGATGCGCTCGGCGGCCTCGTCGCGGGTGCAGGGGTAGCCGAGCAGGTCGAGCAGGCGGGCGACGTCGCTGGCGTCGCCGATCGCGGCGGCGCGGATCCGCGGCGGCGGCAGGAGCGCGCCCGCCGCCACTGCCGTCAGCGGGTGCCGTACAGGACGACGGTCTTGCCGCGCGCGTGCAGCACGCCGTCGGCCTGCAGCTTCTTCAGCACGCGACCCGCCATCTCGCGCGAGCAGCCGACCAGGCGCGCCAGTTCCTGGCGCGAGACGCGCAACTGGGTGCCTTGCGGGTGGCTCATCGCCTCCGGCTCGCGGGTCAGGTCGTGCAGGGTGCGCAGGATGCGGTCGGTGACGTCGAGGAAGGCCAGCCGCCCGGCCTTGCGGCTGGTGTCGAGCAGGCGCCGCGAGAGCTGCACGCCGATCGCGTACAGCAGGCGCGTGGCGTCCGCCTGCAGCGGGCCCTCGAACAGCTGGTACATCCGCTCGTAGCTGATCTCGGCGAGCTCGCACTGGGTGCGCGTGCGCAGGATCACCTCGCGCCGGTCGGACTCGATGAAAAGGCCCATCTCGCCGACGAACTCGCCGACGCCGAAGTAGCCGAGCACCAGCTCGCGGCCGTCGTCTTCCTCGGTGATGATGCTGGTCGAGCCGCTGACCACGTAGTAGAGGGTGCCGGCCGGATCGCCCGGCCGGAACACGTCGGTGCGCGGCGGATAGCGCCGGCGGTGGCAATACCCCAGGAAGCGGTCGATCGCCGCCGCATCCGGGGCCAGGGGACTGGTCGGCCGGCGGTGCACACCGTGCAGGGCCGGGAGGTAATGGGAGGCGGGCGCGGGCATGCCGGCAAGAGTAGGCGGTCACAGCCTCGCGGGCAAACGTGACCCTGGCCACCCCCCTTGCACGCCACATGCCGCATAATCGCGCCCCTTCGCCGCCGACCGGACCAACGCCCGTGGTCAAGCCACTGCCGCGCCTGAAGCTCCAGGGGTTCAACAACCTCACCAAGGCGCTGTCGTTCAACATCTACGACGTCTGCTACGCGGTCTCCGAGGAGCAGCGCCAGCGCTACATCGAGTACATCGACGAGGCCTACAACGCCGACCGCCTGACCCAGATCCTGAGCGACGTGGCGGAGATCATCGGCGCCAACATCCTCAACATCGCCCGCCAGGACTACGACCCGCAGGGCGCGTCGGTGACGATCCTGATCAGCGAGCAGCCGGTGATCGACAAGGCCCATGCCAAGGGCGTGATCTCCGACGCGGTGGTCGCGCACATGGACAAGTCGCACATCACCGTGCACACCTACCCGGAAACCCACCCGCAACACGGCATCGCCACCTTCCGTGCCGACATCGACGTGGCGACCTGCGGCGTGATCTCGCCGCTGAAGGCCCTGAACTACCTGATCGAGAGCCTGGAGTCCGACATCGTCATCATGGACTACCGGGTGCGCGGCTTCACCCGCGACATCAAGGGCAAGAAGCACTACATCGACCACAAGATCAATTCGATCCAGGACTTCCTGGCCAAGAACATCCGCTCGCGCTACGAGATGTTCGACGTGAACGTGTACCAGGAGAACATCTTCCACACGAAGATGCACCTGAAGGAATTCGACCTCGACAACTACCTGTTCGAGGAAAAGGCGAAGAACCTCTCGTTCAAGGACCGGATGAAGATCGAGGCGCTGCTCAAGCGCGAGATCGAGGAGCTCTTCCACGGGCGCAATTTGGTCGAATGACCAAATTGCGCTGCCCGAGGTTTGCTCTGCAAACCTCGGGCCCCCGGGCATGCAGTCCAAATTCCCCCGCTGCCGCGCGCCCCTTTTACTAAAAGGGGCTGTTCCTCCAGAAAGGCAAGTGGCGATCCGAGAGCCGCAGTGCTGTCAGATCCGATAGGCGACCGTCTTCATCAGCCTCGAGGCCGCCGCCATCAGCGTCGGCACCGGCGGCGGCAGCACCCGCGCGCCCTGCGCCTGGGCGTTGTCGGCGTGGCGGGCCTCGTCGGCCTTCATCGTCGCCAGGATCTCCCGGCTGCGGGCGTCTTCCGCGGGCAGCTGGCGCAGGTGGTCGTCGAGGTGGGCCTCGACCTGGCGTTCGGTCTCGACCACGAAGCCGAGGTTCCAGCCGTCTCCGCGCAGGCCCGCCGCGGCGCCGATCGCGAAGCTGCCGGCGTACCACAGCGGGTTGAGCAGGCTCGGGCGGCTGTCGAGTTCGCGCAGGCGGTCGGCGCACCAGGCCAGGTGGTCGGTCTCCTCCTGGGCGGCGGCGAGCAGTTGCGCGCGGGTGCGCGGGTCGCGGGCGACCGCGGCCTGGCCGACGTACAACGCCTGGGCGCAGACCTCGCCGACGTGGTTGACCCGCATCAGGCCGGCGGCGTGGCGGCGGCCGGCGTCGTCCAGCACCACCTCCGGCGCGTGGGCGCCCGGGTTCGGCCGCTCGGCGCGGGGGCTGCCGAACACGGTGTCCAGCGCGTTCTGCGCGCCGTCGAGCAGGCGGTCCAGGGCGGTGAGGCGGCGGGCGGGCATGGATTGGTGGTTCCGGGCGGGCGGGGCGGGGCGGCGGGCGCCCGCCAGTTTACGGCGCGGGCCGGCCTCGCTGCGGGGCCTCCACGACTTCTTGGAATGGCCGGTTGCGACGGCCGCGGGCCGTTGCTATGATTCCGCTTCTTTGCTCCGCCCATCGCGTGGCGACGTTCCCGCCCGGCCCCCGTGGCCGGCCCGGAACCAGCCCGACAAGGTACCGAACCGACCCGCCATGAAGACTTTCAGCGCCAAGAACGAGACCGTCCAGCGGGACTGGTACCTCGTCGATGCCGAGGGCAAGACCCTGGGCCGCCTCGCCTCCGAGATCGCGCGCCGCCTGCGCGGCAAGCACAAGCCCGTCTTCACCCCGCACGTGGACACCGGCGACTACATCGTCGTGGTCAACGCGGAGAAGGTCGCGGTCACCGGCAACAAGCTGCAGGACAAGATGTACCACCGCTTCACCGGGTACGTCGGCAACCTGAAGTCGGAGAACCTCGCCCAGGCGCTGGAGCGCCACCCGGAGCGCGTGATCGAGATCGCGGTCAAGGGCATGCTGCCGAAGAATCCCCTCGGCCGCGCCATGTACCGCAAGCTCAAGGTCTACAAGGGCGCCGAGCACCCGCACGCCGCCCAGCAGCCGCAGCCGCTCGAGATCTAAGGTAACCACATGGCAACCCAGCAGAATTACGGCACCGGCCGCCGCAAGTCCTCCACCGCCCGCGTGTTCCTGCGCAAGGGCAGCGGCGCCATCACCATCAACGATCGCTCGATCGACGACTTCTTCGGCCGCGAGACCGCGCGCATGATCGTGCGCCAGCCGCTCGAGCTGACCCAGTCGACCGACAAGTTCGACGTGAAGGTCACCGTCGAGGGCGGCGGCACCACCGGCCAGGCCGGCGCGATCCGCCTCGGCATCGCCCGCGCGCTGGTCGAGTACGACGAGTCGCTGAAGACCGAGCTGCGCAAGGCCGGGTTCATGACCCGCGACGCGCGCGAGGTCGAGCGCAAGAAGGTCGGCCTGCACAAGGCGCGCCGCGCGACCCAGTTCTCCAAGCGTTAATCGTCGCGCTGGGACGCACGCGCGTCCCGGCGTTACAATCCGCCTCATAGCCCCGTCGCCAAGCGGTAAGGCACCTGACTCTGACTCAGGCATTCGGTGGTTCGAATCCATCCGGGGCTGCCATACCAGGCTGCGATGCAGCCGCCCGAAGACCCGCCTCGCGCGGGTCTTCGCGTTTCCGAAGCCACGGTTCCGAGGCAAGGCCGGGAGGCCACCATGGTCGCCAGTTTCCCCCCGCCCGCCGTCCCGCCGGATGCCGCGCGCCGGCAGTTGCGCGAGCGCGGCTACGCGGTGCTCGCGGCGGATGGGACCGCCGCGGTGTGCGGGTGCGCGCCGGCCGCGCTGCAGGCGCTGGCGCCGTCCTGGGATGCGCTGGAGCCCGACGCCTACCTGCGCGACGGCGGCCGCTACCGGCGGCGCCGCCACGCCTGCTTCGTGGTCGAGGGCGACGCGCTGACGCAGGCCCCGCACCGCGCGCATTGGCAATCGGTCGAATACAACGCGCTGCACGGCGGCATGCACCGCTGGTTCGAGCCGGTGCGGCCGGAGACGGTCGCCGCACCCGCCTGGGGCGCGCTGCTGCGCGGCTTCGGCGCGCTGTTCGCGCAGGTGCGCGCCGCCCCGCGCTGGTACGTGGAGGCGCACCAGTTCCGGATCGACACCGAGGGCGGGCTCGGCCGGCCCACGCCGGAAGGCGCGCACCGCGACGGCGTGGATTTCGTCGCCGTGCTGCTGGTCGCCCGCGCCGGGATCAAGGGCGGCGAGACCCGGGTGTTCGCCGCGGACGGTCCGGCCGGCGAGCGCTTCACCCTCGCCGAGCCATGGTCGGCGTTGCTGCTGGACGATACCCGCGTCATCCACGAATCCACCCCGATCCAGCCGCTGGCCGGGCACGGCCACCGCGACACCCTGGTGCTGACCTACCGCGCCGGCGCGTTCCAGGGCGACGGGGCGCGTTGAGCAGGTGCCCTGTCGGCATCTGCTGCGCCTCCGAGCGCCCGGCCATGGATGGCCGGGCAGGGCGATCCGGAGGCGCGGTCGCAGCGCCATGGACGGCAACGCGGCAACTGCCGGATGCTGCAGCGCCCGCCGCGCTGCCGCGACCGTGACGCGCCGCAGGCCGCGACCCCGACGCCGCCGCCTCGTTACAATCGAAACCATCGATTCGCACGAGAAACGCTCCCGATGAAGCTCGGATCCCTAAAGGAAGGCGGCCGCGACGGCACCCTGATCGTGGTCTCCCGCGACCTGTCGCGCGCGGTGCGCGCCGACGCCATCGCGCCGACCCTGCAGCGCGCGCTGGAGGACTGGTCGAACCTGGCGCCGCGCCTCAACGCGCTGTCCGACGCACTCAACGCCGGCCAGGCGGCGGATGCCTTCGACCTGGATCCGGCGCAACTGGCCGCGCCGCTGCCCCGCGCCTACGAGTTCGTCGACGGCAGCGCCTACCTGCCGCACGTGGAGCGCGTCCGCCGTGCGCGCGGCGCGGAAGTGCCGGCGAGCTTCTATACCGACCCGCTGATGTACCAGGCGACCAGCGCCGGCTTCCTCGGCCCGCGCGATCCGGTGCGGGTGACGAGCGAGGACTACGGGATCGACCTCGAGGCCGAGATCGTGGTCGTCACCGACGACGTGCCGATGGCGGTGACGCCGGCGCAGGCCGCCGGCCACATCCAGCTGGTCGGCCTGGTCAACGACGTCTCGCTGCGCAACCTGATCCCCGGCGAGCTCGCGAAGGGCTTCGGTTTCCTGCAGTCCAAGCCGCGCTCGGCGCTGAGCCCGGTGTTCGTCACCCCCGACGAGCTCGGCGACGCCTGGCGCGGCTGCAAGCTGCACCTGCCGCTGGTGACCCATGTCAACGGCGAATGGTTCGGCGCGCCCGAGGCCGGCGTGGACATGCAGTTCGACTTCGCCCAGCTGGTCGCGCACGCGGCGAAGACGCGCCCGCTTTCGGCTGGCGCGATCGTCGGCTCCGGCACGATCGCCAACCAGGACACCTCGCTTGGCGCGTCCTGCTTCGCCGAGCGCCGCACCGTGGAGGCCCTCGAGCACGGCAAGCCGCTGACGCCGTTCCTGAAGTTCGGCGACCGCGTCCGCATCGAGATGCTCGATCGCGAGGGCCGCAGCATCTTCGGCGCGATCGAGCAACGCATCGAACCGCAGCCGGCGCCGGGGGCATGAGCGGGACCGATCCCGCGACCGGCGGTCTTCCGCTGCCGGTCGGCCCCGGCTAAGGTGCGGCGAGCACCGCGGTGGCGCGGGGGGAGCGGACGGTGACCGACCGGTTGTGCCTGTACTCGTACTGGCGGTCCAGCGCCGCCTATCGCGTGCGCATCGGCCTCAACCTGAAAGGGCTGAGCTACGAGACGGTGCCGGTGCACCTGCTGCGCGACGGTGGCGAACAGCATTCGGACGCCTACCGCGAGGCCAACCCGCAGCAGCTGGTGCCGGTGCTGCAGCACGGCCAGCGCATGCTGCGGCAGTCGCTGGCGATCCTCGAGTACCTCGACGAGATGTGGCCGCAGCCGGCGCTGCTGCCGGCCACCGCGCGCGAGCGCCAGCGGGTGCGCTCGCTGGCCCAGCTGATCGCCTGCGACATCCACCCGCTCAACAACCTGCGCGTGCTGCAGTACTTCGAGCGCGACTGGGGCGTGCCGCAGCCCGAGCGCGAGGTCTGGGTGAAGCACTGGATCGCGGAGGGCTTCGACGCGCTGGAGGCGCTGCTCGCCGACCATCCGTCCACCGGCGTGTTCTGCGACGGCGACGTGCCGAGCCTGGCCGACTGCTGCCTGGTCCCGCAGGTCTACAACGCGCGTCGCTTCGCGATGGACCTGTCGCGCTATCCGAACATCCAGCGCATCGAGGAGGCCTGCCTGGCGCTGCCGGCCTTCGACGAGGCCCGCCCCGAGCGGCAGCCGGACGCGCCGGCCGCGGCCTGAGCCGCGTACCGGTCGGCGGAAGGGTGCCGGCCGGGCGCGCGCCCGGCCGCGGAATCAGTGGGTTTCGGTGCCGGCGCCGAACACGTCGGCGTAGGGATCGTGCTCGCCGGTCGCGCCCTCGGACAGGCGGAACTTGAGCGCCAGGCCCTCGCGGGAGTCGGCCGCGCGCAGCGCCTGCTCCTTCTCCACCTTGCCTTCCTTGTACAGCCGGAACAGGCACTGGTCGAAGCTCTCCATGCCCGCTTCCAGCGATTCCTCCATCGCCTGCTTGATCTCGTGCACCTGGCCGCGGCGCAGCAGGTCACGGATCATCGGCGTGTTGATCAGCACCTCGCACGCCGGCAGCCGGCGGCCATCGGTGCCGACCACCAGGCGCTGCGAAACCACCGCCTGCAGGTTCAGCGCCAGGTTCATCAGCACGTTCTTGTGCGCGCCCTCGGGGAAGAAATTGAGGATGCGCTCGATGGTTTGGTCGGCGTTGTTTGAGTGCAGGGTCGCCAGGCAGATGTGGCCGGTCTCGGCGAAGGCGATCGCCGCTTCCATGGTGGTCGCGTCGAGGATCTCGCCGATCAGGATCACGTCCGGCGCCTCGCGCATCGCGTTCTTCAGCGCGTTGTGGAAGGCGTGGGTGTCCAGGCCGACTTCGCGCTGGTTGACCAGCGACTTCTTGTGCTTGTGCAGGTACTCGATCGGGTCCTCGATGGTGAGGATGTGGCCGGCGGAGTTGCTGTTGCGGTAGTCGATCATCGAGGCCAGCGTGGTCGACTTGCCCGAGCCGGTCGAGCCGACGATCAGCACCAGCCCGCGCGGGGCCATGATGATGTCCTTGAGCACCTGCGGCAGTTGCAGTTCCTCGATCGAGGGGATGGTGCTGCGGATCGCGCGGATCACCATGCCGACCTCGCCGCGCTGCTTGAACACGTTGACGCGGAAGCGGCCCGAGTCCGGCAGCGAGATCGCCATGTTCATCTCGAGGTCGCGTTCGAAGTCCGGGACCTGGCCCTCGTCCATCAGCGAGTAGGCGATCTTCTTGACCATGCCCGGCGGCAACCCGGTGTTGCCCAGCGGATGCAGCTTGCCCTCGACCTTGATGTGCACCGGCGCGCCGGTGGTGAGGAACATGTCGGAGGCGTTCTTCTCCGTCATCAGCTTGAGGAAATAGCCGATATCCATCCGGGACCCCGTTGTCGTGCGTCGTGCTACCGTTTGCGGCGCGATTGGCCGCCCGATGCGCCGCGCGAAAAGAGTTTCCGCCACGGCTCCCCTATGAACGCAAGCTTCGCATACTTCCGTCCATGCCTGCTCGCCGCCGTGTTCGCGTCCGCGCTCGCCGCGTGCGCGACGCTGCCGCCCCCGACCTCCGAACTGGCCGCCGCGCAGCAGGCGGTGGCGCGCGCCGGCCAGGCCGACGCCGACCAGTACGCCCCGGCCGCGATCGCCCGCGCCCGCGACGAACTGTCGCGCGCGCAGGCGGCGATGGCGGCCGGCCGCGCCGACGACGCGCGAGGCCTGGCCAACCTGGCCGCCGCCGACGCCGACCTCGCCCACGCGCGCAGCCGCGCCGCCAGCCTGCTCGCCGAGGCGCGCCAGCGCGAGGCGGAGATCGCCGGCCTGCGCCAGCGCCTGCAGCTGCCCGCGGAGGAGGCGGCCGGTGATGCCGCGGTCGCGGAACTGGCCGAAGCCGCCGCCGGCGAGGACACCGCCGCGATACCCGCCGACCCGGCCGCGCTCGCCGCCCGCCTGCAGGCGATGGACGCCGATCCCCGCTTCGCCGGCGCGGCCGCCTACGAGCGCCTGCGCGCGCAGCAGGCGCTGGACGCCGCCGCGGCCGCCCGCGGCAAGGCGCGCGAGGCCGCGCTGGCGGTGGCCGCGCGCCGGGTCGCGGCGGCCGGCCTGGCCGCGCGCGGGGAACGCGTGGCGGGGCAGCTGGTGGCGCTGGAGCGCACCCGCAGCGAGCTGCTGCTCGAGGCCAGCCGCCAGGACGCCGAGCGCGCCCGCCAGGAAGCCGAACGGCTGCGCCTGCAGGCGCAGATCCAGGCAGAGGAGGCCGCCCGCCTGCGGGCCAGCGTGGATGCCGAGGCCAGCGCCCGCCAGCAGGCCGAGGAGGTGCTCGGCGACGTCGCCGGCGCCCAGGCGGCGAAGCTGGCCGCGGCCCGCGAAAAAGAGGCCGCGCTGGCCCGCCAGGAAGCCGAACTGGTCGCCGGCAGCAAGCTGCCGCCTTCCCGCAGCACCGCCGGCGGGGAGGTCTTCACCCTGGCCGGGGACGCCTTCGCCTCCGGCAGCGTCCGGCTGTCCGCCGCCGCCGCCGCCAGCCTGCGCGCGCTCGCGACCTACCTGGGGCAGTCGAAGGCGGCGGTCCGGATCGACGCCTATACCGACTCCCAGGGCGAGGAGGACGCCAACCTGGCGCTGTCGCGCCGCCGCGCGGAGGCAGTCCGCGAAGCGCTGGTCGCGGGCGGCGTGGCGGCCGCCCGGATCCAGGCGAACGGCCGCGGCGAGGCGGATCCGGTGGCCGACAACACGACCGCCGCCGGTCGCGCGAAGAATCGCCGCGTGGTGATCGCCGTTTCAGGAAAATGACAACGAAGTCAAATACTTGCACTCGCCAAGCGGCAGGCGCGCGGCGCCTGGCCGCCGCCCATCGGATGCCCCGCGCGCGGGCTTGCCGGGTCCGGTGGGGAGGAGTAGGGTCGGTCCTACCGGCACAGCGCCGTGCCGGCTACCGGACCACGCGATGACGGACGCAATCGAGCCACCCGAGCATGCCGCAGCGCGCCCCGCGCGCGCTGCCGCCGGGCCCGGCATTCCGCCGCCGTGGATCCCGATCGACCCACCTCAACGCCCCGCGCCAGCCGGCCGGGGCGTTGTGTTTTTGCGCTGAGGAGGATTCCATGTTCGAAGGGCAACCCCAGGCGGAGCTTGACGCGCTGATGCAGGCCAACCCCGAGTTCAGGCAGCTCTACCGGCGACACAAGGAACTCGACAAGAAGGTGCTCGACGCCGAACTCGGCGTGCTCCCGGTCGACGATCTGACCCTGTCGCAGATGAAGCGCGAGAAGCTCCACGCCAAGGATCGCCTCGCCTCGCTCTACGACACGCTCCAGCATTGACTTGCCCACGGGCGGCGGCGGCCTCCTCGTCGGCCGTCGCCGCCCGTGATGCAACCCCGCCCCGGGCCCGCCGCGCGCGGGCCTTTTCGTGCCCGCGTGGCCGGCGCCTGACTTCGCCGGGGCCAGCCGCGATAATCGCGGTTCCGGCCATCGGCCCAGCGAGCCCGCGCGCATGCCCATCCACCAATCCGTGCTCGAACTGGTCGGCGACACACCGATCGTGCAGGCCCAGCGCCTCGACACCGGCCCGTGCACGCTCTTCCTCAAGCTCGAGAGCCAGAACCCGGGCGGCTCGATCAAGGACCGCATCGGCCTGGCGATGATCGAGGCCGCGGAACAGCGCGGCGACATCCGTCCCGGCGGCACCCTGGTCGAGGGCACCGCCGGCAACACCGGCATCGGCCTGGCGCTGGTCGCGCAGCAGAAGGGCTACAAGCTCATCCTGGTCGTGCCCGACAAGATGAGCCGCGAGAAGATCTTCAACCTCAAGGCGATGGGGGCGCAGGTGGTGCTGACCCGCAGCGACGTCGCCAAGGGCCACCCCGACTATTACCAGGACCTCGCCGAGCGGATCGCGCGCGAGACCCCGGGCGCCTATTTCATCAACCAGTTCGGCAATCCGGACAACCCGGCCGCGCACGAGTTCGGCACCGGGCCGGAGATCCTGCGGCAGCTGGACGGCGACCTCGACGCGATCGTGTTCGGCTGCGGCAGCTCTGGCACGATGACCGGCCTGTCGCGCTGCTTCGCGAAGCTGTCGCCGAAGACCGAGTTCATCCTCGCCGACCCGGTCGGCTCGATCCTCGCCCAGTACATCAACGAGGGGACGCTGAGCGACAAGTCCGCCAGCTGGATGGTCGAAGGCATCGGCGAAGACTTCCTGCCGTCGATCTCCGACTTCTCGCGGGTGAAGCAGGCGTACTCGATCAGCGACCGGGAAAGCTTCCTGACAGCGCGCGAGCTGCTGGAAAAGGAGGGCATCCTCGGCGGCTCCTCCACCGGCACCCTGCTCGCCGCCGCGCTCAAGTACTGCCGCGCGCAGACCACGCCGAAGCGGGTGCTGACGCTGGTGTGCGACACCGGCAACAAGTACCTGTCGAAGATGTACAACGACTACTGGATGCTGGACAACGGCTTCCTCGAGCGCGAGCAGCACGGCGACCTGCGCGACCTGATCCTGCGCCCGTACTCGCAGCGCGACACCGTGGTGGTCGGCCCCAACGACCTGCTGATCACCGCCTGGCAGCGGATGAAGATGTACGACGTCTCCCAGCTGCCGGTGATGGAGGGCGAGAAGATCGTCGGCATCCTCGACGAATCGGACGCCCTGCTGCACGTCTACGGCGACGAGGCGCGTTTCCGCGACCCGGTCTCCACCGCGATGGTCAGCAAGCTCGACGTGCTCGACGTGAAGGCGCCGATCGAGGCCCTGCTGCCGGTGTTCGATCGCGGCCACGTCGCGATCGTGATGGACGGCGGCCGCTTCCTCGGCCTGATCACCCGCATCGACCTGCTCAACTTCCTCAGGCGGCGGGTGCAGTGAGCCGTTGCCAGGCGCGGGGCGGCGCGAGGGATTGAACGCGCAAGGACGCAGGGCGCGCCGGTGCTAGAATCGGCCCCTGTTTTCGTGGGTACAGGGACGATGGAAGAGCACAACGGCGCCGGCGACGCAGGCGCGGTACGGCAGGGACTGGGCACCCTGGCAATCCACGCCGGGCAGTCGCCCGACCCCAGCACCGGGGCGGTCATGCCGCCGATCTACGCGACCTCGACCTATGCCCAGTCCAGCCCCGGCGTGCACCAGGGCTTCGAGTACTCGCGCAGCCACAACCCGACCCGCTTCGCCTACGAGCGCTGCGCCGCCGCATTGGAAGGCGGCAGCCGCGGCTTCGCCTTCGCCTCCGGGCTGGCCGCCACCTCGACGCTGCTCGAACTGCTGGACAGCGGCGACCACGTGGTCGCGATGGACGATCTGTACGGCGGCAGCTACCGCCTGTTTGAGCGGGTGCGCCGGCGCAGCGCGGGGCTGGACTTCAGCTTCGTGGACATGACCGACCCGGTCGCGTTCGAGGCCGCGATCAGGCCGAACACGAAACTGGTCTGGATCGAGACGCCGACCAACCCGCTGCTCAAGATCGTCGACATCGCCGCGATCAGCGCGGTCGCGAAGAAGCGCGGCCTGCTGGTCGCCGTCGACAACACCTTCGCCTCGCCCGCGGTGCAGCGCCCGCTGGAGCACGGCGCCGACCTGGTCATGCATTCGGCGACCAAGTACCTCAACGGCCACTCCGACATGGTCGGCGGCATGCTGGTGGTGGGCGACAACGCCGAGCTCGGCGAGCGGCTGGCCTTCCTGCAGAACGCCGTGGGCGGCGTGCAGGGTCCGTTCGACAGCTTCCTCGCCCTGCGCGGCCTGAAGACCCTGCACCTGCGCATGCGCGCGCACTGCGACAACGCGCTCGCGCTGGCGCAGTGGCTGGAATCGCACCCGGCGGTGGAGAAGGTGCTGTATCCCGGCCTGCCGTCGCACCCGCAGCACGCGCTGGCGAAGCGGCAGATGCACGGCTTCGGCGGCATCGTCTCGGTCTACGTCAAGGGCGGCCTCGACGCCGCGCGCCGCTTCTGCGAGCGCACCGAACTGTTCACCCTCGCCGAATCGCTCGGCGGCGTGGAGAGCCTGGTCAATCACCCGGCGATCATGACCCACGCCTCGATCCCGCCCGAGCGGCGCGCGCGCATCGGCGTCTCCGACAACCTGGTGCGGCTGAGCGTGGGGGTGGAGGACGTGGCGGACCTGCGGGCGGACCTGGCAGGGGCCCTCGCCGCGCGATGAGCCTGTCCGTCGAAGTCGCCGGCCCCCGGCGCGAAAGCAGCAATCCGTTTCTCGCCGATCTCCTTGGGAGCCTGCGCCACCCGGAGTTCTGGGCGTATTCGAGCTGGCTGGACATCATCACCAAGTACCGGCGCACCCGCTTGGGCCTGGTCTGGCTGGTCCTGCCGACGGCGATGTACCTGGTCGTGCTGGGCAACGTCTATTCGCACCTCATGAATTACCCGTTGGAGAAGTACCTGCCGTACCTGGCGCTCGGGTACGTCAGCTGGCGCTTCATGATCCAGTGCATCAACGACTCGACCAACGTGTTCCGATCGCACAAGGGCTTCATCATGGATGGGCGCCTGCAGCTGACGGACTTCACGTTGCGCGCGGTGTGCCGGCCGCTGGTCTACCTCGGATTCGCCTTCCTGGTGGTGATCGCGGTGCTGGCCTGGTCGCCATCGGTGCACTGGGCCAACCTGCTTTCCCTGTTCGTTACCCTCCCGGTCCTGATCCTCAACGTGATCTGGATCTCGTTCTGCATTTCGCTGGTCGGCGCGCGGTTTCCCGACATCGGCGAGGTCATCCACACGGTGCTCGTGGTCGGATTCCTGCTGACCCCGATCCTCTGGCACATCGAGAAATTCCCGCCGGGGACCCTGCGCGGCCTGCTGGCCCGGCTCAATCCGGCCTTCCACCTGATCGAGTTCGTGCGGGCCCCGGTGCTGGGCCACATGCCGGAGAGGACGACCCTGGCCGCCATGGCGTTGCTGACACTGGGCGGCTGGCTGCTGGCGATGTTCCTGTACCGCCGATACGCCCGTTTCGTGCCCTTGTGGATTTGAGGTAGCCATGCCGCAAGTGCACATCAGGGTGCGCAACCTGAAGCTGGAAGTCCCGTACTTCGAGCAGGCGGGCGTGCGCGACAAGTCTTGGCTTGCGACCGCGGTGGGCGCGGCGTTCTCGCCGCCCAGGCGACGCTTCGCAACCCTCCTCGACGACATCTCGTTCGACATCCCGCGCAACGGACGGGTCGCCCTGCTCGGCAGGAACGGCGCTGGCAAGACCACCCTGCTGCGGGTGCTGGCCGGCGCATTCATGCCGACCAGCGGGCGGGTCGAGGTTCGCGGGTCGCGGCAAGCGCTGCTGAACCTGGGCCTCGGCTTCAACGCCGAGGCGACGATCGTGGAGAACATCTACCTGCGCGGCACCGCGATGGGAATGGGGCTGTCCACCATCCGCGGGTTGGTCGATTCGATCCTGGAATTCGCGGAACTGGAGGAGGTGGCGGGACGGCGTCTTTCGACCCTGTCCTCGGGCCAGCGGATGCGGCTCGGCTTCGCCATTTCGACCTCGGTCCAGCACGACATCATGCTGATGGACGAATGGTTCGGCGCGGGCGACGCCGCGTTCGTGCAGAAGGCGCGCACGCGCATGAACGACCGCGTCGCGGGCAGCAGGATCGTCGTCCTGGCCAGCCACAACTTCCAGATGCTGCGCGCGGTGTGCAAGACCGGGCTGGTGCTCGAGCACGGGCGCCTCGTCTTCAACGGGCCGATCAAGGAAGCGATCGCCGCCTACAAGGAAATCTACCAACCAGCCGCGCCGGCCGCGGCCAGAAACTAGCAGGCAGGGGCATGCGAAGGAAGAAGGTTCTGGTTGCCATCGGCACACGGCCCGAGGCGATCAAGATGGCGCCGGTGGTGCTGGCGCTGAAGGAGACCGGCTGGGCGGATGTCCGGGTCATGGCGACCGCGCAACACCGGCACATGATGGACCAGGTGCTGGAGGTCTTCGGCATCCGGCCCGACGTCGACCTCGACATCATGCGCCCGAACCAGACCCTGCCGGAACTCACGTCGAGGCTGATCACGGCGCTCGATTCCGTGCTCGCGGCGGAAGCGCCGGACGTCGTGCTCGTGCAGGGCGACACGACCACAGTGCTGACCGTGGCGCTCGCGTCCTTCTACCGCAAGGTCCCGGTCGGCCACGTGGAGGCGGGGTTGCGCACCGGCGACATGCACAATCCGTTCCCGGAGGAAATGAACCGCGTCCTCGCCGGCAACCTGTGCCGCTGGCACTTCGCGCCGACCCGGGCCTCGCGCGACAACCTGCTCCGCGAGGGCTTCAGCGAAGGCGACGTGCACGTCACCGGCAACACCGTCATTGATGCCCTGCACCAGGTGGCCTCGCGGGAACTCGACCTCGGAATTCCGATCCCGGCCGGCAAGCGCATGGTGCTGATGACCGCGCATCGTCGCGAGAACTTCGGTGCGCCGTTCGAGCAGGTGTGCCGGGCGGTGCGTGATCTGCTGCGCGCGCGCGACGACATCCAGGTCCTGTACCCGGTGCATCCAAACCCCAACGTCCGCGACGTGGCGACGCGCATGCTGGCCGATTGCCCCGGCGCGATCCTGTGCGACCCGCTGGAATACCTGCCTTTCGTCGCCGCGATGAAGCGCGCGCATTTCGTCCTCACCGACTCCGGCGGCGTCCAGGAAGAGGCGCCGGCGCTGGGCAAGCCGGTGCTGGTGTTGCGCAACGAGACGGAGCGGCCCGAAGCCGTGGCCGAAGGCGTCGTCAGGCTGGTCGGCACCGACTACGACGCGATCCTGCGCGAATCCCATCGCCTGCTCGACGACGCCGACGCCTATCGCGCGATGGCCAGGGGCGTTTCGCCGTACGGGGATGGACGCGCCGCGGGCCGGATCGTGGAGATCCTGCGCCGCGATCTCGGCGCGTGAAGCGCGGGCGATGCGGATCCTCCTCCTCGCCTACGAATACCCGCCGAGCCTGTCCCCGGGCGCCCTGCGCTGGCGCTACCTGAGCCGCGAACTGGCCGCGAACGGCCACGACGTCGTCGTGCTTGCGCCGCGCCTGCCGGCCGCCGCGGGCGCGCCGGGGGTGCCCGACACGGTCCGCGTGCTGCGCACGTTCGCGGGCCCGATCGTGGGCCTGGTGGAATGGAATGCCCGGCGCAAGGCGCGCGCTCCCGCCGCGCCCGCGCCCTCGCGGGCGGGCGCCGCCGCGGGCCATCTGGCCCAGGGCAACTGGAAACACAGCCTGGTGCGCACGGCGCAGGCGCTGCTCGGCGTCGTCCTGTTTCCCGACGCGCGGTCAGAGTGGCGACCTTGGGCCAGGCGCGCGCTGGCCGCCGAACTGGCGGCGCATGTCCCGGATATCGTGATCAGCGCGCACGAGCCGGCGACCACCCTCCAGCTTGGCTTCGCCGCGGCCAGGAGGGGCATTCCTTGGGTGGTGGACCTTGGCGATCCGGTGCTCGCGCCCTACACGCCGCGCCGCTGGGCCCGCCGCGCGCTGCGCCTGGAGCGCCGGGTGTGCCAAGCGGCGACGCACGTCGTGGTGACGACCGTGGAGGCGCGGCGACTGCTGCTGGAGCGCCATGCGCTCGACCCGGCGCGGGTGTCGGTGTTGACCCAGGGCTTCGAGGATCGCGGCGCGAGCGGCCCGGTGGCGCCGGTGGCGGCCTCCGGCGATCTCCGGCTTTTCTACGGCGGCCGGTTCTATCCCTTCCGCCAGGCAGGACAGTTGCTGTCGGCGGTCGCCGGATCGAGCGGGGTGCGCCTGGACATCGCCTCGCCCGAGCCGCCGCAGGGCTACGAGCGATTCGCCGCGCAGGCGGACGGCCGGATCCGCTACCTCGGGCACCTGCCGCACGACGAGGTGCTCGCGCTGCAGCGCCAGGCGGACGTGCTGGTCAGCATCGGCAACGACGGCATGGCCGCGCAGACGCCTGGCAAGCTCTACGAATACCTCGGCGCGGGCCGCCCGATCCTGCATCTGCTGGGCGCAGGGGGCACGGATCCCGCGGGTCCGCTGATCGAGCGCCTCGGCGCGGGCTGGAGTTGCGCGAACGACGCGCAGCTACTGGCGCGCTTGCTCGAAAAGCTGCTGGACGGCAAGCATAATGGCGCGTTGGCGCAGGCGCAGGCGGGCACCGGCGGACCCTCCGCCTTCGGCTGGAGCCGGATAGGCCGGCGTTACAGCGCGCTCGTGGAAGGACTGGCTCATGGCGGGCGGAAATAGGAAGACGACGATGGAAATGCAAGGGACGAGGGCGGGAATGGATTCCATGGAAGAGAAATGGCAGGGCACGCTGTCGGTGATCGGCCTGGGCTACATCGGGCTGCCGACCGCGGCGATGTTCGCCTCCGCCGGTGTGGACGTCGTGGGCGTCGACATCAGCCAGCGCGCGGTGGACGCGGTCAACAGCGGCAAGGCCCACATCGAGGAAGGCAACCTCGACGAGTTGGTGGAGCGCTGCGTCCACGCCGGTAAGTTGCGTGCGACCTCGCACGCCGAGGCCGCCGACGCCTTCATCATCGCGGTTCCGACCCCGGTCGGGCACGACGCGCAGCACGCGCCGGACGTGTCCTACGTCCAGGCTGCGGGGCTGGCGATCGCCCCGCTGCTGAAGCGCGGCAACCTGGTGATCCTGGAGTCGACCTCGCCGGTCGGCACCACCTCGATGCTGGCCGAGTTGTTCGCCCGCGAGCGGCCGGACCTCACGTTCCCGCAGCAGGCGGGCGAGGACGCGGACGTGCAGCTGGCGTATTGCCCCGAGCGGATCATCCCCGGCCAGATGCTCAAGGAACTGGTGGAGAACGACCGCATCATCGGCGGCATGAACGCGCGCGCCGCCACCCAGGCGGCGGCGCTGTACAAGACATTCGTGCGCGGCGTCTGCCACCTGTCGACCGATCGCGTCGCGGAGATGGTGAAGCTTACCGAGAATGCGTTCCGCGACGTCAACATCGCCTTCGCCAACGAACTGTCAATGATCTGCGACGACCTTGGCGTGAACGTGTGGAAGGTCATCGAGTTCGCCAACCGACACCCGCGCGTGTCGATCCTCAACCCCGGCGCCGGGGTCGGCGGCCACTGCATCGCAGTGGATCCGTGGTTCGTGGTCGCGAGCGCGCCGGAACGCGCCCGCCTGATCCGCACTGCCCGCGAGGTGAACGACGCGAAGCCCGAATTCGTGATCGAGCAGGTCACGCGCGCGGCAGAGGCGAATCCCGGCGCAACCATCGCCTGTCTCGGGCTGACCTACAAACCGGACGTGGACGATTTCCGCGAGAGCCCGTCGCTGGAGATCGCGGCGCGCCTGACCCGGGAGTACCCCGGACGGGTGGTGTGCGTGGATCCTTTCGCAGACGCGCTGCCAGAAAGGGAACGGGAGCGGCACGGCCTGCAGTTCCGGAGCGTGGACGCAGCGCTGCGCGACGCCGCGATCCTGGTGGTGCTGGTTGCGCATACGGCGTTCCGCAGCTTTCCCCGCCCCGAAGCGGCGGTGGTGATCGATCCCGTGGGTTTCTGGCGCTAGCCCGGCAGGCGGAGGCCGCAGATGCAGGAAGAACTGGCCACGCGAACGGAAGAGGCGGCGGTCCCGGAAGTGACCGCAGCAGGCCGTGAGGTCGCGGCGGTGGAGCCCGAGCTGTGGCAGACCCTGCTGTGGGTCCGCGACCAGGCGGCGTCCGCCCGCGGCGCGCTGGTGCTGGGGGAAGGAGCCGCGCTGGCGGGCGTGCTGCTGGCACGCCTGGGCACGAACGTCACCGTCTTGGACGCCCAGGGGCGGCAGTTCCAGGAGGCGATCGACCGCGAGGAGGGCCTGCCCGGCCAGGTCGCGCTAGCGCCCCTGGATGCGGCGAACCAGTTGGAGGCTGTTCGGGCCGGTGGCAACGACACCGCGATCGTCATCCGCAGGCACGCTGGTGGGTTGCGCGCGCTGCTGGAGACGCTGGCGGCGACGCCCGACATCGAGCGGGTGATCCTCGCGCTTCCGTTCGGCCATTACGCCTACGGTGAGTCCGGCTTGTCGTTCCCCCGCCACCTCGTCGAGGCGTTGGCGGGCTTCGCGGTCGAGCGCATCGACGTCGCCGGTGGACAGATGCGCGCAGTCCTGGCGCGCGAGCCCGGGGTCGCCCGGCCCGCCGCCGAATCGCTGCTGGACCTCACCGAACGCGGCGCGGAAGACGCGCTGAGGAAACTCAGGCGCCGTGTCGCGGAGCTGGAAGGCGAGTGCGACGAGGCACGCGCGAACTGGATGCGGTTCGAGGCCGAGGCGGCCGAACTGCGGAGCAGCACGTCGTTCCGTCTCGGCTACCTGCTGGTGATGGCGGTCCGGTCGCCGCGCAGCCTGCTGGAATGGCCGCGGCGCCTGCGCGAACTGGTCGCGCAGCGCAAGTCGCGGCCGGCCGCGACGGTGGCGAACGCCGAGGGCGCCGGCCTGGGCGAATGGCGCAAAGAAGCCCTGCGCGCGCGTGCGGCCGCGGTCATGGACCAGGGAAGCGATGCGATCGCCGCCGAAGTGGCGCGTTTCCTTCCCGACGCATCCGCATCCACCCTGGCGTTCGCGCAGCTGGTCGCCGCGCAGGAATGCGGCAGGAAGGGCCGGCACGATCTCGAGTTCGAGCTTGCGCGGTCGGCCCTCGAGATGAACCACTCGATCGGCATGGTCCGCGGCTTCCTGCACGTCGCACTGCGCGCGCGGCGGATGGAAGCGGCGAGCGCGGCGCTGCGCGAGCTGCACGAAGCGGCGGACCGCGGCAACCGCATCGCCCGCGATTTCCTGCAGCGGTTCCGGCAGACGTCGTCGTACAAGATCGCGACCCTCGAATCGATCCCGCCGAGGCCGGAGCGTTGGCACCGCGAAGAGGGCGGGCGGCTGGTCTACGTGCTGCACAACAGCCTGCCGTATTCCTCCGGCGGGTATGCCACGCGCTCGCACGGCGTCGCCGGCGGTCTGGCGGCGGGAGGAAGGGACGTGGTGTGCGTCACCCGGCCCGGCTTCCCGCTCGACGTCAAGCCCGGGCTGGCGCCGATCGACATGCCGATCGTGGACCGGATCGACAATGTGCCATACCAGCGCATCGTCGAGCCGCGCCGGGTCAACATCCCGGAATACCGCTACGTGCAGGCGGCGATGGACAACCTCGAAGCGGAACTGCGCCGCCTCCGGCCCGCGTTCGTCCAGGCCGCGTCCAACTACGTGACCGCGCTGCCGGCGCTGGTCGCCGCGCGCCGCCTCGGGGTGCCGTTCTTCTACGAAGTGCGCGGATTGTGGGAAATCACCCGGCTGTCCCGCGACCAGGATTTCGGCGAAAGCATTTCGTTCGACGTGCAGCGACACATCGAGTCCACGGTCGCGCGCGAGGCCGACCACGTGTTCACGCTCACCGAGCCGATGCGCGAGGAACTGATCGCGCGCGGGGTGGAGCCCTCCAGGATCACCCTGCTGCCGAACTCGGTGGACGCGTCCCGGTTCCATGCGCGTGAGCCGGACGCCACACTGGCGCAGAAGCTGGGAATCCCCCCCGGCGTTCCGGTCATCGGCTACATCGGCACCTTCGTCGTCTACGAAGGCCTGGAGGACCTCGCGGCCGCCTGCGTCGAACTGCACCAGCGCGGCATTGACTTCCGGCTGTTGATCGTCGGCAACGAGAACGCCTCCGGCCAGGAACGCGGCCCCATCACGGAAGAGATCCTGCGCATCGCGCGCGAGGGCGGCATCGAATCGAAGGTCATCATGCCCGGCCGCGTGCCGCACGAGGAAGTCGAGGCGTACTACTCGCTGGTCGACGTCTGCCCGTTCCCCCGCAAGCCGTGGCCGGTATGCGAAATGGTCTCGCCGATGAAGCCGCTCGAGGCGCTGGCGATGAAGAAGGCGGTGGTGGTGTCGAGCGTGCGCGCGCTGACCGAGATGATCCAGCACGACCGCACCGGCGTCGTCTTCGAAAAGGGCAGCGTTGCCAGCCTTGCGGACGCCATCGCCGACCTGGTCGCCAGCCCCGACAAGCGCAAGCGCCTCGGCGAGGCCGGCCGGGAGTGGGTGGTCGCGGAGCGCAGCTGGACGCAGGTCGCCGAGCGCGTGGAGGCGGTGCTGGCCCGGCTCGAGGCCGAAATGCGCGCACAGGAAGCGGCGGGACAGGATCCGCTCGCGGTCGCCGCGGCGGCCGACGGACGTGTCGGCTGACGACGCGGGCCGGGAGCCCGGCGCAGTGCCATGACTGAACGCGATCCCGCGCCCGCCAGCGAGGTCGTCCTCGCGCTGCTGCACGCGCAGGACGCGGCATCGCGCGCTTTCCTGGAGCGCTGGGAAGCCGAACGGCGCTGCGCCGAGGCGCAGGCGCGGCTGGATCTGGTGCAGGGATCGGTGTCCTTCGCGCTGGGCAGGTCGCTGGTGGAGGCGATCCGTTCCTGGCGGGCGGCCCTGGCCCTGCCCATGCGCTTGCGCGACGCGGCGCGGCGACGCGGGCGCGCCGGTGCGATGCCGGCAACGATGGGCGTCCCGCCCATTCCGCGCTGGCCGGGCACGGCGGAGGTCGCGTCGAGGCGGGAGCGCACGCCACCGGGCACGCTGCGCGAGTTGCGCATCGCCGCCGTGCTGGATGCCTTCAGCGAACAGGTGTTCGCGCCGGAGTGCACGCTGGTCAACCTTGCGTCGTCGGGATTCGAGGCCATCCTCGACGAACTGTCTCCGCACATGCTGTTCGTCGAATCCGCGTGGCGCGGGCGCGACGGGGAGTGGCGCAACCTGTTGTCGCCGGTCTCGGCGCAGCTGGCCTATCTGGTGGACTGCTGCCGCCGCCGCGGCATCCCGACGGTGTTCTGGAACAAGGAAGACCCGACCCATTTCGGGCACTTCCTGGAAGCGGCCCGGCTGTTCGACTTCGTGTTCACCACCGACGCCGGCTGCGTGCCGCGGTACGTCGAGGCGCTCGGTCATTCGCGCGTGCATGCGCTGGCGTTCGCGTGCCAGCCGCGCCGGCACAACCCGCTGGAACTTGCGGGCGAGCGCCGCCAGGCCGCCTGCTTCGCCGGCTCGTGGTACCGGGCGTATCCCGATCGTTGCGAAGCGTTCGATGCGCTGGTCGCGGCCGTCGGCAGCGTGATGCCGGTGGAGATCTACGATCGCAACCTCGGTCGCGGCGATCCCGCGTTCGCATTCCCCGACCGCTACCGGCCGCTGATACGAGGCAGCGTGCCGTACGCGGAGATGGCGGAGGTCTACAAGTCGTACGCATACGCGATCACCGTCAATTCCGTGCGCGCCTCGCCCACCATGCTGGCGCGCCGGGTCTACGAGCTGCTGGCATGCAACGCGGTGGTGGTGAGCAACCCCACCGAGGCGGTGGCCCGACTGTTCGGCGACGTCGTGGTGGGCGCCAGCGCCGGCGAGGACGTCGCCGGCACGCTGCGCGACCTGGCGGACGATCCCGGCCGGCGCGATCGCCGCCGCCTGCGCGGACTGCGCGCCGTGCTCGCCGGCCATACCGCGGGCGATCGCCTGCGGCAGGTGTGCGCCACCGTGCTGGGCCGCGGCGTGGAGGCGGAGGAACCGCAGGTCCTGCTCGTCGCGCGCGCGCGCAATGCGCGCGAGTTGCTGGCGATCCGCGAGGCGTACGTGCGCCAGACCTGGCGCCGCAAGCGGTTGTGCCTGCTGCTGGCGGAGGAGGCGATCGGGTTGCGCCTGGAAGGCGTCGACGGCGTATGCCACGTCGACGAGGGGGCAGCCGACACGCCGTCATTCGCGCTGTCGGCGCAGTGGATCGCCTCGCTGCACCCGGACGACCACTATGGCCCGCGCTACGTCGAAGACCTGGTGCTCGCCACCCGCTACGCGCCGGACCAGGCGCGGATCGGCAAGGCGCGACGCTTCCAGGCGCGCGACGGCGCGTGCCTGGAAGATCCGTCCGCGCCCGCGTACCGGGTCGGCCCCTTCCTGTCGCGGCGGTCGATGATCGAGCGCTGCCTGGATGTCGGCCTCAAGGGATTGAGCCAACTGATCGACCGGATGGAAGAGGCGCAGTACGACAGATTGGATGGCTTGGTTGTAGACGGCTTCGAATACTGTCTTGGTGGTGCCTTACAGCCGATGGATCGAGTGGAAGTTTAAATATGAATAAGGAGAGCGGCACGAAACTTGGAAGATTGGACTTCGGAGTCTTTGTTCCTGGTTACGCGGCCCAACTACAGCACGGCTTCAGGCCTAGAAGCGAACTTGCTGCGGTGAAGATGCGCCCGCCAATAGACTGGGCAATGGACCCTTTCGGTGATCGCAATTGGTGCTTCCAGTTGCACGCATGGCGAATGCTTGGGCCCATCTGGCATGAGCTCTACGGAAATAACTGGCAGCGCTTGAAAGACGAAGTCATGCCGTGGGTTTTGGATTGGTATGAGTTTCACGTTACTCGGGGAAAGGAAGCGCCTTTTTCCTGGTACGACATGGCCACTGGGTTGCGTGCTCAACACCTTGCATTGATTGCCTATCTCCACCGCCACGGATTCATGCGTCTTGGTTCTGCGGAAGCATCGGTCGTCCAAGCGTTGTCCGAGATGCATGTGGAGAAATTGCTGGCTCCTGGATTCATAGCCCAGAACAATCACGGAATATTTCAGGTAAGAGGGCTGCGACTGCTTGGAGCCGTGTGGGCCGGCGAGCCTTTTGTAAAAGGGGAGCAATTCTATTCATCGCGCATCATGAAGGGGCTCCTGACGAGGCAATTCGATGCGCATGGAGTCCACGTAGAAAATTCGCCCGAATACCACAGGCTCATATACAAGAAGTTCAATGAGATCCGACCTGAACTGTTCCCAGGAATCGAGCAGCAGCTAGCGAAGACTCTGCAGAAGGCAAAAGAAGTCCTTCCCTGGTTCACCTTGCCGGATCAAACGATAGCGGCCTTCGGAGACAGCGCCGGCAAGGGGGAACCTTTGGCTCCTGGCGCACGTCCCGATCTCGTTGTTGAAACGGGGGAAGGTGCGTACTGGGTGCGCGATCTCTCCAAGAGTGGATATGTAGTGATTCGAACGCATCCCGAGATGGATGCTTCGCGTGCGGCCATGCTGATCATGAAGGGTCAGGCATTGAGCCGCACGCACGCCCATGCTGACCACTTGAGCGTAATTCTTTACCACGCTGGTCGTCACTTGCTGGTGGACTCTGGAAAGTTCACCTACAACCGAGGTGATTGGCGTGACTACTTCATCAGCGACCGGGCGCACAATGTAGTGGGCTTGGTGGGAGGGGACTTCGGCCCAGAAGACACCGTAACGACGGGCCCCGGGCTCGGCCCGGTTTCCGTGGCAGAGGGGGTGGTCTCGGTTGAGGGCGAAGTGGCGCGTGGGGAGTTCTTTTGCCATCGCCGCAAGCTAGAGTTCCGCCCTGGTGCTTGGTTGGACGTCTACGATCAAATTCGCGCTCGGCCAGGAGATGCTCCAGTTGCCTACTGGCACCTTGCGCCCGGCATTGATGCCGAGCGCTCGTCAGGTGGCGTGGACTTGTTTTCCAATGGGCAGCGCCTGGCACGCATTACTGTATCTGATCCGCAGTTCACGCCGAAGTTGATTCATGGCAGTACGGATCCTCGCATCCAAGGTTGGGTCAGCCGGTCTTATGGAGCCAAGGAAGGGGCGACGGTCATTGAGTACAGGGGTCAGCCGGGTTGCGCCGATATTCAGACGCGCATTGAACTATTCCAACCCGCAGGGCTCGAGCCAGGCAAGTTGCCTAGGCGCTTGTGTCACGGCATTCGTTTTCCATTTTCGTTTGTATTTGTTGCGGACAGGGTGTTGGTCCAGTCAGATGGAAGTACGCAGCGCATGGTCACCGTGGATTTGCCGGAAGCATATCCATTGGCTGTGACCAATGCCGTGTCGAATGCACTTCAAGAAAAGGGCTTCCGTGTATCCACGCAAAGCACAGGCAACGGAACGCATTGTGTGAATCTCATACACGACGATCGCACCCATGCAACACTTCGAGTGCACACGCAAAGGGATGCTAAGCCAGCGCGCCTGGTTCTTTGCTGGAAAAGGGTGCCTCGTAAGAGCAGGCAACAGGACTCTGCTAGGGGTGGAGCATGACAGCAGCAAAGCCCCACCCGGGGATGGCCTACCGCCCGGACATCGACGGCCTACGCGCCATCGCGGTGCTGAGCATCGTGCTGTTCCACATCAACACGGACCTCGTCCCCGGCGGCTTCATCGGCGTGGACGTGTTCTTCGTGATTTCCGGATTCCTGATCACGACCATCATCCATCGCGAGATGCAACGCGGGACGTTCTCCTTCAAGGAGTTCTACCGGCGCAGGATGCTGCGGATCGCCCCGGCCTACCTGGTCGCCACTCTCGCGACCTTGCTGGCCGGCTGCGTGCTCCTGCTGCCCGCAGAACTCGCCGCGCTGGGGCGCTCCGCGGCGTGGAGCGCGGTGTCGCTGCCGAACGTCTATTTCTGGAAGTACCTGGACACGAGCTATTTCGCCGAGGCGAGCGACCAGGTGCCGTTGCTCCACTTGTGGTCGCTCGGCGTCGAGGAGCAGTTCTACCTGCTGTGGCCGGCCACGCTGCTGCTGCTCGGCTTGGCCGCCCGGCGCAGGGTGGTCCTGCTCGGGATCCTCGCGTTGCTGGCCGCGGCGTCGTACCACTACGGCCACGTGCAGGCGGGCAAGGACCTGTCCTTCGCGTACTACATGTTGCCCACGCGCGCGGGCGAGCTGCTCACCGGCGCGATCCTCGCGCTGCTGCCTTGGCCGGCGCCGGGCGAGGCGGAGCGGCCATCGCCGGCGGTACGGGTGCTCGGCGAGGCCGGCGCGCTGGCCGGCTACGCGTTGCTGTACCTGGGCTTCTACAAGCTGGACGGGGAGTCGCTGTTTCCGGGCTGGAATGCCCTGTATCCGTGCCTCGGCGCGGCCTTCCTGATCGCCGCCGGCGGCCGCGGACGGCCTTGGCTGATGGCCCCGCTGCGCTGGAAGCCGGTCGTCTGGATCGGCCTGATCTCCTATTCCCTGTATCTGTGGCATTGGCCGATCCTGGCCTTCGTGCGCTATTTCGCGGGCACGGTGTCGCCGCGTGCCGGGGTCGCGTGCTTCGTGGCCATGCTGGTGCTGTCTTTCCTGAGCTACCGGTACGTCGAGCTGCCGTTCCGGGAGCGTCGCGGGGTGCAGCGGCGTCCCTTCGGGAAGGTCTTCGCCGGCTACGCGACCTCCGTCGGCGTCGTGGTGATCCTGGGCGCGGTGCTGGTGGGCACGCACGGGCTGGGACGCGTCATCGAGCGGGCCTACCCGGAGTACCACCAGGCGCAGGTGGCGCTCGACCTCAGGACGCGCTCGGCCCTCAAGTTCAAGTACAACTGCCAGGAATCCACCTTCGTGCCGGGCCTTTTCCGCGACGCCAACTGTGTCGTCGGCGCCAAGGCCCGCGGTCGGAAGCCGCGCCCCGCGGCGCTGCTGGTGGGGGATTCCAATGCAGCCCATTACATCGGCGTCCTGGGAGCGATCGCCGAAGACCAGGGCTTCTCGTTCCGCAACGCCACCGTCTCGTCCTGCCCGCCTTTGTTCGGCTCGCCAGACGCCTATGGCAAGCCGACCGATCGCCCGGGATGCACGGCTTACCGCAACGCGGTCAGGCGGGAAAGCAAGCGCTACGACTATGTGTTCCTCGGCGCGCAGTGGGCCTACCACAGCAAGGTGCCCGGGTTCGAGCGCGACCTGGCCAGAACCATCAAGGAACTGAAGCGCAGGGGCCAACACGTCGTCGTGCTCGGCCTGGTGCCCCGTTTCCGCTCCTACAACCGCAATTGCGAAGCGCGTCGCCTGCGCCTGCCGGCGGTGGATTGCAGGACCCGGGCGGAAGAAGGGGCGAACGCGAACAGCAGGATGAACAAACGCCTGAAAGCGATCGCCAAGGCCAACAAGGCGTACTACATGGATGTGGTCCGGGTGATCTGCCCGGGCGGGGAGTGCACGCCCTATCTGGACGGGCAGCCCGTTTATTACGACGACGGGCACCTGAGCATGACCGGCTCCTGGGAAGTCGGCAGGGTCCTTGCCGACACCGGGATGCCCTTGCGCAACGTGTTCACCAGGCTCGGGCGGCAGGCGAGGGCGGAGGCGCCGGCCGGATCGAAGCGCGCGGCCAATCCGATACCATGAGCGGATTGCTCCCGTCACGGCCGGCGAACGGGGGTCAGCTGAATGCAAGGAGTAGTGAATCGATGAAAAAGATGATGATGTGCATGCTCGTCGCGGGCATGCTGGTCGCCTGCAACGAGCAGGCGCCCTCCCCGGATCGTGCCGACGCCGCGGCGAAGGTCGGCGTGGCGCGGGAGCCAGCGGGGCACAAGCCGCTCCACGAACCGATGTTCGATGGTTACCGCCCTTCGTTCGAGTACGCGCTCCGGTCCGACAAGGTCGGGACCGGCAAGGACGGCAAGACGGTGCGCCGGGTGATCCTCGAGTACTTCGGCGACGACGAAACCAGGCTCGTCGCCGCGCTGGACCACGACCTGAAACGACGTGGCTACGCGGCGAAGCCGTGGCGCGAGGACGGGGGGCGGCGCGACACGCAGTACGTCAAGAAGGGTGGATCGCGCGTGGGCGTCACCATCACCCCCGCGACGGATGCCCTGGCCATGCGCAATCCGGAGGCGGACGGCGTGGTGAAGTTCGTCTGGGTGGTGGCGCCTTAGCCATGGCGAGGCTGCCGGCGGGCCGGCGCAGGAGTCCGCCGGAGCAACTGGTCTTCCTCGGCGGGCTAGGGCTGCTGCTGTTCGCCAACCTGGTCCTGTTGCTTTGGAGCGGTGACCTGCCGAAGGCGGTCGCCCTCCGCTCGAGCGGCTTCGCCTTCCCGGCGCTGGAGGCGTCCGGCCAGCCGCTCCGCAACCTGGCCTTGATCCTGCTGGTCGGTCTCGCTGTCTTGGCGGGCGGCTTCCGGCGCCGAGCGCCGGATTTCCCGTGCTCTTCGCGTTGGCTGCCGGCACGCGACATCCTGCTGGTCGCCGCGGCCGCGGCCTTCCTGCTCGGTGCCTGCCTGGCCTATCCGCCGCAGATCTCGGCGACCAATTTCCGCATCATCTGGGTGGACTGGGCCGGCCCGGACCTGAAGATCCGCTACTTCGGACAGCTCCTGCGCGAGTTGTTCTATGGCTACCCGCACCTGCTGCAGGGCGCCGCGACGCTGGTCGCCTTCCTTGCCCTGCAAGGCATCTCGCGCCGCATCGGCTACGGACGCATCGGCGCCTGCGTTGCGGCGCTGGTCGTGTGCGCGTCGTCGGTGTTCGTCGAATTTTCCGGCGTCGGCGAGGACTGGACGATCGTCAGCGCCGCCAGCCTGGTCGTGCTGTGGGCCTACGCCGCGCGGCGATGGGGACCGCTGGTGATCGCGCTGGTCGTGCTCGGCGGCCTGCGCCTTCCGTCCGCGTTGCTGCTGCTGGTCGCGGTCACGCTGACCGAAGCGCTGCGCGCGGCCGCGCTCGCGACGCAGCGGCCGGTTCCGGGGCGCAGGTTGCTGCCGCTGTCGGCGGCGCGGCTCGCGGGCGCGTGGCTCGCGGTCCTGGGCCTGGCGTACCTCGCGTACCTGCATTTCACTCCGCTGGGTGACGACATGGGCACGCCGGCGGCGCGCGAGCTCGGGAAGATCGCGGTCGACGGGTTTTCGCTGACGCCCCTGTCGGGGGTCTACCTGGGGCACGCGCTGTGGGCGCTGCCGGCGGTGGTGACGGCGGCCTGCGTCGCCATCGCGCTGACCGCGCTCCGGCACCTGCGCACGGCGGGCGGGCGCACCGCGCTCGCGTCGGCCCTGGCGATGGGCGGCAGCCTGCTGTTCTACGAGATCTTCGTGGAGCACCAGTTCTACTACAACTACCGCTACCTCGCGCTGGCGTACCCGCTCGGAATCCCGGCCCTGCTGTTCCTGCTGGCCAGGGCGCCCGGCGGGCCCGCATTGCGGATGGTCGTGCTGGCGAGCCTGCTCGTGTGGAACCCGGTCGGGCCCGCATGGCGTACCGCCGCCGGCAACCTCGACGGGCGCCAGCAGATGGAGCACGAGTTGTACTCCTGTCGCGAAGTGTTCGCGCCATGGCTGGCGCAACGGCAGGTCTACGTGCGCGGCGGCGGCAAGGCGCTGTCCAATGCGATCGAATACATCAAGGACATCGAGGGCGCGGATACCTCGACCGGGGTGCGCAAGCTGAAGCGCCCCGACCAGCGCTTGCGCGGGGGCAGCGTCCTGCTCCTGCGCGATGCGGCCGGGGAAACCGCCGGGCTTTCGCCGGGCCGCACCGAGCGCGTCGCCGCGTGCCGCGGCTGGGTCGTGCTCAGGCCACGCTGAGCGCGCGCAGCGCCCGCTCGGCCGCCTCGAAGACGCGGGGCAGGTGGTCTTCCAGCCCCAGCCACAGGGGCATCCGCACCAGCCGGTCGGAGACGTCGTCGGTGACCCGCAATTCGCCGTGCGCGCGCGTGAACCTCAGGCCCGCCGGCGAGGAGTGGAGCGGAATGTAGTGGAAGACCACGCCGATGCCCTCGCCGCGCATCCGCTCGATGAAGGCGGTGCGCGCGGCGAGGCTGGGCAACAGCAGGTAGTACATGTGCGCGTTGTGTTCGACGTGCGCCGGCACCACCGGGCGCCGCACCAGGCCGTCGCGTTCCAGCGCCGCGGCCCACGCGTGGTAGCGCTCCCAGATCGCGAGCCGGCGCCGGTTGATGGCATCCGCCTCGTCCAGTTGTGCCGCGAGGAAGGCGGCGGTCAGTTCGCTCGGCAGGTACGACGATCCGACGTCCACCCACGTGTACTTGTCGACCTGGCCGCGGAAGAAGCGCGAGCGGTTCGTGCCCTTTTCGCGGATGATCTCGGCCCGCTCCACGAGGTCGTCGCGGTTCACCAGCAGGCAGCCGCCCTCGCCGGAGATCACGTTCTTGGTTTCGTGGAAGCTCAGCGCCGCAAGGTCGCCGATGCCGCCGAGCGGGCGCCCGCGGTAGGACGCCTGGATGCCCTGGGCCGCGTCCTCGATCACCGCCAGTCCGTGCTTGCGCGCGATCCGCAGGATCTCGTCCATTTCGCATGACACGCCGGCGTAGTGCACCACGCAGATCGCCCTGGTGCGCGGGCCGATCGCCGCCTCGACCAGGCGTTCGTCGAGGTTGAGGGTGTCGGGTCGGATGTCGACGAACACCGGCACGGCGCCACGCAGCACGAAGGCGTTCGCCGTGGACACGAAGGTGAACGACGGCATGATGACCTCGTCGCCAGGCGCGAGGTCCAGCAGCAGCGCGGCCAACTCGAGCGCGGCGGTGCACGATTGCGTGAGTAGCGCCTTCCTGGCGCCGGTGGCCTGTTCCAGCCAATGGTGGCATTGCCGGGTGAACGGGCCGTCGCCGGACAGGTGCCCGTTGTCGCGCGCCTGGAGGATGTTGCCTACCTCTCCGCCGGTCAGGTACGGCTTGTTGAACGGAATCGAGGGGAGCGGGTGTGGGGCGGCGTTCATGCGTGCATCCGGCGTGGGCTATTGGCTGGGACCGGCGCCGATCACGGCCACGCCGATCATGATCAGGGCAAGCCCTACCAGTTTGTGCATGGTGACGGGCTCGGCGAAGAACAGGAAGCCGGCCGCCAGGACCAGCGGGAAGGTCAGGGCGGAAAAGGGGAAGGCGTAACTGAGATCGAACTTGCCGAGGGCGATCATCCAGGTGACGCCCGCCATGAACGTGGACGCCACCGCGACGATCACCCACGGACGCAGGAACAGGCTGGCCACGTACACCACCCGGTCGTGGGTGCTGGCCGGCAGCGTCCCGGCCAGCCCGACCTGCCATTTGATCAGCAGCTGGCTGCTGACCGTGAACAGGATGGTGGCCAGGATCCAGACGTGGTCGAGCGCCTTCGGCGGTTGGGAAAGCATGTGCGATTCCTGTGGATCGGGTCGGCTCGCGGGGCTCGGCTGACGGGATCCCGCCGGGCTGCCGGTCGACCGCGAAAGTAGTACGTGGTTTATGCCGGCAGCAAGGTCTCGCGCAGGGCGACGAGGCTGTCGATGGCGTGCACGCGGCCCTGTTCGACATCCGCCGGCACCAGCCTCCGCGTTCCCTCGTGGTGCGTTGCGAACGCGCCCCCCCGGCGCAGGAGGAACGCGCAGCCATAGCCGCTCCGCAGCGCCCCGAGCGCATCCCGGAAATAATTGTCGCCCACCATGCACAGGCGCCCGGGTTCGATCGACAGCGCTTCCGCGACCGCGGCGAACGCGCCCGGGTGCGGCTTTTCCGCACCCGTCTCCCGCGCATAGACGACAGTCGGGATGGCTGCCAGCGCCGGCGCGTTGCGGATCTTGGCTTGCTGCGTCGGCGGCGGATTGTCGGTGAGGATCGCGAGCTTCAGTCCGGCCTCGCGCAGCGAGCGCAGAACCGGCGCGACGTCGGGATAGACCGGCGTGTCCGGAACGCGGGCGGCGCGGTACGCCTCGAGCAGGATGGCGTGCCGGTCCTGGTCCCATCCGAACCGCTCGGCCAGGCGGTCGATCAGGTGCGCACGCTCGCCTTCGTCCACATATTGCGCCGCGGCCAGGAGGAATTCGTCGCGATCCACCCATCCGGCGGTCGCGGCCACCGCGCCCTGAAGTTTCTCCATCATCCAGAGCTTGTGGTCCACGAGGGTGTCGTCAAGGTCGAAGACGACGCCCGCCGGCGGCTTGGCGAGCCGAGGCAGGGCGATGGTCTGCAGGCGGCGGACGGTCTTGGCCGGGCGCCTGGCGGGCGGAGACGACGCGTCCGCGGCGCCCATGAAGAACGCGGCGAGGTTCACGCCTTCCGCCAGCCCGTGGACGGCGGACGTGCCGAACCTCGGGTTCACGTCGGACACGAACGTGGGAGCACCCACTGGCGAAATCAGCTGGATGTTGAAGATGCCAAGCCCGCCCGCTTGCGCGATCGCGGCCGCGACGTCGCGCGCGAGCGACGCCAGACCGGTGTCCTCCACCGACTCGGAGATCACCGCGTATCCACCCGACGTGCGGATTCGACGCCGTATCACGAGCGGCGACAGCTCGCCCGGCCGCGACAGGGCGAAGTCAACCGAATGCTCGTGGAAGTCCGCGACCAGCGGCACCCACACCAGGGGTTCGTCGCGCGCGGCCTGCTGCGTGCGCGCCTGGTCCTGCGAGGCGGCGATCACGGTGCCGGTACCGCCCCAGCCGAACCGCGGCTTCCCGAACAGTGGCGACGAGAAGTCGTGGCCCGAGGGATCGACCGGGAGCTGTGTCGGCAGGCCCCGGTCTGCGAGGAACCGGGCCGTGCGTTGCTTGTCGAGGAGCACTTCCACCAGTTGCGGGGAAGACACCGCCACCTTCGCGCCGGCCGCCTCCAGCTCCGCGCGGCGCGCGGCGAGCAGCGGCAGTTCCCGCGCGGTCGCCGGGAAGACCGCGCGGACCGCGTTGTCCTCGATCAGCCGGCGCAGCGCCGCGACGAAGGCATCCGCGTCCGCCAACGGCGGCACCACGAAGTACTCCGCGCACTGGTAGCGGGTCACGTTGTCGGCGTGCACGTCGGCGATCATCGGCCGCAGGCCGGGGATGCACTGCAGCGATTCCAGCAGCCCGAGCCCCTGGAAGCCGCCGCCGCTGACGATCAGCGCGCCGCTCATCCCAGGCGAGCTTCGAGCAGGATCCCGTTGGCGATGTCGGGAAGGCCGTAGCCGACCTCGATCAGCGCCTTGTCGAGGGCGGGCCCCATGTGCAGCGAGTGCAGCTGGCCGCTGGTCAGCGGCTTGAGCATCAGACCGTGGCGCGCGGCGACCCGGTAACCGCTGTCCTCGACCAGCCGTGCGATCGAATCGGCGTCGAAGTAGCGCTTGTGCCCCAGGGCAAGGTCCGACGGACTGAGCGAGTAGATGTCGGGCATCAGGCCGGCGGCGTGGCCGAGCAGGCGATGGAGCGAGCGTGCGTTGGGGACCGAGACGAACAGCACGCCGCCGGGCGCGAGGAACTCGCGGAACCTGCGCAGGATCAGTCCCGGGTCGTCAACGTGCTCGAGGACGAAGCCCATTTCGATCAGGTCGAACTGCCGGTCGAACGAGATGTCTTCGAAATACGCGTGGTGGAGCTCGACGAACGCCGGCGGGTTCACGTTGCGCCGGTAGTCCGCGATGATCTCGGGCGAACCCTCGACCACGTGGTATTCGGCCAGGTCGGTGTTCTCGAACAGCGCGCGGCTCACGATCTGGCGGCCGATGCCCAGGCTCAGCGCCCGCACGCCGCGCTGGCCCGCCACCGCGGCGATGACCTTGCGCGTGTACGCCTCCATGAGCACCGTTTCGTCCCAGTAGTAGGGGAACGATTCCTCGTAGGCATCCTTGTACTGGTCGAGGTTTTCTTTCATTGGGGATCCGCCGGTCCGAAATAGTCGCGAACGATGAAGTTGGGGCGGGCCTGCGTCTGCACGAAGATCCGCGAGATGTAGAGACCCAGCACGCCCATGAGGGTGATGATCACCCCGCCCATGCCGATGATCAGCAGCGAGAGGGTAGTGAATCCCGCCAGCAGGGAAGACGGGTCCAGAAGCTTGCGCACCAGGATGAAGCAGGCGAACGCGACGGCGGCGGCGGTCAACGCGAGGCCGAACCCGAGCATCAGCTTGAGCGGCACTGCCGAGAAGGAGGTGATCGCCTCGATCAGCAGCGACACGCGCCGACGCAGCGAATAGCTCGAGCCGCCTTCGCGGGAGCGGGTGGCAACCTTCACCGCCACCTGCCGGAAGCCGGTCCAGTACATCATCCCGGCGAGGAAGATGTTGCGGTCGCCGAGGCTGAGCAGCGCGTCGACGTAGGGCCGCTTCATCAGCCGCTCGCTGGTGACGCTTTCCGGCACCTTGGTGTCGCTCAGGCGGTTGAACAGCTTCCAGAACAGCCCGCCGCCGACCCGCGCGACCCAGCCGCCGCGACGGCGTTCCTGGACGCCGTAGACGACGTCCGCCTCCGTCTGCCGCATCGTCTTGAGGAACTCCGGGAGCACCGACGGCGCGACCTCGAGGTCGCAGTCGATGACGAACACGAGTTCCCCGCGGGCGTAATGCAGGCCGGCGAGGGCCGCCCGGTGGTGGCCGAAGTTGCGCGACAGCTCGAGCACCCTGATGCGGTGGTCGGCGCGATGCGCTTCCATCAGGTACGCGAGCGACTCGTCCGGGGAGCCGTCGTTGACGAAGAGGATTTCGTAGTCGGCGATCCCGGTCGCCGCAATCGCCTCGCCCATCTGCCGCAGGAATTCGGGCAGGAAAGGCAGCGAGCGGTACACCATCGTCACCACGCTCAGCCGGCAGGCACCCGCAGGGGGGGCCGGCCCGCGGCGCCCCGGCTGCTGCGCGTGGGCCTGGAGCGCCGGCGGCTGGCTCATAGGGCGGCGCCGAGTTCCGGCAGCAGCTGGAACAGGTCGCCCACCAAGCCGATGTCCGCGACCTCGAAGATCGGCGCGTCCGGGTCCTTGTTGATCGCGACGATCGTGCCCGCGTCCTTGATGCCGGTCAGGTGCTGGATCGCGCCGCTGATGCCGACCGCGACGTACAGCTCGGGGGCGATGATCTTGCCGGTCTGGCCGACCTGCAGCTCGTTCGGCACGTAGCCCGCGTCCACCGCGGCGCGCGACGCGCCGACCGCCGCGCCGAGCTTGTCGGCGAGCTTGTAGATGATCTCGAAGTTTTCCTTCGAACCGACGCCGCGGCCGCCGGAGACCACGCGGCGCGCGCTCTGCAGGTCGGGGCGGTCGGACTTGCCGGCGGCGAGGCCGACGTAGCGGGTGTGGGTCGGCAGCGCCGCGTCCACCGACGCGGACTCGATCGCCGCGTTGCCGCCGCGCGCCGCTTCCGGCCAGGATGCGGTGCGCACGGTGGCGACCACCGCCTGGCCTTCCGGCGCCTCCACGGTGACGATCGCGTTGCCGGCATACACCGGCCGCTTGAACGTGCGCGGGCCGTCCACCGCCATCAGGTCGGACACCTGGGCCACGCCGAGCAGCGCGGCGACGCAGGGCATCAGGTCCTTGCCGAAGGTCGTGCTGGGGCCGAACACATGGCTGTAGCCGGCGGCCAGCTGCGCCACCTGCGGCGCCAGCACTTGCGCGATCGCGTGCGCGTTGGCCGGGTTGGCGACCGCGAGCACGCGGCTCACGCCGGCGATCTGCGCGGCCTCGGCGGCGACGGAGGCCGGGTCGGCGGCCAGCACCGCGACGTCGATGGATTCCGGCGAGAGCGCCTGCGCCGCGGAGACGCACTTCGCGGTCGCGGGGTTGAGCTTGCCGTCCAGGTGTTCGGCGACGATCAGAACCTTGGTCATCACAGCAGCCCCTTCGCCTTGAGTGCGGCGACCAGTTCCGCCGCGTCTTTCACCATCACGCCCTTGCTGCGCTTCGCCGGCGCCGCGTAGGACAGCGCCTTGAGCCCGGCGCCCGCGTCCACGCCGAGATCGGCGAACGGGATGCTTTCCAGCGGCTTGCTCTTCGCCTTCATGATGTCCGGCAGCTTGATGAAGCGCGGCTCGTTGAGGCGCAGGTCGGTGGTGACCACCGCCGGCAGGTCGATTTCCAGGGTTTCCAGGCCGGCGTCCACCTCGCGGGTGACGGTGGCCTTGCCGCCCTCGACCTCCAGCTTCGAGGCGAAGGTCGCCTGCGGCCGCTGCCACAGCGTCGCCAGCATCTGCCCGGTCTGGTTGGCGTCGTCGTCGATCGCCTGCTTGCCGAGGATCACCAGGTCCGGCTGTTCCTTCTCGACCAGCTTCAGCAGGGCGCGCGCGGCGGTCAGCGGCTGCACGTCCTGGCCGGCCTCGGTGACCACGTGGACGGCGCGGTTGGCGCCCATCGCCAGGCCGTTGCGCAGGTGCGCCTGGGCGTCGGCCGGGGCGATCGTGGCGACCACGACCTCGGTCGCGATGCCCTTGTCGCGCAGGCGCAGCGCTTCCTCCAGCGCGATCTCGTCGAAGGGGTTGGCGGAGAGCTTGACGCCCTCGGTGACCACGCCCGAGCCGTCCGGCCGGACCTGGATGCGGACATTGAAGTCCACCACGCGCTTGTAGGCGACGAGGATCTTCATCGTCTGGGGTTCCTTTTGCGGAAGGCGTCGGGCGACCCGGGCGCCGAAAGCGGCCATTTTACCCGGCTGGCGTGACCGGCGCGCGGAGGGGTGGCGCTTTGCCGCAGCGCAAAGGGGCGCCCGCATCGGGACGTTCACCCGGCGTGGCTAGAATGCGGCGACTCCCCCACCGGCGACCCGATGCCCGCCCAGACCGCCTCCCATCTCGACCGCCTCGAGGCCGAAAGCATCCACGTCCTGCGCGAGGTCGCGGCCGAGTTCCGCAATCCGGTGATGCTGTATTCGGTGGGCAAGGACAGCTCGGTGCTGCTGCACCTGCTGCTCAAGGCCTTCTTCCCGGCGCGCCCGCCGATCCCGCTGCTGCACGTGGACACCACCTGGAAGTTCCGCGAGATGATCGCCTTCCGCGATCGCCGGGCGGCGGAAACCGGGGTCGAGCTGCGCACCTGGACCAACCAGGAAGGGCTCGCCCAGGGCATCGGCCCGGTCACCCACGGCGCCACGGTGCACACCGACGTGATGAAGACCCAGGCGCTCAAGCAGGCGCTCGACCACTGGGGCTTCGACGCCGCGATCGGCGGCGCCCGCCGCGACGAGGAGAAGTCGCGCGCGAAGGAGCGCATCTTCTCGTTCCGCAACGCGCAGCATCGCTGGGACCCGAAGAACCAGCGGCCGGAGCTGTGGAACCTCTACAACACGCGCATCCACCAGGGCGAGTCGGTGCGCGTGTTCCCGCTCTCCAACTGGACCGAACTCGACGTCTGGCTGTACATCTACCGCGAGAAGATCCCGGTGCCCTCGCTATACCTCGCCGCCGAGCGTCCGGTGGTCGAACGCGACGGCGCGCTGATCATGGTCGACGACGAGCGCCTGCCGCTGCGCGCGGGCGAGACGCCGATGCGCAGGAAGGTGCGGTTCCGCACCCTGGGCTGCTATCCGCTGACCGGCGCGATCGAGTCCGACGCCGACACCCTGGAGAAGATCATCGCCGAGATGCTGGTGGCGACCACCTCGGAGCGGCAGGGGCGGGTGATCGATCACGACCCGTCGGCGTCGATGGAGAAGAAGAAGCAGGAGGGCTACTTCTGATGCAGCGGGAAGCCGGGAATCGGGAGCCGGAAGCCGGGACGGCGGCAGCCGCGGTGGCGGCCTACCTCGCGCAGCACGAGTCGCGCGACCTGCTGCGCTTCATCACCTGCGGCAGCGTGGACGACGGCAAGAGCACCCTGATCGGGCGCCTGCTGCACGACACCAGGCTGCTGCTGGACGACCAGCTGGCGGCGCTGGAAGCCGACAGCCGCCGCCACGGCACCCAGAATGGCGAGATCGACTTCGCCCTGCTGGTCGACGGCCTGGCGGCCGAGCGGGAGCAGGGCATCACCATCGACGTCGCCTACCGCTTCTTCAACACCGACAGGCGCAAGTTCATCGTCGCCGATTGCCCCGGCCACGAGCAGTACACCCGCAACATGGCCACCGGCGCCTCCACCGCGGACCTCGCGGTGGTGCTGGTGGATGCGCGCAAGGGCCTGCTGACCCAGACCCGGCGCCACAGCTACATCGTGTCGCTGCTGGGCATCCGCCACGTGCTGCTGGCGGTGAACAAGATGGACCTGGTCGGCTACGACCAGGGCGCGTTCGACGCGATCGCGGACGGCTACCGCGCGCTCGCCGCGCAGCTCGGCATCCCGCACGTCGCCTGCATCCCGGTCTCGGCGCTGCGCGGCGACAACATGCTCGATCGCTCGCCGGCGATGCCCTGGTACGCGGGCGAGCCGCTGCTGCAGCACCTGGAAACGGTTCGGGTGGAGCGGAGCGACCGCCATTGCGGACTGCGCATGCCCGTGCAGTGGGTGTGCCGGCCGGACCAGAATTTCCGCGGCTTCGCCGGCACCATCGCCGCCGGCGAAGCGGCCCCCGGGCTGGACGTGACGGTGCTGCCGTCCGGCCAGCGCACGCGCGTCGCGCGCGTGGTGACCGCCGACGGCGATCTCGCGCGCGCCGGCGCCGGCCAGGCGGTGACCCTGACCCTCGCCGACGAGGTCGACGTCAGCCGCGGCGACGTCATCGCCGCCGCGGGCGATCCGCCCGAGGTCGCCGACCAGTTCGCCGCCCACCTGCTGTGGCTGGGCACGCAGCCGCTGCTGCCCGGCCGCCGCTACTGGCTGAAGATCGGCACGCGCACGGTCGGCGCGCAGGTGACCGAGATCAAGCACAAGGTCGACGTCAACACCCAGGAGCGGCTGGCGGCGAAGCTGCTGGAGCTCAACGAGGTCGGCTACTGCAACCTGTACCTCGACCAGCCGGTGCCGTTCGAGGCCTACGCCGACAACCGCGAGCTGGGCGCCTTCATCCTGGTCGACCGGCAGAGCAACGCGACGGTCGGCGCGGGCACCCTCGACTTCGCCCTGCGCCGCGCCGCCAACATCCACTGGCAGCACCTGGAGGTGGACAAGGCCGCGCGGGCGCGGATCAAGGGCCAGGCGCCGCGCTGCGTGTGGTTCACCGGCCTGTCCGGCTCGGGCAAGTCGACGATCGCCAACCTCGCCGAGAAGCGGCTGCTGGCGATGGGCCTGCACACCTACCTGCTGGACGGCGACAACGTCCGCCACGGGCTCAACAAGGACCTCGGCTTCACCGCCGAGGACCGGGTCGAGAACATCCGCCGGGTCGCCGAGGTCGCCCGGCTGATGGTCGACGCGGGGCTGATCGTGCTGGTCAGCTTCATCTCGCCGTTCCGCGCCGAGCGGCGGCTGGCACGCTCGCTGTTCGCCGAAGGCGAGTTCCTCGAGGTCTTCGTGGACACGCCGCTGGACGTGGCCGAGCAGCGCGACGTCAAGGGCCTGTACGCGAAGGCGCGGGCGGGCCGGATCGCGAACTTCACCGGCATCTCCTCGCCCTACGAGGTGCCGGAGCGGCCGGAACTGGTGCTCGACACCGTCGCCGAGGATGCCGCCGCGCTGGCCGAGCAACTGGTGCGGCGATTGACGGAATGACCAGGCGCTACGCGCCCCGGCCGCGCGAGTGGGCCAGCAAGTGGGCGCGCGCGTCGGGGCCGGTCGCCGCCAGCAGGTCGAGCACGCTGACGTAGTGGTCGAAGGGCGGGTGCGGCTGGGGATATTCCGGATAGCCGTCGTAGCGCATCCATTCCACGCGGATGCCCGCGGCGGCGAACAGCGATTCGTCCAGGTAGCTGCGCGCCGCGGGCCCGGACAGGTAGCTCGTCGCTCCCGCCTTGCGGCACAGGTCGACCAGGCGCTCGTTGCGATCCCCGGACGGCGCGTAGTCGTGGACGTTGCTGATCCGGGTGTCGATCCCGAGGCCTTCGCAGATCCGCCGGATGAAGCCGAGGTTGGCCTCGGCCAGCAGGCGGGGCGGCTCGGCGAGGAACAGGTCCTCGACCAGCGCTGCGCAATGGCGCAGGTGCGGGGCCTTCGCGTACGCCTGCCGGAACGTGGTCCAGTGCCGGCGCAGGCAGCGCGGGTCGGCGATTTCGGTTTCCTCCACCGTCTGCGCCAGTTCGCGTTGCCGCACCGGGATCGTCAGCCAGGTTTTTCCCTGGGCCGTCTTGATCTGGTTGCGGTTGCGCCAGTCGTTCTTGGTGTACTGCACGCAGTCGTAGACGACGAACTCGTCGACGGCCGCAATGATGTCGAAGTAGCCCTTCCAGGGGATGTAGTTCGATTGCAGGATCGCAATGCGCTTCATTCGGCTTCCGATGCTGGGCGGGTTCTCCGCCTGTTCCTGGGAGCGTGAAGTTTAGACCGGGCCCTGGTGCCGGCCCTGGCCACGCGCCGGACGCCGCGGGCCGAGGCCGCGGCCGGGCCCGCCAGGGCGCTGGGGGCTCGGCGTGCCGGGCTGGCCTTGTCCGAATGTCCAGTCGGCGCGCGCGGGGACGCGGGCTACACTTGCAGGTTCACGGATCGAGGAGATGCCCATGGCTCCAGCCACGCCCGCCGAAGGCCGCGCGCCCGGCAAGCTGCAACCGGACGCCGCCACCGCCCTGCGCGGACTCGTCGCCGATGGCCAGACCCTCGCGGTCGGCGGCTTCGGCCTGTGCGGCATCCCCGAGGCGCTGATCGCGGCGTTGCGCGATTCCGGGGTCAAGGGCCTGACCGTGATCTCCAACAACGCGGGCGTGGACGGCTTCGGGCTGGGCCAGCTGCTCGGCACCCGTCAGATCCGCAAGATGATTTCGTCCTATGTCGGCGAGAACAAGGAGTTCGAGCGGCAGTTCCTCGCCGGCGAGCTCGAACTCGAGTTCAACCCGCAGGGCACCCTGGCCGAGCGCCTGCGCGCCGGCGGCGCCGGGATCCCCGCGTTCTTCACCGCCACCGGCTACGGCACCGTGGTCGCCGAGGGCAAGGAGACGCGCGAGTTCGACGGCCGCATGTACGTGATGGAGACCGCGCTGGTCGCCGACGTCTCGCTGGTCAAGGCGTGGAAGGCCGACAAGGCCGGCAACCTGGTGTTCCGCAAGACCGCGCGCAACTTCAACCCGGCTTGCGCGATGGCGGGGAAGGTCTGCGTCGCGGAGGTCGAGGAAGTCGTCGAGATCGGCGCGATCGATCCGGACCACGTGCACCTGCCCGGCATCTACGTCGACCGCATCGTGCACAACCCGACCCCCGAGAAGCGCATCGAGCAGCGCACCATCCGCCAGGAGGCGACGTAATGGCCTGGACCCGCGACCAGATGGCGCAGCGCGCCGCGCAGGAACTCACCGACGGCGCCTACGTCAACCTCGGCATCGGCCTGCCGACGCTGGTGGCCAACTACATTCCCGCGGGCGTGGACGTGTGGCTGCAGAGCGAGAACGGCCTGCTCGGGATCGGCCCGTTCCCGACCGAGGCCGAGCTCGACGCCGACCTGATCAACGCCGGCAAGCAGACCGTCACCGCGCGCCCCGGCGCGAGCTATTTCGGCAGCCACGATTCCTTCGCGATGATCCGCGGCGGCCACATCGACCTCGCCATCCTCGGCGCGATGCAGGTGACCGACAAGGGCGACCTCGCCAACTGGATGGTGCCCGGCAAGATGGTCAAGGGCATGGGCGGCGCGATGGACCTGGTGGCGGGCGTGCGGCGGGTCGTGGTGCTGATGGAGCACGTCACGAAGGACGGCTCGCACAAGATCCTGAAGGAGTGCACGCTGCCGCTGACCGGCGTGGGCGTGGTGAACCGGATCATCACCGACCTCGGGGTATTCGACGTGGCCCCGGAGGGCCTGCGCCTGGTCGAGCGCGCGCCGGACGTGACCGAAAGCGAAATCCGCGAGCGGACGGGCGTCACGCTGCTGGCCTGAATGCGCGCCGGGGCTGGTTCCCGGCTGCCTGCGGTTCACTCCCGCGCTTGCCCGGGGTGGCGGGCTGGGTCACGATTGGGCTCTCTATTTCCTTGCTCAGGGGGCAGGACCGTGAAGTTCGTACGCAGGATTCTGGTGCTGGCGCTGTGCGTCGGCGCCTTCGGGTGCGCCCGCGAGGAGGGCGCGCGGCCGGGCGGTGGGGAGACCGCGATGGCCGCCGGTTCGCCGGGGGCGCAGGCCCTCGCCGTTGAAGGCACCGCGGGGGCTGCCGCGATGGCGGGCAGCACCGGTACCCAGCTGACGCGACATGTGCAGGGCTTCGCCAGCCTGCCAGACCGCGGCGAACTGCTCGCGTACCGCAAGGACGTCGCGCGTACGCGCGGCCCCTATACGTGGTACCGCGCCGACGTCAGCGAGGCGCACGCGCTGGCGGCGATCGCCAGCGGCCACCTGCGGGTGCCGACGCCGGACGGCAAGCTGCTCGACTTCAAGTACGACCGCCACGTCGAGCACGCCTCCGGCGACTGGACCTGGATCGGCCACCTGGCCGGCAACAAGGCCGTGCAGACCGTGCTCACCTTCGGCGCCGAGGCCGCGTTCGGCTCGATCGGCCAGCCGGACCAGCGTCCGCTGCGCATGACCGTGCGCGATGGCCACAGCTGGATGGTGGCGACCGACGCGGCCAAGCTCGCCAAGATCGTCGGCCGCTACACCGCCGGCCGCGATTACCTGGTCGTGCCGGCGCCGCGCGCCGGCTCCACCAGCAGCGACCGCGGCGGCGTGCGCGCCAGCGCCCTCGCGCCGCGCGTCCAGCAGGCGAATGCCGCCGGCACCGTGGTCGACGTCCTGGTCGGCTATTCGCCCGGCTTCGTGACGGCGATGGGCGGCCAGTCGGGCGCGCTGACCCGGATCAACTTCCTGGTCGACTACACCAACCAGGCCTACGCCAACTCCGAGGACAGCACCGCGCGGCTGGGCCGGGTGCGCCTGGTCGGCACCATGCAGGTCAACTACGCCGACAACACCGACAACACCGACACGCTGGAGAAGCTCAGCGGCTACAACTCCGCCAGCGGCATGGAGCGGACGCCGGATCCGGCGTTCCAGGCCCTGCGTGCCGCGCGCGAGACGCTCGGCGCGGACCTGGTTTCGTTCGTCCACGACTTCCGCACGCCCGAGAACGACAGCTGCGGCGTGGCCTGGATGCTCGGCGGCGGCAAGCAGGGCATCGACCCGAACGATGGCTGGGACTACCTCGGCTATTCCGTGGTCAGCGACGGCCAGGACGTGGATGAGGGCGACGGCGGCAACTACTTCTGCGAGGACCACACCTTCGCCCACGAGCTCGGCCACAACATGGGCCTGGCGCACGACCGCGACACGTCGGCCGGTGACGACGGCACCCTGGACAATCCGGACGACTACGGCGTGTCGGACTACGCCTTCGGCTACAAGCTGTCGCACCTGAGCAGCCGCTTCTACACCATCATGGCGTACGGCGATTCCGGACAGACCAGCTACAACCTGTTCTCCAATCCGCGCAAGACCTGCGATGGCGTGCCGTGCGGCGTGGCGAAGGGGCAAGCCGGCGCGGCGGATGCCTCGCTCAGCCTGAGCGAAACGATGCCGCTGATCGCCGGGTTCAGGAGCAGCGTGGTTTCGACGGGAGCGGTGGCCCGCAACGACTTCAACGGCGACGGCAAGTCCGACGTGTTCTGGCGCGATTTCCGTGGCGGCGGCAACATCATCTGGCTCGGCGCGAACTCCGGCACCCGCCAGACGATGTCCGCCGTGTCCGATTTGAGCTGGAAACCGGTCGCCACCGGCGACTTCGACGGCGACGGCAAGTCCGATATCGCCTGGCGCCGCGCCTCGACTGGAGCGGATGTGATCTGGCGCTCGGGCAACGCCAACACCCTGCTGGCCACGAGCCATGTCACCGATCTCGATTGGGAGATCGTCGGTGCAGGCGACGTGAGCGGCGACGGCAAGGCCGACCTGGTCTGGCGCAACCGCAGCACCGGCGCCAACGTGATCTGGAAGTCGGCAAACTCGAGCACCCGCCAGGCGGTCACGACGGTTCCGAGCGCCAACTGGCGGATCGCGGGAGTGGCCGACTTCGACGGCGACGGCAAGGCGGACCTGTTCTGGCGCCACGTCACCCTCGGCACGCATACGATCTGGCGTTCGGGCAATTCGTCGGACACGCTGTCGGTGGCAACCGTTTCGGACCTGGACTGGCAGCTTGCGGGCGTCGGCGATTTCGACGGCGACGGCCGGGCTGATCTCATCTGGCGCCATCGCCGCACCGGATCCAACCTGATCTGGAAGGGCGCCAACGCCGCCACCACGCAGTCTGTCACCCCGGTCACCGACCTGCGCTGGAACATCGTCGCCATCGGCGACTACGACGGCGACGGCGCGGACGACCTGCTGTGGAGGCACGGCACCGGCGGGGCGTCGGTGATCTGGCGGTCCGCCAAATCCAGCGCCCAGGTTTCGGTCACCGCCGTCACCAACATGGACTGGCAGGTCTTTCCCTGAGCGTACGTCTCGCCCGCGATGGGCGAGGAAGGGTGCAGGCCTCCCCGCCGCTGCCGATGCCGCGGCGGGTGCCACCCATCGGCGCCACGCGTATCGCGTGGCGCTTTTTTTTTGCCGACCGGCCTGCGCGCGGGCCGCACGCCAAACACCCATCACGTGCCTGTGATCTTCCGTGCCGTATCCCTAACGGCCCATTTCACGGAGGAATCCCGTCATGCGCCTTCTACTTCTTGCCGCGGCCGTCAGCCTGGGTCTGGTTGCCTGTGCCGAGGAAGCAGCGGACGGCGGCCAGGGGGGGGTGATGGCGTCCGCTTTGCGTCCAGCCGCTTCCCTTGCCGCGCCCCAGCGTAAATCGCATATCGCGGACCTGCCCGATCGCGGCGATCTGTTGGCCTACGCCAACACGGCGCCCGTGCGCCGCGGCCATTCCGTCTGGTATCCGGTCCAGCTCAGCGAGGCGCGGGCCATTAGGGCCATCGCCGAGGGTGGCATGACCATCCCGACTCCATCGGGCGAAGCGATCCAGCTCAAGTACGCGCGCCATGTCGAACACCGCGACGGCAACTGGACCTGGGTCGGGCGCCTCGGCGCGGGCGGCTCGGGACCGGAGGCGGTGTTCACCTTCGGTCCGGACGCGGTTTTCGCAACGTTGCCGGCCACTGGCGGCCGGCAGCTCGAAATCACCACGCAGGGTGGTCGCACTTGGCTGGTCAGCACTGACACGCGGTCGCTCAGCGATCCGGCGGGCAACTCGCGGGACTCCTTCCTCCCGCCCGCGCACGAGGCCGGATCGGCGGCGATCCGCCGGCTGGCCGCCAGCGCGCCTGTGCGCGCCGACGCCGCGATGCCGCGGCAGCCAGTGGCGGCGGAAGCCCCCACGTCCCAGAGCGCCACGATCGATCTCGTACTCGGTTACACCACCGCGTTCGCCACGCGTCTGGGCGGTACTTCACAGGCGCTCACCCGCCTGAACCATTTGGTGGACCTCGCCAACCAGGCCCTAATCAACAGCCGGGTCGGCGCGCAGATCCGGTTGCAGGAGGCGGTGGCGGTGGATTACCCGGATGCCACTTCCAACCGTTCCGCGCTGTTCGCCCTGAGCGGCCAGAACTGCTCGGTGTCCCAGACGGGCTCCGTCCCGCAGCTTCCCGACGCCGGAGTGAGCTGTTCCAACGTGGGCGTCCCCGCCGCGCTGCAGCCGCTCGTGGACGCGCGCGACCGCAACGGCGCCGACCTCGCCTCGCTGGTGCGCGTTTTCTCCGATGAGCATGGAAGCTGCGGCGTGGCTTGGCTGCTCGGTGCGGGGCGGACCCTGCTCGATGCTAGCCTTGCGCCCTATGCGCTATCGGTGGTCAGCGACTCCAACGGCAGCCAGTTCCCGTCGGGCTCCGGCAACAGCTGTCGCAACGATTCGCTGGCGCACGAGATCGGGCACAACCTCGGGCTGCAGCACAACGTCGAGACTGCGCGGGGGAGCGACGACACCAACAACGATGGCGATGTGCTGGATCCGGAGGAATATGGCCGTTTCACGGCGTCATTCGGTTACCGGACTGGCGCTTCGGAGGGGAACTTCTATACGGTGATGGCCAATCGTCTGTCCGGCCAGACACCCTACCTGATCTTTTCCAACCCGCGGGTGACCACCTGCGGCGGTTTCCCGTGCGGCGTGGAGAACCAGGCGGACAACGCCGCGACGCTCGTCAAGACCGCGACCATCGTCGCGTCCTTCCGCCAGCCGCTGGCACCGGGACTGGGCGTCGCCTGGCGTGGCGACTACAACGGCGACGGGCGGTCCGATGTGCTGTGGCACAACACGCTGAGTGGGGCGGGGATCGTATGGAACTCGGCGAACTCCTCCACGCGGCAGTCGATCAGCACGGTGCCTGACACCGCTTGGTTCATCGCGGCGAACGGCGACTTCGATGGCGATGGACGCTCTGATGTGCTGTGGCGGAACATCGGCACCGGCGCCAACGTGATCTGGCGCGCCGCCTCGGCCAGCGCCCCGCTTGCGGTCACGACGGTGGAAGACCAGAACTGGGTGATCGCGGCCGTGGGGGACTTCGATGGCAACGGTTCCGCCGATATATTCTGGCGCAATCCGCTGACCGGCCAGAACACCATCTGGAGAGGCGCCAGTTCCGCCGCCCGCACGGCGGTGGCCTCGGTGACCGATCCGGAGTGGACGGTGGTGGCTGCTGCCGACTTCGACGGCGACAACCGCGACGACATCCTCTGGCACAACGACACCAGCGGCGCGAGCGTCATCTGGCGCAGCGGCACCTCCACGTCGAGGATCACGGTGTCGACGGTGGGCGACGTGGCGTGGAAGATCGTCGGCGCCGGCGATTTCGACGGCGACGGCAAGGCCGACATTTTCTGGCGCAACCGCGACACCGGCCAGAACGCCCTGTGGAAGGGCGGCAAGTCCGCCAACGGCGCGCTGCTCACCACGATCACGGATTTCGCGTGGGTGCCGGTCGGGCTGGGCGACTTCGATGGCGACGGCAGCGCCGATATCCTGTGGCGGCACAACGCCACCGGGCAGAATGTGATCTGGCGTTCCGGCAATGCCAGCACCCGGATCACCGTCACACCGGTCTCGGACCTGCAGTGGGTCATCTCCGGCTGATGCACCGCGCATCCGTCCGCGCCGGCAACGGCGCGGACGGGTGGCCTACAGGTTCTGGTAATTCGGCCCCGACCCGCCCTCCGGCGTCACCCAGGTGATGATCTCGTAGGGATCCTTGATGTCGCAGGTCTTGCAGTGCACGCAGTTCGCCGCATTGATCTGCAGGCGGCGGCCGGCGGCGTCCTCGACCATTTCGTAGACCCCCGCCGGGCAGAAGCGGGTGCAGGGGTTGCCGTACTCGACCGTGCAGCGGTCCACGCAGATGCTGGTGTCGTGCACGACGAGGTGGACCGGCTGGTCCTCGTCGTGGGCGGTGGCGGCGAAGTACACGCCCTGCAGGCGGTCGCGCGGCGGCAGTGTGCGCTGCACGTAATCGCGCTTCGGTTGCTCGTGTTCGCCGATCCTGTCGAGCGAGCACCAGTCCGGCGTCACCTTCAGCGTCCACGGCGACAGGCCGCCGGTGACGGTTTCCCACGCGGCGTTGGCGAGGCCGAACCACAGGCCGCGCTTGAAGCCCGGCTTGACGTTGCGCACCTTGCGCAGCTCCGCGACCGCTTCGGACGCGCGCAGCTTGGCGTCGAAGCCTTGCGGCGCGAGTTGCGCCTGCACCAGGTGCTCGGCCGCGAGCATGCCGCTGCGGACCGCCTGGTGGGTGCCCTTGATCTTGGGCACGTTGAGCAGGCCGGCGCAGTCGCCGATCAGCAGCGCGCCCGGCATCTCCACCTTCGGCAGCGACTGCCAGCCGCCGGTGACGATCGCGCGCGCGCCGGCGGAGACGATGCTGCCGCCTTCCAGCAGCGGGGCGACGCTGGGATGGTTCTTCCACTGCTGGAAGGCTTCCCAGGGCTTGTAGTCCGGATCGCGGTAGTCCAGGCCGCTGACGTAGCCGAGCGCGACGCGATCGCCGTCCAGGTGGTAGAGGAAGCTGCCGCCGTAGGTGCGATTGTCCGCCGGCCAGCCGAGGGTGTGCACGATCCGGCCGGGCGAGGTGCGGCCCGCCGGCAACTGCCACAGTTCCTTGATGCCGATCGAGTAGGCCTGCGGGTCGCTGTCGGCGTCCAGCCCGAAGCGCTTGACCAGCTGCTTGGTCAGGCTGCCGCGTGCGCCCTCGGCGAGCACGGTGACCTTGGCGCGGATGTCGATGCCGGCGGTGTAGCCCGGCTTGTGCGAACCGTCCTTGGCCACGCCCATGTCGCCGATGCGCACGCCGACCACGCGCCCATCCTCGTCGTGCAACGCGGCCGCGGCGGCGAAGCCGGGGTAGATCTCCACGCCCAGCGCCTCGGCCTGCGGCGCCAGCCACGCGCACAGCGCGCCGAGGCTGACGATGAAGTTGCCGCGGTTGTGCATGCCGGGCGGCACCGGCAGCTTGCGCGCGCCGGTCTTCGACAGCAGCCAGAACTCGTCGTCGGTTGCCGGGACGCAGACCGGCGGCGGCGCGTCGCGCCAGCCGGGCAGCAGCGTGTCGAGCGGACCGGGTTCGATCACCGCGCCCGACAGGATGTGCGCGCCGACGCTTGCGCCCTTCTCGATCACGCAGACGCTGATGTCCGGATCCAGCTGCTTGAGCCGGATCGCGAAGGCGAGGCCGGCCGGGCCGGCGCCGACGGTGACGACGTCGTACTCCATCACGTCGCGTTCGATCTCGCTCATGGCGTTCTCCGGTGGCATCCGGCGATTTTCCCCGGTTTGCGCGCGGCGCGGCAAATCGCGGCGGCCGGCCCCGGCGCGTGCGGGCCGCGCGGCGTGACGGTGGCGTGGCGGAATCGCGGAAACCGGATAGCCGGCGCGGGCGCGGCGCCGTAGGGTGGCGTCATGCCGCTCGCCCCGCTCCCGCTGCCCGGCGCCACGCTCGCCTTCGATCCGGCCTGGCTGCCGGCGGACGAGGCCGCGCGCCTGTTCGACGCCCTGCGCGCGCAACTGCCGTGGGAGGTGCACCGGCTGCGGCTGTTCGGGCGCGAGGTGGCCTCGCCGCGACTGTCGTGCTGGATCGGCGAGCCGCACGCGGTGTATGCCTATTCGGGCAGCCGCTTCCTGCCGCACCCGTGGCCGTCGTCGTTGCAGCCGGTCCGCGCGCGGCTGGTCCGTGAACTGGGCGTGGGCTTCGACAGCGTGCTCGCCAATCTCTACCGCGATGGCCGCGACGCGATGGGCTGGCACAGCGACGACGAGCCGGAACTCGGCCCGGCGCCGGTGATCGCTTCGCTCAGCCTGGGCGCGCCGCGGCGGTTCGCGCTCAAGGCGCGGCGCGCGCCGGCGCAGCGGCTGGCGCTGGAACTGCCGCCGGGCAGTCTGCTGGTGATGGCGGGCGAGACCCAGCGCCATTACCGCCACGCGCTGCCGCGCACGGCCAGGCCGGTGGGCCCGCGGATCAACCTGACCTTTCGCCGGGTGCATCCGGCGCCGCCGTGAGCGGCGCCAATGCGTTGCGGCGCCGGACTTGCTAGCGGCCGGCGGCGGGCGTCCCGCCGTCCTGCGCGGCCGCGCCCAGCACCCAGCCGGCGACGTCGCGGGTGACCTGGGTCAGGGAGGCGGAAAACGCGTCGGCCACGTGCGCCGTGTCGGTCGCGGCCGCCGGCGTCGCCTGCAGGAAGGTGCGGGTCGCGACCACGCGCTGGTCGCGCAGCGACAGCAGCTTGGCGTTGACCTCGATCACCGCATCGGGCACCGCGCGGCCTGCGTAGTCGGCCTCGTAGCGGCGCAGTTCCAGCGCCAGCCGGTAGTCGGCGGCGATGCCGCTGCCCGGGCGGGCGACGGCGCGCAGCCGGCCGGTGTCCTCCAGCGTGCGCAGCAGCGCGTCCTGCAACTGCTCGGCGGGGCGCGCGGCCCAGCGCGCGCCCTTGTAGACCTGCACCTCGCCCGGCGCCGGCCGCACCGCGATGCGCAGGCTGTCGAGCGTGCGCGGTGCCTGCGGGGTGGCGATCTCCAGCTGCCGGTCCACGTGCGGCCAGGCCGGGTCCGCAGGCACCCGCGGGTCGGGCGCGTAGAGGGTCACCGTGTCCTTGTTGCCGCCGAGCACGGAGCAGGCCGATGCCGACAACGCCAGCGCGCAGGCGGCGAGCAAGGCCAGCGTCCTGCCGGCGGCCGGTTTCCGATGTCCTGTCATTTCGGCTCGAACTCCTTCGGTCGGTCGCGGCCCAGCAGGTATTGCGCGGGGCCGCCTTCCAGGCGGTCGCTGATGTGGTGGAGGTCGCGCACCAGGGCGCGCAGTTCGACCAGGGTCGGGCCGAGCTGGCCCAGGCCGTCGTTGGCGAAGCCGCGGATCGCGGCGCGGTTCTCGCCGAGGATCGCGTTGGCGTTGCCGGCGGCGGCGTCGAGGTGGGTGAGGGTGGCGTCCAGCCTGGCCACGATGCCCGGCAGCCTGGCGACCAGCTCGCGGTCGAGGCTCTCCATCGTGCGGTTGGTGGTGGCGAGCGTGGTGTTCAGTTGCGCGCTCGCCTCGCGCGCGTTGACGATCAACGCACGCAGGTCCTCGCGCTGATCGGCGATCGCGCCGGTGGTGGCTTCCAGGTGGGCGAGGGTCTGGTTGATCCGCTCGACGTTCTGGTCGCTGAGCACCTGGTCCAGGCGCGCGACCAGGCGATTGGCGGTGTCCGCGATGTTCTGCAGGGCCGAGGCCTCGGCGCGAATGACCGGGGCGTCGCGCTTGTCCGCATCGACCAGCAGCGGCGCGTCCGGGCTGCCGCCGGTGAGCTGGATGAAGGGCACGCCGGTGAGGCCGGTGATCGACAGCTTGGCGCGGGTGTCGACCTTGATCGGCACCTCGGCCTTGAGCTTCAGCCGGGCGATCACCCGGCGCGGATCCCTGCGGTCGAGCTCCAGCGTTTCCACCGTGCCGATCGCGATGCCGTTGTACTGCACCGAGCTGCCCTCGGTCAGACCGGTCACCGGCTCGGTGAACACCACCCGGTATTGCTGCCAGTTGCGCTCGGAGGAGAACTTCGCCGCCCACAGGCCGAACAGCAGCAGGGCCGCGGCGGTGAGCAGGGTGAAGCCACCGATCAGGACGTAGTTGGCCTTGGTTTCCATCAGCTCGCGGGTCCGGATGCGGGAGTCTGGCATTGCCGCAGGCGCGGCGCGCCCGCGGGGTGAAAACGCAACAAGCGCGACGGACAGGGCAACGCGCGCATCACGGTGCCTCCGTTGCCGGCGTGCGGCCGCCTGCGTCGCGCGCCGCGCGTCCGCGCGGGCCGTTGAAGTACTCCTGCACCCACGGGTGCGCGAGCCGTTCCAGTTCCGCCAGCGGCGCGGTCGCGATCACCCGGCGGTCGGCGAGCACCGCGACGCGGTCGCAGATCGCGTACAGGGTATCGAGGTCGTGGGTGATCAGGAACACGGTCAGGCCGAGCGCCTCGCGCAGGGCGAGGATCAGCTCGTCGAACGCGGCGGCGCCGATCGGGTCGAGGCCGGCGGTGGGTTCGTCGAGGAACAGCAGCGGCGGGTCCAGCGCCAGCGCGCGCGCCAGGCCCGCGCGCTTGCGCATGCCGCCCGACAGCTGCGACGGCAGCTTGTCCACCGCGTCCGCCGGCAGGCCGGCGAGCTTGACCTTGAGCAGGGCGAGTTCGTAGCGCAGCGAATCGGGCAGGTCCGGATGGTGTTCCTTGAGCGGCACCTGCACGTTCTCGCCGACGGTGAGCGAGGAAAACAGCGCGCCGTCCTGGAACAGCACGCCGCTGTTGCGCTCGATCCGCAGGCGGTCGCGCGGATCCTCCGAACGGCCGTCGACGCCGAGCACTTCGACCTGGCCGGCGTTCGGTTCGCGCAGGCCGATGATCGAGCGCATCAGCACCGACTTGCCGCTGCCCGAGCCACCGACCACGCCGAGGATCTCGCCGCGGCGCACGTCGAGGTCGAGCCCGTCGTGCACGACCTGGGCGCCGAAGCGGTTGACCAGGCCGCGCACGCGGATCACCGGCGCGGCGTCGTCGTCGGAGGCGGCGCGCCTCACCAGCCCACCTGCATGAACCAGATGGCCGCCAGCGCGTCCAGCACGATCACCAGCGAGATCGTCTGCACCACGCTGGAGGTGGTGCGCTCGCCCACCGACTGCGCGGTGCCCTGCACCTGCAGGCCCTCCAGGCAGCCGATCAGCGCGATCACCGCGGCGAACACCGGCGCCTTCGACAGCCCGACCAGGAAGTGGCGCAGCTCCATCGTGTCCTCCATCCGCGCCAGGTAGGCGACCGGCGGGATGTCCAGCGCGAGCGCGCCGACGGTGAGGCCGCCGAGCAGGCCGGACAGGTCGGCGACGAAGGTCAGCAGCGGCAGGGTCAGCATCAGCGCGATCAGCCGCGGCGCGACCAGCAGGTCGACCGGGTCCAGGCCGAGGGTACGGATCGCGTCGACCTCCTCGCGCGCGACCATCGAGCCGATCTGCGCGGTGAACGCGCTGGCGGTGCGCCCGGCCAGCACGATCGCGGTCAGCAACACGCCGAACTCGCGCAGGAAGGCGATGCTGACCAGCTCGACCACGTAGATGGTCGCGCCGAAGTCCTGCAGGATGTTGGAGCCGAGGAAGGCGATCACCGCGCCGACGAGGTACGACAGCAGGGCGACCAGTGGCACCGCGTCGAGGCCGACCTGTTCCATGTGGTAGACGGTCGCGGTCAGGCGGAAGCGGCGCGGCTCCTTCGCCATCCGCACCAGCTTGACCAGGTTCTCGCCGAGGAAGCTGACCAGCGCGACGATCTCCCTGGCGTTGTCGTGCACGGCGAAGCCGAGCCGGCCGAGCGCGGCGGCGACGCCGTATTCGCGCTTGCCGCGCGGGCGTTCGTCGGCGACGTCCTCGATCGCCGCCACCAGCGCGTGGTGCTCGGGCCGGAACACGAAAGCGTCGAAGTCCAGCGCGACGCGACGCGCATAGCGCAGCAGCTGCAGCACGCCGAGCGAGTCGAGCCGCTCGACGCCGCCGGCGTCCACCGTGCGCACGCCGTCCGGCGCCGTGCGCAGCAACTCGGAGATCGCTTTGGCGTGCTCGAGCGTCCAGCGCCCGCCCAGCAGCAGGCGGCCGGAGGCATCGTCGCCAAGCCGGATGCTCGGTGCGGCGCTGGCGGTCATGCGGACACGGGCCGTGGCATGCCGCGGAGCATACCGTGCGGGCGCGCGGCGGGCACCGCATGCGATGCTTGCGCCATGTCCGCCGAGCCCACGCCGCCCGCCACCGACTACCCCGCGCGCCTGGCCTTCATGGTCGAGCTCGCCGAGCACCTGCACGCCTACGGCACCACCGCGCAGCGCCTGGAAGGCGCGCTCAACGCGGTCGCCACGCGCCTGCGCATCGACTGTGAGCCGTGGAGCAACCCGACCGGCATGATCCTCTCCTTCGGCGACCCGGCGCGGCCGACCGGCGAGGGCGACACCACCCGCGTGATCCGGATGCCGCCCGGCGACACCGACCTGGCCAAGCTGTGCGCGGCGGACGCGATCGCCGAGGACGTGATGGCCGGGCGCATGGACCTCGCCGCCGGCCATGCCGCGTTGCGCGCACTCGAAGCGCCGCCGTCGCCGCGCCAGCGGATGGCGCTGGTGTTCGGCTTCGGCCTGGCCTCCGCCGCGGTCGCCGGATTGCTGCGGCTGCCGTGGCTGGACATCGCCACCGCCGGCGCCACCGGCCTGCTGATCGGCCTGCTCGACCTGCTCACGATCGGCCGCCCGCAGTTGCGCGAGGCCGGCGAGGCGCTGGCGGGGATGGTCGCCGGCTTCGTCGCGGTGCTGGTCGCCGCGCTCGTCGCGCCGCTCAACCTCAACACCGTGATCATCGCGTCGCTGGTCGTGCTGCTGCCGGGCATGAGCCTGACCAACGCGGTCAACGAACTGACCAGCCAGCACCTGGTGTCCGGCACCGCGCGCTTCGCCGGCGCGCTGGCGACCGTGCTCAAGCTCACCGTCGGCACCGTGCTCGCCCTGACCCTCGCGCAGTTGCTGGGGGTCGAGCCGCAGGTGCGCGCGCTGCGGCCGCAGCCGGAGTGGGTGGAATGGGCGGCGCTGCCGGTGGCGGCATTCGCGTTCGCGCTGCTGTTCCGCGCCGCGCGGCGGGATTATCCGGTGGTGCTGCTGGCGGCGATCGCCGGCTACCTGGTCTCGCGCCTGGCCGGCGCGGCCTGGGGCAGCCCGGCCGGGATCTTCCTGTCGGCGCTGTTGCTCACCGCGGCCGGCAACGCCTACGCGCGCTGGGTGCAGCGGCCAGGTGCGCTGGTGCGGGTGCCCGGCATCATCATGCTGGTGCCGGGCAGCGCGAGCCTGCGCGGGGTGATCTCGCTGATCCAGCAGCAGAACGCGGCGGTCGGCGGCGATGCCGCGCTGCTGGTGCTCAACATCCTGCTGGCCCTGATCGCGGGCCTGCTGTTCGGCAACGTGCTGTTGCCGACGCGGCGCAACCTGTAGCGCAGGCAAAAGAAAACCGGCCGTGCGGCCGGTTTCCCGATGCGCGACGGATTTACCGGATCAGGAAATCGTCGAGCTTGCGGCCCTTGGCGGTTTCCGCCGCCAGCCAGCGCGGCTGCTTGCCGCGGCCGGTCCAGGTTTCCTTCGGGTTGGCCGGATTGCGGTACTTGGGCGCGACCTTGCCGAGCTTGCGCCCGGCGGCGGCCTTCTTCGCCTTGCCGGCGCCGGCGGCGCGGGTCGCCCCGGCTGCGGTACCGGTGCCGAACAGCTCGGCGATCGAATACCCCTCCGATTCGGCCAGCGCGCGCACCTTCTTGCGCACCGCGGCAATCGGCTTGCGCTTGCTGAGCGTGGTCTTGCGCTTCTTCGCCCGGTTGATCAGGGCGTCCAGCTCCCTGGGCGACAGGCTTTCGAGATTGATGGCCATGCGGTCTCCGGAAAATGCGGCGGGATAATCCCGTGGTTATCGGAACCCGCAATCATAATCGCAGGCCGCGCGCGGGCCAATTCACGCGCGGGGTTTCCGGCCGGATCCGCGGATAATCAGCCGGCTGCGCCGAGCCGCGCCATCAGCGCGGCGCGGTCGAGATTCTCCGATTCCGCGGCGCGACGGCTGCGATATTCGAAGGTGCCGTCGGCCAGGCCGCGCGCCGATACCACCACCCGGTGCGGGATGCCGATCAATTCGATGTCGGCGAACATCTGGCCCGGGCGCAGCCCGCGGTCGTCCAGCGCGACGTCGAGCCCGGCGGCCCGCAGCTCGCGGTACAGCGCCTCGGCGGCCTCGGCGACGGCCGGGTCCTGCTTCGGATTGATCACGCACACTGCGACCTGCCACGGCGCCATCGGCTCCGGCCAGACGATGCCGGCATCGTCGTGGTTCTGCTCGATCGCGGCGGCGACGATGCGCGAGATGCCGACGCCGTAGCAACCCATCAGCGGCGTCGCGGCCTTGCCGCCGGCGTCCAGCACGGTGCAGCCCATCGCGCGCGAATAGCGGTCGCCGAGCGCGAACACGTGGCCGACCTCGATCCCGCGCGCGAGGTGCAGGCGGCCGCTGCCGTCCGGCGCGGGGTCGCCCTCGACCACGTTGCGGATGTCGGCGACGACCTGCGGCTCGGGCAGGTCGCGGCCCCAGTTGACGCCGGCCAGGTGGTAGCCGCGCGCGTTGGCGCCGACCACGAAGTCGGCCAGCGCGGCGACGCTGCGGTCGGCGACGACAGCGACGGGCCGGCGCGGCGCGACCGGGCCGAGGAAGCCGGGCTCGCTGCCGAGGTGTTCGAGGATTTCCGCCTCGGTCGCCATCCGGAAGTCGGCCAGGCCCGGCAGCTTGGCCAGCTTGACCTCGTTGACGGCGTGGTCGCCGCGCACCAGCACCAGCACGAAACCATCCTCGCCCACCACCGCGACCGACTTGACCGTGCGCGCCAGCGGCAGGCCGAGCAGGGCGGCGACGTCCTCGCAGGTCTTCTGGGTCGGCGTCTCGACCTTGCGCATGGCCTCGGCCGCGGCCGGGCGCGGGCCGGGCGCGAGCGCCTCGGCCAGTTCGACGTTCGCCGCGTAGTCGGAACCGTCCGAGAACACGATCTGGTCCTCGCCCGATTCGGCCAGCACCTGGAACTCGTGCGACGCGCTGCCGCCGATCGCGCCGGTGTCGGCGGCGACCGCGCGGAACCGCAAACCCAGGCGCGCGAAGATGCGGCCGTAGGTGTCGTACATGTTGCGGTATTCGGCCTGCAGCGACGCCTCGTCGAGGTGGAACGAGTAGGCGTCCTTCATCAGGAACTCGCGCGCGCGCATCGCGCCGAAGCGCGGCCGGATCTCGTCGCGGAACTTGGTCTGGATCTGGTAGAAGTTGACCGGCAGCTGCCTGTAGCTGGCCAGTTCGTTGCGCGCGAAGTCGGTGACCACTTCCTCCGCGGTCGGCGCGTAGCAGTAGCCGGCCTCCTTGCGGTCGCGCATCTTCAGCAGCTGCGGGCCGAACTTCTCCCAGCGCCCGGTTTCCTCCCACAGCTCCTGCGGCTGGATGGTCGGCATCAGCAGCTCGATCGCGCCGGCGCGGTCCATCTCCTCGCGCACCACCGCTTCGACCTTGCGCAGCACGCGCAGGCCGAGCGGCGACCAGGTGTAGATGCCGGCGCCCAGCCTGCGCAGCATGCCGGCGCGCAGCATCAGCTGGTGGCTGACGATCTCGGCGTCGGCGGGGGTTTCCTTGGTGGTGCGGAGGTGGAACTGCGACAGGCGCATCGGCGGCTTTGGGCGGGGGAAAACGCGCATTCTGCCATGCGCGGCAGGGGCCCCCGGCGCCGGCGGGCCGTCAGTCGCGGTCGCCGCGAACTTCGATGCCGGCCCGCGGCTGGCGGTCGACCCGTTCGGCACGCACGCCCGGCGGCGGCGCGTCGCTGACGTGCAGCACGCCATCGGCGTCGCGCCAGCGGTAGAGGTCGCGGCGGGCCTCCACCGCCTGCTCGGCCGCGGCCTGTTCGGCGCGCTGCCGGCGTGCCTGGTCGGCGGCCGGGTCGCGGCTCAGCCACCACGCCAGGCCGATGCCGAGCGCCAGGCCGCCGATCACCGCCCAGCCGGCGCGCATCCCGCGCATGTCACCCGGCGGCCGGCGCGCCGCCGCATTGCGCCTTCAGCATGGCCTGCGCCAGTTCCAGCTGGTTGGCGCGATCAGCGTCGCTGAGCATCCTGTCGGGCTTGCCGTCGCCGTCGCTGTCCACCTGGATCTGCTTGTGGTCGCCCTGCAGCAGGGCGACGTTGGAGCGGGCGGTGGCGCAGGCCGGGTCTTCGGCGGGCGCTTCGGTCTTGGGCGCCGGGGTGCCGTCGGCGCCGCGCACGGCGCGGACGTCGTACTTGCCCTGCGCCGGCGGCGTGGCGCTGTAGTGGGTGACGCCGTTGGCGTCCTTCCACTGGTAGACCTGGTCGGTGGCCTGGGCCGAGCCCAGCGCCAGCAGGGCGCCGAGGGTCAGGAGGGCGGTCGGGCGCATGCGGTTCTCCCCCGGAGGTGTGGACGTCGATTGCAGCACCGGGCCCCCGCCCGCGCAAGCTGCCCGTCGACCCGGGAGACAACGGTTCAGCCCCCGCCTGCCGCTACACTGCGCGGATGGACGCTCCCGCACCCCGCGCCCGCCCGCGCGGCATCTACCTGCTGCCGAACCTGTTCACCACGGGCGGGCTGTTCGCCGGCTTCTTCGCGATCATCGCCGCCTCCCAGGGACGCTTCACCGCGGCCTGCGTGGCGATCTTCGTCGCCGCGATCCTGGACGGCGTGGACGGCCGGGTCGCGCGCCTGACCAACACCCAGAGCGAGTTCGGCGTGCAGTACGACTCGCTGGCCGACCTGATCAGCTTCGGCATGGCGCCGGCGCTGGTGATGTACTACTGGGCGCTGTCGTCGTTGCGGCTGGATGGCGTCACCGCCGGCAAGATCGGCTGGCTGACCGCGTTCCTGTACGCGGCCTGCGCGGCGCTGCGGCTGGCCCGCTTCAATTCGCAGGTGGCGCAGGTCGACAAGCGCTGGTTCGTAGGCCTGGCCAGCCCGGCCGCGGCGGGGCTGATGGCGAGCTTCGTGTGGACCTGCCACGACTTGGGGCTCGACGGCACCCAGCTGCGCCATGCGGCCGCGGCGGTGACGGTGGTGGCGGCGCTGCTGATGGTCAGCCGGATCCGTTACAACAGCTTCAAGGGCGAACGCGGGCCGCGCGGCGAGCGGGTGCCGTTCTTCGCGATCGTGCTGGCGCTGGCGGTGATCATCGCGCTGGTGATCGACCCGCCCAAGGTGCTGCTGGCGGCGGCCGCGCTGTACGCGCTGTCGGGGCCGGTGGCGTGGTTGTGGCGGCGGCGCGCGTCCTCCGCGGAGTAAGCGGCCATGTGGGATGCCTTCCAGCAGGACGTGCTCGCGGCGCTGGGCCACACGGTCTACGTGCCGCGCACGCGGCCGGAGGCGGCGTTGCCCCCGCACGAAGGACCCGCGACCGGCGCGCACGGCGACCTGCCGCCCGCGCTGCTGCAGGCGCTGGCGCGCGCCGCCGGTGTGCCGGTCGACGCCCTGCCGCCGCTGCCGCCGCCCGCGCAGTTGCGTACGCCGGCCGGCAAGCGCGCCCTGTGGCCGCGCTTGCGCGCCCTGCGCCGGGAACGGCGATGAACGCGCGCGCCGCGCCGCTGCCGGCCAGCCTGCGGCCGATGCGCGAGACCGACCTCGACGCGGTGATGGACATCGAGCATCGCGCGTACCCGTTCCCGTGGACGCGCGGGATCTTCCGCGACTGCCTGCGCGCCGACTACCCGGCCTGGGTGCTGGAGCGCGACCGCGTGCTGATCGGCTATGGCGTGCTCAGCATCGCGGCAGACGAGGCGCACGTGCTCAACGTCTGCGCGGCGCCCGAGGTGCAAGGCCAGGGCCACGGCCGGCGCATGCTGCGCGCGCTACTGCAGATCGCCCGCGGTCGCGGCGCGCGCCGGGTGTTCCTCGAGGTGCGGCCGTCCAACCGCACCGCGATCCGGCTCTACCACGCCGAAGGCTTCAACGAGATCGGCCGCCGGCCGCGCTACTACCCTGCAGCCGACGGCCGCGAGGACGCGATCGTGATGGCGATGGAACTGCTGCCGCCGAGCGACCAGGTCTGAGCGGCGGGGAAAAGCCCCCGGCCAGATGGAGCGGACCGGACGGTACCGGCTCGAGTCGCTCCCCGATACTCGCTTTGTCGATCCGGCACCGCCCGGTCCGCTCCCGACGCCGATGTGATCCTCGGATGCGCGCGGCAGGCCAGCCGCTGTTCCTACAAGCGCGCGCGCTGCGTCGCCAGTGCGTCGCGCTGGGTGCTCCAGTCGGCCAGGCGCTGGCGCTCCTGCTCGACCACCGCGGCCGGGGCGTTCTGCACGAAGGTTTCGCTGCCGAGCTTGTTGCGGCACTTGGCGATCTCGCCCTCGACCCGCTTGAGTTCCTTGTCCAGGCGCGCGCGCTCGGCGTCGAGGTCGACCAGGCCTTCCAGCGGCACGAACAGGCGCAGCTCGCCGACCACGCCGGCCGCGGCCGGCGGCGGGTCGCCGGCGATCGTGTCGATGCGTTCGAGGCGGTTGAGGAACTTCAACTGCGAGGCGAAGCGGCGCGCGCGTTCGGCATCGCTGGCGTCGCCGCCCTGCAGCAGCAGCGCAACCTGCCTGGACGGCGGCACGTTCAGCTCGCTGCGGATGCGGCGCAGGGTCGAGACCATCGCCTGCAGCCATTCGACGTCGGCCTCGGCGCCGGCGAAGTCGCCGGCGATGTCGGCGGCCTGCGGGTAGGGCCGCAGCATGATCGTCGCCTCGGCGAGGCCCAGCCGCGGCGCGACCTGCCGCCACAGCTCCTCGGTGACGAAGGGCACCAGCGGGTGCAGCAGGCACAGCAGGCGCTCGAGCACGTACAGCAGGGTGTGGCGGGTGCTCGCCGCGGCGTCGGCGTCGTCGCCGTTGAGGGCAGGCTTGGCGAGTTCGACGAACCAGTCGCAGAACGCGTTCCAGGCGAACTCGTACAGCGCCTGCGCGAGCAGGTCGAAGCGGTAGGCGGCGAAGTGCTCCTGCGCTTCCGCCGAGACCTTCGCCAGCCGCGCAAGGATCCAGCGCTCGGCGTCGGTCTTCGGCTGCGGCGCGCCGGCGAAGGCCGTGCCCTCGGTGTTCATCAGCACGAAGCGGGTCGCGTTCCACAGCTTGTTGCAGAAGTTCTTGTAGCCCTCGGCGCGGCCGAGGTCGAACTTGATGTCGCGGCCCGGGCCAGCCAGTGCGGCCATGGTGAAGCGCAGCGGGTCGGCGCCGTGCGCGGCGATGCCGGCCGGGAATTCCTTGCGCGTCGCCTTCTCGATCTTCGCCGCCATCTGCGGCTGCATCAGCCCGGTGGTGCGCTTGGCGACCAGGTCCTCCAGCGCGATGCCGTCGATGATGTCGAGCGGATCGAGGATGTTGCCCTTCGACTTGGACATCTTCTGCCCGTCCTTGTCGCGGACCAAGCCAGTGATGTAGACGTCGCGGAACGGCACCTGTCCGGTGAAGTGGTCGGTCATGAAGATCATGCGCGCGACCCAGAAGAAGATGATGTCGAAGCCGGTGACCAGCACGCTCGACGGCACGTAGCGGTCGTGGCCGCGCTCGCGCATGCGCGACGCGTCCGGCCAGCCCATGGTGCTGACCGGCCACAGCGCCGAGGAGAACCAGGTTTCCAGCACGTCCGCGTCCTGGCGCAGCGCCGGCGCGGTACCGCCATGCTTCGCCGCGGCCTGCGCGCGCGCCTCCTCCTCGCTGCGCGCGACGTAGACGTTGCCGGCCTCGTCGTACCACGCCGGGATGCGGTGCCCCCACCACAGCTGGCGCGAGATGCACCAGTCCTGGATGTTCTCCATCCAGTGCCGGTAGGTGTTGATCCAGTTCGGCGGGACGAAGCGGATGTCGCCGCGCTCGACCAGTTCCAGCCCGCGCGCGGCCAGCCCGTCCATCTTCACGAACCACTGGTCGGTCAGGTAGGGCTCGATCGCCTGGCCCGAGCGGTCGCCGCGCGGCACCTGCAGCTTGTGCGCCTTCGTCTCCACCAGCAAACCGGCCGCTTCGAGGTCGGCGAGCACCGCCTTGCGCGCGGCGTAGCGCTCCAGGCCGTGGTAGGCGGCGGGGATGTTGAGCAGGGCGTTGGCGTCCGGTGCGCCGTGCGCGTCGCCGCCGACCACGTTCGCCTCGGGCGTGAAGATGTTGATCAGCCCGCGGTTGGGCAGGGCGTCGAACACGCCGGTGTTCACGTGCCGCTGCCACACCGCGTAGTCGTTGAAGTCGTGCGCCGGCGTCACCTTGACCACGCCGGTGCCGAACGCGCGATCCACGTAGGCATCGGCGATCACCGGGATCTCGCGCCCGGTCAGCGGCAGCCGCACCGCCTTGCCGGCCAGGTGCGCATAACGCTCATCCTCCGGGTGTACCATCACCGCGGCGTCGCCGAGCATGGTTTCCGGCCGCGTCGTGGCAACGACCAGGTAATCGCGGGTTTCGCGCAGCGTTTCGTTTCCTTCCGCGTCGCGTTCGATGTGCTCGTAGGTGCCGCCGTCCGCGAGCGGATAGCGGATCGACCACAGGAAGCCGTCCTCCTCCTCGTTGACCACCTCGAGGTCGGAAATCGCGGTCTTCAGCACCGGGTCCCAGTTGACCAGGCGCTGGCCGCGATAGATGAGCCCTTCCTCGTGCAGGCGCACGAAGGCCTCGAGCACCGCCTCGGCCGCCATCGGGTCCATGGTGAACACGCTGCGCGACCAGTCGCCGGAGGTGCCGAGCCGGCGCATCTGCCGTTCGATGGTGCCGCCGGACTGCTGCTTCCACTGCCACACGCGTTCGATGAAGCCGTCGCGGCCGAGCGAGTCGCGGGTTTCGCCGCCGCCCTCGCGCGCGAGGTTGCGCGCGACCACCATCTCGGTGGCGATGCCGGCGTGGTCGGTGCCCATCTGCCACAACGTGTCGTAGCCGCGCATGCGGTGGTAACGCACCAGCGCGTCCTGCAGCGTGTGCTGGAACGCGTGGCCCATGTGCAGGGTGCCGGTGACGTTCGGCGGCGGCAGCAGGATGACGTAGGGCGTGCCCTCGCCGCGCGGCCGGAACACGCCGCTGCGCTCCCATTCCTCGTACAGGCGGGTTTCGAACTGGGACGGGTCGTAGCTGGGAGCGAGGGTCGTCATCGTTGTGTTCGGTCGGTGCTGTTGGCTCCCTCCCCCGCTCGCGGGGGAGGGTTGGGGAGGGGGTGAGTCGCTGGGTACGCACGCACCCCCATCCCGGCCTTCCCCCGCACGCGGGGGAAGGAGAAAACGCTACATGTCGTGCTTGTTCACTTCGAAGCCGCGCGCCTGGTACTGCTTCCAGCGCGCGCGCAGCGGGCCGCGCGCGGCGGGATCGGCGGGCACCACTTCCAGCACGCGCTCGAAGGCGCCCTCGACCGCGGCATCGCGCAGGTTGATCACCAGCGGGCGCAGCGGAACGTCGGCGTCGGGCGGCGCGATCAGGACGGCGGCCTCCTCTTCCTCGACGTCCGCGCCGGCGACCTGGTGCGGGATGTAGACGTCGTCACCCATGTCCCACAGCAGGTCGTCGAGCTGCTCGGCCTGGGCCAGGTCACGCGCCAGCACCACGGTCCAGTGGCCGGCGTCGTGCGCCTTGCGCGCGAGCTCGCAGACCAGCCGCAGCGGCTCGCTGCGGAAGCGCGGCCTGGCGATCAGGTAGAAGTCGGCGCGGGGCATGGCGCGAGCGGGCAGCGGCCGGTGATGGCGTGTCCGGCGGCCGCGGTCAGCTTGCGGCGCGATCGAGCAGCCACTGCGCGAGCAGGCCGACCGGACGCCCGGTCGCCATGCCGCGCTTGCCGTCGTCGTTGGCGACGCCGGCGATGTCCAGGTGCGCCCAGCGCTGGCCTTCGGTGAAGCGCGACAGGAAGCAGCCGGCGGTGATCGCGCCGGCCCAGCGGCCGCCGATGTTGTAGACGTCGGCGAAGGTCGAGTCGAGCAGCGACTGGTACTCGTCCCACAGCGGCAGGCGCCAGGCGCGGTCGAAGGTGGTTTCGCCGGCCGCCAGCAGCTCGCCGGCGAGATCGTCGTGCTTGCTCATCAGGCCGGTCGCGTACTTGCCCAGGGCGACCACGCAGGCGCCGGTCAGGGTCGCCACGTCGAGCAACGCCTGCGGCTGGAAGCGCTGCGCGTAGGTCAGCGCGTCGCACAGGATCAGGCGGCCCTCGGCGTCGGTGTTGCCGACCTCGATGGTCTTGCCGGACATGGAGGTGAGCACGTCCGACGGCCGGTAGCTGTTGCCGTCGGGCATGTTCTCCACCGCTGCGGCGATGCACACCAGGTTGACCGGCAGGCGCAGGCCGACCGCGGCCACGAAGGTGCCGAGCACCGTCGCCGCGCCGCACATGTCGTACTTCATCTCCTCGATGCCGCCCTGGGTCTTGAGGTTGATGCCGCCGGTGTCGAAGGTGATGCCCTTGCCGACCAGCACGTAGGGCTTGGCGTCGCCGCCGTTGCGGTACTGCAGGACGATGAGCTTGGGCGGGTTGGCCGAACCCTGCGACACCGCCAGCAGCGACCCCATGCCGAGCTCGCGCATCTGCTCGCGCTCGAGCACCTCGCAGTCGACCTCGTCGAAGCGCGCGGCGAATTCCTGCGCCTGCTGCGCCAGGTAGGCCGGGTTGCACACGTTCGGCGGCAGGTTGCCGAGCTCGCGGGCGAAGGCGACGCCCGCGGCGATCGCCTTGCCCTGCGCCAGCGCCTGCTCGCCTTCGCCGGCGGCGGCGTGGATCGCCAGCGTCGCCAGGCCGGTTTCCTCGCGCCGCTTGTTCTTCGCGCCCAGGGTCGCGGTGTAGGCGTAGCAGGCGTGCGCCGAGGCGATCACCGCCTGGCGGATGTTCCAGCCGGCGTCGCGGCCCTTGACCGGCACTTCGGCCAGGGTGAACAGGGCGCTTCGCACCGGCCCGACCTTGAGCGCGCGCGCCGCGTCGCCGACCGCCTTCAGGTACTGCGGCACCGCGAACTTGTCGCGCTCGCCCAGGCCGACCACCAGCACGCGCGGCGCGGCGACGCCGGCGAGGTCGTGCAGGAGGGTGGTCTTGCCGGTCTTGCCGGAGAGATCCCCGCGCGCGGCCAGCGCCGCCAGGCGGCCGCCGCTGGCCGCGTCCAGCGCCTGCGCCGCCGGCGTCAGGCCGCCGTCCGCGAAGGCGCCGACGACCACGCAGTCGACGTCGGCGGAGGCGGGCGCGGCGTGGTTCAGGGTGAATTCGAGGCTCATCGCGGAAGGTTCCGGGGGAAAAGGAAGCGGGGAAGTCCGTACAATCGCCGGCTCGCCAGCGACGCGCGGCGCGTGCCGGTCCCGGCACGCACGCCGGGGCCGTCGGCCCGGCGAAACCCGCAGTCTAAAGCACCCCGCCCGGAAGCCGAAACCAGTGCAAAGGCTCGACCGCTACCTCTTCGGCGAATTCCTGCAGGCCACGTTCGCCGCGCTGGTGGTGCTGCTGCTGGTCAGTTTCGGCGGCGTGTTCGCCGACGTGCTGGGCGACGTCGCCCGCGGGCGGGTGCCGCCCGGGCTGATGTTCACCCAGCTCGGCCTGCAGCTGGTGCGCTACCTGCCGCTGGTGCTGCCGCTGGGGTTGATGCTCGGCGTGCTGCTGGCGGTCGGCCGCCTGTACCGCGACGCCGAGATGCCGGTGCTGACCTCGGTCGGGGTCGGCCCGCGCCGCATGCTGCGGCCGCTGCTGCTGCTGGTGGTGCCGGTGGTGGTGCTGATCGCGCTGTGCTCGCTGTGGTGGGGGCCGTGGGCCAAGCGCACCTCGCAGGAGCTGATCCGCGCCGCCAACCGCAGCCTGCTGGTCGCGGGCCTCGAGCCCGGCCGCTTCACCGAACTGCCGGGCGGCAGCGGCGTGGTCTACGTCGGCGCGATGAGCAACGACGGCAGCGGCCTGGCCCGCATCTTCGTCTACCGCCAGCAGGGAGACCGCCTCGACGTCACCACCGCGCGCAGCGGCAGGCTCAGCTTCGACGGCCCGGACGAGCGCTACCTGACCCTGGAAGACGGGTTCCGGGTCGAGGGACCGTTGGAGGCGGGGCGCGACTACCGGTTGATGCGCTACGCCGCCAACGACATCCACCTGCCGCGCAACGAGGACGCCGAGAAGATCGACGATCCGCAGGCGATGCCGACCCCTGCGCTGCTGCTGGATCCGCGCCGCGAGGCCGGCGCGCAGCTGCACTACCGGCTGGCGCCGCCGCTGCTGGCGCTGGCCTTCGCTCTGCTGGCGGTGCCGCTGGCGCGCAGCCCGCCGCGGCAGGCGCGCTACGGCAGCGTGGTGATCGGCTTTCTCGCCTACCTGGTCGGGATGGACCTGATGCTGCTGGGCACCGACTGGCTCGGCACCGGCAAGCTGCCGATGGCGGCGGGGCTGTGGTGGCTGGTCGGCCCGCTGCTGTTGATCGGCGGCTGGATGTATTTCACCGACGGGCGCATGCGCCGCCCGCGCCGCCGCGGAGTGCGCCGCGCATGAGGCCGTTCCCGAAGATCCACGACCTGTATGTCGGCAAGGTGCTGTTCGCCACGGTGCTGGTGACCTGGGCGGTGCTGGTCGGCATGGACTTCGTCGTCAGCGGCCTGCTCGGCGAGATCGGCGACATCGGCAAGGGCGACTACACCTTCCTCACCGCCCTCACCACGGTGATCTATACCGTGCCGCGCCGCGCCTACCAGCTGTTCCCGACCGCGGCGGTGATCGGCACCCTGATGGGGCTGGGCCAGCTCGCCGCGACCTCGGAACTGACCGCGCTGCGCGCGCTCGGCCTGTCGCGGCGCAGGCTCGGCCTGGCGGTGGCGCTGGCGCTGTCGGTGCTGACCGCGCTGATGGTGGTGAACGGCGAGACCCTGGGCCCGTGGGGCCAGCGCCAGGCCGACAGCCTGAAGGCCTCGGCCAAGTCGAAGGACCTGATCGTCGCCCGCTACTCCGGCCTGTGGGCGCGCGAGGGCAACACCTTCCTCAACGCGCAGACCGGCGAGGAGCGCGGCAAGGGCAACGAGCACTGGCTGGTGCTGCAGAACGTGCGGTTGTACGAGTTCGACGATGCCGGGCGGCTGGAGTCGATCGCGCGCGCCGCCAGCGCCGAGCACCGGCCCGGTGGCTGGCTGCTGCGCGACGTGCGGCGGACCTGGTTCGACGCGCGCGCGGTGACCCAGACCGAGGCGCTGGAGGAGCACTGGGACTCGCAGCTGGACGACGCCGCGCTCGCCGCCAGCGTCGCCGCGCCGCGCTACCTGCCGGCGCGCGACCTGCGCAGCAGCATCGACTACCGCCACCGCAACGACCTCGACGCCAGCGCGTACGAGGAGGCCTACTGGGGCCGCTGGTTCTATCCGGTCAACGTGCTCGCGCTGTGCCTGGCGGCGATCCCGTTCGCGTTCGGCAGCCTGCGCAGCGGCGGCCTCGGCCGGCGCCTGTTCGTCGGCATCGTGTTCGCGCTCGGCTTCTGGCTGCTGCAGACCCAGGTCGTGCGGCTGGCCGGCGTGTACAAGTTCGATTACCGGATCGCGTACCTGATTCCGTCGGCCGTCATGCTGGCGGTGTCGGCGGTGCTGTTCCGCAGAAGGTCGGGGTGAGCCGAGGCGCTTGCGCGGCATGCCGTGCGCCTGGAGACGCGCGGCTCACGCCGCCGCCAGCGCTTCCAGGTAGCTGCGCCGCCACGCCGTGATGTCGTGCCGCTGCAACCACGCCATCATCGTCTCCCAGCGCTCGCGGCGTTCGGCCAGCGGCATGGTGCGCGCCATCGCGATCGCGTCGGCGACGCCGTCGAGGTCGTAGGGATTCACCTGCACCGCCTGCTCCAGTTCGCTGGCCGCCCCGGCGAAGCGCGACAGCACCAGCACGCCGGGGTCCTCCGGGTCCTGGGCGGCGATGAACTCCTTGGCCACCAGGTTCATGCCGTCGCGCAGCGGGGTCACCAGGCAGACGTCCGCCATCCGGTAGAAGCCCGCCAGCACGTCGTGCGGGAAGTTGCGGTTGACGTAGCGCATCGGGGTCCAGTCGGGCGCGGCGTGCAGGCCGTTGATGTGGCCGGCCAGGCCCTCCAGCTCGCGTCGCAGCGCCTGGTACTCCGGCACCTCGCCGCGCGAGGGCGGGGCGATCTGCAGGAAGGTCAGGTGGCCGCGCTGGTCGGGATGGCGCTCGAGGTAGCGCTCGAAGGCGCGGAAGCGTTCGGGCAGGCCCTTGGAGTAGTCGAGCCGGTCCACGCCGATCGCCAGTGCGCGGCCGGTGAGCGATTCGCGCAGCCGCTGCACCGCCTGCTTGCGCACCGCCGCCGCGGACTGGCGGGCGATCAGCCCGGTGTCGATGCTGATCGGGAAGGCGCCCGCGCGGAAGCGGCGGCCCTCCGCGGTTTCCAGCTCGCCCTGCGCCAGAACCCTTCCGCCGCCGAACAGGCGCACGTAGTCCTGGAAGCGCTCGAGGTCGCGCACGGTCTGGAAGCCGACCAGGTCGTAGGACGACAGCGCCGCGAACAGCTCGCGGTGCGCCGGCAGCGCCGCCAGCAGGTCGGCCGAGGGCATCGGCACGTGCAGGAAGAAGCCGATCCGGTTGCCGACCCCGCGCTCGCGCAGGCGCAGCGCCAGCGGGATCAGGTGGTAGTCGTGCACCCACACGACGTCGTCCTCGCGCAGCTCCTGCGCCAGGCGGTCGGCGAACAGCGCGTTGACGTGCAGGTAACCCGCCCAGGTCTCGCGGGTGTAGTCGACCAGGTCCAGGCGGAAATGCAGCAACGGCCACAGCGTGCGGTTGGCGAAGCCGTTGTAGTACGCGTCGAAGTCCTGGTAGGACAGGTCGAGGGTGACGTAGCGGATGTTGCCGTCGCGCTCGACGTGGCGTTCACCGGACTGCGTGCGCACGCGCTTGCCGCTCCAGCCGAACCACATCCCGCCGGATTCCTCCAGCGCCCCGCGCAGCGCGACCGCGAGACCGCCGGCGCGCGCGCCGCCGTCGGGCAGCGGCACCCGGTTGGAGACGACGACCAGCCGGCTCATGCGGCGTCCGTCCACGGCCGGCTGAGCCGCTGCGCGGCGATGATCAGGCCGACGTGCGAGTAGGTCTGCGGGAAGTTGCCCCACAACTCGCCGTCCTCGAAGGCGAGGTCCTCCGACAGCAGGCCGAGCGGATTGCGCCGCGCCAGCAGCCGCTCGAACATCGCCCGCGCCTCGTCCATGCGCCCGATCGCGGCGAGGGCGTCGATGTACCAGAAGGTGCAGATCGTGAAGCTGGTTTCCGGCGTGCCGAAGTCGTCCGCCGCGATGTAGCGGAACAACGCGTCGCCGCGCCTGAGCTCGCGGCCGATCGCCTCCACGGTGGCGACGAAGCGCGGGTCGAGCGCGTCCACGAAGCCGAGGTCGGCGAGCAGCAGCAGGCTGGCGTCCAGCCGCTCGCCGCCGAAGGCGTCGGCGAAATGCCCGCGCTGCGGGTTCCAGGCTTCGCGCAGCACGCGCTCGCGGATGATGCCGGCGCGCTCGCGCCAGTACGCGACGCGCTCGCCGAGGCCGAAGCGCGCGGCGACCTTCGCCAGCCGGTCGCAGGCGGCCCAGCACATCACGCTGGAGTAGGTGTGCACGTGGGCGCGGCCGCGGAACTCCCACAGCCCGGCGTCGGGCTGGTCGTGCAGGGCGTAGGCGCGCTCGCCGAGCGGTTCCAGGCGCTCGAACATGGCGACGTTGCCCGGCCGCTCCAGGCGCTGGTCGAAGAACAGCTGGGTCGCCGCCAGCACCACGCTGCCGTACACGTCGTGCTGCTTCTGCACCCATGCGAGGTTGCCGCGCCGGACCGGCCCCATGCCGCGGTAGCCGGCCAGGGTCGGCACTTCCTCCTCCGCCAGCGCGGTCTCGAAGCCGATCCCGAACACCGGCTGCAGCGCGTGGTCGTCGCCGGCGACCAGGTTGAAGATGTAGCGGATGTATTCCTCCATGCTGCGGGTCGCGCCGAGCCGGTTGAGCGCGCGCACGACGAAGGCGGCGTCGCGCAGCCAGCAGTAGCGGTAGTCCCAGTTGCGCGGCGTGTGCGGCGCCTCCGGGATCGAGGTGGTCAGCGCCGCGACGATCCCGCCGGTGTCCTCGTACTGGCACAGCTTGAGGATGATCGCGCTGCGGATCACCGCGTCCTGCCATTCCAGCGGGATCGACAGGTAGCGCACCCACTCGCGCCAGTACTCCACGGTCTGCTGCTCGGCGTTGCGCACGAAGGTCTCGACCGGCTGGGTCAGGGTCTCGTCGGGGCCGAGCACGCAGTGCAGGTCCTGTTCGAGCAGGAACGGGAGCTCGTCGCGCACCAGCCGCAGCGGCGCGTCGGTGGTCAGCCGCAGGGTCATGCCCGGCAGCAGGAAGCGCAGGTGGTTGCTGCCCCAGGTGCGCTCGGGCACGCGCGCGCCCCAGTCGGCGAGCGGGCGCAGGCGCAGGCGGATGCGCGGGCTGCCGGCCAGCCGGCGGATCCGCCGCACCAGCATCACCGGCCGGTAGAAGCGGCCGTGCTGGCGCCAGCGCGGGGCGAAGTCGGTGAGCTCGACCACGCCGCCGTGGCGGTCGTGCAGGCGGGTGACCAGCACCGCGGTGTTGGGCACGTAGCGCTGCTCGGCGTGCGAGAAATCCTCGAGGTCCACGCTCCAGTCGCCGCCGCCCAGCAGCGGCTGCAGCAGCGCGCAGAACGCCGGGTCGCCGTCGAAGGCGGGCAGGCAGGCCCAGACCACGTTGCCGCGCGCGTCGATCAGCGCGCCGAAGCTGCCGTTGCCGACCAGGCCGAGGTGCAGGTTGTGTTCGTTCATCGGAATTCCTCGTCGCCGCCGGCCAGCCATGCGCGGACGGCGGCGGGGTCGGGCAGCGCGTAATGGGCGGCGCTCGGCTCGCGCGCGCCGACCAACACGCTGAGGCCGTGGCGTGCGTTGACCACCGCGAAGCCGGCTTCGTCGGTGACGTCGTCGCCGGCGAACACCGGCGTGCGCCCGCGGAACGGCGGCTCGTCGAGCATCGCGAGGATCGCCTCGCCCTTGTCGCCGGCGGCGGGCCGCAGCTCGACGACGTGGTCGCCGTGCTGCAGACGGTAGCCCGGCAGCCGCGGCAGCGCGGCCTCGGCGAAGGCGCGCAGCGCGTCCGCGGCCTGCGGCGCGCGCCGCCAGTGCAGGCCGAGCGCGCTGCCCTTGTCCTCGACCAGCGCGCCCGGCCAGGCATCGGCGAGCTGGCGCGCCTCGTCGTGCACGTGGACGAATGCCTCGGGCCGCGCGGGCGCGGCGCGCGACGCGGCGGCGCTGCGCCGCTCCAGCCCGTGCAGGCCGGCGCTCGCCAGTTGCAGCGGCGCGAACAGCGCATCGAGGCTGGCGATCGCGCGCCCGCTGACCAGCGCGAGCGCGCCGTCGAGGCGTCGCGCGAGGCTTTCCAGCAGCGTCGGCAGCGCGTCGGGCACCGTCACCGCGTCGGGCGCGTCGGCGAATTCGATCAGGCTGCCGTCGACGTCGAGGAACAGCGCCCAGTCGTCGGCGGGCGGCGGCGGGCGCGGCCGGAGGGTGTCGCGTGGCATCCGGTCATTGTCGCCAAGCGCGCGTTAGCGGAAGGTTCACGCGCCATTCGCGGCGCACCAACATCACCGCGTCCGCGCGTAGAGCGGAGCTTGCGCCGCTGTCTTGCCGCACGCCCCGCGCTCAATGCATCAGCGAAACCACCACCTCCCGCGCGCGACGCGCCAGCGCGTTGCGATCCCCGGCGGCGAGCCCGTCGGTCGCGATCGGCGCGCCGAAGCGCACCCGGATCGTGCCCGGGCGCACCCGGAAGCCCGCCGCCGGCAGCACCGCGCCGCTGCCCTGCAGCGCCACCGGCACCACCGGCACGCCGGCCGCGATCGCGACCTGGAACAATCCGCCCTTGAATGGCCCGACGCTGCCGTCGCGGCTGCGCGTGCCTTCCGGGAAGGCGCACAGGATCGCGCCGCCGCGGACCAGGTCGACCGCCTCGCCCAGGCGCCGCGGCGAGCTGCGCGCGCTGCCGCGCTCGATGAAGAGCATGCCCATCTGCCGCGCGTACCAGCCGACGAAGGGCATCCGCGCCATTTCCTGCTTGAGCACGAAGCGCAACGGCACCGGCACCGCGCGGAACAGCGCGCACGCATCGATGACCGACTGGTGGTTCGCGACCAGCACCAGCGGCCGCGACCAGTCGATCGCGTCCGCGCCCTCGATCTCCAGCCGCGCGCCGGCGCCGCCGAGCAGGCCCGGCGCCCAGCAACGCGAGGCCATCCGCAACGGCCAGCGCTGGCCGCGGGTCACCAGGCGCACGAGCGAGGCGAGGCTGATCCAGCCCGCGGTCCAGCCGAGCGTGAACATCAGCTGCAAGGCGTTGAAGGCGGCCCAGCCCAGCCGCGCCCGGCGACTCCGCGCCGGCAATCCGATCGCACCCACGCACGCATCCCGCGGCCGCGCCGCCGATTTTCCCCGGCACAGGATACGGGGCGCCCCCGCCCGCCGGCCAGCGGGCGTCGCGGTTCCGGGAAAGGCACTTGGATCGGCGCTTCACGCCCGCATCTCCAGGCTATCGCCGGGTCGCCCGGCCACCCCGTGGAGGATGCGCTCATGCGCATGGACAAGCTCACCTCGCGCTTCCAGCAGGCGCTGGCGGACGCGCAGTCGCTGGCGGTCGGCCGCGACCACAACCTGATCGAACCCGCGCACCTGATGGCGGCGCTGCTCGACCAGCAGGGGGGCGGCACGCGGCCGCTGCTGGCCCAGGCCGGGGTCAACGTGCCGCTGCTGCGCGAGCGCCTGGGCGAGATCCTCGACAAGCTGCCGAAGGTGTCGGGCCAGGCCGGCAACGTCGGCGTCGGCAACGACCTGTCGCGCCTGCTCAACGTCACCGACAAGCTGGCCCAGCAGCGCGGCGACAGCTTCATCGCCAGCGAGCTGTTCGTGCTGGCCGCGCTGGACGACGACGGCGAACTGGGGCGCGCGCTGAAGGCCGCCGGCGCGACGAAGCAGAAGCTCGAGGCCGCGATCGAGGCCGTGCGCGGCGGCGAGAAGGTGCAGTCGGAGAACGCCGAGGACCAGCGCCAGGCGCTGGAGAAGTACACCATCGACCTCACCGCGCGCGCCGAGTCGGGCAAGCTCGATCCGGTGGTCGGCCGCGACGAGGAAATCCGCCGCACCATCCAGGTGCTGCAGCGCCGGACCAAGAACAACCCGGTGCTGATCGGCGAGCCGGGCGTGGGCAAGACCGCGATCGTCGAGGGCCTCGCCCAGCGCATCGTCAACAACGAAGTGCCCGAGGGCCTGCGCGGCAAGCGCCTGCTGTCGCTGGACATGGGCGCGCTGATCGCCGGCGCCAAGTTCCGCGGCGAGTTCGAGGAGCGCCTGAAGGGCGTGCTCAACGACCTGGCCAAGAACGAAGGCCAGATCATCCTGTTCATCGACGAACTGCACACCATGGTCGGCGCCGGCAAGGCGGAAGGGTCGATGGACGCCGGCAACATGCTCAAGCCGGCGCTCGCCCGCGGCGAGCTGCACTGCATCGGTGCGACCACGCTGGACGAGTACCGCAAGTACATCGAGAAGGACGCGGCGCTGGAGCGGCGCTTCCAGAAGGTGTTCGTCGGCGAGCCGTCGGTGGAGGACACCATCGCGATCCTGCGCGGCCTGAAGGAGCGCTACGCGGTCCACCACGGCGTGGAGATCACCGACCCGGCGATCGTGGCCGCCGCGACCCTGTCCAACCGCTACATCAGCGACCGCCAGCTGCCCGACAAGGCGATCGACCTGATGGACGAGGCCGCTTCGCGCATCCGCATGGAGATCGACTCCAAGCCGGAGGAGATGGACCGCAAGGAGCGGCGCCTGATCCAGCTCAAGATCCAGCGCGAAGCGCTGAAGAAGGAGAAGGACCCCGAGTCGAGGAAGCGGCTGGAGGACCTGGAGGCGCAGATCGCCGCGCTCGAGCGCGAGTACAACGACCTCGAGGAAGTCTGGAAGGCCGAGAAGGCCACCCTGCAGGGCGCGACGAAGATCAAGGAGCAGATCGAGCAGGCGCGGCTGGAGCTGGAGGCCGCGCAGCGCCGCCAGGACTACGCGAAGATGAGCGAGATCCAGTACGGCCGCATTCCCGAACTGGAGAAGCAGCTCGCCGCGGCGCAGGAGGCCGAGTCGAAGGGCTTCACCCTGCTGCAGGACAAGGTCACCGCCGAGGAGATCGCGCAGGTGGTCTCGCGCTGGACCGGGATCCCGGTCGCCAAGATGCTGGAAGGCGAGCGCGAGAAGCTGCTGAAGATGGAGGAGGAGCTGCACACCCGCGTGGTGGGCCAGGACGAGGCGATCCAGGTCGTGTCCGACGCGGTGCGCCGCTCGCGCGCGGGGCTGAGCGATCCCAACCGGCCGTCCGGTTCGTTCCTGTTCCTCGGCCCGACCGGCGTCGGCAAGACCGAGCTGACCAAGGCGCTGGCGGAGTTCCTGTTCGACTCGAGCGATGCGATGGTGCGCATCGACATGTCCGAGTTCATGGAAAAGCACTCCGTGGCGCGGCTGATCGGCGCCCCTCCGGGCTACGTCGGCTACGAGGAGGGCGGCTACCTGACCGAGGCGGTGCGCCGCCGGCCGTACAGCGTGATCCTGCTCGACGAGGTCGAGAAGGCGCACCCGGACGTGTTCAACATCCTGCTGCAGGTGCTGGACGACGGCCGCCTCACCGACGGCCAGGGGCGCACGGTGGACTTCCGCAACACCGTGATCGTGATGACGTCCAACCTCGGCTCGCACCAGATCCAGGAACTCGCCGGCGACGATTCGCCCGAGGCCTACGTGCAGATGAAGGCGGCGGTGATGGGCGTGGTGCAGGCGCACTTCCGGCCGGAGTTCATCAATCGCCTGGACGACATCGTGGTGTTCCACCCGCTGGACAAGGCGCAGATCCGCGAGATCGCGAAGATCCAGCTGCGCGGTCTGGAGAAGCGCCTGGCCGAGCGCGGCATCGCGATCGAACTGTCCGACGACGCGCTGGCGCTGCTCGGCAACGTCGGCTTCGATCCCGTGTACGGCGCGCGTCCGCTCAAGCGCGCGATCCAGGCGCAGATCGAGAACCCGCTGGCGCAGCGCATCCTCGCCGGCGAGTTCGGCAGCGGCGACACCGTGCACGTGGACGCCGAGGGCGGACGGTTGGTTTTCCGCAAATAGAGCGCGGCCATCGCTTTGCCCCTCTCCCGCTTGCGGGGGGGGGGGTGAGGCGCGTGCGGCTCAGGCCGCGGTCGGCGCGTCCGATGCTTCCTGCGCGACGGGGGCCATGCCGGTCGCCTCGCCGTCCGCCGGCGCCACGCTGCCGTCGTCGCTGAGCAGTTCCGCCGCCGGTGCCGCGCGCGCGGGCAGGCGGCCGGACTCGACCATCTGCTGGATGCGCACGAATACCTCGCCGCGGCCGAACGGCTTCTTCATGAAGTCGTCCGCGCCGATCCGGCGCACGTAGAACTGCTCGGTCGCCTGCGCGTTGCCGCTGATCATGATCACCGGGGTCGACTTCGTCGCCGGGTCCCGGCGCAGCGCGCGCAGGGCGTCGAAGCCGTTCATCCCGGGCAGGACGATGTCGAGGTAGATCAGGTCGGGCTGGTCGGCGCGGGCGCGCTCGATGCCGGTCTCGGCGTCGGCCGCGGCCAGCACCTCGTAGCCGTTCTGCCGCAGCATCTTGCCGAGCACCGCGATGATCGTCGCCGAGTCGTCGATGATCAGCACGCGCAGGCCCTCGCGCGCGTTGACCCGCGCGGCGCCACGGCGCTCGGCCGATGGCGCCTCCGCCGCGGGCGACGGTGCGGAGGGCGGCGTGCGCTGCAGCATGCGCCGGAAGAATTCGAGTCTGGACACGGCGGTTCCCGAAGCCATCGCGTGATGGTGCCTACTCTAGCAGCGCGGGCGGATCAGGCCGCGGCCTGGGGCGCGCGCGGCGGCCGGTAGGGCGGGGTGGCCATGACCATTTCCGCGAGCGAGAAGGCGAGTTCGCGCTCGGCCAGCACCGCGGCATCGGCGCCGTGCGCCAGCAGATGCTGGACCTGCGCCTCGCTGTGCGCGCGCGCCAGCACCGTGATCGCCGGGTTCAGCGCCTTAAGCCGCTCGATCGTCTCGCCGGCCTCCAGCGCCTGCGGGATCGCGAACACCGCCAGCTTCGCCCGCTCCGGCGCCGCCTCCAGCATCACCCGCCGGTTGGCGGCGTTGCCGCGGATCGCCGGCAGGCCGTAGGCGCGCGCCTGCTCGACCAGGTCGGCGTCGTCCTCGATCACCACCAGCGGCACGCCGCGCTCGTGCAGCAGGTGCGCGAGCTGGCCGCCGACGCGGCCGTAGCCGACCACGATCGCGTGGTCGGCGATGTCCACCGGCACCACCTCGGGCTCGGGCTCGGCGTTCGCCGCGATGCGCGCGTCCTCGCGCGCCTGCCAGCGGTCCAGCGCCATGAACAGCACCGGGTTGAGCATGATCGAGATCAGCGCGCCGGCCAGCACCAGGCTGTGGCCGTCCTGCGGCAGCAGGCCGAGCGACAGGCCGAGGCCGGCGATGATGAAGGCGAATTCGCCGATCTGCGCCAGGCTGGTCGAGATGGTCAGCGCGGTCGCGACGGGGTGGCCGAAGGCCCGCACGATCGCGTAAGCCGCGGCCGACTTGCCGACCAGGATGATCAGCGTGGTCGCCAGCACCTGCCACGGATGCACCAGCAGGATGCGCGGGTCGAACAGCATGCCGACCGAGACGAAGAACAGCACCGCGAACGCGTCGCGCATCGGCAGCGAGTCCTGCGCGGCCTGGTGGCTGAACTCCGATTCGTTGAGCAGCATGCCGGCGAAGAACGCGCCGAGCGCCAACGACACCCCGAACAGCTCCGCCGACCCGAACGCCACGCCCATCGCGATCGCCAGCACCGACAGCGTGAACAGCTCGCGCGAACCGGTCCCGGCCACGCGCTCGAGGATCCACGGGATCACCCGGCGGCCGACGATGAGCATGAAGGCGACGAACGCCGCCACCTTGCCCAGCGTGAGCGCCAGCGCCTTCCACAGGCTGCCGCCTTCGTCGCCGGCCGCGCCGGCGAGTGCCGGGATCAGCACCAACGCGACCACGCACGCGAGGTCCTCGACGATCAGCCAGCCCACCGCGATCTTGCCGCGCCGGGTGTCGAGCAGGCGCCGCTCCTCCATCGCCCGCAGCAGCACCACCGTGGAGGCGGTCGCGAGCGAGAAACCGAACACGATGCCGGCCACGTGCGACCAGCCCATCAGCTCCGCCAGGCCCCAGCCGAGCAGGGTGGCGACCGCGATCTGCGCGATCGCGCCGGGGATGGCGATGGCCTTCACCGACATCAGGTCGCGCAGCGAGAAGTGCAGGCCCACCCCGAACATCAGCAGGATCACGCCGATCTCGGCGAGTTGCGGCGCGATTTCCGCATCGCCGACGAAGCCCGGCGTGAACGGCCCGGCCAGCACCCCCGCCAGCAGGTAGCCGACCAGCGGCGACAGCCGCAGCCGGTTGGCCAGCGCGCCCAGCACGAACGCCAGCACGAAGCCGAACACGAGCATGGCGATCAGCGAGGTGTGGTGCGGCATCGGCGCTCCGGAGGGGGGCAGGGGGCGAGTGTCGCCGCTGCGCCGTTTTGCGCGCAAATCGCGGGCGCGCGCCGGCCCGGCCGTCTAGAATCCGCCGATGATCTCCTTCCGCAATTTCGCCCTCCGGCGGGGCGAACGCCTGCTGCTGTCCGACGTCGACCTGGCCCTGCACGCCGGCTACCGCGTCGGCGTGGTCGGCCGCAACGGCGCCGGCAAGTCCAGCCTGTTCGCCGCGCTGATGGGCGAACTGGAGCCCGACCGCGGTGACGTCGACCTGCCGTCGAAGGCGCGCGTGGCCAGCGTCGCCCAGGAAACGCCGTCGCTGCCGGACCCGGCCCTGGACTTCGTGCTGTCCGGCGACGCCGCGGTGCATGCCGCGCTGCAGGCGGAGGCGAACGCGTTCGCCGCCGAGGACTGGGAGGCGGTCGCCGAGGCCCATCACCGGCTCGAGGAACTGAACGGCTACGACGCGACCGCGCGCGCCGGGCGCCTGCTGCACGGCCTCGGCTTTCCGCCGGAGACCCACGCCAAGCCGGTGTCCGACTTCTCCGGCGGCTGGCGCGTGCGCCTGAACGTGGCGCGCGCGCTGATGACGCCGTCCGACCTGCTGCTGCTCGACGAGCCGACCAACCACCTCGACCTCGACGCGGTGGTGTGGCTGGAGGACTGGTTGCGTCGCTATCCGGGCACGCTGCTGGTGATCTCCCACGACCGCGAGTTCCTCGACAACGTCACCACCCACACCCTGCACCTGCACGAGGGCCGGGCGAAGCTGTACGCGGGCGACTACACCGCCTTCGAGCGCCAGCGCGCCGAGCACCTGCGCCAGCAGCAGATCGCGCACGAGAAGGAGCAGGCCGAGCGCGCCCACCTGCAGAGCTTCATCGACCGCTTCCGCGCCAAGGCCAGCAAGGCGCGCCAGGCGCAGTCGCGGATCAAGCGCCTGGCCAAGCTCGCCGGCACCGAGGCGGTGCGGGTGGAGCGTTCGCTGCGGATCGAGTTCCCGCAGCCGGCGAAGATCCCGAACTCGCTGCTGCGGCTGGACCATGCCGATTGCGGTTATCGACTCCCTCCCCCGCTTGCGGGGGAGGGCAGGGGAGGGGGTGCCGCTTCTGGCGCTGACACACACCCCCATCCCGACCTTCCCCCGCAGGCGGGGGAAGGAGCACGGCGCGCCATCATCCTCCGCGACGTCGGCTTCGGCCTCGAGGCGGGCGACCGCATCGGCCTGCTCGGCCCCAACGGCGCCGGCAAGTCGACCCTGGTGAAATCGCTGGTCGGCGAGCTGCCGCTGCTGGCGGGCGAGCGCAACGCGCACCCGGACCTGCGCATCGGCTACTTCGCGCAGCACACGGTGGAGTCGCTGATGGCGGGCGCCTCGCCGGTGGACCACCTGCGCAAGCTGTCGCCGGAGACCGCGACCCAGGCCTTCCGCGACTTCCTCGGCAAGTGGAACTTCGCCGGCGACCGCGCCTTCGAGGCGATCGACAACTTTTCCGGCGGCGAGAAGGCGCGCCTGGCGCTGGCGCTGATCGCCTGGCGCCAGCCGAACGTGCTGCTGCTCGACGAGCCGACCAACCACCTCGACCTCGACATGCGCGAGGCGCTTGCGGAGGCGCTGAGCGACTTCGACGGCGCGATCGTGCTGGTCTCCCACGACCGCCACCTGATCGGCCTGGTGTGCGACAGCTTCGTGCGCGTCGCCGGCGGCAAGGTCGAGCCGTTCGACGGCGACCTCGACGCCTACGCCGCGTGGCTGCGCTCGCGGCCGGGCAGCGAGTCGGGCAAGGGCGACAAACCGGCGCCGACGCCGGCGCAGCAGGCCGCGGTCCCGGCGGTGTCCGCGGCGCCGGTGGCGAAGCCGAAGGGCAATCCGCACAAGCTGGCCCGCGCCGAGCAGCGGGTCGCCGCGCTGGAGGCGGAATTGCGCGACATCGAGGCCGCGCTTGCCGATCCCGCCGCCTACGCCGACGGTGGCGCCCGCGCGGCGCAACTCGGCCGCGAACAGGCGCGCGTGCGGGCCGCGCTCGAGGCGGCGGAGGTCGAACTGCTCGCGTTGTACGCCGCCGCCTGAGCCACGGCCCGGCGCCGCGCTTGAAATTCGCGGGACTGGCCCCAGACTGGCCGCGGTTCTCCAGCGTCGTTGGGACACGCCATGCCGATCTACGCCTTCGCGTGCGCCGACTGCGGCCACGCCTTCGACCGCCTGCAGAAGCTTTCCGACCCCGACCCCGAGGCGTGCCCTGCCTGCGGCAAGCCGGCGGTGAGGCGGCAGCTGACCGCGCCGAGCTTTCGCCTCGCCGGCGGCGGCTGGTACGAGACCGACTTCAAGAAGGACGGCGACAAGAAGCGCAACCTCGCCGGCGACGCCGGTGGATCCGGTGGCACGACGGAAGCCAAGCCGGCCGCCGCCGAGTCCAAGCCGGCGAAAGCGGAGACGCCCAAGGCCGCCACGGGCTCCTGACCGCGTCGGAGGCTGCTCCCTCCCCCGCTTGCGGGGGAGGGCCCGGGTGGGGTGAGTAACTCGCGACAACTCACCCTCGCGCTGCGCGCTCGACACCGGATCAAGTCCGGGCAGGCTCTCTCCCGCAAGCGGGAAGGGGACGGCATGAGCAGCGGCGCGCCGACCCGGCTCTTCCCCCTCCGCGCGAGACTGGGGAGGTGACGGCACCGTCGCCGCGTCCGCCGGGCGGTTCCCCCCTCTCCCGCTCGCGGGAGAGGGTTGGGGTGAGGGCCGCCGCCGCTCGGCTAAAATGACCGGCCTTTCCGGTCGCCCGATGTCCGGCGCGGTCCGCGATGCCCCCGGAGCTCCCATGCGTACCCACTTCTGCGGTCTCGTCGACGAGGCCCTGGTCGGCCAGACCGTCACCCTCTGCGGCTGGGCCGACGTCGCCCGCGACCTGGGCCACTTCGTCTTCCTCGACCTGCGCGACCACGAGGGCATCGTCCAGGTCGTCGCCGAGCCGGGCGACGGCGAAGGCAGCGCGGAAGTGGTGAAGATCGCGGGCGGGATCGGCTACGAGGACGCGCTACGGGTGACCGGCGTGGTCCGCCGCCGGCAGAACGTCAACCCGAAGCTGCGCACCGGCGAAGTCGAGGTCGTTGCGACGAAGATCGAGGTGCTCAACAAGGCCGCGCCGCTGCCCTTCCACGCGCACGAGAACCCGGGCGAGGACATCCGCCTGAAGTACCGCTACCTCGACCTGCGCACGCCGGAGATGCAGCGCAAGATGCGCACGCGCACGAAGCTGGTCAGCGCGCTGCGCGCCTGGCTGGACGCGCGCGGCTTCCAGGACATCGAGACCCCGATCCTGACCAAGGCCACGCCCGAGGGCGCGCGCGACTTCCTGGTGCCGGCGCGCATGCACCCGGGCGAGTTCTACGCGTTGCCGCAGTCGCCGCAGCTGTTCAAGCAGATCCTGATGATGGCGGGCTTCGACCGCTACTACCAGATCGCGCGCTGCTTCCGCGACGAGGCGCTGCGCGCCGACCGCCAGCTCGAGTTCACCCAGCTCGACATGGAGTTCGCGTGGGTGGCCGAGCGCGACGTGCAGGACACCGTCGAGGCGATGGTGCGCGACGTCTTCCGCGAGGTGGCCGGCGTCGAGCTGGCCGACCCGTTCCCGCGCATGCCCTACGCCGAGGCGATGCGCCGCTACGGTTCGGACAAGCCGGATCTGCGCATCGCGCTGGAGCTGGCCGACATCGCCGAGCTGGTGAAGGACTGCGGCTTCAAGGTGTTCGCCGACGTCGCCAACGCCGCCGACGGCCGCGTGGTCGCGCTGCGCGCGCCGGGCGGCGCGGGCCTGTCGCGCAAGCAGATCGACGAGTACGCGGCGTATGCCGCCAAGTTCGGCGCCAAGGGCCTGGCGTGGATGAAGGTCGAGGACGCGACGAAGGGGCGCGAGGGCATCGCCTCGCCGATCGCCAAGTTCCTCGACGACGCGACCCTGGCCGGCATCCTCAATGCCGCCGGCGCGCAGTCGGGCGACGCGGTCTTCTTCGGCGCCGCCGGCTGGAAGGTCGCCAGCGACTTCATGGGCGCGCTGCGGCTCAAGCTCGGCCGCGACCTCGGCCTGGTCGAGGACGGCTGGCGGCCGCTGTGGGTTACCGACTTCCCGATGTTCGAGTGGGACGAGGAGGAGGGCCGCTACGTCGCCCTGCATCATCCCTTCACCGCGCCCGCCGTCGACGACGAGGCCGACCTGCGCGCGAACGCCGCCACCGCGGTCAGCCGCGGCTACGACATGGTGCTCAATGGCAACGAGATCGGCGGCGGCTCGATCCGCATCCACAACCCGCGCATGCAGGCGGCGGTGTTCGACCTGCTCGGCATCGGCGCGGACGAGCAGCAGGCCAAGTTCGGCTTCCTGCTGGAAGCGCTGCAGTACGGCGCGCCGCCGCACGGCGGCATCGCCTTCGGCATCGACCGCATCGCCGCGCTGATGGCGGGCACCGAGTCCATCCGCGACGTGATCGCCTTCCCCAAGACCACCAGCGCGCAGTGCCTGATGACCGGCGCGCCGTCGCCGGTGCCGGACGCGCAGCTGGCCGAGGTCCACGTCGCGGTGCGCGCGAAGGACGACAAGGGCGCATCCGCGCCGCCGCTGGTGGCGAAGCAGGGATGAGCCTGGCGATCCGCCGCGCCACGCCCGCCGACGCCGAGGCGCTGTCGCGTGTGGGCGTGCGCACTTTCGTCGAGACCTTCGGCCACCTCTATTCGCAGGAAGACCTGCAGGCCTTCCTCGCCGAGAGCCATGCGCCGGAGGCCTACGCGCACTATCTCGCCGATCCGGCCTGGGCGCTGTGGCTGCTGGAGGACGCGGGCGGCGCGCGCGGCTACGCGATGGCCGGCCCCGCCGGCCTGCCGCACGCCGACCTCCGCCCGCAGGACGGCGAGCTCAAGCGCCTGTACGTCGACCGCGACCTGCACAACGGTGGCTGGGGCGGCAAGCTGTTCGCGCAGGCGCTGGCCTGGCTGGAGCGCGACGGCCCGCGCACGTTGTGGATCAGCGTGTGGTCGGAGAACCTCGGCGCGCAGCGCTTCTACGCGCGCCACGGTTTCGCCTTCGCCGGCGAGTACGAGTTCCCGGTCGGCGCCCAGCGCGACCGCGAGTTCATGTTCCGCCGCGTGCCGGCCGGGTAACGAATCGTTAACCGTGGCGGCCGGACACTCGGCGGGCGCCGGTCGGGCGCATTCCAGGAAAGGAGACCGCCATGAGGATGAGGATTCCGCTGCTGTGCGCCGGGCTGCTGCTGGCAGGCGCCGCCATCGCCGCGCCGCAGGACGCGCGCACGCTGCCCGCCGATGGGCCGGTGAGCGTGTCGTGGAACGACCCCGCCGGCTTCACCGAGGTGCGCACCAGCCTCGACCGCGCCGAGGCGCTGAAGGGCGGCTGGGTCCGCGAACTGGCGACCTACCTGCAGCAGGAAGCGGCCGACCGCCTGCCGGCCGGTGAACGGCTCGAAATCCGCATCGAGGACGTCCGCCGCGCCGGCGACTACGTGACCAACCGCGCGCCGACCCGTATCACCAGCCCGCTGAGCGCGCCGGAAATCCGCCTGCACTACGTGCGCACCGACGCCAGCGGCGCGGTGGTCGCCGAAGGCGAGCGCACCCTGAAGGACCTCAACTACCTTGCCGGGCCGGCGACCCGGGACCGCGATCCGCTGCGCTACGAAAAGCGGCTGATCGACCGCTGGCTGCGGGACCTGCCTTCGGCTTGAACGCGCCGTCCCCGCGTACACGGCGGCCGGCGCGCGAGCGCCGGCCGTCTGCCGTCCGGCCAAGCCGATGAACGCCGCCCCGCGCCGCGTGGTCCTGCTGCACGGGCTGTGGATGCCGGGCGCCGTCATGCACTGGCTGGCGACGCGGCTGCAGGACGCCGGTTTCGCGCCGGATACCTTCTCCTACCAGGCCGTCGCCGAGGGTCCGCGGCTGGCCGCGACCGGGCTGGCCGAATACATCGGCGACACCGACGCCGACATCGTCGCCCACAGCCTCGGCGGCATGGTCGCGCTGCAGGCCCTGTGCGAAGCGCCGGCGCTGCCGGTGCGTCGGGTGGTCTGCCTGGGCTCGCCGCTGGCCGGCAGCGGCGCGGTCAACGCGCTGCTGCGCTGGCCGCCGGCCGCCAACCTGTTCGGGCGCAGCGCGGAACTGCTGCAGCATGGGTTTCCCTGCTGGCAGGGCCGCGCCGAAGTCGGCGCGGTCGCCGGACGGGTGCCGCACGGGCTGGGCGCGCTGTTCGGCCAGTTCGCCGGCGAACACGACGGCACGGTGGCAGTCGCCGAGACGCGCCTGCCCGGCCTGGCTGACCACGTGGTGATCGACGCCAGCCACAGCGGCCTGCTGCTGTCGGAGGAGGCGGCCGCGCAGACCGTGGCCTTCCTCCGCAATGGCCGCTTCCGCCATGCCGGGGAGGCGGAAGCGGGCATCGGGTAGAATCGCGCGCCTCGCAGCACCGCCGGACACCGCCATGGGCCGTGGCCCTTCCATCGAAGCGCGCAAGAACGCCGCCGACGCGCAGCGCGGCAAGATCTTCACCAAGGTCATCCGCGAAATAGGGGTTGCCGCCCGCGCCGGTGGCGGCGACCCGGCCGGCAATCCGCGCCTGCGCGCCGCGATCGACCGCGGCCTGTCGGTGAACATGTCCAAGGACGTGATCGAGCGCGCGATCAAGAAGGCGACCGGCGAGCTGGAGGGCGTCACCTACGAGGAGATCCGCTACGAGGGCTACGCCCCAGGCGGCGTCGCGGTGATCGTCGACTGCCTGACCGACAACCGCGTGCGCACCGTGGCCGACGTGCGCCACGCCTTCTCCAAGTTCGGCGGCAACCTCGGCACCGAGGGCTCGGTCGCCTTCATGTTCCACAAGACCGGCGTACTGTCCTACGCCGCCGGCGCCGACGAGGACAGGGTCACCGAGGCGGCGATCGAGGCCGGCGCCGACGACGTGGTCGTGTACCCCGAGGACGGCGCGATCGACGTGCTGACCTCGCCCGAGGCCTTCGCCGACGTGCGCCAGGCGATGGAAGCCGCGGGCCTCGCGCCGGACCTCGCCGAGGTGACCATGCGCGCCGACAACGACGCCGAAGTCTCCGGCGAGACCGCCGAGCAGGTCGCCAAGCTGCTGCGCTGGCTGGAGGACATGGACGACGTGCAGAACGTCTATTCCAACGCCAGCGGGCTGGGCTGAGCGGATCCGTACGACACCCGCCGGCATCCGCCGGTCCCGCTGTTGTCATTCCGCGCGGAAGCGAGGACTCTGGTTTCCATGGCCAACAGGCACGCGTTCCGCGCCCGCACGGGCGCTAGGTGTCGCCGCGCATGATCCGGGTGCTCGGCATCGATCCTGGTTCGCAGCGCACCGGCGTCGGCGTAATCGACGTCGCCGACGACGGCCGTTGCCGCTTCGTCCACGCGCAGGCGCTGGTGCTGCTGCAGGCGGACAGCTTCGCCGAACGCCTGGGCCTGCTGTGCGAGGGGCTGGAGGCGCTGCTGGATGCGTGGCGGCCGCAGGAGGTCGCGATCGAGACGGTGTTCATGGACAAGTCGGCGACCTCCGCGCTCAAGCTCGGCCACGCCCGCGGCGCCGCGCTGGCGACGGTGGTGCGCCGGCGCCTGCCGGTCAGCGAATACGCGCCGCGGGTGATCAAGCAATCGCTGGTCGGCCGGGGCGCGGCCGACAAGCCGCAGGTGCAGCACATGGTGCGGCTGCTGCTCAACCTGCCGGACGCGAAGCTGCAGGCGGACGCGGCCGACGCGCTCGCGGTCGCCTTGACCCACGCCCACATGAGCGCCACCGCGCGGCGCACCGGCGCCAGCGTCGCGGCATTGCGGAGGAGATGACGTGATCGGTCGCCTGAAGGGCATCCTGGTGCACAAGCAGCCGCCGTGGCTGGTGGTCGACGTCCACGGCGTCGGCTACGAGCTGGAGGCGCCGATGAGCACCTTCTACGACCTGCCCGAGGTCGGCCGCGAGGTCGCGCTGTTCACCCACTACGCGCAGAAGGAAGACAGCGTGTCGCTGTACGGCTTCCTGCGCGAGGGCGAGCGGCGGTTGTTCCGCGACGTGCAGAAGGTGTCCGGGATCGGCGCGAAGATCGCGCTGGCGGTGCTGTCGGGCGCCAGCGTCGAGGAGTTCGCGCGGCTGGTGCAGGCCGGCGACGTGACCGCGCTGACCCGCATCCCCGGGATCGGCAAGAAGACCGCCGAGCGCATGGTGGTCGAACTGCGCGACCGCGCGGCCGACTTCGGCACCGGCGGCGGGCCGCTGGCGGCGGGCGGCGCGGGCGACGCCCAGTCCGAGGCGACGGTGGCCCTGCAGCAACTCGGCTACAAGCCGGCCGAGGCCGCGCGCATGGCGCGCGACGCCGCGGCCGCCGGCGACGACGCCGCGACGATCATCCGCAAGGCGCTAAAGTCCGCGCTCCGCTGAGGGGCGTGCCGCACACCATGGCCAAGAACACCGCCAACGCGCCGGGCACCGCCCCCCACGGCCATGCCGGCGCCGGCGTGGCCGGACTGGTCGTCGCCGCGATCGGCGTCGTCTTCGGCGACATCGGCACCAGCCCGCTGTACACCATCAAGCAGGCCTTCGGCCCGCACTACGGCCTGGTGCCCAACCACGACACGGTGATCGGCCTGCTGTCGCTGGTGTTCTGGGCGCTGACCCTGGTGGTCACGATCAAGTACGTGACCATCATCATGCGCGCGGACAACGAGGGCGAGGGCGGCATCATGGCGCTGATGACGCTGGCCCAGCGCACGCTGCGTCCGGGCTCGCGTTCGGTGTACGTGGTCGGCATCCTCGGCATCTTCGGCGCGTCGCTGTTCTTCGGCGACGGGGTGATCACGCCGGCGATCTCGGTGCTGTCCGCGGTCGAGGGCCTGGAGGTGGTCGCGCCCGCGCTGCACAGCTGGATCGTGCCGATCGTGGTGGTGGTGCTGGCCGGCATCTTCCTCGCCCAGCGCCACGGCACTGAGAAGGTGGGCAAGGTGTTCGGGCCGGTGATGCTGCTGTGGTTCGCCGCGCTCGCCGTGCTCGGCGCGATCAACCTGCTGCACGCGCCGGAGGTGCTGAAGGCGATCAACCCGTGGTGGGCGATCCACTTCTTCGTCGTCCACCACTTCCACGGGGTGTTCATCCTCGGCGCGGTGGTGCTGGCGGTGACCGGCGGCGAGGCGCTGTACACCGACATGGGCCACTTCGGCGCGCGGCCGATCCGGCGCGCCTGGTATTTCTTCGTCTTGCCGGCGCTGATGCTCAACTACCTGGGGCAGGGCGCGCTGCTGCTGGAGGACCCGGCGGCGGTGCGCAACCCGTTCTACTTCGGGGTGCCGGACTGGGCGCGCTGGCCGATGATCGTGCTGGCGACCGGCGCCACCGTGATCGCCTCGCAGGCGGTGATCACCGGCGCCTACTCGATCGCGCGGCAGGCGATGCAGCTGGGCTACATCCCGCGCATGGCGATCAAGCACACCTCCAGCGAGACGATCGGCCAGATCTACATTCCGGCGGTCAACTGGACGCTGATGGTGCTGGTGATCGGCCTGGTGCTGACCTTCCGCACCTCGACCGCGCTGGCCACCGCCTACGGCATCTCGGTGTCGGCGACGATGCTGATCGACACCCTGCTGCTGGCCCTGGTCGCGCGCGCGCTGTGGCCGAAGGGGCGGCGCTGGGTGCTGCCGTTGTGCGTGCTGTTCCTGCTCGCCGACGTCGGCTTCCTGATCGCCAACGGCGCGAAGATCCTGGACGGCGGCTGGTTCCCGGTCATCCTCGGCATCGTGCTGTTCACCCTGCTGCGCACCTGGCGGCGCGGGCGCGAGCTGCTCGCCGCCGAGATCCGCAAGGAGGCGATCCAGCTCGACACCTTCCTGCCCGGCCTGATGCTGGCGCCGCCGGTGCGGGTGCCGGGCACCGCGGTGTTCCTGGTGCCGCAGACTGGCATGGTGCCGCAGGCGTTGCTGCACAACCTCAAGCACAACAAGGTGCTGCACGAACGCAACGTGTTCCTGACGGTGGAAACGCTCAACGTGCCGTACGCGCCCAAGAGCGAGCGCATGCGGATCGAGCCGATCGGCGGCGAGGACTTCTACCGGGTGCTGCTGCGCTACGGCTTCATGGAGACGCCGGACGTGCCGCTGGCGCTGATGCGCTCCTGCGACCAGTGCGAGCTGACCTTCAACCCGATGGACACGACCTACTTCGCAAGCCGCGAAACCGTGGTCGCCGCCCACCGCCGCGGCATGCCGATCTGGCGCGACAAGCTGTTCGCGGTCATGCACCGCAACGCCGCGCCCGCGACCAACTTCTTCCGCATCCCCGGCAACCGGCTGGTGGAGCTCGGGGCGCAGGTCGAGATCTGACCTTTTGCGGACAGGAAAAACTGCGAGCACGAGACGCGCGCCGGGCGGGAGAGGCGGGCAGGACACGCCGTGAATCCGTCCATGGAGGCTCGGATGCGGCATCCATGCCGCATACGGTCCTGCCCACCTCTCCCGCCCGGCGCGCCCCCACCTCGCCCGCGATCGGGTAGGGCGGAGCAATTCCGCTCTAGCAAGGCGCCAGGATCTGTCCGAGCGACCGGGAGGGCGGGGGTGTTGCGTCAAGCCGGCCATGGATGGCCGGCGCCCGCATAAGGGCAGGGTGAGCACGGGCGGCTTGCGCGGCACCGCCGCGCGCCCGTGCGAACGCCCGGCGCGCTGCGCCGGGCCGGGAGAGCCGCGCAGCGGCGTCCCTTCTAAGGGA